>NZ_JBHVZE010000003.1:0-793098 GCF_042880135.1 Cellulomonas sp. NPDC058312 | reverse complement strand
GATCGGCCGCCCCGGTGATCGCATCGCCGGACGCAACGCCCGATCCGCCTGCTGCTGCCGTCGCGACATTCCACACCTCCGTGACCACAGGGGGGGGTGTTGCGACGACCGATTGATTTCGCCCTGGCTGCCCCTGTCGCTGTGGACGATGCAGCCAGCGACGTCACCGCCGCGGCGGGCGACCGCCGAGGCCAGGGCGTCGACCGCGAGGCGGGAGGTCATGCGGTCGCTGATCGAGTACCCCACGATCCGGTTCGAGTACACGTCCTTGATCGCGCACAGGTAGACCTTGCCCTCGGCGGTGGGGTGCTCGGTGATGTCGGTCAACCACCGTCTTCAAGAACGATCCTGCTGGATTTTCTGGTGGGCAACCGCTCCGGCTGCTAGCGTGCCGTCATGACAGACGGCGGGCTAGCAGCACTCTCACCGCACGATTTCGAAGTCCTGTGTCAGGACCTGCTAAACGCCGCGTGGGGCCTCTCTCTAGAGGGATTCACGAAAGGCCGCGATGGAGGAGTCGACCTCCGACTGCTGAAACCCGAAACCGGCCAGATTGATCTGGTGGTGCAATGCAAGCACTACCTGGCCACCGGCTACTCCGGTTTGAAGTCGCGAGTCAAGAACGAGGCCGATACGGCGGCTACCGTCGGGGCCTCCCGCTACGTGTTGGCCACGACAGTTTCGATGACACCCAAGCGGAAAGCCGAACTCGCGGCGATACTGGCAGATGCTGGCGCGAATTGCGCACCGTCTGACATCCTCGGCAAGGAGGACATACTTGCCCTCATTCGTGCACATCCGGAGGTCGAAAAAGCCCACTTCAAGTTATGGCTCAACAGCGCTGCAGTCCTCGAACGCCTCCTCCATAACGAGCTATACGTCCGATCTCAGGGCTACGTCGAAGAGCTTCGCTCAAACGCGGCCGTGTTCGTCCACAACAAGAGCGTCGCCCGAGCTCGCGAAATCCTCGACTCATCGCACACCGTCCTCATCTCGGGCCCGCCTGGCGTCGGCAAGACCACGCTCTCAGAGATTCTACTTCTGCAGGCCATGGCCGATGGATTCCAGGCGGTCGTAATCAGCTCTGATATAGACGAAGCGGACAGGCTTTACACGGCCGGGACGAAGCAGATATTCGTGTACGACGACTTTCTCGGGCGAACCACAGGTTTCGAGAAACTCGGCAAGAACGAGGACGACAGGCTCCTCAGATTCATCAAAAGGATCGAAAGTTCTCCCACTAAGCTGCTCTTACTAACCACCCGCGAGTACATACTCCAGCAAGCGCGGGTGGCCTTTGATCGCCTGAATAGCCCGAAGATGGAACTGAGCAAGTACGTGCTCGATGTGGGCGTCTACACGCGTCGAAACCGGGGGCACATCCTTTACAACCACGTTTTCTTCTCCGGCGTTGGTCCCGCCGCACGGGAGTCGCTGCGCCATGAGCGCAAGTACGCACGCCTCATCGATCACGCAAACTACAACCCTCGCCTCATCGGCGACGCGATATCTCTCTTTCAATCCAGCGGTCGGGCTGAGTCGGAGTTCGGCGACTATCTAGAGGAGGCTTTCGACAAGCCTACTGAACTCTGGAGGCATGTTTTCCGCCACCAGATCTCGCGCATGGCGAAGCGGATGCTCGCGATGCTGACGCTTATGGAACCACCCAGCCAAATCGCGTCGCTGGAAAGATCGCACGCGAGTTTCTCGATCGCGCTTAGGGACGACGAAGCGTTCGAGGAGACGATGCGTCAACTGGAAGGCAGCTCCGTCGACCTCCACATCGCGCCGTGGGGCACTATGGTCGACTTCTCAAATCCGGGCGTCCAGGATTCTGTGCTGTCGATCCTCCTGCCAGATCCAGTGATATTGCAGTCGGTCGTTGCTGCGAGCCACGACTTCAATCAACTCTTGCGGCTCTGGACGTACGCGAGCGAGCCGGAGCGTGGCGTCCCAGCGCATTTGTTCGCAGGGCCGCGCTCGCTTACAAGGACCGCTTCTTTTATGTTGCAGAACGCGGGTCGCAACAAGCAAGTGTTGCGGCCGACCCTTCGCGCCAGCGTCGTGGGGATCGGTGACTTGATCGTCGAACGACTGCTGTCGCTCACGGGTACTGGAATGCACGGCCAGTCCAGCCGAACGGAGCGACTAGGATTCGTTGTCGCCGTTACTCACGATCTAAACGCGAGGACAGCGACCCCAGACATCTCGAGCGCGTTACTGGCTGACTCAATCTCCTGGGAGCAGTGGGACAATAAGGGCGATGTCCTGGTGCTTTTAGAGCGAGTCGTATCTTTCCCTTCTTTCGACCCGAGCGTTCGAGAGACGCTGTTCTCGAGAGCGGAAGACTGGTTCTCCAAGTCGTTGGATCGGCCCCGGGACTTCGAATTTCTGGTCCAGTTGCATCGGCTCAGTCCGCTGCGGACCCAGGGATCGGACCCCGCTGACCTCACATCTGAGTTCACTGATTCGGTCGCTGGCGCACTCGAGACTTGGACGGACCTCGGTGACGCTGAGGAACTTCGCGGTTTCGTCGACGAGCTTGAAGAGGCGGCTCGTGCCGTGGGGATCGAACTGGACGACTTGGATGTCGATTGGGCCTACCAGCGAGATCAAATTGACGATCGAATCGCGGAGCTCGAGCGCGATGACTACGAGCCCGACGATGATCGTCGAGAAGAACGGGGATACCGCCCTCAGCTAGGAGACGACGACCGCTGGCTCGACGGACTCTTCGACACTATTTCGGAATGACAGAACGCCCATATCAGTTTCACGCGGGGGTCAGGGCGCTCAGCAGGTTTGACTTACCAGTCGCGGAGCGGGCATTTGGCACGGGTCTAGGCTCGATGCCCAGATTCGTCCATGATGACCTCCGTCATTATGGACGGGCCGTCGGAACGCACTCGCGTGGACACTCGTGAACTCGGACTCAGCGACCAGGAAGCCGCCGAGTACGGTGCGGCGGTCCAGGCCGACGGCGGTGTAGCCGGAGAGCGCACCAGGACGTTCATCGAGTTGTCCGCTCCGGCGCGATCACACTTGCAGCTGACGTCGCTGCGAACGTCGCCGCAACTGGCCTCCTCGAGCTCGTCGCCGGATCCTCGGGCTAGACGCCCGGCCTGTACACGACATCACCCCTAGCCTGTACACGGCAGCTGACCAGCGAAGACGTGCCGCCCTATCGGAGGGTTAGGCGAACAAGCCACACAGACTTGTTCGTCTGGAACGGGTCAAGCAGTTCGGGTAACCCCCGGTCGGAGTGTCTCCGGCCGGGGGTTCTTCGTTTGCGGGTGGATCTGCGGAATCCTGAGCGCGCTGGCGTGCCGTAGCGCTCGGGGGAAGGTGCCTGGGGCGCTGGCGGGGTGGACGCGACGTAGCCGGGCTCGTCGTCAGGGCGAGGCGACGTCCGCGAGCGTCACGGACGGGGGTAGGCCGTGCGGTGCGCTGGCGATCCGGTTGAAGGTCGAGCCACCGGGTGATCGTTGGAATGCCCCTGGACCCACCACGGTGAACGCCTCACTGGTTCCGCCGTCCTCGAGGTAGAGCACGTAGTGGAAGCCGGGGTGCAGGTCCAGGGGTTCGGCAGGGTCGAGAGCGACGTGGATCGGGTCGTCGCGTGGTGCGGCACCTTCGAGCGTCGAGGTCACGGAGAACTGGACGAGGGGTCGCTCGTCGGTGCCCGTGTGCCGTTGCGCCACCCCGGTGACGATCAGGGAGGCGTCGTCGGCCAGGGCCGTGAGCGTGTCGTACTCCTGCCATGATTCCGGGGGCGACGGTTCGGCGGTGGCTGCGCAGCCCGAGACCAGCAGCAGCCCGATGATGGATCCGAGTGCGCGACGTCGCACCGGGGTCATACCGGGATCGGTTCGGTCGTGGGGTCGGTGCGGGGCTGCCGCCGCTCCGCCGGCGCGACGGTGTGCGGGAACCGTCGTCGCCCGGCTCGGTGGCTCGGCATCTCCACGGCACGGAACAGCACCTCGGCGCCCAGGACGGTGATCGCCAGGGCGAGCGACCCGCCCAGGACGAGCTGGGTCGGTGTACCGCCGGGGAGTGCTGCCACGGCGGGGGCCAGGACGAGCAGGACGGGTTGGTGCAGCAGGTAGAAGCTGAACGAGCGGGCGCCGAACAGCTCGAGTGCGGTGCCGCCCAGGGTGTGCCCGATGGGCCCGGCGAGGAGCAGGACGGCGCTCGCGCCGGCGGCGGCCCACGTGATCCCGGTGACGACGCCGAGGTTCAGCGTCGAGGTGCTGAGCGCGACCAGCGTCGCGAGGGCGAACGTGATCAGCGACCGGCGGGTGGACCATGCGAGGCCCGCGCGGATCGCGACCGCGCAGGCCATGCCGGCGACGAACTGGTCGAGGCGCGCGGGCACGACCAGGTCCGACCCGAGCGGCGCCGGTCCGCCCAGCGCGCCCGTAAACCGCCACGCCAGGTCGAGGGCGACGGCGCCGACCAGGACCGGGACGATTCCCCAGCGTCGCCAGGCCAGGACCAGCAGGGGCAACAGCGCGTAGAGCTGGACCTCGAGGGCGACCGACCACAGGGACCCGTTGATGGTGCCGACCTCGCCCGGGACCCATGCCTGGCCGGTCATGAGGTGCAGGAGCACGTCGCTGAAAGACGCCTGCCGGGCCACCGTGAGGTGCCACGTCGCGGGCAGCAGCGCGAGGACCGCGGCGAGCGCGAGTGCGACGTAGTACGGCGGCAAGATCCGCCACGCGCGGCGGCCGTAGAACTGCGGCACCCGCAGCGCCCGCCGGTGTCCGGCCAGCGGCAGGGCGAGGCAGAAGCCGGAGATGACGATGAACACGTCGACGCCGTGCGCGCCGGCGGCGACGAGCTGCGGGACCTTGCCCGGCAGGTCGAGGAAGCCCCAGTACCCGCCGATGTGGCAGATGAACACCGCGATCGCGGCCAGGCCGCGCAGCGCGTCGACGCCCTTCACGCGCGTGCTCGTCGTCGTCAGGATCGTCACGTCGCCCCCTGGCGCTTTGACTTGCCGGCTGTCGTTGCTGGTCGCAGAGCACGCTGGCATAAATCGGACAAATCTGGCACTGGTCGGAGCATGTTCACCCAGATGGCTCCCCTGCGGGGATCCGTGCCCGCGGCGTGGGGGAGCATGACGCTCTCGGCCGCATTCGCGGCCCGGCTCACGACGGACGCTGGCGCGGAGCGCACCCTCGGTTACGCCGAACGGGTGACGCGCCCGTCGGCACTCTCGTGGCTCATACACCCGTTGGAGTGGTTCGGGTGAAACCGCCCACGCAGCCCGTGCTTGGCGGTTAGGAATGCCTTGGCGACCTGACTGCAGGGGGCAGGTGGGGGCCGCAATCTCAAGGGGGACCCGATGCGGGGTCGATTGCGTGCTGTGGTCGTTACGAGTGTCGCAGCGATGGTGGTCACGGCCCTGCCGGCCGCGGCCGCTGCGCCGGGAGCACCGAGCGGGCTGGGGTTCGAGCGGGCGGCAACGCACACACCGGTGCTCGCGGCGACGGTGTCGGACCCGGACGGCGGGAGCGTGGACGGGCAGTTCTTCGCCCGCCGAGCCGGTGCCGGCTCGTGGGACCTGGCCGACGGGACCCGGGTCGCCGTGGCCTCCGGATCGACCGCCCGGCTGACGCTGCCCGTGTTACCGGCAGGTCAGGACGTCGAGTGGCAGGTGGCCTCGTGCGACGCCTCGGCATGTTCGCCGGTCTCGGACCTGCGGGCTGACCAGGTGCAGCCGCTGATCGGTGCCGGCTCGCGCAAGGGTGCCACGACGGTGCCGTTCCAGGTGGGCGACCGGGTCAGCGCGGCGGTCGACGTCGCGACGGGCAACCTGCAGGTCACTGCGACAGGGCTGTCCGCCCCGGGTGTCACGGGTGATCTGCCGGTGGACCTGGCGTACAACTCGTTCGCGATCGGTGCCGGCACGATCCAGGACCAGCCGGTCTCGCCGTTCGGTCGCGGGTGGTTCGCCACTGCCGGGCACATCCTGTCCGCGCAGCCCGACGGTTCGGTGGTCTTCTACGCAGGGTCGGGCCAGGCGGCGACGTTCGTCCCGAACGGGACCGGCGGGTGGGCGCCTCCCGCGGGTATCACCGCCGACCTGGTCGCGGCGAGCGGTGGGGGGTGGACCCTGACCGACCACGGCTCGCAGCAGAAGTGGACGTTCGACGCCTCGGGGTTCCCGCAGGCGGTCGCCGACCGCAACTCCAACACCCACACCCTGGTCTACGGGCCTACAGGGTCGGGCATGCCCACGACCATCACCGCGACTCGCGGTGGCGCCGACCTGGACGTCGACCTGGCCTATGACGACCAGCAGGCGTACGAGATCGCGCAGGGCCCGGCGAACGACCGCCGCACCGTGCAGCTCGGTTACGACTCCGAGCGGCGACTGGAGGTCATCACCGACGCGCTCGGACGCGACACGACCTTCGAGTACGACGGCGCGCTGCTGACGAAGATCTCCGCGCCGGGTGTGCCGGCCACGGAGTTCACCTACGACGACCGCAACCGGGTCACGGCGGTGGCGCAGAACACCGGCGACTCCTGGACGCGGTTCGCGTACACCTCCGACACCGAGACCCTCGTGTCCGACCCCGAGCAGGACCAGTCCGGCTCCCCGGCCTCCGGGCCGCACACCACCTACACGCTGACCTCGGACCTGCAGGGCCAGGTCACCAAGGCCGTCGACGCCGAGGGCCGTGAGCGCGGGGCCACGTTCACCCCGAACATCGACCCGGCCACCCAGACGCAGGGCTCGGGCACCGGCGCCCAGACCACGACCTACAGCTATGACGCGAACGAGGGTGAGTCGCTGACCAACCTCGCGACCCAGGGCGGGGCGTCCTCCACCTGGGAGTACGGGAACACCTCGGCCGCCTCGAAGTACTCGCCGTCGGGGATGACCGACGACGCGGGCAACGCCTCGCTCTACACGTACAACGGCACGGGGAACCAGCTCACGTCGACCGACGCCCTGGCTGCCGAGGCCGCGCTGACGTACAACGCCGACGGCACGGTCGCCACCGCGACCGCCCCGGGCAACACTGGGAACGCCACGACCTACGGCTACGACGCGAACAAGCAGCTGACATCGGTCACCCCGCCGACCGGCACCAGCCTCGGTGTGCGGAACCTGACGTACGACCAGTACGGGCGCACCGCGACCGCGTCGAACGGCAACGGCGTCACGACCACGTACAGCTACGACGACATCGACCGGCTCACCGGCCTGGACTACTCGGGGACCACCGCGGCCCCCGACGTCGCGTACACCTACGACGCCGCAGGTCGGGTCGCCACACGCCTGGACGCCTCGGGCACGACCACGTACTCCTACGACTCGATGTCCCGGCTGACCTCGCGCGTGCACAGCGACGACGACGACCCGGTGACGTACACGTACGACAAGTCCTCGCGGCTGAAGACCACGACCGACGGTCGCGGGACGACCACCTACGTGTACGACGACTCCGGTGCGCAGACCGCCCAGTACACGACCGTCGGGACCGAGGAGAGCTGGACCCGGTTCGCGGTCGACGACAAGGGTCGACGCACCGACACGTGGATGACGACCAACCAGGACAACACCGCCTGGGCCGCGCACACCCACACCGACTACGACGCCAACGGGCGCATCACGGGCATCAAGGCCGAGTCCTCCGACTGGGGCACGAACACCACCCCGGTCATGGACGCCACGTTCTGCTACGTCGCCGGGACGACCGCCCCGACGTGCACCCCGTCGGCCGCGGACGACCGGTCGCTGATCCAGTGGCGCCGGGACAACCTCACCGGCCAGGTCTCGACCTACACCTACGACCAGGCCAACCGGCTGACTGCCGTGTCGATCTCCGCCGGCACTGACAGCAACGGCCCGATCGCCGCGCAGAGCTACACCTACACGTACGACTCCCGCGGTAACCGGCTGACCGCCACCAGCCCGGACGGCACCCAGACCCGTACCTACAACGCGGGCAACCAGACCACGAGCACCGGGTTCACCTACGACGCCGCGGGCAACCTCACCGCCAACCCCGAGCTGTCCGACATCACCTACACCGCCGGCGACCAGCTCGAGTCCGTCGACGACGGCGCCGGGATCTGGACGTACGAGTACGCCGGTGTCGGCAACGGCGAGCTCCTGGGCCAGAAGAACCCGAACGACCAGTACCTCTACCGGTACGGGTACGGGCGCACGAACGCGCTCGGCAAGCCGATCATCGAGCAGGTCCGCCACGCCGGGTCGCGTGCGTACCTCGAGCACGACGCCTCCGGGACGCCGATCATCATCCGGTCCGACACCGGGAACATCGACGACCAGTCCCTGTACATCTACGACAATCTCGGCTCACCCACGGCCCTGGTCACGCAGAACAACACCACCAACGACTCCTGGGAGTACGACCCCTACGGCGTCAGCGAGGTCGAGTCGACCAACGGGTCCGTCGCCGCGGACTACACCCCGTTCGGGTTCACCGGCGGCCTGAACGACCGCGTCACCGGCTGGACCCTGAACGGCGCCCGGTACTACGACCCCGCCGAGGGCCGCTGGACCCAGATGGACACCCTCGACGCACCCCTCGACCCGTCCAACGCCAACCGGTACGCCTACGCCGCCAACAACCCGGTCAACTACGTCGACCCCACCGGCCGATACGGAACCGCGGACCTGGTGGGTGACGTGGTAGGCGTCGGAGTCACGGCCCTCTTCACCGCCGTTGGCAGCGCGATCGGAGGACTCGGGGGAAGTGTCCCCGGGGCCGCGCTCGGCGGCACGATCGGCAGGGTCGCGGGTGGTTGCTTCGGTGGCTACCTTGGTGACTCGATCTCGAACATCTGGGGTGCGCGAGGGGCCTACGACTCCGGAAGTGGCCTGCGCGCGTGCGCCGCGGGCGCTCTCACCGCCGGAATCGCCGGCTAACGGCCCCCGTGATCACGAAACCGTCGGATGTGGGAGGGGGGCAGAAGTGAGCTGGTCAGCTGGTCTCATTGCGCTCGGACTGCTGCTCAAGATCGCACTGAGCCCGGTCGACGAGTCCCTGGGCACCTGGGCTGGCGGCGCGGCGGCCTTTGGTGGAGTCGTCATAGTCCCGTCGGTCATATGGCTCCGTTCGCGCCATCGAGAGGCGAGCGAAGGGCACGACATCTCAGGGTCGGGCGAGGATGACGTCAACCGGGAGAACTAAGCCCCGGGTTGTCATGCGAGCAGCATCGCGCTCGCTCGGAGGCGCCCACCGTCGAGGGCAGCCGACGCGAGCTGATCGGCACAGTGTGCGAGCACCTCCGGCCGGTACGGCTTGCACGGGTCATCGATCTGGCGAACCGACGGTTGCCCTGCGGGATCGGTGTAGGAGGAGCGCCCGTCTGGAGGATGGTCTGCCAAGTTCGTAGACCTGAGCCGGTAGACCTGGGATTCGGCCGGGCAACGCACCGTGGTGGGCTGCGGCGAGCCCGAGAGCGAGGAAGACCTCTGCCCTGTTCGTGTCCCCTCGTGCCAGTTCCGCTCGTCGACCTCCGCGGCTTCTCGGCCACCACCTGCGAGGCGGGCTGCGGGGGCTCCAAGAGCGTTCACGCACTCACCGCCAGAGTGCGATCTCCCGGGCGCCATGACAGGGGACTGCTGCAGGGCTGGTTGACACTCCATCTGTGGGACGAGGTCCCGCTGGAAGGATGTCGACGACGGCGCCGGGATCTGGACGTACGAGTACGCCGGTGTCGGCAACGGCGAGCTCCTGGGCCAGAAGAACCCGAACGACCAGTACCTGTACCGGTACGGGTACGGGCGCACCAACGGACTCGGCAAGCCGATCATCGAGCAGGTCCGCCACGCCGGGTCTCGTGCGTACCTCGAGCACGACGCCTCCGGGACGCCGATCATCATCCGGTCCGACACCGGGAACATCGACGACCAGTCCCTGTACATCTACGACAACCTCGGCTCACCCACCGCCCTGGTCACGCAGAACAACACCACGAACGACTCCTGGGAGTACGACCCCTACGGCGTCAGCGAGGTCGAGTCGACCAACGGGTCCGTCGCCGCGGACTACACCCCGTTCGGGTTCACCGGCGGCCTGAACGACCGCGTCACCGGCTGGACCCTGAACGGCGCCCGCTACTACGACCCCACCGAGGGCCGCTGGACCCAGATGGACACCCTCGACGCACCCCTCGACCCATCCAACGCCAACCGGTACGCCTACGCCGCCAACAACCCGAGCAACTACATCGACCCCACCGGGACGCTCATCGACTACATCGAGGGTGCGGGAATCCTTGGAGATCTCATCGGGGTCGGAGAAGCGGTCAACTCCTACGCAAGGGGAGACACATACAACGGCTCTGTCAAGGTGGCCTCGTTGGTCATCGGCGGCGTCGTCAGCGGCGTCTGTACGGGCTTGACCACGGCAGCAACCGGTGGCTGGCGGGTCGTCGCGGCGGGCGGCTGCCTCGCGGCGGGGACCGCCGCATCGTATGGTTTCGAGTCACTAGCATCGCGATGAGAAGAGAGTATTGTGAGTGAGCCCCCGAAGCGAACACGCGTATTTTTCTATATCCTCTTCCCGATTGCATTCCTCGCCTGCCTTTGGTTTCTGCTCACCACGGACAATCCGAGCCCACGCCTGATCATCGGCACGGTGGCGGGCGGAGCCGCGGTGGTCGGAACTCTAGTTCTACTGCTTCGCCGAAAGGACTGATCACACAAGTCGTGAATGTCCCGCGAACGGGCCAGCCATCGCGGCTTTCGGATTTTCGTCGCAGGTGTCGAAGATTTGGCTGTGCCAGGGTCGGCCTAGCGGGAACAACTGCCTCATTCGCCTGCTACGGTTTCGTGGCCCTCGCCTCGATCGCCACCAGCGGTGAACCGCATTTGCCACTGCAGCCTGTGCCAGCCTCGCCGCACCAGGACCGGTGCCGACCGCGTGTGCCGAGGGCTGGCAGCCGCGGCGGGGTGCGCTGGACTGACGTGACCGCGCGCCGAGAGGAACCGAACAGACGGATGCTCATGGTCGGTGGGATAGTCCTCATCGTGGCCGGGTCAATCGGCGTCATCGTCTTTCCCGGTGATCGAGCTGTCCGCTTCCCGGTTACCGGCGCTGCAATCGGGTGGTTCCTCATAGCGATGGGGATCGTTGTCACCGTAGTCAACTTCGTCAAGAGGGAGCGCCAGCCACCCCCGTCTGGCTGGCGCGCCTCGCAGATCAGGCGACCGTGCAGGTGGGCAGGGGCGGACTATGGCTCGGACCCGAGAACGCGCAGCGAACGATTTATAACGCACCTCTTGAAGCGATTTTAACCATTTTGGTTACAAGAGCACCAACGCGCTCGGCTCTCCGATCATCATCCGGTCCGACACCGGGAACATCGACGACCAGTCCCTGTACATCTACGACAACCTCGGCTCACCCACCGCCCTGGTCACGCAGAACAACACCACCAACGATTCCTGGGAGTACGACCCCTACGGTGTCAGCGAGTTCGAGTTGACCAACAGGTCCGTTGCCGCGGACTCCACCCCGTTCGGGTTCACCGGCGGCCTGAACGACCGCGTCACCGGCTGGACCCTGAACGGCGCCCGCTACTACGACCCCGGCGAGGGCCGGTGGACTCAGATGGACACCCTCGACGCGCCTCTCGACCCGTCCAACGGCAACCGCTACGCCTATGCCGCGAACAACCCCGTCAACTACGTCGATCCGACTGGCGAAGACAGTTTGTGGTCGGGACTCTTGGATACGACAGGGCGGGCTCTCGACGGTATCGGGATTGCGAGCGCTGTAGGTGCGTACGCCAGTGGTGACACGTACGGTGGGTCTGTCGAAGTTGCGTCGCTGGCGATTGGCGCAGTCGTTGGCGGGGCGTGTGCGGGCATCACCGCTGCCGCGACGGCGGGCGCGGGAGCTGTACTCGCCGCTGGAGGGTGCTTCGCGGCAGGCGAGCTCGCGAGCCTCGGTTTTGAAGCCCTAGCGAGTTGATTCTCTGAGACTGGAGGACTGGTGGCAGAGCAGCAAGTCAATAGACGGCCGCGAGGCATACAAGCTGTCATTTTTTTCGGAGTCTTCCCGATAGTCTTGATCGGCCTGATACTGTTCGCCTTCCAGGGCGTGGGCGACTATCGCACCTTCGCCGCAATCGTAGCTGCGGTTGCGGTTAATATCTACACTGCTGTGATGTGGTTTACCCGATGGCGAAAGGAGTGATGGTGGACATCCTCACGCCAGTCGTGATTGCTCTCGTCGTAGTGGCCGTATTTGTCGCCGTCCGGCGAAGCAGGCGAAAGCGCTAGAACCGTTCTCAAGGCAAGACGTGGAGCGGCGGCATTGGTGATCGATGCGATCGCGACCATCGATTCCAGAGGGCTGTCGAACTTACTAGCGTTCGGTCCGACATTAGCTCGCAGATTCGCGACGAGGAAATTCGGCGACGCCGATCATCGTCCGGTCCGACACCGGGAACATCGACGACCAGTCCCTGTACATCTACGACAACCTCGGCTCACCCACGGCCCTGGTCACGCAGAACAACACCACCAACGACTCCTGGGAGTACGACCCCTACGGCGTCAGCGAGGTCGAGTCGACCAACGGGTCCGTCGCGGCGGACTACACCCCGTTCGGGTTCACCGGCGGCCTGAACGACCGCGTCACCGGCTGGACCCTGAACGGCGCCCGCTACTACGACCCCGGCGAGGGCCGGTGGACTCAGATGGACACCCTCGACGCGCCTCTCGACCCGTCCAACGGCAACCGCTACGCCTACGCCGCGAACAACCCCGTCAATTACGTTGACCCCACGGGCCAGCTGGTGTCGGAGCTCGTCGGAGCGGTGGCAGGCAAGGTCGTGGCAACGCTCGGCGCCGCCGCTCTCTGCGCTGGCATCCCTGGCGTCGGTTGCGCTATCGCGGCTGGCATTGCGTATGGGGCGGTCGGCGGCGCGCTCGGATCTGGCCTTACGGCTACTCTGCAAGGGAAGAGCTCCACGCAGGTTCGGCGTGCGACCCTCGATGGCGCGGTAATCGGTGGTGTTACAGGCGGACTGAGTCCGCTCTCTCGCCTTATGCCGAAGGGGACTCAGTCATGACAAGCGTAACTCCCGGCCGCATGCTTCTGGTGTTGCTCCTTCTCGGCGCAGCCGGCTTGCTCACAGCCACCCTGGTGCAAGGCACGTTCTCATGGGTCATCGGCGTCGTCTGCTTGCTTGCTCTGGTAGCGGCGCTCGTTGCCTGGCGTGTGGAGAAGACGCGACGTTAGCCCGACGTCCGCTTCATCGCCTTGTCGCCGCCTGAACGCGGCAGTGCCTGGAGGAGGCCCCCAGGCACTGCCGCGCTTCGATGACCCCGGTTCAGGCGTTCGCGATCCTCTCGTCTTGGTACATGCCGTGCTGCGGCCCGTCGCTGGGCAGGACCTCGCGGGCGTCGCGGTGGCTGTCGGGCTTGCAGCCTTTGAGGGGGCCGTCGTAGGACAGCGGGATCGGCGTGTGGTGGTCCCGGTGGTCACGGAGCCACACGGACAGGCCCAGCGTCGGGTCAAGGCGCGGCTGCTCCCACGCGAGCCACAGCGGTTTCGGTCGTCGCCATCGCCAGCTTCTGACGGTAGTGGTCCGTCTCGTGCTCGGCGGGCGGGATGTCGCCGAGTTCGGCTCGTCTGATCGGGCGCTCCGCACCTCGACCCACTGCGTAGGAGACTTCCACAATCGGGGGCGGGCATTGTCCGGAGCACCTACCGGGCATCGCGTCCTCGTGCCTTGCTTGCGGCGGATGCCCAAGACAGAGTTGCGCGCGCCTCCTTGAGCTTCGGAGGGTTACCTTGGGTGCGAATCGCGTAGGTGATTCGGGCTCGCCCTGGTTTCAGAGTCGCGACGCCGGTGGTTGCGTCGAGTGCCGCGACGTGCGGCATCTGCTTCGCGTCAACGAGAGAGCCGGCCCACACGCCGGCGGTCGTTAGCTCGACGTCGATGCTCAGTCGCCAGTCGACGAAGCCACGGCTGGAGGACTTGGCATGTTCGACGGTGACGTCGTCCGCGAGGGCGTACGCGCCGGTGACTACGGCGTCGGGCACACCGGGTGGCGGTGTGAGGTCCAACTCGTGCAGCAGCCGACCTTCGAGGTCGTCGAGGAACTTGTCGACGTTCACCTGCGGAGGCTGCCGATCGGTCTGATCGGTCAGCCGGGCACGAGCTTCGCGGTACCGCGCCGCGTGTTCCGGGTTCTCCTGCTCCCACATGCGCGTCGCGACGCCGTACTTCACGCCTCGCTCGGCCTGGAGCGCCCGGATCGCGCGGTCCCGTGTCCGGTTGATGCTCATCGGACCTGCCGCCGGGTTTCCTGTGACGTCGCAGGACACTGCTGAACCTCGCTCATGAAGCCCACCTCGCATTGCCGTGCTGGATCGAAGATGAGGCGGCGTGTCCCGGCGTGAGCAGTGTTGCGCGAACACCGCACGGCAAGCAAGAGAAGGGGGGACAGCATCGGCGACGTGCCTGAACCCGAGCGGCGGCGGGCCGGTTCGTCCGAGGGTGCGTCCCTCGGCGCCGCAGCGGGTTCACTGGTCGCGGTACTCCAGGTATGACAACGAGAGCCCGTTCACAGCATCAGGGGTGCCTTGCGCTCGATCTGGTCACACGATTCCGCTGACGGTCTCGCGCGATTCCGGCAGCGAGACCGGCTTCTGGTCCCATCGTGCTCGGTCGAGACCCGGTGAACAACACCGCTGTCGTTCGGATCCACGGACGTTCCACCACGTCAGGACGTCGTGTGATCAGAACCGCGAAACGGTGAGATCGCAGGTCAGGGCACCGGACGTCGCTGCAGAGAGCCCGGAGTTACCGGACTCTCCCGCGTGTGATGCCGAAAGGCGTCGACGACAGCCCGAACCCTGATCAGGGTTCGGGCTGTCGTCATCTCCGCGGTGGTCCGTGGACGCCCCGACCACCTACCCAGGCAGGTCGGTGATCTGCCCCGGACCACCTCATTTCGCGCGATCTACCCCGTCTGAGGGGTCGCCGCACCACCTCATCGCCCGCGAGATCGGACCAGGTGGTCCGTTGAGTAGTGCCGATTCCGCCTTGCTTGTCGTCGACCGCTGCCCGTCCCGGGGCGTGGCGACCGACGAACGAGGGGGTCCGGCGTGGGTGCCGCGTGCCGCGTGCTGCTCGTCCTGCTGCTGGGCTGCGTGGGGACGGCGGGGGGTGCCGCCGTCGCGTCGGCCGCGCCGCCGCCCGCCGACCTGCGGTGCGCACCCGGTGACCGCTCGTGCGACGGCGACGGCGACCGGATCCCCGACGCGGTCGAGCAGGTGGTCTGCGGGTCGGTCACGTGCGCCACCGGGCACGAGGACGCGGACGCGGACGGCCTGCCGGACTGGGTCGAGGTGCTGGCGTCGGGCTCCACCACCGGCGCCGACCCGGGTGCGGACCGGGACGCCGACGGGATGCCGGACCACGCCGAGCTGCTGACCTGCGGCTCGACGGTGTGCGCGACGGGGCGCGAGGACGTCGACGGCGACGGCGTGCGCGACTGGGCGGAGGTCGTCATCTGCGGCGACACCACCTGCGCCACCGGGTCGGAGGACTACGACGGCGACGGGGTGCCGGACGCCGACCAGCTGCACGCGTGCGTCGTCTACGACCGCGGGTCGTGGTGGGGCGACCGGTGGGCGGGGCGCCTGGCACGGACCGGCGGCGACTGGTGGCCCGTCCTGCTCACCGCGCTGGGGTCGGTCGTCGGCGGGACCTGGCTGGTGCGCCGGGCGGGCCGGACGGTGACGACCGCGGCGCCCGCACCCGGCGGTGGACGCGGACCCGGCGGTGACGGCGGGGTCGCGCCGTGACGCCGCCCGGTCGGGGTCGCACCCTGCGGACGCTGCGCGCGTGCCGGGCGCTGCGCCGGGGCGTGGGGATCGCGGTCGCGGGGACGCTGCTGGTGTCGGTCGCCGGGCCGGTCGCCGCCGACGAGCGCCCCCGGCTGCTGCCCGATGCGGAGGTCGTCGAGCGCGCGCGGGCGTGGGCGGCGCAGCTCACCGGCACCGACCCGGACCCGGCCGCCACCACGGAGCCGCGGGACGCCCCGGCGCCCGACCCGCTCACCGGGGACCAGGCCGCGGCGGTGCTCGGCGACCTCACGCGGACCCTCACGCAACCCGCCCAGGGCCCGGACGGCACCGTGGTCGCCGGCGAGGGCGGGACCGTGGTCGCGGACGACCTCGGGGTGCGGGCGGAGTTCTCCGGGCACGAGGTGCCGGCCGACCTGGCGGTGCGAGTGGACGACCTCCCCGGCGCGCCCTCGGCCCGGTCCCGCGCGGGCGCCGACCCGGGGCTGCCGGCGGACGCGGTGCTGCTGGTCGACCCGTTCGAGGTCGTCGCGACCGACGGGGCCGGCGGTGTCGTCACGTCCTTCCCCGCCCGGTCGGCGGCGGTCGAGCCCCTGACGCCCGACGACCCGGGGACCGACGCGGACGTCGTGCCGGGGCTGCGGCTCGAGGTCGCCGTCGACGCGGCACGGGTGCGCGCGGCGGACGTCGACCGGGGCACCGTGCGCCTGTTCACCCGGGAGTCCGCGGCCGAGCCGTGGGTGCGGGTCGCGTCGTACCTCGACGCCGCGACGTCGACCGTGGTGGGCGAGCTCGACCACCTGTCGCAGTTCGTCGTCGTCGGCACCCCCAACGACCCGGAGCCGCGTCCGCGGATCGTGCTGGACCCGGACAACGACGTCGCGAGCGTCACCGCCCCGAACGGCGCGCACGTCACCGAGCTGCCGTACAACGTGCGCCTCGCGACCGGACTGCAGCAGCTCTTCGGGCAGGCGTGCCACGCGGACGTCGTGCTGACCCGCGACGGCAGCACGCCGACGGTGTCCCGGCAGCTGCGCGCGGGCGTCGCGGCCGCCGCCGACCCGGACCTGATGCTGACGATCGGGTTCAACTCGTTCGCCGGCGGCCCGGGCGGCAGCGAGGGCGGTGGCGGGTCGCGGGTGTACTTCCGCGGCGACCCGTTGTCGGTGGACGCGGGGATCCGCCTGCACCAGGAGCTGCCGGGGTACACGGGGCGGCCGTCCCTGGCGATCGACGTGCACCCGAGCCTGCCGTACGCGGACTACGCCGGCCTGCCCGGCGCCAAGGTGCACCTGGAGGCGCTGCACCTCAACCACAACTACGACTGGCCGGTCATCGACGGGGGCTTCGACCACCTGGTCAACGGGGTGTTCACGGGGCTCGGCAAGCACCTGGAGGGCCAGGGCTTCAACTGCACCGACTACTTCGGCGGCGGGTGGCCGGACCGGCCCAGCGCGGCCGACCTCGCCCGGTGGCGCCTGCTCGGGCACCTGAACTACCTCGTGTACGGCGCCGACCCGGTGTCGTTCTCCACGGGCAACCTGGTCGAGGACGAGCCGCTGTTCGCGCTGCCCGGCCCGGGCGGCACCGACACCGCCGTCACCCTCGTCCACAACTCCCAGGACGGCCGGCCCACCCGGGTCGGGGCGGGCTGGTCGTTCGACCTCGGCGGGCGCGCGCAGCGGTTCTCCGACGGCTCCGTGCTGGTCGTGCGCGGCGACGGCGCCTCGTTCGTCCACGAGCCCGACGGTTCCGGCGGGTTCACGGCCGACCCGGGCGACCCGGCCGTGCTGCGCGAGGTCGCCGGCGGCATGCTCGAGCAGACCGACGCCGACGGCACCCGCCGCGTCTACGACACGAGCGACCTCGAGGGGATCGGCGAGCTCGTCTCCGTCACCGACCGGGCCGGGAACGTCACGACCCTCACGTACGGGGTGCCGGACAGCGACGACGCGTTCGTGCCGCTGACCGCGATCACCGACGCCGCGGGGCAGCGGATCGACGTCACGAACGACGCCGCGGGGCGAGTCGCCGCGTTCACCCTCCCCGACGGCCGCGTCTGGGGCCTGTCCTACGACGGCGCCGGCGACCTCACGACGATCACCGGCCCCGACGGACGCACGCGGTCGTTCACCTACGACGGCGCGCACCGGATGGTGACGGCGACCGACCCCGCGGGCGTGCGCTACCTGCACAACGTCTACGACGGCGCGGGCCGGGTCGTCGAGCAGCGCGACGCGCAGGACAACCTCCGGACCTGGGCCTACGCGGACGCTCCCGACGCGGACGGGCTGCGGCACGTCGTCTACACCGACAACGAGGGCAACCCGTCGACGTACTGGTTCGACGCCCGCTACCGGGTGGTGCGCACGCAGGACACCGCCGGCCAGGTGGAGCGGTTCGCCTACGACGGCGCGGACCGCGTCACCCGGTTCACCGACGGCGAGGGCCGCGTGACGCGGTACACCTACGACGCCCGCGGCGAGGTGGCGACGCGGACCGGGCCGGACGGCGCGGTCACCGCGTACACGCACGACGGCGCCGGGGGTCTCACCTCGGTCACCGAGCCCGGCGGCGCGGACGGCGGCACCCGCAGCACCACGTGGGCGCTGTCCCCGCGCGGCCTGGTCGACGCGGTCGTCTTCGCGGACGGCACGACCGCCACGGCGACGTACGACGCGGCCGGGGACGTGCTCACCGAGACCGCCCCGGCGGGCGGCACCCGCGGCTACGCGTACGACGGCCGGGGCAACGTCGTGACCTCGACCGACCCGACCGGCGCGGTCACCGCGTACGCGTACGACGCGGCCAACCGCCTGACCGCCGTCACCGACCCGGCCGGGTCGACCACGGCGTACGCCTGGGACGACGGCGACCGCCTGGTGGCGCAGACCCAGCCGGACGGCGGCGTCGTGCGGATCGAGTACGACGCGAACGACCACCCGACGTCGGTCACCGACCCGGACGGAGCGGTCACCCGTTACGCCTGGGACGCGATGTTCCGCCTCACGTCCGTCACGGACCCGGAGGGCGGCGTCACCACGTACGCGTACAACCGCGAGGACGCCCTCGTGCAGCGCACCGACCCCGAGGGCGGGGTCGTCACCTACGAGCTCGACGACGCGTACCGGCCCGTGACCGTGCGGGACCCGGTCGGCGGCGCGTGGCGCGTCGCCTACGACGCGACGGGCGCGGTCGTCGCCGAGACCAGCCCGGAGGGCGGCACCACGACGTCGACCTACGACGCCGCGGGCCGCCTGGAGTCGGTCTCCGACCCGGCCGGCGGGACCACCGCCTACGCCTACGACGCCGCCGGCCGGCTGGTCGCCGAGGTGGACCCGGTCGGCGCCACCACGACCTACGCGTACGACGCCGTGGACCAGCTCGTCGCGGTGACCGACCCCGTCGGGGAGGTCACCGGGTACGCGTACGACGCCGTGGGGAACCTGACCGGGGTCACCGACCGGCGCGGGCAGACCTGGACGCGCGAGCACGACCGGTCCGGCCGGGTCGTCGCCCTGACCGACCCGCTCGGCGCGCGCACCGCGTACGCGTACGACGCCGCGGGCCGGGTGGCCGCCGTCACCGACCCGCTCGGCGCGGTGACGGGCTTCTCGCACGACGCGGCCGGCCGGGTCGTCGCGGTCACGGACCCGCTGGGGGACGTGAGCACGACCGCGTACGACCTCGCCGGGCGCGTCGTGGCCGCGACCGACCCGCTCGGGGCGGTCACCGCGTACGGCTACGACCTCGCCGGGCGCCTGACCTCGGTCACCGACCCCACCGGAGCCGTCGACCGGTACGGCTACGACGCGGCCGGCCGCCAGACCAGCACCACCGACCCGCTCGGCACCGCGACCCGGTACGCGTACGACGCCGCGGGGCAGCTCGTGGAGGTGGTCGAGGGCGCGGGCACCGACCTGGCGGCCACCACCGCGTACGCCTACGACGGGGACGGCCGGCTCGCCGGGATCACGGACGCGCGCGGCGGCGTGTCGTCGTTCGCGTACGACCCGGCGGGTCGGGTGGTCCGCGAGACCGACCAGGTGGGGTCGGTCACGACCGCCCGCTACGACGCCGCCGGCCGGGTCACGCGGACGCGGGCGGCGGACGGCCGGGTCACCGGCTACTCCTACGACCCCCGCGGCGACCTGGTCCGCACCCGGTACGCCGACGGCAGCACCGTCGAGCTCACGTACGACGCCGGCGGCCTGCCCATCGCCATGACCGACGCCACGGGCGCGACCGCGTGGGCCTACGACGCGGCCGGTCGGCTCGTCCGGCAGACCGACGCCGCCGAGCAGACGCTCGCGTACGACTACGACGACGCCGGGCAGGTGGTCGGCCTGACGCTCCCGTCGGGCGACACCGTGGCCTCGACGTACGACCTCGCCGGCAGGCTCGTCGCCCAGCACACGCCGTGGGGCGACCTCGACCACGCCTGGGACGCCTCGGGCCGGCTGACCGGCACCACCCGCACGGAGGCCGACGGGGCACCGGGCGTGGCGTCCACGTTCGCCTACGACCCGGCGGGGCGCCTCACCACGCTCGCGCACCTGACGCCCGTGGTCCCCGACGCGCCCCGGCCCGCGGCTGCGGTCACCGCGTCGGAGCCCGCGCCGGTCGCGTCCGCTGGGGCGCCCGCCACCTGCACCTCCGCGTCCGCCTACCTGACCGGCCGGACGATCCCGGAGTCCGGGGCGGGCACCCGGTGCCGCGCCGCCGCCGACTACCTCGGCGCCCGCACCCTGCCGACCCCCGACCCGGTCGCCGCCCACGGCGAGGGCGTCCGCCTGGACTACGCCTACGACCCCGCGTCGAACGTCACCGCCCGTACCCGCACCACCGGCGACGTGTCCGCCGCGACCGAGCCTGCCGCGGCGCTCGCGGCCCCGGCCGCCGCCCACCGGACGACGTACGCCTACGACGCGCTGTCCCGGCTGACCGGGTCGAGCAGCACCGACGGCGCCACCGCCACGTACGCGTACGACGCGACGGGCAACCGGACCGACCGGTCGAGCGCCACCCGGGACGGCACGAGCAGCTGGGCGGCTACCTACGACGCGGCGCACCGCCTGGTCGCCGCCGACGTCACCCGCGACGACGCCACGGCGCACGTCGCGTACGCCGTCGACGCGAACGGCGCCCGCCGGTCCGCCACCGCCACCGGGGACCCGGCGCTCGCCTCCGAGCTCCGGATGACCGCCGACTACGACGCCGCCGGCCGGATCCGCTCCTACGCGACCGACGACGCCACGACGACCACCACCCGCGACGGCCTGGGCCGTGCCGTCGGCACCGCGACGCAGACCGCGACCGGCACCGTCTCGACGTCCTGGGCGTACGACGGCCTCACGGCTGTGGCGGGCCGGTCCGGCGGCGACACGATCGCGCTGGTCCGCGACCAGCTCGGGACCCTCGCGCTCCAGGCGGACGACCGCCTGACGGGCACCCTCGACGGATCGGTGCGCTGGGGCCTGGTCGACGCGCTCGGGTCGGTGATCGCGCAGGCGTCCGGCGCCGGTGGCACGGCGGCGATCACCCAGGAGGTGACGTACGACGACCTCGGGGCGGCGACCGCGCGTACGGACGGGTGGGCGTCCGACGTCGGGTACTCCGGGGAGCTCAGCGACCTGGCGACCGGGACGGTCGGGTACCACCAGCGGCTCTACGACCCGGTGTCCGGGACGTGGGCCACGCGGGATGCGTGGCGCGGGCTGCTCACGGCGCCGGCGACGTTGAACGGGTTCGCGTTCCTGACCGGGAACCCGGTCTCGCAGATCGACGTGCTCGGGTTCGCGGGGATGCTGATCGACGGGCAGTGGGGCAGCGTCCAGGCGTACAAGAAGGCGCAGTCGGTGCAGAAGGCGGTTTCTCCGCGGTCTACGAGCGCCTCCGCGTCTGGCCGCAAAACGGTGTCGAGTTTGCAAGCCGGGTCAATGGGGCAACGGTGCTCGTACACGGGTGGGTACACGGGTTGCAGCGCGCCCTCGATCGCTAGCCCGACCGCTCGCACATCGGACCGACATTCCGGTGATCGTATCGATCGATTCCATGACTGGGCGCGAAGATTCAGTGACGAGGAACCCGCCGTGGCTGGACTCGTCGGAATCGTCGATTACGTCAAGTGTCTCGACGGTTCAACCGCAGCGTGTACCTGGCAGGCTGTCAGTGCACTCTCGGTGGCGAGTCTCGGATTTGGGCGTGTGGCAACGGGCGGCGTGCGCGCCGCGGTAGCAGGTGGTTCTGCGACACGATTGTCACTTCCGGTACTTTCTGTCTCATCAAAGCAAATTGGAAAGAAGTGGGGCAAGCATGCGAGTGACTACGCTCGGTCAGCGAATGACCCCATCGCGCGGGCGTGGTACGAGAGCCGAATTCAGCAGGTGTACCGGGCGCCCGACGAGATTCGGAGGGGGCCGTGGGGTCCTAATGGGGGCGGCGGTGCTGACTATCTGTTCTATCGTCAGGGCGAGGACATCCTCATCATGAAGCCTGACGGCTCGTTCGTCTAGCTGTTCCCCGGGGCGGGTAACAGCTGGTTCCAAGGAGCGAAGGTAATTCCATGAGTTGGGCTGAGATTGCGCGAATGTCCGGGCTCAGTTGCGCGCGCGTGTTTCGCGCGCAGTACGAGTTCGTCGAGGAGTCGCCTCCGGGCATCGAAGACGACACGTCGCCCGACGGCGCACTGCAGATTACATGGGGTGACGATTCAAGCACGGTGTTCGATGTTAATTCCGACTGGACGCTCTCGGTCGAACGTGGACCGTGGGTAAACCCGCTAGCAGGTGCAGACCCCGATATTTTCGGACGGTGGAGCCTGACTGAGATCGAATCACCAGAACCTTTGGCGATCGCGATCGGAGCAGTGGCGCTTGAGGTGTCCACTGGAATCAACGAAATGAAGGAACTCGTGGGGATAGAGATCCGATTCGCTCGATGCCTCGTGAGAATCGATTCCTGGGCTGGAGAGCTGCGGTGTTCGGTCGAAACGTGAACGCGGCATGTCGGGGCCGTCTGGGGTTCGCGGGGATGCTGATCGACGGGCAGTGGGGGCATTTTCGTGGGTACGGGAGCGGCGATCGGGTCCGGCTTTCGTGGTGCGGAGTCGCTCGCCACATCACTCCGGGGCAAGCCCGGTGGGTCGACGGCGTAGGGGGTGTCCCGACATTGACGCGCACCGCCTCTCAGTGGTGCTGAAAGCAGGAGAGATGTTGTTCAGGATTTCGGAGTCAACGCGCTTCGTGGGTGTCGTGGTCCTCGTCATGGCCGCGGTCTCCGCCACGATGGTCGCCGATCCGCGCCTCGAGTTCGGGGCTCGCATGTTCGCCGTGGTGATCGCACAGCTTGGAGTGCTGGCGTGGTTCTCCGTGGCTGGGTCGTGGATCTACGCGAGCCCTACCGCTCTTGAGAGCAGGAACCTCGTGTTCGAGTGGCGGATCGAATGGGCTGCCGTTGCTGCGATCGAGGCTGCCGATCGCGTCGTCGTCCACGACCGATTTGGAGGACGTCACCGGCTCTACGCCGTCCAGCGAGCCACCATCGAGGCGAGTGGTGCCGCAGAGCCCCGTGTTGATCGAGTGGTCCAGGAGCTTCGCGGCGCTCTGGATCTCTTCGGGGCGAGAGGTGAGCATCCGCCGGGTCCGGTCCACCGCCGGCTGATTCGACCGACTCGTGTCGAGCTCGTCGCGCTCGTCGGCGTGGTCCCGCTGGGTGTTCTCGTCGGGGGGTACGTGCATGGGTGATCGCGCGCACGTGACGGCTCCGAGTGTCCCGATGGTGGTGTCCCTCAGGGTCCACGCGGAACGAACCACCGTGTGATGCCTCATTCGGATCGAGGTTCCTTTGGAGGGTGATGTGTTCAAGGCAGCATGCGCCGCGGGTTTCTTCGTCAGCGGGGCCGCAGGTGCGATCGGGGCGTACGCGGGAAACCCGCGAGGGGCAGTTGGGTTGATCTGCGCGGGTCTGATGGGCTTCGTGTGGGGAACTCTCTTTGCCCAGGTTGCCAAGGAACAGCCAGGTCGGAATGGGAAGCCGCCCCGAAAGGAAGCGTTCCGCGCTTATGCGACGGTCCTCACCAGCCTGACGCTTTCGGTGGTGGCTTTCGTTGCAGGTTCGACCCTCGGAGGGGCGCTGGCGCTGTGCCTGGGATTGGCGGCGGTGGCACCGGCCCCACTCGGTGGATACTACTTGGCGAAATTGGCAATCGACTACCCGCAGTCGCGGGCGCGGAGAATTCTTGCGCCAGGGATCCTGTTCAGAGATCACCCACGCCAGTGATGTGCCTGGTCGCCGCGGCGGAGAGCGAAGCAGAACGCCTCCAGGTGCCAACGTATTCGCGCTGGACCCTCACTTAACGCGCGGTGTTGCAGGTCGACGCGCTCGGTGGATCCGGGCTTGTCGGAGTTCTCTCGTTCGTGTGGAGGTCGATGTGCTGAAGACAGGAATGGCTGCGGGATTTCTCTCCTGCGCTGCGTTGGGAGCGATCGGGGCGTATGCAGGAAACTCAGTGTGCGCAGCTGCGCTACTTGTCGCGGGGCTCACGGGCACCGTGTGGGGAACTCTCCTGGTCCACGTTTCGAGGGAAGGGCCGGGACGGGATGGCAAGCCACCTCGTCAGGAGGCGCTCTCCGCCTATGCGACGGTTCTCACCAGTTTGGCCCTTCCGATGATGGCATTCGTTGTGGCCTCGCATTTCGGAGGGGCGCAAGCACTGTGGTTGGGATTGGCCGCGGTGGCCCCGGCGCCGCTGGGTGGCTACTGCTTGGCGAGGGTGGCGATCAACTATCCGCGGTCGCTCGCGCGGAGGATTATTTCACCCGAGCGCTCCTTCAGAGATCATCCTCGGCGGTGATGCGGGTCGCATTCGAACCGAGGAACGCTGGTCGACGCGTGCGCGTTCGTCAACGGTCGTTGTGAGATGTGCGAGAAAGTGAGCTGTACGAGAAAGGATGCATATGTGGTTACAAGTAGGGCTCGGCATGATCATCCTCACGACCGGAGTCGTCTTCGCGCTCAAGCGGCCGGCCGTGGAGGACGGCATCCGCACGATCTCGAGTCGAATGCCTCGCGTGACACGGGAGCCGACCCGCGTGCCGGCTCGCATGCTGTCAGTCATCTATCCCGCCGTGATGATTCTCGTGGGTTTCTCGCTCATATTCGACCTGCGGTGAGGGCGCGGCGATGCATCTTCTCCCTATCTCCGGCTCGAACGAGGCTCGAGGCGGCATGAGCAGCACACCGCGATCGGACGGCTCTGCGTGGTCGAGTCTGCTGCTCGGAGCTCCAGCCACGTTCCTCGCAGCGCACGCGCTGGTACACCCCGGCGGCGTCGCGCTGTTGTCCGCTGTCGTGTCGGCCGGCGCGATCGCCGTGATGGGGCGGCTCGCTCGTGGTCCCCGGCTTCAGGAGGGGCGCACCCCTGAGAGTGAGGCAGCGACCGGAGCCCAGCGCTGCGACCGCTGGTACCTGGCGATGAGCATCAGCGCGGTAGTCGTTGCTGCTTCGGGACTGTGGCTCGGGCGCCCTCTGATCGCGACGCTGGCGGCCGCGGTGGCCTACGGAATCACCGCGCTCGCGTGGGCGAGGTGCGTGCTCGCCCAGTCCCGGGCTCCGCGCGAAGTCGGCACACCGGTCGGCAACGTCGACGCGCCCGTGCACCCCCCTGAGACCGAGCGGGTTCGCGAGCTGACGGACGGCCCGCGAGTCCTGGACGAAGCGCGAACGGTGGAGCGCATCGTCGTCATGGGGAGCTTCGACTGGGTCTCGAGTCACGACCTGGTCGTCGTCGGCTCTGACTTCGAGTACCCGGTCGGTCCGGGCGGGCGAGCGAGGACGCTGAGGGTCCTCGAGCGTCTGCTTCGGGACGGGCTGATGGTGCCGGGCGATCTCGGTGACACCGGGTTCGCCGACTGGCCCGGCTCTGCGTCCGAGTGGACCGACCGGGCCAGGACCGATCTCGACCGGCTGAGCTGGAGCCCGATGGGTGACGGCTTCTGGTTGCGTCTGACCGAGCGGGGCGTGCAGGTGGCGGAGCGGTCGGAGGAGGTCCTGTGAGCCTCGACTCGGTCGCCGAAGTCCCTCTGGTCTTTGGGATGTCGCGCGGGATGCGGGTCATGAGAGTGGTGCTTTTGGTGCTGGCCGCGGTCATCGCGTTCGTGTCGGGTGTGGACGTCGGGGGCGATGCCGACGCCGGGCTCGGCCTGGGGCCCGCGCTCTTCTCCGCTCTCTTCGCCCTGGTGCTGAGTCGCGGCACCATCACCTGCGACGCCACGGGCATCCACGCCCGCAACCTCCTGCTCGACCTGCACGTCCCGTGGCGTGCGGTCCGGGAGGTGGTGGCGCGGGACCTGGTGGTGGTCGTGACCTCCTCGGGTGCGCAGCACCGGTTGTGGGCGGTGCAGCGGGCGAGGATCGCGATGATCCTGAACCGGCGGTCGGTGGTGGATGACGTCGTCGAGCGGATCGAGTCGGTCCGCCCGGCCTTGACGGACCGGGCGGCGGACGATGACCGGGTCGTGCGTCGTCCGGCGTGGCCGAGCCTGGCCGACGTCGCGCTGGTCGTGGCGCTCCCGCCCGGCGCGTTCGTCCTCGGGATGCTCGTCTAGTCGGGTCCCGCGCACCCCGCAACGCCCCCCACCCACCTGTTAACGTTCACTACAGGAACCGGCACCGGCGCGCGGACCCTCGTGCGTGCGCCGCCGTCGCCGCAGTCGTAGCCAGAAGGGTGGACGGGCGATGCAGTCCGGATCCGACACGCCGCGCCCGGACGAGGCGGGGCAGTCGGGTCAGGCCGCGACCAGGGCCACCCGAGCCGGTCGTGACTCCGACGGCCGTCCCCGGCGCCCCGGCATCCTCGACGTCGCGAGCCGCGCGGGCGTCTCGCACCAGACCGTCTCGCGTGTCCTCAACGACCACCCGAACGTCAGCGCGCGCACCCGCGCGAAGGTCGAGGCGGCGATCGCCGAGCTGGGCTACCGGCGGAACTCCGTGGCGCGGGCCCTGGTCACGCGCCGGACGGGGTCGATCGGCGTGGTCACGGAGGACTCGCCGCTGCACGGTCCGACGATGACGCTGATCGCGGTGGAGAACGCGGCCCGCAGCTCCGGGATGTACGTGAGCGTCGCGACGGTGACGCAGTGGGACGTGGACTCGGTGCGGGGGTCGTTGGAGCACTTCCTGGACCAGGGTGTCGACGGCGCGGTGGTGATCGCGTCGCACGACGACGCGGTGCGGGCCGTGGAGGGCTTCGCGCACGAGCAGCTGCCGGTGGTGATGCTGGGGCCGTCGGACCTGTCGGGCGGGGTGTACACCGCGGCGGTGAACCAGTACGCGGGGGGTCGGATGGCGACGCGGCACCTGCTGGAGCTCGGGCACACCGACGTGCTGCACGTGGCCGGGCCGGAGTCGTGGCTGGACGCGCGGTCGCGGTCCCGGGGCTGGCGGGACGCCATGCGGCAGGCCGGCATCACCCCGCGCGAGCCGATCCCGGGGGACTGGCGGGCGAGCACCGGCTACCGGATCGGGCAGGAGCTGGTCGCGAAGGCGCGCACCGCGGGCGAGGAGCTGCCGACGGCGGTGTTCGCGGCGAACGACCAGCTCGCGCTGGGCCTGCTGCACGCGTTCGCGGAGGCGGGGGTGAGCGTGCCGCGGGACGTGTCGGTGATCGGGTTCGACGACGTGGAGGGGTCGGCGCACTTCTTCCCGCCGCTGACGACGATCACGCCGGACTTCACCGAGCTGGGTCGGCGGTGCCTGGACCAGATGGTCGCGGCCATCGCCGGCGCGCCCGCCGTGGACGGCAACGTGGGCGCGTCGATCCGCGTCCGCGCGAGCACCGCCCCGCCCCGCGCCGGCGCGCAGGCGTCCCGCGTCGGCCCCGGGTAGTTACCGGATCGTGACCACCCACCCTTGACCGGTCGGATTGTGAACGATCACAATTTCGCCACCGACACAGGCGTCGGTCCAGTGACTCAAGGAGGAGTTCATGTTCGGACGACAGTCCCGGCGGGCCGCGCTCGGCGCCGCCTCCCTGGCCGCCCTGCTGGGCGTGGCCGCGTGCAGCTCCGGATCCGGTGGCGGTGGCGACGACGGCGGTGACGACCTGATCCGCGTGGGCTTCTCCCAGCTCGGCGCCGAGAGCGGCTGGCGCACCGCGAACACCGAGTCGGTCAAGGCGAGCCTCACCGAGGAGGCCGGCTTCGACCTCAACTTCGTCGACGCGCAGCAGAAGCAGGAGAACCAGATCAAGGCGCTGCGCGACTTCGTCGCCCAGGACGTCGACGTCATCGCGTTCTCCCCGGTGATCGAGACCGGGTGGGACGAGGTGCTGCAGGAGATCAAGGACGCCGGCATCCCGGTGGTGCTGGTCGACCGCACCGTCGACACCACCGTCGAGGACCCGTACGTCACCTGGATCGGGGCCGACTTCCGTCAGGAGGGCACCACCGCGGGCGAGTGGGTCGCCGAGAACGCGCCCGACGCGAAGATCTTCGAGCTGCAGGGCACGCTCGGCTCGGGCGCCCAGATCGACCGCGAGGAGGGCTTCGACGAGATCGTCGGGGACCAGGTCGTCGGCAAGGCCAGCGGCAACTTCACGCGCGCCGAGGGCAAGACGGCCGTCGAGGCCGCGCTGCAGGCGTACCCGGAGACCACGCTGATCTTCACGCACAACGACGACATGGGGCTCGGCGCCATCGAGGCGATCGAGGCGGCCGGCAAGGTCCCCGGCGAGGACATCCAGATCGTGTCCGTCGACGGCGTCCGCGACGGCCTCCAGGCCCTCGTCGACAAGAAGTTCAACTACGTCGTCGAGTGCAACCCGGTGTTCGGCGACCAGCTCGCCGAGCTGATCCAACAGGTCGCGGACGGCGAGGACGTCCCCAAGGAGACGATCGTCGTCGACCAGGCCTTCGACCAGACGATCACGCAGGCCGACGTGGACGCCCGCGCCTACTGAGCCACGCCGGGCGGGGTGGGCGGTCCCGGCCCACCCCGCCCGACCACGGCCCGGGACCAGGAGGACACCGATGTCCGCAGGGAGTCACCCCGACGACCGCGCCGTCGTGCGCATGACCGGCATCACCATCACGTTCCCCGGGGTCAAGGCGCTCGACGGCGTCGACCTCACGCTGCGCGCCGGCGAGGTCCACGCGCTGATGGGGGAGAACGGCGCGGGGAAGTCCACGCTGATCAAGGCGCTGACCGGCGTGTACCGGGTGGACTCCGGCGGCATCGAGGTCGACGGCGAGGAGCACGTGTTCGACGGCCCGGACCGCGCGCAGCGGGCCGGGATCAGCACGGTCTACCAGGAGGTCAACCTCTGCTCGAACCTCACCGTGGCCGAGAACGTCATGCTCGGCCACGAGGTGCGCCGCGGACCCTTCATCAGCTGGCGGGCGACCCGGCGGGCGGCGCGGCGGGTCCTCGAGCGCCTCAACCTCGACATCGACCCCCGGTCGCAGCTCGCGAGCCACAGCATCGCCGTGCAGCAGCTGTGCGCGATCGCCCGGGCGCTGGTCGTCGACGCGAAGGTGCTGATCCTCGACGAGCCGACGTCGTCGCTCGACAAGGCGGAGGTCGCCGAGCTGTTCCGGGTGGTCCGCCAGCTGCGGGAGTCCGGGGTGGCGATCCTGTTCGTGTCGCACTTCCTCGAGCAGGTGTACGCGATCTCCGACCGGATGACGGTGCTGCGCAACGGGCGGTTCGTCGGCGAGTTCCGCACCGCTGACCTGAGTCGCCGGGACCTCATCTCGCACATGATCGGCCGCGCCGAGGAGGACCTGGCCGGCATCGAGGAGCGGGCCCGCGGCGCGGTCACCACCCACTCCGCGCAGGAGGTGCCGGTGCTCGCGGGCGTCGGCCTCGGGCGCGACGGGGCCGTGGAGCCGTTCGACGTGAGCCTGTACGCGGGCGAGATCGTGGGCGTCGCCGGGCTGCTCGGCTCCGGCCGGACCGAGGCCGCGCGGCTGCTGACCGGCGCGGACCGCCCCGACCACGGCGAGCTGCGGGTCCAGGGCACGCCCACCAGGTTGAGCACGCCGCTCGCGGCCCTGCAGCGCGGCATCGCGATGTCCAGCGAGGACCGCAAGAAGGAGGGGATCATCGCGGACCTCACCGTCCGGGAGAACATCGCCCTCGCGCTCCAGGCCCGCCGCGGCACGCTGCGCCGCGTCCCCGCCCGCCAGCTCGACGAGCTCGTGCAGAAGTACATCGTGGCGCTGAACATCAACCCCCCGAACCCGAACGCGCTGATCAAGAACCTGTCCGGCGGCAACCAGCAGAAGGTGCTGCTCGCGCGCTGGCTCGCCACCTCCCCCCGCGTCCTCGTGCTCGACGAGCCCACGCGCGGCATCGACATCGGCGCCAAGGCCGAGATCCAGCGCCTGGTCACGGAGCTCGCCGCCGACGGCATGTCGGTGGTGTTCATCTCCTCCGAGCTCGAGGAGGTGCTCCGGCTCAGCCAACGCATCGTCGTCATGCGCGACCGGCAGAAGATCGCCGAGATCGAGAACGACGACGCCGTCACCACCGACACCGTCCTGGAGACCATCGCGATGAGCGCGGAGACGTCCCGATGACCGCCCCCGCCCCGGCACCGGCGCGCACCCTCGACCTGCGGGCGCTGCGGCGCGTCGCCGACCACGGGATGTTCTGGCCCGTCGTCGCCCTGCTCGTGCTGCTGGTCGCGTGCGGGCTGAAGAGCCCCGGGTTCCTCGACGTGACCCTGCGCGACGGGCACCTGTTCGGCCAGCTCATCGACCTGCTGCGCAACAGCGCGACCCCGCTGCTCCTGGCGCTGGGCATGTGCCTGGTGATCGCGACCGGCGGCATCGACCTGTCCGTCGGCGCCGTCATGGCGATCGCGCTGGCGGTGTCGCTCACCTACCTCGACGGGTCACCGGACCCGGGCTCCGTCGGCGCGGTCGCGGTGGCGATCGCGCTGGGGCTGGCCGTCGGGCTGGTCGTGGGCGCCTTCAACGGGTTCATGGTCGCGGCCCTGGGCATCCAGCCGTTCATCGCCACGATGATCCTCATGGTCGCGGGCCGCGGCATCGCGATGCTCATCACCCAGGGGCAGATCACGACCGTCACCAGCCCGCCGTTCAAGTCGATCGGGTCCGGGTTCCTGCTCGGGGTGCCGACGCCGGTGGTGATCGCGGCGGTGGTGTTCGTGCTGGTGACGCTGCTGGTCCGCCGCACCGCCCTCGGGATGTTCCTGGAGTCGATCGGCGTCAACGGCGAGGCGAGCCGGCTCGCGGGCGTCCGGGCGCGGTCGACCACCTGGACCGTGTACGTGATCGCGGGCGTCCTCGCGGCGCTCGCCGGCCTGGTCTACGGCGCGCCGACGATGGCGGCCGACGCGAACAACATCGGCCTGCTCAAGGAGCTCGACGCGATCATGGTCGTCGTCCTCGGCGGAACCAAGCTCGACGGCGGCCGGTTCAACCTCGGCGGGCTGATCGCGGGCGCCCTGCTGCTGTCGACCCTCGAGCGCGCGGTCATCATCTTCGAGCTCCCCTCGCAGACGACGCCGCTGTTCAAGGCCGTCGTCCTGATCGCCGTGTGCGTCGCGGCGTCCCCGTACCTGCGCTCGCTCGTCGAGTCCCGCCGCGCGCGGGCGAGCCGGCCCCGACCCGTGGAGGTCGTCCGATGACCGACCAGCTCACGCACGCCCCCGCCCCCGCGCCGGAGCGCCCCGTGCGACGCCGGCTCGCCGGTCTCGTGCAGCTCGCGCACCTCGACCGCCGGTTCCTGCCGGTGCTCGGCACGGTGCTGACGCTCGTGCTCATGCTCGGCGTCGGGCAGAGCCGGTACTCGACGTCCCGGTCCGACTTCATCAGCATGAAGCTGTTCTCGAACCTGATGATCGACAACTCCTACCTGCTGGTCCTCGCCGTGGGTATGACGTTCGTGATCCTCACCGGGGGCATCGACCTGTCGGTCGGCGCCGTGGTGGCGCTGGTCGGGCTGGTCGTCGCGAAGCTGTTCACCGCGGGGCTCCCGCTGCCGGTCGTGCTGGTCGTCGGTGTGCTGATCGGCACCGCCTGCGGACTGCTGATCGGCGTCCTGGTGCAGGTGTTCGACATCCAACCCTTCATCGCCTCGCTCGCGGTGATGTTCCTCGCCCGGGGCCTGGCGAACGTCGTCAGCACCAGCTCGCTGGCGATCAAGGACGAGGGGTTCGCCGCGCTCGCGTCGTGGAGCCTGAAGTTCGGCGAGGGCCGCACCACCTGGCGGATCAACGCGAGCATCCTGATCGCGGTCGCGGTGCTCCTGATCGCGTTCGTGGTGCTGCACTACACGCGGTTCGGGCGGACCGTCTACGGGCTCGGGGCCAGCGACCGGGGGACGGCCGTCAGCCTCATGGGCCTGCGACCCGCGCGCACCCGGATCTGGGTCTACGTCATCAGCGGGACCTGCGCCGGGATCGCCGGCATCCTGTTCGCGCTCTACACCAAGTCCGGGTACAACCTCACCGGCATCGGGATGGAGCTCGACGCCATCGCGGCCGTCGTCATCGGCGGGACGCTGCTGTCCGGCGGCGTCGGGTTCGTGCTCGGCACCGGCGCCGGCGTGCTCGTGTACGGGCTGATCCAGGTGCTGATCGCCCGCGAGGGCCTCGACTCCTGGTGGACGCGGGTGTTCATCGGCGGGGTGCTGCTGCTGTTCGTGATGCTGCAGCGGCTGATCGTGGCCCGTCGGCGCTGACGGACCCACCTGCGACGATGGGCGCAGCGACCCCGCCGACCCGGAGGTGCCCCGTGCCGCCCACCGTCCGCCTCGCCCCGATGACGCCCGCGCACGCCGACGCGGTGCTGCGGATCTACGGCGCCGGCGCCGCCTCCGGGCTCGCGACGTTCCAGGCGCAGCCGCCGACCTGGGCCGAGTTCGACGCGGGGCACCTGCCCGACCACCGGCTCGTGGCCCTCGACGCCGACGACGCCGTGCTCGGCTGGGTCGCGGTCTCGCCGGTTTCCGGCCGGTGCGTGTACGCCGGGGTGGTCGAGCTGTCGGTGTACGTCGACCCGGCGGCCCGCGGGCGCGGCGTCGGCCGGCTGCTCGTCGACGGCCTGGTCGACTCCGCGCGGGCCGGCGGCGTGTGGACGATCCAGGCCGGGGTGTTCCCGCAGAACCGGGCCAGCCTCGCGCTGCACGCCGCCGCCGGGTTCCGGGTGGTGGGCACCCGCGAGCGCCTCGGGCTGATGGGGCACGGGCCGCTCGCCGGGTCCTGGCTCGACGTGGTGCTGCTGGAGAAGCGGCTCTAGGCGGTCGCCCGGGGGCCGGGTGCGTACGGCACCCAGGTACCGGGCGGACGCTACTCATCCGCGCCCCGGGCCTACTCACCGCGCGCCGGCGCGCCGTCGTGCGGCGCAGGGGCGACGGAGGCTGGGGGCGACCGGGCGGGCACCCCCGTGCGTCGCCGGTCGCCCCGAACCCCGCCGGAAGGACCTCGCATGCGCACGCCCCGCACCCGGGCCGCCGCCCTCGCAGCCCCGCTGTGCCTGCTCGTCGCCCTGACGGCGGCGCAGGTCGTCGACCGTGACGACGTCCGGATCGACTTCGACGGCACGACCTTCGCGATCGAGGCCGCGGGCAGCACGTCGCCGGGCTGGCAGCCCGGCGACGTCGACTGGCACTCCTCGACGGACGCGTGGACGGTCGACCTGGCCCACGACGTGCTCGTCCCCGGGGTGCCGCTCGAGCTGCGCGTCGCGGTGCGGAACGTCTCGGGCACCCCGGCCGCGGTCGACGTCGCGTTCGACGACACGGCACCGGCGTCCGACGGCTTCTTCGACTCGCTCCACGTCGTGGTCCGCGACGAGGGCCGGGTGCTCGCCGCCGGACCCGCGCACGCGGTGCGGGCCACCCTGCCCGGGGACGTCGGCCCGCACGGCGCGGACGTCCGGGTGCTCGACGTCGAGATCACCAGCCCGGCCACGGGCGACGACCGCTGGGCGGGTGCCCGCACCGGCCTCCAGGTCCTCCTCGAGGGGACGAGCCGATGAGCCGCCGACGGACTCCCCAGCCGCCGCGCGGCCTCCGGCTGGTGGCCGCGGCCGCCCTGGTCGCCGTCTCGGCCGCCGCCGGGGTGCTCGTCGGGTCGGCGGCGACCGCCCGGGCGGCGGGGCCCGGGATCGACCTGGTCGAGGGGTCCACCACGACCGCACGGCTCGCGGTGCCCTACCCCGGGCACGCCACGGAGCTCGACATCACCGCGCACCCGGCGACCACCGGGCCCAGCGCGCTCTCGCTCGTCGTGACCGGAGGGACCGGCCCGCTCGCCGACGGACCCGACGCGCTGGTCCTCACCCTCGCGGACTCCGCGGGTGCCGTCCTCGCGCAGGGGACGGCGGCCGACCTGGCGGGCCGGCCGGTCGACCTCGGCACGCTCGAGGGCGAGCCCGTGACGGTGCACGGCGTCGCGGCGCTCCCCGCCAGGGCCGGCGACGAGCTCCAGGGCGTGGGGCTGAGCCTGACGTTCGGGCTCACGGCCACGCAGGACGTCTCGACCGCACCGACCCCCGGGTGGGGTGCGCTGGCGGTGACCGGAACCCCCGCGCTGGGCGGCGTCGCGCTGGCCGGTGCCCTGGTCGCGCTCGGGCTCCTGCTCCTCGCCGCGCGTCGCCGTCGCCGGGCCGGGACGCGCCCGCCTAGTCCTGCGCAGGCGCGACCGCGTCCACGAGCACGGTGACCTCGTCGTCGTCCGCGACGACGAAGCCGCCCGTGATCGCGACCTCGACCGCGTCCCCGTCGGCGAGCCGGAGCCGCACGACGCCGGCGCCGAGGACGGCGGCGACGGGCGCGTGCCGGGCGAGGATGCCCAGCGAGCCGGCGGTCGACGGGACCGTGACCCCGCGCGCGGCACCCGACCAGAGGACGCCGTCCGGGGCGACCACCTGGACGGTCAGCGAGGCGCCCTCGATCGGCGCGTCGGACGCGGGGGTACGGGGCTGCTCGGCGGTCACGGACGGGTCTCCTCGGGTCGCGCGGGCTCTGCTCCGCCCGAGTCTCGCCGCGTGGCGCGCGGGGCCCGTCGTCCTTTGGTCCGGGGGTGGTCGACCTGGACGTGGTAGCGGGGCTCGTCAGGCGAGGCGGGCGCGGTGCCGGGGTTGACCCGCGGCGTCCTGGTCGCTGACCCACTCGCCGTCCACGCGGCGGCCGATGGCGTCCAGGCTCGGCTGGACGAGGTGGTCGAGCGGGAGGATCCCGTCCTCCGCCACGATGTCGCGCGCCAGCACGCGGCCGCCGAGGTCGACCAGGCTGAGCAACCACGTGGTCCGGCCGTCCGCGGGCCGCGGACCGTGCAGCACCACGATCCGGGCGTGCGGGCGCGCGTCGGGCCCGAGGTCGCCGATCAGGGGGACGCTCCGCTCCACGATCACCTCCGCGCTCGGTCGGTCCTCGTCGAGTGTGCTGCGCGCGCGCCCCGTGGGGACCGCCCGAGGAGGGTGAAACCGCGGATGATCGCCGCCGACGCGCCCGCGCGCCGCCGGGCCGACACCGGCGCGGGCGTGCGGGGGTCAGGGCGGGGGCGGGTCGCCCGGGAGGGGGAGGACCGCGCCGGGCGGGAGCCACGTCGTCGCCGGGACGTGCCCCTCGACGAGTCGGTCGGGCGGGTCGGGCAGGCCGGCGACCGCGCGCAGCACCTCGACCCCGGCGGCCGCGCGGGTCGTACCGGTGCCGACGACGCGGCGGGCGGCGACCAGCACCGGCAGCAGGACGCACGCCACCACGGCCGCCGGCCCGGCGAGCAGGACGGTCAGCGGCTGCGCGACGGCGGCGAGCGCCGCGGCCACGACGAGCAGCAGCGCCAGCCGGACGGAGGTGCCCGTGCGCAGCGGCGCGACCCACCGGTGCGGCTGCGGGCCCGGCGTCCAGCGCCGCAGCCGGGACGCCGCGCGCCGGGCCAGGAGCAGTCCGACCAGGGCGCCGACCACGCCACCGGCCAGGACCGTCCAGCGGTAGGCGGGCGGCACGGGTGCGCTCGACACGGTGAGGCACGCGGTGCCGCACGGTGCCGAGGCGGCGACGCGCGGCGCCAGGGCGACGACCGCCGCGCAACCCGCCAGCACCGCGACGGTCACCGTGACCGCGACCGTCAGCCACGGGCGTGCGGCGGTGCGGGTGCGGGCGACCTGGGCGTACAGCCGGCCGCTGGGGGTGACGACCTCGCCGGGCTGGACGACGAGGTGCCGGGAGACCGCGCGGCGGCGGTGGACCGGCGCGCCGACGGTGCTCACGAGCGCGGCGACCACCAGCCAGGCGCCGACGAACCCGATCGGGACGCCGCCGTCGTGCCCCACCCGCGCGACGAGGTAGACCAGCAGACCGCCGAGTCCGGACGGCACCGTCCGGCGCGCCGCGTGCAGCGGGCCCTCGATGTCGTCCCGCACCCAGTCGCGGTACCGGGGGTCGAGCCGGCGCTCGAGCAGCACGTACCCGAGCCAGGCCGGCAGCGGGGGGTGCTCCCGCCACCGGGTCGCCCACCCGCCGCGGACGAGGCCGAGGCCGGACCGCAGGTCGAGCCGACGGGAGCCCTCGGGTGCGAGGTCGGCGAGCAGGGCGGTCACCTCGGCGGCGCGCGCGGTGCGCCAGCGCCGGGGGTAGGCCCGCAGCCACCGGGCGGCGGACCGCGCGAAGGCCGGGTCGGCGCCGGTCGTCACGCGATGCCCGGGGCGGGTCGGGCGGTGCCGCCGAGCAGGCGGTCGGCACGCCGGGCGAGCGCGGTCAGCCGGGCGGTCTCGGTCGTCAGGGCGGCGCGCCCCTGCGGGGTGAGGCGGTAGTAGCGGCGCAGGCGCCCGTCGACGACGACCTCGCCGGACGCCTCCGCGTACCCCGCGGTGACCGCCCGGTCGAGGATCCCGTACAGCGTGCCGGCGCCAAGGCGGACCGACCCCCCGGACAGCGCCCGCACCTCCTGGACCACCCCGTACCCGTGCCGGGGCTCGTCCGCGAGCGCGAGCAGCACGAGGTACGCCTGCTCGGTCAGCCGCATCGTCACCCCCGATATATATCGTCGGCCGACGTATCGGGGCAACCCCCGGCGCGCGTCGTGCCGCCCGTCGCGCGGGCGCGGAGGGGACGCGGGGTCTCCTACAGTGGCGCGGCATGGGGGCAGGGCGGATGGACGAGGTGGACCTGGTCGACGACGAGGTCGGCGGCGGGCGGTCCGCCGCCACCGTCGACGACGCGCGGCGCCGAGCCCGGCGGGCGCGGGGCGCTCGGCTGCTGCGGCGCTGGTGGCCGGTTCCGGTGCTGGTCGTCGCCGCCGTCGTCACGGGACAGCTCGTGGGTGACGCGCGAGCGCGTGCGGACGTCGAGCGGCTGCGGCAGACGCCGGGCGTGCTGTCCGCGACCCTGACCCCGCCGCTCCAGGGGCGCCCGTGGGGCGAGTCCTGGACGGGCGGCGTCGCCTACCAGGGCGCCCGCGCGGAGGGCGGTCTGGTCGTCGGCGTCGCGCACCCGGAGCTCGACGACGGCTGGGTGGTCGTGGCGCTCGACGAGGCCACGGGCACCGAGGTGTGGCGGGTGCCGGTCGGTGCACCGTCCGACGGTCCCGGCGGGGCCGGGTGCGTCGCCCCCGCGGAACCCGCGCGCTCGTTGTGGTGCACGCTGACGTCGCGCGCGGACCCGGAGTCCCCCGGTCTCGCGCCCAGCCACCTCGTGCACGTGGACCTCGTGAGCCGGTCGGTGGTGGCCGAGCGGGAGCTGCCGCCCGGCACCACCGCGACGCCGGTCGGCGACCTGCTGGTGGAGACGGCGCAGGTCGGCGCGGAGCTGGTGGCCACGGCCTCGCCGGCCGACGGGGGTGCGCCGGTGTGGTCCACGGCGCTGCCCGACCCGTTCACCGGCGGCGACGGCAGCGGGCCGTGGGTGCGCCGGGTCGGCGGTCACCTGTGGGTCGCGGGCGGTACCCGGACCTGGTCGCTCGACCCCGGCAGCGGGGCGGTCGAGGCATCCGGCGCGGCGCTCGAGGTGCTGCGCGGCGACCGCCTCGCGACGGTGGAGGGCAGCAGCAGCACCCGCCTGCTGGGTGTCGCGGGGGACGGCACCGCCGCGGCCGCGGGCCAGCCGGTGCCGGTCGAGGTCGACGACGGGAGCAGGCCCGACCTCGTGCTGCTGCACCGTGCCGTCGGGACGCTCGACGAGCAGCTGCGCGCCGTCGACGCCGAGACCGGCGAGCCGGTCTGGGAGCGCCCGGTCGCCCGGTCGCCGGCGAGCGCGGTGCTGGTCCTGGACGGCGTGGTGGTCGGCAGCGGCCCGGACGGCGTCTGGGCGCTGGACCTCGCCACGGGTGCGGAGCGCTGGTCGACTCCGGCGTCCGGCCCGGCGCCGGACGCGCGGCTGCTGACCGACGGGGTCGCGGTGCTGCGGGTCGAGCGCGACACGGGCTCCGGTGACGACGTGGTCGCGGCCTACCGGCTCCGGGACGGGGCGGCGCTGTGGACGACGCCGCTGCCGGTCGAGGTGGGGTACCTCCAGGCGCTGGGCGGGACGCTGGTCGCCCGGTCGGGGACGGGCACGGTGGTGATCGGCTGACCGACGGTCGGGCGGACTAGGACGCGAGCCGCTCCGCCCGCGTGGCGGCAGGGCGGTCGACCTCGGACCAGAGGTCGTCGAGCGAGAGGCCGAGCACCGCGGCGACGGCGGCGACGGTGGAGAACGCGGGGGTCGCGACCCGGCCCGACTCGATCTTGCGGAGCGTCTCCGGCGAGATGCCGGCGTCGAGGGCGGTGGTGAGCATCGAGCGGTCGCCGCGGGCGCGCCGCAGCAGGGCGCCGAGGCGCTGCCCGCGCTCGATCTCCGCGGTGGTGAGCGGGAGTCGGACCATGCGCCGACTCTAACCCGGGATAGTCTTACCGGGATAGTTATCACCACCGCCGGGAGGCACCCCGCATGATCGAGATCCTCGACGCCGCCGAGCTGACCCGGGCGCGGGCGACCGGCGCGCTGGTCGCCGACATCCTGGACACGCTGCGCGAGCGCGCCGTGGTCGGGACCAACCTGCTCCAGATCGACGCGTGGGCCCGGGAGATGATCCTCGGCGCCGGCGCGGTCTCCTGCTACGTCGACTACGCCCCGTCGTTCGGTCGCGGACCGTTCGGCCACTACATCTGCACGGCCGTCAACGACGCGGTCCTGCACGGCCTGCCGCACGACTACGCGCTCGCGGACGGGGACCTGCTCACCCTGGACCTCGCGGTGCTGCTCGACGGGATCGCCGCCGACTCCGCGATCAGCTTCGTCGTCGGCGCCACGCGGCGGGACGAGGACGTCGCGATGATCGAGACCACCCGCCGCGCGCTCGCCGCGGGCATCGCCGCCGCCCGGCCCGGCGCGCGGACCGGGGACATCGCGCACGCGATCGGCACCGTCCTGACCGGGGCCGGCTACCCGGTGAACACGGAGTTCGGCGGGCACGGCATCGGCTCGACGATGCACCAGGACCCGCACGTCGCGAACACCGGCCGCCCCGGTCGCGGGTTCCCGCTGCGACCCGGGATGCTGCTGGCGATCGAGCCCTGGATCATGGCCGACACCGACGAGCTCGTCACCGACGCGGACGGGTGGACCCTGCGCAGCGCCACGGGCTGCCGGACCGCGCACAGCGAGCACACCATCGCGATCACCGCGGACGGCCCGGAGATCCTCACGCTGCCGACCCGCGCGCGCTGAGACCGGCGGGCCGAAGGGGTCTGGTCACGACGGGGTCGCCCGGGGTGTGATGGCGGGGTGCCGCACCCGGCGGCCCGACCGCGGAGGTCCCTCGATGGCGACGATCGTCTCCACCCTGTTCATCTCGCTCGACGGCGTCGCGGAGGTCGACCCGGCGTGGCACTTCCCCTACTTCGACGACCGGATGGGCGCCGCGGTCGGGGAGGACTACGCCGACGTCGACCTCCTGCTGCTCGGGCGGGTCACCTACGACAGCTTCGCCGGCGCGTGGCCGGACCGGGAGGCGGCGGGCGGCGAGGACGCGACGTTCGCGGCGCAGCTCGGCGACACCCGCAAGGTCGTCGCGACCCGCGGCGACCAGGACCTCGGGTGGCGCAACGCCGAGCGCCTCGACGGGGACCTGCCCGCGGCCGTCGCGGCGCTCAAGGCCCAGCCCGGGCTCGGCAAGATCCTCGTGCCCGGCTCGCTGTCCGTGGTGCGCCAGCTGCTCGCCGCCGGGCTGCTCGACGAGCTGCGTCTGCTGGTGCACCCCGTCGCGGCCCGGAAGGGCGAGCGCCTGTTCGACGAGGGCGAGCCGATCTACCCGCTGCGGCTGCTGCGCTCCGACGTGCTGCCGACCGGCGTCGTGCGCCTGGTCTACGCGCCGGCCGCGCTCCCGGGTGCGCAGGGCTACGAGGACGTCACCGGGTCGCTGCCCGGCGCCTGACGCTCAGCCGACGACGCCCGCGACGGCCGCCTCGACCGCCGCGCGGGCGTCGTCGACGCCGCGGCGCGCCGCGATCACCCGGTCGATGTCCTCCGGGTCGGTGACCGGGGTCGCGCGCGCGACGACGGCCGCGTCGAGCGCCGCCCGCAGCGCGTCCCGGGCCGCCGTGGCCCCGGAGCCCGCCGCGTAGGCCTGCTCGCCCGCGGCGACGGCCTGGTCGACCGCCACCAGGGCGGCCTCGTACACCTCGACCTCGGCGGCGAGCTCCCAGTAGTAGCTCCCCTCCAGGACGTCCTTCGAGCCGGAGTCGACGGCGGCGAACCGCTCGCGGGCCTGGTCGGTCCGGCGGTCAGCCTCCGCCGCGCGCTCGGCGACCGAGCCGTCCGTCGGCGCGCTGGTGTCCAGTTCCGCCGCGTCGTCCACCACGGCGGTGAACTCGTCCTGCACCGCGGGGTCGATCCGGCCGTCCGTCGACGCGAGCAGGTCGCGCGCGGTCACGACGCGCTCGTCCAGCTCCGCGGCGGTGGACCCCAGGCGCTCGAGCGCCTCGTCCAGGTCCGCCTGCGCCGCGGCCCTCGCCCGCTGCTGCCCGACCAGCCACAGCCCGCCGAGCACCAGCACCGCCAGCACCGCGACCACGAGCCCCGTGACCAGCACCGGGCTCGGGCGTCGACGCCCCCGGGCCGTCGCGGTGGCGTCGGACGTGCTGCTGACCATGCGGGACCTCCGGACGACGGCGACGGGCCGCCCCATCGTGCCACCCCCCCACCCCCCACCCGCACCCGCTCCCGCACCCCACCCGCTCCGCCCGACGAGAGGTCACGACACGCGGGCGCGCGGGCGACGCACCCAGCGTGTCGTGACCCCTCGTCGGGGACAGCGACGGGGAGCGGGGACAGCGACGCGGGAGCGGGGACGGGGCGGGGCGGCACGGCGGCGGGGGCGCGCCTAACCTGGGCGGATGCCCGAGGGTCACACCGTCCACCGCATCGCCCGCCAGTTCGACCGGGACCTCGTCGGCCACCGCCTGGCGGTGTCGTCGCCGCAGGGGCGGTTCGCGGCGGGGGCCGCGCTGCTCGACGGCCGGGAGCTGCTGGGGTCGTCGGCGGTCGGCAAGCAGCTGTTCCTCACGTTCGAGGGCGGTCACGTGCTGCGGGTGCACCTCGGGCTGTACGGGGCGTGGGACCTGCACGGCGTGGTGTCCCCGCTGGCCGAGGGGTCGGACGCGGTCGCGAGCCTCGGGGCGCCGCGGGTGCGCCGCTCGGTCCGGATCGGCGAGGAGGAGCGCGAGCGCGACGACGACGTCGACGTCCCGGACGCGCCGTTCCCGCCGGCCCCGGTCGGGCAGGTCCGGGTGCGGCTGGCGGCGGAGGCGACGGTCGCGGACCTGCGCGGGCCCACGGCGTGCGAGGTGCTCGACCCGGCGGCCGCGGCGCTGGCGGTCGCCCGCCTGGGGCCGGACCCGGCGTCCGACGACGGCGCGGGCGGCGACGAGATGGTGCGGCGGCTGACGTCGCGCGGGACGCCGGTCGGCCAGCTGCTGATGGACCAGGCGGTGGTCGCCGGGATCGGCAACATCTACCGCGCGGAGCTGCTGTACCGCGCGCGGCTCGACCCGCACGTGCCCGGCAGGCGGGTCCCGGCCGAGACGGCGCGGGCGCTGTGGGACGACTGGTCGGTGCTGCTCGCGGACGGGATCCGCACGGGCGTGATGCTGACCCGCGAGGACCTGGACGACGCGGGCCGCGCGGCGGCGCTGCGGGACCGGTCGCTGCGGCACTGGGTCTACGGGCGCGGCGGTGAGCCGTGCCGGACGTGCGGCACCCCGGTCGTCGTCGAGGAGATGGCGGGGCGCAAGCTCTACTGGTGCCCGACCTGCCAGCGCTGAGTCAGGCGGTGGGCCCGGGTGCGACCAGCGTCATCGGCAGGTGCGGGATGCCGTCCTCGACGTCGTTCGCACCCGCGCGGGCGAACCCGAACCGCGCGTACCAGTCCTCGAGGTGCGCCTGCGCGTGCAGGTGCACCGTCGCGCCGGGCCGCACCAGGGTGAGCCCGTGCCGGATCAGCGCGGCGGCGACGCCCCGTCCCCGGGCGGCCCCGGCGGTCGCCACCCGGCCGATCGCGGGCTCGTCGCCGGAGGCTCGCAGCACCCGGATGCAGCCGAGCACCTCGCCGTCCTCGTGCGCCCAGATCTGCAGGGTGTCGTCCAGCAGGTCCTGGCCGTCGAGGTCGGGGTACGGGCAGTCCTGCTCGACGACGAACACGTCGACGCGCAGCCGCAGCAGCGGGTACAGCTCGGCGGCGGTGATCGTGGCGGCGGTGCGGGTCTCGATCGTCAGGGGCACCGGACCAGCGTAGGCGGCGCTACTCGAGCTCGAAGTCGGCGACGATCAGCGGGTCGGGCTGCTGCTCGCCGACGGGAACCTCCGCGTCGAGCACGTTGCCGCGGGTCGCGAGCGGGCACGCCCACGCGGGGTCGTACGCGCACGACGGGTTGTAGGCGAAGTTGAGGTCGAGCACGAGGCCGCCGTCGGCCGCGCGGCCCAGGTCGGCGTGCTTGACGGTGTCCAGCAGGTACCGGCCGCCGCCGTAGGTGCCGCGCCCGGCGGTGCGGTCCTTCACGGGGATGAAGATGCCGCCGCCGTAGCTGCGCAGCGCCCACACGGACAGCCCGCCGAGGCCGTCGAGCTCGACGCGGCCGACCCGGTCGAACGGGACGACGCCGTCGGTGCCGGTCGCGACCTCGAGCCGCTGCGCGGAGGTGGCGCGCACCCGGACCTCGAACCGGAAGGCCGGGTCGTAGGGCGCCACCGACAGGCCGGTGAACACGGCCTTGGCCGCGGGCCGCAGGGGGGACGCGGCGTGCTCGGCGAACAGCTCGTCGCGGCGGGCGACCCACTCGGCGTGCGCGGCGGCGGGGTCGGACTCCGCGATCCGGCGCACGTCCGCGTAGGTCTGGGCGGTGCGTCGGCGCCAGTCCGCGACCGCGAGCGCGTCGAGGGCCAGGCCGAGCTGCGTCACCATGCGCTCACGGTCTCACGGACGGGCGCGTCCGCGCGGGTCGAGCGCGCGGGGCCCGGTCGAGCCGGCGCAGCGCGCGCACCTCGCGGACCGCCGTCGCGGCGCTCACCAGCGCGACGAGCAGCGCCCACACGGCGCCGCGTGCGGCCAGCACCAGGCAGACCACCGTCAGCGTCAGGGCGCCCGCGACCACGGCGAGGCTCGACCACCGGATGCTGCGCAGCACGCCGACGACGCTACCCCGGCGTCGGCGTGCACGGCTCCGCGGGCGTGAAAGGCTCGGGGGCATGGACCTGAGGATCTTCACCGAACCGCAGCAGGGCGCGACCTACGACGACCTCCTGGCCGTGGCGCGTGCCACGGAGGAGCTGGGCTACGACGCGTTCTTCCGCTCCGACCACTACCTGACGATGGGCGGCGACGGCCTGCCCGGTCCGACCGACGCGTGGACGACGCTCGCCGGTCTGGCGCGCGAGACCAGCCGGATCCGGCTCGGCACGCTCGTCACCTCCGCCACGTTCCGGCACCCGGGTGTCCTCGCGATCCAGGTCGCGCAGGTCGACCAGATGTCGGGCGGCCGCGTCGAGCTCGGGCTCGGCGCCGGCTGGTTCGCCGAGGAGCACGCGGCGTACGGCATCCCGTTCCCGGAGAAGCGGTTCGGCCCGCTGACCGAGCAGCTCGAGGTCGTCACCGGCCTGTGGGGCACGCCGGTGGGCGAGACGTTCGACTACGCCGGCGAGCACTACACCCTGACGCGCAGCCCCGCGCTGCCGAAGCCGGTGCAGGCCTCCCCGCTGGACCCGTCGAAGGCGGGGGTGCCGGTGATCGTCGGCGGTCTGGGCCCGAAGCGGACCCCCGCGCTGGCCGCCCGGTTCGCCACCGAGTTCAACCTGTCGTTCCCCGCGCTGGACGTCGTGGGCGAGAAGTTCGAGACGGTCCGCGAGGCGTGCCGGACCATCGGCCGCGACCCGCAGTCCCTGACGCTGTCCGCGGCGCTCGTGCTGTGCGCGGGCCGTGACGACGCCGAGGTCGACCGCCGGGCCGCCGCGATCGGCCGCGACCCGAAGGAGCTGCGCGAGGTCGGCATCGCCGGCACGCCGACCGCGATCGTCGACCGCCTGGGCTCGCTCGCCGAGCTGGGCGCGACCCGCGTCTACCTGCAGGTGCTGGACCTGCACGACCTCGACCACCTGGAGCTGGTGGCCTCCGAGGTCATGCCGCAGCTGCGCTGAGTCCGGGCGCCCGCGACCGGTCCGCACGCCCCGTGCGGACCAGGTCGCGGGCCACCACCACCGCGAGCACGACCAGCAGCACGTTGCGGAGCGCGAGCACCAGCGTCGGGCCCGCCTGCTGCAGGGTGATCGCGTCGTAGGCGACCGGGAACACGACCTGCGTGAGCCCCGCGACCACCAGCACCAGCACCGCCGGCACCCGCCAGGACCGCAGGCCGGCGAGCCCGGGCCGGGCGAGGCCGACGACCACGGGCCCGGCCAGCCAGCCGACGAACTGCGGCGAGCCGACCTTGTTCGCCAGGATCAGCACGACCGCGAGCAGCAGCGCCCCGCGCGCGAGGAACCCCGCGGTGTCCAGGGCGTCGCCGGCGCGCAGCCGCACCCACGCGAGCAGGCCGGTGACGAGCGCCAGCGCGACCGGCAGGACCAGCCCCAGCGCGGCGGCGACGCCCGCGGTCCCCGGCCCGGCGATCTCCCAGGTCGTGATCGCGTCGTTGAGCACCACCCGCACGTCGGGGCTGGTGATGCCGGCGACCAGCCAGGGCGTCGCGGCGACGGACTCGAGCTGGAGCCCGCGGTCGCCCTGCTCGGTGAGGAAGCTCGTGAGGTGCCCGAGCCCGCCGCCGGCCGCGACCGCGCCGACCACCACCACGCACACCGCGGCGGCGGGCAGCACGAGGTCCCGCCAGGGGCGGCGGACGACGAGCACGAGGGCCAGCAGCAGCGCGCCGGGGGCGACCTTGACCCACGCACCCGCCGTGAGCAGGGCGGACGCCACCGCCGGGTGCCGCAGCGCGACCGTGAGCGCGACGACGACGACCGGCGCGACCACGGCGTCCAGCCGCCCGACCGCCACCGGACCGAGCAGCAGCACGAACCCCAGCCACCACCACGCGCCGACCGCCGGGTCGTGCCGGGGGGCCTCGACGACGCCGCGGACACCTGTCGCTCCCGCGCCGGCCCGGCGCAGCAGCACCAGCACCGCGACCGCGTTCAGCAGCGCGACCATCGCGGACCAGGCGAGCGCGTACGGCCGGGTGCCGACGGCGTCGACCAGCGCGGGCAGCGCCATCGGCACGACGGCCCCGGCGGGGTACACCCAGTCGCCGTCCAGCACGGGCCACACGCCCTGGTGCAGGCCCTGCCACATCCACCAGCGGTACAGGTCGAGGTCCCAGAAGGCCCGCGCGGGGATCAGGACGGTGCCGACGTACGTGATCCAGCCGTGCACCAGCACGAACGCGGTCCACAGGGCGGGGCGCGAGCGCAGCAGGCGGTCGATGACGTCACCTCGGGCGTGGGCGGGCGGGCGCGGGCGTCCACACCCTACGCGGGCGCCCGACCGGGTGAAGCCGCCCGGTAGCCTGCCCCCGGCGCGCGGACGGTCCGCCGCGCCACGAGGAGGCGGGACCGGCGTGAGCGCGATCGGGTGGCGGGTGCACGGCGACGGCAGGCGCGTCGAGCCGGGGGCGGTCGTCGCCCCGGACGAGCGGCTGTCCTGGCCCCGGACCATCGGGATCGGCATGCAGCACGTCGTCGCCATGTTCGGCGCGACGTTCCTGGTGCCGCTGCTCACCGGGTTCTCCCCGGCGACGACGCTGCTGTTTTCCGCCCTCGGCACCGTCGTGTTCCTGCTGGTCACGGGGAACAGGCTGCCCTCGTACCTGGGCTCGAGCTTCGCGTTCATCGGCCCGATCGTCGCGGCGACCGCGTCCGGCGGGCAGTCCGCGGCCGTCGGCGGCGTGCTGCTCACCGGCGTGCTGCTCGCGCTGATCGGCCTCGTGGTGCACCTCGCCGGCTCCCGGTGGATCGACCTCGTGATGCCCCCGGTCGTCACCGGCACCGTCGTCGCGCTGATCGGCTTCAACCTCGCGCCGACCGCGTGGGGCACCTGCGACGACAGCGGCGCGTGCAGCGGGTTCCGTGCCGCGCCCGTGACCGCCGTGGTCACCCTGGCGGCGATCGTGCTCACCGGCGTGCTGTTCCGCGGCATCCTCGGCCGGTTGTCGATCCTGGTCGGCGTCGTGATCGGCTACGCGGTGGCGACCCTGCGCGGCGAGGTCGACTTCACCGCCGTCGGCGAGGCCGCGTGGGTCGGGCTGCCGGAGTTCGTCACCCCGACGTTCGAGCCGCGGCTGCTCGGGCTGTTCCTGCCCGTGGTGTTCGTGCTGATCGCCGAGAACGTCGGCCACGTGAAGTCCGTCGCCGCGATGACCGGCAAGGACCTCGACCCGCTCACCGGCCGCGCGCTGCTCGCCGACGGCCTGGCCACCACGCTCGCGGGCGTCGGCGGCGGCTCCGGCACCACCACCTACGCGGAGAACATCGGCGTGATGGCGGCGACCAAGGTGTACTCGACGGCGGCCTACTGGGTCGCGGCCGCCACCGCGCTGGTGCTGAGCCTGTCCCCGAAGTTCGGCGAGCTGATCAACACGATCCCCGCCGGCGTCCTCGGCGGCGCGACCACGGTGCTCTACGGGATGATCGGCGTGCTCGGCGCCCGGATCTGGGTGCAGAACAAGGTCGACTTCTCGAACCCCGTGAACCTCACCACGGCGGCCGTCGCGCTGGTCATCGGCATCGCGAACTACACGTGGGCCGTCGGCGACCTCACGTTCGAGGGCATCGCGCTGGGCTCGGCCGCGGCGATCGGCGTCTACCACCTGATGCGGGCCGTGGCCCGGTGGCGCGGCACCACCCAGGAGCCGGCGTCCCCGGCGTCCGTGCCGGGCGGGACCGAGCTCGGCCGCTGAGGCGGGAGGCGGACCGGCCGGGGGCGTCAGCCCTCGGCCGGGGGCGCGGTCTCCTCGGGTGCCGGCGGCGGCGTGGGCTGCGGGACCGCGGTCACCTGGTCGAGGGCGATGCAGCCCTCCGGCACGGCGAACGGCTGGTCCACGACGAGCACGACGTCGGCCGCCGCGACCAGCGCGTTGTACGTCTTGCCGACCACGACGTCGACGGTCGCGTCCGCGCGGGTGTCGAGCACCAGCTGCGGGGTGTCGAACTGCGCGGCGACGGTGTACGCGGCGGCGACGCCCTGCGTGCCGAACTGGATCAGCGCCGTGCCGTCGTACCCGGTGTAGCCCATCGCGGCGGCGTTGTTCTGCGACGCGACGACGAACCCCCGGGAGGCCAGGGCGGACGCGGTGTCGCCCGCGAGCCCGACCCGGCTGGTGGAGTTGAGGACGTTCACCGTCACCTGGCCGTACGGGACGGGCGTGGCGCCCTCGGGCGGGCACGGCGAGTTCGCCGCGGCCAGGCCCGTCGGGGCGGGGGACGAGAAGCCGCGCGCGAGCAGGGGCGGCGTCCAGCTGCCGGTGTAGACGGCGGCGGCGCCGAGCGCGGCGACCGCGAGGCCACCCAGCAGGACGCCGAACACGACGGCCTGGCGCTCGCGGACGTGCCGGTGGCGTCGCTGACGGGCGGCGTCCGGGGTGCGGTCAGCGCTCATCGTTCTCGATCACGAGGACGCGCGCGTGCAGCACGGGCCGCTGGTGCAGGGCGGCACGCACGGCACGGTGCAGGCCGTCCTCCAGGTAGAGGACGCCGCGCCACTGCACGACGTGCGCGAACAGGTCCCCGTAGAACGTGGAGTCCTCCGACAGGAGGTTGTCCAGGTTGAGGTCCCGCTTGGTGGTGACCAGCTCGTCCAGGCGGACCTGGCGCGGCGGCACCTCGGCCCACTGCTTGGGCGTGACGAGGCCGTGATCGGGATAGGGCCTGCCCTCGCCCACCGACTTGAAGATCACGTCGGCGAGTCTAGGGGCATCCGCGCTGCCGCAGGGCGATCGGCTCGCCCGGCGGCGCGCACCCGGGTGAAGTTCGCCACAGGGGTCGCGTCCGGACCCCTCGCGACCGATGGGAGGTGTACGCGCTGGTCCGCCGCCGGCGGCGCGGACCGCCGTGACGAGCCCGAGGGAGGTGCGGATGCCGCTCGACGCCCGTCGGCGCGCCCGTCGCCGGCTGCGCTTCATCCTCGCCGTGCTGATCCCGCTCGGCCTGGTGCTGACCCTGGCGTTCTCCGCGCTCGACGCGCAGCAGCAGCGCGAGCGGATCCACGCCGCGACCCGCGCGCAGCTCGCCGTCACGGCGGAGTCGGTCTCCGGCCGCGTGGACGTGCAGACCCGGCTCGCCGTCGCGGCGGCCCGGCTGCTCACGCCGACCGGGACCACCTCCTGGGGCGACGGGGTCGCCGAGTGGGACATGCACGTCCCGGTGCTCGGCGTGGCCGAGGGCGTCGTGGCGGCCGACGACCACAGCGCCGGCGGCGCGACCGCCGGGATCGGCTGGGTGGCGGCGTCCGACGGGGCCGACCCCGCCGCACCGGTGCACCTCGCGCCCGCCGGGACGATCACCCCGCACGGCGTCACGGTCGGCGGCATGGTCCGTTCGGGCGCACCGTCCCTGCTCGACGGCCTGGTCGCGGGCACCGGCGCCCCCTCCGCGCTGTCCGCCGTGGCCGCGGCGCTCACCGTCGCGCGGGACACGGGCCGGCCCGCCCTGTCGGCCGTCTACCCGGTGGACGCCCTGACCGCCGACAGCCACCCGGCCGACACGGGCCTGGTCGCCCGGGCGGGCTCGGCGGTGGGGCCGGAGGCCGCGGTGGTCGCTCCCGTGTACGACGCGCCCGCCCCGCCCGACGACGTCGCCGCACGGCAGCGGCTGCTGCTCGGCTGGACGGTCGTGACGTTCCGGGTCGCCCCGCTGCTCGACCAGGTGCCCACCCGGCCCCGCGACGCGATCGTCGTGCGCGACGGCGCGACCGTGCTGGGCGAGCTCGCGGACGGCACGGCGGGCACGGTCCCCGCCGCCGCACCGGACCGCGCCGGCCCCGGGACCGCGCAGACCCTCGACGTGCCCGTGGCCGGCCGGACCTGGACCCTCGTCGCCGCCCCGCAGGCCGAGCCCGGGCCCCTCGCCTGGTTCCCGCTGGTGCTCGGGCTGCTGCTGACCGGGCTGGTCGTCGGGCTGATGGGCTCCCGGGCCGCAGCGGAGGTGCGGGCGGTGGTGCTCGCCGCGGAGCGGACCCGGGCGCTGGCGCTGCGCACCCGGGACCTGGAGTCGATCACCCGCAACACGCCCGACGCGCTCGCCCGGGTGGACGCGGACGGCTGCCTGCAGTTCGTGAACGAGGCGATGCGGCGCGCGGCCTCGCTCACCGAGGACGACCTCGGCCGCACGGTCAAGGAGCTGTCCGGTCGGTCCGCGGTGATGGACGCCGTCCGCGCGCTCGCGCACCACATGATCGCCCTGGGCACCGAGCCCGGGGTGGACGTCGACGCCGACCCCCGGCGCCTGATCAGCATGTCGGCGCCGTCCGGCGGCCACTGGTACGACGTGCGCGCCGTCCCCGAGCCCGGCCCCGACGGGGGCGTCGACTCGGTGCTGGTGGTGGCGCGGGACGTCACCCGGTTCCGCGAGGCGCAGGACCGGCTCACGCACGCGGCCACGCACGACTCGCTGACCGGCCTGCCGAACCGGGACCTCGCGCGCGAGCGGGCCGTCGCGGCGCTGGCGACCTCGCGGGAGGGCACGGCGCTGCTGCTGCTCGACCTCGACCGGTTCAAGCTCGTCAACGACTCCTACGGCCACGTGGTCGGCGACGAGCTGCTGCAGCGGGCCGCGGGCCGGGTCGCCGCGGACCTGCCGGACCGGGCGACCGCCGCGCGGCTCGGCGGCGACGAGTTCGTGGTGCTGCTGCCCGACGTGGACGCGGCGACGGCCGAGCGGGTCGCGCGGCGGCTGGTCACCGCGTTCGACGAGCCGTTCGTGCTGCGCGACGAGGAGTTCGCGGTCGGGTGCAGCGTCGGCGTGGTGCACGCCGAGCCCGGCGCGATGCCCTGGGACGAGCTGCTGCGCTGCGCCGACGTCGCGATGTACGGGGCGAAGGCCGCCGGCGGCAGCACCCACCACTGGTACGAGGAGCACGGCGCCGACCACGCGCGCCAGCGGCTGACGATGGCCGCCGACCTGCGGCGCGCGGTCGAGGAGGGCGAGGTCACGCTCGTCTACCAGGCCGAGGTCGACCTCATCACCGGGCGCGTCGAGGGCGTCGAGGCGCTGATGCGCTGGACCAGCCGCACCCGCGGACCCGTCTCCCCGGCGGAGTTCATCCCGGTGGCGGAGGAGACCGGCCTGATCGGCGACCTCGGTGCGTGGGCGCTGGACCGCGCGCTCGGCGAGGTCAGCGCGCACAACCGCCGCACGGGCGCGGACCTGCGGGTCTGGGTCAACGTGTCCCCGCGGCAGTTCGCGGCCGCCAAGGACCGCCCGGACCTGGTGACGCTCGTGGTCGACACGCTCGCCGCGCACGACGCGCCGCCGAGCTGGCTCGGCATCGAGGTCACCGAGAGCGCGCTCGCCGACGACGCCCGCGCCGTCCCCATGCTGCGGGCGCTGCGCGAGACGGGCATCGGCGTCGCGATCGACGACTTCGGCACCGGCTACTCGTCGCTGTCCCGGCTGCACGACTACCCGGTGACGCTGCTGAAGATCGACCAGTCGTTCGTGCAGGGACTCGGCGGCGGCGGCCCGGTGGGCTCGCGCGCGGGCGGCGTGGTCGAGGCGATCGTCGCGCTCGGCCGGTCGCTGGGCGCCGACGTGATCGCCGAGGGCGTCGAGGACGAGCCCCGGTACACGGCGCTGCGGTCCCTCGGCTGCGACCTCGCGCAGGGCTACCTGTTCGGGCGGCCCTCGGCGTTCGAGCTGGCCGTGCGGCCGGTCGACGTGCCCGGTCCGGCGCTGCCGGGGATGGTCGGCGCGAGGCCGCCAGCGTTCCGGACGGTGCGCTGACCGTCGGCCTCGTCCTCGGCCTCGGCGCCGTCGTCCGTGCCGGGATCGGCCCCCGGCACGGTCGCCGACGCCGGCAGCAGCAGCATCCAGCTCGCGCAGACCGCGGCCAGCAGCGGGACCGCCAGGCCGATCCCCGTCGCGGGGATGACCACGCCGGAGTCGTTCAGCGCGAACCCGATGCCGAGCGTGACGGCGAGCGCGATCAGCCCCTTGAGCAGCATCGGCGCGTCCGTGGCGAGCCGGCGCACGGGGGCCCCGCCGGACAGCCACGCGTACGGGCCGCCGTCGGGGGCGCTGACCGCCGACCGCGCGGGCCGGCCGACCAGCAGCACGACCAGCAGCAGGCCGCCGATCGCCAGCAGCGTCTGCTCGCTGCCGAACAGGATGCCGAGGTTCGCCTGGCCCTTGCGCAGCAGCACCGTCCACAGGCCGCCGTCGAGCACGGTCTCGATGAACGCGCCGAGGTGGGTGCGCTCGTCCGGGGGGCGCAGGTAGTCGAGGGTGGCGATGCCGATGACCGTCACCGCGCCGGCGGCGAGCACCAGCAGGACCCGGCGCCAGTTCAGCCGGATCCCGGCGGCCAGCAGCGCGAGGATGCCGAACCCCGGCACGAGGGCGGGCGGGCCCCCGAAGTCGGCGCCGATGCTCGGCGTGCCGTTGACGACCGTCGCGGTCACGCCCATCACGGCCACGACGCCGACCGCCAGGCCGCGACGGCCCCGGCGGAGCAGCGGGTCCGCGAGCGCGACCGTCGTGAGGATCATCGCCGTGGCGAACAGGGCGAACGCCGGGTTGCCGAACCCGTAGAACCGGCCCGCGACGAGCGACCCCGGCCCCATCATCGAGTCCAGCGCGAGGCGGGCCCCGGTCGCCACGTCGACCGCGAGGACCAGCGCCGTGACCGCGCCGACCACGCCCAGCGGGCCCAGCAGCCGCGTGCGCCACCAGGGCGCCGCGAGCGTGAGCGCGGTGATGAGCGCGGCGAACCCGACGACCACGACCACCAGCGCCCACGCGGGCGAGGACGACCGCCACCACGGGACCAGGTTCGCCAGGAACGTCGACACCGGCACCGCGGCCACCAGCACCGCCGCGACCCGCAGGCCGTGCAGCACCCGGCGCGGGTGCTCGGGACCGGCGTGGTGCCCCGGGCGGAGCCGGTGCAGGAGGTCCAGCCACCAGCGACGGACCCGGCTGTTCAGGCCGACCATCACCAGCAGGTACAGGGCCAGGTTCGCGCCGACCCACCACACGTAGAAGCTGCCGACCAGGGGCTTGGCGGCCTGCGCCTGGCGGTTCTGGTCCATCAGGTACGCGACCCGCTCGCCCGCGGTCGCGTCGTCCGGCGAGAACCGGATGCCCGACCCGACCAGCGCGCCCGCGGGGGCGCGGTCGCGGACGCCCAGCGCGTCGAGCACGGTCGGCGCGATGTCCGTGGCCTGGAGGTAGCCGGGCTGCCGGGTCGACTGCGAGCCGATCAGGCCGCCCGCGTAGACGTCCCCGGACGGGGTCGGGCCCGTCGCCGCGGCGACCTGCAGCTGGGCGCGGCGGCTGGAGTCCGCGAGGGAGAACAGCAGCACGGTGGTGTCCGTGCGGGACGCGGCGACCGCGTCGAGCACGGCGCCGACGTGCGCGTCGATGGCCTGGACCTGCTCCGCGCGGGTGGGCTCGATGACGACGTCGGTCCCGGACACGTCGGGGGCCTGCTCGCCCTCGCCGGTCGCGGTGCCGTCCGCCTCCGAGCGACCGCGCGTCTGGTAGCCCGGGTCCCGCACCACGCCCGCGTCGACCACGACCAGGCGGGACGTGGCGAGGGCGTCCCCGACGACCGCCTCGAGCGCGTCGGCGTCCGCGGGCTCGCGCACGTGGGTCCCGACGGGCATCCCGTCGGCGCCGGCCAGAGCGATCGCGGCACCCGGCCCGACGCCCGTCGCCGTCACCCCGGCGGCCGCGACGGTGTCGCCCAGCAGCCCGAGGCGGGAGTCGTACGGCGAGGCGTCGGTCGCGTCGAGGTAGTCCTGCCACCCCGGGACCGCGCCGTTGGCCAGCGGGTCGCGCAGCGTGCGGCAGGTGCCGTCGGCGACCCGCACGTCGTCCGAGCGCCCGCCGGCCGAGACCGCGAGCCAGCCCGCGCTGGGGCAGGTGTACGACCAGCGGCTGCGCACCACCGTCGTCCCGACCGACGCCTCGCGGGACAGCTCCCACAGCGACGGCGTCGTGAGCGACCCGAGGTCGTCCCAGCGCAGCCCGGTCACGCCGAGCAGCACCACCGGCTGCTCGGGCGCGGGCTCCTGCGCGGCGGCGGCCGTCGGGGCGGCGGTCAGCCAGCCGGTGCTGACGGCGACCAGCGCCAGTGCGACGGCGAGCAGCCGGGCGCCGGGCGCGCGGCGCCGCGCCGGCTGGGGCGGTCCGCCCGGGTCGGACGGGCACGGCACGGGCGTGGACAGGAGCACCGTGCCAGCGTACGGGCGCACTACTGTCGGTCGCGTCGTGCCGGGCGTCCCCGCCCGCACGTGCACCCGCGCCGCACAGGGCGCTCACCGCGTCCTCACGAGCGCCGCCCGCACCACCCGGAGGTCCCGATGCCCGGCCGCACCCGCTACGCGTACCTCGGACCCGCGGGCACGTTCACGGAGGCCGCGCTCCGGCAGGTCGCCGACCCGAGCGAGGCGGAGTACCTCCCGCAGGCCGACGTGGTCTCCGCGATCGAGGCGGTCCGCACCGGGCAGGCCGACCGCGCCGTGGTCGCCATCGAGAGCACCATCGAGGGCGGCGTCACGGCGACCCTCGACGCGCTCGCCGTCGGCAGCCCGCTGGTGCTGCACCGCGAGGTGCTCGTGCCCGTGGGCTTCACGCTGGTCGGGCGGCCCGGGGTCGCGCTCGCGGACGTCCGCCGCGTCGCCGCGCACCCGCACGCCTGGGTGCAGTGCCGCCGGTGGCTCGCCGCGCACCTGCCCGGCGCCGTGCACGTGCCCGCGACGTCCAACACCGCCCCCGCCGCGCTGCTGGCCGAGGCCGCCGGGTCGTCCGACGCCGGGGAGGCGCTGGGCTTCGACGCCGCGCTCGTCCCGCCCGCCGCGCCCGCGCACTACGGGCTCGAGGTCCTCGCGGAGGGCGTCGCCGACAACCCCGACGCGGTCACCCGGTTCGTCGTCGTGGGCCCGCCGGGGGAGGTCCCGCCGCCCACGGGTGCCGACAAGACCACGCTCGTCGTGCACCTGCCCAGCAACGAGGCGGGCGCGCTGCTGACGATGCTCGAGCAGTTCGCGGCGCGCGGCGTGAACCTGTCCCGCATCGAGTCCCGGCCCATCGGGGACTCGCTCGGCCGGTACTCGTTCTCCCTCGACGCCGAGGGGCACATCGCCGAGGAGCGGATGGGCGAGGCGTTCATGGGCCTGCACCGGGTGTGCCCGCTGGTCCGGTACCTCGGGTCCTACCCGCGGGCCGACGGCCGCGCCGCCGACGTGCACCTCGGCACCGCCGACCCCGACTTCCGGGCCGCGCGGGACCGCCTGCGCTCCGTCCGCGGCGGCACGTCGGTCTGACGCGGGGCCGGGGCCGCGGTCGGCCGCGGGCCGGGGTCGGGCCGGCGCGGGTCAGGGGTGCGCGACGCGGACGACCAGCGCGCCCGGGTCGACGCGCGCGGACAGCTCGGTGACCTGCCCGATGACGTCGCCGTCGACCTGCACCCACTCGCCGCCGTCGATCTCCACGTGCACCTCGCGGGCGCGGGCGTGGTCGATCCGGCCGATCTTCGCGGGCAGCTCGGTGCGGACGCCCACGCCCTGCAGGACCACCTCGCCGAGGAGCTGCGCCCAGCCCGCGACGCCGCCGCGGGTGTCGATCGCCGCGACGTCCAGCCAGCCGTCGTCGAGCACCGCGTCCGGCAGCAGCGTGATCCCGCCCGGCAGCCGGCCGCAGTTGCCGATCAGCAGGCTGCGGACCCGCGCGGGCTCGGCGTTCTCGTCGTCCAGGCGGACGGTCGTGCGCAGCCGGCGGCCGTGCAGGTGCTTGATGCCGGCGACGAAGTAGGCCATCCAGCCGACCCGCGCCTTGAGGTCGTCGTCCGCGTCCGCGACCATCGCCGCGTCGAAGCCCACCCCGGCGATCACCAGGAAGATGTGGTCCCGCGGGACGTCGGTGTCCGCGGGCAGGTCGTCGGCGGCCTCGGCGATGTCGTCGTCCACCCCGGACTCGAACTTCAGCACCCGCAGCCAGCCGACGTCGATCGTGCGGTCCGTGCCGTCCAGCGCGATCTGCAGCGCGGCCATCGGGTCGCCGATCGGGATGTCGAGGTTCCGCGCCAGCAGGTTGCCGGTGCCGACCGGGACCAGCCCCATCGGGACGCCCGTGCCGACCAGGCCCTCCGCGACCGCGCGCACCGTGCCGTCGCCGCCCAGCGCCACCACGACGTCCGCCCCGCGGGCGACCGCGTCCCGCGTCTGCCCGACGCCCGGGTCCTCGAGGGTGGTCTCCAGCCACAGCGGCTCGGGCAGGTACTGCTCCGCGCACGCGCGCCGCACCTGGGCGCGCAGGTCCGGCACGTCGGGCTTCGAGGGGTTCGCGACGAACGCCACCAGCGGCCGGTGCGGTGCCGGCTCGTCGGGCGCGGACACGGTCCCCACGACGGTCCCCGTCCGGCGCGTCGGGGCGGTCCGCCGCCAGACGACCGCGGAGACCCCGAGGGCCACCACGGACAGCACGGCGGCGACGAGCGCGAGCCATCCTTCCCAGGTCATGCGCCGAATCTACGGCCCCGCGTCCCCGTCCCGCGCGGGGTGGATCCACCCGGGACGGCGCGCCGGGCGTGTCGAGCGCGACCCCGCCACCCCGGACCGGGTGGATCCACCCGGGGGACTGGGGGCGGGCCGGGGTGGCGGCGGTCGGTACGCTCGCCTGGTGATCGATCTGAAGCTGCTCCGGCAGGACCCCGACGTCGTCCGCGCCAGCCAGGTGGCCCGCGGGGACGACCCGGGGCTCGTGGACCAGGTGCTCGACGCGGACGCCCGCCGCCGCGCCGCGCTCACCGACTTCGAGCAGCTCCGCGCGGAGCAGAAGTCCCTGGGCAAGCAGGTGGCGTCCGCGCAGGGCGACGAGAAGCAGGCGCTGCTGGCCCGCGGCAAGACGCTCGCCGAGCAGGTCAAGGCGCTGCAGGCCGACGCCGACGCCGCGGAGGCGCACGCCACCGAGCTCGCGCGCCGGATCGGCAACGTCATCGAGGACGGCGTCCCGGCCGGCGGCGAGGACGACTACGTCGTGCTGCGGCACGAGGGCACCCCGCGCGACTTCGGGGCCGAGTACGGCGCGGACTTCCGGGTCCGCGACCACCTCGAGCTGGGCGAGGGCCTGCAGGCGATCGACACCGAGCGCGGCGCGAAGGTGTCCGGCGCGCGGTTCTACTACCTGACCGGGATCGGCGCCCGCCTCGAGCTCGCGCTGCTGAACGCGGCCGTCGACCGCGCGCTCGCCGCCGGGTTCACCCCGGTCATCACGCCCACGCTGGTCAAGCCCGAGATCATGGCGGGCACCGGGTTCCTGGGTGCGCACGCGGACGAGATCTACCGCCTGGAGGCCGACGACCTGTACCTGGTCGGCACCAGCGAGGTGGCGCTCGCGGGCTACCACTCGGGGGAGATCCTCGACCTGTCGGCGGGTCCGCGGCGGTACGCGGGCTGGTCGGCGTGCTACCGGCGCGAGGCCGGGTCGTACGGCAAGGACACCCGCGGCATCATCCGGGTGCACCAGTTCCACAAGGTCGAGGCGTTCAGCTACACGACCGTCGAGGACGCCGCCGACGAGCACCGCCGCATCCTGGGCTGGGAGGAGCAGATGCTCGCCCTGGCCGGCCTGCCGTACCGGGTGATCGACACGGCGGCGGGGGACCTGGGGTCGAGCGCCGCGCGCAAGTTCGACTGCGAGGCGTGGCTCCCGAGCCAGGAGCGGTACCTCGAGCTGACCTCGACGTCGAACTGCACGACGTTCCAGGCCCGGCGCCTCGGCGTCCGGGAGCGGACCGCGGACGGCGAGGTCCGTCCGGTCGCGACCCTGAACGGCACCCTCGCGACGACCCGCTGGATCGTCGCGATCCTGGAGAACCACCAGCAGGCCGACGGCTCGGTCCGGGTGCCGGAGGGGCTGCGTCCGTACCTGGGCGGCCTCGAGGTCCTCGAGCCGACGGCCCGCGCCACCACCGGAGGCGGATCCCGATGACCCACCCGCGCACCGCGGCCGGCACGCTCGTCGCGCTGGACGTCGACGGCACGCTGCTCACCTACGACGGCGTGGTCTCGGACGAGGTGCGCGGCTGCCTGGCGTCGCTGCGGGACGCGGGGGCGCACGTCGTCCTCGCGACCGGTCGCGGCGTGCGCAGCGCGGTCCCGGTGGCGCAGGACCTGGGGATCACGTCCGGCTGGGTGGTCTGCTCGAACGGCGCCGTGACGGCGCGGCTCGACCCGTCGCTTCCCGGCGGGTACGAGGTGACCAGCACGATCACGTTCGACCCGGAGCCGGCGCTCCGGCTGCTCCAGATGGAGCTGCCCGACGCGCTGTTCGCCGTCGAGGACCTGGGCCACGGGTTCAAGGTGTCGCGGGCGTTCCCGGAGAACGAGCTCACGGGCGACCAGACGGTGGTGCCGTTCGACGACCTGGTGGCCGAGCCGGCGACCCGCGTCGTCGTCCGGGACCCGGGGAGCACGCCGGAGGAGTTCCACGCGCTCGTCGAGCGGGTCGGCCTGCACCAGGTGTCGTACGCGGTGGGCTGGAGCGCCTGGTTGGACCTCACCCCGGGCGGGGTGTCGAAGGCCAGCGCGCTGGAGGAGGTCCGGCGCGCGCTGGGCGTCGAGCCGTTCGCGACGGTGGCGGTGGGCGACGGCGGCAACGACGTCGAGATGCTGCGCTGGGCCGCCCGCGGGGTGGCGATGGGGCACGCGTCGGAGCACGTGCGGCTCGCGGCCGACGAGGTCACCGGCTCGATCGACGACGACGGCGCCGTCGCGGTGCTGCGCAGCATCGGGCGCTGACGGGCCCGCGAACCTGCGGACCGGCGCCTCGCGGGGCGCCGCGCGCGTGACCGCGTGATGCGGTCGCGCTCCCACGGCAACCCGGAGCCGATGAGGGTGGACCCGCCCGGTCGGCGCAGAGCACAATCCCCCGCATGGCTCACGGCATCGTGGACGTGGCCCGGGCGGCCGGGGTGTCCACCGCGACCGTCTCCCGCGCGCTGCGGGGCCTGCCGAACGTCACGGCGGCCACGCGCGAGCGGGTGCGTCGTGCTGCCGACGAGCTCGGGTACGTCCCGTCGCCGTCCGCCGCCTCGCTGGCCTCGGGCCGGACGCGGACGATCGGCCTGATCACGCCGTGGGTGGCGCACTGGTTCTTCGCGAACGTGATCGAGGGCGCCGAGCGCGCGCTGCGCGCGGAGGAGTTCGACGCGCTGCTGTACACGTTCGAGGTCTCCCGCGAGCGGCGGCGACGCCCGGTCGACCCCGACGTGCTCCGTCGGCGCGTGGACGGGGTGCTGGTGGTCGGCCTGCCGCTGGAGGCCGAGGAGGTCGCGACGCTGGAGGGCCTGGAGCTGCCGCTGGTGTTCGTCGGGGCCGGTGCGCCCGGCCAGGTGACCGTCGGCGTGGACGACGTCGCCACGGCCCGGCGCGCGGTCGCGCACCTGGCGGAGCTCGGGCACGTCGTGATCGCGCACCTCAGCGGCGAGCCGGACGACACGCTGCCCTGGTCGCCGGCGGTGCGGCGGGCGCAGGGCTGGCAGGCGGAGATGCGGGACCGGGGCCTGGCGCACGCCGGGCTGGAGGTGCACGGGCACTTCGACGTGCGCGGCGGCCGGGCGTCGATGCACGCGCTGCTGGACCGGCGCCCGGACGTCACCGCGGTGTTCGCTGCGTCGGACGAGATGGCGATGGGCGCTGTCCTCGCGCTGCGCGACCGGGGGCTGCGGGTGCCGCAGGACGTGTCCGTCGTCGGGGTGGACGGGCACGAGATGGGCGAGCACCTGGGGCTGAGCACGATGGCCCAGAACGCGCACGAGCAGGGGGTCACGGCGGCCACGATGCTGCTCGAGATGATCACCGGGACGCCGGTCCCCGCGGACGTCGTGTTCCCGACGGTGCTGGTCGACCGGGGTTCGACGGCCCCTCCCTGTGACCGAATTGTGACCACGGTCTAGCCCGAAGTGGTTGTGCGCGAGCCATGTAAACGCTTGCATGGTGCCCACGCACCGAGGCGTCCCCCGCCTCGGGCTACCACGACGAGGTGGAGGCAACGCATGACCAGGATTCGTCGTCGCGGCACAGGTGCCGCGATCGCCGGCGGGCTCGGGCTGGCGCTCGCGCTCACGGCTTGTTCCGGTGGCGACTCGGGAGGCGGCAGCACGGACGACTCGGGCGGCGACACGGGCGCCGCGTCGGAGATCGACTGCGCCCCCTACGAGGAGTTCGGTGACCTCGAGGGCACGACCGTGTCGATCTACACGTCGATCGTCGAGCCCGAGCAGCAGACCCAGGAGGACTCCTACGACCCGTTCGAGGAGTGCACCGGCGTCACCGTCGAGTACGAGGGCTCCCGCGAGTTCGAGGCGCAGCTGCTCGTCCGCATCCAGGCCGGCAACGCGCCCGACATCGCCTACCTGCCCCAGCCCGGCCTGCTGAAGACGATCGTCCAGGACTTCCCGGACGCGATCGTGCCCGCCCCCGACGCGGTGAACGCGAACGTGGACGAGTTCTTCACCGAGTCGTGGAAGGAGTACGGCTCGGTCGACGGCACGTTCTACGCGGCCCCGCTCGGCGCGAATGCCAAGTCGTTCGTCTGGTACTCCCCGGCCATGTTCGAGGACGCCGGCTACGAGGTCCCGGAGACCTGGGACGAGATGATGGACCTGTCCCAGCAGATCGTCGACGACGGCGCGATGCCGTGGTGCGCGGGCGTCGAGTCCGGTGACGCCACCGGCTGGCCGGCCACCGACTGGATCGAGGACGTGGTGCTGCGCACCGCCGGCCCCGAGGTCTACGACCAGTGGTACACCCACGAGATCCCGTTCAACGACCCGCAGATCGTCGACGCGTTCGACACCGCGGGCGAGATCCTCAAGAACGACGAGTTCGTGAACGCCGGCCTCGGCGGCGTCGACTCGATCGCGACCACCCCGTGGACCGACGCGGGCTTCCCGATCCTCGACGGCACCTGCTGGATGCACCGCGCGGCGAACTTCTACGCCACGCAGTGGCCGGAGGGCACGGAGGTCGCCGAGGACGGCGACGTGTACGCGTTCTACCTGCCGACCAACCAGACCGACATCAAGCCGGTCCTCGGCGGCGCGGAGTTCGTGGCGGCGTTCGACGACCGTCCCGAGGTCCAGGCGTTCCAGGCGTACCTGTCCAGCGCCGACTGGGCCAACGCCAAGGCCAAGGCCACCCCGATGGGCGGCTGGGTCAGCGCGAACAACGGGCTCGACCCGGAGAACCTCGCGACCGACTTCGACAAGCTGTCGGCCGAGATCCTGTCCAACCCCGACTCGGTGATCCGGTTCGACGCGTCCGACCTGATGCCGGGCGAGGTCGGTGCCGGGACGTTCTGGACCGGGATGGTCAACTGGTTCACCGGTTCGTCGACCCAGGAGGTCACCGACCAGATCGAGGCGTCCTGGCCGGCGTCGTCCTGACCGTCAGGCACTGATCGGAACCGGCCTGCCCGGCCGGACGGGGGACCTCCCTCGTCCGGCCGGGCGGGCCGACCTGGCTCGGAGGGGCACATGGACTGGTTGACGAATGCGAGCACGGTGGGCGAGAAGTTCGCCCTGATGTTCGTGGCGATCGCGTTGTTCGTGGTCGTGATGGGGGCGATCCTCTTCCTGGTCGACCGACCGAAGCGGATCCCGAAGTGGGTCGTGGCGACCGCGTTCGCCGGGCCCGCGCTGCTGCTGCTGGCGTGGGGCCTCGTGCGGCCCGCGCTGATCACGATCTGGAACTCGTTCTTCGACCGGCGGGGCAACGAGTTCGTCGGGCTGGACAACTACCAGCGCGCGGTGACCGAGGGCCAGTTCCAGAGCGTGCTGGCCAACACCGCGGTCTGGGTGATCCTGGTGCCGATCGGGTCCACCCTGATCGGCCTGGTCTACGCGGTGCTGGTCGACCGCACCCGGTTCGAGCGCCTCGCCAAGGCGCTGGTGTTCATCCCGATGGCGATCTCGATGGTCGGTGCGTCGATCATCTGGAAGTTCGTCTACGAGTTCCGGCCGAACCAGCCGGGCGTCAAGCAGACGGGCCTGCTCAACCAGGTGCTGGTCTGGATCGGCCTGGAACCCCAGCAGTTCCTCATCAACGGGCCCTGGAACACGATGTTCCTCATCGTCGTGATGGTGTGGATCCAGACCGGGTTCGCGATGACGGTGCTGTCGGCGGCGATCAAGGCCATCCCGGACGACATCGTCGAGGCCGCCCGCCTGGACGGCCTGCACGGCGCGAAGATGTTCCGGTTCATCACGGTGCCGTCGATCCGACCGGCGCTCGTGGTCGTGCTCACCACCATCGCGATCGGCACGCTCAAGGTGTTCGACATCGTCCGGACCATGACCGGTGGGCAGTTCGACACCCAGGTCATCGCGAACGAGTTCTACACGCAGGCGTTCCGGCAGAACAACCAGGGGCTGGCCGCCGCGCTCGCGGTGATCCTGTTCATCCTGGTCATCCCCATCGTGATCTACAACGTGCGGCAGCTGCGCAAGTCGGAGGAGATCCGATGACCACCACCCCCCTCCCGCCGACGGCACCCGTCGGCCAGGCGATCGACGAGACCGCGTCGGGCAACGGGCAGCTGCGCAAGCTGAGCCGGCTCGAGAAGCGCGCGATCGCCACCAAGGGCAAGCTCTCGTCCCCCTGGGCGTCGTTCATCGCGATCCTCATCGCGATCCTGTGGACCATCCCCTCGGTGGGTCTGCTGGTGACGTCGTTCCGCCCCGAGCTCGACATCCGGCGCTCCGGCTGGTGGTCGGTCTTCGGCGGCCTGTTCAACGGCGAGGCCGAGTTCACGCTCGACAACTACGACCAGGCGCTCTTCGGCTCCGGGGCGAACCTGGCGACGTACTTCGTCAACTCGTTCGTCATCACGATCCCGGCCGTGATCATCCCGATCACCATCGCGCTGCTCGCGGCCTACGCGTTCGCGTGGATCGACTTCCGGGGCCGGAACCTGCTGTTCGTCGCGGTGTTCGCGCTGCAGGTCGTGCCGCTCCAGGTGGCGCTGGTGCCGCTGCTGCGCGACTACGTCGGGTTCGGCATCGAGGGCTCGTTCTGGACCGTGTGGCTGTCGCACTCGATCTTCGGCCTGCCGCTGGCGATCTTCCTGCTGCACAACTTCATGAAGGACATCCCGGCCTCGCTCGTCGAGGCGGCGCGGGTCGACGGCGCCGGGCACGTGAAGATCTTCTTCCAGGTGCTCATGCCGCTCCTGGTGCCGGCGATCGCCGCGTTCGGGATCTTCCAGTTCCTGTGGGTGTGGAACGACCTGCTGGTCGGCCTCACCTTCGCGAACACCGGCTCCCGGCCGCTGACCGTGGCGGTCGCGGAGATGGCGGGCAGCCGCGGCGGCGACTGGCACGTGCTCACCGCGGGGGCGTTCATCTCGATGGTGGTGCCGCTGATCGTGTTCATCTCGCTCCAGCGGTACTTCGTCCGCGGCCTGCTGGCGGGGTCCGTCAAGGGCTGAGCCGCCGGTCGCGAGCCGTGCGCCCCGGTCCCCGCCGTCGTGGGGGCCGGGGCGTCGTGCGTCGTCAGCCGATCATCGCGGACAGCGCGTCGTGGACGGTGTCGAGGTCGGCGCCGAGGTCCCGGGCGTTCTTGGCCAGCGCGTCGACCGCGTCGGCTGCGTGGTCGTCCAGGTGGTGCGCGACCTCCGCGAACGCGAGCCGGGACCGGTCGACCAGGTTGCGGCACCGGCGGTACCCGTCCTCGGCGGCCTCCAGCACGGCGTCCGCGAGGAAGGTGTCGCGCAGGTACGGGACCAGCTCGTCGACGAGGTCGGGCAGCTCGCCCAGCGTGCTGCGCACCCGGCGGATGTCGTCCTCCACGCGCTCGAGCTCGACGCGGACGCACGTGGTGACGTACTCCAGCTCGTCGGCGAACCGGCGCAGGTCCGCGGTCGAGCCCGCGGCGGTCAGGGCGAGCCCGGCGGGGGTCAGCAGGTACGCCCCGATCGCGGCCCGGGTCGCCCGCGACGCGGTCGTGATCGCCAGGTCGACGACCTCGACCGCCGCGACCGCCACCGTGCACGCCACGTCGAGCTGGGACAGCAGGTCCGCGAGGTCGGAGGCGAGCTCGCGGGCGAGGGTCCCGGCCGCGTCCTGCCGCTGCTCGACGGCGTCCCGGAGCGACCGGGCGCGGGCGTCGGGCACGGGCGGCGACGCGGCCCCGACCGGCCAGGGCGGCGCGCTCGCCGGCAGCGCGTCGGGCGGGCAGGTGCGCCCGGCGATGGCGGCGGCGAGGTCCTGGTCGACCTGGGCGAGCGCGGTGCCCAGCGTCTGCGTACCGGCGGCGAACGCCAGCCACTTGTCGTCGACGAGGCGCAGGTCCGCCCGCAGGTCCTCGCTGCTGTCGAGCAGCGACCGGGTGAGGTGGCGGGACTCCGCGAGGAACCCCTGCTCGCACAGGTCCCAGACCTGGACGGCGCCGAGCCGGGTGGCGAAGTCCGCGACCCGACCGCACCCCGCGGCCAGGTCGGCGAGCGCGTCCAGCACGGGATCACGCAGGGGCGTCCAGAGCACCCGCAGCGGCCCGGGCGGCCGCATCCGGACCCACGGGGACCGCAGCGCCCGGTCGATCTGCTCGACCACGTCGGACATCGTCCGGCGCACCGGCCGGTAGGCCTCGTCGACGTCGGCGGCGAACGACTCGCGCATCTGCGCGGCGCGCCGGTCGAGGTCGTCCTCGTGGGCGCGCAGGGTGTCGGCGACGTCGTCGATCTCGGACGCCAGGACCGCCACGAGGTCCTCGCGCTGCCGGGACAGGCTCGCGCCCATCCACCCCAGGACGTCCGCGTCCACCGCGACCGGCGCGCCGGGCCCTCGCAGCGCCCCGTGGCCGTCGGACCGGAGCACCACGCCGGGGTGGAACAGCGAGAACGGCACGCCCATCGACGCGTCGTAGACCCCGTCCGAGCGGTCGCTGCCGACGTGGTTCGCCCCCAGGAACGCGAGGTTGAACCCGGTGCCGGCGATCCGCACCTGCTCCCCGAGGATCCGGCTCTCGAGCTTGCCGGCGACCACCGCCCGGTGCAGCGGGTCCGTGGGGGTGATGTAGTTGCGCACCTGCGGGGCGTGCACGTCCGCGACGGCGTGCGGGACCGGTGCGGGGTTGACCGTCACGGCCCGGATCCGGGGGTTCTTCGCGGACACGTAGGCGGCCAGCCCGCCGCCGAGCGAGTTGCCGCAGACGGACGACACGACCTGGCCGCGGTCGCGCTCCACCTGCAGGACGTAGGCCTCGGCGGCCGCGAACTGCGACGGGGTCAGGGAGGTGATCAGGGCGATGTCCTGGCGCACGTCGGTGCCGCCCTGGGTGCCCTGGAAGCCGACGGTGAGCTCGCCGGTGGCCTTGTTCTCGAAGGTGAAGGCGTCGAGTCCGGTCACGGTGTCGTGCTTGACGTTGATGACCTGGAACTCCTTCCCGTTCGGGTGGATGTACGTCTTCTCCGTGAGGTCCTTCAGATAGCTGAACCGGCTCGCGAGGTCCATCAGGTCGTCGTCGTCGGTCCCGGGGCGACCGCTCATGTGGCCGGCTCCGTCGTGGGCGTCTCGTCGTCGCGCCAGTTGACCGACCCGCCGTCGAGCGTCTCGTCGACCCGCCACTCGACCCGAGCACGGTCGGCCCAGACCCCGACCTCGTGGTGGAAGTCGTTCCCGTCGCGGGTCATGAGGTGGGTCGCGACGCGGACGTCCCAGGCCGTGTACGGCGCGAACAGGGGGTGCGCGCGCAGCTCGTCGGCGATCTGCGCCACCTCCTCGCGGGACACGTCGGCTGCGGGGTCGGTGTGCACCAGGTTGACCTGGATCGACCAGGTCAGGTCCCCGCCGGCGGCGGCGACGACGGTGCGCCACTCCACGTCGGTGCGGTCGGGGTCGTCGCGGTAGGCGAGCCTGATCGCGTCCTCGGCGGCCCGCGCCCGTGGGCGCTCGTCGTCGCGCTGGTCGTCGTAGTGGAACGCGAACGTCCGGTCGGCCCGGGTGAACGCCTCCGAGTACCCCTTCGGCAGCGGCGCCAGGTGCGGGTACGCCGTCGCCAGGTGCTCCCGCAGCGCCGTGACCTCCGTCCGGTAGGCCATGAGGTAGATCGCGCCCACGTCGATCGGGGCGAGCGCGCCGTCGCCCGTCCGCGAGATGTGCGCCTCGGACCGCAGTGTCCCGTCCGCCTCGATCTCCACGAACTCGTACGACGCCACGATCGGCTCGTCCACGGTCCGCCACCGGACGTTCGCCGCGGAGTAGGGGTACCCGGTGCTGATCCCGGTCATCCGCACCTCGCGGCCGAGCTCGCGCTCGACGTACGGCTGCACGACGGAGTAGATCTGCTCGCGGTGCTCCCAGACCTTGCGCTGCAACCCCGGGGTGCGGGAGTCCTCCGGGCGGAAGTACCCCAGCCGCTCCTTCTCGGCCACGGTCACGAGCACCGGTTCGTCCGGTCCGATCCTGTCCAGCAACGGCACCACGGCACAGCCTCCTGACGTCAGGACCAGCGCCGCGGCCGCCAGGACCGCGCACCAGCGTCGTCGACGATCGCCTCGCACCGTCGCGACGTTAATGCCATGTGCGGGCTCACCGAAAGTACCAACATCGCATTTCTGACTATTCGGGCGACATTGTCGACGCAATGTCCGAGATGTTCCCTGTGGTCCTGCTCGCCGGGCGTCGCACGGGTGTCGGTGCGGCCCGCGTACAGTCGGCCACCGGCACGCCAGGGCGACGGGAAGGGCCACGAGATGCACGGCGAGGGGCCGACCCGATGACCCCGGGCGCCGGCGCGGGTCGCGCCCTCGGCCGGGTGCCCGCGCCCGGGCTGTTCCTGGTCTCGGGCCTGGCGCAGTACGGCGGCGCGGCGCTCGCGGTGGCCCTGTTCGCCGTGGTGGCCGCGCCGACGGTCGCGTGGCTGCGGATCGCGGTCGCGGCCGTGGTGCTGCTCGCGTGGCGGCGCCCGTGGCGGGCGCGGTGGACCCGGGCGGAGCTGGTGACCGCGGCGGCCTTCGGCGTGGTGCTGGCGGCGATGAACGTGACGTTCTACGTCGCGATCGACGTGCTGCCGCTGGGGACGGCCGTCGCCATCGAGTTCCTCGGGCCGGTCGCGGTCGCGGCGGTCACCGGTCGGACGTGGCGGGAGCGGGCGGGCATCGTCGTCGCCGCGGCGGGAGTGGTCGCGCTGGCCGGCGTCGAGCTGCGCGCCGGTGGCGAGGACGGCGTGCGCGGGCTGGTCGCCATCGGGCTCGCCGCGGCCTGCTGGGCGGGGTACATCCTGCTCGGGCGGCGCGTGGCGGTGGGTCGGGCCGAGGTGGACGAGGTGCCGGGCGCCGGCCCGCGCCCCGACCCCCGGCCCCGCCCCGACGGCATCGCCTCGCTGGCGGTCGGCATGACCGCGGGCGCGCTGGTCGGCGCGCCGTTCCTCGCCGCCCCCGCCGCGCCGGTGCTCGCCGACGCCGGTCTGGCCGCGGCGGTCGTGGGCATCGCGGTGCTGTCCTCGGTGGTGCCGTACGCGATCGAGCAGGTGGTGCTGCGCCGGGTGAGCGCGGCGACGTTCGCGGTGCTGCTGGCGATGCTGCCCGCGACGGCCGCGGTGGTCGGGGCGGTGGCGCTGCGGCAGCTGCCGCACGGGTGGGAGGTCGTGGGGCTGGGGTGCGTGTCCGTGGCCATCGTGCTGACGGCGACGCGCCGGTCGCCCGACCCGGACGTGCGGGACCGGTGAAGATCTGGTCGGACGACTTGGTCAACTGACCTGAACTGCCTACGGTGGGGTGGTCCGCTCGTCGTCCCCGCCGTCAGGAGCCGTCATGGTCGTCGTCACCCCCGCTGCGCCCGTCCACGTCGACGAGGCAGCCCACGTCCTCGCCGGCACCTTCCGCGAGGACGCGCTGATGTCCTCGCTCGTCGGCGGCCGCCCCGCCGACCGCGAGCGGCGCCTCACGCACCTGTTCCGTGCGCTGGTCCGGCGCGGCCTGCGGCACGGCGTCGTCGACCTGGCCCGCGCGGAGGGCGACCCCGCCGTCCTGGGTGTCGCGGTCTGGTCGGCGCCCGGGCACCGGTCGGAGGGCCTGCTCGACCTGCTGCGCGACGTCGGCTCGTACGTGCGGGCCCTCGGCGTCACCGGCCTGCGCGCCGGGGCGGCGTTCGACCGGCACCTGCACGCGTCCCGGCCGGGGGAGCCGCACTGGTACCTCGGGGCGATCGGCAGCAGCGCCGCGGCCCGCGGCCGCGGCACCGGCTCGGCGCTGCTGCACACCCGTCTCCGCGCGGTGGACGGATCCGGAGCGCCCGCGCCCGCCTACCTGGAGGCGTCGACCGAGCGCAGCGCCGCCCTGTACGCCCGGTTCGGGTTCGTCCCCACCGGTAGGGTGGCGGGCTTCGGCGCGACGGCGCCGATCGCCATGTGGCGCTCCGGGGCGCTCGACCGGGACCCCGCGCGGCAGCCCTGACCCCGGCCCGAGGAGACCCGACGGTGGCACGCACGACCCGGGAGCACCGCCCCGCCGCCGAGCGGCGCGAGCAGCTGCTCGACGCCGCCGTCGAGGTGATGCGCGCGGGCGGGGTCGGCGCGGCGACCACCCGTGCGGTCGCCGAGCGCGCCGGTCTGCCGCAGGGGGCGTTCCACTACTGCTTCCGGTCGAAGGACGAGCTGTTCGCGGCGCTCCTGGAGCGGGAGCTCGACGCGTCGCTCGGCCGCGCGTGGGACGCGGTCGCCGGCGGCACGGACCTCCAGGCCGGCATCGCGGCGGCGCTCGGCGCGGTGCTCGACCGGGTGCGGTCGGACCCCGAGTACCACCTGCTGACCGCCGAGCTCGTGGCCGTCGCCGCCCGCACGCCCGACCTCGCGCACGTCGCCCGCCGGGAGCAGGTCGCCTACGCCGAGCACGTCGAGGAGATGCTGGACCGTTGGCAGCAGGACACCGGTGCGGTGCTGGCGGTCCCGGCCCGCGCGCTGGCCGAGACGCTGGTCGCGGCGTCGACCGGGGTCACGACCGCGTGGCTGAGCACCCGGGACGACGCCGCGGCGGACGCCTCGGTGGCCCTGCTCGCCGCGGGCCTGGGTGGCGCGGCGGCGCGCTGACCCGCCACGCCACCCCCCAGCCTGGCGCCGCCACCCCGCGTCAACCGCGGAGCCTCTGAGCGCGGACGAGCAGCGACCCGGCCAGCACGAGGACCAGACCGCCGACGGCCCACGCCAGCACCGGGGCACCGGTGGTGGCGAGCGCGCCGTCGCCGTCGGGAGCGGGGTCGACGGTCCCGGGCGTCGCGGCCGTGTCCGCGGTCGTCGCGGGCACCGCGCCGGGCAGCGGGAGGTCCGCGAGCTCGACGACGTCGGACGTCACGCTGCCGGCGCAGCTCGTGAACACCGCGCGCAGCCGGGTCCCGTCCTCGACCCGGGCGGCCAGCTCCTCGGAGGTCGCGCCCACGACGTCGGCCCAGTCCGACCCGGGCGCGGACCGCTGCCACTGCACCGTCGGCGCGGGGTCGCCCTCGGCCGCCGCGACGAGCCGCACCTCGGTGCCCGTCCCCGCCGCCGGCGGGGCCACCGGCTGGAGCGTCACCGTCGGCGAGGTCCCCGCGGTGAAGGCGTTCGTGGACGTCGTCGTGGTGACGTCCAGCAGGCGCGACGTGACGGTCACGTCGACGGGTCCGCACAGGCCCGCGGGCGTCGTGACCGTCCAGCCCGCGGCGTCCTGGCGGAGGTCGGTGCCGGGCACGCCGCCGAACGCGACCTGGGTGACCAGCGGCTCCGGTCGCAGCGCGACGGGGACGGTCGACCCGTCGGGCCCCGCCTGCTCGCCGAGCTGGCCGACGGTGTTCTGGCCCCACGTGTAGGTGAGGCCGTCCGACCCCTGCGCGACGGTGTGCCGCAACCCGGCGGCGACGTCCGTGAACGTCACGCCGGAGGGAGTCCGGACCAGCGCCGGGGTCGGGCTGTCGCCCGTGGTGCCGTGACCGACGACGGAGCCGGCCCCCCACGCGTAGGTGAGGCCGTCCGACCCGATCAGCACGGAGTGGTACTGCCCGGCGCTGGCCGAGAGCCCGCGGACGCCCGCCGGCAGCGCCACGGGTACCGGGCTCCACCGGTCCGTCGTCGTCCCGTCGCCGAGCATCCCGAAGGCGTTGGAGCCCCACGCGTACGCGTCGCCGTCGGCGGTCAGGCCGAGACCGTGCGTGGAGCCGGCCACGACCCGGGCGAAGGTCACCCCGACGGGGGTGCGGACCGGGACCGGGACGCGGGACGCGGTGAGGTTGCCGGTACCGAGCTGCCCCCGGGTGTTGCTGCCCCAGGCGTACGTGACGCCGTCGGACCCGACCGCGTAGGCCACGCCGGTCCCCAGCGACACCCCGCTGAACGTCACCCCCGCGGGCATCGTCACCGCGACGGGCGAGGCCGCGTTCTCGGTCGTGCCCGTTCCGAGCTGGCCCCAGCTGTTCCGTCCCCACGCGTACAGCGTCCCGTCGGACGCGGTCGCGACGGTGAACTCGGCGCCCGCCGCGACCGCCGTGAGCTCGACGCCCGCCGGCGTGAGCACGCGCACCGGGACGGAGGAGTCAGCGGTCGTGCCGTCACCGAGCTGCCCGTTGGCGTTGCTGCCCCAGGCGTACGTCGCGCCGTCCGAGCCGACCGCCACCGTGTGGTCCTCGCCGGTGGCGACCTGGGTGAACGAGACGCCCGCCGGTGCGAGCACCCGGACGGGACGGCTCGTCGACGTCGTCGTGCCGTCGCCGAGCTGGCCGGCGACGTTGTCCCCCCACGCGACCGCCGCACCGTCGGGGTCGAGCAGCACCGTGTGGCTCCCGCTGCTTCCCCCGCCCACGGGGGACAGGACGAGGTCGGTCCGCTCCGGGAGCGGACCGGCGACCAGGGTCCCGCCCGCCGTGGGGCCGTGGTCGGGTGAGGGCAGCGCCCACGCGGCGGACGGTGCGACGAGCACGAGGACCGCCGCCAGTGCGGTGGCCCCTGCTCGGCGGAGACGCGCGGACGCCTCCAGTGGTGCGGTCATGGTGGTCCCGTTCGTTCGGTGGTCCGGCGCCAGGGCCGGGCCGGGCGCGTCCCACACGGCGTGGCTCCCGGTCGACGGGGACGCTAGATCCGCTCCGGCACCCAGGCGGGACTGCTGACGTCACCTACGCACGACCGACCTGCGGCGCCGCGATCGGCCGCGGCGCAACTGAGGGGCGGTCCGCCGTCCCCCCGACCACCTACGCAGTGCCCTCGGCCGGGCCGCGGCCCTAGAGGTACTGGCCCGGCCCCGCGTCGCCCTGCGGTGCCGGGTGCGCCCCGCCCGAGCCGCCCGGCAGGGCCCGCATGTGGCTCAGCTGCGCCTGCGCCGCCATCTGCTGCGCCACCAGGGCCGTCTGGATCCCGTGGAACAGGCCCTCCAGCCAGCCGACCAGCTGCGCCTGCGCGATCCGCAGCTCCGCGTCGCTCGGGGTCTGGTCGTCCCCGAACGGCAGCGTCAGCCGGTGCAGCTCCTCGACCAGCTCGGGGGACAGGCCGTCCTCGAGCTCCTGCAGCGACCGCTCGTGCACCTCGGCCAGCCGCGCCCGGGCGGCGTCGTCGAGCGGCGCCGTGCGGACCTCCTCGAGCAGCTGCTTGATCATCGTGCCGATCCGCATCACCTTCGCGGGCTGGCCGACCGTCCCGGACGGGGTCGCGCCCGGGGTGCCCTCGCCGCTCGCGGGCGCGTCCTGGCCCACGACCACGATCCGGGGGGTCGGGTCGCCGGGGGTGCTCGTCTCGCTCATGCTCGCCATCCTCCTCCGGCGCCGCCGCGGGCGTCACGTGCTCACGGGACGAGCAGCACCTTCCCGAACACCTCGCCGGAGTCCAGCAGCCGGTGCGCGTCGCCCGCGCGGTCCAGCGGCAGGCGCGCGTGCACGACGGGACGGAGCCGCCCGTCGGACAGCATCGGCCACACGTGCGCGCGCACGTCCGCGACGACCCGCTCCTTCTCGGCCAGGGGACGCGGCCGCAGCGTCGTGCCGATCACGCTGGCGCGACGGGCCATGAGCAGGCCCAGGTCGATCTCCCCGCGAGCACCCCGTTGGGTGCCGATCACGACCAGCCGACCGCCGGTGGCCAGCAGGGCCTGGTGCGTCGCGAGCCCGCCCGCGCCGAGCACGTCCAGGACCACGTCCGCGCCGTGCCCCCCGGTCGCCGCGCGCACCGCCTCGACGACGTCCTGCGTGCGGTGGTCGACGACGTCCCGCGCGCCGAGCTCCCGGCACCGCGCGGCGCGCTCGGCCCCGCCTGCCGTGGCGACGACGTGCGCGCCCAGGGCCGCGCCGAGCTGCACCGCGATCGAACCGACGCCGCCGGACCCGCCCTGCACGAGCAGCACCTCGCCCGCGGCGAGCCGGCCGGCGTCGACCAGGTTCGTCCACGAGGTGAGCACCGCCTCGGGCAGCCCGGCGGCGTCCACCAGGTCCACGTCGTCGGGGACGGGCAGCAGCATCCCGACCGGCACGACGGCCTCGGACGCGTAGCCGCCGCCCGGCAGCAGCGCCGCGACCCGGGCACCCAGCGGCCACGCGGCGACATCGACGCCGGGGCCGTGACCTGCGACGACGCCGGACACCTCGAGCCCCGGCCAGTCGGGTGCACCGGGCGGCGGCGGGTAGTGTCCCTGGCGCTGGAGGAGGTCCGCGCGGTTCACGCCCGCGGCCGCGACCCGCACCAGGACCTCACCGGGGCCGGGTCGGGGACCGGCGCGCTCCACCGTCTCCAGCTGCTCCGGTCCGCCTGCTTCCTTGACCTGCACCACCCGCATCGTGCGAGCCTACGCACGGCGTCGGCGCAGCACACAGCGGATGAAAGTGCGCCCGGGGCTTCAGTCGGGCGGGTGGGGCGCCGATGAGGTTCGGACGGGTGCCCTGAACGGGGTGCCCGCGCCGGGCGGCCGCACCACGGTCGCCGGGCGGACGACAGGGAACGGGAGGCAGGTCGACATGCTGCGCAGGCTGGGCATCCGCGCCAAGGTGCTGGCGGTCCTCGCCGTGCCCGTGCTCGTCCTGCTCGCGATCTCGTCCTTCGTCACCGCGCAGTCCGTGAACCAGGCCCGCACGGCCGCCACGGTCCGCGACGTGGTGGCGGTGCTGCCGTTGTCCGGCCGCGCGGCCGAGTCGCTCCAGCAGGAGCGCACGCTCTCCGTCCAGGAGGCGGACGACAAGCCGCTCGGCGGCAACCTGGCGGCGTCGCGCGCCGCGACCGACTCCGCGATCGCCGAGCTCACCGACGCGGTCCGCGCGCTCGACCTGTCCGCGCTGGACGCCCGGGTCCGCGAGGCGGTCGTCACCGCCGACACCCAGCACGGGCGGCTCGCGGAGATCCGCGCCCGCGTCGACGCCGACACCATCCCCGCGACGCTGGTGTCCAGCAACTACACCGACATCGTCGACTCGGACAACAACGTCACCGGCGTCGTCGCGGAGACGCTGTCCGAGCGGTCCCTGGCCAGCCAGATGTCCGCGTACGCCGCGATCGCCGAGACCATCGAGCAGGTGCTGCGCGCCGGCCCGGTCGCCGACGACGTCCTCGCGGACGACGGCGCCGACTCCGGCACCGTGCGCGAGCTCGCCGCCCTCCTGGCGGTCGGCGACAACGCCCGCTCCGAGGCCCGTGAGCTGACCAACAACCTGCGCCTCGGGAACATCCAGCTCCCGTCGCGCGACGCCGACCTCACGGCGATGCAGCTGTCGCTGACCTCCGGCAACGAGCTCACCGTGTCCGCGCTGGACGCGACGCGGTGGAACGGCCTCGTCAACGCCGAGCTCGCCGCGCTGCGCCCCGTCGCCGCCGACCTGCTCGAGTCCGCCGCGAGCGACGCCGACGCCCTCGCCACCCAGGCGCAGGAGCAGACGCTGCTCACCGTGGGCCTGACCGTCGCCGCCGCCGTGCTGTCGATCGTCATCGCCTTCATCGTGTCGCGGGGGATCGTCGTCCCGATGCGGCGCCTGACGGCCGCGGCCGGCAACGTCCGCGAGGAGCTGCCGCGCCTCGTCGAGCAGGTGGCGGTCCCGGGCGAGAGCCCCGACCTCACGCTCGCCGACATCCCCGTCGAGTCCCAGGACGAGGTGGGCCGGCTGGCCCAGGCGTTCAACGACGTCAACGCCACCACCATCCAGGTCGCCCGTGAGCAGGCCGCGCTGCGTGGCTCCATCGCCGAGATGTTCGTCAACGTCGCCCGCCGCGACCAGGTGCTGCTCGGGCGCCAGCTGTCGTTCATCGACTCCCTCGAGCGCTCCGAGGAGGACCCGGCGGTCCTCGCGAACCTGTTCCGCCTCGACCACCTCGCGACCCGTATGCGCCGCAACGCGGAGTCGCTCCTCGTGCTCGCCGGCATCGACTCCGGCCGCCGACTGCGCGAGGCGATGCCGCTGTCCGACGTGGTCCGCACCGCCTCCTCCGAGATCGAGCAGTACGACCGCGTCCAGCTCGACCTGCGGGCCGACCCGCTGATGCACGGCTTCAACGCGCTGGCAGCCGCGCACCTGCTGGCCGAGCTGCTGGAGAACGCGACGCTGTTCTCCGAGCCCGGCACGCCGGTGGTCGTCGAGACCGGCGTCGACGGCGACCACGTCGTCGTCCGGATCGTCGACCAGGGCCTGGGCATGTCGCCCGCCGAGATCGAGGCCGCGAACCGCACCATCGCGTCCACGTCCCCGACCGAGGCGCTCGGCGCCCAGCGCCTGGGCCTGTTCGTGGTGGCCCGCCTGGCCCAGCGGCTCGGCGCCCGGGTCTCCCTGGTCCGCGCCACCGGTGACGTCTCCGGCACGGCCGCCGTCGTCCGGTTCCCCGTCGCGCTGTTCACCTCCAACGACCCCGCGCTCACCGGCGGCCCCGGTGCCGCCCAGCGTGCCTCGGGTCCTGCGACGGGCTCCGTCCCGGTCGCCGACGCGCCCGTCGCGGTCCCCGTCGACCTGGCGGCGCTCACCGACGGCGCCACGACCACGGGCCTGCCGCGCCGCCGGACCGCCGACGCGCCCGCGGGCGGCCGCTCCGAGCTGCCGACCGAGCAGGACGTCGTCCTGCCCGCGCCGACCGAGACCACGCTCTCGCCCGAGATCACCGCCGAGGCCAGCGGCTGGACCCCCGCCGTCGCGCCGTCCGCCGCCGGTCCCGCCGCGCTGCCGTCCCGGGGCTCGCTGCCCAGCCGGACGCCCGCGCTGCCGCCTGTCGACGAGGCCCCCGTCGCCCCCGCGGCGCCCGCCGGTCCCCGCAGCGGCCTGTTCTCCGCCTTCCGGGCGCGCGAGCTCGCCGCCGGGGAGCGCGAGACGCCCCAGCAGGACGGGCCCGCCACGTCCGTCGCGCCGGGCGGGACCGAGGCACCCGCTCCGGAGGCCGCCGCGCACGAGGCACCCGCTCCGGAGGCCGCCGCGCAGGTGGACGCCGCGCACGAGGACGCCGCGCGGCAGGAGCACGCGTACCCCGAGGACGCGCCCCACGAGCCGGTCGCCGCCCCCGCCGCGTCGGTGTTCGACACGGCCGTCTTCGACACCGCCTCGTTCGAGGCAGCGATGGCCGACCACGAGCCCGAGCTGTCCCCCGAGGACCACGCGCGCCTGGACGCGCTGTCGGCGCCGCTGACCGGCGACCTGCCCCTGGTCACGCGCCAGCCCGTCGCCGACACCACCGCCGATCTCGGGGCGTTCCGCACCGCCCCCGAGCCCGAGCCGGCCCCCGAGCCCGAGCACGAGCCGGCCCCCGTCCAGCCCGCCGCGTTCGTCGTGCCGGGCCTCGTTCCCGACGAGACGCCCGACGCCGGCGACGCGTGGGACGGTGGCTGGGCCGCGAGCGAGCCCGCCGCCACCGTCACCGAGCCCGCCGCCACCGTCAGCGAGCCCGCCGCACCCGGCTGGGAGCAGCCCGCCGCCTCGTGGGACGCCCCGGCTGCCGCGTGGTCGCAGGACGCGCCGGCTCCGTCGTACGACGCGCCCGCACCCACCTGGCAGGACGACGCCCCGGCGCCGTCGTGGTCGCAGGAGGCGCCCGCCGCACCGGCTCCCTGGGCCGAGACGCCCGCGTGGTCGGCGCCCGTCCCCACGGAGTCGTCCCCCGCGCCGCTGGTGGCACGGCACGCCGAGCCGCAGCACGCCGAGCCGCAGGCGGTCGAGCAGCACGCGCCGTACGCGCAGCAGCCCGCACCCCAGGCCTTCGCCGAGCAGCCCGCGCCGCAGCCCGTCGCCGCAGCGCCGGCACCCGCCGCGCCCGCCCCGGCCGCGCCCACCGCCCCGGCCCTGCCGGACTTCACCTCCCTCGTGCAGGGTGACGAGCCGGCCGAGCCCGCGCGCCGGCAGCGCGAGCGCCGGTCGTTCTTCTCCTTCCGGCGCAAGCAGGCCGAGCCGACGGCCCCGGTCGCCGCCACGCCGGCGCCGTCCGCGGCCCCGGCCTGGCCCGCCACGTCGTCGCCGGCGGGCGTGCCCGTGGCGCCGCCGGCCCCGGCCGTCGCGCGGCAGCCCGTGCTCCAGCAGCCCGTCGTCCAGCAGCCCGCGCCCCAGCCGGTCGCGCCGCAGCCCGTCGCCCCGGCGGTGGCCCCCGTGCTGTCGCAGACGTGGCTCCCGGCCGCCGCCGCGGCGGTCGAGGCGGAGCAGCCGGCCGCCGCCGCACCGGTCTGGACCCCGCAGGCGCCGGCCGAGTGGGCGCCCCCGCCGGCCGCCGAGGCGCCCTCCTGGGGTGCCCCGCAGGCCTTCGCGCCGGAGCAGGTCGCACCCGTGCAGCCGGTGGCGGCCCCGCCTGCGCCCGTCGCCCCCGCGGAGCCCACCTGGGCCGCTGCGGCCCCGGCGGCCGCACCGCTGCCGACCCGGACGCGCGGCGCGGTGCCGCCGCCCGTCCCGGAGCCGACCGCGGCCCCGATCGCGGAGCGTCGCGCCCCGCGGGACATCAGCGCCTGGGCGTCCTCCTGGTCGCCCGAGGGCGGCAGCGTCCCGCAGCCGGCCCCGGCACCCACCTGGTCGTCGCGCCCGGCGGCCGCACCCGCCGCCGCGAGCACCCCGGCGTCGACCGGCGAGTCCCCCCGTCGCCCCGGAGGCATGGACGCCGAGGCGGCCGCGATGCTCTCCCTGCGCGCCGACATCCAGGAGCAGGCGTTGAGCGAGCTGACCCAGCTGTCCGCGTACCGGCCCCAGGTCGACGTGCCCGCCGGCGGTTCGCTCACCCGGCGCGTGCCGACCGCCATCCCGGCGGCACCCGAGATCTCGACCCCGGACTCCGGCCCGGCCCCGGCGCGCGACGCCGACGGCCTGCGGTCCCGGCTGTCGAGCTTCCAGTCCGGCAGCCGGCGAGGGCGTCGTTCCCTCACGGACGCCGGGGAGGGGCAGCCGGGTACCATGCCCGACCAGCAGCCCCGCACCGAGTCCGACCAGCAGCCCGTCCCGCCGTCGCCCTCGTGGTGACACCCGTCCCCGCAGCTCCGGCTGCTTCACATCAGGAGGATGTGTGACCACCCTCAGCACCGAGGCAGCCAACTTCGGCTGGCTGCTGGACAACTTCGTCCGGACCGTGCCCGGCACCCGGCACACGCTGGTGGTGTCGGCCGACGGTCTGCTCATGGCGATGTCCGAGCAGCTCGACCGGACGAGCGGCGACCAGCTCGCCGCCATCGTGGCCGGCATGTCCAGCCTGACCCGCGGGGCGGCGCGCCAGCTGCGCGCCGGCGACGTGCGTCAGTCGATCGTGGAGATGGACAACCTGTTCCTCTTCCTCATGAGCGTCTCCAACGGGTCCGTCCTGTCGGTCGTGGCCGAGGCCACGTGCGACGTCGGCCTCATCGGCTACGAGATGGCGATGCTGGTGTCCCGCACCGAGGCGACGCTCACCCCGCAGCTGATCAGCGAGATGCGCGGCAGCCTGCCCGTCGACGGCGCCATGCGCGCTCCGTCTGCGTGAGGTAGCCGATGAGCGAGAGCGAGTTCGAGACGCGGACCGTCCGCCCGTACGCCCTCACGGGCGGCCGGGTGAAGTCGGAGCGGTCCGACTACCCCCTCGAGGCGCTGGTGGAGATGCTGCCCGCGGCAGCCTCCGCGCAGGGCCTGACGCCGGAGAAGCGCGCGATCCTGCAGCACGCGTCGCACGGGTACATCTCCGTCGCGGAGCTGTCGGCGCTGCTGCACCTGCCCCTGGGCGTGACGCGCATCGTCACCTCCGACCTGGCGGACGCCGGATTCATCAAGGTCCACACGTCCGACCCGGTCGAGGCGAAGACCGGCCAGTCGCCTGCCCTGTCCCTCAGCGTCCTGGAGAGTGTTCTCAATGGCATTTCCGCCCTCTGACGCCGGCACCGCGACCGGCCAGGCCGCTGCCGTCCCCACCGCGCGCCCGTCGGGCGACGCGGGCACGATGGGCGCCGCGCCCACCGTCGTCAAGATCGTCGTGGCCGGCGGGTTCGCCGTCGGCAAGACGACCTTCATCGGCTCCATCTCCGACATCGAGCCGCTGAACACCGAGGCCGCGATGACCGAGCACTCGGTCGGCGTCGACGACGCGGGCGGCCAGACCGACCGCAAGACCTCGACCACGGTCGCGATGGACTTCGGTCGCATCGCGCTGCCGGGCTCGCTGTGGCTCTACCTGTTCGGCACCCCGGGCCAGGACCGCTTCCTGTTCATGTGGGACGACCTGGTGCGCGGCGCGATCGGCGCGGTCGTCCTGGTCGACACCGACCGTCTCGACCAGTGCTTCCCGGCCGTCGACTACTTCGAGTCGCGGGGCATCCCGTTCGTGGTCGGCGTCAACTGCTTCGACGGCGTGGCCAAGCACCGGCTGGAGGACGTCCGCGAGGCGCTCGCCATCCCGGCGCACGTGCCGGTGCTGTACACCGACGCCCGCTCGCGCACCGCGACCAAGCAGACGCTGATCTCGCTGGTCCAGCTCGCGATGGAGCGTCTGCGCGGCGCCTGACCGTCCGGCGGACCCGCGCGTCCCGATAGGGTTCGGGGCGTGCGGGTCTACGCCGACGGTTCGGCGCTCGTGCGCTTCCTGCCCGCCCCGGACCAGTCGGTCGACTGGCAGCGGTGGGCGGAGCAGCGGCTGCCGGACCTCCTGGTCACGTCGCTGTCCCTGGCCGAGCTCCGGCTCGCTGCCCTGTGGACGCCGGCGCACGTCCGCGCGCGCCTGCACGCCGTGACGGAGCGGCTCGAGGTGGCGCGGTTCTCCGACCAGGCGGTGCACGTCGCCGCGCTGGACGAGTCGGGCCTGTCGCCGTTCGGTCGGCTGCACCTCGGCGTCGCGGTCGCGCACCCCGAGGTGACGGCGTTCGCCTCCTATGACCCGCTGCTGGCGGCTGCTGCGGCGGAGCGCGGGCTCGCCGTGGTCGCCCCGGGGCGCCCCGACCGGTGGTGGGACCCGCTCGCCTCGGCCCCGCTCGGGGACGCGACGCCGCGCTGGCCCGCCGTTGCTGCGGGGCCGCGGACCGGCCGGTAGGGTCTTCGCGTCCGGGAGGGCTGGCTGAGCGGCCGAAAGCGACGGTCTTGAAAACCGTTGGGGCGTCGAAAGGCGTCCTCGTGGGTTCGAATCCCACGCCCTCCGCCCAGGGCACTGCGTACGTCGGTCGTCCTCCGGTACGCAGTCTCGCCCGGTCAGCACCTAGATGGTGCGCCCCGGTACGCAGACTCCGTCGCCGGGTGCCGTGGGGGTGTCGGTGCCGCGCTAGCGTCACCCGGTCGCCGACGGCCCGACCGACGTCGGGCCGTCGACGTGTGCGCCCCCGGGCCGACGGGGGCCCGACCGAGGAGTCTCATGCCCGTCCGCACCGATCCTGATCCGTCCGTCGACGCCCGTCCACGGACGTCCGGCCTCCGCGCGCTCGCCGTCTCGGCGCTGGCGGTCGTCCTGGTGCTCCTCGGTGGACTCGCGCCGGCGCAGGCCGAGACGACCGGTCCGCTGCTGGACCAGGCGTTCGCCACGCGGGTGGGGGAGGGATTCGGTGGGCAGACCCGAGGCCAGTCCAGCACCCGCGTGTACGAGGTGGCACCGATGCCTGACGGCGGCTACGTCGTCGCCGGATCGTTCACCACCTACCAGGGGCAGCCCGCCCCGGGCCTCGCGCGGCTGACTCCGGAGCTCACGCTCGACGTCGCCTTCATGGAGCGGCTCGGCACCGGGTTCGACGGGTACACCGTCTTCGCGGTGGCACCGATGCCCGACGGCTCGCTCGTGATCGGCGTGGGCATCACGGCCACCTACCACGGGAGGAAGCTCCAGGGGCTGGCACGGCTGACACCCGAGCTGGAGCTCGACAGCGCGTTCGAGGCGGAGCTCGGTGACGGCATCGGGTACATGGGCATCGTGTACGAGGTCGTGCCGTTGCCGGACGGCGGGTTCGTGCTCGCGGGCAACTTCTTCCAGTTCCGGGGGCAGCCGGCGCCGGGCGGGATCATCCGTGTCGACGACCGGCTCCAGGTGGACGGGGACTTCGCCGCGGCGCTGGGCGCGGGATTCGCCGGGGGCTCCGTGGAGATGGTCGCCGCGCTGCCCGACGGCGGCTGGCTGGTCGCAGGCACCTTCCGCACGTTCCAGGGGCAGCCGGTCGGCTACCTGGTCCGGCTCACGCCCCAGCTCGACCTCGCTGTCGAGGACGCGACGGCAGCGGTGGACGGCCGGGTCACGGGGTTGGCCGTGCAGCCGGACGGCAGCGCGGTGGTCGCCGGGTCGTTCCGGACCTACGGCGGGGAGCCGGTCGGCCAGGTCATCCGGCTGGACCCGCGCATGCGGCTCCTGCCCGCCCCGCCCTTCTCGACGGCGGCGCAGGCCTGGATCACGTCGATCGTCCCGATGGCGGACGGCGCCTACCTGGTCGGCGGGAGCCCGTTCGTCACGGCCGACGGCGAGGCCGTCCCGGGGTTCGGGCGCTTCGTGGGGGTCACGGTGGCGCTGGACCCGGTGCCCGACCGGTCCGGGTACGCGGGTCTGCCGTCCGCCGACGCGCGCCTCGCCGCGACGCGGAGCCCGGCGGGGGCGCCGGGGGTCACGTACTCGGCCACCGGCCTGCCGGAGGGCGTGACGCTCGACGCCGCGACGGGCCGGATCACGGGCACGCCCTCGGCCGCCGGGACGTACCGGGTGGAGCTCGCGGCGCACGTGCGCTCGGTCACGGACGTCACGACCACGACGTGGGAGGTGCTGCCGTCCTCGGCTCCGGTGCTCTCCGGGCTGCCGACCGGCGCGGTCGTCGGGACGCCGTACCGGTTCCAGCCCGAGGTCGCCGGGGCTCCGGCACCGACCGTGACCATCAGCCAGGGTGCGTTGCCGGACGGGCTGACGCTCGACGCGAGCACGGGCCTGGTCTCCGGCACCCCGACCACGCCGGGGGAGTACCGGTTCACGCTCGTGGCGACGAACGGGATCGCGCCGGGCGCGACCGCGGTCGAGGTCACGATCGAGGTGCTCGGCCCGCCGCAGGTCGCGGTGACCCGGCCCGAGGTGGTCGCCGGTCAGGAGCAGTCCGTCACCGGGGCCGGGTTCGCGGCGGGCGAGGTGGTCGCGGTCGCGATGGCGTCCGACCCGGTCGACCTCGGCACCGTGACCGCGGACGCGGCCGGCGAGGTCGCGTTCACGTTCACCGTCCCGGAGGGGACGCCGCTGGGCGAGCACAGGGTCACCGCGATCGGCCGCGGTGGCGCCGCCGCGGCGACGTTCACGGTCGTCGAGGCGGTCGTCATGGAGGCGGTCGTGGCCGACCAGGCCGCTTCCGCCGAGACGCCCGACCACGCGCTGGCCGTCACCGGTTCCGCGGTCGGCGTGGTGGTCGGGGTCGCAGGGCTGCTGGTGGCTGCCGGACTGCTGCTGTCCCTGGGCGTCGGGTCGGCGCGGCGGCGCACCACCCAGGGCTGAGGCCCGGGGGGCTGCTGCCGCGCCCGGGGTTACCGGCCTGCGCGCTGCGCCATCCCCAGCAGGTACGGCTCCCGGTACGTCCCCCTGACCGGTGGGCCCACCGCATGCGGAACGGCGGGTGGCGTCGACCCTCTCTCCGTCACGGTGCTCCAGCAGAGCCCGGTCGATCGGCGCGCGCGGTGCGCGTCGTGGTCCTCACGGCTGCGGGAGCGCGCTCTCGTCCTGCGTCGGACGCACGTGCGCCGTCCACGACGTGCCGTCGTGCCAGCGGTAGTGCCGCTGGTCGGCGGTGAGGTACCAGCCGGCCGCGATCAGCGGCTCGGGCGGTGCCACGACGGGTGCCGCGGCGGCGGGCGACCCCGGAGCCCAGGACGGCACCGGCGGCCCGGGTGCGGCCGTGGGCGCGGCGCCGCCGACCGGCGTCGTGCTGGACCGCCGGCCCGCGCGCCGGTGGCTGAGCAGCACGGCGGTGATCGCCTGCCGCGCCTCTTCGACCAGACCGGCGTCGTCGGTCGTCCGGGGGTGCCGCTTCGCCTGGGCCGAGCCGGTCGCCACCAGCCGGAGGCCGTACACGAGGGAGGCGCAGCGCAGCACCGCCTGACCGAGCGACACCAGCGCGATCAGCGCGCCGACCGCGACGAACACCATCAGGACGAGGCGACCGGTCGGGTCGGCGGTCTCGCTGCGGCCCGGGTCGGTCGAGTCGTAGTCGACCTGGATCGCGTCGCCGACGGCCTTCGAGCAGAAGGAGCTCGACCGGGCGGTCGAGCTCGTCCGGTACTCCTGGCCGTCGACGGTGAAGACGGCCTGGAGACCGCACGTGTCGTCGTACCGGGACACCGCGGTGATCGTGCCGGTGGTGGAGGCGTCCGTGTCCGGGGAGAGCCCGAAGGCGAACAAGGGCATCGCGATGAACGCCAGGCCCATCAGGACGCCGCCGAGCGCGCCGACGATGCCGGGGCGTGACTTCTTCCCGCCCGGGACCTCGAGGCCGACGAGACCGTCGGCGACGAGCACCGCGCCCACGGCCTGGCGCACCTGCCCGGCCGTGTGCGGGTTGGCGGTCTCGACGCGGGCGATCGTCGCCCGTGCCTCGGTGATGCCGCTGAGGGCGGTGCGGACGGGGTTCACGCGGCGGGTCTCCTTGGACGACGGGTATCCCGGCTATCGGGTGCGCCGTGGGCGCAGGTGAGCCCGACCGACGCTCCGGGGGTGAGCATCACCCGGTCGGAGCACAGGCGCCCGCGCCTCACCAGCCCGCGCGCTGCGCCATCCCCAGCAGGTACGGCTCCCAGTACGTCCCGGCCGCGGGCCCGCCGCCGCACAGCCCGTCGGACCGCCCGACGGTCTTGACCCACAGGTTCGCGACGTGCGGGCCGCTGCCGGTGGCGGCGGGCAGTGCACCGAGCGCGCGGCCCTCCGGGTTGCACCAGACCGTCCCGTCGGGCCCGGGCAGCGGGCCGTTGCCGTTCCGGGACGTGTCGATGACGAACGCGGGCCCGCCGAGCAGCGCCGACAGGTAGCGGCCGTAGGCGACCTCGTGGTCGGTGCGCTGGAAGTTCGAGACGTTGACCGAGAAGCCGGCGGCGCGGTCCACCCCGGCGGCCCGCAGCCGCAGCGCCATCTCCTGCAGCTGCGCGGCGCTCCACCCGAAGCTGTTGCTGCTGGCCGCGTCGAGGTAGACCTCCGCGCCGGCGGCGGCGTAGGCGGTGACCGAGTAGCGCAGCAGGGCGGTGCGGTCGTCGCGGTTCCCGCAGCGGTCGAGGTGCAGCAGCGCGTCGGGCTCGACGACGACCACGGCCGACGACCCGCGCAGGCCCGCGGCGACCCGGTCGACCCAGGCGCGGTACTCCGCGGGCGTCGCGAACCCGCCGGCGGAGTGGTTCCCGCAGTCCCGGTCGGGGATCGCGTAGGTCACCAGCACGGGGGTCCGGGCCGCGGCCGTGGCCGCGGCGGCGTAGGCGCGCACCTCGGCGGTGCCGTCGGCCGGGCCGAGCCACCGGGCGGCCCCGCCCGACGCGGCCCGGGCGAGCAGCGCGGCGTCCGCCGACCGACCCTCGGCCTGCGCGGTGCGCGCCGCCTCGGCGACGGTCGACGCCGGGTCCGCGTACTGCGGGGCGCGCTGCAGGACGGTGCGGTAGACGCGCTCGTCGGTGCCGCCGCCGGCGTCGGTGCCGGAGCCGCCGCCGAGCCCCGTGCCACCGCCGATCCCCGCGCCCGGGCGCACCGGCAGCGGCAGGGCGGCGGGCAGCGGCAGCGACACCACGGCGGGCACGGCGGGCACCGGGGCGCCGGTGGGCGTCGCGGTCGACCAGGCGCTCGCACCCGCGGTGGTGATGAGGTAGATCCGGGCGTGGTCCTTGACGACCAGGCGGGCGCCCGGGGCGCTGGTGCCGGACGTCCAGCGGACCGACCCGTCGACGGCCACCACCTGGAGCGCCCCGTCGGGCGTGACCCGGGCGTGGGCGCCGCGCGCCGCGGTCCCGCTGCGCCAGACCGGGGTGCCGGCGCGCGTGAGCACCAGGTCCCCGTCGCCGCCCATCGCCAGGCGCACGTCGCCGGTGCCCACCGACTCGCCGGCCAGCAGGACGCCGCCCGACGGGAGCCGGTCGCCCGCGCCGCCGGTGCGCAGCGCGGGGCCGTCGGGGGTGGACTTCCACGCGAGGGACCCGGCGGTGTCGACCGTGTAGAGCACGCCGTCCGGCTTGATGATCGACCGCGCGCCCGGCGACGCGACGCCGGTGCTCCACAGCACGGCGCCCGCGGTCGACCGGACCTCGAGCGCGCCCGACGGCTGCTGCACGAGGCGCGCGCCGGGGTTGCCCGTGGTGCCGGTGTGCCAGAGCACCGGGCCGGTGCCGAGCCGCACGGTGACGTCCCCGTCCGGCTGGACGCTCAGCCGGTGCGCGCTGCCGACGGCGACCAGGGTCGCCCCCGACGCGAGCTGCGCGCCGCTGGTGAGGCGGTCGCCGGTCGTGGTGCCCGCTGCGGGTGCGGCGGGCGCGGCCGCGGCGGGCACGGGGGCGAGCAGCGTCAGGGTCAGCAGCACGGCGCCGGCGAGGGCGACCGCGGCGGTCAGCAGGTCGGCGCCGCGGGCGGGCGGGGTGGCGGTCGGGCGGGTGAGCAGGCGCGGCATGGTGAGGTCCTCGTCGGGGGCGGTCCCCTCCCGATCGACCACCCCACGCCCGCACCGCCCCCACCCCCCGGGTGAAACCCCCTCACCCCCGGCCCGCGCCAGCCGAGGTCGAGGGTTTCGCGCGAGGTCGAGGGTTTCCGGGCACCCCAGCCCGCGAAACCCTCGACCTCGACCGCCGCGGCGACCTGCGCGGAGTCCGATACCGGTAACGAAAACGTTATCGATAACGGTTGACATGCCGTTTTGTCCCTGTCAGAGTCGCTCTGCCCGGTCAGCGACGACCGCGAGACGGTCACTCGACGAAGAGGACAGATCAGATGATGGCGAGGAAGACACTGGCGCTCTCGGCCGCCGTGCTCATGGGAGCGATGGGCCTGAGCGCGTGCGGCGGAGGCGACGACGGCGGCTCCGGCAGCAGCGACGGCTCCGTGGAGATGACGTTCTGGCACAACTCCACCACCGGGGAGGGCAAGGCGTACTGGGAGGACACGGTCGCCGCCTTCGAGGAGGCCAACCCCGGCGTCACGATCACCATCCAGTCCATCCAGAACGAGGACATGGACGGCAAGCTCCAGACCGCCCTCAACTCCGGCGACGCCCCCGACATCTTCATGGCCCGCGGCGGCGGCAAGCTCGCCGACGTCGTCGAGGCCGGGCAGGCGATGGACCTGACCGACCTGGTCGACGACGCCACCAAGACGGCCGTCGGCGACGGCGCGTTCAGCGCGTTCTCCGTCGACGGCAAGGTCTACGGCATGCCGGTGTCCGTGCTCCCGGGCGGCATCTACTACAGCAAGGACCTGTTCGCCCAGGCCGGCATCACCGAGACGCCGACGACGATGGCCGAGCTCGAGACCGCGGTCGACCAGCTGAAGGCCGCGGGCATCGCGCCGATCGCGCTGGGCGCCAAGGACGCCTGGCCGGCCGCGCACTGGTACTACTTCTTCGCGCTGCGGGCCTGCTCGCAGGACACGATGGACCAGGCCGCCAAGGACCGGACGTTCGACGACCCGTGCTGGACCCAGGCGGGCGAGGAGTTCGCCGACTTCGCCGGCACCGAGCCGTTCAACGACGGCTACCTCACCACCTCCGCGCAGCAGGGCGCGGGCTCGTCCGCGGGCCTGATCGCCAACCACCAGGCGGCGATGGAGCTCATGGGCGCCTGGGACCCGGGCGTGATCGCGTCGCTGACGCCCGACCAGAAGCCGCTGGCGGACCTCGGTTGGTTCCCGTTCCCCGAGGTCGACGGTGGCAAGGGCGACCCCACCGCGATGATGGGTGGCGTCGACGGGTTCTCCTGCTCCGCGCAGGCCCCGCAGGAGGAGTGCGCCGCGTTCCTCAACTTCATCCTGGGTCAGGAGCAGCAGGAGGGCTACGCCGAGGCGTTCCACACCCTGCCCGCCAGCAAGGACGCCCAGTCCGTCGTGACCGAGCCCGCGCTGCAGGACATCCTCGCCGCGTACAACGACGCCGCGTACGTGTCGGTGTGGCTCGACACCCTGTTCGGCCAGAACATCGGCAACGCCCTCAACACCAGCGTCGTCGACATGCTCGCCGGCTCGGGTGACGCGGACGGCATCGTCAGCGCCGTCAACGACGCTGCTGCCAAGGAGTAGTCGACAGCGATGAGCGACGCGCGACTCGTGACGACGTCGCCCGCGGCTCCGGTCGCGGCCGGGGACGGTGCCACCACGGCGCCGGCCCCGGCCGCCCGGCTCCGGCGCAAGCCGGGGAACCGCGGCGCCTGGCGCCAGCGGACGGAGATCGGGCTGCTCGCCGGCCCGGCCGTCCTGATCTTCCTGGCGTTCGTGATCTTCCCCGTGCTGATGGCGGCCTACTACGGGTTCTACAAGTGGAAGGGCTTCGGGCCCCCCACGGACTTCGTCGGGTTCGAGAACTACCTGACGATCCTCAAGGACCCGACGTTCCTCGACGCCCTGCGGCACAACGGCGTCATCGTGGTGCTGTCCCTGCTGCTGCAGGGTCCGGCCGCGGTGGTGCTCGCCCTGCTGCTGAACCGGCGGATCCGCGGCCGCTCCCTGATCCGGGTGCTGATCTTCGTGCCGTACGTGATCGCCGAGGTCATCGTCGGGACGGGCTGGAGCCTGATGCTCCAGACCTCCGGGGCCGTCAACGACCTGCTGGGGAAGATCGGCCTGGAGGGGTGGGCCGTCGACTGGCTGTCCGACCCGAAGGTCGCGATCTGGTCGCTCATGCTCATCATCACGTGGAAGTACATCGGGTTCGCGGTGATCCTGTTCCTCGCCGGGCTGCAGTCCATCCCCGAGGAGCTGCACGAGGCCGCCGCCATCGACGGCGCGTCCTACTGGCAGAGCCAGCGCGCGATCACCCTGCCGCTGCTCGGCCCGACGATCCGCATCTGGGCGTTCCTGTCGATCATCGGCTCGCTCCAGCTGTTCGACCTCGTCTACATCATCTGGGGCCAGTACGTGGCAGCGACCGCGGGCACCTCGACGATGGCGACGTACATGGTGGCCAACGGCCGCAACGCCGGGAACTACGGCTTCGGCAACGCCGTCGCGGTCGTCCTGTTCGTGATCTCGCTGGTGATCGCCCTGACCTACCAGCGCTTCGTGCTCCGCCGGGACACCGAGGGCGCGCTCACCGGAGGGAAGAAGTGATGGCCGCCGTCGCCGTGCAGGCTCCGCCCGTCCCGGGGCCGCGGTCCCGGGGCGCCGTCCGCAAGGTCTCCCGGTTCGAGAAGGTCAACCCGCTGGTCTACGTGGTCGCGTGGCTGCTGGTCGCCGTGTGCATCGGGCCGGTCGCGTACATCGTCCTCGGCGGCCTGCGGACCAACGCGCAGATCACCCAGGACCCGTCCGGCTTCCCGACCACGTGGGAGTTCGGGAACTACGGCGACGTGCTGGGCAGCTCGCTGTTCTGGCGGCAGGCCGCGAACTCCGCGATCTGCGGCATCGGCACCACCATCGGGGTCGTGGTGCTGGGCGTGATGGCGAGCTTCGTCCTCGCCCGGTACCGGTTCAACGCCCGCGGCGCGCTCTACGCGCTGTTCGCCGCCGGCCTGATGTTCCCGATGACCGTGGCGATCACCCCGCTGTACCTGATGATCAAGAGCCTCGGCCTGATGAACAGCCTCGCGGGGATCATCCTCCCGCAGATCGCGTTCGCGCTGCCGACGACGATCATCATCCTGGTGCCGTTCCTGCGGGCCATCCCCCAGGAGATCGAGGAGGCCGCGGCCATCGACGGCGCGAGCCGCCTCGGGTTCTTCTTCCGGATGGTCGTGCCGCTGTCGGTGCCCGGCGTCGTCACGGTCGGCATCCTCGCGTTCGTCGCGAGCTGGAACAGCTACATGCTGCCGCTGTTCATCCTCAACGACGAGACCTCCTACACGCTCCCGCTGGGCGTGCAGTCGTTCGCGTCGCAGTACTCCGTCGACACCGCCCGGGTGCTGGCGTTCACGTCCCTGTCGATGATCCCCGCGCTGATCTTCTTCTCGCTCTTCGAGCGGAGGATCGTGGGCGGTCTGACCGGTGCCGTCAAGGGCTGAGCGCAGCTCACCGATGACCACGTCGAAGGAGAAGGCCCGCGTGCCCGAGACCCCCGCAGCACACCCGACCTCCGAGCGGGTGCAGGCGCTGCACGCCCGGATGACCCTGGAGGAGAAGCTCGCCCAGCTGGTCGGCTACTGGCTCGACCAGAACGGCACCGTCGCGCCGATGCAGTCCGAGATGGCCGCCGGTCAGGCGGACGCGTCCGCGCTGCCGGAGATCACCCGGCACGGCATCGGGCACTACACCCGGGTGTACGGCACCCGGCCGGTGGAGCCCGACGAGCGCGCCGCGTGGCTGTGGGCCGAGCAGCGCCGCCTGCAGCGCGAGACCCGCCTCGGGATCCCCGCGCTGGTGCACGAGGAGTGCCTCACCGGTCTGGCCGCGTGGCGGGCCGCGACGTACCCGACCCCGCTGGCGTGGGGCGCGTCGTTCGACCCGGACCTGGTGCAGGAGGCCGCCCGGGCGATCGGGGACTCGATGCGGGAGATCGGCGTGCACCAGGGCCTGGCACCGGTGCTCGACGTGGTCCGCGACCCGCGCTGGGGGCGGGTCGACGAGTGCATCGGCGAGGACCCGTACCTGGTCGGCACCATCGGCACCGCGTACGTGCGGGGACTGCAGGAGGCGGGGGTGCACGCCACCCTCAAGCACTTCGCCGGGTACTCCGGGTCGGCCGCGGGGCGCAACCACGCCCCGGTCAGCGCCGGGCCGCGCGAGATGGCGGACGTCTACCTGCCGCCGTTCGAGATGGCCGTCCGCGACGGCGGCGCCCGGTCCGTGATGAACTCCTACGCGACGGTCGACGGCGTGCCGATGGCCGCGAGCACGGAGCACCTGACGACGCTGCTGCGCGACACCTGGGGCTTCGACGGCGTCGTGGTCGCGGACTACTTCGCCGTCGCGTTCCTCGAGGTGATGCACGGCGTCGCCGCCGACCGGGGCGAGGCCGCGGCGCAGGCCCTCGAGGCCGGGATCGACGTCGAGCTGCCGACCGGCGACGCCTACCTGGAGCCGCTCGCCGCGCGGGTGCGCGCCGGGCTGCTCGACGAGGCGCTGGTCGACCGGGCCGTCCTGCGCGTGCTCGCGCAGAAGGAGGAGCTCGGCCTGCTGGACCCGGACGCGTTCGCCGACGAGCCGCCGACCGGCATCGACCTGGACTCCCCGCGGCAGCGCGCGCTCGCCCGGCGGCTCGCGCAGGAGTCCGTGGTGCTGCTGGCCGACGACGGCGTCCTGCCGCTCGCCGGTCCGGGACGCACCGCGCCGGCGCGGGTCGCGGTGCTGGGGCCCAACGCGGCCCGGCCCGAGGCGCTGATGGGCTGCTACTCGTTCGCCAACCACGTGCTGGCGCACCACCCGGGGCTGCCGTTCGGGTTCGAGATCGCCAGCGTGCTCGACGCGCTGGGCCCGGCGTTCGACCGTGCGGGGGCCGAACGGCCCGAGCTCGTCGTCGCCGAGGGCTGCACCGTCGAGGGCGACGACCGCAGCGGGTTCGCGGCGGCCGTCGAGGCGGCGACGGGGGCGGACGTCGCGGTGGTCGTCGTCGGCGACCAGGCCGGGCTGTTCGGCCGCGGCACGGTGGGGGAGGGCAACGACGTCCAGTCGCTCGACCTGCCCGGTGTCCAGCGCGAGCTGGTCGAGGCCGTCGTCGCCACGGGCACGCCGGTGGTGCTGGTGCTGCTCACCGGCCGGCCGTACGCGATCGGCTGGGCCCTCGACGGGACCGGCCCGCGACCCGCGGCCGTCGTGCAGGCGTTCTTCCCCGGCGAGGGGGGCGGCGACGCGCTCGCCGACGTCCTGACCGGGGTGGTCAACCCCTCGGGCCGGCTGCCGGTGTCCCTGCCGCGCGCCGCCGGGGCGCAGCCGCACGGCTACCTGCACCCGGTGCTCGGCGGTCCCTCCGACGTCACGTCCACCGACCCCACGCCGGTCCGGCCGTTCGGGTTCGGGCTCGGCTACACGACGTTCGCCTACGCGGACCTCGCGGTCGACCCGTCCGTCGCGACGGACGGCGCGTTCGAGGCGGCGGTGACGGTCACGAACACGGGCACCGTCGCCGGCACCGAGACGGTCCAGCTCTACGCCCGGGACCTGCTCGGCAGCATCCCGCGCCCGGTGGCGCAGCTGCTCGGCTACGGCCGCGTGGACCTCGAGCCCGGCGAGTCGCGGCGGGTGACGTTCCGGGTGCCCACGACCCGGCTCGCGTTCGCGGACCGGCGGGTGGTCCGGGTCGTCGAGCCCGGCGACGTCGAGGTCTGGGCCGGGTCCCACGCCGCAGCGGCGCACGTCGACCCCGCGGGCGCCGCGCCCGGCGAGCTCGGCGGCACGACCGGCGGCGCGATCCGCAGCGCCCGCGACCGGGACGTCGTCGACCTGCCCGGCGCCGCGACCCCGCGGGCGACGCTGGTCGTGACCGGCGACGTGCACGAGGTCACCGGCGCGGACCCGCGGCTGGTCGAGGTGAAGGTCATGCCCCTGTGACGGTCCGGGTCCCGAACCCCGTCCTGCCCGGGTGCTACCCCGACCCGTCGGTCTGCCGGGTCGGGGACACCTACTACCTCGTCACGTCGACGTTCGAGTACCTGCCCGGCCTGCCGGTGCTGCGCAGCACCGACCTGGTGAGCTGGGAGCAGGTCGGGCACGTCGTGCACCGGCCCGGGCAGCTCGGCCCCGGCGGGCTGGACTACACGGGGCTCGCGTCGTCCAGCGGCCTCTACGCCCCGACGCTGCGGCACCACGACGGGCTGTTCTGGCTGGTGTGCACGCTCGTCGACCAGCAGGACGACTCCCGAGGCGGGCACGTGCTGCTCACCGCCGAGGACGCCGCGGGCCCGTGGTCCGACCCCGTGCACCTCGAGGGCGTCGGCATCGACCCGTCCCTGCTGATCGACGACGACGGCCGGGCCTGGTTCCACGCGACCCGGCTCGCCCGCGACCCGCAGTGGCACCACCAGACGGAGGTCTGGGTCCGCGAGCTCGACCTCACGACCCGGCGGCTCGTCGGGCCCGAGCACGTCATCTGGACCGGCGCCCTGCACGGCGCCGTCTGGGCGGAGGGCCCGCACCTCTACCGGGTCGGCGACGGCTACCTGCTGGTGGCGGCCGAGGGCGGCACCGAGCACCACCACGCCGTCTGCGTCGCCCGGGCCGACCACGTCACCGGGCCGTACATCGGCAACCGCGGCAACCCGGTGCTCACCCACCGGCACCTCGGGCACGGCGGCGACGTGGTCGGGGTCGGGCACGCCGACCTGGTCGAGGCGCCCGACGGCACCTGGTGGGCGGTGCTGCTCGGCATGCGGCCCTACGGCGGCTACCACTACCCGCTCGGCCGCGAGACGTTCCTGGTCCCCGTGACCTGGGAGGACGGCTGGCCGGTGCTCGCGCGCGGCGTGGGACGCGTGCCCACGGAGGTCGAGGTGCCGGGCGACGCGTGGCACCCGGGCGCGGTCCAGGGCGCCGTCGCGGGCCCGGTCCCGTCCGACGACCTGCGGTGGTGCGCCGTCCGGGCCCTGCCGACCGACGTGGCGACGCCGCGCGGCACCGGCTGGGACCTGCCCCTGCGGCCCGCGGCACCCGCCGAGGTCGAGGTGCCCGCGTTCCTCGGCCTGCGGCTCCAGCACCACGACGCGGACCTGCACGTCACGCTGCGCACGGCGCTCGCGGACGGCGAGGAGGTCGGGCTGACCGTCCGGCAGTCGGAGCGGCACCACGTCCGGCTCGCGGTGACCCCCGACGGCCGCGGCGGGCTGCGCGCGGCGGTGCGGCACCAGGACGGCGACGCCGAGCACGACCTCGGGCAGGCGGCGCTCCCCGGCGACCCGGCGCTGCCGCTGACGCTGGTCGCCCGCGTCCGGGGGGTCGACGTCGACCTGCTCGCCGGGCTCGGCGACGCGGACCCGGTCGTCGTCGGCCGCGCCGACCTGCGCACCCTGGACAGCGTCGCGACCGGCGGGTTCCTCGGCATCTGGCTCGGCGTCCACGGCGCGAGCCACGGCCGCCCGACGACGACGGTCGCGCACGTCGACGCGGTGACGTACGCCCCGCTGCCGCCCGCGGTGTCGCTCCCGGTGCCGCCCGCGCTGCCGCTCCTGGTGCCGCCGAGATAGGACCGCCGCGCCGAGGTAGGTCGTCCGGCGGCCCCGTCTCGGCGCGGACGTCCTGTCTCGGCGACCCGCGGCCGGCCGCCGCGCGACCCGGCCGCCGGCGGCGGGCTCAGGCCAGTGCGGTCGCGACGAACTCGACGGCCTCGCGGTCGTCGACCGGGCCGCCGGCCTCGTGGCCGTTGTACCGCCAGACCCGCAGCTCCTTCGGCCCCTGCCAGGCCTGGTGCGCGGCGACCACCGTCGACGGCGGCACCACCGGGTCCATCAGCGCGACGGCGAACCGCGCGGGCGCCGTGCCCCGGCGGGAGAATGCCACGCCGTCGACGTAGGACAACGTCCGCAGCACCCGCTCGTCGGTGTCGCGGTGCACGCGCAGGTACTCGACGACCTCCCCGAACGGCTTCGCGTCGGTGATCGTGATCGCCCGCGCGACGTCGCAGAGGAACGGCACGTGCGCGACCACCGCCCCGACGTCCGTGGCCAGCGCGCCCGCGGCCAGGGCCATCGCCCCGCCCTGGCTGCCGCCGACCACCGCGACGCGGTCGGGGTCGACCCCGGGCAGGGCGCGCGCGGCGTCCACGGCCAGCGCCGCGTCGGCGAGCAGCCGCCGGTAGTAGTAGGTCGACGGGTCCTCGATGCCCCGGGTCATCACGCCGGGCGACTGCGGGCCGGTGCCCCACGGGTCGGGGGTGTCGCCGCGGCTCCAGCCGGACCCCTGACCGCGGCTGTCGACGTACAGGTGCGCGTACCCGGCGGACGCCCACAGCAGGTTGTCGGTGGGCTCGCCGCGGCCGCCGCCGTAGCCGATGAACTGCACGACGACCGGCAGGTCCGCGTCGACGCCCGCGGGCCGGCGGTACCAGGCGCGGACCGGGTCGCCCCCGAACCCGCCGAACGTCACGTCCCACACGTCGACCGTCGTCAGCGGGGTGTGCACCCGACGCACCTGCGGGGCCCCGCTCGCGGCACGGCCCTCGGCGAGGGTCGACGCCCAGAAGTCGTCGAAGTCGTCGGGCTCCACGAGCGCGCTCGTGTGCGCCCACAGCTGCGGCTCGGCCAGGTCCAGGTACACGGTGCTGCTCCGTCCTCGGCGTCGTCGCCGTCGGCCAGCACGCTAGCGGACGCCGGTCCGTCCCGGGACGCCGGACCGCCTGGTCAGCCGGTCACGCCGTCGACGTACAGCCAGCGGCCGCCCTCCCGGGTAAACCGGCTGACCTCGTGCAGCGACCCGGTCGGGTGCCGGTGGTGCGCCCGGAACTCGACGGTGCCCGCGCGGTCGAACGGCCCGCCGCCCGAGGTCGCGAGCACGTCGAGCCGGGACCAGCGCACCTCCGGGTCGAGGTCCAGGTCCGCCGGCCGGGTCGACGGGTGCCAGGTGGCCCGCAGGTAGGCGGCGTCGCCGACCGCGAACGCGCTGTACCGGGACCGCATCAGCTGCTCGGCGGTCGCGGCCGTCGCGGTGCCGGCGTGCAGCGGTCCGCAGCAGGCCGCGTAGGTCTCCCCGCTGAGGCAGGGGCAGCGGGTCGGGGGCGTCGGGGGCGTGGGTGGGGTCGCGGGCACCCGGCCAGTATCGGCGCGCGGCGGACCGACGTCCCGTCCGCCGGGCCCGCGGGCCGCCATCATGGAGCCCGTGCCCACCCAGCCCACCGACGACGAGCTCCTGCTCATCCGGCAGTCCGGCGTCGCCCTGCGCGTCGGGCGCCTCAGCCTGTCCGCCGGCACCGGCTCGTACCGCGTGAAGTCCTCGATGGCGCGCGTCGCGCACGCGCTCGGCGTCGACCGGCACGCCGCGCACGTCACCCTGACCGAGATCACCACGACCTCCCACCGCGGCCCGAGCTTCCGCACCGAGGTCGCGGAGGTCCGCAGCGTCGGCATCAACGCCGACCGGCTCGCGGAGCTCGAGCGCCTGGCGGGGTCGCTCGCCGCCCGGACCGCCGCGGGCGGCTCCGCCACGGTCGAGGAGGTCTCGGGCGCCCTCGACCGCATCGAGCGCAAGCCCCCGCTGTACCCGGCGGCCGTCAACGCGCTGTGGGCGGCGGTCGCGTGCGCGGCGTTCGCGTTCCTCAACCACGGCGGACCGATCGAGATGGCCGGCGCGTTCGTCGCCGCGTGGCTCGGGCAGCTCGCCCGCCGGCTGCTGGTGCACCGGGGGTTCAACCAGTTCGGCGTCACGATGCTCGCCGCCGCGCTGGCCTGCCTCGCCTACCTCGGGGTGGTGTCCGCGCTGCACGGGCTCGGCGCGACCGAGGTCCGGCACGCCGCGGGGTACGTGTCCGCGGTGCTGTTCCTCGTCCCCGGGTTCCCGCTGGTCACCGGCGGGCTGGACCTCGCGAAGCTCGACTTCTCCGCCGGGGTCGCCCGCCTGACCTACGCGATGATGATCCTGACCTCGGCGGCGCTCGCGGTGTGGGGCGTGTCCATCGCGGTGGGGCTGACCCCGGACCCGGAGGTCGCGGTCACCATCGAGCCCGCCGCGCTGCTGCCCCTGCGCGCGGCCGCGAGCTTCGTGGGCGTCCTCGGGTTCGCGCTGATGTTCAACAGCCCGTGGCGGATGGCCCTGGGTGCCGCGGCCGTCGGGATGCTCGCGAACACGGGCCGGCTGTACCTGGTCGACACCGGCCTCGCCCCGCAGGCCGCGGCCGCCGGTGCGGCGCTGCTCGTCGGGCTGCTGGCCGCGCTGGTCGCACCCCGGCTCGGCGTCCCGCGGATCACCGTGTCCGTGCCCGCGGTCGTCATCATGGTGCCCGGCGTGGCCGCGTACCGGTCGGTGTTCTACCTGTCGAACGGCGACACCACCGAGGCGCTGGCCTACGGCGTGCAGGCCGGTCTGGTGGTGGTCGCGCTCGCGATGGGCCTGGCCATCGCGCGGATGCTGACCGACCGGGAGTGGGCGTTCGAGCGCTGACCGTCCGGCGTTTTGCCCGGTGCCCGTGCCGCCCGGTACTGTGGCGCAGTCTGGAGACGTCGCATAGCCAGGTCTAGTGCGCGACCCTGCTAAGGTCGTGAAGGGGCAACCCTTCCGTGGGTTCAAATCCCACCGTCTCCGCATCACGAGGGCCCGGTCACGGCGACCGGGCCTTCGTCGTCCCCGGGGACCTGCGTCCCCGCCCCGCCCCGGCCTGCCCCGCCCCCGCCCCCGCTGCCGCGGCCGACGAGAGGTCACGACACGCTGGGTCCGGCGCGGCTGCGTCAGCGTGTCGTGACCTCTCGTCCGCGGACGGAGCGGGGCGCGGGAGAGGGCGCGGTGCGGGAGCGCCGGGTCAGAAGCGGCCGCCGCCGCCGCGGCGACCGCCGCCGGAGCGCCGGGAGGACGAGCTCGACCGCGTCGTGCTCGACGACCGGCTCGACGACGACCGGCTCGACGAGGACCTGCCCGACGACGAGCGCCCGGACCACGACGCCCGCGACCGCGAGCCGGACGAGCTCGACGAGCCCCACGACCACCCGCTCGACGACCCGCCGGACCAGCCGCCCGACGAGCCGAACCCTGCGGCGTCGTCGCGCCGACGCTGCGCCGCCGCGATGTCCGACCGCGCGGCCCGCTCGGCCTGCTCGGCACGCTCGGCGGCGGCCCGCAGGTCGCGCAGGGCGCCCACGGGGTCGGTCCCGGACGCGGCGTCGGCCTGGGTGGCGAGCCGCTCGGCCTCGGCGAGGCGGGTGCGGGCGGCGGAGCCGACGTCGGACCGGTCGCGGGCGATCGTGGCGGTGGCGGAGGTGATCCGGGTGCGGGCGGTCTGCAGCGCCTGGGGGATCCGCTCGATCGCGTGGTACCGGGCGGCCTCCGCGGCTCGCAGGGGGTCGAGCAGCCGGTCGAGGTCACGCTCGGCGGCCTGGAGCGCGGCCAGGGCAGCGAGCGGGTCGGCGGCCTGCTCGGTCGCGGCGGCCTGGGCCTGCGCGGACCGCGCGGCGTCCACGAGGGTCGCCACCGCGACGTCGCCCGCGGCGAGCCGTGCGGCGTCGCCGAGGTCGGCGTCGATCTCCGCCGAGATCGCCGCGATCGCGGCGGGGGCAGCCTCCAGCTCGGCGACCCGCTGGTCGAGGGCGTCCAGGTCCGCGGCGGCGAGCCGGAGCTGCGCCCACGCCGCCTGGGCGTGCTCGACGGCGGCGACGCGGTCGGTGTCCAGGACCGCCAGCCCGGACGTGGCCTGCGCCGCCGCGGCGGCGGCACCGCCGGCGGCCCGGTCCGCCGCGCCGGCGACGTCGCCCAGGGCGGTCGCGGCGAACCGCTGCGTGAGCCCGGCGGTCGTGACCCGCGCCGCCTCCACCCGCTCGGTGGTCCGGGCGGCCTCGTCGCGGGCGGCGGCCAGGTCGCGCGGCGCGTTCTCGTGCAGGTCGCGCAGCTGGTCGAAGGCGGTCCGCTGCTCGGCGATCACCGCGTGCACCCGCGCGCAGCCCGCGAGGACCGCCTCGGACATCGCGCGGCGCTCGGCGGCCGTGTCGGGCTCGTCGTCGTCGAGCAGCTGCCGGACGCGGAACGCCTCGGCGAGCGCCGAGCGCCCGGTGCCGAGCGCCGCGGCGAACGGGGCGACCGCCGCGGTGCCGTACCGGGCCTCGGCGAAGCCGATCTCCTGCGCGGCGGTCGTCACCGCGTCGTCGGCGGCGACCAGGGCCAGCGCGGCGCTGTCGTCGAGCGCGTCGAGCTCGGCCGCGGCCCGCCGCCGGCGCACCAGCCAGACACCGCCGACGACCAGCGCCGCGAGCAGCGCCAGGACGCCGACCACCGCGAGGAACGTCCGCATCCCCGCGCCCCGGGACCCGGGGACGTCCGCGTACGCGTCCGCCGCGGCGGTCGCCGCGCCCGCCCAGTCGTCGTCGCCCAGGGCGGGCTCGATCGCCCGCTGCTCGACCGACGTCAGCTCGCGGTCGGTGAGGTCGATGTCGTCCTGCACGGACACCTGGTAGCGGCGGTCCTCGACGGCGACGGCGAGCAGGATGTCGTCGCGCCCGAGGCCCGACGCCGCCGCGGTGTCCGCTGCCCACTGCTCGTTGCCCAGACCGTCGAACGAGTCCACGTAGACGACGAACAGCTGGTACGGCGTCGCGTCGTCCAGCCGGTCCAGCGCCGCCTCGACCTCCTGCTCCTGCGCCGGTGACAGCACCCCGGCGAGGTCCGTGACCGGCCCGGGCAGGTCGAGCGGCGGCTCCGCGGCGGCAGGCCCGGCGAGCGCGAGCGTCGCGGCGGTGCCGACGACCGTGCACGCCAGGGCGAGGGCGCCGCGTGCGGCGGCGGACGGGCGGGCGGTCACGGGCATGCGGACTCCGGGGCGTCGGGCGGTCGGCGGGTCGGGTCTGGCCGGGGTGGCGGCGACCGGTCCCCAGTGTGGCGGAGCGGACCGGATCGCGGGTGCGGACGCAGCGGTTCCTCTACTGTCTCTCCCGAGGTCACACGGTCGACAGGGGGGAACCTGCGGTGGGAGAGATCAAGCCGGGCGAGGTCCGGACGGCGGCGACGACCGTCGAGGGGGTCGCGTCGAGCGTCCGCAACCACGTCCCCGACGAGGTCGGGCAGATCGCGGCGGCGCTCCCGGGCAGCGCCAGCGGCGCCGCGGGCTCGACGCTCGCGACCACGTGGGCCGACGCGTACGCCGCGTGGGCGACCAGCGCCGAGACGCACGCGCAGTCGATGCGCAGCGCGGCCGACGCCTGGACCGAGGCCAACTCGACCACCGCGGACCGGTTCAACCGGTTCGGGGCGACGGCGATCTGATGGTCTCCCCCGCCGAGCTGGAGTCCTGGCAGCCGTCCTCGCTCACCGACATCGCCGAGTCGATCCTGAGCCACCGCCGCACCCTCACCGCCCTCGACGACGACCTGGTCGACGGCCGCCCGCCGGCCTCCTGGACGTTCGCCGACGCCGACGCGGCCCGGACCACGCACGACACCCTGACGGCCGCCCTCGCGACGCAGGTCTCCGAGACCACGGGGGTGATCGACGCGCTCGACGCCGCCGCCGCGGCCATCACCACGGCGAAGAGCAGCCTCGCCGGGGCGAAGAGCACCGCCCGGTCCTACGGGATGACGGTCGACCCGACCACCGGCGCGGTGCGCTCGACCCGGACCTACGAGGACGACGCCGAGCGCGCCGACGCCCGGCTCGTCCAGCAGGACCTCGCCACCCAGATCACGTCCGCGCTGAACGACGCCCAGGCGGCCGACGACGCCCTCGCCGCCGCGCTCACCACCGCGAGCACCACCGACACCAACACCCTCGGGACGCTCACCCAGCAGCGGGAGCTCGCGGAGTTCGAGGCGAAGACGCCCTCGCAGCAGGTCCAGTACCTGCTCGAGCACCCGGAGGCGTACGCGTTCCTCGGGGAGCACGTGTCGCCCGAGGTGAAGGCGCAGCTGGGCGAGGAGCTCGGCGCGGGGCTCGACGGCGTCGCCCGCGACGCGACGGGGTTCAACGACCTCGAGACGGTGAAGCGCTACTCCGAGCTGCTGGGCGCGTTCGGCGACGACCCCGCGGTCATGGGGCCGATGTACGAGCGGCTCGGCCCCGACGGCCTGCTCGGCGCCTACAACGGCATGACGTCGATGATGTACGTCGGGTCGAACGTCGAGGAGCTGGGGGCGCTCGCCGGCGAGCTCCGCGCGGGCCTGCAGACGGCGACCCAGGACGAGGGCTTCGACGGCCGGACGTTCGGCGAGGACCTGGTCCGCTACGCCACCTACACGACCAGCGACGACGCCCGCGACGCGTTCGCCTCGGACTACCCCTCCGGTGGCGAGCACGCCGCGGTGCTCGACTACCTGCTGCGCGACGGCGAGTACGGCGAGGACTTCGTCCGCGGGGTCGCGTGGGAGCTCGACGAGTTCGAGCGCGCCGAGCCGCTGCGCGCCCAGACCTGGACGCACCACGCGTCGTTCGCGTCCCCGCTCAACGGCCTCGGGACCGGCACCGACGGGATCTACCAGCCCGACCCGATGGCCGCCACGATGGGCCAGCTCGGCCAGCACCCCGGGCTCGGCCTGGAGTTCTTCTCGGACTCCGACGGCGAGAAGCGGTCGGCGTACTACTTCGCCGAGCGGGACTGGAGCCGCGACGGGTTCGCGGGGATCTCCGAGGCGGCGCTCGCGATCGGGACGGACCCGGAGAACATCGCGAACGACAGGCACGACACCAGCATGTTCGTCTCGCGGTACTTCGACCAGCTCCCGAAGAACCCGGAGTTCGACGCGGACAGCGCCGCCGGAGCCGCCGAGCCGCTCGCCGACCTGCTCAAGCACTACATGCCGGCCGTCGAGGGCGCGGTCTCCGCCGAGAACGGCATCGACGCGCCTGCGGGCGTGCGGACCATCGCGTCCGGGAAGTTCCTCCCCGAGATGACGGACTACCCGATGCTCGACTCCGAGAGCCTCGACGGTCTGCTGAAGGTGGCGCTGAGCACGGACGACGGGATGGCCAGGATCGCCGAGGGCGTCGCGGGCTACCGGCAGGCGGCGCTCGGCGGGTTCCAGGACCAGTACGGGGGCGCGGGCGGAGCCGAGGCGGACCGCACCGGCCTGCAGAACATCCTCGACTCCAGCGTGCGCCTGGAGGGGTATCTCCAGCACGCGGTCGGTGAGATCGCGATCGAGGGCGCGAAGTCCGAGGACCAGCGCGTGGCGGTCTTCACGTCGCTGGTGTCCGAGGCGGTCGGGCTGGTCCCGGTGCCGTTCGCGGACGAGTTCGGGGAGGTCGGGGGCAAGCTGGTCGAGTCCGCGTGGGGCAAGGTCCAGGAGATCCCGTCCGACCGCATCACGGAGGCGTTCGGGTCCAACGAGGACGCCGCACGGGACGAGCAGACGGGCGACGCGCAGCACGGACGCATGAAGGCGGTCCTGAGCTCGTACCTCGCGATGGCGAACGCGGGACTGATCGAGGTCCCGCCCGAGGCGCGTTCCGTCTGGGCGCCGGACGGCAGGCTGATCTCCATTGCGGACATCGACCCGTTGCAGATCCCGAACTACTACAACGACGCGACGACGGCGATGGAGAGCGTCATCAGCGAGGGGGACCTGCTGACCATGTACAAGGACCCGTTCACGGACTGGTTCGACAAGTGAGCGGCAGGCGGCTGGGAGCTCTCATCGCGGGTGCGGTCGCTCTCGCGCTCGCCGGCTGCGCGAGCAGCCCGGTGCTCCTCGACGAGGACGACGTGCCCGGTGCGGAGCGCGTGATCCAGAACGCCCGGCACGCGGTCGCCCCGGGGTGGACGTGGTGCAGCGACCTCAACCCCGCCGGTTACGTCGGGGCGGACCTCGTCGGCTCGTGGTTCTCGTTCGGCGGGGACGTCCAGGCCGGGGCGAACATCATCGACCGGTCGTCCGACGGGCTGACGGCCGAGCGCATCGTCGAACGGTTCGAGGACGACGCGTCGCTGTGCGCCGACGCCGCGGCGGGCACCGACGTCGACGGCCGGTCGATCGAGCCGCTGGTCGGGCTCGACGCGGGTGCCGTCGGCTGGCGGACGGAGACGGGCGACGGCACCTGGGGCGAGCTCGTCCTGGTCCCGCTGGACGAGTGGCGGCTGCTCGCAGTCGGGCTCTCGACGGACGAGGACCGTGCCCCGGTCGAGCTGGACGACCTCGTGCGGCTCGCCCGCCAGGGCGCCGAGCAGCTGCCCGCGGACGAGTGAGGGCGCGGGGTCTGCTGCTCGTCGGGGTGCTGCTCGCCGTGACGGGCTGCGCTCCGGCGACCGCCGTCCTCGACCCGGCCGACGGCGTCGCGGACCAGCTGCGCGCCGTCGCCCGGGACGCGAGGGCGCTCGCGGACGCCGGCGAGGTGGACCGGCTCACGGACGCGGTCGACGCCGCGCACGACACCGCCGCGCCCCTGGTCGACGCGCTGGGCCCGGACGGGGTCCTCGCCGCGGTCGACGCGGTGGCCGCGATGCTGCGGGTCGCGGGCGCCGACGACGTGGCGGGGCTGACCCGGTTGGCGGACGCCCTGCGGTCGACGGTGCAGGCGGCGTCGACCACGCCGGGGTTCGACGGCGAGACCTTCGGCGCGGACCTGGTGCGGTACGCGACGGGGACCGCGGACGAGGCGGAGCAGCGCGCGTTCGAGCGGCTGGACCGGTCAGGTGGTGCCCACGCGGCGGTGCTCAGCCACCTGCTCGCCGACGGCGCGTACGGCCAGGACCTGGTCCGGGGTGTCACGTGGGCGCTGGACGAGGTCGAGCGCGCGGACCCGGTCGGTGCCGCGTCGTGGGTGCGGCACGGGACCACGGGTGCCCCGCTGGGCGGGCCGGGCGCTGACCCGGTGGCCGAGGCGATGGGGCAGCTCGCTCAGCACCCGGCGCTGGCGCTGGAGTTCTTCGTCGCCGACCCGGCCCGCACCGGCTACTACCTCGCGGAGCGGGACTGGAGCAGGGACGGCTTCGCGGGGATCGCCGCGGTGGCGCTCGCCGTGGGCACGGACCCGGACACCCTGGCGGCGGAGCCGGAGCGGACGGGGCTGCTGGTGTCCGAGGTCGCCGACCAGCTCTCGAAGAACCCCGCGTTCACCCCGGAGCGCGCCGCAGCGGCGTCGGAGCCCGTCGCCGACCTGCTCAAGCACTACGTGGTGGCGGTGGACGTCGCCACGCCGTTCGGCGTCGCGGGCCCCGACTACCCGGCCCGGACCTGGGACCTGGCGTACAGCAGCATCGGGCCGTTCACGGCGTACCCCGTGATGGACGGCCCGGACGTCGAGGGTCTGCTCGCCGTGGCGTTGAGCACCGACGAGGGCGTCGCCCGGGTCGCCGAGGGTGTGGCGGGCTACCGGCAGGCGGACCTCGCGAGCTTCGCCGCCCGGTACCGCGAACCCGACGCCGAGCGTCTCCACGGGATCGAGCTGGAGAACGTCCTGTACGCGTCGACCGGTCTCGACGCCGTCGTGCGCGGCCAGCTGCGCGCGACCGGACCCGAGGCCGACCGGCGCGTCGCCGCGTTCGCCGACCTCGTGTCCCGGGCCGAGGCGGACCTGCCGGTGCCGTTCACTTACCGGACGACCGACTGGTACCAGGACGCGGGCGCCGAGCCCGTCCCGGTGTGGCTCGACGTCCGGCAGCTCCCCGCCGACGTCGTGGAGCGGACGTTCGCCGGGGCGTCGTCCCGGCCCCCGTCCGAGCAGGAGCAGCAGGACCGGGTGTGGGTCACGACGTACCTGGCGCTGCTCGAGGCGGGCGTGCTCCACCTGCCGGACGACCAGGTCGGCACGTGGGCGCCGGGCGGGCAGCTCGTGGCGCTCGGGGACATCCCGGCGGACGCCCTCGCGGACCGGGCCGTCCAGGCGCGCGAGGCGACCGGGTTCCTGCTCAGCGACCTCGACGTCGAACGCCGCGCCGCCGAGCTCGCCGGGGACTGACCGGCGACGTCGCCGGTCGCTACAGTCGCCCCACCGGTGCGGGCGACGGAGCCCCACCCCGGGCGGTCGAGGGGGCGGCGTGGACGCGGACGTCATCGTCGTGGGTGGTGGGCTGGCGGGTCTGGTGGCGGCGGACGAGCTGGTCCGCGCGGGCCGGCGGGTCACGGTGGTCGAGCAGGAGGGCCCCGCGGACCTGGGCGGGCAGGCGTTCTGGTCGTTCGGCGGCCTGTTCCTGGTCGACAGCCCGATGCAGCGCCGCGCGGGGATCCGGGACTCCCTCGACCTGGCCTGGCGGGACTGGCAGGGCAGCGCGGGCTGGGACCGGCTCGACGGGGAGCTGCCCGAGGACGCGTGGGCGGTGCGCTGGGGCCGGGCGTTCGTCGAGTTCGCCGCGGGGGAGGCGCTGCCGTGGCTGCGGGACCGCGGGGTCCGGTTCACGCCGGTGGTCGGCTGGGCTGAGCGCGGCGACGGGCGCGCCGGCGGGCACGGCAACTCGGTGCCGCGGTTCCACGTGCCGTGGGGGACCGGCACGGGGGTCGTCGAGCCGTTCGCGGACCGGGTGCGCGAGGCCGCGGCGGACGGGCGGCTGACCCTGCTGCACCGGCACCGCGTCGACGGGCTGGTCCGCACCGGCGGCGCCGTGACCGGGGTGCACGGGTCCGTGCTCGCGGACGACCCGACGCCGCGCGGGGTGGCGTCGAACCGCGACGTGGTCGGCGACTTCACGCTGAGCGCGGGCGCGGTGCTGCTCGCGAGCGGGGGGATCGGCGGGAACCACGACCTGGTGCGGCGCTGGTGGCCGGAGCGGCTGGGCACGCCGCCGGCGACGATGCTCACCGGCGTGCCCGCCCACGTGGACGGCCGGGTGCTCGACCTCGCGGAGGCCGAGGGCGTGCGCCTGGTGAACCGGGACCGGATGTGGCACTACACCGAGGGCATCGCGAACTGGGCGCCGGTGTGGCCGGGGCACGGCATCCGGATCCTGCCGGGTCCGTCGTCCCTGTGGCTGGACGCGCTGGGGCGCCGGCTGCCCCCGCCGGGCCTGCCCGGGCACGACACGATCGGCACGCTCCGGCTGCTGCGCACCGACCCGGACCTGACCCCGCACGACCACTCCTGGTTCGTGCTGACGCGGCGGATCATCGCCAAGGAGCTCGCGCTGTCGGGCTCGGAGCAGAACCCCGACCTCACCGGCCGGGACTACCGGCTGCTGCTCGCGAGCCGGCTCGGGCGGGGCGCGCCCGGGCCCGTCGCGGCGTTCCAGCGCAGCGGCGCGGACTTCGTCACCGCGAGCACCCTGCGGGAGCTGGTCGCGGGGATGAACGCGCTGACGCCGGAGCCGCTGCTCGACCCCGGCGCCGTCGAGCGGCAGGTGCGGGACCGCGACGCCCAGCTGGCCAACCCGTTCACGAAGGACGCGCAGGTGCAGAGCATCCACAACGCCCGGCGGTACCGGGGCGACCGGCTGCTGCGGGTCGCGGCGCCCCACCGGCTGCTGGACCCGGACGCCGGGCCGCTCGTCGCCGTCCGGCTGCGGGTCATCACGCGCAAGACGCTCGGCGGCATCCAGACCGACCTCGACGGCCGGGCGCTCGGCCGCGACGGCGCACCGGTGCCCGGGCTGTACGCCGCGGGGGAGGCGGCGGGGTTCGGCGGCGGCGGGATGCACGGGTACAACGCGCTGGAGGGGACGTTCCTCGGGGGCTGCCTGCTGACCGGCCGGACGGCCGGTCGGGCGCTCGCGCGAGATTCCTGAGACCCGGTGCATCCACGGACGGGGGTGCGGCCGTAGTAGGGGTGTCAGCACATCCCGCCCCGCAGGGGGCACGGACCGAGGAGCACGCATGCGTCACCGTCCGTTCGTCACCGGAGCCGCCGGACTCGCCGCCGCGGCCGTCGTCGCGGCCGTCGCCGCGCTGCCCGCGTCAGCCGCCACCGCGAGCACCGCCTCGCTCTCCGTCCTGCACGGTGTCCCCGACGTCACCGTGGACGTCTGGCTCGACGGCACCCGCGCGCTGGACGACTTCACGCCCGGCACGCTCGCCGGGCCGCTCGACGTCCCCGCCGGAGCGCACTCGATCGTCATCACCGCGTCCGACGCCACCGACATCAGCTCGCCGGTGATCGGCCCCGTCGACGTCACGCTCGACGCGGGCGCCAGCTACACCGCCGCCGCGCACCTGGACACCGCGGGCCAGCCGACCGCCACGCTCTACACGAACGACCTCTCCGCGATCCCCGCGGGCCAGGCGCGCCTGACGGTCCGGCACACGGCAGCGGCCCCGGCCGTCGACGTGCTCGCCGGCGGCAGCCCGGTGGTCACCAACCTGTCGAACCCCGACGAGCAGTCGCTCACCGTCCCCGCGGGCACCGTGTCCGCGGCCGTCGCCGCCACCGGCACCACCACGCCGGTGATCGGCCCGACCGACCTGCCGCTCGCCGAGGGCGTCAGCACGATCGTCTACGCGTGGGGCTCGCTCGACGCGGGCAACCTGCAGCTCGCCGTGCAGACCATCGACGGCCTGCACTCCGCGCCCGGCGGCGTGCCGTCCGGCGAGCTCGGTCTCGCGGCCGACGGCGGCAGCAGCACCCCGGCGCTGGTCGGCGGGGCGGTCCTGCTCGCCGGTCTCGGCGCCGCGCTGATCGCCCGGCGCAGCACGCGTCCGGTCGCGCGTCAGCAGGCTGCGGGGCGCTGAGGTCCGGATGACCCCCACCGACGCCCGGCCGCGCCGTCGCCCCCACGGCGCGGTCGGGCTCGTCGCGGCGGCCCTGCTGCTGGTCGGCGGCGCGGGCGTGCTCGGTGCGCTGTCCGGGGACCCGGACGCACCCGGCGCCCCGCGCACGACCGTCGGCGCCGCGGCGACGGCCACCCCGACGGCCCCCGCGCCGACGGGTCCCGCACCGGCGGACCCCGCCGCGCCGGACGTCCCCCGGGTCGCGGCCACCCCGCCGCCCGTGGACGCGGCGTCGTCCCCGGCGGGCGCCCCGGTGCGGGTCGTCGTGCCCGCGCACGACGTGGACATGCCGGTCGACCCCGTCGGGGTCGCCGCGGACGGCCAGATGGAGATCCCGCCGCTCGCCGAGCGGGGCGGCTGGTACCGGTTCGGCGCCGACCCGGCCGACGCCGCCGGCACGACGGTGATCGCCGGGCACGTCGACTCGGTGGCCTCCGCCGGGACCGGGCCGTTCGTCCGGCTGCCGGAGGTCCGGGCCGGGGACGCCGTCGAGCTCACGCTCGCCGACGGGACAACCCGGGCCTACGCGGTGCAGAGCGTGACGAGGGTGCCGAAGTCCGAGGCGCGCTGGCCCGACGTGTTCACCCGCGAGGGCGAGGCGCGGCTGGCGCTCATCACCTGCGGCGGCGCGTTCGACACCGCGACGCGGCACTACACCGACAACGTGCTGGTCATCGCCACCCCGGTCGGCGCATGATGGGGGCGGTGCCGTCCCCGGCCGGCGGCGTCCCCCGGGCCGCCAGGAGGGTCACCCCGACCGCGAGGAGGCGCGCCCTGTCCAGCACCGTGGCGCACCTGCGGCCCCCGCCCGAGTGGGACGACGACGCGCTCGCCCGGGCGTTCGAGGCCGGTGACGAGCAGGCGCTCGCGGAGGCCTACCGGCGGTGGTCGACGTTCGTGCACACCGTGGCCCTGCGCTCGCTCGGGTCCGCGGCGGACGCGGAGGACGTCACCCAGCAGGTGTTCGTGCAGGCGTGGCGCGGGCGCGCCGGGTACCGGACCGACCGGGGCCCGCTGCGCGGCTGGCTCACCGGCATCACGCGCAACGCCGTCGCCGACGCCCTCGGGCGCCGCACCCGGGACGTGCGGGACGTGCACGCGGTCGCCGCGCGCACCGGGCGGGACCCGGAGCCGGAGGTCGCCCAGGTCGCGGACCGGGTGGTGGTCACCGACGAGCTCGACCGGCTCGGCGAGCCCCAGCGGACGATCCTGGCGCTCGCGTTCTACGCCGACCTCACCCACGACGAGATCGCCCGGCGCCTCGAGCTGCCGCTGGGCACCGTGAAGAGCCACATCAGACGTAGCCTGCTGCGACTGCGCGACCGGTTGGAGGTGGAGGGTGCCGCACATCGACCCTGACTCCGTCGCGCTCGCGGCGCTGGGCGAGCCGCTGCCCGCGGCCGACCGCGCGCACCTGGCCGACTGCGCGGACTGCGCCCGGGAGGTGGCCTCGCTGTCCGCGACCGTGGCCGTGGGCCGCGCAGCCGGTGGCGAGCCGCCCGTCCCCGCGCCCGCCGCGGTGTGGGAGCGGATCCGGGGCGAGCTCGGCCTCGACCCGGCGCTGGTGCCGGCCGCCGACGACCCCGGGCCGGGGACCGTCGGGGCCGTCGGGACCGTCGGGGCCGAGCACACCCCGGACGTGGGGCGGCGCCCGGGCGCACCCCGGGGCCGGTCCCGGTTCGTCGCGCTCGCGGCCGCCGCCGGCCTCGTCGTCGGCGCCGCCGGGGGTGGCCTGGTCGTGGCCGCCACCCGCGACGACGGCCCCGCGGAGCCGTCCGTGCTCGCGGAGGCCGTGCTCGACGCGCTGCCCGGGTGGTCCGCCACCGGCGACGCACTCGTCGAGGAGGACCCCGACGGCCGGCGCACGCTCGTCGTGCGGCTGGCCGGTGACGAGGGCGACGGGTTCCGCGAGGTGTGGCTGCTGGACCGTGACGCCACCCGGCTGGTCGGCCTGGGCGTGCTCGACGGCGACGAGGGCCGGTTCTCGATCCCGGTCGGGCTGGACCTCGACGACTACGCGCTGGTCGACGTGTCCGCGGAGCAGTTCGACGGCGACCCGTCGCACTCCGGCGACAGCATCCTGCGCGGGGAGCTGAGCACCCCCGCCTGACGGGGGCCGCGCCGCGCGGGGGCCGAGGTCCGCCGCGCGGGCGAGCCGGGCTTGCGACGAAGGTCGCAACCCCGGTGGGCACCCGCGCCCGATGTGCCGTGGCTCCGCGCTGACCAGGCTGGACGTCAGGCAGGGGGTGACGCCGCACGGGGTCTCCCGGACACCGCCCCGCCGTCGAGGAGGGCCCGTGCCCACCACCGACCTGACCCCCGACCACGCGCCCGCGGTCGCCGTCCGTGGCCGCCGGGTGACCCGTGCGCTCGCCGCGGTCGCCGCCGTCGCGCTGCTGGGCGGCACCGTCGCGGCCTGCGCCCCGGGTGCCGCGCCGGTCGCCGAGCCCGCGCCGCCGATCACCGCACCGGCCGCACCGGCTGCTCCGGCTGCTCCGGCCGACCCTGCCGCCGACGGGTCCACCGCCGGGTCGCCCGCGCTCGACCGGGCCGACGTCGACGCGTGGCTCGACGGCCTGCTGCCGGCCGCCCTCGACCGGACCCGCATCGCCGGGGCGGCCGTCTCCGTCGTGCACGACGGCGAGCTCGTCACCGCCCGCGGCTACGGCTGGGCGGACATCGGCGCCGACGGCGGCGACCCCGTCCCGGTCGACCCGGAGTCCACGCTGTTCCGGCCCGGTTCCGTGTCCAAGCTCGTGACCGCCACCGCCGTCCTGCAGCTCGTCGAGGCGGGGGACGTCGACCTCGACGCCCCGGTCGCCGACTACCTCGACTTCGCGGTGCCGACGACGTTCGACGAGCCGATCACGCTGCGGCACCTGCTCACCCACACCGCGGGGTTCGAGGAGCGCGTCGCCGGGCTGATCGGCGTCGAGGGCGACCCCGTCGACCTGCGGGCCGCGCTGTCCACCGACGCGCCCGAGCAGGTGTACCGCCCCGGGACCGTCCCCGCGTACTCGAACTTCGGCAACGCGCTCGCGGGCTACGTCGTCGAGCACGTCAGCGGCGAGCGGTTCGAGGACTACGTCGCCGAGCACGTCCTCGAGCCCGCGGGGATGACCACCGCGACGTTCGAGCAGCCGCTGCCCGACGCGCTGCGCGACCGGATGTCCCGCGGCTACGCCACCGCGGACGGCCCCGCGTCGCCGTTCGAGGTCGTCGGCGTCGCCCCCGCCGGCGCCCTGTCCGCCAGCGCGACCGACATGGCCGGCTTCATGCTCGCGCAGCTCGGCGAGCCCACCGGCGAGCCCCTGCTCGCGCCCGAGACCCTGGAGCTCATGCACGCCCCGGCGCTCGACGCCGACACCCTCGGCACCCTCGCCGACGGCCCCCGGATGGCCCTCGGGTTCTTCGACGAGAGCCGCAACGGGCACGACATCGTCGGCCACGGCGGCGACACGAACGTCTTCCACTCCCACCTGCAGCTCTACCCGCAGGAGCGCACCGGCATCTTCGTGTCGTTCAACAGCTCGGGCCAGGGCGCCGCGGACACCGTCGAGCTCCGCGACCAGCTGATGCACGGGTTCGCCGACCGGTACTTCCCGGCCGACGACCCGACCGCCGCCCCGGTGCCCACGGTCGACGCGGACACCGCCCGGGAGCACGCCGCGCAGGCCGCGGGCAGCTACGTCGGCTCGCGGAACATGCACAGCACGTTCCTGGCGGTGCTCGACGTGCTGCAGCACACCGAGGTGACCCCGCAGGACGACGGCCGGATCCTGATCGCCCCCGGCCCTGGCACCGACCACCCGGTCCTGTTCGAGGAGGTCGAGCCCTGGGTGTGGCAGGAGGTCGGCGGGCAGCAGCGCATCGCCGCCCGCGCCACGGACGGGAAGGTCGAGGCGATCTCCTGGCAGTCCGCGTTCACGCTGCTGCGCGCCGAGCCCGCGAACGCCGTCGCGGTGCCGGTGCTGCTGGCCTCGGTGGCCGTGCTGCTCGTGACCGCGCTCGCCTGGGCCGGCGCCGCGGTGGTCCGCCGGGTCCGTCGCCGCCCCGCCCCGCCCCGCGAGGGTCGCGTCCTGCGGGTGCTGACCCGGGTCGCCGCGGGGACGGCCGTCGTCGCCCTCGCCGGGTGGTTCCTGGTGATCCAGACCGTCATGGGCCTGCAGGAGGTGCCGACCGCACCGATCCGCGTGCTGCAGGTGCTCCAGGGGCTCGCCGTCGTGGGCCTGGTGCCCGCGGTGTTGCGTCTGGCCGGTGACCTCCGCGCCCGGGCCGGCTGGCGACGGGTGCTGGCGAGCGTGCTGGTGCTGGCCGCGCTGGCCGGGGTCGCCTGGTTCGCGGTCACGTACCGGCTGCTCGCGCCGAGCGTCTCGTACTGACCTGCCCGTCGCCACCGTCGAACTGCGAGGATGCCGCGCATGGCCCTGACGTCCGTACCGCCGTCCACCGGCGACGACGACGTGCTCGCGTCCCCGCGCCCGTCCCGCGTCGACGCGCTCCTCACCCGCATCGGGGTGACGGGCGTGCCGGCGCGGGACGCCGCGCTGGCGTCGGTCGTCGCGGTGCTGACGCTCGCGCTGATCGCGCTCGGGTCGACCGGGACGGCCGCCACCGAGGGTGTCGTGCTCACCGACCGCGGGATCCTCGTCGCCCTGTGCACCGCCCAGGCCGGGGTCCTCGCGCTGCGCCGCAGCAGGCCGGTGCTGTGCCTCGGCCTCGTGGTCGCGTGCCAGATCGGCGTCACCGCGGTGCTGCCGCCCGACCTGAACATCCGGGCGTTCGCACCGCTGGTCGCCGGGTACACCGTCGGCCTGCTGCTCCCGACGTCCCGGGCGCTGGCCGTCACCGGGGTGGCCGTCCTGGTCGAGACCGTCGGCGCCACGCTCGTCGCGACCCCCGACGGCCGCACCGTCGGGGAGCTGCTCCTGCAGCACGCCGCCGGGGCTGCCCTGTCCTACCCCCTGCTCGCGCTGATCGGCTCGTCGGTCGCCACCCGCCGCCGCTACCTCGACCTGCTGCGGCTGCGCGCCGTCGAGGCCGTCCGCGCCCAGCAGGCCACCGCCCGGGCCGCGGTCGTCGCCGAGCGGTCCCGGATGGCCCGCGAGCTGCACGACGTCGCCGCCCACCACCTGTCCGGCATGGTCGTGCAGGCCGCCGCCGTCGAGCGCCTGGTCGACCGCGACCCCGCCGCCGCCAAGGAGGGCGCCGCGTGGCTGCGCCGGCAGGGCAAGCAGACCCTCGACGACCTGCGGCTCGTCGTCGGGGTGCTGCGCGAGGGCCCCGAGGACGGCCGCGCACCCGTGCCCGGTCTCGCTGACCTGCCCGAGCTCGTCGCGACCGCCCAGGACCTCGGCACACCGGTCACGCTCGACCGCACGGGCCCGCCGGTCGCGCTCGGCCCGCTCGCCGACGCCGCCCTGTACCGGGCGGCCCAGGAGGCGCTCGCCAACGCCCGGCAGCACGCGGTCGGCGCGCCCGTGCGGGTCGCCCTGCGGACCGACGACACGACCGTGACGCTGGAGGTGGTGAACGACGCCGGCGGCGAGCCGCCGCCCCCGGACCGCCCCCGGCGCGAGGGCGCCGGGCTGATCGGGATGCGGGAGCGGGCGCAGCTCGTCGGTGCGACGCTGGCCGTCGGCCCGACGCCCGACGGCGGGTGGGTGGTGCGGGTCAGGCTGCCGGTGCCGGAGGGCGCTGCGGTCGACGAGGTCGTGACGGAGGAGCAGGGATGATCCGGGTGGTGCTGGTCGACGACCAGGCGGTGGTGCGCGCGGGCTTCCGCGTCATCCTCGAGGAGCACGGCGACATCGAGGTCGTCGCCGAGGCCGCCGACGGGCCGTCCGCCGTCGCCGCGGTCGGGCGCACCCACCCCGACGTCGTCTGCATGGACGTCCGGATGCCCGGCGGCGACGGCCTCGCCGCGACCCGGACCATCACCGCCGCCGGCCCCGACGCACCCGCCGTCCTCGTCGTCACGACGTTCGACCTCGACGAGTACGTGTTCGGCGCCCTCGAGGCCGGCGCCAGCGGCTTCGTCCTCAAGGACACCGAGCCCGAGGACCTCGTCGACGCCGTCCGCCGGCTCGCCGCCGGGCAGGGCCTCGTCGACCAGTCCGTCACCCGGCGGGTCATCGCGGAGTTCGCCCGCCGTGGCCCCGGCGCCGAGCACGTCCCGTCGACCCCCGCGCTCGTCGACGCGCTCACCGCCCGGGAGACGGATGTCGTCCAGCTCCTCGCCCGTGGGCTGTCGAACGCCGAGATCGCCGCCGAGCTCGTCGTCGAGACCTCCACCGTGAAGTCGCACCTCGGCCGCGCGATGGCGAAGATCGGCACCCGCGACCGGCTCCAGACCGTCGTCTGGGCGTACCAGCAGGGCGTCGTCCCGCGGGTGTGACACGGGCCTCGGCCGGTCCGGTTTGGGCCCGGCCCCCTCGACCTGTACTCTCTTCATCGGCCCTCCAAGGGCCGATGCGCCCGTAGCTCAATGGATAGAGCATCTGACTACGGATCAGAAGGTTGGGGGTTCGAGTCCCTCCGGGCGCACGCATCACGACGAAGGCCGACGTCCACCGGACGTCGGCCTTTGTTCGTCTCCGGACGAGAAGTATCTTCGCTGGTCGCTTCGGGAACACACTCGAGGTCGCGGTGGGACACACCCGTCGCGACGGGCGGACACAGCGGGGCCTCGCGTGCGGGGTCCGCGCGGGCTGACGTGGTCTGCAGGTACCGGCTTCGGCCGGACGGTGACACGACTTCCCCTACCCACCATCACCCTGGCCACCGACGGGCACGGGCTGCTGCAGCCGGCGCCGCAGCAGCGCCAGCTGCACGGCATCCGCACGTCCTCCTACCGGCCGGTGCGGGCGCGCGCCAGCGTGCGTGCGCAGTCGGCTTCGTCGTGCGCGACGGTGCCGGCCGGGTATGTCGACGCTGCGGCGTTCGCGGCTGCCCGGGACTGGCCCGAGTCGGTGGTCGTCTACCGCGCGCTGCGGGCGCCGGAGAAGCTGCCGGTGCACGTCGTGGTGGACGGGCGACCGTACTTCCCGGTGTCGAGTTTGCCGGGGGCGGTGGTGGGCGCGTGAGCGTGTGGGCGGGGCCGTACGTCGTGGTGACGTCGGCGGACGGGCATCGGGTGGACTGGCAGCTGCCGGATCCGCTGCCGTGGCCGGCGGGGGCGTGCGCTGATGAGGCGCTGCGTGTCCCGGTGGACCTGGGCCTGCCGGAGGGTGGGTCGATCAAGGTGCGGTGGCGGACGCCGTCGCACGCGAATCCGCGGAGCAGGAAGACGCCGACGTCGGACTTGCAAACCGTGGCCCTGGCAGCGGATGTGGCGCGGGCGGTGCGTGCAGGTGGGAACGGCTGGGAGCCGGATGTGAACGGTTGGCCGGTGCACGTGCGGCCGGATCCGACGGCGCTGGCGCCGGCGTCGTTGGCTCGGGTGATCCCGTTGCCGCGGTTGGTCGACGAGGTGCCGACGCAGGCCATGCCCACGCAGGTCGAGGCGTTGGCCGGTGACCGGGTGGTGGTTGGTCCGCACAACGCGACCTTGGCGGAGGTGCGGGCGGGTCGCCGGGAACTTGGTGCGACGGTGGCGCAGGTGATTGCGGCGATCCGTCGGGAGCGGGAGCCCGGGTGGTCGCCGGCGCATCGCGTGAACATGGCGAACGTCCTGGACTTCGTCGAGCAGGTCCTGGTGTACGCGGAGCCGGTCGTCGACGACGTGGATGCGGATCTGCCGGAGGTGGCCGCGTGGATGCGCGCGCGGCTGGAGCTGCCGGGCGTTGAGGTCGGCGGGTCGGTGCACGTGGCTTTGCTGCTGACCCCGGATCTGACGCGGGCGATCGAGGTGCGGCGGTCCACCGATCGACGGCTGGAGCTGTTGAACGAACAGCGGATGGCGAAGTGGGAGGCCGCGAGGGGGCGGTGGGAGGCAGCGGTCGCGCAGCAGGCGGCCGGCGTGCGCCGCGGTCGGATGCCGACGAAGCCGGACGATCCGCTGCTGCGGGACGTGACCGTGGTGGTGTGTTCCCCGCGGACGGAGGAGCTGTTCGCAAACGCGCTGGGGATGGTGTTGGGCTTCGCGGAGCAGCACGGGCTGCTGGCAGGTCCGAACCCGTGGCGTCGGTTCTCAGCGGTGGGGAGCTCGTTGACGGGCTACCGGCGCTCGGAGCTGGTGCGGCCGCATCAGCGGAACGTGCCGCCGGTGGGCACGGTGGTGGATCTGGCGGATGCGATCGCCGAGCTGGGTCCGGTGGATCCGCGTACGGGTCGGCCGACTGGTGACCGGTTCCGGGCGTTGGTGCTGGCGTCGCTGCTGGGGCCGCGACCGTCGGAGATGGACGCACTGGCGGCGGATGACTTCCGGCCGGGCCCGGATCCGACGTTGCACGTCGCGAAGTCGGCAGCGTCGGTGCACAGGCTGGCGTCGGAGGACGGCACTTCGATCTCGGTGCGTGACGGGTTGAAGCACCGCCCGTTGGGGTCGGCGCGCGTGGTCGGGATGCCACAGGTGGTCGCGGACGCGCTCGAGGAGCACATCGCGCTGGAGTACGCGTCAGACCGGCACCTGTTCACGAGCCCGGAGGGTGGGGTGCTGCGGTGGGGGAACCAGATCGTCCCGTACTGGCGGCCGGCGGTGGAGCGGGTGCTGGGACGGTCCTCGAGTGACCTGTTGCGGGACATGCCGCGCAAGTGGCTGCGGAAGGCCGCGGTGACGTGGATGTTGCGGTCGGGGTTGTCAGTCGAGCACGTCGCTGAGCTGACCGGACACGACGTCGTGACGCTGTACCGGCACTACTCGGGTGTGGTCGGTGATCTTCGGTCTCGGCAGGTGTGGTCGGGCTGGGATGACGCGTGGGCGTGGGCGGTGCGGGAGCACGGCGTGAACTGACGGGTGTCCTGCCTGGGGGGTGCGGGGATGTTCGTGCAGCAGATCACTGGTGATGAGACGGGGACGTGGGCGATCCGGACCGCGTCGGGGCAGGTGCTGGTGCTGTACGTGCCTGCGGATCGTCGGGCGCGGGTGGAGTGGTTGGGCAACACCCGGGAGCTGTTGTCGAGCGACCCGGCTGCGCAGGAGCCGTTCGCGTGTGAGCTGGTGGCGTTCGGCAGGTTCGGTCTGCTCTAGGGCATCGGCGAGGGGGTGCTTCTCGGGCAGTCGTTGGTGCTGGTGCTGGAGCCGTTGCGGATGCACGGGGAGGCGCAGGCGTTGATCACGGCGCCGGTGGTGGAGATCGATCACGTGCACTGAAGGGGGTGTGCCGTAAATGAAGTGGCGTTGCTGTTCCCGGCGCCGTCGCGGGTGGGTGCTGGCGGCGCGGACAGGTGTCTCGCTTCGGCCTGTTGTCGCCGGGCGCTGGGGCGGGACCGTCGTGCGGATGTACGGGGAGCGTGCGTGGTGCACTGGTGGGGCGAAGGCACGGATGAGTTCAGGGATCGGTCTCGATTCGGCGAGTTCACGCGTCTGGCGCATGCGAGTACTGGTTGGCGCGGACGGCGGGTCTTCGACGCTGGTTGAGGGAGCGGGTCGTGAGTGGTGAGGGTCGTGGTGCTGAGGCTCCCGGTGTCGGGGGAGCGGATGCGGGTGCCGGCTCGGGGCGCCTGGCCCGGCTCTCCGTGCGCGCGGAGCTTGTTGATGGCGCGGTGACCTTCGCGGAGTGCTTGGTCGAGTCAGCGGGTGGGGATCGGTTGCTTGGTTCGGAGTCGATCTCGGTCGGGGAGTTCGCGGGGACCGCTGGCGACGTCGAGGCGGTGCGAGACGTCGCGATCGAGCGCGGTGAGATGGTGCGGCGGCTCTCGGACTCGGGACCGGCGGGGTCGTGGACCGTGGATCTCGAGCGGGTACCTGCAGCTGGTGCCGGCTGGTGTGGATCGGTGACGGTCGTCTCGCTGCTCCGGTCAAGGTGAGTGTCGAACCCCGCTCGAGCGGCCGAGCCAGGCGCGGCGGGGTCATCTGCTGCTGCCCGGTGCCCCACCTCGACCACCGGTGGGCCGAGGCGGGACTGTGGGTGATTCAGCCGGGGATGTTCCTCGGTCCATTACCGGGGTCGACGGTGTCCTTGGCGCGGATCTGCCCGTCGCGGCCGTGGATGGTCACTTCGCCGCCACCGGCGTTGTGCACGATCTGCTTGGCGCGGGCGATCGCGTCAGCCTGGGTGGTTCGTCGTGGGCACGGATGCGTCCTCGCATCGATCCCAGGTTGCCAGAGCGGGCACTCGTGCGGGAGGTCTGCAAGCCGCGGTGTCGTTCCACGGGTGCGGGCCGAGCGCGTTCAGGAGGGCAGCCAGGCTCCGCAGCCTTCAGAGATGAACCCTTCGCCGGCGGCGACGGTGATGGTGACGCCTTGCGGGGCGAGGGTGACGAAGTCGTTGTCGATGGTGTCGCCGCCTCCGGTGGTGCGTTCCCAGTAGCAGTCGTGGGTGCCGGTCGCGCCAGGGTTGACGATGGTCGTGTATGTGCCGGGCGCGATGTCTTGGCCGACAACGCGGGTGCCGTCGTAGAACCCGGACTGGGCGGTGGCGAGCGCGGGCAGGAACTCGGGGCAGTAGATCTCGATGCCGAGAGGGTCGCGGCTGGCGCTGTTCTCGATGAGGGCGCTGACGGCGGCGGCGGGGTCGGTGCCGTAGTGCTGGCGGAGGTTGTCGCACGCGGACTGCGCGAGGCGGCTCGGGCCGGCGGGGTCGCCGGTGCCGCCGCGCGCCGTGTACTGCTCTTGGTACCGCTGGTCGTCGGTGAGCGCGACGGGTGCCGGGGTGGGATCTGCCGGTTCACCGAGGGTGACGATGACGGTGGTCCCGGCTTCGAAGCTGGTGCCTCCGTCGGGTGTCTGGCGGATGGCGACGCCGTCGTCCCCGATGATCTTCGGTGTCAGGTCTGCGTCTTCGAGGGTGTCGCGGACCTCGAGCCAGGACATGCCGAGGACGTCGGGCACGGTGACCCGCTCTGGCGCGGGTGCAGAGGTCGTGGGCGTCGTCGGCGGCTGCGTCGGGTCACCGCTGCAGGCCGCTGTGAGGAGGATCGCGGTGAGCATCATCGCGAGGCCGACGTGTCGCATGGCTTCCTCCGGTGCCGGGTGATCTCCTCGGAAGTGAGGGGTCGAGCCTGACACGAGGGCCGGTGCGCCCGGCTCGACCATCCGCGTGAAAGTCCCGAGCCGCTGCGCCATTGTTCGAACAGGTGTTCGATAGGATGCGTTGGTGAGTCGACCGACGGGCCGCACGCCGTTCCCCAAGCGTGCTCGGTCGCTGATGCCGCGGCAGTTCGACTCGGCCGGCGAGCACCGACCGGAGCGTCCGATCGCGGTCCGGGCGTGGATCGTGACCGTCAGCGGCGAAGACCTTGAGGTCGACGGCGACGCGGTGGCGTGGACGAAGCGCGCGGTGCGGGTCCGGTTCGTCGACCAGTTCGGGCATCTCGATCACGCGTGGGTGTGGGTCGGGGCGGTGACTCGCCGGTAGGCGCCGGCGTCGGCGGCGGGCGACTGTCAGCGCGAGGGTCGTGCGGATACGCCTTGCCGGCTGCGTCCTGGTGCGCGACGTGGACCACGTCGTGCGTTGTCGTTGCGGCAGGACGGGACCTCGGACCTGTCAGCCGGGCGCGTTGCCGGTCGATGGGGATGGCGACCGAAGTGATCGACGAGCTGCCCCGGGTCGGGCAGTTGGAGGTTGCCTGCCGCATGTGCCCGATCGACCCTCGCTGCCAGACCAGGTACCACCGGCGTCCGGAGAGCTGCCGGTACTTCGGACGCGTGCGGCGCCCCGTGCCGGTTCAGTCGTTCGCGCCGCCGGTCCCTCCGGCGCGGCGGGTGCCGCCGCTGCTGCCTCCCGCGCGAACTCCGCAGCAGGTGGCGAATCGAGCGGCAGGGAAGTCGACCGGGGCGGCGGATCTCGTCGCTGTGTTGCTCGTGCTGATCGTGGCGGACGATGCGACTTCGCAGCCGTGGCGGTTGGTGCTCGCGGCGGCCGCGGTCGTCATCCCGCTCCTGCTGGCTTCGTGGTGGGCGCTGCGATGCGGGGCGTGGACGGCCGCCGGCACGCGGTGTGCGAACGTGCGCCGAGGTGTCGGCAAGCGGTGCCAGCACCATCGCGGCCCGGTGCTCGCGGACGCACTGGCGATCGCCTCGGGCTTGGTGACGGCGTTGAACATCCTGGTGCTCGCAACGTGACCCTGACGGCTGGGGGCCGGGCCCACGGCGGGATGCACGGCGGCGCGGGCGGCGAGCGGCGCTCACGCGGGCCACGGGTCCGCGCGGGCGTTGGCCGGTAGGTGCTGGCGTCCGGGGCGGGCGCCGCGCCGGTGAAAGGTGGCCTCGCACGGCGACCGCTTCGCCCCGGGCGTACCGCGCCTGGCAGCCGTTGCGCGGACGCCGTGGTGATGCGGCTGGAGCAGTGCGTCAACTGTCGGGTTGTGCGGAGGTCCTGGTTGTCGCGTGTGGCGATGCGGGGACGGTGCGGTTCGTGATGAACTCCACCGGCGCGTTGCGTGATGATCCTGGGCGTGTCGCCCGGGCGCCGAGTAGCGTCCTCGTCGTGCGTGACAAGGAGATGCGGCACGCCGTCGCCGAGCGGATCAGGGCCACTCACGGGGGAGTGGATCACCTGCTGATCGACGAGGTCGATGTGCGCGACACGGGCCGCCGCATGGACTTGCTGCTGGTCGCCAAGGAGCTGACGGCGTTCGAGCTGAAGTCTGACGGTGATTCGTTGCGGCGTCTGCGTCCGCAGGCCGAGGCGTACGGGTTGGTTGCCGACCGTGCGGTGCTCGTGGTCGGTACTCGACATGTCGGCGCTGTTGATGCGCACATCCCGGACTGGTGGGCGATCTGGCAGGTGGTCGGTACCTCGTCCGGTGTTCGTGTGAAGGTCCTGCGGCGTGGTTCGCGGAACCCGGTTGTTGATCGTCGTGCTCTGGCTGGTCTGCTTCTGCGTGAGGAGCTCGTCGAGGAGCTGTCGTGGTACGGCCGTCGAGGCCTGTCGAGCCTGGGTGTCGGTGGTCTGCGGGACGAGGTCGTGGAGGCCGTACCGGCGCGCGAGCTTGGCCCTGATATCCGCGAGCACCTGATGCGCCGGCCCGCGTGGCGTGATCGTGCCCTCAGCCGCTACCGGCAGCCGTACGTGCCGGCAGCGGCTGAGCAGGAACTGGTTCTGGCTGCGGGTTGACCCATCAGGCGGTACCTGCGGGCGGGGCGGTCGGCGGGGTGACGAGCTGGTCGTCGACCTGGGCAAGGTGGTGCTGCAGGGCGATGCGGCGCCAGCCGGCGGCGTTGGTCGTGAAGTCGGGGTCGTGGGCGGCGTCGTCGATGGTGCGGTCGCCGTCGCTGAAGGCGGCGCCGCGAAACTCGGCGGAGCTGGCGATGGCGGCGGCGCACTTGTGCGTGCCGGTGGGGCCGAGGCGGCCGGTGCCGTTGCGCTCCCGGTAGATGGTCGTGGTCATCTGGCCGGTGTAGCGGATCGCCGGGATGGAGGCGCGGCCGTTGCCCGGCTGCGGGGCGGGGAAGCCGGCGTAGTCGCCGTAGGTCACGGTCTGCGGCAGGCCTGCGGTGTTCTGGCTGAGACGCAGCCACAGCCACCACTCGCGGCGGGCCCGCTCGAACGCCCCGGTGCCGGTCGGGGCGGAGCCGGCCGCGGTGCCGACGACGGCGACGCTGGCCCACCCGCCGCCGGCGGCGGCGAGCAGTGCGCGGCTCTCCTGCTCGAGGGAGTCCAGGTCGCGGGTGGTCGGGGCGTCGCGCCAGTCGAGGATGAGGTGAATCTGGTCCCGCGAGATGCCGAGCCGGGTGAGGGTCCCGGTGACGGCGGCGTCGAGGAGGTCGGGGTCGGCGGACTCGGCGTCGACACGCAGGGCGGCTGACTGCGCGAGGGCGGCGGTGCGGGCGGCGGCGGTGTGGACGGCGGCGTCGTCCTCCGGGTCGACGACGGGCGCGACGTTCGTGATGCCCTGGTGGCGGAGCCAGAAGTCGGCCAGCTCCCAGGCGAACGTCCGGTCCGGGGGCGTGGCGACGAGCTGCGCGACGTCGACGAAGCAGGGGCCGGTCCACGCGTCCCGGAGTTGCTCGAGGCAGAACATCATCTCCGAGGCCAGGCCGCGGTCCTTGTGCTCGACGAGCTCGAACAGTGGGGTCAGGGGGCGGCCGGCCCACGCGGACAGGGCGTCGGTCTCGGCCTCTCGGACCTTGAGGACGGGGACGTACATCGGGGACTCCGTTCACTTGAGTAGCTGGCGTACACCAAAGTGTGCATGGCGATGATCGCGTCGTCAACCAAAGTGTGTGGCGTGTACGATGGTGTGTCGGCGAGCGTGGGAGGGGACTGTGGGCGAGAAGCCAGCGGAGTTGGGGCGTGTTCTGCTGCAGGCGCGCAAGCTGCAGGGGCACTCGCTGCAGACGATCGCGGAGCGTGCGGAGATCTCTGCCGCGTACCTCGCGAAGCTTGAGCGTGACGCCGTTCAATCGCCATCGCCGCACGTCCTGCACCGCCTTTCGGGTGCATTGGGCCTTGGGTACCTGGACTTGATGCGCGCGGCAGGGTATGTAGTGCCAGATAGCAGTGCGCCGAGCGCCGTCGGAGACGCGAACGCCGCGCTGCGCGCTGATGACCTCACTCCCGCCGAGCTCGACGCGCTGTCGCAGTTCATGGATTTCCTGAGGAAACAACGGCACAATTGATCGCGTGACAACTGCACCGCCCGCTGCGCGAGACATTGACGACATCGTCGACGACCTCTTGGTGCGAGCGGGTGCCGTCGGTCGTTTCCCCACCCCGGTCGAGGAGATCGTTGCCGCGGCGGGGTTGGCCGAGGCACAGGACTACGTCCTGACGGAGGAGGCGATCGCCCAGGCGCCTGCGCAGCTGCGCGAGCTGCTGCGCAGCAGTCGGGAGAAGATCCTCGGTCTGGTCGATCGGCGCGAGCGAGTCATCCACGTCTCGCCGACGATCACGCACGGTGGCCGGCGCAGCTTCGTGAAGCTGCACGAGGTGACGCATCACGTGCTGCCGTGGCAGCGCGAGCTGGTGTACGCCGATGACGACGACTCGCTGTCGCCGTCGGTGCGGGCGCAGTTCGAACGTGAGGCGAACTACGGCGCGGCCGCGTTGCTTTTCCAGGGCTCGCAGTTCGATGAGTCCATCGTGCAGCTGCCGGTACGGCTGGAGTCGATCGACATGCTCGCGGGACTCTTCGGAGCGTCGTTTCGGGCGACGGCTCGTCGATACGGTGAGCGGCACTCGCGCGCGGTTCTCATTGCTGCATTCGACGGTGGTGAGGGCGGTCGTTGGCAGCGGCGGGAGGTGTCGGCGAGCCCGGAGTGGCGGCGCCGTTTTGGTACGCCGGCATGGCCGGGGCTCATGACCGAGGACCGGTTCCCGGTGCTCGCGCACGTGCGTCAGGGGTCGCAGGCGACCGTGACCTGGCGCGACCAGAACGGGGAGTCCGCGCAGGTGCGTGTCGCCGGCCGCGCTGGTGCGAAGTGGGCGTCGTACCTGTTGCTGACCGTTGCCTGAAGCGAGCAGTTCGACAGCGTGGCGCGTCCGGTTGAGCGGGTCTGGCTCAGCTCGCGAGTGGTCCTGGAAGGGACGCCGAGGTGAACCGGGCGCGGATCGCTGCCGCGTCTGCCCCCGTGATGCGTTCGATGACGGTGACGATCCGCTGCAGCCGCCACTCCACGTCGGGCCAGCTCGGGTCCGGGTCGAACCGGTACCGGGGCCGGCCACCGATTCTGATGACGTCGGGCTCGGGGATGCCGGTGTCGATGTCGTTGCAGATGACGTCGATGAGGCTGGTCCACTGGTTGTCGAACGGGAACCGACCGGATCCGGACCCGCGGGCGCGGACCACCCGGTGGTCGTCGAGGTCGAGGTAGTACTCGGTGCTACCGGCGGATGCGATCCGCCACAGCCCCGTTGCGCGCTTCACCTCGAGGGTGCCCGTGGAGTGTTGACTTCGTGGTGTCGTGTCCATGCTCCAGCGTGCCGCCGGGCACTGACATCGACCGAAGCGGGCGGTGGTGGTCCGGCGACAGGGGACGCGTGATCGCTGGGCCCGGTGGTCAGCGGGTCACGAGGTGGTGACGCATCGCAGACTCGTAGGGCGTGTCGGGCAGCCCTTTCGTCCCGCGTTCTTCGCGGCGTGCGGGGCCGAACGTCACTGCGGTGGCGCCCGGGTGGAAGCCGATCACGCTCTCGTTCGGATTCTCGGGGGAGTGCTGCAACGCGGTCCACGACTCCGGCCCGTCGTCGAGCACGGTCTGCAGATCAGCGTGCTCGATCTCCTCTGCTGCGCCGAGGTCCGTACTCGGTCGTTCCAGCCGAGGCGATCCGCCAATGCTTGAGCTGGAGGTCACGCGCGCTTGGCCGCGGCGCAGCATACGCGGGACCTGTCGCTGTACTACGCGATGGATCAGGCAGCGTTCGTCGACAACCGGGCAACGCAGCAGGCGTTGCTGACCAAGGAGGCCGAGCAGGCGCGTGTCGGATGGGACCGTGCGCGTCGCTCAGCGCAGACCGCACCGGATGACGAGACCGCTGCCGCGCTCGAGCAGGACGCGGCCCGGTGGCTCGACCGGCTGCGTACGGCGCGGCGGTCGCTGGAAGCGCTCGAGGCCGAGGCGAACAGCGAGGAGCAGGCGGACGTGGCGTTCGAGTCGTCGACGCAGCTGATCGATGCGGCGCTGTCCCGGATCGCGACCACCGACCGGGTTACCCAGGCGGAGATCGATGCGTTCCACGAGCTGACTGACGGGTGGTCGATGATCCCTCGCGCCGACGGCGCGCTGGACGCCTCGGTCACGGTCCGGTTGCCGGTGAAGGGCGGTGCGCTGCTGATCCCGGTCAGGTGGGAGATCGCCCAGCTCAGTGTCGGGACCCAGGCAGTCCGCGCCCAGATCGACCGGCCGACAGGCGCGCCGGTCGTGAAGAGGGAGCAGACCGTGCACGACCTCACCGAGGCCGGACTGTCGCGGCTGGCTGCTCTGGTCGTCACGAACGCACCCTTCACCGAGCTGCCGCAGCTCGTTCGCGAGTTCGTGCTCGGTGACCCAGAAGCGGAATGGGTCGGGCCGCAGTGGCGCGAACCGGCGTTCGTCGAGCACATCCGCTCGGTGTACCTCGACCCGAAGTTCCAGTGGAACGGCAGGGGGAAGTACGTGCTCTACTCGTGGATGCGCCAGGCAGCCGTGGACCTCGCGCTCGAACGCGGCGCGATCAGCACGCAGGACCTGATCGACGAGCACCCGGCCGCGTCGAAGCACACCCTCCAGTCGTTCTGCGGGGTCGGTCCGCCCAACGGTGTGATCCGACGGTGGGCCCCGGTGCTGGACGGCACGCTCGAGCGCAACAAGCTGCGCGCGAGCGCACGGGTCTGCTGGTGCGGTGCACCCGGGGTGGCAGTGGCACGGGTGCCGGAGGTACCCAAGGACCTCATCTGCGAAGCGGGTCACCCGCTGCAGGACGCACCCCCACAGGGCGGTGTCGTGGTTCTGCCGGACGCCTACCGGGTGCTGCGGATGAGCGGCGAGCAGGTACGGCTCGCCCTTCGCCAGTCCCGTGCCGCCCGCAACCGGCAACTGCCGGTCACGACTCCGACACCGGGGCAGCCCAAGGTCCTCGAAGTGCTTCCCTGGGTCGGCCACGAGCCCGTGAGTGCGGCGCAGGTCGGGGACGCCCTGGGAGCGCACCAGAGTGCAGCAGGGACCCAGCTCAAGAAGATGGCCGCGATCGGGTGGGTGGTGCGGTTCGACGGGTGGCCGGCACGCTGGGCCCGCACCGCCAACGCGCCGCTCTGACCCGCAGCGTTCGGCCCGTGTCGTGTGGGGTCGGGCCGAGAACACGAGCGTCCGCAGCCCCGAATCTTCATCGATCACGCGTGTCAAGCCCCTTGTAGCCTGAGGACATGCCCCGCCGGTCGAGCTCCTACCGCACTCCGCGGGAGTGGCTGACCGACGGCGAGTGGCCAGAGGGCACGTTCGACGCCGAGTCGCCCACGGCCGTCGCGTACGCCGTCGAGATCGCCCGGCGCCTGGAGCAGGGGATGGCCGACCGGTCCAAGGCCGGCGTGGCCCGTGAGGCGAACCTCGAACGGTCCACGCTGTACGACCTGCTCTCCGGTCGCAGCTGGCCAGACGCGATCACGATCGCCCAGCTCGAGCAGGTCCTGCAGACCCGGCTGTGGCCGGACCACCCCGTTCCGCCGCTCAAGAGCTGAGCACCTCGAGTTCTCGTTCACCCGCTACCGGCGTCCGCCTCGTGGTCGATAGGGAGAGTGCCGGCGTGATCCGCCGGCGCGTCCGCCACGAGCGGCGCAGTGACGACGAGAGGTGCGCAGTGAGCGAGTGGGTCAGTTTGGGAACCGTTGCCGTCGACGCGGGGATGATCGCGATCACCGGTGTCCCGGTGCCTGAGGGCATCACCGACGCCGCCGAGCGGCGCGACGTGGCGCTCGGATTCGACCTGCGCCCGACGGACAGCCTCAACGCCGTGCTCGCGCGCACCGCCTTCGGGGACGGCCGCTACCCGGTGATGGGACTTCTCGAGCACGACGAGGACGGCCAGGGGTACCTCGCCGAGGTCAAGGTCGTCTTCACGGCGTAGACGCGCTGTGACGAAGCCGCCCGAGCTGGACAGCTCGGGCGGCTTCGTCGTGTTGTCGCACGCGTCATCGGTCGGTGCGTGCTCGACGACCTTGCCGCCCTGCATCACCACGACGGAGTCCCGGCGGGCGACGACGTCGAACAGCCCGCGCACGCGAGTCTCGTGCGGGCAGCACGGCGGCGGCGTGGTGCAGCGGCCCTACGGCTCGTCGCAACGCCCTCGTCGTGGACCGCTCAGCGCTCCGGTGCGCTCCGGATGGGGCGCGCGGGGGACACCTGCCACGGTCGTGTCGTTGGGGATTTTCCGGCTGACCACGGCCCCGGCGGCCACGATGACGCGGTCACCGATCGTCACGCCCGGCAGGATCGTGCAGTTCGCTCCGATCCAGACGTCGTCACCGATCGTGACAGGAGTGGCGACGGCGAGCTTGTCGCGCCTGCCCTGAGGGGTCAGCGGGTGCCCGACGGTGGAGATGACGGTGTTCGGGCCGATCATGCAGTGGTCTCCGATGGTGACCGGTGCGACGTCGAGGGTCGTGACGTTGTAGTTGCAGAGGAAGTCGGCCCCGACGCGGATGTTCTTGCCGTCGTCGCAGCGGAATGGCGACTGGAGCGACGAGCACTCGTACCTCCTGGGGTGGGGCGCGCCGTCCGCGCCCGACCTACCCAAGCCGCCGCCGTGGCCGGAACCGCCGCAAGCACCCGAACCGCCGTCAGCTCGGGAACGAGAAGCGATCGCTCACCACGCGGCCGAGTACAAGCGCCGGCGGGGCGTCGTCGACGGCCGCTGACTGGTGCTGGCGCCTGGTTTGATTCGGGCGTGAACGACGACCAGATCGCCGACAGGCTGCAAGCGCTCGAACCGGCCGCTATGGGATTCGCGCTGGTGGGTGCCGCCCTCGCCGTCGTCGCCCTCACCTTGCTGTACACCTGGTGGCTCATCACGTCGATCACGAGCGACAGGCGGCGACGCACGCCGACACAGATGACCCAGAGCGAACGGCGCCGCGCCGGCGAGGCGATCACCGAGATCGTCGACGCCGTCGAGAACGACGTCGACCGCGCCCGGCTGGGGGCAGCGTTGATGCGGGAGCCTCGCCGCAGACGGCGGGTGCAGGTCACCACCTCCACGCTCGCGAGCGTCGCGGCCGGCGGAGCCACGCTGACGGTCCTGACACTGTGGACCCAGCCCTCCGAGGGAGCCGAGACGTACTGGGTCTTGATGGCGGCCTTGGTCGTCTTGTTCACCGTGCAGATCTCAACGCTCCTCCTGACGCTCCGGGTGTACAGGCGCATCGATCGCCGCGCCCCGCTCACAGCAGCGGCAGTGGTGCTCGCGCGCGTCATCTTCCGACGGCCCGAAGAGACTTCGGAGTTCGACGCCCGCACCCAGCGCGTCGAGGGTGGACGCCGGCTGCGCGACGCCTTCGTGAAGGCCGCCATCCCGGAAGCCGACCTCGACCTGCTCCACCAGATCGCGGCCGAGGACGCCACCGCGTGGAAGCAGATGAAGACGACCGCCATGCTGCAGCTCACACGTGCCTTCGCGGGAGAGTTCATCCGAGCACCCGACATAGCACCTGGCGAACCTTCCCTGAGCTGGTGGCAGCGACAGAGCGCGGTGGTCCTCACCGTCATCGCGCTCATCACGGCACTGGTCACCTTCGTATCCCGGCTTCTTCCGGAGTAGATCAGCGTCGAGCAGGAGCCGGACGTCGTTGTCCAGATCTACGGACGTGTCGACCTACCACGCAAACCGCTGCAGGGCGTGACTCGTGGCCGGTTCGGACCCGGAGGCGGCCGAGCGAGCAGTGGAGCACACGACAAGCAATCGAGGTCCAGACGCGGAAGCAGGGCCGATCTCCAGCGGCCGCGGAGGTCGACGCGCTCGGCGAGCCGCATCGTCGCCGACAACCCGGGCGGCGTCGCCTACGTGCTCGCCCCCGGCCACGGTGCTGCGGGCAGCGCCTCGTTCGCTGTACTCGCCGACGGCTGGTGCTGCGCGAAACCCGCCGCCGTGGGCGTCGTGCCGTGCACCGTGCGCCTTGCAGCGGTCGACCTCACCAGGCAACCGCCGCGACCGGTCCGTGTTCGTCGAAGTGGCTCCTGGCGCCGACTCCGTCACGCCGAGAGCGACGCCGCTCGCGCGCGGTCGACCTTGCGTCCTCGACCTCGGCGACCGCTCCGGCCCTTGCCGCGACCGGTGCGCCGCTCGGGCGGCCGCGGGCATGGCCGCCCGGCTATTGGCTGCACGGGCACTGCTCGTCGCCAGCGCGGACGCTCGGCGACGCCGAGCGCGACCGACAGGTCCGTGACCCCAGCATCCCCCTCGCGGATTAGTGCGGGTCGGTGCGCCGCACGCCGACTCGTCGCCGTCAGCGGCGATCGTCGACTGGCTCGTGGTCCGCATCAGCGGTGCTTCCGACGAGGGCCCACGGCTACTACCGCGGGCCGGCCAGCGCCAGCCCGCCGCTTCTCGCGGCTCGAGATGGCGCCATTCCGACCCGGCCCGAGCCGTCGTGGCGGATCAGGTCGCTGCGTGTGGATGCGGTGTGGTCTGGGGCGTTGGCGGCATGATGTGGCGGATGCCCGAAGCGCGCCGGGCGCTGGGCGGAACGGTGAGGCGATGAGCACGGCAGGCCGGGCGGATGCTGCCGGAGGGCTGTTCCGCATCCACGTCGCGATCTACCTTGCGGTGCACGGGTTGCGTGGACGTTCGGTTCCGGGTCTGGACCTGCCCGCAGACGTGGTCCCTGTGCGGCTGGCCTTCGAGACCGCGGACCCGACCGACGACATCAAGGTGACGTTCTCTGACGGCCGTCACGCCTACGTGTCGGCCAAGCGAAGCGTGGGCAACAACTCGCACCTCGAGAGCACGGTGGCAGGTTGGGTGGCGCAGGTGCCCACGGCCGATGAGCGTGACCTCCTCGTGCTCGCCGCCGAGGAGCTGACCGGAGTGGTCCGGGAGCTGGAGGGTGCCTTGAAGCGCCGGCGCGGCGAGGTCGATCAGGCCGAGCGACCCAAGGACACAGCGGCGATCGCCGCTGTGATCAAGCACGTCCCCGACGGTCTGAGGGAGCAGGTGCTCGGCAGCGCTCGGCTGCTGCACGTGCCGCACGTCACCAACAGCGATCTCGGGACCTCCTACTTGGCCGAGGTGGCCTCGAACATCGTCGAGGGAGACCAAGGCAACAGCGTGGTGAGCGCGCTCGGGCATGAGTTCACTCGGCAGGCCGGCGACGGCGACGGTTCGACGATCGAGGACTGGGAGGCGGCCCTCGCGGCAGGCGGACTCCGGGTGGCGCCCGATCCCGGTGGTGTCCCGGGGCGGCAAGCAGCCGCTCGGCGCCTCGCAGTCGAGGCATACGGAGCGAGACTGACTCGCCACCGCGGCATGATCGACCTGACCCTGCTCGCCGACGACCTGCCGCCGGTACACGTCGATGACCTTCTGGACCAGATCCGTGTGGGCGTTCGCGGTGATCGGGACTCGGTGAACGGCACACTTCTCTCCCGAGTGCGACGCTGGCGTCGGTTGCTGCTCGTCGGGCCGCCCGGCGCGGGCAAGTCGATCGCAGTGCGTGAGCTCGCCGCCGCGTGCGTGGAGAACCCGGACGCGCCGGTGCCGATCGTCATCCCCCTGCTCAAGGCGCTGGGCCACTTCCCCCGCGGCTTGGATGTGGACGACCTCCTCGAGGTATGCGTGCACGAGTTCGTCGGCGAGGAGCATCGTCCGGCGCTACGCACCTACCTGCGCGAGCAGGTTGATCGAGGCGACGCGATCCTGATCTGCGACGGGCTCGATGAGTGCGGAGCCCGCGCCCCTTGGGTCGCTCAGCAGCTGCGGTCTGTAGCGGCCTCGGTGCACGCCCGCACCGGGCTGGTGATCTCGACCCGCCCGAGCGCGGAACTGGCGGCCGGCCGACTCGACCTGCCCCGCGTCGAGCTGCGTGAGCCCAGCGGGTTGCGGGACACCACCGACGCCATCCTCGAGGCCTGCGCGGATCTTCGAGCAGCACAGGGCGAGCGTGACGCGTGGATGCGGTCGCGGCGGAAGTGGATCGCGCGATCCCGCGAGGAGCACCGCGACCTCATGGAGGTGCCGTTGCTCGCGAACCTGGTCACGTTGATCTGCGCTGACACCCCCGAGCACGCCTTGCCCACCCGCCGTGCACGTGTGCTGCACCAGGCGGTGACACGCTCCGTCGAGCGGTGGGAAAGCGAGCGGGAGTCAGCGGACGAGGCCCGTCCCTGGGCGCCCGAAGTCACCCAGGCGATGCTCCTCGACGGCTTCATCGAGCTCGGGCGGCTGCTGGACACGCCCACCGCACCGACCAGGCAGGCTGCGCTCGATGCTCTGGGCCGCCTGCTGTCTGGGCCGCGCTGGTCGTTCCCCGTTGCACCCGCAACGGAGCTGGCAACGCACGTGCTCCGGTTCTGGGACGAGCGCGTCGCCGTCTTCGTGGTCGACGGCGATGGCCTCCTCGGCAGCCGCAGTCGGGTCTTCGTCGACATCGCGCTGGCGATGTGGACCGCCGGCGCCCCGCGCGAGCTCCGCGACTGGCTGGCCGAAGTGATCCAGTACACGGACACCGACGACGCGATCGGTCTGTCTGCCGACCTCCACCCACCCGTTCTGGACGCCCTGCTCGATCTGGGCTCGACAGGGTCGCCGGCCGCGACCGCGATGGTGCTGGCCCTGACCAGCGACGCGGCCATCGACCTGACCGATGCGCAGCGGCTGCGGATGCTGACGAACCTGGAGCGACACGTCGCCGACCAGGTTGTCCCGCCCCGACGCAGCTCGCGAGACCAGACGTCCATCCTGGGCTTCTTGCGCGGACGCACGTCGCGCTTCGAGACCACAACTGGACTGCTCATTCGTGTGTGCCAGCTGCCCTGGGACGGCGAAGCGCGTGCCCGACGTGACGAGCTCGTCCGTGTTGCGGGCCTCGCCGAGGACGAGACGGTAATCCTGACTGCGATCGCCGGCCTCGCGGACGCCACGCGCGACGTGCAGCCCGTGAGCGAGCAGGTGCTGCGCGCCGTCGAGCGCGTGATGGAGATCCCGGTGCCGCAGGCACCCGCGACCGACCGGACCTCTCGTCGGCACGTTTTCGTCGTCCCGCCCGCACGACAGGTCGGGATTGCGGAGGTCGCGATGGCCGTGGCCCCGCATCTGCGTCAGCTGGAGGACCGGCGCCCGGGCTCCGCCCGGTGGGTGTTCGACGCGGCCAAGGAAGCGCCTCGCGGCGGCGAGGAAGCGCAGCGAAGCCTCGCGGTCGTCCAGCAACACGTGGAGGCCGTCGACGCCCGGGCCGCGGAGTGGCAGCACGAACGCTGGGCCCGGCTGGCGGGCTCCTGGCCGAACGGGCTCGACCTCGACCATCGCCATGACGTCACCCTGGTCGCGCATCTCGCCGCGCTCGGTGATCCGGTGCGCGCGAACGGCCCGCTCGACGCGTGGTCGCTGACCGATGCCGGCGACCTGCTTGAGGCCGTCGGATACGCCACCGTCACCTACGCAGACTTCCGCGACGCGTTCCGCGCGGAGTTCGACGCGCTGCGGGGGCAGTGGCTTGCGGTGCTTGCGCGCGCGCGTGGCCTGGACGCTGACGCGATCGGCGCCCAAGCCCGGCACGTGCTGGCGACGAACCGCGTCACGACAGAGATCTCGCTGTCCAGCTCGAGCGATTGGCAGGTGCTGACGACGCCCGCCATCGAGCACGCGCGCAAACAGGAGAGCAGCACGCGCGAGCTGTCCGCGCCGGATCAGGAGGTGCTCGCTGAGTGCCTCGTCAGCGGCTCCAACTGGATGGCAGCGTCCGCCGCGAACCTGCTGGCGAATGCACGCCCGGTCCGCTGGAACCCGACCGAGCTGTTCGCGCGGGACCTTCCGCACCTCTCCATGCGAAGCGCGGCCATCGCGTACGCGGTGGCCGTCCTTGCCGACCACCGCCTCGGCGGCGAGCTGCTCACCGCGGCCGCGAGCAACGCGGAGAGCAGTCGTCGGTGGGGAGCTCAGATCGCGACCAGCGTCGATGATGACCTGGATCCGGACGGCGTGATCAGGGCGAAGCTGCGCGTCGATGAGGACTTGACTGTGCGCCTCGACGAGGATCACGCGGCCGAGCCCGCCGCCAGCTACTGGAGCTGCGCCTGGTGCCGCACGCCCAACCCCATCGCGGAGGAGGCCTGCTCCGAGTGCGCGCAGGGCGACCGTCCCCGTACTCGGTGAGCCAGGTGAGCTGGTCCGAGCGGCGGCTCGGCAGTCAATCGGTGGAGTCGAGGAGACCAAGCAGCAGTCCGGCGAGATCGCACCATTCCCGAGCCGGTGAAGGCGCCCCGCCACGCGATCGCACGCCTGTGCCAGCGCCTGGCGAGACCGTGTCAGCAGTCGCTCACGATGACGAAACTTGCTGCGCCGGCGATCGAGGGCTGCTCAGGAGAACGAGCGAAAGTCTGAGATCCGCAGCGGCGTCGAGTTCCGGTACTCCTCCACGCTCAGCTTCTCGAGCCGCTGGAACCGTACGGGACCAAGGACACAGCCGTGCGGGGCCCGCGTAGCGTCGATAGTCGCCCGCTTGAACGGCTTGCCGAGCTGCGTGCGAAGGTCTCTGATCGCACGCTTGCCCGAAGGCTGCAGCTCACCCCGCAGCACCACGAGCAGTTCTACTCGCGACGGCCACAACGGTTCGCCTTCCACGACGGTCAGCCGGACCTGCTCGATGTCGGCGATCCAGTCCGACTCACGCTGCCGCTTGAAGAACGTCTCAAGCGCGGGGACGAGCTGATCGGAGACCGCATCGTGCAGCGCGGGTCGTCGTACCTTCGCCGCGAGGTGCTGCGCGAATCGGTGGGACTCCTCGACAGTCACGAACCCCCGCACCGGGGTGGCGAGAGCCAGCAACGACTTGCTGACGGGAAACGACACCCGCAGGTCTGCGAACCAAGGTCCGCCGGACAGCCCGGAGACCGGGAACAGGTCGACCTTCCGATGGCCGTACGCGTCCGCCAACGCCTCCTTGCTCATGGACGGGGCCTCCACCACGGGATGTACCTGCACCGTGAGGTGACGTAGTCCAGGACCCGTCGCGCCGACATCGCATGTCTGGGATGCGACGATCGCCCAACCACGGCCGATGTCGGTCGAGACAGCCTCGCCAGCAGCACGCTCGTCCCACATCGCCACACCCGACCGCTGCGCGATCGAGGTGGTGAAGAGCTCGGTCAGCGGGTCCGCGCCACCAGGCGAAGCCCAGAAGTACGGTACGGAGTCGATCAGGTCACCCTGACGCCATTCGGCAAGCTGTCCCTTCATCGATGCAAGGGCATCCCGGTCGTAGGCGGCGTCCAGCCCCACGACCGGCCGCTGGCCCCCTGCAGCCGCGGTCATCGCTCGCGCGGGACACGACGAGCGACCTGAATCGCCGAGCCATGCCGCGCTGGAGCTGCGCCGCGCTCGAACGCGGGAGCTGAACCGAACAGCGGCGCGTCATCCTCAGGCCCGATGGCAGCCGCGAACGCGGTGCCCGTCGACTCCAAAGAGGCCGGGCGTTCGGGATAGGGGTAGCGCTCGCGCGATGCCCGCGCAAGAAGGGAGTCGAAGTCCCCGTGCGCGAGCTCACGGCGAGCCGCCGGCCTGGCGGCGAACCACGACGCCAGGCCATCACCGATGATCTCTTGCAGCTCGCTGACGCAGTCAGACAGTTCCCACAGTCGGGCGAGAGAATCAACCCGAGGCTGCGTGGCGGGGTTCCGCTTCCAGTGGAAGAACGTGCTCTTGCGGATGCCCGCGGCATCCAGAACCCGACGCTGCGGCATGCCCAGCACGCGCCCAAGGCGCGCTACGGCGGACACAACGCTCTCCTGGCCCGATGAAACAGGCTCAACGGAAGACACTTCGGCACTGAGGGCGTTCCCCGTGAACCCGGGCAGCACGACGGTCAGGTCGAACTGCTGCGACAGGTTCACGTCCAGAACGAACTGCCACTGAGCCCCCCGAGACATCTCCGCCAGGGCACCGCTCCACACGATCGACCGGTGTTGACCGGCCAGCATCGTCAACGACGGCAGCGGCTGACGGGTGCTCAGTTCCGCGCAGTCGAACCGGCGTAGGGCATCTCGAAGTCCAGGATCTGCGACTCGCGCAGACATCGCGGTGCGCTCCTGATCGTCGGCGACCGCGTCAAGAAAGCTGAAGTCACCGAGGATGGAACCAGTCCGCACAGCAGTCGACGTCATGCACCCAGCCCCCCTTCCCTGGTCTTGAGTTCCCGAAGGTACTCGTCAGTCAGCGACGCCTGGAACAGTGACAGGGCCGTCCGGTTCAGTGCCTGAGCGCGATCAACGATGTCCCGAGGGTCGAAAGCCACCTTTCGCTCATCGAACGTGTCGATGTCCAGCAGGTAGCTGAAGCGTCCGCCGGCCTGCGCGTCTTGGAACGCCCCATGACGGATCAGGGCGCCACACTCTGGCTCAAGACGAAGCTCAAGTTGCTGCTGAGCGGCAGTCAGGCGATCACCGAACACGGGATGCGACACCGGCCCGATCAGGTCATGGTGGATCCTGCCCACCCAGGCCCCAGGAGACTGAGCCGACGGGTCGACGAACCGGTCGATGTAGCGCAACCCGACCCGATCCGTCACCTGCGGCGACATCACCTCGTCCACCGCCGCGAGCGCCGCTTCGATCAGCGGAGCCATAGTCACGCTCCACCGTTCATAGCGTGCAGCCTGTACCGCGATGGACGCGCCCAGGATAGTCACGCTCGCGGAACGCTCAGCGTCCGCGTACTGCCAACCCACCTGGTGGTTCTCCACCCGCTGTTGAGCCTCGCCCGTGGCGTTGATGTCGAACGACACCACGTTCTGCTGAGCGCGCTCCATCCCGGTCACGCTCAGACCGGCCTCGTTCATCACCTCACGCAGGCGCAGGCCAACTGCTGGCTCCAGCGCTGTTGCCGCGGCGCCGACGAACCGAACCTCTGCGACCGCAAGCTCCAGCGGCGGCGCTGGCAACTGCGTCTGATCCGCGGCCGGCAGCCCACCCAAAGCCTTCACGTCGCTGCTCATCCCGCTCCTTCAGTCCGAAGTTGGACCGTACTTGGACACTATGCGGGCGCAACCCGATCCCGCAACGGGGCGAGGAGCATGCGCTCGGATGGAGCAGTGTGCCGGGCACCAGTGACACGACGCCGCTTGAGGTCAGGCATGCCGGGCCCCGCGGGTCGGCACGGTGTGCGCGTAACCCATGAGCAGTTCGAACCGAGGTCGGCCTGCCCGCAACGGCATGGAGTCCTGCCGCCGGCCATAGCCTGCCAGCACCGCAGAACGAGCCATCCACTGATCACTTTGCGTTGTCGCCTACGGCGAAGTGGTCCTCATGGGCGGTTGGCCTCCCGAACCCTCTCCGGAGCCACCCGAGCGAGCGGCGACGTCCATCGTCCCATCGAGGGAGCTCCTCCAGCTCCGGCGCGATGCACTGGCTACCGGGAGGGGACCCACCACCTTCGCCTCGATGGGGTTCGAGTGCTGCTGCCGTTCTTGTCGGCAGTATCGGAACGCGCCCGGCGGGGCTGGCCCGAGCATGCGCACCCCGGCCGGCCTCGGGCGCGAGCGCGTTACTCCGGCGGGAGGCTCGTGGCGTAGCGGGACTCGCGACGGACCATCGGTGGAGTGTTGACGAGGCGCTCGGTCGAGGAGGACTGTTGTGGGTTAGAACCTACACATGGCCGACGGAGGTCCTGGTGGACGCGTTCGACTCACCCCGCACAGTCCCTGGACGCGGGGCCGAACACACCCAGCATCTGACTACGGATCAGAAGGTTGGGGGTTCGAGTCCCTCCGGGCGCACCAGAGGATGTGTTTGAGATAACCCCCGCTGACCAGCGAGAAGACCGGTCAGCGGGGGTTCTTCTTTGCCTAGCCAGCCTCTCCATCCCGGCTCCAGTGGGGAGGTCATGGGGAGGCTGTGGTCCGCAGACCCGACCCACACACACACCCACGTCCAGCGCCGCGAACGCCGTGCACGGCGTTCGTAACCTCCTCATGGGGGAGGTCTGGCAGCGCCTCCCGTGGGCTCATGGCATCGGACGATGAGCACGGCTCTCAGCGCCAGCAGCGCGCTGCACGCTGGCTCGTCAACGCTGACCGGTGGCGAGGACTGTCCCGCACCACCCGCACTCCCGAGTTCGCCACCGTCACTCGGCATGACGCCTCCCTGGTCACCAACGGTGTCGTCCTCCTGAGCCACGACGGCGGGGTCTGCCTCCACGTCGAGTGCAGCAACCGAGCGTCTCGCCCCCGGCGGTGCAGTCACGCCGGACGGAAGGGTCTCGGTGAGAGGCGGAGGGCGCGTGCGCTACGAGCTCACCGCCGGCCATGTGCGAGATCGAACCGGCCGGACCATTCCACGGAGTCTGCGAGATGCCCTGGCGGCAGCAGGCGACGCCGCACGGCGCCTGCGGTCGGCGGTCCAGGAAGCAGTCAGCGCCGGTGCATCGTGGAGCGTCATCGCCGACGTCGTCGGCGTTACCCGCGCTGCGGTGCACAGACGCTTCGGCGCTGACCGGCTGATCTAGCGACGACTTCGGCTTGGCTCCGCGGTGGGGTGCGACAGGCCGCCGGCCCCAGCCACCTCACGTCGAGCGGCGTTCTCTCGTTCGCTCCCGGACGCTGACGACCGTTGTTGCCGAGCGCAGGCAAGGGTGCGATTGGGTAGCACCGCCTGAGCCAGCTCTCGCGACCTCCCGCGCCGTCGCCTCCCACGCCGCGCGCTGGCTCCGCCCGCCACCAGTATCACCGACCGCACTCGGCGCGCTGAGGGGGCGCTCAGAGACACCCGGTGGCGATCACGTCGTCAGGCGATCTGTGGGGTCATCTGCGGGCCCCCAGCGTGCAGTGCGCCACCGTCAAGGGAGTGGGTGGTTACTGCGCTTGTAACATGCAGGAGCAACGAACGTAGTACGTCAGCGTGCAACGCTCAAGGCGGCCACTTCGTTTGTATCACCAGGGTGATACGATCGCAGTATGCCGACACCCAGCACACGTGTTCTCGCGGTTGTGTCTGAGCTCGCGGCCGGCCAATGGGGACTACTGACCACCGCCCAAGCCGAACGTCGAGGCGTCACCCGCGTCCAGCTCGCTCGTCTCACCGACGCCGACGTTCTCGAGCGCGTCGACCGGGGCATCTACGCGACCACTGCCGCGCCAGCCGAGCATCGTGCCCTGCGCGCTGCATGGCTCACCCTCGACCCGACCCGCACCGCCGAGGAGCGCCTCGCCGACCCAGTCAGCGCCGGCGTGGCGTCCCACACGTCCGCAGCGGCACTGCACCGCCTCGGTGACCTCCTCGATGACGTCCCTGAACTCACCCACACCGAACGCAAGCAGTCCCGCCGTGGTGTCCGGCTGCACCGCCTGGCCCTCGCTGACGCTGACGTGACCCTCGTCGACGGGCTCCCGACGACCACCGAGGAACGCACCGCCACCGACCTGCTGCGCGACGGCCATGATCCCGACCACATCGCGCAGATCATCGGCCAAGGCGTCCGCCGCGGCGTCATCGACGTCGACGACCTCGCCAGCCGCCTCGAGCCGCTGGCCCGTCGGCACGGTCAGCCGGACGGTCACGCGCTCGTCGAGCACCTCCTCGACCTCGTTGACCTGAGCACCGCGGCACTCACGCGCGAGCTCGTCGCAAGCCCAGCCGGTCAGGAACTCGTCAACGCCGGTCGGCTCGCCGGGATCAATGACATGCTCGCTGAACTCCTGCCGAAGATCGACACGTCCACGATCCTCGGACTCGACAAGGTCACCGAAGGCTTCGGTCGCCTCACGGGCCTCACGGGCCTCACGGGACTCAGCAAGGCCGTTCAAGCTCACACCGGTGTGCAGGAGCTGGGGGAGCAAGTGAGGGCTTCTCTTCTCGGGATGTCGAACGCTCCGGCGTTCCGCGCCGCGATCGAGGCGGCAAATGCCCCTGTGGTGCGCGAGGCTCAGGGGTGGCTGAACTCGCCCGCAGGCCGCGAAGCGACCCGTGTCCTTGCCGAGGCGCACCGACGTCAGGGGGGCAAGCCATGACGAGCTCCGACGGGTACGCCAGCGGTGTCGCACTGTGGAGTGCGGTGACCGCGCGCGCGAAGGTGACCGCGAAGGCCACCAGCGTTGACAGCGGGGCACTCGTGCGACGGTTCGTCTTCTCCAGGTTCCTCGCCCGCATCTTCCACCACCCGTCCAGCCCGTGGGTGCTCAAAGGGGGCACCGCCGTGCTCGCCCGCGTCCACGACGCAAGGACGACCAAGGACGTCGACCTGCTCCACCGGCTCGGTGACCTCGACGACGCCGTAGAAGCGCTGACTGCCGCCACGAAGGTCGATCTCGGTGACCACTTCCGGTTCGTCATCGCGAAGGTCGAACGGAACATCGGTGGGCAACCGGAGGTCAACGGGTACCGCGTCACCGTCGACGCCTACGTCGGAGCCATGAAGAAGAACACGTTCGGCGTCGATCTCGTGACCGGGTCACTGATGACGACCGCACCCGAAGAGCGCACCGACCCGGTCCTCGACGTGCGCGGGCTCGAGGCCCCCGTGATGCGCCTCTACCCGGTCGTCGACCACATCGCCGACAAGCTCTGCGCGATACAGGCGACGTACGGCACTGACGGCCGACTGCCGTCCAGCCGGGTCCGTGATCTGGTTGACCTGGTCGTGTTCGCACGCTCCCAGGACGTCGACGGCACTGCGCTGATCGCGGCGGTACATGGCGAGTGGAAGCACCGCGGCCTGACGGGCGGCCCCGTCTTCGACCCGCCGACCGACTGGGAACGCCGGTACCCACCCGAGGCACGCAAGGCCCCGATCGTCGTCGACTTCACTCGCTTCGAGGACGCGGTCGTGCTCGTCAGGGCGTTCCTCGCCCCGGTGCTCGACGGCACTGCCGCGAGCCGACGCTGGGTAGCGGCAGAGCTCATCTGGAAGTGAGGTTCGGCGCGTAGGGGACTGCTGCAGGTTCGGTTGGCACCAGGTGAGTGGTGATCATGCCGCAGGCGCGGCGGTCTGAGCGGTGAAGGCGAGCTCGAACTCGACCGGCGTGAGCTTGCCGAGCGCACGCTCCAGATGGAGTGACCTGCCCTACGGTTCGGTTACCAGGTCGGGTCTGGTGGTTCGGCTTCTCCAGAGAGAAGGTTCGAACCATGCCGAAGCCGTATCCACTGGAGTTCCGCGCCAGGGCGGTCGCGCTCGTGCGGGCCGGCAAGCCCGCGAGCACGGTCGCCGGTGACCTGGCGATCAGGGCGAGCTGCCTGCAGAACTGGCTGCGTCAGGACCGCATCGACCGCGGCGAGATCGAGGGCGTTCCTCGCGTCGAGAGCGTGGAGCTGCGACGGGCGCGTGCCCGGATCCGCGAGCTGGAACGCGAGGTCGAGATCCTGCGCGTCGCGTCGAACCTGCTCGGGGACGAGGCACCGCACCCAAAAGGGTCCACCCGGTGATCGACACCCTCGTCGCCGCCGGGCACCCTGTCCTGGCCTGCTGCCGTGTCCTGGGCGTCAGCAAGCCGGGCTACTACCGGTACCGCAACCGTGCCACGTCTCAGACGCAGCTACGCCGTCAGTGGCTCACCGGCCTCATTCGGGAGGTCCACGTCGCCTCACGCGGCACCTACGGCTACCGGCGAGTGCACGCTGAGCTGACCATGGCGATGGACGTGACCGTCAGCTCCCGGTTGGTGTTCACGCTCATGCACGACGCCGGGATCTACGGGCTGCCCGGACCGGCTCGGGTCAAGCGCCTGCGCGGCGTTGTCACGGCCGGTGACCTGGTCAACCGCAAGTTCCACCGGGTTCGACCGAACGAGCTGTGGGTCACTGACATCACCGAGCACCCCACCCGCGAGGGCAAGCTCTACTGCTGCGCCGTGCGGGACGCGTTCAGCCGCAAGATCATCGGCTGGTCGATCGACTCCACCCAGGACGCCCGCCTGGTCATCAACGCCCTCGACAGGGCCATCAGCAACCGCGACCCAGCCCCGGGAGGGATCGTGCACGCCGACCACGGGGCCCAGTTCACGTCCTGGGCATTCGGCGACCGCATCCGCCGGGCCGGGCTCATGCCCTCGTTCGGGTCCGTCGGTGACGGCCTGGACAACGCAATGATGGAGTCGTTCTGGTCCTCGATGCAGATCGAGCTGCTCGACCGGCAACGCTGGAACACCCGCGTCGAGCTCGCGAACGCGATCTTCGAGTACATCGAGATCTTCCACAACCGTCGACGCCGGCACTCGAGCCTGGGCTACCTCAGCCCGATCGAGTTCGAGCTACGCTCCGAACTGCCATCCATACCGGCCTGACCACCACACCCACGGTGGTAACCGAGCCGTAGGGCAGGTCAGAGTGTCAACCAGCCCTGCAGCAGTCCCGCCGATCCACCGCTTCACCGTGCCCCCTCGGTCCAGGTCCGCGTGCCGCCACGGTAGCCCGCCCGGGCCTCCCTCGCGGGGCGGAGCCGGCACCCGGTGCTCCGCCGCCGGGCTGGCGCCCGGGCACCCGCCCACGTGCGCCTCCACCGCCGGGCGGAACGGCAAGATCGGCCGCCGGACCGATCCCCGGGCCGGGGTCGCCGCCCTAGCGTTCTCGGCATGACGAACCAGCCGAAGTCCCGTCCCGTCCCGTCCGCCGCGCAGGTCGCCCTGCAGCGCCGCCTGAGCGCCGTCGCCCTGCCGGTCGGCCTGCTGCTCCTCGTGCTCGCCCTCGTCGACCTCGCCGGTGGCGAGCCGTCGACCACGGCGTACGCGTTCTTCCCCCTCGGTGCCGCGATGCTGCTGATGTCGACGCAGCGGTACTGGAAGCGCCCGGTCGCCGTCGAGGAGTAGGCCGGACCCGCTCAGGCCCCGGCCGCGGGCAGCGCGACCGTGACCACCAGCCCGCCGCCGGGCCGCGGCGCGACGTCGAGCGTGCCCCCGTGCGTCCGGGCGATGCGGTCCACGAGGGCCAGGCCGAGGCCGTGGCCGCGCTCGCCGGTGGCGAGCCGCCCGGCGCCGCGCAGGAACGGCTCGACCAGCTGGGCCGCGGCCTCGGGAGTGAGCACGGTCCCGGTGCTCTCGACCCGCAGCACGGCGCGATCGCCGTCGCGACCGGTGGTGACCACGGCAGCGCCGGGGTCCCCGCTGTGCCGGACCGCGTTCTGGACCAGGTTGGTGGCGAGCTGGGCGAGCAGCGTCGGCTCGCCGACGACGGTCGCCGGGTCCAGGCGTGCGGTGATCGTGACGTGGCGCCGCGCGGCCTCGGCGGTGTTCTCGTCGAGCGCGGTCCGCACCACCGCGTCGAGCGCGACGGGCCGGGCGACGGCGCCGACCGCCCCCGCGTCGGCGAGCCGGAGCAGCGACTCGGTGAGGGCGACGGCCCGGTCGTTGGTCTGCCTGAGCCGGTCGACCAGCGCCGGGTAGTCCTGGCCGTCGGGGTCCCGGGCGGCGACGTCCAGCATCGTGGCGGTCACGGCCAGGGGGGTCCGGAGCTCGTGCGAGGCGTTCGCGGCGAACCGCTCGTGCGCCTCGGCGGCGCTGTGCAGCTGGTCGAGCATGTGGTCGACGCTGTCCGCGAGCTGGCGGAACTCGTCGTTGCGGCCGCCGAGCCGGACGCGGCGCGTGCGGTCGCCGGTCGCCGCGACCAGGACGGCCTCGTTGATGCGGTGCAGCGGCCGCAGCACCCACCCGGCGAGGAACCACCCGCCGACCACCCCGACGACGGCGAGGCCCACGAGCATGGCCGCCGAGACCCCGACGACGGCCTCGAGGATCTCCTGCCGAGACGCCGCGTAGGTGGTGCCGCTGTCGCGGGGGTTCGCCGCGGTCAGCGGGTAGTCCGGCACGAACCGGAGCACGACGTAGACGCCGAACAGCAGCACGGCCCCGGCGGCGACGAGGAACAGCGCGTAGCCCAGCGCGAGCCGCAGGCGGGCGCTGACCCGGACGCCGGGCCCGGGCGCGCGGCGCGGGCTCACGGGGCCGGCTCGGCGACGCGGTAGCCGACGCCCGGCACCGTGCGGATGAGGTCGGGCGCCCCGAGGGCCTTGCGCAGCGTGGAGATGGTGACGCGCGGGGCCGTGGTCAGCGGGTCGGCGTGCTCGTCCCAGGCCTTCTCGAGCAGGGTCTCGGCGCTGACCACGCCGCCGTCCGCCTGCATGAGCAGCCGCAGGACCGCGAACTGCTTGCGGGTCAGCCGCACGTAGCGGCCGGCGCGGTACGCCTCCTGCCGGAACGGGTCGAGGCGCAGGTCCGCGACCTGGAGCACCGGCGGGGTCGCGGAGGCGGGTCGGCGGGCCAGGGCGTGCAGGCGGACGACCAGCTCCTCGACGGCGAACGGCTTCGTCAGGTAGTCGTCGGCGCCGAGCTCGAAGCCGTCGACCTTGTCCCGCAGCCGGGCCGCGGCGGTGAGCATCAGGACGCGCACCTGCGGGTGGTCCCGGACGATCGCGGCGCACACGTCGTCGCCGTGGGTGCCGGGCAGGTCGCGGTCGAGCACGACGACGTCGTACGCGTGCACGGCGATCCGCTCCAGGGCGTCGTCGCCGTCGAGCGCGATGTCGGCGGCGATCGACTCGTGCCGCAGACCGGCCTGGAGGGCCTCGGCGAGGAACACCTCGTCCTCGACGACGAGCACGCGCATCGTGGCCCCCTTCGTGGTCGTGCGGCGCGGCCGAGTCTAGGCAGCGCGGTGTTGCGGAACTGTGAGGCGGACGGCTCACGGCCGCGCAACGGCCGCGCTGGTGGTGTGGCTCCCATGAAACGCCGCACCCACCTCCGCACCGCCCGCCGCACGTCCCGCCGGGCGACCGCCGCCGTCGCGCTCCTGCTCGTGCTGGGGTCGGCCGCCTGCACCGCCGCCGAGCACCGGCTCGACGTGCGCGACGGCGTCGCCGACGCCGACGCCGCGCCCGCGAGCACCGGGCTGTCCGCCGCCGACGGCCTGCTCCCCGGTGGTGACCCCGTCTCCCCGTTCGACGAGGACCTGCCGGCGATCGCCCGGATCAAGCCGGACCTGCTGGCCGCGGTCCAGGCCGCCGCGACCGCCGCCGACGCCGCAGGGATCGAGATGGTCGTGACGTCGGGGTGGCGCAGCGCCCAGTTCCAGCAGTCGCTGCTGGACGACGCCGTGCAGAAGTACGGCAGCGCCGACGAGGCCGCACGCTGGGTGAAGTCGCCCAGCGCGTCGAGCCACGTCAGCGGCGACGCGGTCGACATCGGCTTCACCGACGCGGCCGACTGGCTGACGCGGCACGGCGAGGACTTCGGCCTCTGCCAGACCTACGCGAACGAGATGTGGCACTTCGAGCTCGCGACCGAGCCCGGCGGCACCTGCCCCGAGCCGCTGACCGACGCCGCGGGCTGAGCGCGCCGCGCCGGTCGGGCCGGCGTCACGCGCGTGGCCCGCTGCGACCGGAGCGCCGGGTGCGGTCGCGCAGGAGCAGCACCACCCCGGCGACGACCAGGCCGACGGCGAGCAGCGCGGCCGGGACCGTCCCCGCCGCGCCGGTCCCGGTCGGAGGTCTCCCGCAGCGGGGTGCGCGACGTGGCCTCAGCCGCCGGCGGCCGCGCGCATCGCGCGCCGGCCGGTGGGTGCGGCGTCGGGCGAGGGTGCCGGGCGCGGCCCCGTCGGCAGCAGCGCGAGCCCGAGCACCAGGAGCCCCACGACGCCGCGGGCGCCCCAGGACTGGGACACCCGGTAGAGCGTGCCGAGGTCGCCGGCGAGCACGGCGCGGGGCGTGCCCACGACGTCCTGCTCGGTGACGGTGACGGGGTCGGGGACCTCGTTGTCGTCGCCCTTCAGGACGGCACCGTCGGCGGTGATCTCGTGGACGCGGTGCACGTACTGGGTCCCGGCGTCGCCGGGGGTGAACTCGACGACGACCGGCTGGCCCACCACCGCGAGGTCGTGCCCCGTGGGGTCCTGCACCACGAGGACGTCGCCCACGCGGTAGGTCGGCTCCATCGAGACGCCGGTGACGCTCATGAACGTGTCACCGGTCGTGACCTGCCAGACGAACGGCGCGGCGAAGACCACCAGGACGGGGACGAGCAGGACCCACAGGGTCCGGGACAGGACGTGCACGTCGTCTCCTCGCAGGCACGGTGCGGTCGGGGTGGGGAGGTGTCCCGGTCGGTGCGCCGCGTGCGCGCACCGACCGGGGGCGGGACGTCAGGACGCGGCGACGAAGATCGCGTCGAACGCGAAGTCCGCGGTCACCTCGGAGGTGGAGGTGAACCCGGCGGCCTGGAACGCCGTCGGGCTGGGCACGTAGACCTCGACCTTCACCGACGTGCTGGTCCCCGGCTGGAGCGTGATCTGCGACGCGCCCGGGACCGCCATCGCGGCGAGCGAGCCGGTGGAGACCTCGGTGCCGTTCAGCGTGACGCGCGTCTGGAGCACGCCGGCCAGCTCGGCCGCCTTCGGCGCCGACGCGTCGATGACGGTGTTGATGTCGAACGTCGCGGCGGCGACGGTCGAGGTGTTGCGGACCTGGAAGAACGCCGTCGTCGACTCGTTCGCGACCAGACCGGTGAACTTCTTCGACATCGGGTCACCGGTGACGACGAGCTCACCGCCCGCGGGGTCGACGCCGCCCTCGGTGGACGTGTCGACGCCGAACCAGTTCCCGGCGATCGTGCTGTTCTGCGTCACCAGGGCGCCACCGGTGGCGAGGGACCCGCCGACCAGGAGGATCGCGGCGGCGGCGACGTACTTCTTCTTGCGGGAGCTCTTCTGCATGGGGGGTCGTCCTTCTGGTCGAGCGGGGGGCGGTCGACCGGAAGGGCGACGGGGACGCCTGCCAGCTCACCAGGGACGACGATGAGCGACATCAGGAGCGGTCAGCGCTCGCCCGGGCGCCATTGAGTGTGGATGAGTGGCGAACTGTGTAGTGGCGCGGTCCCACCTGAGTGGTGCGGCGTCGCGGGCTGCGGTCCGGCTGAGTGGCGCGGCCTCGGAGGCGGCTCACCACGCCAGGTCGGGGTCCGCGGTGATCTCGACCGTCGCCCACACGTCGTACGGCAGGAGCAGCAGCGGGTCGACGACCGCGTGCCGCACGGCGTCCTCCGCGTCCACGTCCCACGCGGACCCGGTGCCGACGACGAAGTCCACCTCGACGTACAGCCGCCGCCCCAGCTTGGTGGCCCGCACCAGCGCCTCGGGCAGGTCGTGCCGCGCGCGAGCGGCCTCGACCACCCGGGCGATCTCCGCCCCGACCTCCGGCGGGGGGGCACCCTCGAGCAGCTCGTGCATCCCCGCCCGGACCAGCCGCACCGGCAGCGGCGCGACGAGCAGCACGGCGAGCAGGAGCAGCACGGGGTCGACGTAGCCCGCGGCGACCCGGTGCCCCGCGTCCTGCAGCAGCCGGCCCGCGACGCCGCCGAGCGCGACGACCACGCTCAGCCACGCGCCCGCCCGCCAGGACACGACCTCCGCGTGCACGAGCTCGGAGTCCGGGGCGCGCCGGCGCAGGGCGACCGCCGCGACCGCGCTCGCGACCGCCGTGACCGCGCCGTAGGCGAGCAGGCTGGCGGGGTCGCCGTCCGAGCCGCCCGCGAGCAGCGTCCCCGCGGCGTCGGCCGCGCCGTAGACGAGGGTCGCGATCAGGGCGGTGCCCTGCATCGCCACGGCCAGGGGCGTCGCGGCGTGCCGGCCGAACGGGTAGCGGTCGCTCGGTGAGGACCGCGCGGCGCGGGAGGCGAGGAACGACACCGCGACCAGGGCGATCCCGGCGAGGGAGTAGACGCCGTCGAACAGGATCACGCCGGACCCGGCGACGAGTCCCCACACGACCCCGGCGGTCCCGAGGACCCCGGCGACGACGGCCGACCCGAGCAGCGCGGCCCGTTCGCGGCGCGCGCCGTCCGCACGAAGGGGGTCGGCACCGCCCATCGGGTCACCTCCGGTCGACCTCCGCAGTCTGCCCCACGGCGTCGCGGGTCACCCGCAGTCGTAGAGCACGGCGTCCCCGTAGCCCGGGAGCGGCAGGTCGTCCGCGGCGGTGAACGGCGTGCCGCCGTACTCCCGCGGGTCGACGACCGTGCAGCTCGTCTGCACCCAGTCCACGCGCGCCCGCGCCTCGTCGCCGCCCATGCCGGCGATCCCGCCGACGCGGTCGGGTCCCGGGGCGGCGGACAGCACGAACCGCATCGTCCCGTCGCGCTGCCACGCGGTGAGCGTCCCGACCGAGGGCACGGGGTCGGCGCCGAGGAACCCGCCCATCCCGACGACCGCCTCGTCGCTGCCGAGGATGAACTCGGACGACGCCAGGCCGCCGCCCTCGGTGAGCAGCGTGATCGGTGCGCCGTCGGCGTGCTCGCGGGCGTAGGCGAGCGCCGCGGCGTTCTCCGCGGACATCTCGTGGCCCGCGAACCCGCCGGCGCGGACCGGGCCGGTGTGCTCGGGGTCGGTCAGCGCGAGCAGCTCCGGCGGCAGCTCGGTGGGGATCTCGGTGTCGCCGGGGGCGGGCGCGGGCATCGGCAGGTCCGTGAGCTCGACCGGGATCAGGACGCCGTCCCGCATCGCCTCGAACCGCTCGTTCACCGGACCGGCCTTCGGGAAGCCGCCCGAGGTCGGCGCGCTCGCGGCGCTGGCGACGGACCAGGACGCGGACCCCGCGAGCACGGCGACGACGACCAGCGCCAGCGGGCGCGCGGACCGGTGCAGGCCGGTCGCGAGGGCCGCCGCGGCGACCAGGCAGAGCAGGACCGCCACCCAGCCGATCCAGCCGTGCCAGTCCGCGGAGCGGCCGACGAGCACCAGCGCGGTGACACCGGTCGCGAGCACCCCCGCCGCGAGCGTCGCGCGGGCCAGGCGGTCCCCGGCGCGCTGCGCGTCCCACAGCCGGACGAGCCCCGCGCCGGTGACCGCGCCGACGGCGGGCACCAGGAGGGAGACGTAGTACGCGTTGAAGATGCCCTCGGTGAAGCTCAGCACCGTGAACGCCATCGCGAGCCAGCCGCCCCACAGCGCCCAGCCGCCGGCGGCCGGACCGAGCACGAACGGCTGCGCGCGCCACGCCCGCTGGTACGCGGTCGCGCCCACGTGCAGCAGCAGCACCGCGCACAGCGGCAGCAGCCAGGCGATCTGCCCGCCGGTCTCGGGGGAGAACATCCGGCCCAGCCCGGCCGCACCGCCGAACAGGCCCACCACCGCGAGCGGCACGTCGAGCCCGGACCCGCCGGCCGACTGCCCGGAGCCGAGCAGCGCGCCGAAGCCGTTGTAGCCGAACACGAGCTCGAAGGCGCTGTCGCCCACGGTGCCGCCCATGTAGGGCTTCTCGCCCGTCCACAGGTCACGCAGCGCGGACCACGAGAACGAGACCACGAGCAGGACTGCGCAGGACCGCAGCAGGTCACCGAGCCGGGCCCCCCACGACCGTCCCGCGACCCCGAGGCAGACCGCGGCCACGAACGCGGGCACCACGATCCACGCCTCGAGCATCTTGGTGTTGAACCCGAGCCCGATCAGCGCGGCCGCCGCCATGAACCACGCGCTCCGGCGCCGGTCGCCCCCGGTCGTGTGCAGGCCGCGGGTCAGCGCCCACGCCGCGAGCACCAGCAGCAGGATCAGCAGCGTGTCCGTGTTGTTGTGCCGGTTCAGCGCGACGGTGACCGGGGTGGTCGCCATCACCGCCGCGGCGATCAGGGCCGCGCGCTCGCCCGCCCAGGGCCGGACCGCGCGGTGCAGCACGAACACCGTCGCGACGCCCGCGACCACCTGGGGCAGGAACAGCCCCCAGCTGGTGAAGCCGAGCAGGCTGACGCTGAGCGCCTGGAGCCACAGCGCCAGCGGCGGCTTGTCGACCGAGACCACGCCGCTCGGGTCGGCCGCGCCGAACAGGAAGTTCGTCGGGCTGGCGAGCATCGACTTCACGGCGGCCGAGTAGTACGTGTTGCCCAGGTCGGCCTCGGCGACGCGCCAGGACGTCAGCGCCGCCGCCGTCAGGCAGATCAGGACCAGCGCGACGACGGGGCCGACGCGGCGGGACGGGGTCGGCTCGGCGGCCGCGGCGGGTGCTGTGCGGGCCTCGGGGGTCGCAACGGCCATCGTGGGTCCCTTCGTCGTGGCGGTCGCGATCACGCTCACAGGCGCACGGCACCGGGCCAACTCACCACTTGCCGGCGCCCGTGCGCGGCGCGGCGCGGTGCGGGCCGAGGGGGCGGCGCAGCACGCGGGAAGAACCCGGGTCGGGCGCCCCGACCTAGCGTGGAGCGTGGCCCGGGCGCCCGGCTCGGGCTCCTGACCCGGGAGGTCCGATGAGCCCCACCGACACGACCGTCGACCAGCGCGGCCCGCTGCCGCTCGACGCCGACTACGCCGCCGGACGCGGCCTCCCGGTCGAGCACGTGACCTCCGCGGACGGCACCCGGATCGCGTTCGAGCGGTCCGGCACCGGGCGCCCCGTCGTCATCGTCGGCGGCGGGCTGAACGACCGTGCGATGTTCCGCCCGATGGCCGGCATCATGTCCGAGCGGTTCACGGTGGTGAACTACGACCGCCGCGGCCGGGGGGCCAGCGAGCTGGGCGACCCGGACGCGTGGACGCTCGACACCGAGGTCGAGGACCTACGCGCGGTGATCGACGCGGTCGGCGAGCCGTGCGACGTGTTCGGCAACTGCACCGGCGGCATGGTGGCGATCGAGGCCGCCGCCGCGGGCCTGCCGATCCGGCGGATGGCGCTCTACGAGCCCCCGTACCGCTCCCCGGAGGCGACGACCGAGCAGCTCGCCGTGATCCGCGGGCTGATCGACGAGGGCCGGCGGGGCGAGATCGTCGAGCTGTTCGGGCGCGACATCGTCGGGTTCATCAGCCCGGAGAAGATGGAGTACTTCAAGCAGCACCCGGCGTGGGCGGCGTTCGAGTCGATGGCGTTCTCGGCGTACTACGACGCGATCATCAGCCGCGACCACACCGGCATCCCGTTCGCGAAGCTGCCGCTGGTGCAGGTGCCGACGGTCATCATGCGCGGGGACGTCGGCGACGGCGGGATCCACGACGCGTGCGTGCAGCTCGCCGAGGGCATCCCCGGCGCGCAGCTGCTCACCATGAAGGACCGGGACCACCTGCTCGACCAGGCCGCGTGGTCGCGGTACGTGATGGCGTTCCTCGAGGGCTGAGCCCCGGGTCGTCCGCCGTCCGCCAGGTCCCCCGGAACGCGCCGGTCGCGCGCCGGGGGATCAGGCGCGGGTGACCCGGACCGGGATGCTCGACCACGCGCGCAGCGTGTTGTTCGCGCGCGGGACCGCGGGACCCGCGGGCTCGATCGTGGCGACCCGGCGGGCCAGCGCGGTGAGCAGCGCCTCGGCCTCCAGCCGCGCGAAGCTCTGCCCGAGGCACGCGTGCAGCCCGGTCCCGAACCCCACGTGCCCCGCCGGGTCGCGCGTGACGTCGAAGGCGTCCGGGTCGGTCCACCGCCGGGGGTCGCGGTTGGCGGCCCCGAGCAGCACCATCACCTTCTCGTGCCGGCCCAGCGGGACCCCCGCGAGCTCGACCTCGCGCGTCGTCGTCCGGAAGAACGTCTGCACCGGCGTCGACCAGCGCAGCGCCTCGTCCAGGGCGCGCCGGCGGACGCCGGCGTCCTCGCGCACCAGCGCCCACTGCGCCGGGTGCGTCGCGAGCGCGTGCAGCAGCGAGCCGAGCGCGTGCACGGTCGTGTTCACCCCGGCCGCGAACAGCGACCGGACGACGTCGGGCGCCTGCTCCGCGGTGATCTCCCCGCGGTCGGCGGCGGCCCAGATCCGTGCCCCGAGCCCGCCGGGCGTCAGCGCCTCCCGGCGGCAGCTGCGGTCCACCCACTCCGAGTGCGACCGCGCGTCGGCGCCGGCGTCGCGGACCAGGGCGTTGCGCGGGCCGAACGCGTTGAACAGGAAGTCGCTGAACGCCATCAGCCGGTGCCGGTCGCCCTGCGCGATGCCGACCGCGTCCGGGAACGCCTGCAGCGGGTACGCCATCGCCAGGTCGGTGAGCGCGTCGAACGTGGTCCTGCGGTCCAGCAGGGCGTCGACCAGCCGCTCCGCCTCCGCGAACCAGGACTCGCGCAGCGTGCGCTGGGTCCGCGGGGAGAGGATCTCCGCGAGCACCCGGTGCGGGGCGTCGTGGTGCGGCGGGTCGGCCTCGAGCAGGATGCTCGTCTGCCGCCACGCCCGGCCCGTCGCGAAGTTGGACAGCCCGACGCCGGCGGCGGAGCCGTAGTCCTGCCAGTTCCGCAGCACCGGCACGACGTGCTCGTGCCGGCCGGTCGCCCAGCAGCCCAGGCGGTCGAGGCGCACCACGTCGGCGGTCTCGCGGACCGCGACCTGGAACGCCGTCGGGTCCGTCGAGCCGTGCTCGCCGTACGGGTCGTCGTCGATCGTGGGGACGGTCGACGGGTCGGTCGTCGGGGCTGTCGTCACGGGTGCCTCGCTCACAGGTCCAGCTCCAGGAGCCCGGTGCGGGCCCGGGAGACGCAGGGGAACATCACGCCGGCGTCGTCGTCGGTGAGGATCGTGTCGCGGTGCTCGACGGCGCCCCGGAGCACGGGGGTCTCGCACGCGCCGCACGACCCCACGCGGCACGACGACAGCACGTCGACGCCGGCGGCGTGGATCGCCTCCAGCAGGGAGGTCGTCCGCGGCACCTCGACGGTGACGCCCGTGCGCCGGAGCCGGACGGTGAACGCCTCGTCGGTGTCCTGCCCGACCGGCCGGCCGAACGCCTCGGTCCACAGGGTGTGCTCCGGCCACGCGCGCGCGAGGTCGGCCAGCGCGAGGTGCAGGCCCGGCGGACCGCAGCCGTAGACGCGACCGCCGTCCGGGACGGGACCGACGGCGGCCGCGAGGTCCGGGCGGCCCGCGGTGCCGGTGACGTGCACCTGGAGCCGCCCGTCGCCCAGGCGCCCGGTGAGGTCGGCGAGGTACGGCATCCGGTCCGCGTCGCGCCCGAGGTAGACCAGGCGGTACGGCACGCCGAGCCGGTCGGCGGCCTGCAGCATCGGCAGGAACGGCGTCACGCCGATGCCCCCGGCGACGAAGACGTACGCGGACGCGGGGACCAGCGGGAACGACGTCCGGGGCGCGCCGACGCCGACCGTGCTGCCCACGTCGAGGCGGTCGTGCACGTACGCCGACCCCCCGGTGCCGGCGACCTCCCGCCGCACCGCGAGCGTGTAGGACGCCGGGTCCCACCGGTCGCCGCACAGGCTGTACGGCCGGACCATCCCGTTCGGGAGCGTCACCGCGACGTGCGCTCCCGGTGCCCAGTCCGGCAGCCGGCCGCCGTCGGGGCGGCGCAAGGTCAGCTCGACGACGTCGCGGGCGAGCGTGCGCCGCGCGACCACGTCGAGCTGGGCTGCGCCGATCTGCATGGGACCCCGTCCGGTGGCAGTGGTGTCGCCCCGACGCTAGGCAGCGGGCCCGGGCCGCAGTTCTCGCGGGTTGCGTCTCGCGGGTCGCGTCGCTGTCGCAAGTCAGGAGTGGGCCCGGCCGACCGGGCGACCTAGCGTGAACGTGCACGTCAGCACCGCGGTCCCGGAGGAAACCACCGATGCCCACCCGCCAGAAGCAGCCCGTCGTCCACCCGCCCGGTGCCGACCCCCGGCGGTGGAAGGCGCTCATCGTCCTGTCCGCGCTCCAGTTCATGATCCTGCTGGACATGACGATCGTGAACGTCGCGCTGCCCGCGATCGAGGACGGGCTCGCGTTCAGCCAGTCGGGCCTGACCTGGGTGGTCAACGGGTACGCGCTCGCGGCCGGGTCGCTGCTGATCCTCGGCGGGCGGCTCGCGGACTACTTCGGCCGCCGGCGGCTGCTGGTCGTCGGCGTCGTGCTGTTCGCGGTGTCGTCCGCGCTGTGCGGGTTCGCGACGCACGGCGGCGTGATGATCCTCGGCCGGTTCGGCCAGGGCGCGGCCGAGGCCATCGCGGCCCCCGCGTCGCTCGGCCTCATCGCGCTGCTGTTCACCGACGCGAAGGAGCGGACCAAGGCCCTCGGGATCTGGGGCGGGCTGGTCGCGCTCGGCGGCACGCTCGGCTACGTGTTCTCCGGGCTGCTGACCAGCTTCACGTCGTGGCGGTGGATCTTCCTCATCAACCTGCCCGTCGCGGCGGTCGCGCTGATCGCGATCCCCCTGCTGCTCAACGAGTCGCGGATGTCCGCCGAGCGGCGCGGGAAGCTCGACATCGGCGGCGCGGTCACCTCGACCACCGGGCTCATCGCGATCGTCTACGGGCTGCTCCAGGCCGCGGAGAACCCCTGGGGCTCCGCCGCGGTGGTGTTCCCGGTCGGCCTCGGCGTGCTGCTGCTGCTCGCGATGCTGCTGATCGAGCGCCGGGTCGCGGACCCCCTGCTCCCGCGCGGGTTCTTCAGCAACCGGACCCGGTCCGTGGTCAACTTCACCAGCCTGTTCTTCATGGCCGCGTTCATCGGCTACACGTTCATGCTGACGCTGTTCGAGCAGGACGTGCTCGGGTACTCGCCGCTGAAGAGCGGGCTGGGGTACCTGCCGCTCGGCATCGGGATCGGCGTCGGCATCGGGCTGTCGTCGGTCCTGGTCCCGAAGATCGGCGTGAAGCCCGTGGTCGTCGCCGGGTTCATCGGCGCGGGTGTCGGGCTCGGGCTGACCAGCCTGGTGACGCCGGAGAGCTCGTACGCGCTCGGCATCCTGCCCGGCATGGTGATCTTCGCGGTGTTCGCCGGGGCGACGATGCCCGCGGCGACCAACGCCGCGCTGCACCAGGTCACCGCGCAGAACTCCGGGCTCGCGTCCGGCGTGCAGAGCACCGCCCAGCAGATCGGCGGGGCCCTCGGCCTCGCGGTCCTGGTGACGTTCGCGACCCGGCGGTTCCTCACCGATGTCACCGCGGGGGAGCCCGTCGAGGTCGCCATGACCAACGGCTTCACGCTCGGGTTCCAGATCGGCTCGGTGCTCATGCTCGTCGGCGGCGTGCTGCTCGCGGTGTTCCTCGAGCGCGTCGACGGCGAGCTGCGCGACCCGGTGCTCGAGGAGGTCGAGGCCGGGCTGCAGCCGGCCCCCGTCACCGAGGACGCGCGGCCGTGAGGGTCGCCGTCACCGGCGCCGACGGGTTCATCGGCTCGCACCTGGTGGACGCGCTGGTCCGGGACGGCGCCGAGGTCGTCGCGCTCGTGCAGTACACGTCGGTCGGCTCGTGGGGCTGGCTGGAGGACCTGGACCCGGACGTGCGCGACGCCGTCGACGTGCGCGTCGGGGACCTGCGCGACCCGACCTCGGTCCGGGACGCGCTGGCCGGCGCCGAGCTGGTCTACCACCTGGGCGCGCTGATCGCGGTCCCGTACTCGTTCCGCGCGCCCCGCTCGTACGTCGAGACCAACGTGCTCGGGACGCAGCACGTCGTCGACGCGGTCCGGGCGCACGGCGCGCGCCTCGTGCACACCTCCACCAGCGAGGTGTACGGCAACACCACGAGCGACCCCCTCACCGAGGACCACCCGCTCCAGGCCCGCTCCCCGTACGCGGCCACCAAGATCGCGGCCGACAAGCTCGTCGAGGCCGCCGTCGCCGGGTACGACCTGCACGCGGTGACGATCCGCCCGTTCAACACGTTCGGGCCGCGGCAGTCCGCGCGGGCGTTCATCCCCGCGGTGCTCGCGCAGGTGCTCGCGGGGCGCACCACCCTCGCGCTCGGCTCGCTCGAACCGCGCCGCGACCTCACGTTCGTCACCGACACCGCGGCCGCGTTCCGCGCGGTCGGCAGCCTCGACGACCCGCGCTGGGCCGGCGCCGTGCTCAACGCCGGCACGGGTGTCTCGTGGCCGATGAGCGCGGTCGTCGACGAGATCGCGCGCGTCGTCGGCGTGCCGCTCGACGTCGTCGCGGACGAGGCGCGGGTCCGCCCCGCCGGCGCCGAGGTGCACCACCTGCAGTGCGACAGCTCGCGGCTGCGGGCGGCGACCGGGTGGGAGCCGCGCGTCACCCTGCACGACGGGCTGGAGGCGACCCGGGCGTGGATGGCCGAGCCGCGCCACCTCCGGGCGTACAAGGCCGACCTCTACCAGGTGTGACGCCGCACGACCGGGCGGACGCCGAAGGGACCGACGATGGAAGCAGTGATCCTGGCCGGCGGGCAGGGCGTGCGCCTGCGGCCCTACACGACCCGGCTGCCGAAGCCGCTGATGCCGATCGGCGCGGACCACGCGATCCTCGAGATCGTGCTCCACCAGCTCGCGCAGCAGGGGTTCCGCAAGGTCACCCTGGCGATCGGGCACTTCGGGCACCTGATCCGGTCGTTCGTCGGCGACGGCCAGCGGTGGGGCCTCGACATCGCGTACGTGAACGAGTTCCAGCCCCTCGGGACGCTCGGTCCCGTCGTCGGCGCCCGCGACGCCCTGCCCGAGCACTTCCTCGTGATGAACGGCGACGTGCTCACCGACATCGACACGATGCAGCTGCTGCGCACCCACGCCGCGACCGACGCGCCGCTCACCGTCGCGACCCACCGCCGGCAGGTGACGATCGACCTCGGTGTGATCGAGGCGCGCGACGGCCGGATCGTCGGGTTCGTCGAGAAGCCGGCCTACGACTACCGGGTGTCGATGGGCGTCTACGCGGTGTCCCGCGAGGCGCTCGCCACCTACGGCGTCGGGGAGGCGCTCGGGTTCGACCGGTTCATCCTCGACCTGATCCGCGCGGGCCGGAACCCCGCGGAGTACCTGCACGAGGGGTACTGGCTCGACATCGGACGACCCGACGACTACGACCGGGCGAACGAGGAGTTCGGCCGGATGCGCGGCGCGCTGCTCCGCGGCGCGTGAGGCAGGCCGGCGCGTGAGGCGGGCGGTGCTCGTCGGGGCGGCCGGGTTCGTGGGGGCGCGCGTGCACGCGGCGCTCGTCCGGGACGGGTGGGACGTCGACCCGGTGGACCGGGCCGCGTGCGCGGACGGTGACGTGCCGAGCGCGGTCGCCGCCGCGCTGGCGTCGCCCGCGGACGCGGTGCTGTGCTGCGCGGGCGCGACCACCGGCGCGCCGGACGCCCTGGAGCGGGCGAACGCGGACCTGCCGGCGGCGCTGGCCGCGGTGGTGGCGTCGGCGGCGGGCGTCGAGCCGGGGTCGGTGCCGCGGTCGGTGCCGCGGTCGGTGCCGCGGTTCGTGCACGTCGGGTCCGCGGCGGAGTACGGGGCCGCGTGCGGCGAGCGACCCTGCACCGAGGACGACCCCCCGGCCCCGCTGTCCGACTACGGGCGGAGCAAGGCCGCGGGGACCGCGCGCGTGCTCGCGACGCTGCCGGACGCGGTCGTGCTGCGCGCCACCACCGTGATCGGCCCGGGCGGGCGCGGGTTCCTCGCGACGCTCTGCCGGCAGATCGCCGCCGCCCCGCCCGACGGGGTCGTGCACGTCGGGCCGCTGGACGCCGCGCGCGACCTCCTCGACGTCGACGACCTCGCGGCGGCCGTGGTCGCCGCGGCGCACCCCGACGGGTCCGGCGCTGCCCGGGGCGTGCTGAACGTCGGGACCGGTGTCGCGGTGCCGCTGTCGGCGCTCGTCGCCCGGGTCCGCGCGGTCACGGGCTTCCGCGGCGCCGTCGTCCCGGACGCCCCGGCGCCGGCGACCTCCGCGCAGGTCCGGACGCAGTGCTCCGACACCACCCGCATCACCCACGCCCTCGGCTGGACCCCCCGCATCCCCCTCGACGCCACGATCCGCCGCACCTGGCTCTGGTCCACCGCCCCCTGACCCGCCCCCCGCCCCCCGCCACCCCCCCCACGAGGGCGCATCCGACACCACGAGGGCGTACTCCGGGGGATGCGCCCTCGTGGTGTCGCGTACGCCCTCGGCGGGCCGGCGGGCCGGCGGGCCGGCGGGCAGGCGGGCCGCCAGGCGGGTGGGCGGGTGTCAGCGGCGGCGGGCGTGGAGGGTCCAGCGGGCGGCGTTGTTGCCGAGGTTGCGCCCGAGGGGGTGGGCGTCGAAGCCGTGGGCCGCCACCGTCGCGGTGAGGGCGTCGACCGTGTGGGTCGCCAGGCCGTGCCGGCGGCGCGTCCGGGCGTAGGTCGACGCGGGCAGGGCGGCGAGCCGGGCCAGCGCCGACCGCAGGAACCGGCCGCGCGCCGCGAACCGCACGAGCTCCGCGAGGTCCGCACCCGGTCCCGCACCCGGTGCGACCAGGTCGCCCAGCAGCAGCACCCCGCCGGGCGGGAGCAACCGGGCGGCCTCCGCCAGCAGGACGTCGAGCTCCGGGGCGGTGAGGTACTGCAGGACCGACTGCACCAGCACCACGTCCACCGACCCGGGCGCCAGGTCCGGGAGGTCCGCGGGTCCGATCACCCGCACGTCCGGGTGCTCCCCGAACCGGTCGCCCAGGCCCGCGCGGATGCGGGGGGCAGCCTCGCAGAGCACCACCTGCCGGCAGCCGGGCACGACCGCGGGCACGTGCAGCGCGTCGCCGGGGCCGTAGTCCAGCAGCACGCCGCCGGCGGGCAGGTGCGGCTCCAGGCTGCGGGCCAGCGCGGCGAAGTGCGCCGCCTTGTGCCGGTCGCCGAAGTAGGCGTGCTGCCCGCGGTCCCACTCCTCGAGCCACGGCGTCGGGCGGGTGTCGGCCATCGTCCCAGGCAACGCCGCAGGTCGGGCCCGGGCAACTCCCGGGTGGCGGGGCCCGGCGCCCACCCGCAGGTCAGGAGTCGTGCCGCGTCGTGGCGCGTCAGTAGCGTCGCGACGCGAGGAGAGGGGGACCCGTGAACCGACCTACGCGCACACCGGCCGTCGACGTCGTCGTCCCGGTGTACAACGAGGCCCGGGTGCTGCGGGCCAGCATCACCACCCTGCACGCGTACCTGGCGGCGAACCTGCCGTACCCGGTGACCCTGACGATCGCGGAGAGCGGGAGCACCGACGGCACCGCCGCCGTCGCCGCGGAGCTCGCCGACGAGCTCGACGGGGTCCGGGTGCGGTCCGACCCGGCGCGCGGGCGGGGACTGGCGGTCCGGCGTGCCTGGGAGACCAGCGACGCCGAGGTGGTGGCGTTCATCGACGCGGACCTGTCGATCGGCCTGGACGCGTTCGTGCCGCTGCTCCAGCCGCTGGTCGACGGGCGCAGCGACCTGTCCGTCGGCAGCCGGCACCGCCGGGGCGCCACGGTCCGGCGCTCGCTGCACCGCGCCCTGCTGTCCCGCACGCTGAACCTGCTGCTGCGCGTGACCCTCGGCGCCCGGTTCACCGACGCGCAGTGCGGGTTCAAGGCAGGCCGGCGGGACGCGCTGCTGCCGGTGATGCGGGACGTGCAGGCGCAGCACTGGTTCTTCGACACGGAGCTGCTCGTCGTCGCGCAGCGCCGCGGGCTGCGGCTCCACGAGGTGCCGGTGGTGTGCCTGGACGACCCGGACACGTCGGTGGACCTGCTGCCGACGGTCGGCGGGTTCCTGCGGGAGATCGCCCGCCTGGTGCGCAGCCGCCGGACGCCGACGCCGCGGCCGTCGGCAGCGGGCGCGGACGCCGGGGCGGTCGGTGCCTGACGTCGGCACCCCCGTGACCGTCGCGCGCCGTCGCGGGCCGGGCCGTCGCGTGCCCGTCCGTCGCGTGTCGGTGCGGGCGCTGCTCGCGCACCCGGTCGCGCGGTTCGTGCTCGTCGGCGCCACGACCGGCGTGCTGCACCTGGGCGGGTTCTGGCTGCTGCGCACCTGGTGGGAGCCCGTCGCGGCGAACGCCGTCGCGCTGGTGGTGGCGACCGTCGTCAACACCGAGGGGAACAGGCGCCTGACGTTCCCCGGGCACGAGCCGGTCCCGGTGTGGCGCCAGCACCTGAAGGCCGGCTTCGCGCTGGCGGCGAGCCTCGGGGTGAGCGCCGTCGCGCTGACGCTGGTGACCACGTCGCACCGCGTCGTCGAGCTGGCGCTGGTCGTGGCGGCGGACGGCGTCGCGGCGGCGGTGCGGTACCTGCTGCTGCGGCACTGGGTGTTCCGGGCGGCCCGCCCGGCCCCGTCGGCCCGCTCCAACCCTCCGGGACCCGAGGGGGCGTCGTGGTCGAGCTGATCGTCACCGCGGACGACCTCGGGATCAGCGAGGGCATCAACCGCGGCGTCCTGGACGCGCACGCGCGCGGCGTCGTGACGGCGGCGTCGCTGATGGCCAACGGCCGGGCGCTGCGGCACGCCGTCGACGCGGCGGCCGACCTCCCGGACCTCGCCCTCGGGGCGCACGTCGTGCTGGTCGGGGAGGACCCGCCGCTGCTGACCCACGCAGAGGTGCCGACGCTCGTCGACCGGTCCGGCGCCCTGCCCGCGTCGTGGCGGCACCTGTCGGCCCGCGTCCTGGCCGGCCGGGTCGACCCCGCAGACGTCCGGGCGGAGGCCCGCGCGCAGCTCGACCACCTCCGCACCGGGTGCGGCCTGCACCTCAGCCACCTGAACACCCACCAGCACGTGCACCTGCTGCCGCTCGTCGCGCGGGTCGTCGTGAACCTCGCCGTCGAGCACGGGATCGGGTACCTGCGCGCGCCGACCAGCCGGCGACGGTCCCCGCAGGCCGCCGTCATCCGCAGCTGGCGGCGGTCGCTGGTGGCGGTGGCGGACCGCGCGGGGGTCGCCACCCCGGACGCGTTCGCGGGGCTCGACGAGGCCGGCGGCCTGACCCAGGACGACGTGCTGGTGGCCGTGCGGCGGTCCACGGGCCGCGCCCGGCGGCTCGAGATCACCTGCCACCCGGGGCTGCCGACCCCCGCCGACCGGGAGCGGTACCGCTGGGACTACGGCTGGGAGGGCGAGGTCCGCGCGCTCACCGACCCCGGCCTGCGGGAGGCGCTGACCCGCGCGGGAGCGGTCCTGGCCCGGCCCGGCCGCTGACCGCACCCGGGAAGAACTCCCCGTCCGACCGCGCGCCTAGCGTGCCGGTCATGAGCAACGACACCAGCCCCGCACCGAGCTCCGCCCAGCCCGTCTGGTTCGACATCTCCAGCCGTGACCCCCAGGCCACCGGCGACTTCTACAGCGGCGTGTTCGGGTGGACCGTCCACTCCCTCGAGGGCGAGGACTACGCCATGATCGCGGCCGGCGACGGCCCGCCCGCCGGCGGCATCGGCCACGGCTCGGACGACGCGCCGTACCTCGGCGTCGTCCCGTACTTCCCCGTCGACGACCTCGACGCGGCGCTGGAGCGTGCCACCACGCGCGGCGCCACCGTCGTGCTCGACCCCGCACCCACCCCGATGGGCCGGATCGCCGCGATCCGCGACCCGCAGGGCCACACCGTCGGCCTGCAGGGACCGTGAACCTCCGCAACGGAAAGGCGATGTCATGACCACGACCGAAGCATCCGCGTGCCCCTACCTCCTCGACCCGCAGGGCCTGGACACCCACGGCGAGACCAAGCGGCTGCGCGAGCAGGGCCCGATCGCCCGCGTCGAGCTGCCCGACGGCGTGCTGGCGTGGTCGGTGCACGACTACGAGGTCGCCCGGAAGATGATGGGCAACCAGGAGCTGTTCTCCAAGGACCCCCGGCGCAACTGGCCGGACTACATGGAGGGCCGGATCTCCGACGGCTGGCCGCTCATCACGTGGGCGGCGATGAACACGCTCGCGACCAACGACGGCGCGGACCACTCCCGGCTGCGCAAGCTGCTGCTGCAGGCGTTCACCGGCCGCCGGGTCGAGAAGATGCGCGGGCACATCGAGCAGCGGGTCGGCGAGCTGCTGGACCGGATGGAGGAGGCGGGCCGCGACGGCGCGACCGTCGACCTGCGCGGCATGTTCTGCATGGAGCTGCCGACGCAGCTGATGTGCGACCTGTTCGGTGTCCCGGACGACCGGCGGGCCGACGTGCTCGCGGGCGGCCACAAGAACGTCGAGACCACGCTCAGCAACGAGGAGGCCGAGGCCAACCTCGGCCAGTGGCAGGACGCCATCGCGGAGCTGGTCCAGTACAAGAAGACCCACCCCGGCGACGACCTCACGACCGGCCTGATCGCCGCAAAGGAGGAGGACGGCTCCCGGCTGTCCGACGACGAGTTGATCGGGACGCTGCACCTGCTCCTCGGCGCGGGCTCGGAGACGCTGGTGAACGGCCTCGCGCACTCGCTGCTGCACGTGCTCGAGGACCCGACGGTGCGCCAGGAGCTGCGCGACGGCACGATCACCTGGGAGGAGGTGTTCGACGAGACGCTGCGGGTGCAGTCGCCGGTCGCGCACCTGCCGTTCCGGTTCGCGGTCGAGGACTGCGAGTTCGGCGGCGTCCGGATGAAGCGCGGCGACGTGATCCTGATGGACTTCGCCGGCGTCGGCCGCGACCCGGCGGTGCACGGCGACACGGCCGACGTGTTCGACGCGCACCGCGAGGACAAGCAGCACCTGTCGTTCGGGTTCGGGGTGCACTACTGCCTCGGCGCCCGGCTCGCGACGCTCGCCGCGATGATCGGCCTGCCCGCGGTGCTCGACCGGTTCCCGCACATGGAGCTGGCCGTGCCGCGCGCCGAGCTGAAGCCGCAGGGCAGCTTCGTGGTGAACGGCTACGCCGCGATCCCGGTGCAGCTGGACGCCCGCGTCCCCGCCCGCGCCTGACCCACCCCGCACCGGACCCGGCGCCGCACCCGCGGCGCCGGGTCCCGCTGCGCCCGGCCCCCCGCGCCTGCCGCGGGTGCACGAGCGGCGAGTGGTCACGACACGCGGGTGTCACGGCGGGCGCGCCGGCGTGTCGTGACCTCTCGTCGCTGCGCGTGCGGCGTCTCGCCGAGATGACGACGCTCGCCTGGGGAGCGCACCCCGGTCAGAGGCGCGGACTGCCAGCTCGGCGGGGCGGCGGTGTGCGGCGCGGGCGGCGCGGCGCGCGGCGGGGTGCGGCGCCCGCGGGTCAGCGGGCGGGGTGGGGGGTGAGGGCGGCGGCGTCGCGCAGGAGGCGTGCGGCGTGCACGGGGGTGCGGATCAGCGTGCCGTGGTCGCCGCGGAACACCGACCCGGACGACCCGGGGCCGCCGAGCGCGGCCCAGCTCGCGACGTCCTCGGGCCCGGCGAGCGGGTCGCGGTCGCCGGCGACCGCGACCACCGGGCAGCGCAGCGTCAGGGCGTGCGGGCGGATCGACTCGGCGACGCGCGAGTCCGCGCGCCACACCGACATGAACAGGGCGACCAGCCACTCGTCGTCGAGCACCTCCGCGGGTGCGATGCCGAGCCGCCGGAACCGCGCGACGAAGTCGACGTCGGACAGCGTGGAGGTGCCGCGGTGCTCCCACCGGTCCGGTGCGGCGGCGCCGCCGACGACGAGCGCGCGCACCGTGGCGCCGGCGGCCTCGACGCGACGGGCCATCTCGGCGGCCATCATCCCGCCGAGGCTGTAGCCGAACAGCACGAGGTCGGCCGCGTCCCGGGTCTCGAGCTCGCGGGCGAGCTGCCCCCACAGGTCGTCGGCCAGTGCCCCGAACGCCGTGTGCGACGGCTCCCGGTGCCGGCGGTCGCGCCCCGGCAGCTCGGGGACGTGCGCGTGGTGCCCGGCGAGCATCGGCAGCAGCGTGCGGTAGCTGGTGACGCCGCCGCCCCCGTACGGGTACAGCGCGAACCAGGCGGCGGGGTCCATACCCGTGGGAGAGCTCATCGTCACCTCATGGCGTGCGGTCGTGCGGCGGGGACTTCTTCTGACGTGCTGCGCGGGTGCCGCGCGTCGGGTGCGGGCGCCGGCGCGGGTGCCGCGAACAGGTCCGCGAGCAGGGCCTCGTAGTCGGGGAGCGTGCCCGCGGCGGCGTGCGCGCGTGCCCGGGTCACCGGGGCGTGCAGCAGCCGGTTGACGACCCGGTCCAGCGACCTGCGCAGCAGCTCCGCGGTGTCGGCGCCGCCCGCCGTCGCGGTGGCGTGCGCGACGCGGCGGAGCTCGTCCTCGACGGCGGCGGCCGCCCGTTCGCGGAGCGCCTGGATGGTGGGTCCCGCGGTCGCGGCGCGCCGCGCGGCCTCCCACGCGCGGGCGTCGGCCAGGGCCAGCTCCTCGGCGGCGCCGGGGTCCGGGCGGCCGGGGTCCGCGAGGTCCGGCAGGCCCAGGCGCAGCACGCCGGGCAGGTCGCCGACGCCGGTCGGGACGTCGCGGGGCCGCGCCAGGTCGACGTAGACCTGCGCCGGGCCCGGTGCCGGGGCCGACGCGGCAGCAGCCGGAGTCCCGACCTGCGCGCCCCCGGCCCCCCGGGCGTCCCGCCGCTGCCGGGCGCCCCGCCCCTGCCGGGCGCCCCGGGCGCGCACCGCCGCGGCGGCCGCGTCGAGGCCGACGACGGGCTCGGGCGCGGAGGTCGCGCAGACCACCACGTCGGCGTCGGCGAGCGCGTCGCCGAGGGGCCCGACGGCGGCGGTGCCGCGGACCTCGTCGGCCAGCGTGCGCGCCCGCGCGGCCGTGCGGTTGTGCACGACGACGTCCGCCCCGCGCGCGGCGGCTGCGCGGGCCGCCTCCCGGCCGAGCGTCCCCGCGCCGACGACGAGCACCCCCGTGCCGGGCCCGACGGGGACGCGCGCCGAGGCGAGGTCCAGGGCACGCTGCACCAGGCCCGCGCCGGGCGGGGCGTCGTCGAGCGCGCGGATCCGCCGGCCGGTGCGCAGCGCCTGCTGCACGAGCCGGTCGAGCTCGGTGCCGAGGCGGCCCTGGCGCTGCGCGCGAGCCAGCGCGCACCGGACCTGGTCGACGACGTGCGACTCCCCGACGGTCGCGGACCGCCGGCCGCCGACCACCGCGAACAGGTGCGCCGCGGCCTCGGCGCCGGTCCGGGTGAGCAGGTGCCCGGCCGCGACGGCGGCGCCCGCGCGGTCGGTGGCGGTGGTCCAGGCGTCCCGGACCCGTGCGGCGTCGTGGGGCCCGTCGGGGGCCTCGACGTACACCTCGGTGCGCTGGCAGGTGCTCAGCACGAACACGCCGCGGGCGGCGCCGTCGCGCACGAGCGACCGGCTGAGGCGGTCCTGGGCGGCGGGGTCGAGCGCGAGCGCGTCGAGCTGGTCCTCGGTGGCGGACCCGAGCTCGGCCCCCACCATCAGCAGGCTCACCGCTGCTCCGTGCCGGCCGGCCGGAGCTCGACGACGCCCATCCAGGCGCGCCCGGGGACGGGGTGCGTGGCGACGAGGTCCAGGCCGGCCGCGCGACCGAGCGCCGCCAGCTCGCCGACGCCGCGCTCCTGGCCGCCGGTGAACGCGAGCATGCGCAGGTCCATGCGGGGGTCGACGGACTCGCCGTCCCCGCCGACGGCCTCCACGACGAGCAGCCGGTCGTCGGCGCCCATCGCGGCGCGGCAGGTGCCGAGCACCCGGCGGCAGTCGTCGTCGTCCCAGTCGTGCAGCACGGCGCTGAGCACGTAGGCGTCGCCGCGTGCGGGCAGCGGGTCGAAGAACGAGCCGACGACCACGTCCGCCCGGTCACGCAGGTCGGCGGCCTCGAAGGTGGCGCGGGCGCGGGCGGCGGGCCCGTCCAGCTCGACGACCACGCCGGTCAGGGCCGGGTGGGCGCGCAGCACGGTCGCGAGCAGCGTGCCGTCCCCGCCGGCGACGTCGACGACGGTGCGGTGCCGGTGCCACGGGTAGGCCTCGGCGATCCCGGCGGCGTCCGCCCGGACGTGCCGGCGCATCAGCGCGTCGAACGAGGCGCGCAGGCCGGGGTCCTGGTCCAGGTCGTCCCAGAACCCGCGGCCGTACCGGGCGTCGTAGGCGGACGCGCCGGTGGTCACGGTGTGCAGCAGCTCGACGAACGCCAGGTCGCCCCGGCCGACGCTGCCGCGGATGTCGAGCCAGTCCCGCCGGCCGGCGGGGTGGTCGGCGCGCAGCTCGGCGCCGAGCGCCGTGAGCCGGTAGGTGCCGGGCGTGCCCGGGGCGCCCGCGCGCTCCAGGAGGCCGAGCCACGCCCAGTGCAGCAGCAGCCGCTCGAGCGCGGGCGCGTGGGCGCCGCACCGCTCGGCGACGGCCGTCGCCGTGGTCGCGCCCGCGGCGACGTGGTCGGCGACCCCGAGCGTCGCGCCGACGCGGATGGACATCGGCGTGGCGAGGTCGGCCATCGCCCGCAGCCCCGCCCGTGCGGGCGCCGGGGCGCCAGGGGCTGCGGTCGCCACCTCGCCCGGCGCAGCAGTCGTCGGTGCGGTCCCTCGTGCGGTCACGGTGTCCTCCGCTCCTGGCGGTCGCGCGGCGCGGGGAGCGCCCCGCCCGCCGTGGTGGACGCTAGGTCGGCGCCCGCGGGTCGTCCAGGGCCGGCGGCGGGGTCCGCAACCGGGGAGAGCCCGGCGGCGGCGGCCAGCGCGCGCAGCCGGCGGCGGTCCACCTTGCCGATGCCGGTCAGGGGCAGCGCGTCGACGACGAGCACCTGCCGGGGCGTCTTGTACCCGGCCAGCCCGCGGTCGCGCAGGTGCCTCGCGACGTCCGCCGGCTCGACCGTGGCGGCGCCGGCGACGACCACGACCGCGCACACCTCCTCGCCGTAGACCCGGTCGGGCACGCCGACGACCGCGCAGTCCGTGACGCCGTCGAGGTCGCGGAGCAGGTCCTCGACCTCGGCGGCGACGATCTTCTCCCCACCCCGGTTGACGGTGTCCCCGGTGCGGCCCTGGACCACGATCCGGCCGTCGGGCCGGCGCACCACCAGGTCGCCCGTGATGTAGCGGCCGTCGGCGGTGAACGCCCGGGCGTCGACCTCGGGGGACCGGTAGTAGCCGCGCACCGTGTACGGGCCGCGGACGGTCAGCGTGCCGACCTCCCCGTCGGGGACCTCGGCGCCGTCGTCGTCGACGACCCGCAGCTCGTCGAGCGGGCTGAGCGGCCGGCCCTGGGTGGTGCGGCGGACGTCCGTCGGGTCGTCGACCCGGGTGACGCAGGTCAGGCCCTCGGACATCCCGTAGACCTGCTGGACCACGCACCCGAGGTGCCGCTCGGCGGCGGCGGCGAGCTCGGGCGGGAGGTACGCCGCGCCGCTCTGCACCAGGACCAGTGACGGCGCGGCGTCCGGCTCGGTGTCGAGGTGGTCGACCCAGCGCTGCAGGATCGCGGGGACCACGCTGGTGGCGGTGGCCCGGTGCCGCGCGGCGATCGGCAGGGCGGTCTCGGGCGCGGGCGACGGGCTGAGCACCACGGTGCCGCCGGAGAGCAGGGTGCCCAGGACCCCGGGCCCGGTGTTCGCGAAGCCGTGCCCGACCGGCAGCACCACCAGGTAGGTGCTCGTGCGGTCGAACCGGGCGGCGGCGCACGCGGCCCGCAGCATCGCGCCGAGGTCGTTGTGGGTGCGGGGCACGATCTTCGAGGCGCCGGTCGTGCCGCCGGAGGGGATGAGGACGGCGACCGCGTCGGCGGACGGCGGGCCGTCCACCACCAGCGGGGCGTCCTGGGCGGCGCCGCGCGCCAGGTCCGTGAAGGGGACCGAACCCGCGCGGGCCGGCTCGCCGACGACGACCACGTGCTCCAGCACCGGTGCCTGGGCGCGCACCTCGTGCGCGAGCGCCTCGGAGTCGAACCCGCGGTGCACCGCCGCCGTGACCAGCGCGCGGGCACCGCAGTGCCGGACGAACGCGCCGAGCTCGCGCTCGCGGTGCTGCGGCAGTGCCCACACGGGCACGACGCCCGCGGCGAGGCAGGCCAGCGTGGTGAGCACCGCCTCGGCCTGGTTGGGCAGCTGGACCACCAGGCGGTCGCCGACGTCGAGCAGCGTGCGCAGGCCGGCGGCGAGCGCCTCGACCTCCACGACCAGCTCGGCGTACGTCCACGCCCGGTCGCCGTCGACCAGCGCGGGCCGGGGCGCGACCTGCGTGGCCGCGTCGACCAGCAGCGCGAACAGCGTGTCGTCGGTCCACGTCCCGGCGCGGCGGTAGGCCGCGGCGACGTCGGACGGCCAACCCGGCGCGGCCGGGGGTGCGTCAGCAGTCACGGGCGGGTCCTCCTCGGGTCGGTCGGTGTCATCGCACGTCATGAGGTGCGGACGCCCTGGTGGCGTCAGGAGACTCGTCGCAGCGACTCGAACCTATGGAGCCCGGACGTCGGCGGAGTCTTCGGAGTTGCTGGCACCCAGCACTGCGCCGACAGCCGGGCACGGACGGAAGGACAGGTCCTTGAGTCACTCCCAGGACAACGAGAACGCGATCGCGATCATCGGGATGAGCTGCCGGTTCGCCCCCGACCTGACGTCGCCCGCGGCGCTGTGGGCGGCGCTGCTCGCCGGGCGCTCGGCCGTCGGGCCGATGCCGCCGAAGCGGTGGCGCGCGTACGCGGACGCCTCGCCCGAGGCCACGGCGGTGCTGCGCGGCACGACCCTGCTCGGCTCCTACCTCGACGACATCGAGGGGTTCGACGCCGAGTTCTTCGGCATCACGCCCAAGGAGGCCGCGTACCTCGACCCGCAGCAGCGGTTCATGCTCGAGCTGACCTGGGAGGCGCTGGTCGACGCGGGGATCCCGCCGACCTCGCTGCGCGGCTCCGACACCGGGGTGTACGCGGCGGTCAACTCCACCGACTACGGGCGCCGGCTGCTGGAGGACATGGCGCTGACCGGCCCGTACGCGGTGAACGGCACGACCGACTACGGCATCGCCAACCGGGTCTCGTACCTGCTGGACACCCGCGGCCCGAGCATGGCGGTGAACACCGCGTGCGCCGCGTCGCTGACCGCGATGCACGTCGCCTGCCAGGGGCTGCGCGAGGGGGAGACGTCGCTGGCGGTCGTCGGCGGGCTCAACCTGATCTCGACGCCCGCGCTGAACGTCGCGCTCGAGGGCGCCGGCGCCCTCGCGCCCGACGGCCGCAGCAAGGCCTACGACGCAGCCGCCGACGGGTACGGCCGTGGCGAGGGTGCGGGCGTGCTCGTGCTCAAGCGGGTCGCGGACGCGGTGCGGGACGGCGACCCGGTGCTCGCCGTCGTGCGGGCCAGCGGCGTCTTCCAGGACGGCCGGTCCGAGGGGATGATGGCGCCGAACGCGGACGCCCAGGCCCACATGCTGCGCACGGTCTACCGGCGCGCGGGCATCGACCCGGCCACGGTCGGGTACGTCGAGGCGCACGGGACGGGGACGCCCACGGGCGACGCGGCCGAGCTGGACGCGCTGGCGCGGGTCGTCGGCGCCGACCGCGAGCAGCCGTGCGTGGTCGGCTCGGTGAAGCCGAACATCGGCCACGTCGAGGGCGGCTCGGGCATGGCCGGGATCATCAAGGTCGTGCTGGCGCTGCGCAACGGCGTCATCCCGCCGACCGTGCACGAGCACGCCACGACGGTCACCGACTGGACGACCAACGGCCTGCGGCTCGCCGACGGACCCCTCCCGTGGGCCCGGGGCGACGCGCCCCGGCGCGCGGGGGTGTCGAACTACGGGGTCGGCGGGACGATCGCGCACCTGGTGCTCGAGGAGGCGCCGGCGACCGCCGTGGCGCCCACCAGCACCGACGACGCCCCGGCGCGGGCCGTGGTGCCGGTGTCGTCGGCGACGGCCGCCGGCGTCCGCGCGCTCGCGGGCCGGACCGCCGCGTGGCTGACGGAGCACCGGCCGGACGTCGCCGACGTGCGGCACACCCTGCGGTCGCGGCGTTCGCACCTGCCGGAGCGGGTCGCGGTCCTCGCGGCCGACGTGCCCGACGTGGCCCGGGCGCTCGCGGCGGCGGGGCGCGGCGACGCGGACCCGGACGTGGTCACCGGGCGCGCGGTCGGCGGCGCGGAGCAGGGGCCGGTCTGGGTGTTCTCCGGGCACGGGTCGCAGTGGGAGGGGATGGGCCGGGCGCTGCTCGACGTCGACCCGGCGTTCACCGCGGAGGTCGACGCGCTCGCGCCGGTCTACGTCGAGGAGCTCGGCTGGACGCCGCGGCAGCAGCTCGAGCGCGGCGGCCCGTGGACGACGTCGGAGGTGCAGGCGCTCACGTTCGCGGTCCAGGCGGCGCTCGCCGCGACCTGGCGCGCGCACGGCGTGACGCCGGCGGCGGTGATCGGCCACTCCGTCGGGGAGATCGCCGCGGCGCACGCCGCCGGGGTGCTCGACCGGGACGCCGCGGCGCGGTTCGCGTGCCGCCGGGCCCGGGCGCTCGACGCGGTCGCCGGCAGCGGCGCGATGGTGATGGTCGGGCTCGGGTTCGCCGACGTCCGCGCGCGGCTGGTCGACGTCGTCGGCGCGGTCGCCGCCATCGAGGCGTCCCCGACGTCGACGGTCGTCTCCGGGGAGGCCGACGCGGTCGCCGCGGTCGCCGCCGCGTGGGAGGCCGAGGGCGTCGGGGTGCGCCGGGTCGCCACGGACCTCGCGTTCCACAGCCCGCTGGTGGAGCCCGTGCTCGCGGAGGTCGTGGAGGCGGCGGGCGCCCTGCACCCGGTGCCGGCGACGGTCCCGCTGTACAGCACGGCGCTGGACGACCCGCGGTCGGACGCGCCGCGGGACGCCGCGTACTGGGGTCGGAACCTGCGGGCCCCGGTCCGGTTCGCGGGCGCGGTCGCCGCGGCGCTGGACGACGGCTACCGCGTGTTCGTGGAGGTGTCGACGCACCCGGTGGTGACGCACTCGCTCGCGGAGGTCGCCGAGGCCCGGGGCGTCGAGGTCGCGGCGCTGGGCACCGTCCGGCGCGGCGCGGGCGGGCCCGACGACGTGCTGCGTGCGATCGCGACGCTGTACTGCGCGGGCGTGACCCCGGCCTGGGGCACCGGCGCGGGCACCAGCACCGGCACCAGCACCGGCACGGCCACCGAGCCCGGCGCGCTGCTCGCGCTGCCCGGCGTGGTCTGGCAGCACCGGCCGTACTGGCTGTTCGAGGACGCGCCCCGCACGGGGTCCGGGGCGGGGCACGACCCGGCCGCGCACGACCTGCTCGGCGGCGCGTACGCGGTCGGCGGCGTGCCGGCGCGGCAGGTCTGGCAGACCCGCCTGGACCTCGGCACCCGGCCGTACCCGCTGGACCACACACTCGACGGCGTGGAGGTCACCCCCGCCGCCTCGATCCTCAACTCGTTCCTCAAGACGGCCGGCAGCCCGGACGACGTGGTGCTGCGCGACGTCGTGCTGCGGACCCCGCTCGCGGTCGAGCCGCCGCGCACGGTGCAGATCGTCCGCGAGGGGCGGGGCATCTCGCTGTCCTCCCGGGTCGCGGCCGACGACGAGGGCGGTGACGACAGCTGGATCCTGCACGCGACCGCGGTGCTGGAGCCGGCGCGGGCACCGCTCGCCGGTCGGGTGGACGCCGACGCGCTGCGCGCCCGCCTGCCGCTCGGGGACTGGCAGCGTCTGGACGCGATGTTCCACAACATGGGGGTCGGCGGCTACGCGTTCGGCTGGGACCTGGACGAGCTGCACCGCTCGGACGCCGAGCAGCTCGCCGTGCTCACGCTCGTGGACGACGACGGCGCCCCGCACGGCGACGGCTCGCCGACCTCGTGGGCGCACGTCGTGGACGGCGCGCTGACCATCAGCGCCACGCTGGTCACCCCGGTCGACGCGCAGACCCTGTGGATGTCCCGGGCCATCGCGGACGTCGCGGTGACCGGGGAGCCGCCCGCGCGGATCCTCGTGCACACCCGGCGGTCCCCGGGTTCGCCGCACGACAGCGTGGACGTGGACGTGGCGGGCCCCGACGGGCGCGTCGTCGCCCGGGTGCACGGCCTCGCGTTCAGCGACGTCGAGCGGATCGGAGCCGCGCAGCCCACCGAGCTCGTGCACGAGGTCGTCTGGCGCGAGCTGCCCGGTGCGACGGCGGCCGCGGTCCCGGCGGCGGTCACCGTGGTCGGCGACGGCTCGCGCGCGGCGGGGGTCGTCGCGGCGCTGGACCGCGCGGGCGTGCGGGTGGTCGCGGCGGACGGGCCGGTCCCGGCCGAGGTGGTGCTGCTGGTCGCGGCGCCGGAGCCGGTCACCGCGCCGGAGGCGACCGCGGGCCTGGTGCAGCGGACCGTCGACGCGCTGCTCGGCACGCTGGACGCCGCGCCGGCGGGGGTGTCGCCGCGGGTGTGGGTGCTGACCGAGGGCGTGCGCGACCCGGACGGCGTCGACCAGGTGGCGCAGGCCGCCGCGTGGGGCCTCGGCCGGATCGTCGCCGGGGAGCACCCGCAGGCGTGGGGCGGTGTCGTCGACGTCCCGTCGGTGGCCGACCTGGCCGGGGCGGCGCTCGCCCGGGTGCTGGGCGGTGCGGCGGGGCAGGAGGACGTCATCCACATCGCGTCCGACGGCACGGCCACGGTCCCGCGGCTCGCGCGGATCACCCGGTCCGCGGACGCGGAGCCGCTGCGGTGCACCCCGGCGGGGACAGTGCTCGTCACCGGCGGCCTGGGTGCGCTCGGGCTCGAGGCGGCGCAGTGGCTCGTCGCCCGCGGTGCCCGGCGCGTGGTGCTGCTCGGCCGGCGGGGGCTGCCGCCGCGGGACCGGTGGGCGGACCTGACGGACCCGCACGAGCGGCGGGCGGCCCAGGCGGTGCGGGCGCTCGAGGCGGCGGGGGTGTCGGTCCGGGTCGCTCCGGTCGACGTCGCCGACGCGGGGGCGCTGCGCGCGTTCGTCGTCGCGCACGACGCCGAGCACCCGCCGATCACGGGCATCGTCCACGCGGCCGGGGGCGTCGACGACGCCCTGGTCGACGCGATGACCGAGGCGGGGGTGCGGCACGTGCTCAGCGCGAAGGCGCTCGGCGCCTGGCACCTGCACGAGCTCTTCCCGCCGGGGTCGCTCGACTTCTTCGTGGCGTTCTCGTCGTGCGGGCAGCTGGCCCGGCTGTCCGGCCAGGGCGCGTACGCCGCCGCGAACTCGTTCCTCGACGCGCTGGTGCAGGTGCGCCACCGGGCCGGGGAGCGCGGCGCGGTGTCGCTGGCGTGGACGTCGTGGCGCGGTCTCGGGCTGTCCGCGGGGCTGACGACCACGATGGTCGAGGGCACGATGCGGGGCCTCGACGCGGTGTCCGCGAGCGAGGCGCTGGCGGCGTGGACCTTCGCCGACCGGTTCGCCGGGCCGTACAAGGCCGTGCTGCGGACCCTGCCGGTCGCCCCCGGGCTGCCGGTGCCGCCGATGTTCCGCGACCTGGAGCACGACACCGCGGACCCGGCCGCGTCCGACATCTACCGGCTGGACGCGGCCCTCCCGCCCGCGGAGGCCCGCGCCGAGGTCACCGACCTCGTGCACGCGGTCGTCGCGGCCGAGCTGCGGCTCGACCCGGCCGACCTCGGCTACCGGCGGCCGCTGGTCGAGATGGGCGTCGACTCCGTGATGGCGGTCGCCCTGCGCGCGCGCCTGCAGCGCCGGTTCGCGCTCGAGTTCCCGTCGACGATCCTCTGGGCCAAGCCGACGGTGCACGACCTCGGGGCGTACGTGCACGAGGTGCTGCACGACGCCCCCGAGCTGACCGAGCCGCTGGCCGGCTGACGCCCCGACGACCACCGCCCACCCGCAGCAGGAAGAAGGACGCGACCATGACCACCACCACGACGCAGCACTCCGACCAGGCGCTCCCGGAGGCGTGGGCCCCGCTCGCGGCCGTCCCCCGCCGGATCATCGAGGCGTGGGCGGCGCACGACGCCGACGCGTTCGCCGACGTGTTCACCGAGGACGGGACGATGATCCTGCCCGGGGCGTTCGCGACGGGCCGGACCGCGATCCGCGAGTTCATGGGCCGCGCGTTCGCCGGCCCCTACGCCGGGACCCGGGTCACCGGCACCCCGTTCCAGGTCCGCAGCCTGAGCGAGGACACCGCGATCATGCTGACCGAGGGCGGCGTGGCGAAGGCCGGCGCCGACGGCGTCGCCGAGGGGGACGCCGTGCGCGCCTCGTGGCTCCTGGTCCGGCGGGGCGACGAGTGGAAGCTGGCGGCGTACCAGAACAGCCCTCGCAGTTGAGGGAGCCCAGCCCGGGCGTCGGGCCGGTCGTCCTCACCCGAGGAGGACCGGCCCGCACCCGTGCCGGTGGCGTCCCGGGGGAGCGGCTCACCGACTTCGGCCGGCAGGTGCACGCACGCCCGGCGGTGGTCTACGCACCCCGGACCGCCGCCCAGGCCGCGGACGCCGTGGTCGAGGCGACCGCGAGCGGGCGGGTGGTGGTGCCGCGCGGCCGCGGGCACAGCGTCGACGGCCAGACGGTCGTCGAGGGCTCGGCGCTGCTCGACCTCAGCCGGTCCCGCGCCGTGCACGAGGTCACCCCGGTCGAGGTGACCGTGGACGCCGGTGCCACCTGGCGGGACGTGCTCGCGGCGACGCTGCCGCGGGGGCTGGCCCCGGTGGTCGTGCCCGACTTCCTGGACCTGACCGTCGGCGGCACGGTGTCGGTCGGCGGGATCAGCGGCATCAGCCACCGGTACGGGACGGCCGCGGACCACGTGCGGCGGGCCGTCGTCGTCGGCGCGGACGGCGTCCCGCTCGACCTGGGCCGCGGCGACCCGCTCCTCGACCGGGTGCTCACCGGGCAGGGCCGGTACGGCGTGCTCGTCACGGTGACGCTGGCGCTGCGGGAGGTCCCGGGGCGGGTGCGGCGCTCGGACATCGTCACCGGCACGCTCGCGGACCACGTCGACGTCCAGCGGCGGCTGCTGGACACCGGCGCGGTGCACTGGCTCGAGGGCACCGCGGTCCGTGGCCCGGACGGCGCGCTGAGCTGGACGACGCGGCTGGCGCAGCCGGAGGACCTGGACGCCTCGGCGCTGATGATGGACCGCACCCGGGGCTGGTCCGACTTCCCCGACTTCCTCGAGCGCGCGGACCGGGTGGTCCGGGGGGAGCAGGAGGCGGGCCGGTGGACCCGGGACGCGCACCCGCGGCTGCAGACGATCCTGCCGCTCGAGGAGGGGCGCCGGGTGGTCGACGAGCTGCTGGCGCGCGCGCCCGCCGAGCCACTCGGCCCGGGAGGCGCCATCATGGTCTACGTGACCCTGGCGGACGCCCTGCGGCGGCTCGCGGTCCGCGGCGACGCGGGCGGTCACGCCCTGGTGGTCGGCTGGCAGCGGACCGCTCCGTGCGGCGACGAGGCCGCGCTGGCGCGCATGCAGGAGGCCAACCGCCGGGTCGCCGCGCTCACCGCCGAGGTCGGCGGGGTGCTCTACGGCGCCGGCCGCGCGGTCGGCGCCGACGGCTCCTGGCCGCGGGGCACCTCAGGAGAACTGCCGGGCGGGGGTGCGGTGCGAGGCTCGACCGACGCCCGATGACGCCCGCCGACCGCCCGCCGAGGAGCCCGCCCTGATGTCCGCGACGACCGTCCCCGCCCGCCGGGCCGCGCTGCGCCCGGCCGCCGCCGTCCGCACCGGGCTGCGCACCGGCGGCATGGTGCTCCTCGAGGCCCGGCCCAAGGTGCTCGCGATCGGCGGCATCCGCTACCTCACGGGCGCCCTGCTCAGCGGTGGCGTGGTGCTGTCGTCGGACACGCTGACCGGTCTGGTCGCCTGGGTGCTGGTCACCACGTCCGTGTACGTGCTGAACGGCGTCACGGACGTCGGGCCGGACCGGGTCAACGGCTCGCGCCGCCCGCTCGCCTCCGGCCGGCTCCCCGTGCGGGTGGCCCGCGCCGCGGTGGCCGCGAGCGCGGTCGCGGCGGTGCTGCTCAGCGTCGTGGTGTCCTGGGGCTTCGCCCTGCACCTGGTGGTCGCGCTGCTGCTCGGGGTCCGCTACTCCTCGGGGCGCCGACCCGCGAAGGCGAGCTCGGCTGCGGCGTCGGTCGTCGTCGTGCTCGGCGGCCTCATCACGTACCACGCAGGCCTCATCGCCGCGGGCGGGCACATCACGGTGCCGTACCTCGTGTTCTCCACGTGCCTGTCGCTGTGGATGGGCGTGGGCGCGGTGCTCAAGGACCTGACCGACATCGACGGCGACCGCGCCGCGGCCCGCGCGACGCTCGCCGTGCGGTACGGGCCGGCACCGGCCGCCGGGCTGGCGTGGGTCGCGGCGGTGCTGATCACGACCGCGCTCGTCGTCGCGACCACCGGACCGCACCCCCTGGCGGGGCACCTGCGGCTGCCCTCGGCGGCGATGATCGCCGGCACCGTGTGGCTCGGTGTGACGTGCGCTAGCGTGGCGCTCCGGACGCGTTGGGCGTACCGCGTCTTCATGTACACGCAGTTCGCCGCCCACGGATCACTGGTGCCGTTGTACTGAAGAGAGTCGCGGGGACACGTTGGCAGAAGCGGATCAGGTCGTCGGCCTCGCCAGCCTGCGCGCCTTCGTGCACCGGTCCCGCCCGGACATCGTGGCCGCGTACGGCGCCGGTCTGCGGGCCGCGGACAACCCGCTCGGGCGGACGTCCGACGCGGACCTCCAGGAGGTCGTGGGGCCGCTGCTCGACGTGCTGGCCCGGCCCGGTGCCGCGCGGGACTCCGTCGGGGAGGACGTCGGCCGGTCACGCGCGATCCAGCAGGTCAACCCCGTCCACTCGCTCGAGGCCGCGTCGGTCCTGTACGACGTCACCGCGGACGTGGTGGTCCGCGGCGCCGCCGAGCGCGGGGTCCCCGCCGCCGACCTCGCCCAGCTGCTGCGCGAGCTGCACGCGGTGATCCTGCACCGGGTCGGGGAGGCCGCGATCCCGTACGCCGGCGTGCTGCTCGGCCAGATCTCGCAGGCGCACGCCGCCGAGCGCGCCCGCATCGCCCGGGACCTGCACGACCGCTCGGCCCACGCGCTCGCCCTGGCGTTCCAGCAGCTGGAGATCCGGCGGATCCGGGTCGAGCGCGGCGACGCCGAGGGCGCCGAGGACTGCCTCGACGTGCTGCGGGCCCAGCTCGAGGACGCCGCGGAGATGATCCGGACGCTCGCGCAGGACCTCGGCAGCGACCACACCCGCGACGGCCTCGCGCCGGCGCTGCGCGACTACGTGGCGGCCTCGGGCGCGGACCGGGTCACGCTGCTGGTCGACGACGCGCCGGCGGTGGCCGCGGTCCCGGCGTGGGTGCGCGAGCAGGCGTTCCTGTCGATCCGCGAGGCGGTGCGCAACGCGCTGCTGCACTCCGGGTCGGACAGCATCACGGTGCGGGTCGGGGTCCGCAGCGGCACGCTCGTCGTGGTGGTCCGGGACCGCGGCGTCGGGCTGCCGGTCGCGGTCCCGACGGGCGCGACCGCGGCGGACCGCGGCACGTCCGGGTCGGGGCTGCGGTCGATGCGCGAGCGCGTCGAGCAGCTGGGCGGCTCGGTCGTGGTCGAGTCCCGGCCAGGTGCGGGCACCACCGTCGAGCTGCTGGTGCCGCTGCCGTGAGGGAGCCGGCCGAGGGGCTGACGGTGGTGGTCGCCGACGACCACGTGGTGTTCCGCGAGGGCCTGACGTACATCCTCGACGACGCGGGCTTCCGCGTGGTCGGCACGGCGGGCGACGCGACCACGGCCGCGCACCTGGTCCGGGAGCACCAGCCGGACCTGGCGGTCCTGGACGTGCACATGCCCGGCGGGTCGGCGTCCGCGCTGGTGCGGCGGATCCGGCAGGACAGCCCGTCGACCCGGATCGCGATGCTGTCGATGCAGCCGTCCACGCACAAGATCACCGAGCTCGAGGAGCTGGGGATCGCCGCGTACCTGTCGAAGGTGGTCGACGCCGCGACGCTCTGCTCGGTGCTGACGGCGGCGGTGCACAGCTCGGGCGGCGGCGCGATCCGGGTCACGCCCGGCGTGGCGGACGCGGGCTCCCCGCAGGTGTCGCTGCGCGACGGGGACCGCGAGCTGCTGCTGCACATCGCGGCCGGGCGCAGCAACCGGTGGATCGCGCAGCACCAGTTCGTCTCGGAGGCCACGGTCAAGCGCCGCCTCGCGGACATCTACCGCGAGCTCGGCGCGTCGACCCGCGCGGGCGCGATCAGCCGCGCGTACCAGCTCGGCCTGATCCGCGACGAGGGCCGCACGCCCCCCGGCGAGCACTGACGCCCACCGGGGGGTGCGGACCGGTCAGGCGGGCAGGGCCGCGGCGAACCGGCGCAGGTCCTCGACGAACGTCCCGGGGACCTCCATCGGGGCGAAGTGCCCGCCGTCGTGCTCGGCCCAGTGCACGATCCGGCTGAACCCGGGCTCCGCGAACGCGCGGACGGGCGGCGCCGGGTCGTCGCGGTACACGGCGACGCCGAACGGCTTGTCCTGCACCGGCGGGGCGGGCGGCGGCACCGCGGCGGTCGGCAGCAGGGCGGCGTTGTCCGCGTAGAAGTGCGCGGACGACCCGCCGGTCTGGGTGAACCAGGTGATCGAGGCGCTGGTGAGCACCTGCTCGGGGGTCAGCGCGTCGGGCCCGGCGGACCAGGCGTCGTACTTCTCCAGCAGCCAGGCGAGCTGCCCCACGGGGGAGTCGGCGAGCGCGTACGCCAGGGTCTGCGGCCGGGTGGCCTGGAGCGCCATGTACGCCGAGCCCTCGGCCATGAACGCGCCGAGCCGGCCGAGCCGGGCCAGGTCCTGCGGGTCGAGGGCGCCCACGGCCGCGGGGTCGCCCGGCGGCGGGGGCGTCACGAGGAAGCTCACGTGCGCGGCGCGCGCCGCGGGGTCCATCGCGAGCAGCACCTGCGTGATCCAGGCGCCGAGGTCGCCGCCGTGCGCCACGTAGCCGTCGTACCCGAGGCGGCCCATCAGGGTCGCCCACGCGCCGGCGACCCGCGGGATCGTCCAGCCGCCGGTCGCGGGCTTCTGCGAGAAGCCGAAGCCCGGGATGTCGGGGACGACGACGTGGAACGCGTCCTGCGCGGACCCGCCGTGCGCGGTGGGGTCGGTCAGCGGGCCGATGACGTCGAGGTAGTCGGCCGCGCTGCCGGGCCAGCCGTGGGTGAGGACCAGCGGCGTCGCGTCCTCGTGCGGCGAGCGCACGTGGTACGCGTGCACCCGGACGCCGTCGATCTCCTCGACGATCTGCGGGTACGCGTTGAGGCGGTCCTGCACGGCCCGCCAGTCGAGGTCGCGCCAGCGGCCGGCGAGGTCCTGCACCCGCTTGGGCTCGGGGCCGCGCCGGCCGGGCTCCTGGTCCTCGTCGCGCCGGCCGTCGTCCGCCCAGCGCGTCCGGTCCAGCCGGGCGCGCAGGTCGTCGACGGCGGCGTCGGAGATGTCGATCGTGAACGGGTCCATCCCAGCTCCTGGGGGTCGTCGGGGTCACGTGCCTCGGACGCTAGGCCGCCGGCCCCGGCGCGCGGAACGGTCCGCGGCGACCGGAGCACGTGGGGAGTACCCGCGGCGCAGGTGGCGCACGTCAGGAGAGATCGCGGTGACGACGGCCCGGCAGCGTGGCCCGGGTCAGCACGCACCGTCCCGGGAGGTCCCCTCATGTCCACTGCCACGCACGCGGTCGTCGTCGGCGGCAGCATCGCCGGCCTGCTCGCCGCACGGGTCCTCGCGGACCACGCCGACCAGGTCACCGTCCTCGAGCGCGACGCGACGGACGTCGACGGCGTCCGGCGCGCCGTCCCGCAGGGGCACCACATCCACGCGCTGCTCGCGCGCGGCCACGAGATCCTCGAGGGGCTGTTCCCCGGGTTCACGCAGGACCTGCTCGGCCTGGGCGTGCCGATCCTCGACTTCGGGACCAGCGTCGCGTGGCACCGGGGGCCCGCGCGGTTCCAGCCGGGTCCCGCCGACATGATGTGCGTCGCCGCCGGCCGGCCGCTGCTGGAGAGCTACGTGCGCGGCCGGGTGCTGGCGCTGCCGAACGTGTCCCTCGCGCACGCCGAGGTCGAGGGCCTGGTCCTCGACGCCACGCGGCGCGCCGTCGTCGGGGTGCGGACCCCCGACGGGACCGTGGACGCCGACGTGGTGGTCGACGCGGCGGGCCGGGGGAGCCGGACGGCCACCTGGCTCGAGGAGCTCGGGTGCGGCACCGTCACCGAGGACGCCATCGAGATGGACCTGGTCTACACGACCTGCGGGTTCGCCATCGCGCCGGACTTCGACCCGATCGGCGAGGACATCGCGATCGTGTCGACCATGACCCCGGAGCTGCCCCGCGGGATGATCTACGCGCGGCTCACCGACCGGTACGCGCTGTCGCTGAACGGCCTGGGCACCCACGCCCCGCCGCGCGACTGGGAGTCGTTCCTCGCGTTCGTGAAGTCGCTGCCGCTGCCCGACGTGCACCGGTCCGTGCTGTCCGCCGAGCGGATCGAGGATCCGCACTCGTTCCGGTTCCCCGCCAGCACCCGGCGGCGGTACGAGCGGCTCGCGGGCCTGCCCGACGGTCTGGCCGTGGTCGGGGACGCGTTCGCCCGGTTCAACCCGGTGTACGCGCAGGGCATGACCGTCGCGGCGATGGCCGCCGACCGGCTGCGGACCCACCTGGAGGCGACCGACCGGTTCGACGCCCGCCTGTTCGCCCGCCAGCTCAGCCGGGTCGTCGACACGCCCTGGACGCTCGCCGCGGGCGGTGACCTCGGGTTCCCGACGGTCCGCGGCCGGCGCACGCTCGCGACCAGCATGGCGAACCGGTACGTGACCCAGGTGCAGCGCGGGGCGGTGAAGGACCCCGTGGTCGCGAAGGCGTTCCTGCGCGTCGCGGGGCTGCTCGAGGAGCCCGCGAGCCTGTTCCGCCCGACCATCGTCGCCCGCTCGCTCGCCGCCTGACCCGGTCGGGCCCGTGACCCGATCGGGTCAGGCGGGCGACCCGGTCGGGTCACGTCCTGACCCCGGAGGTCCCACGTGGGGGCCAAAGGCTCAACAAGTCCGCGTCCCGACCTCAGTGTCGGTCGCAGGGGCCCGGCGGACGGGTCCGGACGACCGAGAGGCGGGGGCCATGAACGTCGGGACAGCACAGCAACGGACCGGGGCGCTGCGCCCCGTGGGCCCGCAGCTGGTCGCACCGCGGCCGACGGCGGCGCTGCCGGAGCCGGCCGCGGACGAGTCCGCGATCCGCGCGGCCGTCGACCAGGCGGTGCTCGCGATGCGGGCCGACCTGTTCTGCGGCGCGGGGATCGCGGACATCGCGACCCGGACCTTCTACAGCAAGTTCCACTTCACCCGGGAGTTCTCCCGCCTGATCGGGACGACGCCCCGCCGGTTCCTCGCGGCGCTGCGGATGGAGCGGGCGAGCCGGATCCTGCTCACCACCGGGCTGTCGATCGCGGACGCCGGGACGATGGTCGGGTACTCCAGCGTCGGCACGTTCAGCACGCGGTTCTCGGCCCTGGTCGGGGTGTCGCCCCGGCAGTGGCGCGCGTGCGGCGGCCGGCCGGAGCCGGTCGGCGACGTCGAGGGCTGTGCCGGCGGCCAGCTGCGCGGGCACGTCGAGCTCGGCTCCGCGGCCGCCTCGGCGGACTGCGACCTGTTCGTCGGCGCGTTCGAGGACAGCATCGTGCAGGGCCCGCCCGCGGCCGCGGTGCGCCTGACCGGCCCCGGCGCGTTCCAGCTCACCGGCCTGCCGGAGGGCACCTGGACCGTCGCGGTGCTCGCCCGCGTCGCGCACCCGGTGGCCGGGGGCGGCACCCACGTGGAGTGGCTGCGCCAGTCCGCGCCGATGACCGTGTTCCCCGGCCGGCGCACCAGCCAGCTGCCCGCGCGGCTGCGGCTGCGACCGCAGCACCCGAGCGACCCGCCGGTGCTGCTCGGCGGGACGCACGCCGAGCCGGCCCCGCTCCCGCCGGCCCAGCGCAACCGGGAATACCCCCTGGACATGGTGTTCGACCAGCGTTGAGGCACGGCCGCCAGCGGACCGGACTCGACCCGAAGGAGCTCACGTGCCGACCTTGAAGTCGTTCGCCGCACCCGTCGCGGCGGTGGCCCTCGCGGGCCTGGCCTGGTTGCCCTGGCAGCCCGGCCCCTCCGCGCAGGCCACCGCCGAGGTCGCCGCCGGCGTCTCGTTCACCGCCCACGACCTGCCCGACTCCGACGGGAACCAGGAGCAGCGCACCGTCGCGCCGGCCCTGGAGCACATCCGTCCGTGGATCTCGGCGGTCGGCGCGTCGGTCGGCTCGCTCGACCTGCGGGGCCTGGGCCGACCCGGGGACGCGTGCCTCACCGACCCCCGCGACGACGCCCTGCGGGTGTTCCCCGTCCCGGGCAGCGGCGGCGAGGAGTTCGAGCCGTTCGTGCTGCACCCCGACGGCCTGCGGTGGGACGACACGATGGCGCCGATCGGCTGCGTCCCGGCGGACATCGACGGCGACGGCCGCCAGGACGTGCTCGCGTACTACTGGGGCCGGTCCCCGGTGATCTTCCACAACACCGGCCAGGACGACGGCCCGCCGAGCGCCGACTGGTTCACCCCGGTCGAGCTCGTGGAGCCCGTGCAGGTGTGGAACTCCACGGCGCTGAACGTCGCCGACGTCGACGGCGACGGGCGGCTCGACATCCTGGTCGGCAACTACTTCCCCGACGGGAGCCGGGTGCTCGACCCGCAGGCCACCGACGACCAGCGCATGCGGATGCAGCACTCGATGGGCAACGCGCGCAACGCCGGCACCAACCGCCTCTACCTCGGCGCCGAGCCCGGCCCGGGCGGGGAGCTCCGGTTCGTCGACGCCTCCGAGCGCTGGCCCGAGTCCTCCGCGACGTCGTGGACGCTCGCCCTCGGCATGCAGGACCTCACCGGCGACGGCCTGCCCGAGATGTACGTCGCCAACGACTTCGGCCCCGACCAGATGCTCGTGAACACGTCCGAGCCGGGCGACGTGCGGCTCACCGAGGTCCGCGGCGACCGCGACCTGACGACCGCGCGGTCCAAGGTGATGGGCCACGACTCGTTCAAGGGGATGGGCGTCGCGTACTCCTACGCCCCCGACGCCGACCTGCCGAGCATCCACGTCAGCAACATCACGACCGAGTGGGGCCTGCAGGAGGGGAACTTCGCGTTCTACCCGACGGGCGAGGGCACGGACCTGCTGGACGGGCGGTTCCCGTTCGAGGACCGCGCCGGCGACGTGAACCTCGCGATCAGCGGCTGGTCCTGGGACATCAAGCCGATCGACGTCGACAACTCCGGCCGCGACGGCTTCGTCCAGGCGACCGGCATGATCGTCGGCGACGAGGAGCTGTGGCCCCGCCTGCAGGAGATGGCGATGGGCAACGACCAGATCCTGTCCTCCCCGACGTCCTGGATGCGGATCGGTGCGGACGGCGACATCTCCGGCGACGAGGCGAACCGCCTCTGGGTGCCGGTGGGGGACAAGTACGCGGACGTCGGCGGCGAGCTGCCGTTCGACGACCGCACCGCGACCCGCGGCTTCTCCGTCGCGGACGTCGACGGGGACGGACGGCTCGACGTCCTGGCCGCGAACCAGTGGGCGCGCTCGCAGGTGTTCCTCAACACCAGCACCTCCCGCAACCCCACCGCGACCCTGAGCGTGACCCGCGAGGGCGAGCACGGGCCGACGCCGGTGATCGGCGCGGTGGTCACCGTCGAGGGGCCGGGCTACTCGCGCACCGCGCAGCTCTACCCCGCCAACGGGCACTCGGGCGTCTCCGGGTCCCAGCTGCACTTCGCGATGCCCGAGGAGGCGCTCGCGGACGCGACGGCCACGGTCTCGTGGCGCGACGCGGACGGCCCGCACTCCACGACCTTCGCCCTCACGGGGGGCGCCCAAGAGCTGAGGACCGACTCATGACCGACACGACGTCCGCCCCCTCGACCACCTCCGTGCTCACGCGCTCCGAGCCCGCGCCCCCGCCCCCGGCGGGCACGGCGACGCCCCCACCCGCGCCGAAGCGCGACCCGCGCCGCGCCGCGCTGCTCCGGTTCGCCATCTCCATCACCGCGCTGAACGTGGTCGGGCACCTGCTGCTCGGGTTCGAGCAGGCGCCGATCGTGCCCATCGCGGCCGTTCTGGTCGCGTACGCGGTCAGCATCGGGCTCGAGTGGCTCGACGCCTGGGCACGCGGCACGACGCCGGGCTTCGCGGGCGGCCGGACCGAGATGTTCTACTTCCTGCTCCCCGCGCACATCGCCGCCCTGGCCTGCGCGATGCTGATCTACGGCCAGAACCTCGGCATCTACCTGTTCGCGGTGGTCGTCGCGGTCGGCTCCAAGTACCTGTTCCGGCTCCGCGTCCGCGGCCGGCTGCGGCACTACCTGAACCCGTCGAACTTCGGGATCGCGGTGACGCTGATCGTGCTGCCGACCGTCGGGTTCGTGCCGCCGTACATGTTCCTCAACCGCACGGACAACCCGTTCGACTGGCTGATCCCGGTGTTCGTCCTCGGCGCCGGGACGCTGCTGAACTCGAAGCTCACCAGGCGGATGCCGCTGATCGCGGCGTGGGTCGGCGGCTACGTCGCCCAGGCCGTCCTGCGGGCGGTGTTCCTCGGGGACAACGTGTGGTCCGCGCTCGGCATGATGACCGGCGTCGCGTTCGTGCTGTTCACCAACTACATGATCACCGACCCCGGCACGACGCCGATGGCCCCCCGGCGCCAGGTCGTCTTCGGGCTCACCACGGCGGCGCTGTACGGCCTGCTGGTGGTGCTCGGCGTGGCGTACGCGATCTTCTTCGCGCTGGTCCTCACCTGCGCGCTGCGCGGCGTGACGATGAAGGTCGGCGAGGTGCGCCGGGTCCGCGCGGAGCGGGCAGCGTCGGCAGCGGCACCGGCGGCGTCGGACGCGACCCCCGCGGCGCCCGTGTCGGCGGGAGCGCGGGCGTGACCGGGGCGACGGCCGAGCGCGGCCGCGCCGCGACGCCGGTGCTCGGCCGGGCGGCGGACGGGCTGCGCGCCGCGCGGTCCCGGCTGCTGACCCCGTCCCGCACCCAGGTGGAGACCGGCCGGCGCGGGTTCCACCCGTGGGCCGTCGGCCCGAGCATCGTCGAGCCGGTCGGCAACGCGTTCCTCGACGGCTTCGCGCTCGCGTGCCGGGCGCCGACGACGCGCGACCTGCTCGACGACCTCGGGCGGCTCGAGCCGCAGTGGCGCGGGTTCGCCGCCGAGGGCGCCGCGATGGCCGTGACGATCCGGTCGCGCGTGGAGCCGTGGAGCCGCGACGCGCTCGAGCGGCTGCTGCGCCTCGGCAGCGAGCACAGCTACCTCATGCACGTCGGCGTCGGCTGGGGGCTCGCCCGGCTGCCCCGGCCCCTGTGGACCGACGTCGCCGTGCTCGACCGGGCCGTCGTGCCGCTCGTGCTCGACGGCTACGCGTTCCACGAGGTGTTCTTCCGCACCGGGTCGGTGCTGGACGCCCGCGCGACCCGGTACCCGCTCGACGCGTGGCCCGGCGGCGCCGCGGAGGCCACGCAGCACCTGGCCCAGGGGATCGGCCGCGGCCTGTGGTTCGTGGCCGGCGGCGACGAGACCCGGCTCGCGGACCTCGTCGCCCGGTTCCCCGCGGCGCAGCACGCCTCCCTCTGGGCGGGCACCGGCCTGGCCACCGCGTACGCCGGCGGCCGCGACGCCGACGGCATGCGCGCGGTCCTCGCGGCGAGCGGCCCGCACCGCGCGTGGCTGCGGCAGGGCTGCGCGTTCGCCGTCGAGGCCCGGGCGCGCGCCGGCACGCTCACCCCGCACACCCGGCTCGCCGCCGAGGTGCTCTGCGACCGGCCCTGGCAGGACGTGGTCGCCGTGGTCGACGCGCACCGCCCGCGGGTCCCCGACGGCGGACCCGGCGGCTGGCACGCGTACGACGGGTGGCGCACGGCGCTCGCGGAGACGTTCGGCGATGGCTGAGACCGCGCGCACGCTCGGCCCCGGTGCCACGGCGCGGGCGCTGCTGGCGCTCACCCGGGGCGACCGCGTCGAGCACCTGACCCGGCTCGCGGCGGCCCGGCCGCACGGGTCGGTGCTGCGGCTCCCGACCGGCCGGGTCGTGGTCGCGTGCCACCCCGACGTGGTCAAGCACGTGCTCGTCGAGCACGCCGACCGGTACATCAAGGGCATGGGCCAGCTGCACGCCCGCGAGATCATCGGCGACGGGCTGCTCACCGCCGAGGGCCCCGCGTGGCAGCGGCAGCGCGCCGCCGCCCGGCCGCAGCTGCGGGCCCGGGCGGTGCAGGACCGGCTGGGCCAGGTCGTCGAGGCCGCGCACGAGGCCGCCGACCGGCTGTGCGCGGCCGACGGGCGGCGGGTGGACCTGACGGTGCACCTCGCGTCGTACACGCTGACCTGCCTGGCGCGGACGTTCGGGTTCGACCCGCCGGACGGGCGGCGGATCCACGAGGCGTTCGAGGTCGTCCAGGACGAGGCGATCTTCCGCGCCGTGACGCAGGGCGCCGTGCCGCTGCGCTGGCGACCGCGGCGCGCCGCCGCCGTCGCCGCCGCCCTGCGCACCCTGCACGCCGAGGCCCGCGGGTCCCTCGGCGGCACCCCGCGGACCGAGGCGTGGGCGGGCGACGAGGGGATGATGTCGCTGTTCCTCGCCGGGTACGAGACGACCGCCAGCACCCTGGCGTGGGCCGCGGGATTCCTCGCGCACGACGCCGCGCTCCAGGACCGGCTCGCCGACGAGGGCGCCCGGCTCGACCGGGGGCGCACCCCGACCGTTGCCGACGTGGCGTCGCTGACCTGGGCGCACGCGGTGTTCCAGGACACGCTGCGCCTGCGCCCGCCCGTGTGGCTGATCAGCAGGCGGGCCGTCGCCGCCGACGTGGTGTCGGGCGTGCGGCTGCGCCCGGGCGACGAGGTGCTGCTGCTGCCCGGCGCGACGTCCCCGGACCGGTCGTTCGAGCCCGGCCGGGCGGTCCGCGGCGAGGGGCCGCCGAGCCCGCTGGCGTTCGGCGCCGGCCCGCGGTCCTGCCCCGGCGTCGCCCTGGCCGTGATGGAGGGCGTCGTGTGGCTCGCCGTCGTCGCGAGCCGGGTGCGGCTGCACGCCGTCCCCGACCGGGCGCTGCACCCGCTCGCCCGGATGTCCCAGGCGCCGGCGGGCGGCACGGTCGTCGACGTCCGCGCCCGCACCGCCCCGGGCGGCACCGCCCCGGCCGGCACCGCCCAGGCCCGCACCGCCCAGGCCCGCACCGCCCAGGCCCGCACCGCGCACCCCCACCCCACCGGGAGCCCCGCATGAGCCCGACCGACCCGATCCTGCGCCCCCGCGTGGCGCCGCGCGGGGAGCGCCCGACGCTCACCTCCGCGCAGACGCTCGCGCTCGAGGCGTACGCCGACACCGTGGTGCCCGGTTGCCGGCGGTTCCCCGACGACGTCGCGGTCGCCGGTGTCTCCCCGACGCCCGGGGCGGTCGAGGCCGGCGCGCTGCTGGTGCTGACCGACCCGGCGACCGGCATCGAGGACGGTGTGGGGGAGATGGCCGAGCTGCTCGACGCGCGCGCCGTCGACTGGGCGCGCGAGCAGGGCGTCGACGGCGTCGGCCGGTTCGCGGACCTCGACTACCCGCACCGGCGCCGCCTGGTCGCCGCGCTGACCGGCCCGGACGAGGACGCCCACGAGCTGTGGTTCCTCCTGGCGCTGTTCGCGACGATGGCGTACGACAGCGCCCCGCACCTGGAGACCGCCGCCGCCGTGGCCGCCGGGGCGCCCGGGCTGACCGCGATGGGCTTCGCGCCCCCGGTCGGCGGTCGGTGGCGCGCCACCCAGCCCTCGTACACGGTGCCGATGGCCCGACCGCACCCCGCGACCGACCCGACCACAGGGAGCATCGAGTGAGCGACCACGAGGAGTTCGACGCCGTCGTCGTCGGGAGCGGCTTCGGCGGCTCCATCCCGGCGTACCACCTCGCCCGCGGCGGCGCCCGGGTGCTCGTCCTGGAGCGCGGCCCGCGGCTGACCGCCGACGAGTACGACCAGTCGCTGCGGTTCGGCAGCTCGTCGACCCGGATCTTCGACTTCACCGCGGGCGACGGCATGAGCGTGCTCGGGGGGAACTGCGTCGGTGGCGGCAGCGTCGTGTACTTCGCGGCGATGCCCCGGGCGCCGCGGTTCGTCTTCGACCGCACCGGCGCGGCCGGCCAGCGGCTGTGGCCCGACGAGGTGGACCGCGACGCGCTCGACCCCTGGTACGACCGGGTGTCCGCGGCGCTGCCGGTCCGCACCCACACCTGGGACGAGGTCAGCAAGCCCGGCGGGCTGTGGGCGGCGGTCTGCGACCACGGCGGCCTCACCGCGAACCCGCTGCCGTCCGCCGTCGACACCAGCCGGTGCACCAGCTGCAACTGGATGATGTCCGGCTGCGTCGAGGACGCCAAGCGCTCGCTGCTGACCAACTACATCCCCGCCGCCGAGGCCAGCGGCGCCGAGGTCCGCCCGCTGCACGAGGTGCAGACCGTGGAGCGGGAGCCCGACGGCGGCTACCTGGTGCGCTACACCCACGTCGACCCGGTGGACTACCGGGTCACCACCGGCGAGGGCGTCGTGCGCGCGCGGGTCGTCGTGCTCGCCGCGGGCGCGGGCGCCACCCCCGTGATCCTGCAGCGCTCCGAGCCGCACCTCGGCACGATGCCCGACGCGGTCGGCCGGTACTTCTCCGGCAACGGCGAGCGGATCAACGTGGCCGTGATGGACGAGGACGCGGTCCGGGACCTGCTCCCCGAGGGGGCGACCGCCGGCGACCGGCCGTACGGCGCGTTCCAGGTCGGCCGCGGCCCGGTCGTCGCGACCTGGGACCGGCTCGACGGCACGCTGCCGGAGCACGAGCGGTTCGCGATCGAGCAGCTGTACTTCCCGCCGGGTCTCGGCACGATCCTCGCCCAGGCCCGCACCGACGACGGCCTGCCCGGCTGGTTCGGCCTGGAGAAGAAGGCGCTGCTGGACGAGTGGCGCAACTGGCTGATGCTGTTCGCGCTCGTCGAGGACGACAACGAGGGCGAGTTCGGCCCGCCGCCGCCGACCGGCAACGCGGTCCGGCTGTCCCAGCAGCTCCTCGGCCGCGGCACGCTGCGCTACCGGCCGCACGACTCCACGCTCGCCGCCTGGCGCGCGGCCGACGAGACGATCCGCCGGCTGATCGAGGGGCCCGGGTTCGGCACCGTCGACCCGTGGACCAACGACCTGGTGGGCGCGTACACCGTGCACCCGCTCGGGTCCTGCCGGGTCGGCACCGACCCCGCCACGAGCGCCCTCGACCACACCCACGAGCTGCGCGGGCACGAGGGCATCTTCGTCACCGACGGGTCCGCCGTCCCGACCGCGCTGACCGTCAACCCGTCCCTGACCATCGCCGCGCTCGCCGAGCGCGCGGTCCCGTTCGTCGTGGACCGCCTCCGGCAGCGCGGCGCGTCCGTCACCTACCGGGCCGACCTGCCCGCGCAGGTCCCCGTCACCGCCTGAGGAGTCGTCGTGGAGTTCCGATTCAGCCAGCAGGTCCCGCTGCCCGCCGCCGAGGTCGTCGCGCTGATGGGCGACGAGCCGTTCCAGGCCGAGAAGGCCGCCCGGCTCGGCGCGCAGAAGTTCGAGATGAGCACCGAGACGGGCCCGGGCGGCACCAGCACCGTCCGCACGCACCGCACGCTGCCGACCGTCGGGCTGCCCGAGTTCGTCAAGGCGCTCGTCAGGCCGGTCATGGTCGTCACCGAGACCGAGCGCTGGGAGCCCGCCGAGGCCGACGGGAGCCGCCGGGGGGTGTTCGAGATCGACGTGGACGGGGCGCCCGTCCGGTTCCGGGGGGTCGTCTCCGTGCTGCCGACGGCCGGGACGGCCGGGTCGAGCCTGACGTTCGAGGGCACGCTCAGCTCGACCGTCCCCCTGTTCCGCGCCCGCGTCGAGGAGGCCTCGGCCGCGCAGATCCGGGAGACGATGGAGGTGGAGTGCGCGGTGCTGACCGAGCGCGCGGCCCGCGGGGAGAGCGCGGCGTAGCTACGCGGCGGCGACCGGGACCAGCGCGTCCCGGATCTGCCGCCGCCACGCCTCGTACGCCGGCACGCCGCCCCGGTCGGCGAGCACCGCGCACGCGTCCACCAGGTCCGCGGCCGCCGCGACCGGGAGCCCGGTCAGCGCCGCCGTCGTGGTGGCGCTGTTCGCGGGGACCGACCCGGACTCCACCCGGGCCCGGGCGGCGAGCGCGGCGCCCAGCGCGAGGTCGGGCGCGTGCGTCCCGGCCAGGTCCCGCAGGGCGTCGAGGTCGACGTCGACCGCCGGACCCGCGAACGCGGCGGCGAGCCCCACCCCGGACCACAGGTCGCCGCGTCGCGCGGGCTCGGCCCGCTCGACCGCCGCGGCGACGTGCCGCGGCCGGCCGCCCTCGATGAACCACAGCGCCCGGCCGACGCCCTGGTCGGCGGCGCGGCCGAAGTACTCCGGCGCGCCGAGGAACGGCCAGGGCCGGGGCCGGGCGCCCGCGGTGCCCCAGCGGTCGCGGCCGAAGTACGCGAGGTCGAACCCGTAGCCGTCCACGGCGAGCCAGGACAGGGCGGGGTGGTAGCCGTCCAGGTCCAGGTCGGGCAGCGCGCGCGCCCAGAGCCGGCGCGGCAGCTTCGCCAGCGCGAACCCGATCCCGATGTACGCGAGGAAGTAGTGCGGCCGCGCGGGGCCTTCCACGAGCGCGCGCGTGCGGCTGCCGCCGGCGGTCGCGTCGAGGATCGTCGTCGCCATCACCGCACCTTCGTAGCCGAAGCCCCGCAGCGGCTCGTCCAGCAGACCGACGCGCGCGGCGACCGCGTGCGGCCCGGGCTGCTCGAGCGCCGACTCGAAGCCGACGACCACCGCCTGCGGGATCCGGTCGAGCCCGGCGCGCGCGGGCAGGTCGGGCTCGTCGAACCCGAGGTGGCGCGCGGTGACGGACGTGATCGACGGCGCGACGGCGAGCCGGAGGGCGCCGGTGAGCGAGAAGGACATGTCGGTCTCCTGCGGTCGGTGGGTTCGCCGCGACCCTAGGCAGCGCGATCCGGGCCGATCCACCGTCCGGGAGGACCTGAGCACCTGGGGAGGTGTGCCCGTCGCGCCGGCAACCGGGGAGAACTGCGCGCCCCCGGGCGGCGCGATCCTGAGGCTCGACCAGCGGTGCCGGACCACCCGCGCACCTCCCCGCCGAAGATGGAGCGAGTCCAGTGACGTCCCAGCGCATCGCCATCGTGGGGGTCGGCCTCCGGTACCCGGACGCCGCGACCCCCGAGGAGCTCTGGACCAACGTCCTCGCGGGCCGGCGGGCGTTCCGGACGCTGCCGCGCGAGCGCACCGACGTCGACGACTACGGGGACCCGGACCCCGCCGCGCCGGACAAGTTCTACGGCAGCACCGCCGCGGTGCTCCGGGACTACGCGTTCGACCGGGTGGGTCGGATGATCCCGGCGCGCACGATGGCGAGCACCGACACGACGCACTGGCTGGCGCTCGACGTCGCCGCGCAGGCCCTCGCGGCGGCCGGGTTCCCCGAGGGCGAGGGGCTGCCGCACGCCCGGACCTCCGTGGTGCTCGGCAACACGCTCACCGGGGAGTTCTCCCGCGCGAACGTCATGCGGCTGCGCTGGCCGTACGTCCGGCGGACCGTGTCGGCGCAGCTGGTGGAGCGCGGCTGGTCGGTGGCCGAGGTGGACGCGTTCGTCCGCGACCTCGAGCCGACCTACAAGGCCCCGTTCCCCGCCGCGAACGAGGACATGCTTGCGGGCGGGCTCGCGAACACCATCGCCGGACGGATCTGCAACTACTTCGACCTCGGCGGCGGCGGGTACACGGTCGACGGGGCGTGCTCGTCGTCGCTGCTGTCGGTCATCAACGCGGCGGGCGCGCTGCGCACCGGCGACGCCGACGTGGTGCTCGCGGGCGGCGTGGACCTGTCGATCGACCCGTTCGAGCTGGTCGGGTTCGCGAAGACCGGCGCGCTCGCGACGGGCGAGATGGTCGTCTACGACCGCGACTCCAACGGGTTCTGGCCCGGCGAGGGCTGCGGCATGGTCGTGCTGATGCGCGAGGAGGACGCCCGCGCGCAGGGCCGGCCGGTGCTGGCCTGCATCACCGGCTGGGGCATGTCGTCCGACGGCCGCGGCGGGATCACCCGGCCCGAGGAGAGCGGCCACCGCCGCGCCCTGGCGAACGCCTACGAGCGCGCCGGCTACCACCCGTCGACGGTGTCCTACTTCGAGGGGCACGGCACCGGCACCGCCGTCGGCGACGCGACCGAGATCGCCGCGCTCGCCTCGACCCGGGACGGCGTCGACGACGCCTGGCCCGCGGCGCTGGGCTCGGTGAAGGCCAACATCGGGCACACCAAGGCGGCGGCCGGTGTCGCCGGGCTGATCAAGGCGGCGCTGTCCGTGCACCACCAGGTCGTGCCGCCCGCGACGGGCCACGTGCACCCGCACCCGCTGCTGGGGACGCGGGCCGGCGCGATCCGCGTGCCCACCGGGGCCGAGCCCTACCGCGCCGGCACCCCGGCCCGGGCGGGCGTGTCCGCGATGGGCTTCGGCGGCATCAACACCCACATCGCGCTGGAGGGCGCGGACCCCGGACCCGTGGCGCCGGCCGTCGCCCCCGAGGTGACCGCGCTCGTCGCCGGGCGCCAGGACGCCGAGCTGCTGCTGCTCGCGGCCCCGACGGCCGAGGCGCTGCTCGCGGACGTCCACGAGCTCGCCGGGACCCTGGACCGCGCGGCGCGGTGCGAGCTCACCGACCTCGCGGTGCACCTCCAGCAGTCCGGGACGCGCGGCGCGTACCGGGTGGCCGTCGTCGCCCGCGACCCCGCGCAGGCGGTCACCCGGCTGCGGCAGGCCGCCGACCACCTCGCCGCGACGCCCGAGCCCGGGCGGCTCGTGCGCGTCGCCGAGGGCACCTGGTGCGGGGCGGGCGACCGGCCGGGCCGGATCGCGTTCGCGTTCCCCGGCCAGGGCGCCGGGCTCGGGGACGCCGGCGCCGTCGTCCGGCGGTTCGCCGCCGCGGACGCGCCCGAGCCCGCCGAGCAGGCCGGGACCGCCGGGCTGCAGCCGCGCGTCGTCCGCCGCTCGCTCCAGGCGCTCGCGGCGCTGACCGCGCTCGGCGTGCACGCGGACTCCGCCGTCGGGCACAGCCTCGGGGAGATCACCGCGCTGGCCTGGGCGGGCGCGCTCACCGACGCGCAGGCCCGCGAGCTCGCCGGGGTCCGGGGTCGCGCGATGCTCGCGCACGTCCCCCGGGACGGGGCGATGGCGGTCGTCGGCGCCGACCCGGACCGCACCCGCGCGCTCGTCGCGGGCACGGGCGCCGAGGTCTCCGGCTACAACGCCCCCGCGCTGACCGTGGTCGCCGGCCCCCGGGCGAGCGTCGACGCGGTGGTCGCGGCCGGGCGCCAGGCCGGGTTGACGGTCACGCCGCTGGCCGTCGAGCACGCGTTCCACACCGCGCAGTGCGCCGCCGCGGCCCGGGTGCTGGGCGAGCACCTGGCCGGCACCCGGTTCGCGCCGCTGCGCCGCACCGTCGTGTCGCCGGCGCTGGCCGCCGAGGTCCCGGCGGACCAGGACCTCGCGGCGTTCCTCGTCGAGCAGATGACCGACCCCGTGCGGTTCGCCGAGGCGGCCGGGCTGCTCGCCGGGCACGACCTGGTGGTCGAGGTCGGCCCGGGACGGACCCTCGGCGGGCTGGTCGCGGCGAACCTGCCGACGGTCCCCGCGGTCAGCACCGACACGGACGCCGCGTCGCTGGCCCCGTTCCTCGACGCGCTCGCCGCCGCGCACGCGCTGGGCCAGGACCTCCGCACCGACACGTTGACCCGCGGCCGCGCGCACCGGCCCCTGGCCCCCGGGCAGGAGATGACGTTCCTCGCGAACCCCTGCGAGTCGGCGCCCGAGCTCGGGTTCGTCCCGACGGCGGCGCGGGTCGATGCGGCCCCCGGGGCCGGGCCGGACCCCGCGGCCGGGGACGCCGGTGCGACGACCCTCGAGGTGCTGCTCGCCGTCGTCGCCGAGAAGGTCGACCTGCCGGTGAGCGTGCTCGGCCCGGCCACCAGCCCCCTGGACGACCTGCACCTGTCGTCGATCACGGTCGGGCAGATCACGAACGACGCGCTCCGCCGGCTCGGCCGCGGACCGCTCAGCGGCGTCCCGTCGTTCGCGACGTCCACGCTCGGCGACATCGCCGAGATGATCGACGAGAGGGGCGACGGCGAGGCGCCGACCGAGAAGGTCACCGGCGCCGGGCCGTGGATCCGCGCGTTCGGGCGGGACGCCCGGGTCGAGCCGCTGCTGCCGGGCCCGGGGCCGGCGCCCGCGACTGACGCCGCGCCCGGCGCGGACGGGTCCTGGACGCTCGTCGGCGACGTCGACGCGCTCGGCACCCAGGTCCGGGACGCGCTCGCGGCGTACGCCACCGGGGCCCCCGGCGTCCTGGTCAGCACCGCCGGGCACGGACCCGACGCCGGCGCGGACGCGATCGAGGCCGCACTCGCCGCGCTGGCCGCCCGCGCGGGCACCGGACCGGTGCCCCTGGTCGTCGTCCAGCGCGGCGACCACGGGGCCGCCGCCGCGGCGCGGTCGCTGCACCTCGAGCGGGTCGCGGCGCCGGTGACCGTGCTGCACCTGCCCGCGGACGCCACCGCGCTCGACCCCGCGGTCGCCGCGTCGCTCGCCGCCGACGTCGCCCGCACCCGCGACCACGCCGAGGTGACCTACCCCGGCGACGGCACCCGCGTGCGGCACACGTGGTCCGCGCTCGACCCCGCGGGCGGCGCTGGAGCCGCGGGAGCAGCGGGGCGCCCGGCGGCGCCGTCGTACCTCGGCGACCAGGACGTGCTCCTGGTGACCGGCGGCGGCAGGGGGATCACCGCGGAGTCCGCGCTGCGGCTCGCGACGGACTCCGGGTGCGCGCTGCTGCTGCTCGGGCGCGCGGCCGCGACAGACCCCGAGGTCGCGGCGACGCTCGCCCGCGCCGAGGCGGCCGGTGTCCGGCACCGCTACGTCGCGGCGGACGTCACCGACGCGGCCGACGTCGCCCGGGCGGTCCGCGCCGGGGTGGACGCGCTCGGTCCCGTCACCGCCGTGCTGCACGGGGCGGGCACCAACCACCCCGTCCGCGCCGCGGACCTGACCCGCGACCAGCTCGACCGGACCCTCGCCCCCAAGGTGCACGGGCTGCGCCACGTGCTCGCCTGCGTCGACCCGGCCCGGCTCCGGCTGGTGGTCGCGTTCGGCAGCATCATCGGGCGTGCCGGCCTGGAGGGCGAGGTGCACTACGCCACCGCCAACGACTGGCTCACCGAGGAGGTCGTGGCGTTCGGCCGGGCCCACCCGCACGTGCGGGTGCGGGCCGTGGAGTGGTCGGTCTGGTCCGGCGCCGGGATGGGCGAGCGCCTCGGGGTGCTCGAGCAGCTCCGGGCGCGCGGCATCGAGCCGATCCCCGCGGACTGGGGCGTCGCGCTGGTGCCCGTGCTGGTGGACGACCCGGACCTGCCGGACACGGTGGTCGTGGCGGGGCGCACCGGGTCGTTCGCGACCATGCGGCACACCCCGGCCGACCTGCCGCTGCTGCGGTTCCTCGAGCAGCCGCAGATCCACTACCCCGGCGTGGAGCTGGTGGTCGACGCCGAGCTCGCCGCCGGCACCGACCTGTACCTCCAGGACCACGTGCTCGACGGCGAGATGATCTTCCCCGCGGTGATGGGGATGGAGGCGATGGCCCAGGCCGCGGTCGCGCTGCGTCCGGCGCTGCGCGACGGGCTGGCCCTGACCGGGCTCCGGTTCGAGCGCCCCGTGGTCGTCCCCGCCGGTGGCACCGAGACCGTCCGGGTCGCGGCGCTCGTCGAGGGGGACGCGGTGCGGGTCGTCATCCGCACGTCCTCGACCGCGTTCGCCGTGGACCACTTCAGCGCCGTGGTCACCCCCGTGCCTGCGGCGCCCGACGCGGGCGACGACGACGGCCGGGACGCCGGGGCGCTGCCGCGGGTCGAGGTCGACCCCGACCGCGACCTCTACGGCTCGCTGATGTTCCAGGGCGCGCGGTTCCAGGCGGTGCGTGGCTACCGCGTCGCCCTCGCGCGCACCGCCGTCGCCGACCTCGACACCGCGGCCCGCGAGGAGTGGTTCTCGCCGGTGCACCCCCGCGAGCTGCTGCTGGCCGCGCCCGGGGCCCGCGACGCGATGATGCACGCGATCCAGGCGTGCGTCCCCGACGCGGTGCTGCTGCCCGAGGGGGTGGACCTGCTGGTCCCCGCGATGGCCGGCTACCCCGGGGCGTCGGTCGTCATGGAGGCGCACGAGGACACCCACGACGGGGACGCCTACACGTACCGGCTCGCGTGCCACGACGAGCACGGCCTCGTCGAGCGGTGGGTCGGCCTGCGGCTGCGCGCCGTCCTGCGGCACGCGCCGCGCACCCTGCGGTGGAGCCCCGTGATGACCGGCCCGTACCTGCAGCGGCAGTCCGAGGCGTTGTTCGGCCGGGGGGTCGAGGTCGCCGTCGAGCCGCACGCGCTCGCCGCGACCGGCCGGGGCGACCACCGCGCGGCCACCGACCGGGCCATCACCCGGCTGCGCCCGCGGCTCGCGCTCAGCCGGCGCGGGGACGGCCGCCTGCTCCTCGACCCGCAGACCCACGCGTGCTCGTCCCACCACCAGGACTTCACGATGGCCGTCGTCGGCCCGCGGGACGTCGCCTGCGACACCGAGGCCGTGGTCGAGCGCGCCGAGGCCACGTGGGCGGACCTGCTCGGGGACGGCTGGGCGCTCGCCCGCGAGATCGCCGCCGCGACCGGCGGGGACCTGCACGAGGCGGCGACCCGCGTCTGGGGCGCGATGGAGTGCGTCCGCAAGGTCGGCCACACCTCGGTCGGACTCGCACTGACCACCGTCACCGACGACAGCGTGGTGATCGCCGCGGGCCCGTACCGCGTCATCACCTGGGTGCTGCCCGTCGGCGGGACGGGCACGATGTTCGCACTGCTGGGAGGCAGCTGATGTCGCAGGACTACTACGAGATCCGCCACGTCGTCGGGTTCGAGGAGACCAACCTCGTCGGCAACGTCTACTACGTGAACTACCTGCGCTGGCAGGGCCGGTGCCGCGAGCTGTTCCTCAAGGACAAGGCCCCGACGGTCCTGCGGGAGGTCCAGGACGACCTGAAGCTGTTCACCCTCAAGGTCGAGTGCGAGTTCTTCACCGAGCTCGCCGCGTTCGACGAGGTGGCGATCCGGATGAGCCTGGTCGACCTCGGGCCGAGCCGGCTGGAGTTCAGCTTCGACTACGTGCTGCTCGCCGACGGCACGGAGACCCTCGTCGGGCGGGGACGGCAGAAGATCGCGTGCATGCGCGGGCCCAACCAGAACACCGTCCCGACCCGGGTGCCCGAGGACCTGGTCGCCGCGCTCGAGCCGTACCGCGGCGAGCCGGTGCGGCAGGCGGTGTGACGTGCAGGTGACCCCGACCCGGCTGCGGAGCGTGATGTCCCGGTTCGCGACCGGGGTGACCGTGTTCACGACCGCCGGCGAGCACGCCCACGCGATGACCGCGAACGCGTTCACGTCCGTGTCCTGCGACCCCCCGCTGGTGCTCGGCTGCGTCGCGCAGTCCGCGCGGATGCACGAGCTCCTGGCCCCGGGCGCGTGCCTCGGGGTGTCGATCCTGTCCGTCGACCAGGAGCCGATCGCCCGGCACTTCGCGGACCGGCGCCGGCCCCTCGGCTGGCGCCAGTTCCACGACCTGTCCTGGTGGTGCGGCCAGCGCACCGGCGTCCCGCTGCTCGCGGGCGCCGCGGCGTGGCTCGAGTGCCGGGTCGAGGCCGTCCACCCGGGCGGCGACCACGGCATCGTCGTCGCGCAGGTCCTCGCCTGCGGCGAGGGCGCCCCGGGCGCCCTGACGTTCGTCGACGGCACCTTCCGCCCCCTGCTCGCCCCCACCCCGACGCGCTGAGGTCGAGGGTTCGGAGCGGAACGGGCTCCGGAAACCCTCGACCTCGCGTGAAACCCTCGACCTCAGTGCCCGCGACGGGGGGGGGAGGAGGGGGTCAGGGGAGCGTGAGCGTGCCGGCGACTAGCGTGACGCCGTGCGGGGAAGGAGCCCCGACCAGGGCGTCGCGCAGGTGCGCCTGGAACGCCGCGAACTCCGGCAGGTCGCGGAGCACCGGTTCCACCACCGGGTCGAGGACGTGCGCGAACGTCCCGGTCCCGGTGACGTGCGCCGACAGGTAGCGGCCGGCGTGGCCGCGGGCGCCGATCGCCGCGACGACGTCCCGGACCACGGCCTTGGTCGCCTCGACCGCGTCGTCACGGACCTGGTACGTCATCACCTTCAGCGCCGGCGCCTCGTCGGTGCCGGGGGTCGCGTGGCTCATCGTGGCGCCCCGCTCAGACGGCGTCGACGCGCGGCTTGAGCGGCTGCCGGCCGGTGCCCGCGGGGCCCCGGTAGGCCTGCGCGACCTCGAGGTACGACCACGCCTCGGGACCGATGGCGTGCAGCACCAGGTCGTCCGGGTGCCGGCGCCGGGACGCCAGCAGGGCCAGGTCGACGGCCTCGCCGCACACGATGTTGGTCGCGCCGAAGTCCCCGGCCTCGACGGTGCCCCCCGACGGCAGGCTGACCGCGAACCGGAAGCTGCCGCGCGGCTCCTCGAGCCCGCGCGCCTGGTACCCGAACGCGAGCGTCCGGTGGATGAACGGCACCAGGTGCCGGACCCGGTCGGTCCGGACGACCTCGCGGCCCATGGCGTCGGCGACGTCCTGGCCGTGCGCGAACAGCTCCAGCATCCCGGCGGCCGTGAGCACGGAGACGGGCAGCGGGTTCACCAGCCACGGCACGACGTCGTCGGGGGACCGGGACCCGAGCGCGCGCCCGGCCTGGTCGACGGCGGCGTCGAACCGGGCGAGCACCTCGTCGGGCGACCCGGTGTTGAACATCCCGAGCGCGTGGTTCACGGCGGCGTCGAAGCCGACCTCGGCCGCGGGGGCGGTCATCGCGGCGAACCGGTCGGCGTCGGAGGCGGCGGTCGCGGCGAGCGTGAACACGAACGCGAGGTGGGCGACCTGGTCGCGGACCCGCCAGGGCTCGGCGGGCGTCACCTGCTCCCACGCGGACGCGTCGAGCGACGCCACCAGCTCGCGGAAGGCGGCGGCCTCGAGGAGGAAGTCGTCGAGGACCTCGGGGTTCGCGGTCATGGCCATACCTCGCTTCGATGAGACGACGTGACCTGGTCAGTGAACCCGCGGGCCCGGGGCCGGACACCTCCCGGTGTGCGCCCTTGGCGACCGGGTCAGCGCGCGTCCGGCCGCACCCCGTGCCGGTGCAGCGGGCGGGCGCCGTCGGCGACGGTGACGGACCCGGACGCGCCGCCGTGCAGCGCGACCGCGGCGAGGTGGTCGGTGTCGCCCGGCAGGTCGAGGTCCCGCAGCGCGAGCCGGGCGGGGTCCGGCAGCCGGCCCCCGGTCCGCACCACCGCGGCCGGGGCGTCGGCCCGGGCGAGCAGCAGGTCGTCCCGCGGCGCGAGCAGCCCGGTGCCCACGGCCTTGAGCACCGCCTCCCGGCGCACCCAGGACCGGGTCAGCGACCGGGCGTCCCAGCCGGCCGGCGGGCGCTCGCCGGCGGGGACGGCGTCGTGCAGGTCGTCGAGCAGGGCGCCGACCGCGGCCACCGCCTCGACGTCCACGCCCACCTCGGTGTCGCCCGCCCCGTCGTCGCCCGCCCCGGGGTCGTCAGCGGTGACGACCGCGAGCAGCACCCACGCGCCGGCGTGCGCGACCGAGAACGACGGCCCCCCGGCGGCCCGGGGCCGCCCCGGCGCGGCCTCGCCGGGGCCGTCGACCCGCAGCCCCACCGCGCGGGCGGGCACGCCCAGCGCGTCGCCGAGCACCGACCGGGCGAGCGCGCGCCCGGTGACGAACCGGTCCCGGTCCACGGCCCGGTGGAACCGGTCGGCCCGGCCGACCTCGGCGGGCGTGAGGAGCGCGACGCCCCCGCTGCCGACCGGCAGCGGGGGCGTGCACCAGACGACGACGTCCGTCCTCGCCCCTCAGCGCTTGGTGATGGTGACCGTGACCGGGTCGCCGAGGTCCTTGCCGAGCGCCTTGCGCACCTTGGCGTTCAGCGACACCATGTGCCCGCCCGTGCCGGTGACCATCGCCCCGACGTTCTCGAGCGTGACGTCGTCGACCTTCGCGTCGACCTTGACGGTCTTGCCGGTGCCGAAGAACTCGGCGGACCCCGGGATCTCCACGCAGGTCCACATGTCGCCCTTGACCTCGACGCCGATCGTCGTCTCGAAGCTGATCTGCTCAGTGCTCATGCCGTCCAACGTACCGGCGACCCCCCGCTCAGGGGTGGGGGAACGGGGTGCCGGCGCAAGTCAGGAGATCGCGCCGCGTCCCCGCCTCGCCACGCTGGTCGTGGGCCGGGCGTCCCGGTCCAGACGCGGAGGAGCGACGATGACGCAGACGACCGCCGGCCCGGCCGCCGTGCCCGGGCTGCCGAGCGCGGGCCCGCTGATGCGGGCGCTGCGGCGGCACCACACGTCCTGCCTGACCGTGTTCGCGGTGATCGTCGTCGCGCACTGGGCCGAGCACCTGGTGCAGGCGTTCCAGATCTACGCGCTCGGCTGGCCGACCAGCGAGGCGCTGGGCGTCGTCGGCCTGTGGTTCCCGTGGCTGATCCGCGCCGAGGTGCTGCACTACGCCTACGCGATCGTCATGCTCGTGATGCTGTGGCTGCTGCGCGACGGGTTCACCGGCGCGGCGCGCCAGTGGTGGATGCTCGCGTTCGGCCTGCAGTTCTGGCACCACATCGAGCACCTGCTGCTGCTGCTCCAGGCGACCTTCGGGTTCACGCTCGGCGGCGGCCCGGTGCCGATGAGCCTGCTGCAGTTCTTCGTGCCCCGGGTCGAGCTGCACCTGTTCTACAACACGATCGTGACGGCGCCGATGATCGTGGCGATGGTGCTGCACCTGCGCGCGCGGTCCCGGGCGGGCCGGTGACCGCGGCCGGCGCCGTCGTGCGCCGCCTGCTCGCCGTCGTCCTCGCGCTCGTGGCGCTGACGCTCGGCGGCGCCGGTGCCGCGAGCGCGCACACGACGATCGACCTGGTCGACCCGACCGACGGCTCCCGGCTCACGTCCGCACCGGAGCAGCTCCAGGTGCGGTTCGGGGAGTCGCTGCCGCTGCGCGACACCAGCGTGCGGCTGGCGCTGTCGTCGGGCCGGACGCTCGCGGAGGGGCCGCTGACCTCCGACTCCACCGAGCCGGCGAGCGACGAGGGCACGTTCACGCTCCCCGAGGACCTCGCCACCGGCAGCTACATCGTCACGGTCACGGCGCGCGGGTCGGACGGGCACACCCTGTCGGAGGCGTTCGCGTTCACCGTCGGGGACGCCCCGCTGGTCCGCGCGGAGGGGGCGACGTCCCCGACCGACTCCCCGGGGCTGATCGCCCTCGCAGGTCTGGCGGGGTTCGTCACCGCGGCGGGGCTGGCCGCACTCGGGTTCGGGTACGTCGCGTCGTGGTGCTGGCCCGAGGTGCTGCGCCGCCCGCTGGCGCGGCGGATCGCCGCCGCCGGCACCGGCCTGGTCGCGCTGGGGTCGCTCGCGGACCTGGCGGCGCTGTGCTGGGCGCAGGGCGTCGGGCCGGTCGGGGTGCTCGGCTCGCAGGCGGGCCGGCTCCTGCTGCTCCGGGTCGTCGGGCTGGCGCTCGTGGTCCTCGCGGGCCGGGCGTTCGCCCGGGTCGCCACGACCACCGGCACGGCGCGTGGCACCCGGCAGAACCTGCTGCTGATGGCCGCGGTGCCGCTGCTGCTCGGGGTGGTCGGGTCGTCGCACGCGGCGGGCGACGCCTGGAGCCTGGTGACGCTGCTCGCGGGCTGCGTGCACGCGGCGAGCATGGCGCTGTGGCTCGGCGGGCTGGCGTGGCTGTGGCTGTCCTCCCGGGACGACACCACCCCGACCGTCGCCGCCGCCCGGTTCTCGCGGACCGCGACGGCGTGCGCCGCGACGGCCGTCGCCACCGGGGTGTTCCTCGCCTACCGGCTGACCCAGGGCGGGTCGTGGTCGGTGCTGGCGTCGGGCTACGGGGTGCTGCTCGCGGTGAAGGTCGCGCTGGTCGCGGGGCTGCTGCTGCTGGCGCGCCGGACCCACGGCGCGCTGCTGGCGGTGGACCGCGCGGAGTCCGCCGGCGACGGGACCGGGGCGCCACCGCCCGGCACCGGGTCGGGACCGGGGCCGGTGGCCGTGCTCGCGCCGGCGACGGCCGCCCGGCTCCGCCTGACCGCGGCGCTGCGCGCGGAGTCCGTCGCGGGGATCGCGGTGCTCGCCGCCGCGGGCCTCCTCACCTCGATCGGACCGGGCGCGTGACCGCCCCGACGCCCCGGCCGGCGCCCGTCGGCGCGCCCGTCGCGACGCCCGGGACCACGACCGCGGGTGGACCCGAGCCGCGTGCCGGGACGGTCGTGGGCGTGCTCGTCGCCGTCGCGGCCGGCGTCCTGGTCGCGGTGCTCTGGTCCTACGAGTTCGTGGACGACGTCGTCGGCGGCTCGATCACCCGGCTGGTGCTCGGCGCGGACCGGGCGGTCGACCCCGGGCTGGTCGGCGCGCTGGTGTTCGCCGTCGCCGCCGGCCTGGCGGGCACGTTCACCGCCTGCAACATCGCCTGCTTCGCGTCGATCGGGCCGCTCGCCGCGCGGTCGGGGTCCACGGGGGCGTCCCGGGGCGCGCTCGTCCGGCACGCCGCGGGGCAGCTCGGCTGGCTGGCCCTGGGCATGAGCGCCGTCGCCGCGGTGTACGGCGCGGTCGTGATCGCCGCCGGTGACCGCGCGCCGATGCTCAGCGACGCCACCGTCGCGGGGCTGCCCGCGCGCCTCGCCCAGGCCTCGGCGATCAACGTGCTGTTCGGGGTGGGCCTGGCGGTGGTCGCGTCCCGCTACCTCGCGGGTCGCCCGTCGCGCAGCCGGCTCGGGGTGCTGGGGCTCGGGGCGCTGCTCGGCCTGCTGGTGGTCGGCCGGCCGTTCCCGATGTTCCGGGAGGTGCTGGACCACGTCGTCGCCGCGGGCCCGCTCGCCGGCACCGGCATGCTCGTCCTCGTGGTGCTCGGCAACCTCGCGGTGGTCGCCGTGGTCTACCTCGCGTTCGTCGCCGTGGCCGGTCCGGCGCTCCAGCGGTTCGTGCTGCGCCACCAGCGCGGCGTGCTGCGGGTCAGCGGGCTGCTGCTGCTCGCGCTGGCGGCGTTCTCGGTCGCGTACTGGGGGCTGCGCATCCCCGCGATGTTCGGCCTCGGGTGGTTCCCGTCGGTCTGACGGCCGGGTCGCGGGGGTGCGCAGCCGCACCTCAGCCGCGGATCACGCCAGCGTGGCGGTGTCGATCACGAACCGGTAGCGGACGTCGGAGCGCAGCACGCGCTCGTAGGCGTCGTTGACCTGGTCGGCCGCGATGACCTCGACCTCGGGGGCGATGCCGTGCTCGGCGCAGAAGTCGAGCATCTCCTGGGTCTCGGCGATCGACCCGATGCTCGACCCGGCGAACGAGCGCCGGTTGCCGAACAGGGTGAACACCTGCACGGGCAGCGGCTCCGGCGGGGCGCCGACGGACACCAGCGTGCCGTCGAGGCGGAGCAGCCGCAGGTAGGCGCCCAGGTCGATCGGCGCGCTCACCGTGTTGACGATGAGGTCGAACGTGTTCGCCAGCGTCTCGAACGTCGAGGCGTCGCTGGTGGCGTGGTAGTGCTGCGCGCCGAACCGCAGGCCGTCCTCCTGCTTGGACAGCGTCTGGGACAGCACGGTCACCTCGGCGCCCTGGGCGGCGGCGATCTTGACGGCCATGTGGCCGAGCCCGCCCATGCCGACGACGGCGACCTTCTTGCCCGGGCCGGCGTGCCAGTGCGCGAGGGGGGAGTAGGTGGTGATGCCGGCGCACAGCAGCGGGGCCGCGGCCTCGTACGGGATCGCCTCGGGCACGCGCAGGACGAAGTCCTGGTCGACCACGACGTGGGTCGAGTAGCCGCCCTGGGTGATCGTGCCGTCCCGGTCGACCGAGGCGTACGTCTGGGTGTTGCCGCGCAGGCAGTAGTTCTCCATGCCGGCGAGGCAGTTCTCGCACTCGCGGCACGAGTTCACCATGCAGCCCACGCCGACGCGGTCGCCGACCCGGTGCTTCGTGACGTCCGCGCCGACCTCGACGACCTCGCCGACGATCTCGTGGCCGACGACCTGCGGGTACGTGATGGGACCCCAGTCGCCGCGGACGGTGTGGATGTCGGAGTGGCAGACGCCCGCGTAGCGGATGGCGATCAGCACGTCCGCGGGGCCGACGTCGCGGCGCTCGATGGTGGTGGGGACGAGCGGCTCGGTGGCCGAGGGGGCCGCGTAGGCGTTGACAGTGAGCACAGTTCTCCAGTCGGTGTGGTGCGAGGGGGTGGCCTCCAGCAGAGCACGCCGGGCCACCACGCAGACAGACCCTGCCAGTACACCCCTCGTCTCACCACCCGCCGAGGTAGGCCTCCAGGTCGGGCTCGTCCGGCAGGGCCACCACGTCCGACGTCGTCACCGCGACGGCCGGGAACAGCGCGTCGTCCCCCCACCTGCGGCACCGCGCCCGCGCGCGCCGGGACACGACCCGCAACAGCAGCCCCCCGGCCGGGTCGCGGAGCGCGACCTCGCGCAGCCCCTCGGCCGTGACGCGCGCCACGGCGTCGGCCACCGCGGCGCCGCGGGCCAGCACCGGCTGCTCCAGGACGACCTCGACGCGCACCCGGTCGAACCGCGGGTCCGCGGGGTCGGGCCCGTCCGGGTCGACCGCGACCGCGCCGGGCACCGCAGCGCACACCGAGTCGAGGCCCACGAACCGCTGCGCGGCGCTCGCGGGCGGTCCCGGCGCGCGCACGACCACGTCGACCCGCGCCGGCGCCAGCCCGCGCGGCCGGGAGCCCGGGACCGGCACCAGGTCGGCGAGCCGCAGCGTCTCGGCGTTCTTCGCCGCGCGCGAGGCCGTGTCCCCCCGCCCCGACCAGTCGGGCCCGTCGTGCCAGGCCACCGCGGCCGGGACGTGCGCGAGCACGGCGCCGGCGAGCCACGCCCGGTACGCCCACTCCCAGTCCTCGCCGCCGTAGGACGTGAACCCCTCGTCGAACCCACCGGTCTCCGCGAAGAACGCCCGGGTGCACGCGATCGTCGCGCCGATCACGTACCGGTAGGAGCGGTCGTCGGCGTCCAGCAGGTCCCGGCTGCGGCGGTACGCGTCCACCAGCCACGCGGGCTCGGGCAGCGCGTGCGCGGGGCCGAGCCGCTCCACCGGGTCGTCGACGGGGGTGCCCGCGAGGTCGGCGTGCCGGCGGCGGCCCACCGTCACGGCGTCGGCGGTGAGCGCCGGGAGCCGGGTGAGCTCGCGCAGGTACGCCGGCTCGGGGGTGGTGTCGGCGTCGAGGAAGACGAGGACGTCGCCGCGGGCGTGCGCCGCCCCGCGGTTCCGTGCGGCGGCGAGCCGGAAGCCGCGGTCCGCCTGCCGGACCAGCCGGACGCCGTCGGGCACCCGCGGGGGCCGCGGCGAGCCGTCGTCGACGACGACCACCTCGGTGCGGTCGGCCGGGTGGTCCTGCCGGGCCAGGGCGTGCAGGGTGCGGTCCAGCTCCGCCTGCTGGTCGTAGTGCGCGACGACCACCGTGACGCGGGGCGGGGAGTCCGGGACGACGCCGTCGAGCAGGTCCCAGCGGTTCCCCGGCAGGGCCACCCCGGCGGGAGCGGTCCGGCCCCCGGGGCCGCTCACGCGCCGGCCCACCAGGTCCGGTACGCCGCGGCGACGTCGGCGAGCGTCGGCGCGAGGTCCGTGCCGGGAGGCAGGGCCGTGGACGCCGGGTCCCGCCAGGCGTGCACCAGCGCCTCCGGCAGCAGCCCGGGCGCGTAGGGGGTGAGGGTGCCGGGCCGCAGCGCCGCCATCTCGCGGGCGTACCGGGAGCTCACGACCAGGGGCCGGCGGCCCTGCTCGCCCCAGTCCAGCAGCGTGCGGGACGCGGACAGGTGCTGGTGCGCGGCGACGGGGATCCCCGGGCCGCGCAGCGCGGCGCGGAACGCCTCGTCGTCGAGGCTGCCCGTGACCCGCAGGTCGACGCCCCGGCGGTCCGCCTCCGCCCGCAGCGCGTCGACGTCATGCTCGTGCCCCGCGGACGGGCCGCCGACCGCGACCACCGCCACCTCGGCGAGCGCGTGCCCGGCGGCGCGCAGGCGGTCCGCGGCCACCGCGACCGCCCGCACCACGTCGTCGTGCCCCTTGCCGGGGTAGACGTAGCCGGCCACGAGCGCCACCAGCGCGGCCGGGTGCGCGTCCCCGAGGGCCGCCGAGGCCGAGGCCGGTGCCGTGGCCGACGCCGGGGACGCGCCGAGCGGGATCACCGCCACCGCCCGGTCGGCCGGCACCACGTCGTGCTCGACCAGCAGCAGCGCCTCGTGCCGGCTGTTCACCACGACGCCCGCCGCCGCAGCCGCGACCCGGGCGTAGCCGGACACCCGCCGCGGCAGGTTCACCACCCCGTCGGAGGGCTGCGGGACGTCGTGCAGCGTGACGGTCAGGCGTGTGACGTCCGCGACCCGCTCGACCAGCGCCGCCGCCTCCTCGGGCCCACGACCCAGCAGCCGGTCGGTCACGTGCAGGTGCACCCGCGGGTACCCCGCCGCGACGCCGACCAGCTCGGCCGGGTCGCTGACCTGCACGACCGTGGCGTCGGGGTCGAGCAGCCGGACCTGGTCGGCCACGTCGCGGGCGTAGCGGACGACGCCGTGGCGCGCCGGACCGGTCAGCAGGAGGGCGGGCGGGTCGGCGGGGGACACGGCGGTCATCGTCGTGGAGTCGCGGGAGGTCGGCAACAGCGCCACACTGCGCCTACCCCCTCGTCGCGGTGCTGCTGGAGCCCAGCGGCCGGCACCGGTCGGCGCGCGGGCCGACGAAGGACGAGATGACGCACCTGCTGACATCGACCCTGGGCGAGGACCACCCGGCACCCGTGCCGCCCGCGACGCCCGCGGTGCGCGTCGTCGCGGTCCCGGCGGCCCACCCCTACGTCGCGCGCGTGACGGCCGCGTCGGGCGTCACCGTGCTGCCCGACCCGCTGCCCGCGGGGGCGGAGCCCGGCCGCTGGTGGCCGCCGGTGGCGCTCGACCCGGCCTGGGTCGCCGCGCACGCCGCGGACGCGGACCTGCTGCACGTGCACTTCGGCACGGAGTCGTTCACCCCGGAGCACCTGGCGCGCACGCTCGACGCGGCCCGGACCGCCGGGTGGCCGGTCGTGCTGACCGTGCACGACCTGGACCACCCGCAGCTGACCGACCAGGCGCCGTACGCGGCGCAGCTCGACGTCCTGGTGCCCGGCGCGGACGCGGTGCTCACGCTGACCGACGGCGCGGCGGCGGAGATCCGCGCGCGCTGGTCGCGCGAGGCGCTCGTGGTGCCGCACCCGCGGCTGCTCGCCGACGGGGCCGTGCCGGACGCGGCCCCGGCACCCGACCGCGCGGTGCTCGTCGGGCTGCACCTGAAGGACCTCCGGCCGAACGTCGACGCGGTCGGCGCGACCCGGGCCCTCGCGGCGGCCGTCGCGACGCTGACCCGCTCCGGCCGACCGGCCCGCGCCGAGGTGCGGCTGCACCGGCAGGTCCGGGACGCCGCGGCGCGCGACGCCGTCCGGGCGGTCTGCGCCGCGGCGCCCGGGGTGGAGCTCGTCGAGCACGACCGGCTCGACGACGCCGCGCTGGCCGCGTCGCTGGCCCGGCTCGACGCCTGCGTGCTGCCCTACGTGCACGGGACCCACTCCGGCTGGCTCGAGCTCTGCTGGGACCTCGGCGTGCCGGTCGCCGCGCCCGCGGTCGGGCACTACGCCGACCAGCACCCCGACGGGTCGGTGGCGTCGTTCGCGCGCGACGGGTCGGACGGCGGCGCCGCCGGGCCCGGCGCCACTCTCGCGGTCGCGTTGACCGCGCTGCTCGACCACGGCACGGCGACCCGCCCCGGCACCCCCGCGCGCGCCGACCTGGTCCGGGTCCGCCGGGCCCGCCGACGGGCCGACGACGCCCGGGTGAGCGCGGTCCACGCCGACCTGTACCGCCGGCTCGTCGCCGGGCGTCGCCGGTGAGCGCCCCCGCGCCGCTGCGCGTCCTCGTCGTCGCCCCGCTGCGGTTCCCGATCCGCCAGCCGCACGCGGGCGGTCTGGAGTCGGCGGTCTGGAACGAGGTCCGGGGTCTGCGGGACCGCGGCCACGACGTGACGGTGATCGCCGTCGCCGGGTCCGACGTGCTCGGCCCCGGGCCGGACGAGTTCGTCCTGCCCACGCTGGACTGGCCCGCGGGCGCGCCGACCAGCGACTCCCGCTACCCCTCGGGGTCGCTGGCCCGGTCCGTCGCGGCGCTCGACCGGGCGCTGGACGTCGTCGCGCGCGCCCCCTACCGGTACGACGTGATCTCGAACCACTGCCTGCACGGCCTGCCGCTGCTCCGGTCCGCGGAGCTCGGCGTGCCGATGGTCTCCACCCTGCACACGCCCGCCGAGCCCGAGCTCGTCGCCGCGGCCCGCGCCGCGGCCGGGACGAGCCGGTTCCTCGCGGTCAGCGAGCACACCCGGGCGGCGTGGGCGCGCGCGGGCGTCCGCTCGACGGTGCTGGGCAACGGCATCGCGCCACGGGACTGGCCCGCGGGTCCGGGCGGGCACGGGCTGGTCTGGTTCGGTCGGCTCGTCCCGGAGAAGGCGCCGCACCTCGCGATCGAGGTGGCCCGCGCGGTCGGCCGCCCGCTGACGATCGCCGGCCGGGTCGGCGACCAGGCCTACGCGGAGCGGCACGTGCTGCCGCACCTGGGCGACGACGTCCGGTACGTGGGCCTGCTCCGCCGGGCCGACCTCGCCGACCTGATCGGCCGCAGCGCGTGCGCCCTGGCCACGCCGGTGTGGGAGGAGCCGTTCGGGCTGGTCGGACCGGAGGCGCTGATGTGCGGGACGCCCGTCGCGAGCTTCGCGGCGGGCGGGGTGCGGGAGATCGCCCGCGTCGCCACCGGGATGCGGACCGCGCCCGTCGGGGACGTCGGGGCGCTCGCGGCCGCGACCCGGCGGCTGCTGGACCGCACCGCCGCCGAGCCCGACCTGCGCGGCCGCGTCCGGGCGGCGGCACGCCGGCACTTCTCGCTCGACGCGCGGCTCGACGCCCTCGAGCGGGTGTTCGACGGGCTCGTGGGCGACCGGTACGACACGGCGACCGGGCTGACCGGGCTCACGGGGCTGACGGCATGACCCGGCCGACCGTCGCGTGGTACGTCCACCACCACGGCCTCGGTCACCTGGGCCGGCTGCGGGCGGTCGCGCCGCACCTGGACGCCGACCTGCTGTGCCTCAGCACGCTGCCCGAGCCCGCCGGCCTGCCGGACGGCTGCACCTGGGTCCGGCTGGACCGGGACGACGACGTCCGCCCCGGCGGGCCCGACCCTGCGCGCGCGGACCCGACCGCGAGCGGGCTGCTGCACTGGGCGCCGCTCGGGCACGCCGGGCACCGCGCGCGGCTCGCGCGGATCGCCGCGGAGGTGGCCGCCCGGCCGGTGACCGCGTTCGTCGTCGACGTGTCCGCCGAGGTCACGCTGCTCGCCCGGCTGCTCGGCGTGCCGCCCGTGGTGGTCGCCCAGCCCGGGACCCGCGACGACGAGCCGCACGCCCTGGCCCTGCGCGCCGCGGTGCGCGTCGTCGCGCCCTGGCCCGCGGGCCTGGTGCCCGCGCCGCACCTGGACGCCGTGGCGCGGAAGGTCGTGCACACCGGCGGCATCAGCCGGTTCGAGGGCCGGGTGCCCGACGCCGGCCCGCGGTCGGGCGTGCTGCTGCTGGCCGGACGCGGGGGCACGGAGGTCACCGGGGCGCAGGTCGACGCGGCGGTGCGGGCGACGCCCGGCCGCACGTGGAGCCTGCTCGGCTCGCCCGGCGGCTCGCCCGGCGACGTGCCCGGCGGGGTGCCGGGCGCGGGAGCGGGCCGGTGGGCGGACGACCCGTGGGACGAGCTCACCGGCGCGGGCACCGTCGTGACCTGGGCCGGCCAGGGCTCCGTGGCGGACCTGGCCGTCGCCGGCGCCCGGGCCGTGGTCGTGCCCCAGCCCCGGCCGTTCGACGAGCAGGTGGCGACCGCCCGTGCGCTCGACGCCGCCGGGCTCGCCGTGGTGGAGCCGACCTGGCCGGACCCGGCGCGCTGGCCCGAGGTGCTGGACCGAGCGGCGGCGCTGGCCCCGGACTGGTCGCGCTGGCGGACGGCCGGAGCCGCGGCGCGGGCCGCGGCGGCGATCGAGGACGTCGCCCGCGGACGGCTGCGGTGACCGGCGCGCTCGCGGGCTCGGGCGCCGCCCGCGCGGTCGTGACGCTCTGCTCCGGCCCGCGGGTCGCGCACCTGCGGCGCCAGCTCGCGGCCCTGCGCGCCGTCCCGCGGCTGGTCACCGTCGTCGTCTGGGTGGGCGACGACCCGCCGCCGGCCGACCTCGGCGCGGACGCCGTGCTCCGGGTGCCGCCGGGTCCGCACGGGCTGCGCCTCGCCGCGGCGCGCAACGCCGGCGCCGACCACGCGGTGCGGCTGGGTGCGGACCTGCTCGTGCTGCTCGACGCCGACTGCGTGCCCGGGCCCGTCCTGCTCGACCGGTACGAGGCCGCCGCCGCGACCCACGGCTCGGCGGTGCTGTGCGGTCCGGTCACCTACCTGCCCGCGGGCGCCGTGGTCGACGACCCGGCCGCGCTCGTCGCCGCGACCCGGCCGCACCCCGCGCGCCCCGCACCCCCCGACGGCGCGGTGCTGACCGCCCGGGACGACGAGTACGACCTGTTCTGGTCGCTGTCGTTCGCGCTCACCGCGGACCGGTGGCGGGACGGTCCGCGGTTCAGCGAGCGCTACGAGGGCTACGGCGGCGAGGACACCGACTTCGCGGCGTCGCTGCGCGCGGCCGGCGTCCCGCTCGCGTGGGTCGGCGGCGCGCACGCCTACCACCAGCACCACCCGACGAGCTCCCCGCCCTGGCAGCACCTCGACGACATCCTGCGCAACGGCGCGACGTTCGCCGACCGGTGGGGGCGCTGGCCGATGGAGGGCTGGTTGCGGGCGTTCGCCGAGCACGGTGCGGTCCGGTGGGACGGCCGGACCTGGCGGCGGACTCAGGCCTGAGGGGCGTCGTCGCGCCGGGCCGGGCCGAGCAGCGCGTCCGCGGCGGCGAGGACGTCCAGCGCGACCGCGTCCGCGGTGTACGCGTCCGCCCCGGCGCGCGCCCGGGTGCCGATCGCCGCGGCCGTCGCGGGGTCGGCGAGCAGCGCGTCGACCGCCGCGGCCAGCGCCGCCGGGTCCGCGGGCGGGACCATCCGGGCGTCCACGCCGTCCGTGCAGAAGTCGTCGTAGCCGCTGCCGGTCGTCACGACCACCGCGCTGCCGATGGCCTTCGCCTCCAGGGCCGCGTTGCCGAACCCCTCCCACCGCGACGGGCAGAGCGTCACCGCGGCCTCGCGGACGCCGCAGTAGAGGGTGTCGTCGTCGACGTGCCCGAGCCAGGTGACCCGGTCCCGCGCGCCCGGCGGCAGGGCGGCGAGCAGCGCGGGCCGGTCGGGCTCGAACCGCCGGTCGCCGCTCGCGCCGGCGAGCACCAGGCGGGCCGTGGGGTGGCGCTCGGCCACGTCGGCGAACGCCGCGAAGGCGTCCGTCACGCCCTTGCGGCGCTCCAGACGGCCCAGGAACAGCACCACCGGCCCGTCCGCGGGCGGCCAGCCCGGCGGGAGCGGCGCGACCTCGGCCGCCGCGCGGACCCGCTCCACGTCGATGCAGTTCCGGACCACCCGGGCCGGTGGCAGCGCCCGGAACCGACCCTCGGTCCAGCGCTGCATCGCCCGCGAGATCGGCACGAGCCCCGCCGACCTCCGGACCTGCCGGTCCTCCAGCGCGATCTGCAGGGCGGTGACCAGCGCGCCCCGCAGCCCGAAGGAACGGAGCGTGAACCCGGAGGCCTCCGTGGTGAGGCGGGTGCTCGTCGCGAGGTTGGTCAGCAGCGGGGCCCCGCGCGGCAGGGCGACGCCGAGCGCGCCCCACTCGGGCAGGAGCACCCGGTCGTAGGACGCCGCGCGGGAGGCGCGCCGCACCGCCAGCGCCCGGCGCAGCAGCGCGACCGGCCGGGGTCCGCGGGACGGGCGGCTCGCGGGCAGCAGGTGCACCGGGCCGAGGTCGGCGACCGCGGGCAGCGGACCGTCCGGGAGCACCAGCAGGTCGACCGCGGCGCCCGCGCGGGCGAGCGCCGGCAGCAGCGACGCGTAGTGCCGTCCGATGCCGCCGGTGTACCCGGTGAGACCGGCGTACTCCGTGACGGCGACGAGCCACCGCCCGCGCGGGGCGGGCACGCCGGGGTCGGGGGACTGGTCGTGGGGCACGCCCCATGGTCGCCGAGGTGGGCGGTCCCCGCAGGTCAGGACCTCCGTCCCCTATCGCGGGGCCCCGACCTGCCGATCGGGGGACCGAGGGCGCACGCCCGCCGTCGTCGTGCCCTCCGCCCGACCCCGCCCCCGAAGGGACCCCCTGTGCTGCGACCGACCCGGATCCTGCTGCGCGACGGCGAGTCCCGTGCGCTGCTGCGCGCCGTCGACCTGCGGGGGCACACGGTCCGCATCGAGGGGACGGCGGCGAGCCTGCGGGTCGAGGACGCGAGCACGGAGACGCTGCTGGTGGACGCGCCGATGGCCCAGCTCGAGCTGATCGACGGCGAGTCCATCCACTACACCGGCGCGGGCCGGATCATGGACTCCCGCGAGCTGCGCTACCTCCGGATCACCCTCGAGTTCGCGGAGCCGACGGAGCGGTCGCTGCCCCGCGCGCCGCGCTGACGGCTCCGGCCGCGCTGACGCCCCGCACGGCGCGGTCGAGCACCCCGAGCAGCACGGCCTCCTCCTCCGGCGTCAGGTCGCCGAGCATCGCGGCACGGGTCGCCTCGACGTGCGCGGGGAGCAGACGGTCCACCAGCGCGCGGCCGGCGTCGGTGATCGTGGCGACGACGCCGCGGTCGTCGTCGGGCGACGCCGCGCGGGTGCACAGGCCCCGGCGCTCCAGCGCGGTCACCTGGTAGGTCAGGCCGCTGCGGCTCAGCAGCACGCCGTCGGCGAGCTCGGACATCCGCAGCGCGGGGCGGTCGGTGGCGTCGAGGCGCACGAGGATCCGGAACTGCACGTAGGTGAGGTCGCCGGCGGCGCGCAGGTGGCGTTCGGCGGCCTGCTGGAGCAGGGCGCTCGCGTCCAGCAGGGCGAACGCGGTGCGGAGCTGCTCGAGCGGGCGGCGGGTGGTCACCGCACCAGGCTAGTCCTTCGAATCCGAACGACCCTGGGCTATCGTGGCCAGGTCGTTCGAATTGGAACCACCGTGGAGGCCGCCCGATGCCCGAGACCATCCGCACCGTCGTCGTGACCGCCCCCGGCACGGCCGAGGTCCTGGACGCGCCCCGACCCGCGGCCGGCCCCGCCGACGCCCTGCTGCGCGTGCGCGCCTGCGGTGTGTGCGGCTCCGACGGCTTCTACATCCACCGCGGCGGCATCCCGCCCCGGGAGGGCGCCACCCCCCTGGGTCACGAGATCGCGGCCGAGGTCGTCGAGGTCGGCGCCGACGTCACGGGCCTGCGGGTGGGCGACCACGTCGTCGTCGACCCCACCGCCGCGCGCAGCGGCATCATCGGCAACGGCGGCCCCACCGGCGGGCTCGCCGACCTGCTGCTGATCGAGGACGTGGTCGTCGGCGTCAGCCTCGCCGTCGTCCCCGACGAGGTGCCGTGGGAGGTCGCCGCGCTCAACGAGCCGATGGCCGTCGCCAAGCACGCCGTCAACCGCCTGCACCCGGTCGCGGGGGAGAAGGCCGTCGTCTTCGGTGCCGGGCCCATCGGGCTCGGCGCGCTGATCGACCTCACCCGGCGCGGCCTCGACGTCGTGGTCGTCGACGTCGTCCCCTCGCGGCTCCAGAAGGCCCGCGAGCTCGGCGCGTCCGCCGTGGTCGACTCCGCCCGCGAGGACCTCGCCGCCCGGCTGATCGAGGCCCACGGCGACACACCGCTGCGCCCCGGCGACCACCGGCCCGGCACCGACGTGTACCTCGACGTCGCCGGCGCGCCCGCGGTCATCGAGTCCGTGCAGCGCCTCGCCAAGCACGGGGCGCGGCTCAGCGTCGCCGGCGTGCACAAGCAGCCCGTGCCCGTCGACCTCGGCGCGCTGCTCAGCACCGAGATCACCATCAGCCTGTCCCGCGGCTACCCGACCGAGATCTTCGAGGTCACCCAGGACATCGTCGCGGACTGGCGCCGGTACGAGCGGATCATCAGCCACCGCGTCCCGTTCGAGCAGGTCCACGAGGCGCTGCGGCTGGCGAGCACCCCCGGCGCGGCCGAGAAGGTCGTCGTCGTCCTCCCCTGACCCGAGAGGTCCCCGCATGGCACTCAGCACGCTCGACCCCGGCGCGGCGCTCGTCGTCGTCGACCTCCAGCTCGCCACCGTCGCCGGCCCCACCGTGCGCCCGACCGCCGACGTCGTGCGGCGCTCCGCGGCGCTCGCGGCGGCGTTCCGCGCCGGTGGCCGAACCGTGGTGCTCGCCGCCGCCCGGCTCGACGCCCCGCCCCCGGGCCGGACCCAGGTCGGCGGCGGTCGCCCCCCGGTGCCGGCCGCGGCGCTCGCGCTGGTGCCGGAGCTCGACCCGCAGCCCGGCGACCTGCGGGCGGAGCACCACGGCTGGAGCGCGTTCGGCGGCACGACCCTCGCCGACGACCTGCGCGCCCGGGGCGTCGCCCAGGTGGTGCTGGTCGGCCTCGCCACGTCGTTCGGCGTCGAGTCCACCGCCCGGGCGGCGTACGACGCCGGGTTCCACGTGGTCGCGGTGGTCGACGCGATGACGGACTTCAGCGACGAGGCGCACGCGCACACGACCGGCCGGGTGCTGCCCGTGCTCGGCGAGACCGCGACGACCGACGAGGTGCTGGCGGCGCTCGCGGGCTGATCGAACACCCGTAGGGCTCTCCCTACAGGGTGTAGGTTGTGACGCATGACCCGCGCCGGACTCACCCCTGCCGTCGTCGTGGCCGAGGCCGCGGCGGTCGCCGACGAGCTCGGCTTCGACGCGATCACCGTCTCGGCCGTCGCCCGCCGGCTCGGCGTGCAGAGCGCGAGCCTGTACGCGCACGTCCGCGACCGCGGCGCCCTGCTCGACGGCGTCACCGCGCTCGCGATGGCCGAGATCGCCGCCCGGATGGCCCCGGCCATCGCCGGTCGGTCCGGCCGGGACGCCCTGCGCGGGTACGCCGACTCGTACCGCGACTACGCCCGGGAGTTCCCCGGGCGGTGGGCCGCGCTGCAACGCCGGGCCGGGCCCGCGGCCGTCGCCTCGACCGCCGCGGTCGACGTCGTCGCGCTCACCGACGCCGTCCTGCGCGGCTACGCGATCCCCGACACGGAGCGCGTGCACGTCGTCCGGCTGCTCGGCGCCACGATCAACGGCTTCGTCACCCTGGAGCAGATCGGCAGCCTCGACCACCGCGCACCCGCCCCGGAGCAGTCCTGGGACCGCGCGGTCGACGCCCTCGACCTGCTGCTCCGCACCTGGTCCGCCCTCCCCGCGAAGGACACCCCCGCATGATCGACACCCCCGTCACCCCCGACCTGCTGCACGGCGCCGCCGAGGTCGAGACCACCGACCGCGGCCTGCGCCCGCACCGGCTGCCCGCGTGGGTGCGCCGGCAGTTCCCCGACGGCCAGCTGCTCGGGATGGAGGTGCAGCCCGCCGGCGTGCGGCTCGAGGTCGCCACCACCGCCCGGACCCTCGAGGTCGTCGTGCACCCGCAGCGCATCGCCTACGTCGGCGCCGAGCGGCCGCGCGGCGCGCTGGACCTCGTCGTCGACGGCGTGCTCGTGGCGTCCGACGTCCTCACCGGCGGCGACGCCGTCGAGGTCGACCTGCGCACCGGCGCCACCGCGTTCGTGCCGGGCGAGGCCCACACCGCGACGTTCGCCGACCTGCCCGCGGGTGAGAAGCGCCTCGAGGTCTGGCTCCCGCACAACGAGCAGGTCGAGGTCGTCGGCCTGCGCGCGGACGCCCCGGTGCGCGCGGTGGCGTCGACCCGCCCGCGGTGGGTGCACTACGGCAGCTCGATCAGCCAGGGGTCCAACGCCGCCACCCCCGCCGGCACCTGGCCCGCCGTGGCCGCACGGCTCGGTGGCGCGGACCTGCGCAACCTGGGGTTCGGCGGCAGCGCGGTCGTCGACCCGTTCGTGGCGCGGGTCGTCCGGGACACCCCCGCGGACCTCATCAGCGTCAAGGTCGGCATCAACGTCGTGAACCTCGACGCGATGCGGCTGCGCGCCTTCGTGCCCGCGGTGCACGGGTTCCTCGACACCATCCGCGACGGTCACCCCGACGTCCCGCTGGTGCTCGTGTCGCCGCTGTTCTGCGGGATCCACGAGGACGCGCCCGGCCCCGGCGTCATCGACCCCGCGTCGATCGGCACCGACCAGATCCGGTTCGGCGCGGCCGAGGGTGCCGACCTCGCGCACGGGCGCCTGACGCTGCGCGTGATCCGCGAGGCGCTGGCGGACCTGGTGGAGCGCCGGGCCGACGACCCGCACCTGCACCTGCTCGACGGCCTGGGCCTCTACGGCGCGGCGGACGCCGAGACGCACCCGCTGCCCGACGCGCTGCACCCCGACCCGGCGACGCACCGGCTGATCGGGGAGCGGTTCGCGGGCTGGGCCTTCGGGGCCGGCGGGGCGTTCGCGGGCACGCCGGCAGGCTGACGACGCCCCGCGGAGCGCCGTCCGGTCAGAGGTAGCCGCCGGTCCCCGAGTCGGCGACGAACGGCTTCGGGCCGGCGGCGGTGCCCCGCAGCAGGACGGCGCCCGGCTCGGACGCGTGCCGGACGAGCAGCCAGCGCAGCCCGGTCGCCGGGCAGGTCCGGACCACGGACGCGTCCCCGAGGTCGACGCCGTCCAGGAGGCCGTCGTCGCCACCCTGCAGGTGCTGGGCGGCGTAGCCCTCGGCCACCTCCCCGCGCAGGTGGGAGGCCTGCCAGCACGCGCACCGCTGCAGGTCGACCAGCTCCTGCTCGCGTGCGCGCGCCTCGGACCGCGCGGCCTGCCGGACCAGGTTCCAGCGGCGCAGCCGTCCCATCGCCGCGGGCGCGCCGATCGCACCGACGATCACCGTCGCCAGCACGGACAGGTCCAGCACGCGGCTCTCGCCCAGCTCGACGCCGGGCGCGACGGCCTCCGAGACGAGGACCGTGACGAACAGCGCGGCGATCACCCCGACCGCCCCGGCGAGCACCGCGAACGCGACCCGTGCCGCGCGACCGCCGAACGTCGCCCTGGTCCGGCGGCGGATCAGGCGCGCGGCCTGCTCGTCGACCTCGCCGAGCTGCGGCATCGTCCGCGGCCGGGTGCGGAACGCCCCGAACCAGAGCGTCGGGACACCAGCCGCGACGACGGCCACCGGCAGGTGGATCAGCGCGGTCGCGGCCACGAGGAGCGCGGAGCCCACCAGCGCGACCAGGAACGGCATCGCCGCCGCCAGCCGGGCCACCCGCAGCGGGATCTGACGACGGAGCGCGCCGATGGCGGTGCTGCCCGGACGCAGGTCGGCGAGGGTGTCGAGCAGGAGCAGGGCCGCCGCGCCGTCCTGACGGCGGGCGAGGTCGTCGACGACGCCCTCGACGACGACGGTGTCGCGGTCGGCGCGCGGCTCGACCTCGAGCAGGGCCTGGGCCACGTCGAGCACCGTGGCGGCCACGCGCCCCGGCTCGCCGCCGCGCTGCCGCAGGTGCGCGACGGCCCGTCGCCGGACGGAGAACGGCGTGCGGTGCGCCGGGAGGCCGAGCGCGGCGTCGTCGGCGAGCGTCAGGTCGCCCGCCTGCTCGGCGGCCGCGGCGACGAGGTCCGCGTGGACCGGGGCGTGCGAGGGCGGCAGCGTCGCGCCGAACCGCAGGAGGGCGCCGCGGGCCTCGGCGTCGCCCTGTGCGGTCCAGCAGGCCAGCGCGACGACGTCGGCCCAGCCGCGCGGCTTGTCGACGAGCAGCTGCGCCCGGTCGGCGTCCGGGAGGAGCGCCAGCGCGTCCGCGGGGCGGCCGAGGACGAGCAGCAGGCGCGCGCGCTGGGCGGTCCGGGCCGCCTCGTGGTCGGCGGGGACCGACGCGAGCAGCCGCTCGGCCACCGCCAGGGCGTCCACCTCGTCCGCGGCCGTCGCCCAGGCGGACCGGAGCTCCGCGGCGTCGTCCAGGCCGGTGGGCTCCGAGGGCGGGGCGGTCGAGGTCACGGGGAGCACTATGGCGGTCGTCGGTCCCCGCGCGCAGCCCGTTGGTCCACCCCGCCCCGCGAATCGCCCGGATGGCCCACCCCCACCCCGCCCCCCACCCCCCCACCCCGCCCCCCGCGAGGGCGCACGCGACACCACGAGGGCGTACGCCACGACGTACGCCCTCGTGGTGTCGGTTGCGCCCTCGCGTCAGATGAGGGCGCGGCGGTCCACCGGGGCAGGGGGGTGGGGGGCGTCCGGGACCTGGGGGCACGGGACCGCCCGACCGGCTCGTAGGGATGCCGGGACGTCCAGCACCCGCTGGTTGCGGCTGCCGCGGAAGGCCAACCCGAGGTCCCGCTGGGCGAGCTCGAACCGGCCGTCGACCAGCACGTCCACCTCGGCGAGCAGCGCGGCCTTGTCGTCGTGCCCGGCGGCGGCCCAGTCCAGCAGCTCCTCGAACCGGTAGCCCGTCCAGCACCAGACGTCGCGGGCGTGGCCGTGCTCGGCCCGCAGCCGTCGCACGACCCGCAGGCAGACGGCGGTGCTGAGGAACGGCTCCCCGCCGAGCAGCGACAGGCCCTGCACGGCGGGGTGGGCGAGGTCGGCGGCGATCCGGTCGTCGAGGGAGTCGTCGAACACGGTGCCGTACCGGAACGACCACGCGGCCTCGTTGAAGCAGCCGGCGCAGGCGAACGGGCAGCCGCTGACGTACAGGCTGCACCGCACGCCCTCGCCGTCGACCATGACGAACGGCTTGTAGTCGGCCACCCGGTCCTGGCTGAGGCGTGCGGACTGCCAGTCGGGCCGCGGGTCGCGTGCCACGTCAGCCCCGGGCGTCGGGGCCGGCCATGTGCTTGACCCGGGACGAGATCTCGACGTGCCGGCCGTGCACCATCGGGCGCTGCTGGGGGTTGCCGAGGTAGCCGCAGGTGCGCTTGACGACGTCGCAGGTGCGGGGGTCGTCGTTGCCGCAGGCCGGGCAGGCGAACCCGCGCTCGGTGGGCGTGAAGTCGCCCTCGAAGTCGCAGGCCAGGCAGTGGTCGATGGGGGTGTTGGTGCCGAGGTAGCCCACCCGGTCGTAGGCGTAGTCCCAGACGGCCTCGAGCGCCTTCGGGTTCTGCTGGAGCACGGGGTACTCGCAGTAGTGGATGAACCCGCCCGAGGTCAGCGGCGCGTAGTCCTGCTCGAAGTCGAGCTTCTCGAACGGGGTCGGCGACTTGCGGACGTCGTAGTGGAACGAGTTCGTGTAGTAGTCCTTGTCGGTGATGTCCGGGACGGCGCCGAACTTCTTCCGGTCGAGGCGGCAGAACCGGTCGGTCAGGCTCTCGCTCGGGGTGGCGTAGACCGAGAACTGGTACCCGTGCTCGGCGGTCCAGGCCCGTGCGTGCTCGGCGAGGGTGCGCAGGACCCGCAGCGTGAACTCCTTCGCCGCGGGGTCGTGCTCCCACGCCCCGCCGAAGAACGCCGCCGCCGCCTCGTACAGGCCGATGTAGCCGAGGGACACCGTCGCGCGGCCGCCGCGGAACAGGGCGTCCACGTCGTCGTCGGGCGCGAGCCGCTGGCCGAACGCCCCGTGCACGTAGAGGATCGGGGCGTTGGCGGGCACGGCCTCCTTGCACCGCTCGACCCGGTAGAGCAGCGCGTCGTGGACGGTCGCGAGCCGCTCGTCCAGCAGCGCCCAGAACGCCTCGGTGTCGCCGCGGGTCTCCAGGGCGATCCGCGGGATGTTCAGCGTGACCACGCCGAGGTTCATCCGGCCCTCGACGACGTCCTGCCCGGACTCGTCGGTCCAGCCCTGCAGGAACGACCGGCAGCCCATCGGCACCTTGAAGCTGCCGGTGATCTCGACGATCTTGTCGTAGCTCAGGATGTCCGGGTACATGCGCTTGGTCGCGCACTCCACGGCGAGCTGCTTGAGGTCGTAGTTCGGGTCGGCGGGTTCGAGGTTCACGCCCCGGCGCAGCGTGAAGATGAGCTTCGGGAAGATCGCGGTGCGCCGCTCCTTGCCGAGGCCGCCGATCCGGATCTGCAGGATCGCCCGCTGGATCTCCCGCTCGAACCAGCCCAGGCCGAGCCCGAACCCGACCGACGTGAACGGCGTCTGCCCGTTCGACGTGAACAGGGTGTTGATCTCGTACTCGAGGGACTGCATGGCGTCGTAGACGTCCTTGCGGGTCTTCTCCTCCGCGTAGGCACGGTGCTGCGCGGGGTCGGCGATCCACCGCTCGGCGTCCGCGAGGTGCTTGGCGAAGTTCCGCTCGGCGTAGGGGGCGAGCAGCTCGTCGATCCGGTTGACGGAGCAGCCGCCGTACTGGCTGGAGGACACGTTGGCGATGATCTGCGAGATCTGCGCGGTCGCGGTCTGGATGGACCGCGGCGGGTCGACCTGCGCGTTCCCGATCCGGAACCCCTCGGACAGCATGGTCCGGAAGTCGATGAGGCAGCAGTTCGTCATCGGCGCGTAGGGGTGGTAGTCGAGGTCGTGGTAGTGCAGGTCGCCCTTGGCGTGCGCGTTCGCGACGTGGGCGGGGAGCATCCGCAGCCCGATCGCCTTGCCGACCGCGCCGGCGGTGAGGTCGCGCTGGGTGTTGAAGACGTCGGCGTCCTTGTTGGCGTTCTCGTGGACGACCGTCTGCTCCTTGCCGACCAGCTGGCCGACGGAGTGGTTGACGTCGAGCGCCCGGCTGCGCGCGAGGTCCCGCTGCACGCGGTAGTCGATGTAGGCGCTCGCGACCTCGTACTCGTGCTGCTCGAGCAGCGTGTGCTCCACGACGTTCTGGATCTCGTAGATCCGGACCTCGCCGGCGTACCGGGTGGCGAGCTCGTCGACCGCGCCGTCGACCAGCTCGGCGATCCGGAGCCGGTGCAGCGGGCTGACCTCGCCGTGCACCTCGACGAACGCCTTGGTGACCGCGGCGTGGATGCGCCCGGCGTCGAACGGCAGGGCGCGGCCGTCGCGCTTGCGCACCGTCAGGCGGGTCGGCGCCACCTCCCGCTCGTGCTCCGTCGCACGCGCTGCCACAGCCAGGTCGATCATCGTCACGCTGCCCCATCCCCGTCACCGCCGCACTACATCTAGTGCGAACTACACGGGTGTGACACTAGATCTGGTGGCGGCCCGCGTCTGGGCCCAAGGGCCCAACCGCCGCCGGACGTGCGGCGTTAGCGCACGTCGGCGCGCTGCCGCCCACGCCGAGACAGGTCCGCCGCGCCGAGGAAGGACGTCCGGTGGCCCTGTCTCGCGGCGACGGTCCTATCTGGGCGTGGGCGTGGGCGTGGGCGTGGGCGTGAGGGCGGGGGGTCGGGGTCAGACGTTGCACTCGCAGACGAGGTTGTACTCCACGACCTGCTCGCCCTCCTCGGGGCGGGCCCAGGCCTCGGCCTCCTCGCGGGAGAAGAAGCGCCGGCCCACCAGGCGGCCGTTCGGCAGCAGGACGCCGACCTCGATCTGCTCGCGCGGGTCGACCCAGCCGGTGTCGGTGGTCGGGCGGGTGTCGGTGGCCTGGTCGGTCGTCATGGCGGTGTCCCTCTCGCGGTCGCGGGCTCGCGGGCCCGGGTGGATCCACCCGGTACAACCCGGGTGCCCACGGCGTTAGTCCCCGGCGACCGCGTCCAGCGCCGCGCGGCTCGCGGCGACGACCTCCGCCTGCGCCGTCGCGCGCGACACCCCCGGCTCGCCGTCGCCGGGCTGCGGGCCGTAGTCGGCGAAGAACGCGTGCACCGCGCCCTCGACCTCGACGAACGTCGTGCTCGGAGGCAGGTCCGCGCGCGACGCCTCGACGTCCGCGGGGGTGGTCAGCCCGTCCCGCGAGCCGGACACCGACGTGACGAGCAGGTCCGCGTCGCGCAGGTCGCCCAGCGGGTAGGACGCGTGCAGGAGCAGGCCGTCGACGACGTCGTCGTGCGCGGCGGCGAACGAGGACGCGGCGACCCCGCCGAGGGAGTGCCCGCCCACGGCCCAGTGCTCGACGCCGTCGAACGCCGCGATCGCGGACGCCGACTGGTCCACCGACGTCAGGGCGATCCCGAGCGGCTCCTTGAGGGCGACCACCAGGTAGCCGGCCTCGGCGAGCGGCCGCAGCACGGCGGCGGTGGCGCGGACGTCGACGCGGGCGCCGGGCGAGTAGACCAGACCGGTGGTGGGCTCGGCGCCCCGCGGGACGAACGCGTACCAGCCGGCGGCCTCCTGCACCTCGACGGCGTCGTCGCTCACGAGCGCGTCGAGCGCCGGCTGCGTGGCGGGGAACGGCCGGAGCCACGCGGTCGCCGCCGCCAGCACCGCGCCCAGCACGAGCACGACGACCGTGCCGACGGCCCGCAGCACCCGGCGCCGGGCCGGTCGCCCGGCGTCGCGCCGGACCCACCCGACGACGGCGGCGGCCAGCAGGGCGGCGCCGGCGACCGCGCTGACCGCGAGCAGCGCGCCGAGCGACGGGTGCTGGTGCGCGACGGCGTCCCCGGTGGAGGCGATCGCCCACCCCGGTGCGACGAGCAGGGCGACGCCGACGAGGGCGCGCAGGGCGAGGACGAGGGTCCGCGAGGTCACCCGGTGAGCATAGCCGCGATCCTCAGCATGCTGAGGATCGCCCGCGGTGCACGGGAACCGTCAGGACCGTGCAGCGGGCCGTATGGGAACCGTGAGGACGGTCGGCAGGCCCTCCGGGCGGGCGTCTGATGGTCGACGGCCCTCCACGCGGGGGCCGCCGCAGCGGCCGACCGGCCGGCGCGGCCCGCACGTGTCGTCGGGAGTCCTGTCGTGCTGGACGTGGTGTTCATCGGGGGCGTGCTCGCCCTGTTCGCGCTCGTGGGAGCGGTGGCGGCGGGGGTCGAGAAGCTGTGATCGTCGTCGACCTGGTCGCGGCCGCCCTCGGGGTCGCGGCGCTCGGCTACCTGCTGTGGGCGCTCGTGCAGCCGGAGCGGTTCTGATGGCGGGCTGGCAGGCGGTGGCCCAGGTGCTCACCGTCGTCCTGGTGCTCGCCGCGCTCCACCGCCCCCTCGGCGACTACATGGCGCACGTCTACACGAGTCCGCGGGACCTGCGGGTCGAGCGCGGGTTCTACCGGCTGATCGGAGCCGACCCGGCGTCCGAGCAGAGCTGGCGGTCCTACGTCCGCAGCCTCCTGGCGTTCTCGCTGGTCGGGGTGCTGCTGGTGTACCTGCTCCAGCGGGTGCAGACCTGGCTGCCGTACGACCTCGGGATGCCCGCGGTCGGCGAGCACCTCGCGTTCAACACGGCGATCTCGTTCGTCACCAACACCAACTGGCAGTCCTACTCGCCCGACGTCACCCTCGGGTACGCGGTGCAGGTGCTCGGCCTCGCCGTGCAGAACGTCGTGTCGGCCGCCGTCGGGATGGCCGTCGCGGTGGCCCTCGTGCGCGGGTTCGCCCGGCGCCGGTCCGGGACGATCGGCTCGTTCTGGGTCGACCTGACCCGTGGCACCGTGCGGATCCTGCTGCCGGTGGCGGTGCTCGCCGCGGTGGTGCTGATCGCCGGCGGCGTGATCCAGAGCTGGTCCGGGTTCACCGAGGTGACGACGCTGGCCGGCGGGACGCAGTCGATCCCGGGCGGGCCGGTCGCGTCGCAGGAGGCCGTGAAGCTGCTCGGCACGAACGGCGGCGGGTTCTTCAACGCGAACTCCGCGCACCCGTTCGAGAACCCGACGGCGTGGACCTCCCTGTTCCAGGTGGTGCTCATGCTGGCGATCCCGTTCAGCCTGCCCCGGACGTTCGGCCGGATGGTCGGCAGCGCGAAGCAGGGGTACGCGGTCCTGGCGGCGATGGGCGTGATCTTCCTGGTCAGCCTCACCCTGCTGACGGTCGTCGAGCTGCGCGGCGCCGGCACCGCCCCGGAGCTCGCCGGCGCCGCGATGGAGGGCAAGGAGCAGCGGTTCGGCGTCGCGGCGACCACGCTGTTCGGCAGCGTCAGCACGCTCACCTCCACCGGCGCGGTCAACGGCATGCACGACTCGTTCACGGCGCTCGGCGGCCTGTTCCCGATGCTCAACATGATGCTCGGCGAGGTCGCGCCCGGCGGCGTCGGCTCCGGGCTCTACGGGATGCTCGTGCTCGCGGTCCTCACGGTGTTCGTCGGCGGGCTGATGGTCGGGCGGACGCCGGAGTACCTGGGCAAGAAGATCGGCCCCCGGCAGATCACGCTCGCGTCGCTGTTCATCCTCGTCACGCCGACCCTGGTGCTCGCCGGGACCGCGCTGAGCTTCGCGGTCCCCGCCGTGCGCGCCGACGTCGAGGCGACGTCGATCTGGAACCCCGGCCCGCACGGGTTCTCCGAGGTGCTCTACGCGTTCACCTCGGCGGCGAACAACAACGGGTCCGCGTTCGCGGGCCTCACCGCCAACACCCCGTGGTTCAACACGGCGCTCGGCGTCGCGATGCTGCTCGGTCGGTTCGTGCCGATCGTGCTGGTGCTCGCCCTCGCCGGCTCGCTCGCGGCGCAGGACACGGTCCCGTCGACCGCCGGCACGCTGCCGACCCACCGGCCGCAGTTCGTCGGCCTGCTCGTGGGCGTGACCGTCGTCATCACCGCCCTCACCTACTTCCCCGTACTCGCGCTGGGTCCCCTGGCGGAAGGTCTGTGAACACGATGTCCTCCACCCTCACGCACGCCCCGGCGACGCCCGAGGCCACCGCGGCCCGGGCCGCCGCGCCCCGCTCGTTCGGCCCCGCGCAGCTGCGCGACGCGCTGCCCGGTGCCGTCCGCAAGCTCGACCCGCGCCTGATGTGCCGCAACCCGGTGATGTTCGTCGTCGAGGTCGGCGCCGTGCTGACCACGGTGCTGGCCGTCGCCGAGCCGTTCCTCGGCGGTCCGCAGGAGTCCGGCGGCACCGCGATCCCGGGCACGTTCACGGCGGGCATCGCCGTCTGGCTGTGGCTCACGGTGCTGTTCGCCAACCTGGCCGAGTCTGTCGCGGAGGGCCGCGGGAAGGCGCAGGCCGACAGCCTGCGGCAGACCCGGTCGAGCACCACCGCCACGGTCGTCGTCGACTACGACGCGACCCGCGACCCCGGCGCCGAGCGGGCCGGCACCCGGACCGTCGCGTCGCCGGACCTCACGCTCGGCGACCTGGTGGTCGTGACCGCCGGGGAGCTGGTCCCCGGGGACGGCGACATCGTCTGGGGCATCGCCTCGGTGGACGAGTCGGCGATCACCGGCGAGTCCGCCCCGGTGGTCCGGGAGTCCGGCGGCGACCGGTCGGCCGTCACCGGCGGCACCCGCGTGCTGTCCGACCGGATCGTCGTGCGGATCACCTCCAAGCCGGGTGAGACGTTCGTCGACCGGATGATCGCCCTGGTCGAGGGGGCGGCGCGGCAGAAGACCCCCAACGAGATCGCGCTGAACATCCTGCTCGCGTCGCTGTCCGTGGTGTTCGTGGTCGTCGCCCTGACGCTGAACCCGATCGCCTCGTACGCCGGGGCGTCCGTGAGCGTGCCCGTGCTGGTGGCCCTGCTGGTCTGCCTGATCCCGACGACGATCGGCGCGCTGCTGTCCGCGATCGGCATCGCCGGCATGGACCGGCTCGTGCAGCGGAACGTGCTCGCGATGTCCGGCCGCGCCGTCGAGGCCGCGGGCGACGTGACGACGCTGCTGCTCGACAAGACCGGGACGATCACCTACGGCAACCGGCGCGCGACCGCGTTCGTCCCGCTGCACGGCGTCGACGCCCGCGCGCTCGCCCGGGCCGCCGCGCAGGCCTCCGCCGCCGACCCCACGCCGGAGGGCCGGTCGATCGTCGACCTCGCGCTCGAGCAGGGCGTCGACGTCCCCGCGGCGGCCGCCGGCACCGAGGTGGTGCCGTTCACCGCCCAGACCCGGATGAGCGGCATCGACCTCGCCGACGTGACCCGCATCCGCAAGGGCGCCGGCTCGGCCGTCGTCGCGTGGCTCGAGGAGGAGGGCGCGCTCGCCCCCGCGGTCCGGCGCGAGCTCGACGAGCACGTGCGGCGGATCTCCGGCGACGGCGGCACCCCGCTGGTCGTCGCGGTGCAGGACTGGTCCGGCGCCGGGCAGGTGCTCGGGGTCGTCCACCTCAAGGACGTCGTCAAGGAGGGGCTCGCGGAGCGGTTCGCCGAGCTGCGGGCGATGGGCATCCGCACGGTCATGATCACCGGCGACAACCCGCTCACCGCCAAGGCCATCGCCGCGGAGGCGGGCGTCGACGACTACCTCGCCGAGGCCACGCCGGAGGACAAGCTCGCGCTCATCAAGCGGGAGCAGGCGGGCGGCCACCTGGTCGCGATGACCGGCGACGGGACGAACGACGCCCCCGCGCTCGCCCAGGCGGACGTCGGCGTCGCGATGAACACCGGCACGTCGGCCGCGAAGGAGGCCGGCAACATGGTCGACCTCGACTCCGACCCGACGAAGCTGATCGACATCGTCCGGATCGGCAAGCAGCTGCTCATCACCCGCGGCGCGCTCACCACGTTCTCGATCGCCAACGACATCGCCAAGTACTTCGCGATCATCCCGGCGATGTTCACGGGTGTGTTCCCCGGGCTCGCGGTGCTGAACGTGATGGGCCTGAGCTCGCCGGCGTCCGCGATCCTCTCCGCGATCGTGTTCAACGCGCTGGTGATCGTGGTCCTGATCCCGCTGGCGCTGCGCGGTGTCCGCTACCGCGCGGCGGCCGCCTCGGCGGTCCTCGGCCGCAACCTGCTGGTCTACGGCCTCGGCGGCGTGGTCGCGCCGTTCGTCGGGATCAAGCTCGTCGACCTCCTGGTCAGCCTGATCCCCGGCTTCTGACCCCGCCCCCCTGATCGAAGGACGCTTCCATGAGCTCCCCCCGCACCACCTGGCCGCACGTCGCCGTCGCGCTGCGCGCGATGCTCGTCCTCACCGTCGTGCTCGGCGTCGGCTACCCGCTGCTCGTCACCGGCCTCGGCCGCGCGATGCCCACCCGGGCGGACGGGTCGCTCGTGACCGACGCCGACGGGCGGGTCGTCGGGTCGTCGCTGATCGGCCAGTCGTTCACCGACGCCGACGGCGAGCCCCTGCCGCAGTACGTCCAGCCCCGCCCGTCCGCCGCGGGCGACGGGTACGACGCCGCCGCCTCGGGCGGCAGCAACCTCGGCCCGGAGAACCCGGACCTGGTCGCCGCCGTCGAGGAGCGGCGCGCGGCCGTGGCCGAGCTCGAGGGGGTGGACCCCGCCGACGTCCCGGCGGACGCGGTCACCGCCTCCGGCTCGGGGCTGGACCCGCACATCAGCGCCGCGTACGCCGAGCTCCAGGTGCCGCGTGTGGCCGCCGCGCGCGGGATGACCGAGGACGCGGTCCGCGACCTGGTCCGGGACGCCACCACCGGGCCCGACCTCGGGTACCTCGGGCAGGCGGGGGTGGACGTGCTGACGCTCAACCTCGCGCTGGACGCGGCCCGGCCGTGAGGACCGTGCGGCCGTGAGCCCCGCGCCTAGGCTCGGGCGCATGACGGCCGACCTGGTGGACGTGACCCTCGACGACCTGACCGCGGATGAGGTGGCGGGCGTGCACGACCGGCTGCTCGCCCCCACGTTCCGGCCCGACGAGCTGCTGACCCTCGACGAGCTCCGCTCCGGGTTCACCGGGCCGGGCGCCGCGCCGTCGGTCGTCGTGCTCGCGGACGGGCAGCCGGTCGCGGTGATGCTCGGCGGCTGGTTCGCCGACCGCCGGGCGCTGCTGCTGACCTACCTCGCCGTCGACCCCGACGCCCGCGGGCTGGGGCTGGGGACGCGGCTGCTGCGGGACGTGCTCGGCCGCTGGGCCGCGCAGGAACCGGGCGCCCTCGTGCTCGCGGAGGTCGACGACCCCCGGCACTGGCCCGCCGACGCCACCCAGGGCGACCCGGTCGCGCGGCTGCGGTTCTACGGGCGGTACGGGGCGCGGCTGATCCCGTTCCCGTACACCCAGCCGGCGCTGCGTCCGGGTGCGCGGCCGGTCGACGGGATGCTGCTGCTCCGGCTCGACCAGAACCCGGGCGTCCCCGGGGAGACGCTGGCGCGGTTCCTCACCGAGAACGCCGCAGCCCCCGGCGGGCCCGCCGGCACCGACCCCGCCCTCGCGCGGGCGGTGGAGCGGGCCCGGGCGCTCGACCTCGACGCGGCGCTGCTGCCGGTGGAGCGGTGGGCCGAGGTCGGGTGACGGGGCCCCGGTCTCCCGGCCGGTGGCGGCGACCGACCACGCAGCCCGGCCACCCGGCTCCGCTCGGGCCACCTACCCCGGTCCGACCGGCGCCCGCACCGCGTCGAGCCGGAACCCTCGCGCCCGCAGCCGGTCCACCAGCGCGTCCCCGAGCCCGGTCGCGGGGGTCAGCGAGCCGGCCCGGTCGGGCAGCGTCGCGTCGTCGAGCGCGAGCGCGAGCCCCGTCTCGCCGAGCATGACGGCCGTCGCGGCGTACCCGGGGTCGCCGGCGGCCTCGACCCGGGCCGCGTAGGTCCGGCCGTCGCGGGTGCGGGCCAGGAACCGGTGCCGGAACCGTCCCGCGCGGCGGGTGGCCTCGTCGGGCCCCTGTCCCGGGGCGGGGAGCGCCCGCGAGGCGAGCGCGCGGACGGGCGGGAGGGTCAGGGCCGCGGCGCCGAGGCCGGTCGCGGCGGTGACGGCGAGCGCGACGGCCAGCCCGCGCGGACCCCGGCCCGCGTCGACGTGCTCGGTGTAGGTCAGGTCGCGGCCGTAGGCCCAGCCGGTCAGCGCGTTGGACCGGCGCACCACCCGGGAGTTGAACGGGGCCATCACGAACGGTGCCGCCCAGCGGCCGTCGACCAGCGCCGGGGCGAGGCCGCGCGGCTGCGGTGCGTCGGGCTCGGCGGCCCGGTCGGGGGACAGTGCGTACGGGTCGGCGTGCAGCCGGCGGGCGGCCGGGTCCGTGCGCACGGCCCCGAGCTCGTCGAGCATCGACGCGACGGTGCCGCCGGAGACGCCGCCGCGGGCCCGGACGAGGGCGTGCACGGCGGTGAGCCCGCCCGCGTCGTCCGCCTCCGCGGCCCGGTGCAGCAGGTGCACGCCGAGGTCGGACGGCACGGAGTCGTAGCCGCACGCGTGCACCACCCGCGCGCCGGTGCCGCGCGCGCGGCGGTCGGTGGCGTCGATCGCTGCCCGGACGAACCCGAGCTCGCCGGTGAGGTCCGCGTAGTGGGTGCCGGCGGCCGCGCACGCCTCGACGACCGGCAGTCCGCGCCGGGCGTAGGGGCCGACGGTGGTGACGATCGCGGTGGCCGACGCGGCGAGCCGGTCGAGCGCGCGGCGGTCGTGGACGTCGACGACGACCACGGGCCACGTCCGGGCGGACCCGGGGAGGCGCGCGCGCACCGCCCGGAGCCGGTCGAGGTCCCGGCCGGCGAGCGCCACCCGCGTGCCGGTCGGGGCGTGCAGAGCCAGGTGCTCGGCGGTCAGCGCGCCGACGAACCCGGTGGCTCCCAGCAGCACCAGGTCGTGCTCGCGGGCGGTCGTCGGCTGGGGCACTGCTGCCTCCCGGGGGTGCGGCGGGCGGCGGTCGCCCGCGTGCGGCCCGGCCACCGTAGGCGCGGGCCCGGCGGGGGCGCGACCGGGGGGGGGGGGGGCGACCGGCGGAGCCCGACCCGTGGTGCGCGACCGGCAGAGCCCGGACCGTGGTGCCCGACCGGCTCGCGTACCGTCGCGACGGTGACCTCGCTGCTGCTGCTGTCCCTCGGCCTCGGTGCCGTCCCCGCGTTCCTCGCCGCGCACGCCCCCACGGGTCGGGCGCTGACGATCGGGTACGTCCCCGACGCCGCCCGCGCGCACCCCGACGCCCCGTACGTCGCGGCCGAGCGGGCGGGCGTCGCCGCGCTCGGGCACGCGCTCGTCGACGTGCGGCTCACGGGGGCCGACCCCCGCGGGGTGGCCTCGGCGCTCGACGGCGTGGACGCGTTGTACGTCGCGGGGGGCAGCACGTTCGCCCTGCTGGACGCGCTGCGGACCTCCGGCGCGGACGCCGTGGTCGCCGAGCGGGTGCGCGCGGGCCTGCCGTACATCGGGTGCAGCGCCGGGTCGGTCGTGGCCGGGCCGAGCATCGAGCCCGTGTCGTTGATGGACGACCCGGCCGACGCGCCCGACCTGACCGACCTGCGCGGGCTCGGCCTGACCGACGCCGTGGTGGTGCCGCACGCCGACGGGAAGCTCCCGCCCTACCCGCTGGACCTGATCGGACGCACCCTGGCCCGGTACGGGCCGGACCACGAGCTGGTGCCGCTCTGCGACGACGAGGCGCTGCTCGTGACCGGGCCGGGGTGGTCGGTGGTCACCTCGGGGTGACGGTGGTCGGGATGTCGGCGGCCTCGACCACGGCGATGCCCCGGACGTGGTGCGGCGGGCGCCGTGTCGCAGGACTGCGACGCCCTCGCGACCGGCTCGCGACCCGTCGCGGCGACCGGTCACCTACGGTGCTGCCATGTCGCACACCGTCCGCGGCCGCGCCGCCCTGGTCGCCGCCTCGCTGCTGCTGCTCACCGCGTGCGGGGCCTCCGGGTCCGACGCCGCCCGGGAGCGCCCCGACCGCGCGCCCGCGCCGACCGAGCGCAGCACCCGCGAGCCCCGCACGACCCCGACGCCCCAGGTCCCGGCCGTCGCCGGGTACGCCCCCGGGGAGATCCCGCCGGTGCCGCTGATCGTGCTCCCCGACCTGTCGATGCTCGACGCGTCGCTCGCCGGGTTCGCGCTCGACGTGGACGCGGCTGTCGGGGACGTGCCCGGCGTGACGGTGACGCCGACGCACTGCGACGCGACCGGGGCCGTCGAGTCCGGTCGGGGAGCGCTGCTCGCGTACGGGGACGGGTCGGGTGTGTTCACCGCCCCCGACGGGTCGGTGGTCAACTACGGCGACGGCTCCGGCACCTACGCCCTCAACGGCACGACCGTGACGGTCTACGGGGACGGGTCCGGCACCTACGCGGCCGGTGGCACCTCCGTCGTCAGCTACGGCGACGGCTCCGGGGTCTACGACGACGGCACGACGCACGTCTACGTGCACACCGACGGCTCCGGCGGCTGGTCGCGCGGGGACCGGTCGGTCGTCAACTACGGCGACGGGTCCGGGGTGTACACCGACGGCGAGGTGCAGGTCGTCAACTACGGGGACGGTTCCGGCGCCTACACGGACGCGGACCTGTCGGTGCAGAACCACGGCGACGGCACGGGTCTGGTGAACGGCGTCCCGGTCGAGGTCGACCCGCTGCCGCAGGTGCCCCGGCTGGGGGCGTTCCCGTCGATGGGGGTGATCGCCCCGGTGCCGTCCTGCGGCGCCACGCTCACGCTCGACTCCGGCGTGCTGTTCGACTTCGGATCCGCCGAGATCCGCCCCGACGCCGACGCGGCGCTCGACGCCCTGGCGACGGCGCTCGCGGGGGTCGCGGCCCCCGCCGGCTCGGTCGAGGGGCACACGGACTCGGTGTCGTCGCCCGCGCTCAACCAGCGGCTGTCCGAGGACCGGGCGCGGGCGGTCGCGGACGCGCTCGCCGACCGCGGCGTCGGCACCGCGTTCGACGTCGTCGGCTACGGCGAGGACCGGCCCGTCGCGCCGAACGAGGTCGACGGCCAGGACAACCCGGCGGGGCGGCAGCTCAACCGGCGCGTGGAGATCCTGCTGCCGGGGGTGACGTCGTGACCACGCGGTGGGGGGCGGTCGCGGCCGCGGGCGTGCTGGGCGTGGCGCTCGCCGGGTGCAGCGTCGAGGTGGTGGACGACGAGCAGCCGAGCGCGCCCGCGACGCAGGACGACGGCGCCCCGGACGGCACGCCGTCGCCCCGGCCGACGACGCCGCGTGACCCGGTGCCCTCGGCGGACCCCGTCGACGGCCCCGACCTGCCCGGGCGCACCGACCTGCGGCCGCTGACCACCGCGCAGACCGCGTGCGCCGGCGGCGAGGCGGGCACCACCCGCGCCACCGAGGCCGTGGAGGTCACCGACGCCTGCGGCACCCTGACGGTCGCCGGCGCCGGGTCGGTGGTCGTCGCGGGCGACGTGACGGACGTCGTCGTCGAGGGCGCCGGGGCGCGGGTCGCGGTCAGCAGCGCCGCGACGGTGACGATCGACGCCGCCGACGTCACCGTGACCTGGGAGTCCGGTACGCCGGTGGTCACCGACCTCGGCGCCGGCAGCACCTACGGGCAGGCGGGCACCCGGTGACCCACCACGACGAGCAGCAGGAGGACCGGCGATGAGCGCGCCGCACCCGTACCACCCCGCCCCGCAGCCGGTCCCGGTCGTGCCCCGGCCGACCAACGTGCTCGCGGTGGTCACGCTGGTCCTCGGCCTCTGCGGGTTCGCCCTGATCCCGGTCGTCACCGGCCACGTCGCGCTGCGGCAGATCCGCGCCCGCGGGGAGGGCGGCAGCGCCGCGGCCGTCGTCGGGCTCGTGCTCGGCTACCTGGCCGTCGCCGGGTACGCGGTCGTGCTGCTGGTGGTCGGCGGGCTCCTGGTCTGGGGCGGGCGGCAGTGACCGACGCCCCGCCCCGGGTGCTGCTCGTCGACGACGAGGAGGCGATCCGCGAGGGGCTGGCCTCGTTCCTCACCCGCAGCGGGCTCGAGGTCGCGACCGCCGCCGACGGGGAGGCAGGGCTCGCCCTGCACGCCACCTGGCACCCCGACATCCTGGTGTGCGACGTGCTGATGCCGCGGCTCGACGGCCGGTCGGTGGTCCGGCGGCTGCGGGCGGCGGGCGACTGGACGCCCGTGGTGCTGCTGACGCAGGTCGGGGAGTCGTCCGAGCGGTCGGCCGCCCTGGAGGAGGGCGCGGACGACTACCTCAACAAGCCCTTCGACCCGCAGGAGCTGCACGCCCGCGTCCGGGCGGTGCTGCGCCGCGCGGTCCCGGGTCAGCCGTCCCTGGCCGCCGCGGAGACGCTGGTCAGCGGCGACCTGGTGCTGGACCGCACCGCCCGGCGGGTCCGGCTCGCGGGCCGGGAGGTGACGCTCACCCCGAAGGCGTCGCTGCTGCTCGACTACCTGATGACCCACCCCGACGAGCTTCACACCCGCGAGCGGCTGCTGCAGGCGCTGTGGGGGTTCGAGCTCGCGGTGAGCAGCCGCGCCGTCGACCACCGGGTCGCGGAGATCCGCCGGGTGCTGGGCGACGACGCCGCCGCGCCCCGGTACGTCGAGACCGTGCCGTCGCTGGGGTACCGGTTCTGCGGCACCGTCCACCGCGGGGCCCGCGCGTGACCGCGTCCGGCCGTCCCGCGCGGGCGGTGCTGCTCGCGCGGACCCCGGTGCTGCTCGCGCTGGCCCCGGCCGTGCTCGGGCTGCTCGCCGCGGCGGTGGTGCTCGCGTCGGGTCGGTCGCTGCGCGTGCTCGTCGGGGCGCCGCTGCCGGTCGTGCTCGGGGGCACCGGGCTGCTGGTGACCGGCGTGCTGCTCGCCGTGGCCACCGCCGGCCGCAGCCGCCGGACCGCCGTCGCCTCCGCGACCGCCGAGGCGGCGCGCGTGGCTCGCGAGGAGGAGCGCGCCGCGCACCGCCGGTTCCTGCTGCGCCTGGACCACGAGATGAAGAACCCGGTGACCGCGCTCCGCGCCGCGCTGCCCGGTGTGGTCCCCGACCCCGCGGACCTCGACCCCGCGCGGGCGCGCGCCCACGACACGCTGCAGCAGCAGACCCTGCGCCTGTCCGGGCTGGTCGCGGAGCTGCGCAAGCTCGCCGAGCTCGAGACCCGCCCGCTCGAGCAGGAGGACGTCGACGTCGCGCAGGTCGTCCACGACGCGGTCGCGGACCTGGGCGACCAGGCCGTCGCGTCGGGGGTGCCGCGGACGATCACCGTCACCCTGCCGCGCGCCCCCTGGCCCCTGCCGCACGTCCGCGGCGACGCGGACCTGCTGTACCTCGCGGTCTACAACCTGCTGGCGAACGCGCTGAAGTTCTCCCCGGCCGACTCGCCGGTGGAGGTGCGGGGCACGGACGACGACGGGGTGGTGGTCGTCGAGGTCGCCGACTCCGGCACCGGCATCCCCGAGCACGAGATCGAGGGGGTGTTCGACGAGCTCGCGCGCGGCGAGCAGGCCCGCGGCACGCCCGGGTCGGGGCTCGGGCTCGCGCTCGTCCGGGTGGTCGCGCACCGGCACGGCGGCACGGTCGTCCTGCGCTCGCGACCGGGCCAGGGCACGAGCGCCCGCCTCCGCCTCCCGTCAACCTGACCCCCCGCCGCCCCCCGCCCCCGCCCGCCCCCGCCGCTGCGCGCCTCTGCTCGCCGAGGGCGTACGCGACACCACGAGGGCGCATGAGATGGCGTACGCCCTCGTGGTGTCGCATGCGCCCTCGGTGAGCAGGCCTGCGGGCACGCTCAGGGGCCAGCGCGCGGCTGCGGCGGGCGGCGGTCTGACCCCGCGCCGGAGCCGCACGTGGCAGCCTGGACCGGGTGACGACCTTCGACGTGGAGACCGACGAGGCCGACGAGCCCCGCACCGACCAGCACGCCGACCACGGCCGGCGCCGACGGGCCCTCGTGGCCGGGCTGGTGGTCGTGGTGCCCGTGCTCGCGGTGGTCGCCGTGCTCGGGATCCGGGCGGCGGACACCACGGAGGCAGACCTCGTGGCCGCCGAGGCCGCGGTGAGCGCCGCTGCCGAGCAGCGCGTCGCGCCCGGGCAGGGGGTCGGTTTCGGCGGCGGCGCGGCGGGGCCGGGTGAGGTGCTGACCGGATCGTCCAGCGTGGCGCCGGAGTCAGGCGTGCTCGCCGTGGGGGTGGTGTGCGCGTCGGTCGACGCGGGTCCCGTGCACGTCGCGGTGCGGTCGCTCGGCGAGACGGTCGCGGAGACGGCCGCCGACTGCTCCGACGTCGCCGACCGCGACGCGCCGCCCGCGGTGACCGAGCTGCCGGGCGTGGAGATCACCGGCCGGTGGTCGGTCGAGGTGACGAGCGAGACCCGGGCGGTGGTCACGGTCGTCGCCTCCTGAGGCCCGGCTCCCGGGTCAGGGGGTGCGGGCGGCGAGGGCGCGGTAGAGCCACGCGGTCGCGGTGAACGTGATCGGGTACGTCGCCGCGACGCCGACCCCGCAGACCAGGCCGCCCACCCAGTTCACGCCGATCGTCGCGAGCAGCAGCAGCGCGACGGTCCCGACGTGCTGCCACGCCAGCCGGAACCCCTCGCGGACGGCTGCGACCGGCCGGACCCCCCGGTCGACAGCGAGGTACACGGCGAGCTGCCCGAGCACCATGACAGCGAGCCCGGGGAGGTAGAAGACCAGGCTCCCGACCGCGCCCAGGGCGGTGACCAGCAGCGACGTGGCGAACGACCGGCCGAGCCCGTGGCCCCGGTAGAGCTCGCGCGCCGTCGGCACCCGGCCGTCGACGAGCAGCAGCCCGAACCTGGCTCCGAGCACCTGGAGCCCCGCGCCCAGGACCGCGACCAGCACGAACAGGACCGCGAGCCACACGATCGCGCCGGTCGGGAACCCGAGCGCGGTGCCGGTGTACGTGCCGGGAGGTGTCGCGGCCAGCGCCTCCTCCTGCAGGCGGACGGCCTCGACGAAGCCCACCACGACCGGGACGTAGATCGCACCGACCGCCCCGAGGAACACCAGGACCGGGCCGAGGAACAGCAGGACCGCGCGTCCCCACACCGGCTGCACCGCGGTCCAGCCGAACCGCAGCGCGTCCCCGACCCCCGGGGCGGAGGGCGCGGGCGGACCCCAGCCGGGACCGGGCGGGTACGGCGGGCCGGGCGGGTACGTCACGGAGGTCTCCTCGGGGGTCGGCGGCGCGCGGCCGGCTACGCGGGACCGTACCGCGAGGTCAGGCCGGGCGTCCGGCGCCCGGTGCCGGCACCGGGCTCGCCGGTCGGGGTCGGGGTCGCCGGCCGTGGGTGAGGACGGGCACCGGCCGCCGGGTGGACGGTGGGGAGGGCACGACGACGTGCGACGAGGCGACGGGGGACGACCGTGGACGACCTGCTCGGTGCGCTGAACGGCGAGGATCGTGACCTGGTCCGGGAGACCGAGCCGGACCGGATGGCCGTGTTGGACGAGGACCAGCTGATCCGCGGCTGCACTCCCGGGTCCGGCGCGCCCGCAAGAAGCACCAGAAGAACTACCGGCGGCAGGCGTCCGCCGGGGTCGCGGAGCACGGCGGTCGGGGTGCGTCCCGTCCGAAGAACGCGCGGGCCGCGCAGAAGGCCGAGGTGTTCGAGGACGCGTTGTCCCGGGTGAGCGGGCTGCTGGAGACGCGCGCGCGGGAGGCCGCCGACGCGCTGCGTGTCGACCGGCTCGCGGCCGCGCGCGCCCACCGGTCCACGGGCCCGGACGACCCGGGCGCCGGGGGCCCGGGGGCGACCGGCGTCGGGCAGGGGGGCGGCCCGGGACCACGCCGGGACGACCGGCGGAGCGAAGCGGGACGCGTCGTCCCAGGCGCAGGGCGCGCGACGTCAGGCGAAGCGCGACAGCCGGTGAACCCGTCCACCCGCCGCTCCGGGGTCAGGTCGCGCGGGGGCCGGTGGAGCCGCGGGGGACCAGGCGGCAGGGGACGACCTCGGTGCCCGACCGGCCGCGGCCCTCGATGGCGTCGAACAGCAGGGCCGCGGCCCGGCGCCCGACCTCCTCGAGGTGCATGTCGACGGACGTCAGCGGCGGGCGGGCGCTGAGCGCGAGGGTCTCCCAGTTGTCGTGCCCGGTGACCGCGACGTCCTCCGGGACGCGGCGGCCGGCCTCCCGGAGGGTGTCGAGGACGCCCCGGGCGATGTGGTCGCTGCCGCACGCGATGGCGTCGACGTCGGGGTGCTGGTCGAGGACGAGCGCCGCCGCGGTGCGGCCCCACTCCTCGGTCCACGCCCCGTAGCGGTCCTCGCCGAGCGGCGTGACGCCGGCGTCGTCCAGCGCGGCGCGCACCCCGGCGGCCCGGTCGTGCGCGGCGCCGTACGAGGGGTCGCCGGTGACGACCGCGATCCGGCGGCGCCCGCAGGCCAGCAGGTGCTCGGCGACGAGCCGGCCGCCGAGCACGTTGTCCGAGACGACCGACATGTCGGCGGGGTCCTGCGAGGGGGCGTAGGCGTACACGACCGGGACGGGCAGGGTGCCGAGCGACGGCCGGGGGTCGGGGCGGGCGCCCACGATCATCAGCCCGTCGACCCGCCGCCCGAGCAGCGCCTGCACGTGGTACTGCTCCCGCAGGGCGTCGCCGCGCGCGTCGCAGAGCAGCACCGACGTCTTGCCCGTGCCGGCGGCGTCCTCGGCGCCCATCAGGGTCGGGATCGAGAACCGGCCCTCGAGGTCGTGCGTGACCAGGCCGATCGTGCCGGACCGGCCGCTCAGCAGGTGCCGGGCCAGCACGTTCGGGGAGAACTGCAGCTGCTCGGCGGCGGACAGCACGCGCTCGCGGGTCTCCGCGCGGACCTGCTGCCGACCGTTGAGCGACTTGGACGCCGTGGCCACGGAGACGCCGGCCAGCCGGGCGACGTCGGCCAGCGTGACGGCCCGGCGCGGGGCCCCCGGTGCGGTCGTCATGCCGGCGATCGTACACACATCACGTTTCGGTGCACCCCCTTGCCAACGGGTAGGAACTGCCGCTACGTTCCCCGAAAAGGGTTTCGGCAGAACCTCAGCGCGGCCCCGCCCGGGCGCCCCGCACAGCTTCGACGGCGAAGTTCACGAGGAGAGCACGATGATCAACCGCACCTTCCGATCGCGCGGGTTCCGCCCGGTCGCCACCCTGGCCGTCGCCGGCCTCGCGCTGGCCGGGCTGGCCGCCTGCGGGTCCGGGTCCGACGGGGACGCCGGCGCCGCGCTGGAGTCCGCCGGCCCCGACGGGGTGGACGACGGCACGACGCTGACGATGTGGACCCGCGCGCCGCTGGAGCGCCAGGCCACCACCCTCGTCGAGGCGTACAACGCGTCGCACGAGAACCAGGTCGAGCTCGAGATCATCCCCAACGACGACATGGAGGGGAAGGTCGGCGGCGCCGCGACCAACGACGAGCTGCCCGACCTGCTGGCCGGCGACGTCGTCCGGCTGCCCTACTGGGTGGCGAACGGGCTGTTCACCGACCTGACCGAGCAGATCGACGGCCTGGAGTTCAAGGACGACATCACCCGCGGCCACCTCGACGCGGGCACCGACCCCGACGGTGCGATGCACACGCTGCCGTTCGTCGAGGACATCTCCGTCCTGGTCTGGAACAAGGACCTGTACCGCGAGGCCGGCCTCGACCCCGAGGCGGGGCCGACGAACCTGGCCGAGCTCCAGGAGCAGGCCGAGGCGGTCGCGGCGCTGGGCAAGCCCGGCGTCTCCGGCACGTACTACGGCGGCAACTGCGGCGGCTGCGGCGTCTTCACCTGGTTCCCGACCATGTGGGCGTCGGGCGACGAGGTGCTGTCCGAGGACGGGAAGACCGCCCAGGTCGCGTCCGACTCGGCGAAGGCGCTCTACGAGATGTACTACGAGCTCAACCAGGCCGGCGCGGTCGGCGCGGGCTCGAAGGAGGAGACCGGCGCGACGTGGACGGCCCCGTTCTCGAACGGCCAGGTCGGCGTCATGCCGTACCCGAACACCGCGGTCTACGCCGCGGTCGAGGCCGGGATCGACGTCGGGGTCACGGGCATCCCCGGCGTCGACGGCGGGCAGTCGACGTTCCTCGGCGGTGACGCGCTCGGCATCTCGAAGGACTCCGACTCCGTCGCCCAGGCGTGGAACTTCCTGTCCTGGATGATGTCGGAGGAGACGCAGCTCGAGGTCATCGCGAAGAACGGCGAGGTCCCCGGACGCAACTCCCTGCTCGACAACGTGTACGCGCAGGAGGACCCGCTCGCGCTGACGATGAACCAGATCGCCGAGTCCGGCCGCACCCCGGTGGCGGAGTTCTTCTCCGAGGCGTTCAACGCGTCCGGCAGCCCGTGGGTGACGCTGATGCGCAACGCCACGTTCGAGGGCACCGACACCGTCGAGGCGGACAACGACGCGATCACCGAGGTGCTGGGCCAGTGACCGTCGCCACCCACGGCCGCGCGGGACGGGTCGCCAGCCCGTCCCGCGCGGGCACGGCACAGCGCCGACGCCGGTCCGCCCGCTCCCGCGGCGCTCTCCAGGGCTGGCTGTACGCGACCCCCACCGCCGTCCTCGTGCTCGTCCTGTTCGTGGTCCCGCTGGTGCTGGTCGTGCTGATGTCGGGCTCCGACTGGTCGCTGCTCGGCGGCCGGCAGGGCACGAACTTCCCGGAGAACTTCGGCGCCGTCCTCGACCACCGGATGTTCTGGCCGTCCGTGCGGTTCACGCTGCTCTACACGGTGATCGCCACGGTGCTGCTGATCGGGCTCGGCCTGGGGCTGGCGCTGCTGGTGCAGGAGAGCTCGCGCTGGCGCGGGTTCCTGCGCACCGCGTTCCTGCTGCCGACCGCGCTCGGCCTGGCGTCGGCGTCGCTCCTCTTCTACGCGCTGTACTCGCCGCAGGTCGGCCCCGTGTCGGGCTGGCTCGCGCGGCTCGGCGTCGGCAGCGGGCAGGTCAACGTCCTCGGCTCCGCGGACGGCGCGCTGTGGGGGACGGTGGCGCTGGTCGTCTGGCGGTTCGCCGGGTTCTACATGCTGCTGCTGCTCGTCGGGCTGCAGGGCATCCCGCACGAGGTGTACGAGGCCGCCCGCCTGGACGGCGCCCGCACCCTCCAGGTGTTCCGCCGGATCACGCTGCCGCTGCTCAAGCCGTCCCTGGCCCTCGCGACGATCATGTGCGTCACCGGCTCGATCCTGGCGTTCGACCAGTTCTACATCCTCACCAAGGGCGGCCCGGACGGCTCGACCATGACCGTCGTCCAGCTGATCTACAACCTGGCGTTCGAGTCCAAGCGGGACCTCGGCATGGCCGCCGCGCTGTCGGTGATCGTGCTGCTGGCCCTGGTGGTCGTGAACGTCGTCCAGCTCAAGGCGCTGCGGCGCTCGCCCGAGGAGTGACCCCCGTGACCGGCATCTCCCGCGTCCTCGGACGCACCCCGTTCTACGTCCTCACCGGCGGCCTGGCCATCCTGTTCCTGTTCCCGATGATCTGGACGACCGCGTCGTCCGTGTCCCCCCAGCCGGGGTCGGCGCAGGTCGACGGGTTCGGGTTCGGCAACTACGCCACGCTCGCGTCGTACCAGGCCGGCGTCGGCACCTACCTGGGCAACTCGCTCGGCATCACCGCCACGGCCGTGGTCGTGACCCTGGTGGTCGCGACGCTCGGCGGCTACGCGTTCGCGCGGTTCCGGTTCCCCGGCAAGGACGCCCTGTTCCTGCTGGTCCTGTCGATCCTCATGGTCCCGTACGCGACCCTGCTGATCCCGCTGGTGATCTGGCTGAAGGACCTCGGCCTGTCCAACACGCTCGTCGGCGTCGGGCTGGTGCTCGCGGTGTTCCAGCTGCCGTTCGCGATGTTCATGATGCGGATCTCGTTCGAGTCCGTGCCCCGCGAGCTCGAGGAGGCGGCCCTGGTCGACGGCTGCGGGTCGTTCGGCGCGCTGCGCCGCGTGATGCTGCCGGCCGTGAAGCCCGGGCTCATCACGATCGGGCTGTTCGCGTTCCTCGCCGCGTGGAACGACTTCATGGTCCCCCTGTACCTGGTGGGCGGCGACAACCAGCCGCTGCCGCTGGCGCTGGTCAACATGCGCCAGCAGGTGATGGGGGTCATCGACTACGGCGCCACGCAGGCCGGCGTCGTCGTCCTCACCGTCCCGTGCGTCCTGCTGTTCCTGGTCCTCCAGCGGCACTACGTGAACGGGTTCATGTCGGGAGCGCTGAAGGGATGACCAGCTCCGTGCACACCTCCACCACCACCCCCGTGACCCCCGTGGTGCCGTCCACCGGCGCCCTGCGACCCCTCGGCCTCGACGAGGTCGTGCTGACCGGTGGCTTCTGGGCCGACCGGCAGCGCGTCAACGGCGCCGCGACCATCCCGCACTGCGACCACTGGGAGACCCGGGTCGGCTGGATCGACAACTTCGACCGTGCGCTCGACGGCACGCTCGCCGAGCACCGCACCGGGCGCGAGTTCTCCGACTCCGACGTCTACAAGATGATCGAGGCGATGGCGTGGGAGGTCGGCCGCACCGGCGACCACGTGCTCGAGGCCCGGATCGCCGAGCTCACCGCGCAGATCGGCGCCGTCCAGGAGCCCGACGGGTACCTCAACACCCGGTTCGGGCGACCCGGTCAGCCGCCGCGGTGGTCCGACCTGGCCTGGGGGCACGAGCTGTACTGCGTCGGCCACCTGGTGCAGGCCGCCGTCGCGCGGCTGCGGACCGGCCACGACGACGAGCTCGTGGCGATCGCCCGGCGCGCCGCCGACCAGGTCTGCGCCGAGTTCGGGCCGGACGGCCGGGACGCCGTCTGCGGGCACCCGGAGATCGAGGTCGCCCTCGTCGAGCTGGCCCGCGCCACCGGCGAGCGCCGGTACCTCGACCAGGCCGCGCTGTTCGTCGAGCGCCGCGGCCGGGGCACCCTGCCGGACATCGAGCTCGGCCGGGAGTACTACCAGGACGACGTGCCGGTCCGGGACGCCGAGGTGCTGCGCGGGCACGCCGTCCGCGCGCTGTACCTGACGGCCGCGGCGGTGGACGTCGCCGTCGAGACCGGGGACGCCGGGCTGCTCGCCGCGGCCCGCGCGCAGTACGAGCGGACGCTCGCCCGGCGGACCTACCTGACCGGCGGGATGGGCGCGCACCACCAGGACGAGGCCTACGGCGACGACTTCGAGCTGCCGCCCGACCGCGCGTACTGCGAGACGTGCGCGGGCGTCGGCTCGGTGATGGTCGCCTGGCGGCTGCTGCTCGCGACCGGCGAGGCCGCGTGGGGCGACGTCGTCGAGCGCTCCCTCTACAACGTGGTCGCGACGTCGCCGGCGCAGGACGGCCGGGCGTTCTTCTACACGAACCCCCTGCACAAGCGAGTCCCCGGCGAGACCGCCGCGGACGACGAGGTCAGCAAGCGGGCGCTGTCCCGGCTGCGCGCCCCGTGGTTCGAGGTGTCCTGCTGCCCGACCAACGTGGCCCGCACGCTCGCGGCGCTCGGCGGGTACGTCGCCGCGGTGTCCGACGACGCGCTGCACGTGCAGCAGTACGCGCCCGCGCGGATCCGCACCCGGCTCGGTGACGGCCGGTCGGTGGGGATCGACGTCGAGACCGGCTACCCGGTGGACGGCGACGTGCGGGTCCGGGTCGTCGACGCGCCCGCGGGGGAGTGGACCCTGGCGCTGCGGGTGCCCGCGTGGGCGGCCGACGGCGCGACCGTCGACGGCGAGCCCGCGGTCGTCGACGCCGGCGAGGTCCGGGTCCGGCGCGCGTTCGCCGCGGGCGACGAGGTGCGGCTGGTGCTGCCGGTCGCCCCGCGGGTCACAGCGGCGGACGCGCGGATCGACGCCGTGCGGGGCTCCGTCGCGGTCGAGCGCGGGCCGGTCGTGCTGTGCGCCGAGTCCGTCGACCTGCCCGGCGGGGCGGACGTGGCCGGCCTGCGGGTCGACGCCGACGTGGCCGTGCGGGCCGACGGGGACGGTGCGCGGCTGACCGGCCGGCTCGTGCCGGCCGCCGACGCCGACTGGCCCTACGGCGTGCCCGGACCCGACGGTGAACCCGTGCCGGTCGACCTCCGGCTCGTCCCGTACCACTCCTGGGCCAACCGCGGCCCGAGCACGATGCGGGTCTGGCTCCCCACGACCTGACCCCCCGAACCGGCCGCCGCCCCCCGCTGCCGACGGGGGACGGCGGCCACCCACCTGATCACCCTGCCGAGTGGACGGTTCCTGCCCGACACGCCCGGCGAGTCGAGCAGGAACCTTCCACTCCGGGAGCTGCCGCGGGTCAGGCCCCGGGGGTCGGGTCCGCCGTGGTGCGGTGGGTGGGGTGGGGGTGGGTGCGCTCGAGCGAGGCCCCCTCCACGTCCACGTCCGGGAGGACCCGGTCGAGCCAGCGCGGGATCCACCACGCCGACTTCCCGGCCAGGTGCATGACGGCCGGGATCAGCAGCATGCGGACCACGAACGCGTCGAGCAGCACGCCGAACGCCAGACCGAAGCCGAGCGGACGGATGATCGCGGACTCCGCGAACACGAACCCGGAGAACACGGCCGCCATGATGATCGCCGCCGCGGTGACGACGACCCGGCCCGCGTGCAGGCCGCGCCGGACGGCGACCCGGGCGTCGACCCCGTGGGCGAACGCCTCGCGCATCCCCGAGACCAGGAACAGCTGGTAGTCCATCGCGAGGCCGAACAGCACGCCGGTGACGATGATCGGCAGGAAGCTCAGCACCGGCCCGGCGTCGTGGACGCCGAACACGGACCCGAGCCAGCCCCACTGGTAGATCGCGACGACGCCGCCGAGGCCCGCGAACAGCGACAGGACGAACCCGAGCGTCGCGGTGACCGGCACGAAGATCGACCGGAACACGAGGATCAGGATGAGCAGCGACAGCCCGACGACGATGCCGAGGTAGCCGGGCAGCGCGTTCGACAGCTTCTCCGACACGTCGATGTTCGCGCTCGTGGACCCGGCGACGCCGAGCCGCACGTCGCCGTCGAGCGGCGAGGCGTCCCGCAGGTCGCGGACCAGCTGCTCGGTGCTCTCGCTGGTGGGGCCGTCGGTCGGCACCACCTGGAACGCGAGGACCGTGCCGGCCTCGTTGGCGCCGATGGGGGCGACCGCCGCGACGTCGTCGAACGCCGCGAGCGCGGTGCCGATCCGGACCTGCTCGCCGACGACCTCGTCCTCGGCGACGGCCTCGGGCAGGTCGGCGACGACCAGCAGCGGGCCGTTGACGCCCGCGCCGAACTTGTCGGCGGTGATCGTGTACGCCTGGTACTGCGAGGACTCCTCCGGCTCCGACGCGCCGGTGGGCAGGCCGAGCCGCATGGACAGCGCCGGGACGGCGATGACGAGCAGCGCGGCGAGGCCGGCGACGAGGGTGAGCACGGCCCGCGAGGTGCGCATCGGCGTGGTGGGGACCGGCTCCGGCTCCTCGTGGCCGATCAGCGCCCGCTGCTTCTTCGGCAGCACGCGCAGCCCGATCCGGGACAGCAGCGCGGGGGTCAGCGTGATCGCGAGGCTGACCGCCACGAGGATGCAGAACGCGCCGACGGTGCCCATCAGGCCGAGGAACGGGATGCCCGTGACGTTGAGCGCGAGCAGCGCGACGAACACGGTCGCCCCGGCGAACACGACGGCGTTGCCCGCGGTGCCGTTGGCCAGGCCGATGGACTCCTCGAGCTCGACCCCGTCGCGCAGCTGGCGGCGGTGCCGGTTGAGGATGAACAGCGAGTAGTCGATGCCGACCGCCAGGCCGAGCATGATGCCGAGCACCGGGGTGACCGACAGCATGTCGACGGCGCCGGACAGCGCGAGCGACGCGACCGCGCCGATGGCGACGCCGACCAGGGCGGAGAAGATCGGCAGGGCCGCGGCGACCGCGGTGCCGAGCATGACGAGCAGCACGATGCCGGCGACCACGACGCCGATGACCTCGCCCGGGCCGAGCACGCTCGGGACGCCCTGGGTGAGGTCGTTGGACAGCTCGACGGAGGCGCCGGCCAGGTCCGCGTCCTCGAGCGACGCGACGACGGCGTCCTTGGTCTCGGTGCTGACCTCGAACTGCGACTCGGCGAACGAGACGTTGCCGATCGCGGCGGACTCGTCCGGCGAGAGGGTCCGCAGCCCGCCGGCGAGCTCGAGCAGGGCGGCGCCGTCCTCGAGCTGCGTGGACTGCGCCTCGAGCTCGGCGCGACCCGCGTCCGCGGCCTGCTGCTGGGCGTCGAGCTCGGCCTGCGCGGCGTCGAGCTGCGGCTGGGCCTGCGCGAGCGCCCCCGCGGCCTCGGCCTGGGCGCGCTGCTGGTCGAGCTGCGCCTGACCGGCGTCGAGCTGGGCCTGGCCCTGCTCGAGCTGCGCCTCGCCCGCGGCGATCTGCTCGCGGCCCGCGTCGATCTGCGCCTGCTGCTCGGCGAGGCCCGCGGTGGTCTGGAACGGGTCGATCACGCCCGCGACGCCGTCGATGTCGGTGAGGTCGGCGAGCGCGGCGCTGATCGCGGCCCGCTGCTCGTCGGTGAACGCCTCGTCGCCGCCGGTGTGGAAGACCACCGTGCCGCTGCCGCCGCTCGCGGCGGGGAACTGCTCGCGGAGCTGGTCGGTGACCTTCTCGGTCGCGGTGCCGGGGATGGTGACGGCCGAGGTGAGGGTGCCGCCGAACGCGAGGTACGCGGCGACCGCGAGCCCGAGCACGACCACCCAGGCCGTGACGACGGTCCAGGCGCGGCGGGCGGAGAAGCGCCCGAGTCGGTAGAGGAGTCCTGCCATGATCCCTGTTCTCTCGGTGGTGGTGGGAGTGCGGGGCGTCAGTGCTCCGGCATGTACCCGGCTCGGACGCTGCGGATGAGCCGGTCGACGAGGGCGTCCCACGCGTCGCGCGCACCGGGCGCCGCGGGGTCGGTGGTGGTGACCCAGTGCATCGCGATGACGGCGACGCCGTGCACCAGGGACGAGACGAGCAGCTGGACGTCGAGCGCCTCGGCCGCGGGGTGCCGCCGGACGAGCTCGCTCGACAGGTGGTCGGCGACGCGGGAGAACGCCTCCTGGGCGAGGGCCTGCGCGCGGGGGTCGTTCCCCTCGGCGATCGGCGCGAGCACGCCGGCGAGGTAGGTGATCGCGGCGGGCAGGTCGGCGCCGCGCAGGGTCAGCGCGAGCTCGTCGAACATCGACGCCCGGCTCCCGTCGCCCACGGGGGTGGCGCTGGCGACGGCCTGCACCTCGTGGATCACGTCGCCCAGCCGCTCGGTGCAGATGGTCAGGGTGACGTCGTCCAGCGACCCGAAGTGGTTGAACACGGTGCGGCGGGAGACGTCGGCGCGCTCGGCGAGCTCGTCGACGCTGAACTGCGAGCCGCCGCGCTCGCGGACCAGCGCGTCGGCGGCGTCGAGGATCGCGCGACGGGAGCGCGCCTTGAGCGCCGCCCGCCGGTCGGTCGATCCAGGGTCGAGTGTCACGCGGAGGACCGTAGGCAGATGGGTGCACTCGGTGCAACCGTGCACCGGGTGCAAACCGGGCAGGTGTGGCTCAGGTCACCAGACCCGCGCGGTGCGCGACCGCCGCCGCCTCGAGCCGCGTCCGGCAGCCGAGCTTCGCGAGCACCCGGCTGACGTGCGTCTTCGCCGTGGTCTCCGAGACGGTCAGGGCGTCGGCGAGCTGCTGGTTCGACCGGCCCTCGCCGAGCAGCACGAGCACCTCGCGCTCGCGGGCGGTCAGCTGGTCCAGCCCCGCGGGTGCGTCCGCCGGCCCGGGCGCGACCGGTGCCGTCGCCGTCATGCCCGCCAGCACCCGGCGGGTCACCTCGGGCGCGAGCACGCCGTCGCCCGCGGCGACCCGGCGGACCGCGTCCACCAGCTCCGCGGCCCCGACCGACTTGAGCAGGAACCCGACCGCCCCGGCGCGCAGCACCCCGAAGAGGTACTCGTCGAGGTCGAACGTGGTCAGCGCCACGACCTGCGCCGTGCCCTCGGCGACGATCCGCCGGGTCGCCTCGATGCCGTCCGTCCCGGGCATCCGGATGTCCATCAGCACGACGTCGGGCCGCAGCGCCCGCGCGTTCGCGACCGCCGCCGCGCCGTCGGCCGCCTCGCCGACCACGGTGACGCCGTCGGCCTGCTCCAGCATCAGCCGCAGCCCCGTGCGGATCGCCCCGTGGTCGTCGGCCAGCAGCACCCGGACCGTCACGCCGTCACCTCCCCGGCCACCGGCAGCACCGCGAGCACGCGCCACCGGTCGCCGTCCGGGCCGGCGGTCAGGGTGCCGCCGAGCGAGCGGGCCCGCTCGGCCATCGTGACCAGGCCGGTCGCGGAGCCGAGCGCCGGCCCGGGGAGCCCGGGCGGGCCGGGGTCGGGACCGGGGTCGCCCAGCGAGCTCAGCGCGCTCAGCACCTCCACCTCCAGCGCCGCGCCCACCCCGGCCACCCGCACGTCGACCCGCCCACCGGCCGGGCCGTGCGCGGCGGCGTTCGTCAGCGCCTCGTGCGCGATCCGGTACGCGGCGTGGTCGACCACGGCCGGCAGCGGGGGGCGCCCCCCGTCGGTCACCCGGACGTCGAGGCCCCGGTCCCGGGCGGTCCCCACGAGGTCGTCCAGGCGGTCGAGGCCGCCCGCCGCTGGGGTGTCCGCGCCGCCGGTGCCCCCGCCGCGCAGCACCAGGATCATCGACCGCATCTCCGCGAGCGACGCCACCGACTCCGCCCGGACCGCCGCGAGCGCGGCCCGGTCCCGCGCGGTCTCCGGCGGTGCGGACAGGGCGGCCTCCGCGTGGATCGCGATGGCCGACAGCCGGCTCGCCACGACGTCGTGCAGGTCGCGGGCCATCGCGGCGCGCTCCTCACGCAGGGCGGCGCCGCGGTCGAGGTCGGCGATCCGCTGCACGTCCACCACGTGCGCGCGCGCCAGGTCCGCCTGCTCCCGCTCGAGCGTCGCGCGCCGCGCCTCGGACGCGGCCAGCTCCGTGCGGCTGCGCACGTCCGACCCCCACCACAGCGGCGTGACCAGCAGTGCGACCGCCTGCAGCAGCGCCGCCAGCACCTCCCGCAGCCCGCCGCCGAGCAGCGCCGCCGCGACCGGGGCGGCGACCGTCAGCGCGACGACCACGGCGACCAGCGCGCGCCGCGCCCGCGGGGCGAGCACCACCGCCGCGGTGTACAGCGCGTCGACCAGCGCGAGCAGCAGGCCGAGGCTCCCGCCCACCACCACGGACCCGAGCGTCGCGGCCGTCACCACCGCGAGCGTCGCCGCGGGGTGCCGGCGCTTGACCGCCAGCGCCACGCAGCCCGCGAGCAGCAGCCCGGCGTGCAGGGCCGTCGCGGCGGGTCCGCGCAGCGGTGCGTCCCCGGTCGTGCTGATGCCCGCGGCGTGCAGCAGCAGTCCGACGAGCAGGTAGGCCAGCGCGACCCCGCGGTCGTCGAGGCGGGGCCACCGGGTCGGCCGCGGCAGGCGGGTGGGCATGCCGACATCCCAGCACGGGCCGGGCGTCGGCGGGTCCTCCGGACGGAGGACGCGCCCGACGCAGATCGTGCGGACGGCCGACGACGCCGACCCCCCGCCGCCGCGACGGTGGGCGCATGGACGCCATCCGCGAGAACCCGGTCGCTGCCCTCGTCGTCGCCTGCGAGATCGCCTTCTGGGTGTTCCTGGCCGCCGCCGTCGTCGCCCGCTACGTGCTGCGCCTGCGGCGGACGTCGACGGTGCTGCTGCTGTGCGAGCCCCTGCTGGAGGTGGTGCTGCTGGTCGCGACCGTCGGCGACCTGCTGCGGGGCAGCGAGGCCACCTGGACGCACGGGCTCGCGGCGCTGTACCTCGGGTTCACGGTGGCGTTCGGCAAGCGGACCGTGCACGCCGTCGACGCGTGGGTGGCGCACCGGTTCTTCGGCGGTCCCGCCCCGGTCCGGGTCCCGAAGCACGGACCGGTGCGGGTCCGGCACGAGTGGGCGCTGTGGCTGCGGGTGCTGCTGGCCTGGGTGGTCGCGTGGGCGGTGCTCGGCGTCCTGCTGCTGGTCGCGCAGGGGTCGGGCGACGCCGCCGCCCAGCAGCAGGAGGTGCTGCTCGGCTGGGGCGCGCGGGCGACGGTCGTGCTCGTGGGGTGGCTGGTGTTCGGGCCGGTGTGGGAGATGCTCACGCCCCGCGGGTCGCAGGACCGCGCCGACGCTCAGGGGGTCACGGCGAACCGCCCCTGAGCGCCGCGCTCGGCGTCGCCCATCACGTGCGAGACGAACGGGTACGTGCCCGCCTCGGGGAACGTCAGCTCCACGAACCCGCCCTCGGCGGGCTGCAGCGCGAGCACCTGCGCCCCGCCGGTCCCGGTGGACCCGCCGTCGCGCAGGACCCAGTCGCCCTCGCGGAACACCGTGTCGAACTGCCCGCCCACCACGTGGAACGACGACGCGCGGTTCGGCCCCGCGTCGAGCACCCACACCCGGACCCGCTCGCCGACGGCGGCCTCGAGCGGGCGGTCGCGGTACTGCCAGGCGTAGCCGTTGAACGCCAGCAGGTCGGGCTGCTGCGCGGCGACCTCCGCCTCGTCCGCGGGACCGCCCTGCGCGCCGAGGTAGAGCTCCTGCTGCACCAGCACGTACTCCCGGTCGACCTCCGGCAGCCCCGGCGGGTCGATCACGACCGCGCCGGTCATCCCGTTGGCGATGTGCAGGCTCATCGGCATGGTCGAGCAGTGGTACATCCACACCCCCGACCGCTCGGCGGTGAACGTGTACGTGAGCGTCTCCCCGGGCGGGATCGTCCGCATGACGTCGTCCGGCGCCAGCGCACCGGCGTGGAAGTCGATCGAGTGGCCGATCGTGCCGTCGTTGACCAGGGTGATGACGAACGTGTCCCCGACCCGCCCGTGCAGCACCGGACCGGGAGCGGTGCCGCCGAACGTCCAGGCGGTGCGGGTCACGCCGGGCGCCACCTCCTGCACCGTCTCGGTGACCGCCAGCGTGACGCGGTGGGTCGTGCCCGGGCCCACCGGGGGCAGGGCCGCGTCCCGGGCCTCGAAGCCGGCGTCCGGCGTCGCCACCGGGTCCACGAGGGCGGCCGCGTCGGGGGCGGCCGCCGTGCCGTCCTCGCCGTGGTGCATCCCGGCGTGGTCGTCGGGCGCTGCCGCGGTCCCGTCGCCGCCCGGTGCGGCGCCCGCCGGTGCGTCCCCGGCCGGCGGGGCGCCGGTGACGACGACGTCGAGCGTCATCCCCATCAGCCGGTGCCCGGCGACCGAGCACCAGCCCGCGAGGTCCGCGCCGACCACGCCCACGTCGACGACCGCTCGGCCCCCGGGCGCCAGCCGGCCCGACGTCGCGCCGCCGTCGAGCACCAGGTCGTGGACGGTGCCGTCGGTGTTCGTGACCTCCAGGACCAGGCGGTCGCCCGCCGGGACCTCGATGCGGGACGGGACGAACGTCATCTCCCGGGCCTCGACCGCGACCGTCGTCGTGCGGCCCGTCGCCCCCACGTCGGCACCCGCGCCGGCGACCGGACCGGTCAGCCCCGCGGCGGTCGGGTCGGCGGCCACACCGAGGGCGACGACCAGCAGCAGCGCGCCGACCCCGGCGGTGGCGGCGCCGCGGTGCCGGGCGCGGACGACGGCGGGGGGCTCGGGCGCGGGCGGCGCGGGCGGCGCGGCGGGCGTGGGTGGCGCGGGTGGCGTCGCTGCCGCGGTCGCCGCCCCGCGGTCCCGGCTCGCGCGCACCGCGCGGACGGCCAGCACCAGGAACCACCCGGCCGCCGCGAGCCCGAGCAGCGACACCCCGACGCGCACCACGCTCGGCGCGGGGGTCACGAACACCAGCAGCGCGCCGTTCAGCAGCACGCAGCGCAGGACGGCGGACCGGTCCAGCTCGGCGGCCGTCCGGCGCGACACCGCGGGTCCGCCGCCGAGCACGACCGGCAGCAGGGCGGACAGCGCGCCGCCCAGCACCTGCGCCGCGAACCCGACGACCAGCGCCGGCACCAGGCCCGTCAGGCGGGGCACCGCCTCGGCCCACGACCCGGCGGCCACGACCACCGCCGCGAAGGCCGCCGTCGTGCCCGCCCACCAGGCCACCGACGCGGCCAGGCTCCACGCCGCGAACGTGCGCGGGGGCGCCGTGCGGGCCTGCTGGACGAGCACGCGCGCGACCAGGCCGGTGCCGACCAGCCCGACCGCCGCACCGACGGCCACGACCGGGCGCAGGTCCACGGCGGCGGCCAGGGCGATCAGCACCGGCCCGGCGGCCAGCAGGGGCAGCGCGCGGCGGGCGTCCCGCTCGGCGCCCGCGACGATCCGGGCGTGCAGCACCGTCGGCCAGAGCACGGCGAGCGTCCCGGCGACGGTCACCGCGACCCAGCCCAGCAGCGTGAGCGCGAGGTGCGCGACGTACCAGCGCGCGTAGCCCTGGGGCCCCGGCTCGAGACGGGCGAGCACCACGCCGCACGCGACACCGGGCACCAGCAGCACCCCGGCGACCAGGTAGTAGCGGACCAGGTGCAGGAACCGGCCGGGCAGGGCGCCGCGCCGCTGCCGGACGATGCCGACCGTCTGGGCGACCGCCGCCCCGGCGACGCCGACCGCCCCGGCCACCACGGCCGGCGTGCTCCCGGCCACGACCCCGCCGACCACCAGCAGCGTGCCGGCGGTGTGCACGCCGAGCCGCACCGCGAGGGCCCGCGGGCCGGCAGGGCGGCGCAGCAACGTGTCCGCGAAGTGCTGGCTCCACACCAGGATCGCGGTGCTCACCCCGCCGAGCAGCAGCAGGTGCACCATCAGCCACCCGGCGTCGGGCAGCGCCCGGTGGGCCACCGCGACCACCGCCGCCGCGGCCAGCCACGCCAGGACCAGCAGATTGGCGCGCAGGTGCCGGTCGGCGCGCCTCACGCGGGGCTCCCGACCGGTGCCGGTTCCCGCGGCGTCCGCGCCCGCACGGGTCCGCGCACCGCGGAGCCGACGGCGACGACCACGAACAGCAGCAGCGCGACGACGTTCCCCACGCCGCCGACCTGCACCGCCACGTCGACGCCGCGCGCGTCCCCGACCAGCACCCGCAGCAGCAGGGTCGCGTGCAGCAGGGCGAGCGGTGCGTACATCACGGGGCGGTACGGCAGCGGTCGGCGCAGCACCGCGGGCAGGATCACCGGGGCGTGGGCCATGATCATCGACAGCACGAACCCGAGGAACACGCAGTGCAGCACGGCGTCGTACGCCGCGCCGGACAGCACCGGGCCGTGCACCAGCCACACCGCGCCGGCGACGGCCAGCCACGCGTACCCGCCGAGCATCGCCCCGGCCATGAACCGTGGCAGCCCCGTGCCGCGGACCGTCCGCCGGGCGACGTCGTACCGGGCGAGCACCGCCACCAGGGCGAGCAGCACCGCGCCCAGCAGGGTCCAGCCCGTGCCGGGGTGCAGCAGGGCGACCGTGCTCGCGACCGCCCAGCCGAGCGACAGCCCCCAGACGGCGGTCTCGACGTGCGCCGACGGGTTGCCGACCCGGAGCAGCTCCAGCCGCTCGCCGACGACGGTCAGCACGAGGAACCCGGCGAGCGTCGGCACCAGGTGCGGCACGGGGACGCCGGCGAGCCAGAGCACCGCCGCCGCGAGCCCGTGCACCGCGCCGAGCACCTGCACCGCGAGGGCCGCCGCGGGCTGCCGCCGCCACGCGACCCCGTAGACGGCGATCAGGAGCGCGGCGCCTGTGACCAGCGCCCCCTGCCCGGCCGCGAGCGGGAGCGGGCCGAGCAGCGCCAGGCCGCCCAGTCCCAGCAGCGCCGGCGACGCGAGCGCCCAGGCGCGCCGGGCGGCGACGGCGCGCTCCAGCGCCACCAGCGTCCCGACGAACCCCAGGACCATCAGCGGCCCGTGCACGTCGGCCCAGCGGTCGTCCGCGACGGGCGCGCCGAGCCCGAGGCGCAGCAGGGCGGCGTCCAGCCCGGCCAGCAGCGCGAGGCCGCCCGGGACGAGCAGGACGACGTGGCGTGGGACCGGGGTCCCGGGATTATTCACGCTTCGAGGGTATTTAATCGGAAGGGCAGCACGGCAGGGACCTCGGTCCCGACCCCGACCCCGACGGCAGAGAGGCAGGCGCGCATGACCACCGGACCCGCGCGCGGCGGACGCCCGCCGCTGCGCCCACGTGCGGCCGTCGCCAGCAGCCGGCTCGAGGTGCTGCACCTGCTCCGGACCGAGGGCGCGACGACGGTGCAGGCGCTCGCGGCCCGCACCGGCCTGCACGGCAACACCCTGCGCGGCCACCTCGACCACCTCGTCGCCGACGGTCTCGCCAGCCGCGAGCCCGAGCAGCGCGCGGTCCGCGGCCGGCCGCGGACCGTCTACCGGGCTGCGACCGACGCCGGCCCGGACGGCCCCGGGACCGGTCTCGACCCCGGCCCCGCGCGCGGGCTCGACGAGGCGGCGGCGCGCGCCGGGCTCACCCGGCTGCTGCTGGCCGCGTACGGCACCCCGGCGGACGACGTCGCCGCCGCGGCCGTCGCGGCGGGGGAGCGGATGCTGGACGTCCTGCCCGGCCCGGTCGCCCGTGCGGCCTCCGCCGCGCAGGCCGCCGCGCAGGCCCAGCGGAGCGCCCTGCACGCGCACCTCGACCGACTCGGCTTCGACCCCGAGCCGGACGCCGACGGGGCCACCGTCCGGCTCTGGCGGTGCCCGTTCCTCGACCTGGCCCGCGCGCGCCCCGAGGTCGTGTGCGCCGTGCACCTCGGCCTCGCGCGCGGTGTGCTCGACCGGGTCGGCGGGCCCGTGCGCGCCGACCGGCTCGTCCCGTTCGCGGGGCCCCGGCGGTGCGACCTGCACCTCGTCGAGGCGTCCTGACCCGCACGCCACCACCCACCCCCGCGCCACGTCGGTGCGGCCCACCGAAGGAGCACCCCCGTGACCGAGCCCGTCGAGATCCTGCGCCACGCCCCCGAGCGGCCCGCCGTCCCGGCTGCCACCGCCGAGCCTGCTGCGACCGCAGGGCCCGCAGGGCACGCGTGCGGCTGCCACGAGCACGACGACGCCGCGCCCGTGCTGGACGTCCGGTCGATCCCGCACGCCATCCGGCACGCGACGGTCCTCGGCGCGTTCGACGCGATCCCGCCGGGCGGCGCGCTCGTCGTGGTCGCGCCGCACCGGCCGCTGCCGCTGCTCGCGCAGCTCGCCGAGCGCGCGCCGATCGACGTCGCGTACCTGGTGGACGGGCCCGACGCGTGGCACGTGCAGATCACGCGCCGGGCCCCCGCCACCGCCTGACCCGCGGCCGGGGCGCGCCTCAGCCCGTCACGACCCGGCCCGTCACGATCCGCCGGATCGTCTCGGCCGGCAGCTTCGGGACACGGTGCTCGTCGCACAGGCCGTTCGTCTCGAGGCCCGTGTCGGTCAGCTGCGTGTAGCAGAACCCGCGCAGCACGGTCGAGGCGTGCACCGCGCCCAGCAGGTCCGCGAGCCGCGCCTCGAGGTCCTCGGGGCTGCGCGCCTCCGAGTAGCCCCAGGACCCCGCGGCGGCCCCGGGCGCGTACGAGACGCCGCCGAACTCCGACAGCAGCACGGGGAGCGTCCCGGGCTCGGGCGCGGGCCGGTCGACCCACATCCGCCGGCCCGCCGGCCCGGTGCCGGCGAGCGTGGCCGCGACCGCGGCGGCGTCGCCGTACCGCGCGGCGAGCGCCGCACCGGTGTCCGCGTAGTCGTGCACGGTGAGCAGGTCGGAGTCGGTGTGCTCCCAGCCGTCGTTCGAGATGACCGGCCGCGTCGGGTCCAGCGCCCGGGTCAGCGCGGTGAGCGCCCGGGTGTACGCGCGCTGCGCGGGGTCGTGCGCGAGGTGCTGCACGCCCCACGACTCGTTGAACGGCACCCACGCGATGATGCTCGGGTGCGAGACGTCCCGGCGGACGACGTCGAGCCACTCGCGGGTCAGCTGCGCGACGGCCTCGTCGCTGAACCGGTACGCGCCCGCCGTCTCCGCCCAGACCGCCAGGCCCAGCACGTCGCACCAGTAGAGGTAGCGGGGGTCCTCGACCTTCTGGTGCACCCGCACCGTGTTGAAGCCGAGCGACAGCGTCAGCTCCACCTCGTCCCGCAGCGCGGCGGGGCTCGGCGGGGTCAGGTGCGAGTCCGGCCAGTAGCCCTGCTCGAGCACCGCCCGTACGAAGAACGGCCGGTCGTTCAGCATCAGCGCGTCGCCGTCGACCGCCACCGAGCGCAGCCCGCAGTACGCGTCGACGTGGTCCAGGACCGTCCCGTCCGCGTCGAGCAGGTCGACGTCCGCGTCGAGCAGCACCGGGTGCTCCGGGGACCAGAGCAGCTGCTCGTAGACCTGGCCGTTCTGCTGCCGGGGGATCGCGACCGTCGCCTGCGCGACCTCGCCGTGCACCGGCACCTCGACCGCGCCGAGGTCCTCGCCGTCGTGGGCCAGGCGGACGCGGACCCGGGTGCCGGCCGGTGCGGTCGCGCGCAGCCGGACCTGCACCTCGACGCGCCCGCCGGGCACGTCGGGCCGCCAGGTCAGCGCCCCCACCGCCACGGCCGGCACCTGCTCCAGCCAGACCGTGCGCCAGATCCCCGAGGTGCGGTGGTACCAGATGACGTGCTGCTCGGGCTGCCAGTCCTGCTTCCCGCGCGGCTGCTCGACGTCGGTGCGGTCGTCCGTCGCGCGCACCACCAGGACGTGCCCGTCGGCGGGCACCTCCGGGTCGAGCAGGTCGGTGACGTCGACGCCGAACGGCGTCTGACCGCCCTCGTGCCGGCAGGCGTGCTGCCCGTCGACCCAGACGTCCGCCGCGTGGTCGACCGCCCCGAGGTGCAGCAGCAGCCGGTCGGCGCCCAGCCCGGCGGGCACGGCGAACACGCGGCGGTACCAGAGCGCGGCGTGGTCGCCGTGGTCACCGATGCCGGACGCCGTCGACTCCGGCGGGAACGGCACCCGGATCTCGCGGTCCAGGCCGGGGGCGCCGGGGCGGTACCAGCGCTCGCGCAGCCCGGCGTCGGCGTCGTCGAACCCGAACGACCAGGGGCCGTCGAGGGACCACCACCGGTCGGGGCGGATCAGCTGGGGGCGCGGGTGCAGGCCTCGGTCGGCTGCTGACGTCGTCGTCATGGTCGTCCTTCGGGGTCGCGGGTCGGTCGCGCCCCACTTTGCCACGTGGCAAAGCCGGGCGTCACCCCGAGTTCGCCACCGCGGTCGACTCCCGCACCGCCAGGGTGTGCGCGACCAGCACGTCCTGCGCCGGAGCCCTACCGGTCGGGTCGCCCAGCCGGGCCAGCAGCCGCCCGACCGCCTCCCGCGCGATGGCGTCCCGGTCCGGGCGTACCGAGCTGAGCGAGGGCGTCAGGTAGCGGGACTCCTCGACGTCGTCGAACCCGATCAGCGCGACGTCCTGCGGCACCCGCACCCCCCGGGACAGGCAGGCCCGCAGCGCCCCCACGGCCAGCAGGTCGGAGAAGCAGAACACCGCGTCGGGCCGGTCCGGGCCGTCGAGCAGGTCGGACATCGCCGCGAACCCCGCCGCCCGGTCGTAGGCGTCGACGTGCCGCAGCAGCCCGGGCTCCGGGGACAGCCCCGCGTCCGCCAGCGCCAGCGCGAAGCCCTCGGCCCGCTGCATCCCGGTCTGCGCGCGCGGACCCGACTGCAACCCGATCGCGCCGACCCGCGACCGCCCGGAGGCCAGCAGGTGCGCCGTCGCCTCCCGCGCCGCGGCGACGTCGTCGATGTGCACGTGGTCGCACGCCGTCCCCGCCGGCCGCTCGCCGAGCAGCACCACCGGCCGGTCCGGGTCGGCGGCCCGCAGGTCCGCCGGGGTCAGCGCCAGCGGGCTCAGCACCACGCCGTCGAACATCGCCCCCCGCGGCCCGCGCAGCAGCTCGCGCTCCCGGTCCGGGTCCCCGTCGGTCTGGTCGACGACCACGGTGAACCCCGCGGCGGTCGCCTCCCGGACGACCGCCCGGGTCAGCTCCGCGAAGTACGGCTGGTCCAGCGCCGGCAGCACCAGGCCGAGCATCCCCGTCCGCCCGGTGCGCAGCGACCGCGCCGCCGCGTTGGTGCGGTACCCCAGGTCGTCGATCGCGGCCTGCACCCGCGCCCGGGTGGCCGGGGCGACGTGCTGGTAGCCGTTCACGACGTTCGACACCGTCCGCGGGGACACGCCCGCGACGCGCGCGACCTCCTGGAGCGTCACCGCGCCGCTGCGAACCATGCGGGGCACCCTAGCGGGCGGCCGGAAGGGCTTGCCGGCCGACTGTGCCGGAGCGCTACGGTCCGGCGATGACGACCGGACCTCGACCCCACCCCGTGACAGGGCAGCTCAGCCGCATGCTGTACGTCGACGACTCGGGGAGCGATCGCAGCGGGCTGGTGATCTACGGCTGGGTCGAGGTCGCGCCGGCGGGCTGGGCGCCCGCTCTGCGCGCCTGGCTCGACCTCCGCAAGTCGCTCGTCCACGAGTTCGCGGTCCCGGTCGCCCAGGAGCTGCACTGCACCAAGTACGTCAACGGCAGGTCCCAGATCTCCACCGAACCGCCGGTCCGGTTCCGGCGCAGTGGCGCGGTCCTGTGGAAGGACCTCGGGCGCGCCGTCGCGGTCCGGTGCCTCGAGACGCTGGCGGCGTGCGAGCACCTGCGTGTCGGGGCGGTGTTCCGGCAGGTCGGCGCCCACGCCGGCCGGCGCTACGGGGCGGCGAAGTTCGCCGCGTACGCCGACCTCGTCCACACCCTGGACGACGAGCTCCGCAGGGACGCGACCTACGGGCACGTCACGATGGACGGCGACGACCGGCACTACCGCGATGCGCACCGGAGCCTCAGGCTCGACGAGCGGCACGTGATCGAGGATCCGGTGGCGCACGACAGCAGGCTGTCGCAGTGGACCCAGATGGCCGACCTCGTGGCCTACGCGGCCAACCTCACGCTCGACCGGTACCCCGGCAACGCCTTCGGCTGGGACTGGTACCCGAGGTACCTCGCGCAGCGGGACCCGCACGGCGGCCCTCGCCTGCTCGCCCCCCGGACACAGCTAGACCCGCCTGGTCCACGAGAGTGGGGCGGGTCCGCGCGGCCAGCATAACCCTCCGCGGGCGTCCCGTCAGCGGCCGACGTGGACCCGCGCGTCCGCGCCCGCGCGCTGCGGCGCGGCGAAGAACGCGACCACGACCGCCCCGACCACCGCGATGCCCGCGGGCAGCAGCAGCGATTGGGCCATCGCGTCGGAGAAGCCGCCCGCGATCGCCTCGGGCAGCGTGCCTGCGGCCTCGGCGGCCGAGGTGGAGCCGGTGGCCTGCGGGCCGAGCTCGGCGACCAGGCGCGCCTGGATCAGCCCGGCGATGGCGGCCGACCCGAGGACGGAACCGATCTGCCGGGTCGTGTTGAACACGCCGGACCCGGCGCCGGCGAGCTCGCGCGGCAGGTTGCGGGTGGCGGTGGAGGAGATCGGCGCCCAGAGGCACGCGTTCGCCACGCCGAGCAGGGCGCTCGGAAGCAGCAGCCGGACCCACCGGTCGGCGTCGGGCGTCAGCCAGAACGTGAACCAGACGAGCGCGACCGCCTGCAGCAGCATCCCGGCCAGCGCGATGGTGCGCGGGTTCGCGGTGTCGACGCGGCGGCCGATCACCGGCGACAGCACCAGCGTCATGACGGCCATCGGCGCGAGCATCAGGGCCGAGCGGGTCGGGGAGAAGCCGAGCACCAGCTGGTAGTAGAAGACCAGCGGCAGGGACATCGACGTGACCGTGAACCCGAGGGCGCTGATCGCGCCGTTCGCGAGCGCGAAGTTCCGGTCGCGGAACAGGCGCAGCGGCAGCAGGGGCTCGCCGCGCATCCGACCCTGGTGCCACACGAACACCGCGAGCACCAGGACGCCGCCGCCGACGAGGCCCCACACGGGCAGCCAGCCGCCGATGAGCCCCCAGTCGTAGGACTCGCCCTCCTGGATGCCGAACACCAGCAGGAACATGCCGACCGCGGACAGCACCACGCCGACGACGTCGAACCGGTGCGGGCGGGTGTCGAGCCGCGGCACGAGCCGCCACGCCAGCACGAACGCGACGACCCCGACCGGCACGTTCACGAAGAAGATCCACTCCCAGCCGAGCCCGTCGACCAGCACGCCGCCGAGGATCGGGCCGACGAGGGTGGCGACGCCGGCGACCGCGCCCCACAGGCTCATCGCCTTGCCGCGGCTGTCCGGCGGGAACAGCCGGGTGATGACCGCCATCGTCTGCGGCGTCATCAGCGCGGCCCCGAGGCCCTGGACGGCGCGGGCGGCGATGAGCATCCCGATGGACGTCGAGAGCCCGCACGCCGCGGACGCGACCGTGAACACCGTCAGGCCGGTCAGGTACACGGGCTTCGGGCCGAACCGGTCGCCGAGGCGGCCGGTGACGAGCAGCGGCGCCGCGTAGGTCAGCAGGTACGCGCTGGTCACCCAGATGACCGCGTCGATGTCGGTCTCGAGGCCGCGCATGATCGCGGGGTTCGCGACGGACACGATGGTCGTGTCGACCAGGATCATGAAGAACCCGACGACCAGCGCCCACAGAGCGGGCCAGGGGCGGACGGTGCTGGACATGCGGGAGCCTCGCAGGGGACGGCACGGGGTGGGGAGGGGCTGCGTGACCTTACGACACCTGTGCGGTACACGAAAGCGGTGGGGTGTGCTCAGGGTGCGCTGAGATCAGCGGTGAGCCGCACCAGGGTCGTCGACCCGAAGGGGGTCGCGGGGAGCGCGGCGGCGTCGGTCTCGCGCCACGCGGTCAGCTGGACCGTCCGCCCCGCCACGAGGCCGACGGCGTCCGCGCCCACCGACCCGTGCCGCCCTGGCGGGGCGACCGTCGTGAGCACGTCCTCGGCGACGCCGCGCAACGCGGTGCCGAGCTCGTCGACGACCTCCTCGGGCAGCGCGGTGACCCGCCAGCACCGGTCACCGGACCCCGCGACGGGGTCCGCGTCGCACGACACGGGGTCGTACCGCGCCGGGAGGTCGACCGCCAGGAGCGCCGACTCGATCTCGGCGCGCTCGCCCGGCCACCGACGCTCGGCCGCGAGCTGCCGGCCGGCCTCCCACCACGAGGGCGCCGCGTAGACCACCGTCCCGACGACGAGCGCGGCGAGGACGAGCGCGGGGACGATCCGACGAGGGGTCACCCGGTCGACATCGGCACGGGCAGATGCCGGGATGAGCGGTCAGTCCCGGGCCAGCAGCTCCGTGACCAGCGGCGGCAGCGCGACCTCGATCGGCTCGCGCACCACCCGCTCCGCGAGGTGGTCGTACGGGGTGGGTTCGGCGTTGACCACGATCAGCTCGGCGCCGGAGTCGACGGCCAGCGCCGCGAGGCTCGCGACGGGCTGGACCGTCAGGGTCGTGCCGACCGCCAGCAGCACGTCACCGTCCTGAGCCGCCGCGATCGCGCGCTCGAGGGCGCGGTCCGGCAGCCGCTCACCGAAGTACACGACGTCGGGCTTGAGCACCCCGCCGCAGACGGTGCACGGCGGGTCGGGCTCGGCGTCGAGCCGCGCGAGCACGTCCCGGGTGGGCTGCCGGTCCCCGCACGCCAGGCACGACGTCGTGCGCAGCGTGCCGTGCAGCTCGACGACGTCGGAGGGGTCGGACCCCGCGGCCTGGTGCAGGCCGTCGAAGTTCTGGGTGAGCAGCGCCTGCAGCCGGTCCGCGGCGGCGAGCTCGACCAGGGCGAGGTGCCCGGCGGACGGCCGGGCGTCCCACGCCGGGTGCGCGCGCCACATCGCCCAGCCGCGACGCCGGACGTCCGGGTCGGCGACGTAGCGGCCGATCTCCAGCAGCTCGGCCTGCTCGGGGTGCCGCGTCCAGGTCCCGGCGGGTCCGCGGAAGTCGGGGATGCCGGAGCCCGTGGAGATCCCGGCGCCGGTGAGCACCGTGACCCGCAGGCCCGGGGCGGGCATGTGCACGGGCCTACCTGCCCCGGCCGCCGCGACCGCCGGACCTGCCGCCGCCGCCCGCCCCACGCCCGGGGGCCTTGCGTGCGCCGCGGTTCTGCCCGGGGGCACCACCGGAGCGGCGGGGGCCCTTCGGGGGCTCGGACGCCTTCTTCTTCCGCGCGTCCGGCTCGGCCGCCGGCGTCGCGGCCCGTCCTCGGGAGCTGTTCGCGGTCCGGCCCCGGACGATGCCGATCATCTCCTCGACCAGCGGGTCGCCGTCGCGGTCCGCCGGCCAGGCGAGGGCGGCCTGCGAGCCGGGTGCCCCGGTCAGCGGGCGGTAGGTGAGGTCACGCCGGTGGTGCAGCCGCGCGAGCGACTGCGGGACCAGCAGCAGCCCGACACCGGAGGCCACCAGCGCGACGGCCTCCTCGGTGGTCGCGGGCGGCGGGAGCAGCGACGGCTCGCCGGGAGCGTCGGCCCAGCGCAGCACGTCGTCGGCGGGGGTGATCAGGGTCTCCTCGGCCAGGTCGTCCGGGCCGACCTCGGCGAGCGTCGTCAGCTCGTGGTCCTTCGGCAGCACGACGACCGTGGTCTCGGTGTACAGCGGGATCGCGGACACCCGGTCGCGGTCGACGGGCAGCCGCAGCAAAGCCGCCTCGGCCCCGCCCGCCGCGAGCACGTCCTGGGCGTCGGCGGCGGGGGCGTGCACCAGCTCGAGCGGCACGTCGGTGACCCGCTCGCGCCAGGTGCGCACCCACGACGCGGGCACGACGCCCGGCACCAGGAGCAGCCGGAACACGGCGCCGTCCGGCGGCCCGTCGACGGCGGCGACGGACGGCTCGGGGGGCGGGCCGGCCAGCTCGGAGGGGTCGGCGGCGGCGGGGTGCTCGGACATCGCGGCCAGCGTAGCCGCGGGGCGCCGGGCGGGTGCCGCGCGGGCGGCGACGCGGGGCGCCCACGGTCCGTATCCTGGTGCGGTGACCTCCGACCCGCAGGACAGCCCCGCCGCCCCGGCCAGCCCCGCCGAGCAGGGCAGCACCACCGAGCAGGCCGGCGCCGCGCCCGCCCGCCGCGCGCGCACCACGCAGACCATGAAGCCCGCGACCGCGGCGGCGAAGCTCGGCGTCTACCTGCCCGCGACGCCCGCGGAGTTCCAGGCCGGCCCGGTGTCCCGCGAGCAGCTCGACGCCCTGCAGCGCACGCCCCCGGAGTGGCTCACCGAGCTGCGCCGCACCGGACCCCACCCCCGCTCCGTCGTCGCCGCGCGGCTGCGCATCTCGACGTCGGGCCTCGGCCGGGCCGGGCTGACCGACCCGCTGACCACCGAGCAGATCGACGCGATCATCGCCGAGAGCCCCGAGTGGCTCCACCGCGAGCGCGCGACCCAGGCCGAGGTCAAGCGCGAGGAGCAGCGCCTGCGCGAGCGCGACGCCGCCCGCGCCGCCGAGCGCTCCACGCCCCCGGACGCCCCGCGCGCCTGACGCCCCCGCGCCCCTGACGCCCCCGCGAGGGCGTACTCGCCGTTGCGACGGCGTATGAGGCGGGATGCGCCCTCGTGGTGCCGGATGCGCCCTCGGCGAGCGGGACCGGCGCGGGTGGTGGCATGGTGCTGACCGATGAGCCCCACCCGCACGGGGCCGCGAACCCTGCACGGAGGCTCCCGCATGACCGCACCGCACGCCGCCACCGGCCGTCCGGCAGCGGGTGGGCGACCCGGCGGGCACCCGGGACGTCCGGGCGGCGGGCACCCCGGCCAGGCCGGCGGGCATCCGCGGCACCCCGGCGGTCACCCCGGTCACCCCGGCGGCGGGCACCCCGGTCGCCCGGGTGCCGGGCCCGTCGGCCCCCCGGTCGTCCCCACCCCGCCGCTGCCGCGGCGCACCGCCGTGCTGCCCGCGCTGCTGACCTGGGTGGTCGCCGCCGGCACGACGACCGTGTACCTGGCGCTCGGCGCGGTGCTCGACGGCGCGCGCACCGGCGCGGGCACCTCGTCGGGCACGGTGGTCGCGCTCGTCCTCGGCGTCGTCGTGATGGCCGCGGCGGCGTTCGCGGGCCCGCGGGTCAGCCTCGCCGCAGTCGGTCCGCGCGAGGCCCAACGCCGCGACGTGCTGCTGGACCAGGTGTTCCGGCTCGGCGTCGCGTTCCGCACGCAGGAGCGCGCAGGCCGGTTCGTGTCGACGGCGACCGACGGCGTCGAGCGCGCGGCGTCGTACGAGGTGACCTTCCGGTTCCCGATCCTCGCCTCGATGACGGTCCCGGTGATCGCGCTCGTCGCGCTCGGGGCGGTCGTCGACTGGGTGCTCGCGGGCTGGCTCGCGCTGCTGCTCCCGGCGATCCCGCTGCTGGTCGGCGGGTTCCAGAAGGCGTTCCGCGGCGTGTCCGTGCAGTACCGGACGACGGCGCGACGGTTCGCGGCCCAGTTCCTCGACGCGATCCAGGGCCTGCCGACCTCGACCGCGTACGGCCGGGCCGCCGCGAAGGGCGCCGAGCTCGCCCGCGGCGCCGAGCAGCTGCGCCGGATGGTGATGCGCCTGCTGGCGCGCAACCAGCTGGTGCTGCTGGTCATCGACTCGTCGTTCTCGCTCGCGATGGTCACGGCGGCCGCGGGCCTGGCGATGGCGCGGCTGCGGGACGGGGCGATCACGCCGGGCCAGGCGGTCGCGGTGGTGCTCGTGTCGACGGTGCTGCTCGAGCCGCTCGACCGGGTGGGGTCGTTCTTCTACGTCGGCATGGGCGGCCGCGCCGCGGTGCGGGAGATCGACACCCTGCTCGCGCAGCACGCGGTCGCCGCCGACGCGCCGGGCGTCCGGGCCCCCGCGACGAGCACCCTCGTGGGCCCGGCGGCCGACCCGGCACCCGGGGCCGGCGCCGTGGCGCCCGAGGCCGTCGCGCTGGAGCACGTCTCGTTCGCCTACCCGGGCGGGCGCTCGGTGCTCGACGACGTCTCGTTCACGGTGCCGCGCGGGGGCCGGGTCGCCCTGATCGGCCCGTCCGGCTCCGGCAAGAGCACGGTCGCCGCGCTGCTCCAGGCCCACCTGCGGCCCGGCTCCGGGCAGGTGCGGGTCGGCGGGCACGACGCCACCACCGTCCCCGTCGCCTGGGTGCGCGCGCAGACGGCCGTCGTCGCGCAGAGCACGTACCTGTTCACCGGCACCCTCGCCGACAACCTCCGGCTGGCCGCGCCCGACGCCGACGACGACCTGCTGTGGTCGGTGCTCGCCGAGGCGAACCTCGCCGACGACGTGCGCGGGTTCCCCGACCGGCTCGCGACCCGGGTCGGCGAGCGCGGGCTGTCGCTGTCCGGCGGCCAGGCCCAGCGGCTCGCGGTCGCCCGGGCGCTGCTGAAGGACGCGCCCGTGCTGCTGCTGGACGAGCCCACCAGCCAGGTCGACGCCGCGTCCGAGCGGGCGCTGGTCGAGGCCCTGGACCGCGCCGGCGAGGGCCGCACCGTGGTGGTCGTCGCGCACCGGCTGAGCACGGTCCGCGGGGTGGACGAGGTGCTGGTGCTCGCGGAGGGCCGCATCGTCGAGCAGGGCCCGCCCGACCGGCTCGGCGCGCTCGACTCGTACTACGCCCGCGCGCTGGACCTGTCCGGCACCGCCCAGGAGGTCACGCCGTGAGCACCGCCACCGCCCGCCCCACGGCGACCCCGACCTCGACCGCCACCCCGCTCAGCCGCACGGCCGTCTCCCGCCGGCTCGTGCGGTTCGGTCGCCCGGTCCTCGCGCCGCTCGCCGCGTCGCTGGTCTGCCGGGTGCTGGCCCAGCTGCTCGGCATCGGCCTGCTCGGCGTCAGCGCCTGGGGCGTCGCGCGGGTCGCCCAGGACCCGGACGCCGCCGTCGCCCCGGTGGTGTGGACGCTGGTCGTGATGTCGCTGGCCAAGGGGGTGCTGCGCTACCTCGAGCAGTTCTCGGGGCACGGCGTGGCGTTCCGGGCGCTCGCCCTGCTGCGGGTCGACTTCTACGACCGGCTGGCCCCGCAGTCGCCGGCGGGCGTGCTGTCCCGGCGCACCGGCGACCTGGTGAACCGCGCGACCAAGGACGTCGACCGCGTCGAGGTGTTCTTCGCGCACACCCTCGTGCCCGCGGTGACGGCCGTGGTCGTGCCGGTGGTGGTGCTCGTCGTGCTCGCCGTCGGCTACGACCCGGTGCTCGCGCTGGTCCTGCTGCCGTTCCTGGTCCTCGTCGGCGCCGTCGTGCCCGGCTGGGGCCGCACCCCCAGCGCCGCCGCCGCGACCCGCGTCCGCGCCACCCGCGGCCGCGTCGCCCAGCTCGTCACCGAGTCGCTGCAGGGCGTCCGCGAGGTCCTGGCGTTCGGCGCGGCCGACCGCCGCCGCGCCGACGCCCGGGCGCTCGCCGAGGACGTCGACGCCGGTCTCGGCACGCTCGCGACCTGGACCGCGCGCCGCCGGGCGGCGAACGGCGTGCTGCTGGTCGGTGCCGTGGTGACGGTCGCGCTGGTCGGTGCCGGGCGCGTCTCCGCGGGTGCGCTGGCCTGGGGCGACTACGCGGTGGCGGTCGTGCTCGCGCTGGCGGTGTTCACCCCCGTCCTGGCCGTCGAGGGCGTCGCCCCCGACCTGGAGCAGGCGTTCGCGTCCGCCCGCCGGATCTGGCGGATCACCGACGCCGCCCCCGCCACCACCTCGCCCGCGCACCCGGTGCCGCTGCCCGACGGGCCGCTCGACATCCGGTTCGAGGGCGTCGCGTTCACCTACCCGCAGGTGGAGGTCGACCCCGACGACCCCGCTGCCGTCGCGCTCGCCGGCGGCAGCGCCCCCGAGCGCCGCCCGGTGCTCACCGGCCTGGACCTGCACGTGCCGGCGGGGGAGACCACCGCGGTCGTCGGCGCCTCCGGCTCCGGGAAGTCGACGCTGGTCAACCTGCTGACCCGCGCGTGGGACCCCGACGCCGGCCGGGTGCTGCTGGGCGGGGTCGACGTCCGCGACGTGTCGCTCGACGAGCTGCGCCGGCACGTGGCCGTCGTGTCGCAGACGACCTACCTGTTCAACGACACCCTCGCCGCCAACCTCCGCCTCGCCGCGCCCGACGCGACCGACGAGCAGCTCGTCGAGGCTTGCCGTCGCGCCGCGCTGCACGACGCGGTCGTGGCGATGCCCGACGGCTACGAGACCCGGGTCGGCGAGATGGGGGAGCGGCTGTCCGGCGGTCAGCGGCAGCGGGTCGCGATCGCCCGCGCGCTGCTCCTGGACGCGCCCGTGCTGGTGCTCGACGAGGCGACCAGTCAGCTCGACGTCGCCACCGAGGCCGAGATCCAGGACGCCCTGGCCGAGGCCGCCCGCGGCCGCACGGTCCTGGTCATCGCCCACCGCCCGGGCGCGGTCCGCACCGCCGACCGCGTCGTCCGCCTCCCGCCCCGGGCCTGACCCGCACCCCGCACCCCGCACCCCGCACCCTCGCGCGCGCCGGCGACGAGAGGTCACGACACGCTGGGCGGCGCCCCGGTGCGCCAGCGTGTCGTGACCTCTCGTCGGCCGGGTGGGCGCCGGGGAGGGTGCGGGAGTCGGGCGGGTCAGCGGGTGCGGGTGGCGACGAGGTCGTGGACCGGGCGGCCGGCGTCGAGGGCGCGGCGCTCGAACTTGGTGACCGGGCGGTGCGCGGGGCGCGGGGCGTACCCGGGGTGCGCGTTGGCCAGGCCCTCGTCGGCGGTCACGACCTCGAGCATCTGCTCCGCGTAGGGCGCCCAGTCGGTGGCGAGGTGCAGGGTGCCGCCGAGCACGAGCCGGCTGCGCAGCAGCGCGACGTGGGCCGGGGCGATGATGCGCCGCTTGTGGTGGCGGGCCTTGGGCCACGGGTCGGGGAAGAACACGTGCACCGCGTCGAGCGAGCCGGGCGCGACGACCCGGCGGACCAGGTCGAGGGCGTCCCCGTGCGCGACGCGGACGTTGGTCAGCCCGCGGTCCTCGACGAGGGTCAGCAGGTGCGCGATGCCGGGCAGGTGCGCCTCGACGGCGAGGTAGTCGCGGGCGGGGTCGGCGGCGGCCATCTCGGCGGTCGCGTCGCCCATGCCGGAGCCGATCTCGAGCACCACCGGCGCCGTGCGGCCGAACAGCCGCGCGGCGTCGAGCGTCCCGTCGGGCCCGGTCGGCGCGAGGCCGAGGTCCGGGTCGTGCACCGAGAACCCGAGCGCGGGCCAGAGCCGGTCGAGGGCGTCGCCGCGGCGGGCACCGAGGGTCGCGCGGCGGGGGTGGAACGTGCGGACGGACTCGCCGGTCGCCTTGGACGCGTGCCGGAACGCGTCGCCGGGCCGGGCGGGGTGGTCGTCGGGTGCTGGCACGGCGTCGAGGGTAGTCGCGCGCCGCACCCGCACCGGTGCGGTCAGGGTGCCGCGGGGGTGCTGGCCTCGTCGGTCGACATCAGCCAGAAGCGCTCCCCGAACGGCCCGACCACCCACGCGAGCCGGCCGTAGGTGCTGTCCTGCGGGGCGAGGGCCACCGCACCGCCCAGCCGCTCGGCCGCCGCGGTGGTCGCGTCGGTGTCCGTCACGCCGAAGTAGACCTGCCAGCCGGGGGCGTCGTCCCAGGCGCCGATCCCGCCGACGGCCCGGTCGCCGCGCTGCAGCGTCGCGTAGTCGAAGCCCGGGGCGCTCATGTCCTCGAGCGTCAGCCCGAACGTGCCGGTGTAGAAGTCGCGGGCGCGGGTCCAGTCGCCCGACATGTGCTCGTTCCAGATCATCGTGCCGGGCTCGTTCACGACCTCGGCGCCCAGCGACGTGCCGGCCTGCCACACCGCGAACGGCACCCCGACCGGGTCGGCGAGCACCGCCATCCGCCCGAAGCCCATGACGTCCACCGGCCCGGCGAGGGCGACGGCACCGGCCGTGGTCGCGCGCGCGGCGGTCGCGGTCGTGTCGGCGGCGGCGAGGAACGTCAGCCACGACACGGGCGCGGTCGGGTCGGGCCGGTACCCGTTGAGCGCGGCGACGCGCCGCCCGCCGACCAGGCCCTCGCTGTAGTAGCCCGTCTCCGCGGACCCGATCGCGAACTCCCACCCGAGCAGCTCGCCGTAGAACCGGCGGCCGCGCTCCAGGTCGGGGACCGCGAGCTCCGCCCAGCAGGGCGTCCCCTCGTCCCAGGGCTCCTCGCGCACGCTCATGGTCGTCCCCCTCGCGTCGGTGCGGGTGCGGGGGCGCGAGCCGCCCGCAGCCCCCATCAGACCACCGCCCCCCGACACGCGGAAGGGGCGCCCCGGCAGTCCGGCGCCCCCTCCGCGCGCCGTGCTGCCGGGACGCCCCCGACCGTGGCCGCCTGTCAGGCGGCGGTGCGACCCAGCCCGGCGAACTGCCAGCCGGCGTCGCGCCAGCGCGCGGGGTCGAGCCGGCCGCGCGCGTCGACCACCCGGGCGTGGGTGGCCAGCGGGGCCAGCTTCTCGGCGTCCGCGTTCGCGAACTCGTCCCACTCGGTGAGCACGAGCACGACGTCGGTGCCCTCGACGGCCTCCTCGATGGAGGTCGCGTAGGACAGCGTCGGGAACGAGCGGCGGGCGGTGTCGCCGGCCTCCGGGTCGAAGACGGTGACCTGGGCGCCGCGCAGGTGCAGCGCCGCCGCGACGTTGAGCGCCGGCGAGTCGCGGACGTCGTCGGTGTCCGGCTTGAAGGCGGCACCGAGGACGCCGATCCGGCGGTTCAGCACGGAGCCGCCGCAGGCCTCGACCGCCATGTCCAGCACGCGCTCGCGCTGGCCCATGTTGATCTCGTCGACCTGCTGGAGCAGCGCCGAGGCCCGGTAGGCCCCGAGCTCGTTGGCGCGGTGCATGAGCGCGCGGATGTCCTTCGGGAGGCAGCCGCCGCCGAACCCGAGGCCGGCGTTGAGGAACTGGCGGCCGATCCGCACGTCGTGCCCGAGGGCGTCGGCGAGGACGGTGACGTCGGCACCGGCGGCCTCGCACACGGTGGAGATCGCGTTGATGAACGAGATCTTCGTGGCGAGGAACGCGTTGGCGCTGACCTTGACGAGCTCGGCGGTGGGCAGGTCGCAGACGACGACCGGGGTGCCCTCGGCGATCGGCCCGGCGTAGACCTCGCGGAGCGTGGCCTCGGCCTGGGCGCTGGTGCCGCCGAGCACGATGCGGTCGGGGTGCAGCGTGTCGTCGACGGCCTTGCCCTCGCGCAGGAACTCGGGGTTCCAGACCAGCTCGGCGGAGCGGCCCGCGGGGAGCTCGGCGGCGATCAGCGTGCGCAGCCGCGCGGCGGTGCCGACCGGGACGGTCGACTTGCCGACGATCAGCGCGTCCTTGGTGAGGTTCCGGGCGATGGTGGTCGCCGCGGACTCCACGTACGCCAGGTTCGCGGCGTGGCTGGTCTTCATCTGCGGCGTGCCGACGCAGATGAAGTGCACGTCGCCGAACCGTGCGGCCTCCTCCAGGTCCGAGGTGAACCGCAGCCGGCCGGTGGCGAGGTGCTTCTCGAGCAGCGGGTCGAGCCCGGGCTCGTAGAACGGCACCTTGCCGGCGGCGAGGGCGTCGACCTTGCTCTGGTCGGTGTCGGCCCCGAGGACCTCGAAGCCGAGCTCGGCCATCGCGACCGCGTGGGTCGCGCCGAGGTAGCCGGTGCCGAAGACGCTGATCTTCGGCGCGCCGTCGCGGGCGCCGCCGCCGGTCGTCTCGTCGGCGGTGAGGTCGTCGGTGGCCAGGGTCTCGGCGGCCAGGGTGGCGGCGGAGAGGGACGCGTCGTTCATGGCAGTGCTCCTCACGGTGGTGCGCGGGTGGCGGGGAGTGCGGGTCCGGCGGTTCACGGTGCGGCCGTCGGGGTCGGGGTGGGCGTCGCGCTCGGCGTGGCCGAGGGGGCGGGCGACGCCGTGGGGGCGGGCGACGCCGCGGGAGCGGGCGCCGTGGTGGGCGTCGGGCTCGGTGCCGGTGCGAGGGCCTGCGCGGGCGCCTGCTCCTCGGCTCCGGACCCGGCCTCCGGCGGTGCGGTCAGCAGCGTGCCGCCGAAATTGCGCGCCGGGTCGGCGAGACCGGTGCGGAACGCCTCGAGGCTGTTGGCCCGCGAGTCGACCCGCCAGTCGTTGGTGACGAGCTGGCCGCCGGAGTAGGTGGTGATCGCGAGGTTGAACCAGGCGAACCCGATGACGTCGTCGTTCGCGCCGGGGTCGAAGCCCTGGAAGAACGACTGGACCCACTGCGGCTTCGTGCCGCCGACCTCGGAGGCCGCGACCTCCGCGAGCAGGATCTTCTTGTCCGTGATCGCCCGCAGCTGGTCGAGCGTGCGGTCGTACGTGTAGGAGAACGTCGCGTCGTTGTCGGCCTTGTAGGGCGGGCGCTGGTAGCCGGAGACGCCGACCCAGTCGACGTAGGCGTCCCCGGGGTAGAGCGCCGCGAGGTGGTCCTGGCCCTGGTGCACGGCCGGGAGGTTGTTGATGATGTTCGGGGCCCAGACCCAGATCACGTACTGGTTCGCGCCGTTGGCCTCGAAGATGTCGTGGACGTGCCGCCACATCGTCACGTAGTCGCCCACGCCGTTGCCGTTGATCGGCGCGCCGGACGAGGTCTGCTCCGCCCAGGGGTACCAGACGCCGTTCATCTCGTGGTCGAGGCGGATCGCGAGCGGCAGGCCGGTCGCGGCGATGTCCCGGGCGTACTGCGCGAGGTAGGCGTCGAAGTCGCCCGCGATGATCTTCGGCAGGCTGTACGCCGGCTCGTCGACGACGTCGTTCTTCGACGCGATCGGGCGGGACTCCCAGGTGAGCATCGGCAGCATGTCGCGCTGCCAGGCCCGGGTCACGGCGTTCGCGCGGTAGGGCTCGTCCCAGCCGCCGAAGTAGCCGACCAGGCTCTGCTGCCGGCCGACGTCCTGGGCGGCGTCGTCGAACGTGGCCCAGTTGAACGGCGCCTGCTCGGTGTACATCCCGAAGTAGCGCTGGCTCGGGTCCAGCAGCTCCGCCTTGGACGGCGCCGTGGGGGCGACCGGCTCGGCGGGGGTCGTCGGGTTCTCGGGTCGAGGGTTGCTCGGGTTCGCCGCGCCGGCCCCGGTGGTGGGCGCCTTGGCGCCGCTGGTGCCCTTGCCGGACGAGCTCGTGCTCTTCCTGGCCGACGACCGGCCCGAGGACTGCGAGGAGCCGGAACCGGCCTGCGCCTGCTGGGCGGCCTCGGCGTCGCGCTGGGCCTGGGCGGCGGCGCGCGCCTCCTCGCCCTTCTTGCGGGCGGCCTGCTCGTCGGACAGGACGTCGCGCAGCGCGTCGGCCTGGGAACGGCTGGTCTCGAGCTGCGCCTCGAGCTCGGCGTTGCGGGCCTGGAGCTCGAGCTCCGCGGCGGTGGGCTCGTCGGCCTGGGCGTTGACGATCGAGGACACGGCGGGCGTGTTCCACACGACGAGCGTGATGGCGAGCAGGGCGATGGCGATGGTGGCCGTGGCGATGCGGGCGCGGACGGTCATCCGGCCCATCGTCGGGGCCCACCAGGCCTTGCCGTGGGGGTGCTGGGCGTCAGACATAGAGCAGGGCCTCCAGGGCGAACAGGATCACGGCGATCCCGTAGGGGATGGCGGCGAGCGGGTTGAGCCGTCGGCGGGCGGGTGCGGGGGCGGCGGCGCGGGCCTGCCGCCGGGACGCCTCGGCCGCGGGGGCGGTGCCGGGCTGCGCGGCGGTGGTGGCGTGCCACGCGGGTCCGGCGGCCGGGGACGTCCCGGCCTCGGCGTGCAGGGCCGGGGCGCCGACGGGCACCGGGGTGCCGTGGTCGCCGCCGTCGTCCGCCGCGTGGTCGCGCTGCGTCGGGAACCCGCCGGAGCGCGCGTCGCGGTCGACGACGTCGACGGGCGCCGGGCGGGACATCAGGTCGAGCTCGGCCTCGAGCGAGGCCGAGTCGGCGTCGTCGCTCTGGCCGGGGTCGCCGCCGGCGTAGGCACCGGCGCGGGTGCCCCAGCCGGAGGCGTGCGCCATCCGGAGGAACCCGAGCAGGCGGACCGGCATCAGGAAGAACGTCGAGACGATGATGAAGATCGGCAGCCGGAAGAAGTCGCTGGGGACCTCCTGCAGGTGCCGGATCTGCCGGATCGCCATCGAGAGCACGGACGACACCACCATGAGCGCGATCACCCAGAACCAGCCCGCCTGCGCGCCGTAGGTCTCGAGCATCGCCTCGTAGAGGTTGACGCCGGTGCCGGTCACGGACCGGTAGACCCAGCCGGCGATCGTCCCGACCAGCAGGAACGGCAGGATGATGTCGGCCAGGAAGAAGACCGACAGCACGGGGGCGTGCCCGAGCATCCAGGGCAGCATCCGCAGGGTGTTGTACTGCGAGCCGCGCGCCCAGCGGAGCTGCTGCTTGAACAGCTTCTTCACCTGCAGCGGGGCGTCCGTGTAGACCAGGCTGGTGTGCTGGTAGACGGTCCGGTACCCCTGCTTGAGGGTGAGGTTGGTCAGCGTCCGGTCGTCGGAGACCTCGAGGAACACGCCCATGAACCGCTGGGTCATGAAGTCGTGCATGACGTCGATCAGGATGTGCCGCCGGAAGGCGATGGTGCGCCCGGGGAGGCAGCCCACCTGGCCGAGGACGGACTGCGCGGGCATCGAGTAGAGCGAGCGCGAGTTCTCCAGCCAGTCCGCCCAGCGGGTGATCCAGGAGCGCGAGGGCTCGAGGATGCGCTGGCGGGTGGTGACGCCGCCGACGTTCGAGTCCTTGAACGGCTTGATGAGCTCGGAGAGCGTGCCGGGGGTCCAGACGGTGTCGGAGTCGAGCAGCACGGTGATGTCGTACTTCGAGAGCTCGGTGCCGATCTTCACCGCGTTCCGCTTGCCGGGGATCGGGGTGTGCACCCAGCGGACCAGCGGCGCGAACTCGTCGCACACCGCCTCGAGGTCGGGGTTGCGGGCGCCGTTGATGACGACGATGACCTCGTCGGGGTGCTGCTCGGTGACCCGGGTGAGCACGTCGCGGAACAGGTCGAGCGGCTCGTCGACGACGGGGACGATGACGCTGGTGGTCTCGTGGTGCTCGGCGACCCAGGGGCGGTACCGCCGCGACAGGACGACCTTGAGGATCCACAGGGCCCAGACGAGCCCGGAGAAGACGGTGAAGAGGTACAGCTCGGCGTGGTCGTCGAGCATGTGCCGGATCTGCAGGATGAAGATGAACATCGCTCACCTCGGCGCGGGTCGTGTCGGAAGAGCCGGCGGCGACGGTGACGCGGCAAGGAGGGGGCAACGCGGGTGGGGCGGTGGGCGGTGTCCGTCCGAGCTGGCTGCTCGAGGGTCCGTCCGTTGTGACTCGGCGGGCGGGCGGCTGTTGACTGAGGGTCACCCGTTCGAGCGGATGGAGGGTCCGGTCGGGGGGTTTCCTGTGAGCCGGATGTGATCCCGGCGGGAGTGGTCCAAGAGTGTTGGGCGGGGCTGGCGCAGCGCAACTCCCTTCGGGCGAATCGGACACGTTTTGTGAGATGGATCACGTCTGCGTGGTCCGGATTGCCGTAAATGTCCAGATCACAGTCGTGCAAGTCGGATATGTCCGGAGGTATCTCCGGGCAGCGGTGTCGCTGCTCAGCGCGGGTGCCCGGTGTTGCGGCAGCGCGTCGGGCGCGTGTCGGTGACGTGAACCTGGTCACAACGAGTCATGACGCGGGTCAGAGTCACAGTGCGCTATGACGAGCCGTCCGGAGGAGGCTCGGGTAGGGGCGGAGTCGCCCGCGCCGCCGCGCGCCCGCGCATCGCGTCACCGGGTGCGAGGGCTCGCCACGCAGAGTTGAGCGGAATAGGCTCAACTTGGGCCGGGTTGCACCGGACGGAACCTGAGAGCACCTGACCACCCCCGCGGGCACCCGCGGGACCGCACGCACGAGGCACGCACGGAGGGGACGTTGGACGCGAAGCTCACCACCAAGTCGCAGGAGGCCATCGGCGACGCCATCCAGCAGGCGTCGGCCGCCGGGAACCCGCAGCTGGAGCCGGCCCACCTGCTGAACGCGCTGCTCGCCCAGGAGGGCGGGGTCGCGAACGGCCTGCTCGACGCCGTCGGCGCGGACCGGACGGCGCTCGGGCGGGCGGTCCGCGCCGTCCTGGTCGGCCTGCCCACCGCGAGCGGGTCGTCCGTCGCGCAGCCCACGGCGTCCCGCGCGACCGCCGCGGTCATCGAGGCGGCGTCGTCCGAGGCGCGGACCCTCGGCGACGACTACGTCTCGACGGAGCACCTGCTGCTGGGACTGGCCGCCGGGCAGACCGGCGTCGCCGACGCGCTGCGCGCCCAGGGCGCCTCCCGGGACGCGCTCGCCGCCGCGCTGCCGTCCGTCCGCGGTTCGTCGCGCGTGACCAGCCCGAACCCCGAGGGCACCTACAAGTCGCTCGAGAAGTACGGCGTCGACCTCACCCAGCGCGCGCGGGACGGCCGGCTCGACCCGGTGATCGGCCGCGACGCCGAGATCCGCCGCGTCATCCAGGTGCTGTCGCGCCGCACCAAGAACAACCCGGTGCTGATCGGCGAGCCCGGCGTCGGCAAGACGGCCGTCGTCGAGGGGCTCGCCCAGCGCATCGTCGCCGGCGACGTGCCGGAGTCCCTGCGCGGCAAGCGCCTCATCTCGCTCGACCTCGCGGCGATGGTCGCGGGCGCGAAGTACCGCGGCGAGTTCGAGGAGCGGCTCAAGGCCGTCCTGGAGGAGATCACCTCGTCCGAGGGCGAGGTCGTCACCTTCATCGACGAGCTGCACACCGTCGTCGGCGCAGGCGCCGGGGGCGAGGGTGCGATGGACGCCGGCAACATGCTCAAGCCGATGCTCGCCCGCGGGGAGCTGCGCCTCGTCGGCGCCACCACCCTGGACGAGTACCGGGAGCGGATCGAGAAGGACCCCGCCCTCGAGCGCCGGTTCCAGCAGGTGTTCGTCGGCGAGCCCTCCGTCGAGGACACCGTCGCGATCCTGCGCGGCCTCAAGGAGCGGTACGAGGCGCACCACAAGGTCACCATCGCCGACGCCGCGCTCGTCGCCGCCGCCGCGCTGTCCGACCGGTACATCCCGGGACGCCAGCTCCCGGACAAGGCGATCGACCTGGTCGACGAGGCCGCGTCCCGGCTGCGGATGGAGCTCGACTCCTCGCCGGTCGAGATCGACCAGCTGCAGCGCGCCGTCACCCGCCTGGAGATGGAGGAGGTCGTGCTGTCCGAGGCGGACGACCCGGCCTCCCGCGACCGGCTGGAGAAGCTGCGCGCGGACCTCGCCGACCGCCGCGAGGAGCTCGCCGGGCTCACCGCCCGCTGGGAGAAGGAGAAGGCCGGCCACAACCTCGTCGGCGACCTCAAGGCCCGGCTGGACGAGCTGCGGTCCACCGCGGACCGGCTGCTGCGCGAGGGCGACCTGTCCGGTGCCGCGCGCATCCAGTACGGGGAGATCCCGGCCGTCGAGCAGGAGATCGCCGCCGCCGAGGAGCGCGAGCGCGCCGAGGCCGGCGCCGCCCCGCGCGACGAGGCCCCGATGATCGCCGACAAGGTCGGGCCCGACGAGATCGCCGAGGTCGTCGCCGCCTGGACCGGCATCCCCGCGGGCCGGCTGCTCGAGGGCGAGACCGCGAAGCTCCTGCGGATGGAGGAGGTGCTCGGGCAGCGGCTGATCGGCCAGCACACGGCCGTCGCCACCGTCTCCGACGCCGTCCGACGCTCCCGGGCGGGCGTCGCCGACCCCGACCGCCCCACCGGGTCGTTCCTGTTCCTCGGCCCGACCGGCGTCGGCAAGACCGAGCTCGCGAAGGCGCTCGCGGACTTCCTGTTCGACGACGAGCGCGCGATGGTGCGGATCGACATGTCCGAGTACGCCGAGCGGCACTCGGTGGCGCGCCTGATCGGGGCGCCCCCGGGCTACGTCGGCTACGAGGAGGGCGGCCAGCTCACCGAGGCCGTCCGCCGGCGCCCGTACTCCGTGCTGCTGCTGGACGAGGTCGAGAAGGCCCACCCCGAGGTGTTCGACATCCTGCTGCAGGTGCTGGACGACGGGCGGCTCACCGACGGCCAGGGGCGCACGGTCGACTTCCGGAACGTCATCCTGGTGCTCACGTCGAACCTCGGCTCGCAGTTCCTCGTCGACCCGACGCTCGACGACGCCGCCCGGCGCGACGGCGTGATGGGCGCCGTCCGGGAGGCGTTCAAGCCGGAGTTCCTCAACCGGCTCGACGACGTCGTGCTGTTCGACCCGCTGTCGCTCGACGAGCTCAGCCGGATCGTCGACCTGCAGGTGGCGTCCCTGGCCGGGCGGCTGCGGGACCGGCGGATCGTGCTCGACGTCGACCCCGCCGCACGCGAGTGGCTGGCGATCGAGGGGTTCGACCCGGCGTACGGCGCCCGCCCGCTGCGCCGGCTCGTGCAGCGCGAGATCGGCGACCGCCTCGCGCGGCTGATCCTGGCCGGCGAGGTGCACGACGGCGACACCGTCCGGGTCACGCGCGCCCCCGACGGCGGCACCGGGCTGGTGCTCGAGCGCGCCTGACCTGCGCCGGGCCACCGCCGACGCCCGCCCGTGCGACCCGGTCGCCGGGCGGGCGTCGTGCTGCGGGCGTCGTGCCGCGGTGCGACCATCGGGCGTGATGACCGCCACCGCCGTGCTCGCCGCCACGCAGGACCCCGCCGAGCTCACCGGCCTCGCCGGCTGGGTGGTGAGCGTCGTCGAGGCGCTCGGGCCCGCGGGCGTCGGCCTGCTGGTGGCGCTGGAGAACGTGTTCCCGCCGATCCCGTCCGAGGTCGTGCTGCCCGTCGCGGGATACGTCGCGAGCCAGGGGAAGATGCCGCTCGCGTGGGCGGTGGTCGCGGCGACGGTCGGCGCGGTCGCCGGCGCGTGGCTGCTCTACGGGCTCGGCGTCTGGCTCGGTCGGGAGCGGCTGCGCCGCTGGCTCGAGCGGATCCCGCTGATGGAGGTCGAGGACCTGGACCGCGCGGAGTCGTGGTTCGAGCGGCACGGCGGCGCCGCGGTGCTGATCGGTCGCTGCGTACCGGTCGTGCGGTCGCTGGTGTCGGTCCCGGCGGGCCTGGAGCGGATGCCGCAGGCCCGGTTCCTCGCGTACACGGCGCTCGGCAGCGCGGTCTGGAACACGGGCCTGATCGTCGCGGGCTACGTCCTGGGCGCGCAGTGGGAGGACGTCGGCCGCTACTCCGACTGGATCAACTACGCGGTGTACGCGGCGATCGCGGTCGTGGTGGTCCGGTTCGTCTGGACCCGCCTCCGCCGCCGCCGCGCCGCCTGACCCGCGCCAGGTCGCACCCCGGGGCCGGGGTGTCAGCCGAAGAGCTCCGCCATCGCCGTCGAGTAGAGGTCCGCGCCCTTCATGCGGCTCGTCTCCTCGGCGCCCAGGACGTGCCGGGTGCCGTCGTCGGCCATCAGCTGGCTCGCGCCGCCGGTGCGGCCCAGCGGCAGCACGATGCGCTCGGGCGCGGGGGCGTACGTCGCCGCGGGTGCGCGGCCCTCGATGCGGGCGCGGATGTTCGCCGCGACCACCTCGGCGTGCGCCCGGGCGGCGGACGCGCGCTTGGACTCCCGGACGTCGGTGATGTCCCCGACCGCCCACACCGACGGGTGGCCGACGAGCGCGAGGTGCGCGTCGACGCGCACCTCGCCGAGGCCGTTGCGGGTCGACGCGAGGTCCCCCGCGAGGTAGTCGCTCGCGGGGACGTTGCCGTAGCAGCGGAACCACATCTGCGCCTCGACGCGCACGCCCGCCTCGGTCTCGACGACGAACGGCTCGTACGTGCCGACGTCCGAGGGCGGCAGGTAGCCGAGGCGCGACCCGAGCACGAAGTCCACCCGGCCGTCGAGCTGCGCGTGCACGGCGGCGCGGAGCTCGGGCAGGTAGTCGCCCGTGGTCAGGGCGTCCGGGGCCTGGTCGACCGCCGTGACCCGCAGGTGCGGGTAGGCGTCCAGGAGCTCGCCGGCCAGCTCGAGCCCGACCGCCCCGGCGCCGACGACCAGCACCCGCTCCGTGCGGGCGAGGCCCTCGCGCATCCGGGCGAGCCGGGCGCGCGCGACCGCGGTCTCCGACTCGATGAACTTGGACGGGAACGGGTAGGACGTGCCGGTGGCGAGCACCAGGTGGTCGGCCTCGAGCGTCGTGCCGCCGGCCAGCTGCACGCGGTCCGACGTGGCACGCTCGACGCGCTGCTGCACGACGCGCCCGCGCTCGAGCAGGTTCCCGTAGCCGAAGAACACCCGGTCCTCCCACGCGGGGTCCACCGCGGCGCGCAGGGCGGCCGAGGCGTGCACGAACGCGTCCTTCGGCTCGACCAGCACCACCTCGGCGACGTCGTCGAGCAGCGCGGCGACCAGCGCCCCGCCGTACCCGCCGCCGACCACCACGACCCGGTTGCCTGCCATCGAAGAACCCCTCTCGCCCGTGCGTCCGCGCTGGTCGCGCCGACGCGTCCAGCCTGCCACCCGGGCGCGCGGCCGACCCGGGACGCAGGCCCCAGACGAGCCGACGGCCCGCCTCGCCGCAGGGGCGGGGCGGGCCGTCGGCCGGTGCGCGGGGGGTCAGGCCGCGGCGACCTCGTCGACCATCGCCGCGAGGCCGTCCTCGTCGAACCCGCCCATCCCGAAGCCCGCGACGACGCGCATCGGCATGTCGCCGAGCATCGCGAGCATCGTGGCGTCCAGCTGCCCGGTGGCCTCGCCGAACGAGGGTGCGAGCACGCGGGCGCCGACGGGGTGCGCCAGCCACTCGGCGACGGTGGAGTCGCCCGTCAGGTCGCCCCACAGGGGCTCGCCGGTGACCGCGACCTCGACGGTGCCGCGGATGTCGCGGGACGACGACCCGACCTCGACGACGGTGCGACCGCCGCCGACGACCCAGCGGTGCAGGCCCGGGTGCCAGTAGGACAGGTCGCGGGCGGACAGCGTGAACGTCAGCGTCCGCGAGGCCCCGGGCGCCAGCGCGACCTTGGCGAACGCCTTGAGCTCGCGCGTCGGGCGCTGCACGGCGGCCTCGGGGTCGCCGACGTAGACCTGCACGGTCTCGGCACCCGCGACGGCGCCGGTGTTGGTCACCGTGACCGAGACGTCCACCGCGGCGTCGGCCCCCTCGCCGCGGACGGTCGCGGTGGCGTCGGAGTAGCCGAACGTCGTGTACGACAGGCCGTGGCCGAACGGGTAGGCGACGTCGACCAGGCGGGTGTCGTACCAGCGGTAGCCGATCAGCACGCCCTCGCCGTACCGGACGTGCCCCAGCTCGCCGGGGAAGCTCCCGAACGCCGGGGTGTCCTCCACACGGTGCGGGATCGTCTCGGCGAGCTTGCCCGACGGGGTGCGGACGCCGAGCAGCAGGTCGGCGACGGCCGAGCCACCCGCCTGGCCACCGAGCCACGTCTCCAGCACCGCGGCCGCGTCGTCCTGCCACTCGACGGTCACCGCGGAGCCGTTCGCGAGCACCACGACGACCCGGGGGTTGACCGCGGCGACGGCGCGCAGCACGGCGACCTGGTTGGCCGGCAGGCCGAGGTGCGTGCGGTCGTAGCCCTCGGACTCGTCGGGGGCGGGCAGCCCGAGGAACAGCAGCACCGTCCCGGCGTCCCGCGCGGTCGCGACGGCCTCGGCCAGCAGCGCGGCGTCGTCGGCGTCCTGCGACCCCTCGACCCCGGCGACGGAGAACCCGGGGGCGAACGGCAGCTCCGTGCCCGTGGCGGCGCGCAGCGCGGTGAGCGCGTCGTCCAGGCGGGTCGGGTTCACCTGCGAGGACCCGGCGCCCTGGTACCGCGGCGTGCGGGCGAACTCGCCGATCACCACGGCCGAGGCGGCGTCGGACGCGCTCAGCGGCAGCACGGGCGCGCCGTCGACAGGGGCGTTCTTCAGCAGCACCGAGCCGTCGGCGGCGGCCTCGCGGGCCAGCTCGTGGTGGGCCTCGACGTCGACCTCGCCGGGCTCGGCCAGGGCGGGCAGCGCGCGCGCCACCATCCGCAGCACGCGGCGCACCGCGACGTCGAGCACGGCCTCGTCCAGCTCGCCGTTCTTCACCGCGTCGACGACGAGCGCGTCGGTCCGGCCGCCGGTGGCGGGCATCTCGAGGTCCAGGCCCGCGGCGACGGCGGCGACGCGGTCCGCGACGGCGCCCCAGTCGGACACGACCAGGCCCTCGAAGCCCCACTCGTCGCGCAGCAGCCCGGTCAGCAGCCACGGGTCCTGCGAGGCGTAGACGCCGTTGATCTTGTTGTAGGCGCACATGACCGTCCACGGCTGCGCCCGCGTCACCACGCGCTCGAACGCGGGGAGGTAGATCTCGCGCAGCGTGCGCTCGTCCACGTCCGCGGAGACCCGCATGCGGTCGGTCTCCTGGTTGTTCGCGGCGAAGTGCTTGAGCGACGTGCCGACGCCCTGCGACTGGATGCCGGACACCAGGGCCGCGCCCAGGTCGCCGGCCAGCGCCGGGTCCTCGGAGAAGTACTCGAAGTTGCGCCCGCACAGCGGCGACCGCTTCATGTTCACGCCCGGGCCGAGCAGCACCGCGACCTCGTTGCCGCGGGTCTCGCGGCCCAGCGCGCGACCGACCCGGTCGAGCAGGTCGACGTCCCAGGTGGAGGCGAGCGCGGCGGCAGGCGGGAAGCAGGTCGCGGGCACGGAGTCGCCGATGCCCAGGTGGTCGGCGCTGGTGGCCTGCTTGCGCAGGCCGTGGGGGCCGTCGGTCACCATCACGGCGGGCACCCCGAGGCGCTCCACCGCCTGGGTGTGCCAGAAGTCGGAGCCGGACGTCAGCGCGGCCTTCTCCTCCAGGGTGAGCTCGGCCAGGACACGCTCGACGTCGAATGCGACGGACATGCGGGGCACCTCCTCGTGCGATCGGACTTTCCCCCACTGTAGCCCTGTTGCCTACCGGGTGGTCGGGTTTGCGTCGAGACTGCAAGCCCGCTGTGAGACGCTGTGCCCCGGCACCACGGCGGTGCCACCGGTCCGGCCAGGGGGAGTGCCATGAGCGTCGAGGTCCAGCGGGGCTACGCCAAGGGGCGCGCGAAGCGGCGCGAGATCATCGACCAGGCGATGGCCCTGTTCGGCGAGGTCGGCTACCGCGGTGCGTCGCTGCGGGAGATCGCCGCCCGCTGCGGCATCTCGCACCCCGGTCTGCTGCACCACTTCCCGACCAAGGAGTCGCTGCTGCTGGCCGTCCTCGAGCACCGCGACGAGGTCGACATCGCCTGGGTCGGGCTCGACCAGACCGACGGCGTCGTGACGCTGCGCCGGCTCGTCGAGCTCGTGGAGCTCAACGCCGGGCGCCGGAACATCGTCGAGCTGTACGCGGTGCTGTCGGCCGAGGCCACCTCCGCCGAGCACCCCGCCCACGGGTTCTTCGTCGAGCGCTACCAGACCTCGGTGGGCGCCGCCGTCGCCGCGTACCGGCAGGCGGGCGACGCGGGCCAGCTCCGGCCGGAGGTCGACCCCGAGGTCGCGGGCCGGCAGCTGATCGCCGTGATGGACGGCATGCAGGTGCAGTGGCTGCTCGACGGGGGCCGCACGGACATGATCGGGGCGGTGCGGGCACTGGTGTCGTCGCACCTGACCATCGAGCTCTGACCCGCCGCCGTCACCGCCCGCCGACGTCCAGCAGCGACCCCGTCCCGGGCTCCGGCAGCACCGCGAGGCACAGCCCTCCGCGGTCCCCGCTCGCCCAGGAGCGCTCGGTGGGCGCCCACGCCACCGCGTGCAGCCCGCGCTCCTGCTCCGCGGCGGTGAGGTCGCAGGCGGCGGCGACCGTCGCGCTCGCGCGGTCCTGGCCCGGCCACGGCAGGTCGTCGGCGAACGTGTACGCCGTGACCACCTGCGCCCCGTGCACGTCGGCGCACGGCACCACGCGCACCCGGTCCACCGGCCCGTCGGCGGGCAGCTCCGCGACGCAGCTGCCCGTGACGAGCTGGACCGCCCGCGCGTCCACCGGCTCGGCCACGTCGCCCGGCAGGGGCCGGGTCGCCAGCGCGGTGCCGACCCCGACCGCCGTGAGCGCCGCCCACGCGAGCACCCCCAGCCCGCCGAGAACGACGCCCGCGACCGCGAGCCCGCGACCCCGTCGCCGGCCCGGCCGCGTGCGGGGCAGCGCGACGAGCCCCAGCACCAGGGCGACGGGCCCCAGGCCCAGCAGCCCGGTCACGAGCGCGGCGACCGCCACCCCGTCCGTCCGCGCGGGCGTCGCCCCCCACCCGGGCGCGTAGTACGCCTCGGGGTAGCCGGCGGGCGTCGTCACGGGCTCAGGCCGCGTCGGCGATGTCGAGGATCACCGGGACGTGGTCGGAGGCGCCCTTGCCCTTGCGCTCGTTCCGGTCGATCTCGACGCCGGTGACCCGGGGTGCCAGCGCCGGCGACGCCCAGGTGAAGTCGATCCGCATGCCCTCGTTCCGGGGGAACCGCAGCTGCTGGTAGTCCCAGTAGGTGTACGTGTGCTCGGCGGGAAGGTGCGTGCGCGAGACCTCGGTGTACCCGGCGGCGGCGAACGCGGCGAAGGCGTCCCGCTCGGCCGGGGTGACGTGGGTGCGGCCCGCGAACAGCCCGATGTCCCACACGTCCGTGTCCAGCGGGGCGACGTTCCAGTCGCCGACCAGCGCCACCGGCAGGGCGGGGTCGCCGGCGTCGTCCTCGATCCAGCGCGCCGCCTCGGTGCGCAGCGCCTCGAGCCAACGGAGCTTGTAGTCGAAGTGCGGGTCGCCGATCTCCCGGCCGTTCGGGACGTACAGGCTCCACACGCGCACCCCGCCGCAGCTCGCCCCCAGGGCCCGTGCCTCGGTCACCGGGTCGTCGCCCCAGCCCGGCTGGCCGGCGAACGCGTGCTCGACGTCCGTGATGCCGACCCGGGACGCGATCGCGACGCCGTTCCACTGGCTGAACCCGCTGGTGACGACCTCGTAGCCGGCGGACTCGAACGTCTCGCGCGGGAACTGCTCGTCCTTGCACTTGGTCTCCTGCATCGCGAGCACGTCGGTGCCCGACCGCTCCAGGAAGGCGACGACGCGGTCGACTCGGGTGCGGACGGAGTTCACGTTCCAGGTGGCGAGGCGCATGCCCGGCAACCTACCGGCAGCCGCCCACGCGCGGAGCAGCCGGGGACGGGCGCGCTCACAGCTCCGACCAGAAGTCGAGGTCGGCCCGGGTGGTGCAGCCGAGCTTGCGCAGGGCACGGCTCATGTGGTTCTCCACGGTGCGCACGCTCAGCACCAGACGGTCGGCGATCTGCCGGTTGCTCAGGCCCGCCCGCGCGAGCAGCGCGACCTCGCGCTCCCGGTCGGAGAGCACCTCGACCTGCAGCGACAGCCGACCGGGCTCCTCGGGCACGGGGACGCGGGCAGAGGGCGGCCGCCCGGGGGGCGTGCGTGGCGTCCGGGCGCCGCGCGGGTCGCCGGCCGCGGCGCGAGCGGAGCGGGTCAGCCCGGCGGCGATCCACGTCCGTCCGGTGGGGAGCGCGGCCAGCGCGGCCTCGGCGTCGTCGGCCGCCAGCGCCTCGTGCAGCCGGAGGAACGGATCGAGCAGGGGGAGCTCGGCCTCCGCCCACGCGGCACGTACCCGGGCCAGGCGTGCGGGAACCATCGGGACCGCCGAGAGCAGCCAGCACAGCAGCGCCGGCTGCAGCTGGCCGTCGCGGGCGTACTGCTCGCCGCGTTCCCACATCCGGTCGGCGGCGTCGACGTCGTCGCCCTGCGCGATCTCCAGCGCCGCGTGCGCGAGGACCCGCAGCGAGCGGATGAGCGGCCGCGACCCGCGGAGGATGCCGTCGAGCTCGGCGATGAGGATCTGCGCCACCGGCAGCGCACCCGACCGCACCTGCAGGGTCGCGCTCAGCACCAGCGTCCGCCGGTAGTAGGAGTCCTCGAGCGGTCCCGGGGGCCCGAGGCGCAGCGACGTGCTGATGGCCCGCCACGCGTGGTGCGGCCGCCCGGCGAACATCAGCACCTGCGCGAGGACGCAGGCGTGCACCCGGATGCCGGAGGTGTCGAGCGCGTCGAGCGCGCGTTCCAGGTGCTCGCGCGCCACGCGCTCCGATCCCCGCAGGTCCCCGAGCATCAGCATGGCCTCCGCGCGCAGGCCGGTCAGGTGGTGCCGCACCTCCGCCTCGACCTCGAGCCGGTCGAGCTGCGCGCACAGGCGCAACGCGACGTCGGGACGGCCGGCCTCGAGCGCGCCCGCCGCCTGCGCGACACACGACAGGCCGCGCAGCTGCGGCGGGAGCCGTGCCTCCTCGTCGGGCGCGATCGGCACGGGCGCGTCGCCGTGGCCGGCGCGCAGGGCCGCCACCGTCCGGTCCCGTCGTTCGTGCAGCGACAGGAACGGCTCGAGGTCCCGCGCATCCGCACCGAGCCGCCGCCGGATCTCGGTGAGCGGCTCGCCCAGGAACGCGGCCCACCTCGCCTCGTGGAGCCGGAGCGCGGTCGTCGCCTCCGGCGGGTCGTCGTCGCGGGGCCGGGTGTCGCGCAGGACGGCCTCGACGAGGTCGGACGCCGGCCTGCGCAGCAGGAACGTCAGGTACGTGGTGGCGTGCGGGACCGTGGGCGCTCGCAGCCAGTCGGCCCGAGCGGCCGACTCCGAGAGCGCCGAGCGCTCCTGCACGAGCGACGTGAGCTGGGCGGCGACGCGCCAGTAGTCGGCGTCGTCCGTACCGCGCTCCGTCAGGAGGAGTCGCCCCAGGCCGGTCGGGGCGCGGCTCGGAACCTGTTCGACCAGCGTGCTGACACCGCGACGGTGCCGCTGCCGCAGCGCCGAGGCCAGGGCCGGGGGAGAGACGACCAGCGTCCCCGGACCGTCCCCTCCGGGGTGGGCGACGAGCCGGCCGCGCGCGAGCAGCCGGGCCACCGTGGCCGGGTCGAGCTCGTCCTCGGCCACCGTGCGGCGCAGCGCCACGTGCTCCAGGACCTCCACCTGGGCCTCGTCCAGGCGCGGCAGCAGCGTGTGCGCGACCGCGTCGAGCGGCGCCTCGTCCAACGGACGCACCTTCGTCCACCGCCCGTCGACGCACCGGATCGCGCCGGCGAACCGCGCGGCGCGGACCAGGGCCTGCGCCACGCGCGGGTTGCCCGCGGACCGGGCCGTGACCGCCGAGACCAGGGGGACGTCCGGTGCGGCCCCGAGCGTCGTCGAGACCAGGCCGGTCATGGCGCCGAACCCGAGCGGGAGCACACGGACCTCGGCGGGGGCGCAGTGGGCGAGGAGCGCGGCGACGGTACCCGCGCCGGGTCGGGTCAGGTCGCGGCCGCACGACATGACGACGGCGCACCGCGTCCGGCGGACCGCCTCGAGGACCACCGTGGCCGTCCCCGCGTCCAGCAGGTCGACGTCGTCGAGGATGAGCAGCGCGTGCGGCCCGCCCAGCTCGTCCGTGAGCCAGTCGACGAGGGACTCCATGGTCCTGGCGGTGCCGTCGCGTGGAGCGGAGGGGTGCCCGAGCAGCGGCGCGAAGCGCGTCCGGCCGGCAGCGCGCAGGACCACGGCGGCGATCCTGCGGTGCGACGTGGCGTCGCGCACCGCCCCCAGCGCGCTCGATCGCCCCGACCCGTCGTCACCGCGGACCAGCACGTCCTGCCCGGTGGCGAGCCACCGTTGGACCGCGTCCACGGTGCGCCGCGTGCCTTCGATGATCGTCCCCGTCCGCTCGAGCTGAGGAGCCGAGGATGCGCGCACCGCGCCGCGCGGCACGGTGCGGCGCGGCCGAACCCCGTAGTCACGGTCGGCATCTGGGTAGGCGTCCGGCCCGGCGTCCGTAGGGCCGCCGGGCCGCCGCGCCGTCGCCGGGCATCAGGTTGCGGAGTCGTCGTCCACCGCGTCGGGGGTCGGCTCCACGACGTCGACCGTCACGCCGTCGTCCGTCGGGAGTGCCTCCGGGGCGCCCTCGGTCCCGGCCGGCCCCGGCGGCACCGGCACGGGGTCGCCGGCGGGCGCGGACGGCTCGGCGGGGCCGGAGGCGACCACGCCGGCCACCAGTGCGAGGTCGAACCTCGCCGTGTCGTGGAACGCGCCCGAGGTGGTCGGGGTGCCGGCTGCCAGCGCGGTGACGCCGAGGAGCGCCGCCAGCGGCAGGGCCCGGGCGACCGCCTCCCGCGCCCGCGGGTGATTCCGGTCCATCGGGACGTCTTCTCTGTGTGTCGGGGGGCGGTGCGTCAGCGGGAGGCGCCGTCGATCCGCAGCTGCAGGTGGGCGCCCTTGCCGTTCAGGCTGTTGTCGTCGTACGACGCGCCGGACTGGCTCTGCGGCAGCAGCCTGACGTTGATCGCGATGACCGACTCCTCGCCCGGGGCGAGCCCGTTCATCTGGAGCGACTGCACCTGGTCGAAGGTGAGGTCCTGGAGGTCGCGGATGTTCGGGTCGGCTGTCGTCGCGCCCATCGCGACGCTGAACCGCAGGCTCGCGAGGTAGTCCGGGTCCGTGACGCGGCCCGCGCCGGCGTCGTCCGCCAGGGCGTCCACCGACACGGAGATGGTCGAGGCGAACGTGGGCGAGTCGTTCCGGACCGGGATCTCGGTGCCGGCGCCGGGATCGCCCGGGGCGAGCCGGTCGGCGTTCACGAACGCGAGCGGGACCCCGGCGAGGTCGTCGGCCTCCTGCCACTCGCCCGGGACGAGCGCACCGGCGGCGTCGGTCGCGCCGACCTGGATGTTGTAGCTGCTGGCGGCGCCGCCGAGGCCCTGGGCCCCGACGTTGAGCCGGGCGACGTCGGTGAAGGCGGCGGTCGTGACCAGGGCGGCGACACCCGCCAGGGAGCCCCAGGCGAGTGCGGCCCTGCGTCGGCGCCGACGGTCCTCGGCGGGGCAGGTCGTCGCGGTGGTGGTGGCGGGGGTGGTGGACTGCGTCTGCACGGTTCTCGGGTCCTCTCGGGGTCGGGCTCCTCGGAGCCGGGGTCCGCGGTCCCCGGTGCGTGCCCGCCCGGTGTCCGCGTGCCCACACGGTCCCCTCCGGCGCAGTCGACTCCCGCGCGCGGAGCCCCGCGTGAGTACCCCGGGGCGGGGTCTGAGTACCCGCGGTGAGTGGTCGGGGGGTGGCGGGGTGAGTGGTCGGGGGGTGCGTACCGTCGGCTCCGTGCAGAGCCCCGCGTGGTCCGGACCGACCGTCGAGCTCGCCGCGGCGGAGGAGGTCACCGCCCTGCTCCTCGAGGGGCTGTGCGTGCAGCTCGTCGGGCGGCACGGGTCCGGACGGTCGCGCGTCACCCGCCGGGTCGGTGACCTCCTCGGCGACGCCGGCGTCGCGACGGTGCACCTGCCGGGCGTCCGGGGTCTGCGCGACCGCCCGCTCGCGGTGGCTGCCGTGTCCGGCCTCGGCCTGGTCACGCCGGGATCGCCCCCGGCGTCGTCGGTCGTGGCGGACGCGCTCGTCCGGCAGCTGGCTGCTCGGCGGTCCGTGCTCGTCGTCGACGACGCCGACGAGCTGGACGCGGTCACCGCGGGGGTCGTGCACGCGGTCCGCCGTCGGACGGACGTGCCGGTGCTCGCGGTCTGCCGGCCGACGGCTCGCCACCGGCCCACCGGGCTGCTCGCGGCCGGCGCCCTGCCCGGACTGCGGGTCGCCGTCGAGCCGCTGCGCTTCGCGCAGGTGCACGCGCTCGTGCACGAGATGCTGGCGGGGCCGGTCGACCCGGTGGTGGTCGCGCGGATCGCCACCCGCACCTGCGGGCTCCCGGGGGTGGTGCGGGCGGTGGTGGACGAGGGTCGGCGTGGCGGCAGCCTCCGGCTCGACGACGACCTCTGGACCGCGGTCGGCGACCTGTGGAGCCCCAGGCTCGCGCCCACGCTGGAGCCGCTGCTCCACGGGTTGCGGGACGAGGAGCGCTCCGCCCTCGGCGTGCTCGCCGTGGCCGAGGTGACCCCGGTGACCCGGGCGGTCGAGCTCGCGTCCCGGGCCGTCCTGACCACGCTCGAGGAGGTCGGCCTGGTCCGGGTCCGTGACGGGAGCCCGGAGCCGGTGCTCTCGGTGTGCCCCCCCATCCTCGCCGAGCACGTGCGCCGCACGGCGCCGTCCCTCGAACGGCACCACGTGGACGCGCTCCTGGCGAGGCACGTTGTGCCGCGGCAGCGCCCGGCAGGCGCCGGAGACGTCGCCGCGGCGCACGCGACCGGCCTCGCGGCCCGGCGCGCCGCCGACCACTGGCGGGCCGAGGCCACGCGTCGGCTGGGCGACTGGGAGGACTCTCCCGGGCCCACCACGGCCGTCCCGCTGCTGGCCGCGCTGCACGACGCGTCCGCGGCGCCCGCCGAGGTCGAGGACGTCCTCGACCGCACGCCCCGGGACCGTTCCGACCCCCGGGAGCTCGCGCTCCTCGCCGCGTGGGAGGGCGTGTTCCGCGCGCTGCGCCTCGGCCAGCCCGAGCGGGCGAGGTCCGGCCTCGTGCAGGCGTGCGCCCACGCCCCCGCGCTCGAGCCGTTCCTGCGTGCCGTGCAGGCGCACCTCGACCTCGTCCGGGGTGACCCGGGCGTCGCCGTGCCCCTCGACGAGGTCCGGCCCGGTGCCGATCCGCTCAACGAGCACGCCGTGACGGCGGTCCGGGTCGAGCAGGACCTCGCGGCGGGGCGGGTCGCGCAGGCGTGCCGGCGGCTCGAGGACCTCGACCCGGAGCTGCCGGCGCTGCGGCACCACGGGGACGTGTGCCGCGGCCTCGCGCTCGTGCTCGCCGGTGACGTCGAGGCGGGCGTGGCGTGGGCGCGCGCGCGGCTGACCGCCCTGCAGGACGGGGTGGAGGCCGGCCCGATGCAGTCGCACTGGTACGTCGCGGCGCTGGGCCTGACGCTGCTCGGGCGGTTCGACGAGCTCGACGAGTGCGTGAACGCGGCGCTGGCGTCGACCCACGTCCTCGCGATCCAGCGGCACTACCAGGCGGGGCTGCTCTCGCTCGCGGGGATCGTCGCCGGCTGGCAGGGACGGCAGGGCTACGCCCGCACCCTGGCGATCCAGGGCGGCGCGCTGGGGCTGGAGCGCGGCCCGTTCCCCGGCATGCTCCCCGGGGCGCTGCTCGCCCTCGCGCGCGGCGGCGACCAGGTCGACGAGGCCGACGTCCTCTGGCGCGCGGCCTCCAGCGCGCTCGCCGGCGGGGACGTCGCCGTCGGCGCGATGGCCGCCGTGGCCTCCCTCGAGCACCGGCCCGACCCGGCCCGGGCGGCGGTGGCGGCGGAGGCGGCCGAGGGCGCCGACTCACCCCTGGTCCGCGCCTGGGTGCAGTACGCCGTCGCCACGGCGGCCTGGGACGAGCGCGCGCTGGTCGCGGCGTCGGACGCGCTCGACGCCGCGGGGGCCCCGGTCTACGCCGTGCGCGCGCTGGTGACCCGTGCCCTGGTGCTCCGCGAGCGGGACGACCCGGCAGCGGCGTGCGCCCAGGCCGACGAGGCGTGGGCGGTGGCGGGGGAGCGCGGCGTCGACCGCCGGGGGATGTTCGACCGGCTGGTCCGCGCGGTGAGCCTGACCCTGCGGGAGACGGAGGTGGCCGAGCTCGTCAGCGCCCGGATGCCCAACGCGGACGTCGCGCAGGCGCTCGGCCTGAGCACGCGCACCGTCGAGACCCACCTGATGAACGCGCACCGCAAGGTCGGTGTGGACAACAGGGACGATCTCGCCCGCGCCGTCCGGACCTGGCTCGAGCTCGGGGGCTGAGGGCCGCCGCCGGGTCGGTCAGCGGCGGCGTGCCGCACCCAGGCGGCGCACCGCCGAGCGCGGCAGGGTGCGCAGCACCCCCGAGGCGACGCGGTAGCGCAGGCTCGGGGTCGAGAGCACCGCACCGCGACGCACGTCCGCCAGGGCCTCGGCCACCACCCGGTCCGCGCTCAGCCACGCCAGCTCGGGGTAGCTCTCCGCGCCGGGCAGCCCCGCGCGCTCGTGGAACTCGGTGTGGGTGAGACCCGGGGACAGCGCGGTGGCGGTGACGCCGGTCCCCGCGAGCTCCACGGCGAGCCCCTCGGTGAAGGACCGCACCCACGCCTTGTGCGCCGAGTACGTGCCGGACGCCATCAGCGCCGCGACCGACGCGACGTTGAGGATCGCGCCGCGACCCCGCTCGACCATCGCGCCGGCGCCGGCGTGCGACAGGACGAGGACCGACCGGACCATCAGGTCGAGCGCGGCGACCTCGCGGTCCAGGTCCCCGCCCACGAACCGCTGCCCGAGCCCGAGCCCCGCGTTGTTGACCAGCAGGCCGACGGGACGTCCGGCAGCGCGCAGCCGCTCGGCGACGCGACCGAGGTCGCCGGTGTCGGTGAGGTCGGCCACCAGCACCTCGGCGTGCACGCCCGCGGCGGCGCGCAGCTGCGCGGCGAGGCGCTCCAGGCGCTCGGCGTCCCGCGCGACGAGGACGACGTCGTGACGCGCGGTCGCGAGCTGCCAGGCGAACTCGAGGCCGAGACCGGCGCTCGCCCCGGTGATCAGTGCGGTTCCCATGCGGGTCACCCTACGGACCCGCACGGCTCGTTGTCGCCGCGTGGGAGTCGCCGCGCGCCACGGGGAGCGAGGACGGCGACGGCTCGGTCGCTACCCTGGCGGGCGTGACGAACTCCCCGATGTCCCCCACCCCGCGCGAGCAGCTGCGCGACCTGATCGTCGAGCTCGCCGTCGTGCGCGGCCGGGTCACGCTGTCCTCCGGGCGCGAGGCCGACTACTACGTCGACCTGCGCCGCGTGACCCTGCACCACCGCGCCGCCCCGCTGATCGGCCACGTGCTGCTCGACCGGCTCGAGGAGGTCGGGCTGGGCACGGCGGAGGTCGACGCCGTCGGCGGCCTGACCCTCGGCGCCGACCCCGTCGCGACCGCCCTGCTGCACGCCGCGGCGTCGCGCGGGCAGGACCTCGACGCGTTCGTGGTCCGCAAGGAGGCGAAGGCGCACGGGATGCAGCGCCGCATCGAGGGCCCCGACGTCGCGGGTCGCGCCGTCGTCGTGCTGGAGGACACCTCGACCACCGGGGCGTCGCCGATCGCCGCCGTCGAGGCCGCGCGCGAGGCGGGCGCCGACGTGCGCGGCGTCGCCGTCATCGTGGACCGCGACACCGGCGCGCGGGAGAAGATCGAGGCGCTGGGCGTCCCGTACCACTTCCTGTTCGACCTGACGGACCTCGGCCTGGCCTGAGGGGTCCGCCCGGTCGACGTCCGGGCGAGCAGCCGGCGTCAGGCGGGTGGGGTGACCGCCCACTCCGGGACCCGGTCCACGAGGTCGGCGATCGAGTCGAGCACGTGGGTCGGGCGGAACGGGTAGCGCGCGACGTCGTCGGGGCGGGTCGAGCCCGTGAGCACGAGGAACGTGCGCAGGCCCGCCTCGATGCCCGCGACGACGTCGGTGTCCATCCGGTCGCCGATCATCGCGGTCGTCTCGGAGTGCGCGTCGATCCGGTTCAGCGCCGAGCGGATCATCATCGGGTTCGGCTTGCCGACGAAGTACGGCTGACGGCCGGTCGCGGCGGAGATCATCGCCGCGACCGCGCCCGTCGCGGGCAGGTCGCCCTCCTGGCTCGGGCCGGTGACGTCCGGGTTGGTCGCGATGAACCGGGCGCCGCCCTGGATCAGCCGGATCGCCCGGGTGATGGCCTCGAACGAGTACGTGCGGGTCTCGCCGAGCACGACGAAGTCGGGGTCCGCGGAGGTCAGCGTGTAGCCGGCCTCGTACAGCGCGGTGGTCAGCCCGGCCTCGCCGATCACGTAGGCGGACCCGCCGGGCTCCTGGTCGCGCAGGAACTGGGCGGTCGCCAGCGCGGACGTCCACAGCGACTCCTCGGGCACCTCGATGCCCGAGGACGCCAGCCGGGCGCGCAGGTCGCGGGGCGTGAAGATCGAGTTGTTCGTCAGCACCAGGAACGGGTGGTCGCCGTCGCGCAGCGCGCGGACGAACTCCGGCGCTCCCGGCAGCGCGGTGCCCTCGTGCACGAGGACGCCGTCCATGTCGGACAGCCACGAGGTGATCGGTCGGGGGGTGCTGTGCGTGGTCACTGGTCGAAGGCCTTCCGCTCGACGTCGGCGCGCTCGGCCGGCTCGTCGTACCGCGGGTCCCGGCCGGCGGTACCGCCCGCGCGCCGGGCGGCGCGACGCCCGCGCCACAGCTCGATCGCGACGGGCACGACCGAGATCAGGACGATGAGCACCGCCAGCGCCTCGATGTTGTCCCGGACGAACGCGATGGTCCCGAGCAGGTAGCCGAGCACCGTCACGCCGACGCCCCACACGAACGCGCCGATCACGTTGTACGAGATGAAGGTCCGGTAGCGCATCCTCCCGACGCCCGCGGCGACCGGGGCGTAGGTCCGCACGATCGGCACGAACCGCGCCAGGATCACCGTCCGGCCGCCGTACTTGTCGAAGTACGCGTACGTCTGGTCGATGTACTGCTGCTTGAAGATCTTCGAGTCCGGGCGGTTGAACAGCCGCGGGCCCGCCTTGTGGCCGATGAAGTACGCCACCTGGTCGCCGAGGAACGCCGCCGCGAACAGCAGCAGGCACAGCAGCCACAGCGGGAAGTCGAGGGCCTCCTGCGCGACGAGCGCGCCCGCCGTGAACAGCAGCGAGTCGCCCGGCAGCAGCGGGAACAGCAGGCCCGTCTCGATGAACACGACCAGCACGATGCCGATCAGCGCGTACGAGCCGAACGACGAGATGAGGTGCTCGGCGTCGAGCCAGTCGGGCAGCAGGGCGGGCTGGACGCCGACGGCCGGGGCCAGGGCCGCGAGGGCGGACGAGAAGGGCATGCCGCCCAGGGTACGGCTCGGGTCCCGGGACCCCCGGCCCGTGCTGCGCGAGGATGGCGGTCGTGAACCCCGTCTCCCTCGGCACCCCGCTCACCCCCGGCGCCACCCGCGCCCTGCTGCTCGGCTCGGGCGAGCTGGGCAAGGAGGTCGCGATCGAGCTGCAGCGGCTCGGCGTGGAGGTCGTCGCCGTCGACCGCTACCCGCACGCACCCGCGATGCAGGTCGCGCACCGGTCGCACGTCGTCGACATGCTCGACCCGGACGCGCTGCGCGCCGTGCTCGACGCCGAGCGCCCGGACGTGGTCGTCCCCGAGATCGAGGCGATCGCCACGCAGGTGCTCGCCGACGTCGAGGCCACCGGCGTCCGCGTGGTGCCCACCGCCCGCGCCACGCGGCTGACGATGGACCGCGAGGGCATCCGCCGGCTCGCCGCCGAGGAGCTGGGGCTGGCGACCTCGCCGTACCGGTTCGTCGACACCCTCGACGACCTCCGGGCCGCCGTGACGGAGGTCGGGCTGCCGTGCGTGGTGAAGCCGGTGATGTCGTCCTCCGGCAAGGGCCAGTCGGTGGTCCGCACGGCGGACGACCTCGAGGCGGCCTGGACGGCCGCGCAGACCGGGGGCCGCGCGGTCGCCGACGGCGGGGCTGCCGTGCGGGTGATCGTCGAGGGCTTCGTCCGGTTCGACTCCGAGATCACGCTGCTCACCGTGCGGCACGCGGCCGGGACGACGTTCTGCGCACCCGTCGGGCACGTCCAGGTCGACGGCGACTACCGGGAGTCCTGGCAGCCCGCGCCCCTGCCCGCGGCGACGCTCGCCGCGGCGCAGCGGGTGGCCGCGACCGTCACCGAGGCGCTCGGCGGGTGGGGGCTGTTCGGGGTCGAGCTGTTCGTGGTCGGCGACGAGGTGCTGTTCTCCGAGGTCTCGCCCCGGCCGCACGACACCGGGCTGGTGACCCTGGCGTCCCAGGACCTGTCGGAGTTCGCGCTGCACGCCCGGGCCGTCCTCGGGCTGCCCGCCGGCGAGGTCCTCGAGCTCGGCCCCGCGGCGTCCTGCGCCGTGCTCGCCGAGGGGACCGGCGTGCCGCGGTTCACCGGCGTCGAGGCGGCGCTCGCGGTGCCGACCGCGCAGGTCCGGCTGTTCGGCAAGCCCGCGGTGGCCGGACGGCGGCGGGTCGCGGTCACCGTCGCGCGCGGGGCCGACGTCGCGCAGGCGCGGGACCGCGCCCGAGCCGCGGCGGCGGCGCTGACCGTGACGCTGGACCCGGCGTGACCGACCCCCGGGACCCGGACGCGGCCGAGGGGCCCGACGCACCCGACGCCCCCGAGGTCGGCGTCGGCCCCTGGCCCGGCGGCCCGGAGGCGTGGCCCGACGACCCCCGGTACGACCCCGAGCTGCTCGCGCACGGCGACCGCCGCAACGTCGTCGACCGCTACCGGTACTGGACCGTCGAGGCCGTCGTCGCCGACCTGGACACCCGGCGGCACCCGTTCCACGTCGCGATCGAGAACTGGGCGCACGACCTCAACATCGGCTCCGTGGTCCGCACCGCCAACGCGTTCAACGCCGCCGGGGTGCACGTCGTCGGCCGGCGCCGCTGGAACCGCCGGGGGGCGATGGTCACCGACCGCTACCTGCACGTCCACCACCACCCGGACGTCGCGCACCTGCTGGCCTGGGCCCGCGCCGCGGGGCTGCCCGTGATCGGCGTCGACAACGTCCCCGGGTCGGTGCCGCTCGGCGGCTACCCGCTGCCCGAGGCGTGCGTGCTGCTGCTCGGCCAGGAGTCGACCGGGCTGACCCCGGCCGCGCAGGAGGCCGCCGAGGCGGTGCTGCACATCGACCAGTACGGCTCGACGCGCTCGATGAACGCGGGCGCCGCCGCGGCGATCGCGATGCACGCCTGGGTCGTCCGGCACGCGGGCCCCCCACCCGCCTGACGACGTCCGGGCGCCCGTGGGCAGGACGTCCCGGACGCCCTGCGCGCGACTCGTGCCAGACTTGGTGCGATAGCGAAAACCCCACTTCTTCTTTGGAGCCGCTGCGATGCCGATCGCCACCCCTGAGGTCTACGCCGAGATGATCGACCGGGCGAAGGCGGGCAAGTTCGCCTACCCGGCCGTGAACATCACCTCCTCCCAGACGATCACCGCCGCGCTGCAGGGCTTCGCCGAGGCGGAGTCGGACGGCATCCTCCAGGTGTCCGTCGGCGGCGCCGAGTACGCGTCGGGCTCCACGGTCAAGGACCGCGTCTCCGGCACGCGCGCGCTCGCGGCCTACGCGGCCGAGGTCGCCCAGGGCTACGGCATCACGGTCGCCCTGCACACCGACCACTGCGTCAAGAAGAACCTGGACTCCTGGGTCCGCCCGCTCCTGGCCCTCGAGGCCGAGGAGGTCAAGGCCGGCAAGAACCCGACCTTCCAGTCCCACATGTTCGACGGCTCGGACATCCCGCTGGACGAGAACCTCGTCATCGCCGCGGAGCTCCTCGAGCTGTCGCAGGCGGCCCGCACGATCCTCGAGATCGAGGTCGGCGTCGTCGGTGGCGAGGAGGACGGCCACGAGGCCGAGATCAACGAGAAGCTCTACACGACGGCCGAGGACGGCCTCGCGACGGTCCGCGCGCTCGGTGCCGGCGAGAAGGGCCGCTACCTGACGGCCCTCACCTTCGGCAACGTGCACGGCGTGTACAAGCCGGGCGCCGTCAAGCTGCGCCCGTCGATCCTGGCGGAGATCCAGAAGGCCGTCGGCGCGGAGATCGGCAAGACCGACCCGTTCGACCTGGTCTTCCACGGCGGTTCGGGCTCCACCGCCGAGGAGATCGCCGAGGCGGTCGACAACGGCGTCATCAAGATGAACATCGACACCGACACCCAGTACGCGTTCACGCGTCCCGTCGTCGGCCACATGTTCAGCAACTACGACGGCGTGCTCAAGGTCGACGGCGAGGTGGGCAACAAGAAGGCCTACGACCCGCGCGCCTGGGGCAAGCTGGCCGAGGCCGGCATGGCCGCCCGCATCGTCGAGGCGTCGCAGCAGCTGCGGTCCGCGGGCAACAAGCTCCGCTGAGCACCCGCACCACGACGAGGGCCCGGTCACCGCGCGTGCGGTGACCGGGCCCTCGTGCGTGCGGGGGGGCGTTGCGTGCGAGGGGCCCGCGGGGTCAGACGCGGGGCTCGTCCTCGACGACGTCGAGGAGCTCGCCGATCCGGGTGACCTCCAGCAGGAACTGGACCGTCGGCGGGACGTGCAGCAGGCGCACCCGGTGCGGGGTGCGGCTGGTCAGGCGCGCGAGGAACGCGACCCCGGACGAGTCCATGAAGGTCACGTGGTGCGTGTCGACCTCGATCGGCACGCCCGCCTCCTCCGCGTCCGTGGTGGCCTGCGCCAGGTCGGGCCCGAGGTCCGCGTCGACCTCGCCCGACAGGACGATCGTCGTCCGGTCCGGGGACAGGATGACGTGGACCGAACCGGGCTCCCCGGCCGCGTCCCGCGGAGCGGGTACGGTCGGCGCGGAGGCGCCTGCGTCCCCGGTGGGCCCGCCCGGCGGTGTGCTGTTACCGTCGCGCACGATGCTCCCTTCCGTCCGGGTGGCGGCCGCATCGGCCGCACCGGGTGTCTCGGCGTCGTCCGGTGGGTGGCTTCGCCGGACATGGCTCGCACGCTAGACGATCGGAGGCGGTGGTGGTCAACTCCACGCCCGGGACCGGCGAGGACGGGGCGCTCGACGGCCTGCGGCGCGCGCTGGAGCACGTGCAGGGGATGCCCGCCGTCGTCGCGGCCGCGCAGGAGCCCGACTGGCCCGTCGTCTGGGTCAACGAGGCCTTCACCCGGGCCACCGGGCTGACGCTCTCCGACGTCGCCGGGCCGGCCGCCGGACTCGTCGCGATGTCCGCCGAGGACGGCTCCGGGCTGCGGCACCTCAGCGAGGCCGTGCAGGCCCGCCGCGCCACGTCCGCGCTGCTGCGGCTCCGGCGGGCCGGGGGAGACTGGTTCTGGTCCCGCACGCTCGTGACCCCGGTCGCGGCCGGAGGCGGCACGACGACCACGCACTGGGTCGCGGCGCTCGTCGACGTCACCGCCGAGGTGGACCACGACGCCGCGGTCGCCGCCGAGGTCGAGGTGGTCCGGCGGGAGAGCGAGGACCTCGCGCTGATCGCGACCGTCTCCGACCTGGTGATGGACCTCGACGACCCCGACGGCCTGCGCGCCATCGCCGAGCTGCTGGCCCGGCGGGTCGTCGCGTGGGCCGGGTTCTACGTCGACGACGACGGCCTGCACGCCGCGGACGGCATCGACACCAGCCGGGCAGGACGCGGCTCCGTGCGGCGCAGCCCGTCCGGCGGCGCGGCCCGGCCGGGGTACGTGCGCGGGCGGGGGACGCCGGGCCAGGACCCCGTGCAGCGGCTGCTCGACGGCGAGGGCGAGGGTGCGGCGTTCCCGCTCGACCTCGACCTCGGCGCCCCGCACGATCCCGGCTCGGCGTCCGCCTGGCTCGTCGCCGACCTGCGCGACCGCCTCGGCCTCGCCCTCGACCCCGAGCACGTCGCCGTGCTCCCGCTGCCCGGGCGGCACCGCGTGCTCGGGCTGCTGGTCGTCGTCGCCGCTCCCACGGTGCCCCCGGGCCGCCCCGCGCCCACCCGCGGCGGCCTGGACGAACGCGTCCGGACCATCTTGTCGCTGACCGCGCGGCGCGTCGGCCTCGCGATGGAGAACGTGCGGCTCTACGCCCGCGAGCACCGGGTCGCCGAGACGCTGCAACGGGCGATGCTGCCCGAGCAGGCCGAGGTCGACGGGCTCGACGTGTGGTCGTACTACGCGCCGAACGTCGTCTACGCGCAGGTCGGCGGCGACTGGTACGACGTCGTGCAGGTCTCGCGCGACGTGGTCGGGGTGGTCATCGGCGACGTGGTCGGCCACGACGTCGAGGCCGCCGCGGCGATGGGGCAGCTGCGGTCCGTCGTGCGCGCCTACGCGTTCGAGGTCACCGAGCCCGGTCCCGTCCTCGAGCGCGTCGACCAGCTGGTCGGCGGCATGCGCATCCCGCGGTCGGCGGGCCTGGTGCTGTCCACCCTGACCCGCCGCGGCGGCGAGGACGGTGCGTGCCCGACCTGGCACCTCGCGTACTCGCGCGCCGGCCACCTGCCCGCCGTCCTCGTGCGGGACGGCGCGGCGACGCTGCTCGACGGGGCCGGTGGCGCCCTGATCGGCTTCGGGGACGGCCGGCGCTCGACCGCGGCCCTGGACCTGCGGCCGGGCGACGTCCTCGTCTTCTACACCGACGGCCTGATCGAGCGCCGCGACCGGTCGCTCCTCGACGGGCTCGCCGCGCTCCGGGCCGTCGCCGAGGGCGCCACCGCCGTCGACTCCGCCGGCATCGGCGAGGAGCTGCTCGCGCGGCTCGCGGACCGGCCCGAGGACGACGTCGCGGTCGTCGTCGTGCGGGTCCCCGACCTCACGGACACCTCCGGGCACGGCGGCAACGTCCGCAGCCGCCGCTGGCAGCTCCCCGGCGAACCGGCGTCCATCGCCCGGGCGCGGCACGCCGTCGTGCGGACCTGCCACGCGTGGCAGCTCGGTGACGCCGGGAACGCCGAGCTCGTCGTCTCGGAGCTGGTCGCCAACGCCGTGCTGCACGGCTGGGGCCGCGTGACCCTGCGCCTGCACGACACCGGCGACGGCCTGCGGATCGAGGTCGAGGACTCCAACCCGACGCCGCCCGTCGCGACCGAGGGCCACCCCGGACGGATCGGCGGGTTCGGGATGCGGATCGTCGAGCAGCTGGCCGACTGGGGCTGGCGGCCCTCGCGCGGCGGCAAGCTCGTGTGGGCGCGGGTGCGGCCGACGGAGCGCTGACCGGGGTCTGGGCGCTGAGCGGGGTCTAGCGGGAGGCGTCCGTCGGGAGGTCGGCCTCGTCGGTCGACCCGGCGGCGGTGCTGCACCGGTGCTCCGCGTCGATCCGGAACAGCTCGAGCGCGCCGCAGATCTCCAGGACGAACAGGTCCCGCGGGTCCGCACCGCGCAGCACCGTCGCACCGCCGCGCTTGCGGCTCGCGTCCGCCAGCGAGATGAGGAACGCGGCGCCCGTGGAGTCCATGAAGGTGACGTCGCACATGTCGATCACCAGCAGCTGCCGGCGCAGCCCGACGACGCGCGCGGCGATCTCCGGGAACTGGTCGCGCTCGGCGAGGTCGAGATCACCGGCGATGACGAGCGTCGTCGTCGCAGCCGAGGTCGCGATCTCGATCATGGGGGGTCCTCCGGACGCGGACGGGCAGGCTGACCGACTGTAACCACCCGCCCGGCGGGTCCGCACCCGCTCGCGGCTGCCACACTGGGCGGATGACCGGTGCGAACCTCCTCGAGCCCGAGCCCACCCGCCTGCCCGTGGGGGCCGACGCCGACGCCCGGGCGGTGCTCGCGCGCGGCGGTGACCTGCGCGACGCCGCCCGCGAGGTGCCGACGTCCTCGCTCGCGTGGGCCCTGCTCGCCGAGCACGCGCTGGCCGACGACGGCGACCCGGTCGCCGCCTACGCGTTCGCCCGCACCGGCTACCACCGCGGCCTCGACGCGCTGCGGCGCGCCGGCTGGCGGGGCCGCGGGCCCGTGCCCGCCGAGCACGAGCCCAACCAGGGGTTCCTCCGGGCGCTGCTCGCGCTGGCCGAGGCCGCCGAGGCGATCGGCGAGGACGACGAGGCGCAGCGCTGCACGCAGTTCCTCACCGACTCGGGCACGTCCGCGGCGGAGGTCGCCGAGCTGCGCTGAGTCCGCGAGGGCCGTCGCGATCGGCACCGCGCCGCCCGTGTCGACGCGGGCCGACGCGCGCCGAGCCGCGGACCCGCCCGACGCCGGGCCGGTCGCTCCGGTAATCTTCCGGAGGAACCGGGGTGCCTGCCGTCCGGTACCCGGACCTCCCGCGACCGAGCCACCCGCTCGGTGCCGCGCGGGCGGGCCGCCGCCGGGCAGGGTGGGAGTGGTGATCACATGCCGGCCGTCGTGGTGCTCGGGACCCAGTGGGGTGACGAGGGCAAGGGCAAGGCGACCGACCAGCTCGGCTCGCGGATCGACTACGTCGTGAAGTTCAACGGCGGCAACAACGCCGGGCACACGGTCGTCATCGGCGGCGAGAAGTACGCCCTGCACCTGCTGCCGTCCGGCATCCTGTCGCCCGGCGTCGTCCCGGTGATCGGCAACGGCGTCGTCATCGACATCGAGGTGCTGTTCGAGGAGATCGACGCCCTCGAGGCCCGCGGCGTGTCCGCCGAGCGGCTGCTGGTGTCGTCCGCCGCGCACGTCATCGCGCCGTACCACCGCACGCTCGACAAGGTCACCGAGCGGTTCCTCGGCAAGCGGAAGATCGGCACCACCGGGCGGGGCATCGGCCCCGCGTACGCCGACAAGATCAACCGCGTCGGCATCCGCATCCAGGACCTGTTCGACGAGAAGATCCTCCGGCAGAAGGTCGAGGGCTCCCTCGACCAGAAGAACCACCTGCTGGTGAAGGTCTACAACCGCCGCGCGATCACCGTCGACGAGGCCGTCGAGGACCTGCTGCGCTACGCCGAGCGGCTGCGCCCGTACGTCGCGGACACCCCCCTGGTGCTCAACCAGGCCCTCGACGCCGGCAAGACGCTCGTGTTCGAGGCCGGCCAGGCGACGATGCTCGACATCGACCACGGCACCTACCCGTTCGTCACGTCGTCCTCGGCGACCGCGGGCGGCGCGTGCACCGGCTCCGGCATCGGCCCGACCCGGATCGACCGCGTGGTCGGCGTCGCGAAGGCCTACACCACCCGCGTCGGCGAGGGCCCGTACCCCACCGAGCTGTTCGACGAGGACGGCGAGTGGCTGCGGCAGACCGGCGGCGAGTTCGGCACCACCACCGGGCGGCCGCGCCGCACCGGCTGGTACGACGCCGTCGTGGCGCGGTACTCGAGCCGCGTGAACGGGCTCACGGACCTGGTCGTGACCAAGCTCGACGTGCTCACCGGCCGGGACAGGATCCCCGTCGCGGTGGCGTACGACGTCGACGGCCGCCGGTTCGACGAGATGCCGGACGACCAGAGCGACTACCACCACGCGAAGCCGGTCTACGAGTACCTCGACGGCTGGTCCGAGGACATCTCCCAGGCCCGTGAGCTGTCCGACCTGCCCGTGAACGCGCAGCGGTACCTCACGCACCTCGAGGAGATCTCCGGCACCCGCATCTCGGCCGTGGGCGTGGGCCCGGGCCGCGAGGCGACCGTCGCGATCCACGACCTGCTCGGCTGACCCGCAGGCCGCTCGCGCGCGGTGGGGCCGGTCGTCACCCGACCGCCGGCTCCGCCGCGTCGACGTCCCGCTGGCGCACCACCGCGAGCGGGTGGACGAGCGTGACCAGGGACAGCGCGGTCGCGCCCAGCAGCGCCGCCGCCAGCCCCCAGCGCTCGGCCGCCGCGCCGGCGAGCAGCGCACCGACCGGCATCAGGCCGTAGGCGAGCGCCCGGCCCGCGCCGCCGACCCGGCCGAGCATCGCCGGTGCGACGAGGCGCTGGCGCATCGACTGGGAGAGCACGTTGCCGACGGTGCTGGTGAGGCCGATCGCGAGGAACGCCGCGGCCACCGCCGCCGGGTACGGGGCGGCGACCGGCACCACGAGCAGCAGCGCCATCGCCACCCAGCAGCCGAGCAGCAGCCGGACCTCGCCCACGCGCCGGAGCAGCGGCTCGACGAGCAGCGACCCGCCGAGCGCCCCGGTCGCGAGGGCGACGCCGAGCAGCGGGTACGTCGTCGGGGTCATGCCGACCCGCGAGCCCGCCCCGACGACCCAGAGCACCAGGAGGGTCGTGTAGCCGGTGAAGCACATGTTGAGCACGCTCCCGGCGACCAGCAGCGGGCGGAGCACCGGGTGGCGGAGCAGGAAACCGACACCCTCGCGGGCCTCGTCGAACGCGCGGCGGGCCGGTCGGACCGGGGTCGTCGCGGCGCGCTCGTGCCGGTAGCTGCCGGGGACGCCGCGCAGCAGCGTGACCACCGCGAGCACCGCCAGCGCGGCGGGCAGGCCGAACGCCCACGCCGCACCCAGGGCGAGCGCCGCGCCCCCGAGCGGCCCGCCCACGAACGAGCCGGCGACCTGCTGCGCCGCGACGACCCGGCCGTTCGCCGCCTGCAGCCGGGACCGGGGGACGACGTCGGGCACGAGGGCGGACTGCGCCAGGTCGGCGAGCACGTCGGTCACGCCGTACGCCAGGACGAGCAGCAGGAGGGCGGGGACCGTCATCCGCCCGGTGGCCGCGAGGGCGACCGCGCCGCCGAGCAGCGCCGCGCGCGCGAGCAGCGCCGCCACCTGGACCCGACGGCGGTCGTACCGGTCGACGACCACCCCGCCCGGGACGCCCAGCACGAGCCAGGGGAGCCAGGCCAGTGCGGTGACGAGGGCGATCTGCCCGGGTGAGCGGGTCAGGGTCAGCGCGTAGAGGGGGACGACGGTCTGCACGACGCCGTCGCCGAGGTTGGCGAGCGTCGTGGCGGCGAGCAGGGCGCGGAACCGGTGGCCGAGCGGCTCGACGGTCGTGGTCGTGGTGGGGGCTGAGCGGGGCATGGGTCCTCGCGTAGAGTGGGCAGAGGAAGTTATGCAAAGAAGTCTCTGCAAAGGTATCTCTGCACATGGACGACGTCAACGCCCGCCCGCCCCGCTCCGTCGGTGCCGACGCCCTCAAGGCCTTCACCCACCCGCTGCGGCGCGCCATGGTCGACCACCTCCAGGCGCACGGCCCCGCCACCGCGACCCAGCTCGCGCGGGCCCTCGGGGAGAGCACCGGCCAGACCAGCTACCACCTGCGCCAGCTCGAGCGGCACGGGTTCGTCGAGGACGACCCGGACCACGTCGGCGGGCGGGAGCGCTGGTGGCGCGCCGTCGCGTTCTGGGTCGACGGCGTCGCCGTCCGCCAGGAACCCGGGGGCGCCGAGGTCGTCGCCTCCACCCAGCAGTGGGCCGTCGCCGAGCGCCTGCGCGTGCTCACCCGCTGGGTCGAGACCGTCGAGCCCGACCCCGCCTGGGCCGGCGTCGGCAGCAGCGCCCGCGCCACCGGCGAGCTGACCGTCGCCGAGGCCGAGGCGCTGACCAGGGAGCTCGAGGCCGTCGTGCGGCGGCACCTCGAGGCGGCGCGGGACGCTGCGGCGCGGGACGAGGGGGTGGGGGACGGGCCGGTGGACCGGCGGCGGGTGCGGGTGTACCTCGACGTGCTGCCCCTGCCCACCGACTGACCCGTCACCGCCGGCCCGTGCGCGTGGTCGGTAGGGTCGGCGGCGTGAAGATCCTCGTCGTCGGAACCGGTGCCCGCGAGCACGCCCTGGTCCTCGCCCTGTCCCGCGACCCCCAGGTCGCCGAGCTGCACGCCGCGCCCGGCAACCCCGGCATCGGCGCGCTCGCCACGCTGCACGCCGTCGACCCCCTCGACGGCGCGGCCGTCGCGGCCCTCGCCGGGCGGATCGGCGCCGACCTCGTGGTCATCGGGCCCGAGGCCCCGCTCGTCGCCGGGGTCGCCGACGCGGTCGCCGCCGCGGGGATCCCGGTGTTCGGCCCCACCGCCGCCGCCGCGCGGCTCGAGGGGTCGAAGGCGTTCGCCAAGGAGGTCATGGCCGCCGCTGGCGTGCCGACCGCCGACCCCGTCGTCGTCACCGACCCCGACCGGGCCGCCGCCGCCCTCGACACCTTCGGGGCGCCCTACGTCGTCAAGGACGACGGCCTCGCCGCCGGCAAGGGCGTCGTCGTCACCGAGGACCGCGCCGCCGCGCTCGACCACGCCCTCGCCTGCCTGGCCAAGCCCGGCGGCCGGGTCGTCGTCGAGGACTACCTCGACGGCCCCGAGGTGTCGCTGTTCGTCCTGTCCGACGGCACGCACGTCGTACCGCTCGTGCCCGCGCAGGACTTCAAGCGCGTCGGTGACGCCGACACCGGCCCCAACACCGGCGGCATGGGCGCCTACACCCCGCTGCCGTGGGCGCCCGCCGGGCTCGTCGACGAGGTCGTCGCGCAGGTCGCGCAGCCCACCGTCGACGAGATGGCGCGGCGGGGGACCCCGTTCGCCGGGGTGCTCTACTGCGGGCTCGCGCTGACCAGCCGCGGGATGCGCGTCGTCGAGTTCAACGCGCGGTTCGGCGACCCGGAGACGCAGGTCGTCCTCGCGCGCCTCGCGACGCCGCTCGCCGGGGTGCTGCTCGCCGCCGCCACCGGACGGCTCGCCGCGCTCCCGCCGCTGGAGTGGCGCGACGACGCCGCCGTCACCGTCGTCGTCGCCTCGCACGGGTACCCCGACTCCCCGCGCACCGGCGACGTGATCACCGGGCTCGACGACGCCGCCGCGGTCGACGGGGTGCACGTGCTGCACGCCGGGACCGCGTCCGGCCCCGACGGGGCGGTCGTCTCCGCCGGGGGTCGGGTGCTCAGCGTCGTCGGCACCGGGCCCGACCTCGCAGCCGCACGGGCTGCGGCGTACGCCGGGGTCGAGCGGATCGGGCTCGACGGAGCGCACCACCGGTCGGACATCGCGCGGGCCGCAGCGGAGGGCTGAGGTCGGCTCGCCGGGCGGGGACCGAACCCTCCACAGGGCGGTCTCGTGCGCGTCGTCCCCAGGCGCGCGGTCGTGGGCCGACGGGAGCCGGTTCGGCGCGCCTACGGTCACGGCATGCCACCCGACCAGCACGGACCCGCGCCCGAGGCGGCCCCCGACGCCTCGCAGGCGAGCCCGTCCGCAGCCGATGACGGGCGCGAGGCGCAGCTCGCCCGCCGGCTCGCCGAGCTGCCTGCCGGCGTGGCCCTGCTGACCGAGCTCGACCAGCTCGACCTCGACGAGCTCACCGCGTTCGAGCGCGTCGAGGTCGTCGTCGCCGCCGGCCGGCTCGAGGCACTGGCCCACGCGATCAAGGCCCGCGCCGCCGCAGCGCTCGACCGGCACCCCGACATGCGACCCCCGCGGGGCCGTCCGCTGCCCGGAGCCGCGCTCGTCGCCCGGCACCTGACCGGCGCGACCCTCGCGATGCGCCTCCAGGCCAGCACCCACGAGGCGGAGACCCTGGTCCGCGAGGGCATCGCCTACGCCGGGGTGCTCGCCGACACCGGAGCCGCGCTGTCCGACGGGCAGATCGACGTGCCGCGGGCCCGCGCGATCGTGCGCGGCCTCGCCGACGAGCCGGTGCCCGTCGCCACCGCCGCGCAGGACCTGGTCCTGCCCCGCGCACCCGGCCGGACGCCCGCACAGGTGCGGCAGGACATCGCGCGGGCGCTCAACCAGGTCGACGGCGAGCACGCCGTCGACCGGCACCGCGACGCGCGCCGCGGTCGCGCCGTGTACCGGCCCCGGGCGCTGCAGCACGGCATGGCGGGCACCTGGCTCGTCCTGCCCGCCGTCACCGCCGTGCAGGTCGACGCGGCCCTCGACGCCGCAGCCCGCCGAGCGCGCTCCGCCGGGGACGAGCGGACCTTCGACCAGCTGCGCGCGGACGAGCTGTGCGACCGGGTGCTGGGACGGGGTGACGTGCCCGAGGGTGGCGACGACGCCGCGGCGCGTGCCGCCGCGCGGACGCAGCGGGACGGTTCGTTCGAGCTGCTGGAGCCCTCCGACGACGCGAAGCAGGCGGGGTCGTCCAACGGGGCTGCGTCGGTCGGGCACGGCGAGGCACGTGCTCGGGTGCTGGTCACCGTGCCGCTCTCGACGTTGATGGACCTCGACGACCAGCCGGGCGACATCGACGGGTTCGGGCCCGTCGACGCCGTGCAGGCGCGGGCGCTCGCCCTCGGCGGGGTCTGGCGGCGGGTCGTCACCGACGACCTCTCGGGCACCGTGCTCGACGTCGGACGCACCACCTACCGCCCGCCCGCCGCCCTCGCCGAGCACGTCCGGGTCCGCGACCGCACCTGCGTCGCACCGGGATGCAGCGTGCCCGCGTCGCGCTCCGACCTGGACCACACCGAGGAGTGGGACGAGCCGCGCGAGGGCGAGCCCCCGCGCCCGCCCGGGGCGACCGCCGCCACGAACCTCGGACCGCTCTGCCGCCACCACCACCGGCTCAAGACCACCGGGGCGTTCGCGCTGCGGCAACGCTCCGCCGGCGAGTTCGACTGGCGGACGCCGAGCGGCCACGCCTTCCGGGTGCACCCCGGGACGGACGCGCCGGTCGTCCACCTCACCGCGCCGCAGCCTGAGGTGCCACCACCGTTCTGAGGGTGCGCTCCCGGGGCACGTGCACGCTCAGACCAGAGTCAGCACGCCCAGCAGCGCGACCACCGCACCCAGCAGCATCGACACGGTGATCAGCACCAGGTGCACGGTGAGGAACCGCGTGGGACGGCCCGCCGCGTCGCGGGAACGGGGGTCCTTCGCGATCCGGGCGCCGAACCGCGGCCAGACGAGCAGGCTCCAGAGGCCGGCGACGACGAGGACCACGGACCAGGCGACAGGGAGCTCCATGCGGGCGAGTATGCCCGGTGCGACCTGCGGCAGGATGTCCACCATGACCGCACCCGCGCTGCCCGGCTGGACGCACACCTACTCGGGCAAGGTCCGCGACCTGTACGTCCCGGACACGACGCAGGCGGCAGGTGCCGCCGTCGCCGAGGCGCACGGCGACGTGGTGCTCGTCGTCGCGAGCGACCGGGTCAGCGCGTACGACCACGTGCTCAACCCCGGCATCCCCGGCAAGGGCGTGGTGCTCACCCAGCTGAGCCTGTGGTGGTTCTCGCAGCTCGAGGACCTCGTGCCGAACCACGTCGTCAGCGCCGTCGCGCCGGACGTGCCGGAGGCGGTGCTCGGCCGGGCGATGGTCTGCCGGCGGCTGGAGATGTTCGCCGTCGAGTGCGTCGCCCGCGGCTACCTGACCGGATCGGGTCTCGCGGAGTACCGGGCCGGGGGATCGGTCACCGGCATCTCCCTGCCCGACGGGCTGGTCGACGGCTCGCGGCTACCGGAGCCGATCTTCACGCCGGCGACGAAGGCGGAGCTGGGGGAGCACGACGAGAACGTGAGCATCGACGTGGTCGCGGACGTGCTCGGTCGGGAGCGCGCCGAGCAGCTGCGGGACCTCACGCTCGCGGTCTACGCGCGCGCCGAAGGAGTGGCGCGCGAGCGCGGGGTGATCCTCGCGGACACCAAGCTCGAGTTCGGCCTGGACCCGGTGACGGGAGCGGTGACCCTGGGCGACGAGGTGCTGACGCCGGACTCGTCGCGGTTCTGGCCGGCGGACTCCTGGGAGCCCGGGCGGGCGCAGGAGAGCTTCGACAAGCAGTACGTCCGGGACTGGCTGACGTCGTCGGCCTCCGGCTGGGACCGCGACGGTGACGACGAGCCGCCGCTGCTGCCCGAGGACGTCGTCGAGCGCACCCGGGACCGCTACCTCGAGGCGTACGAGCGGCTGACAGGCACGGCGCTCTCGCTCTGAGGGGAACGCCTCTGGCGCTCGGGCCGACCCGGTCGGTAGGTTAGGCTTGCCTCATCGTTGCGGCGCCGACGTCGGTCCGCGAGCCTGGGGCTCCCTCCGACGCGCGCTCGTCGCCCTTCCTCGGATCGGAGCACCTCCGTGCACGCTCGCACGTCCCTCCCGCGCCCTGCCGCGCGCCGCGGCCTGGCCGTCGTCGCTGCCCTCGGTGCCGCGGCCCTGACGCTGACCGCCTGCAGCGGCGGTGACGACTCCGCGGACGACGCGGGCCCTGCTGACGAGACCGCGGCCGCGTCGGACGCGTTCCCGGTGACGATCGAGTCGTCGCTCGGTGAGGCGACGATCGAGCAGAAGCCGGAGCGGGTCGTCGCGCTCGGCTGGGGCGCGGCCGACATCGCGTACTCGCTCGGCACGACGCCGGTCGGCATCGAGTCGGACGACTGGGCGGGCGACGAGGACGGCTACCAGCCGTGGTTCCGCGACGCGCTCGAGGCGGACGGCGTGGAGCTCCCTGAGACGATCACGATGTACCCGGAGCTGGACGTCGAGGCGGTCATCGCCCTCGAGCCCGACCTCATCCTCGCGACGCAGTCGGGCATCGACCAGGCGACGTTCGACCAGCTGTCGGACTTCGCGCCGGTCGTCGCCTACCCGGGCGACGCGTGGGCCACCTCGGTGGAGGACCAGATCACGATCGCCGCGCAGGCGCTGGGTGAGCCGGACAAGGGTGCCGAGCTGATCGAGGGCATCCAGGCGGAGTACGACGCCGTCAAGGCGGAGCACCCGGAGTTCGCGGACGTCACGTACGCGTACGTCTACGGCGGCGACCAGCCCGGCTCGCTGGGCGTCTACATGCCGGGCGACACCCGGGTGGCGCTGCTGTCGAGCCTGGGTCTGCAGCTCGCGCCGTCGGCGGCGGCGCTGGAGCCGGACCAGGGGTCGTTCTACGCGACGCTCGGCCTGGAGAACGCGGACACGCTGGACGACGTGCAGGTGCTGTTCACCTGGTTCAACGACGAGGACGAGCAGGCGGCGACCGAGGCGCAGCCGCTGTGGCAGCAGATGCCCGCGTTCGCGTCGGGCGCGTACCTGCCGATGATCGACCGGCAGCTCGGCATGGCCGTGACCGTCGCGACGCCGCTGAGCGTGCCGTACGCGCTGGACGCGTACGTGCCGCAGATCGCGGAGGTCGTCGCGAAGGTCTCCTGACCTCGGGCGCCACCCGGCAGCCCGGCGGCCGACCCCACGTGACCAGCCTGTGACCGACGTCGTCGCGACCCCGCGAGCCCCGCGCAGCACCGCGCGGGGCTCGCGGTCGCGCGCGTGGCTGCTCGCGGCGGGGCTGGTGGCGGCCGCGGCGGTGCTGGTGCTGGCCTGCGGGCTGAGCGTGGCGGTCGGGTCGAAGTCCGTGCCGCTGGGCGAGGTGTGGTCGGCGTGGCTGCACCCGGACGACGGCTACACCTCGGCGGTCGTGCAGTCGCGGCTGTCCCGGACGGTGCTGGGGGTGCTGGCGGGTGCGGCGCTGGCGGTGTCGGGCGCGGTGATCCAGGGTCTGACGCGCAATCCCCTGGGCGACCCGGGTCTCCTGGGGGTGAACGCGGGCGCGTCGGCGTCGGTGGTGGTCGTGACCGCCCTGGCCGGCGGGACCGCGGGGCGGTCCGTCTGGGCGGCGCTGCCGGGTGCGGTGCTGGCGACGGTCGCGGTGTACGTGATCGGCTCGGGCGGGCCGCGCGGGCGGGCGACTCCGGTGCGGCTGGTGCTGGCGGGGTCGGCGATCGCGGCGGTGCTCGTGGCGCTGGTGCAGGCGGTGACGCTCGCAGACCCGGAGGTGTTCTCGACGTACCGGTTCTGGGTGATCGGGTCGTTGGCGGGCCGCCCGGACGGCACGGTGGGGCTGGTGCTGCCGTTCGTGGTCGCGGGGCTGGTGCTGGCAGGTCTGCTGGCGCGGGGGCTGAACGCGCTGGCGCTCGGCGACGAGACGGCGACGACGCTGGGTCTGAGCTCGGGGCGGACGCGGGCGCTGGCGGGGACGGCGGCGACGGTGCTCGCGGCGGCGTCGGTCGCGGCGGTGGGGCCGGTGGCGTTCGTCGGGCTGGCGGTGCCGTTGACGGTGCGGGCGTTCACGGGCTCGGACCACCGGTGGCTGCTGCCGTACTGCGCGCTGCTGGGTCCGGTGCTGCTGCTCGGCGCGGACGTCGTCGGCCGGGTCGTGGCACGTCCCGGGGAGCTGATGGTCGGGGTGGTGACGGCGTTCGTCGGTGCCCCGTTCCTGGTGGTGGCCGTGCGCCGTGGGCGGGTGGGGCTGTGAGGGTCGCGGTCCGGGTGAGCCGGCGGCCGGTGGTGGTGTGCCTGGTGGCGCTCGTCGTCGTGGTGCTGCTCGCGCTGGTGACGGTCGCGGTGGGCGACCTGGGGATCTCCCCGGCGGAGCTGCCGGCGGTCCTGGCGGGTGACGGGTCGAAGGCGCAGGAGTGGGTGCTGTGGTCCAACCGGGCGCCGCGGATCGGGGTGGCGGCCGGCGCGGGGGCGGCGTTCGGCGTGGCCGGGGCGATCTTCCAGAGCGTCACCCGCAACCCGCTCGGCAGCCCGGACATCATCGGGCTGGGGTCGGGCGCGGCGGCGGGTGCGGCGGCGGCGACGCTGGTGTGGCCCGGCGTGGTGCCGGGTCCGGTGGGGGCGCTGGTCGGCGCGGGGGTCGCGGTCGCGCTGGTGCTGCTCGGGGCGGGCCGGGGGGTGAGGGCGCCGTTCCGGATGGTCGTGGTGGGTATCGCGATCGGGGCGATGGCCCTCGCGTTCGTGCAGCTCGCGCTGGCGCGGGCGACCACGGAGGAGGCGCAGACGGTCGCGGCGTGGCTCAACGGCAGCCTGCTGTCGCGCAACGCCGGGCACGTCGCGACGATCGCGCTGGCGCTCGTGGTGCTGCTGCCGCTCGCGCTGTCGCTGACCCGGCGGCTGCAGCTCGTGGAGATGGGCGACGACGCGGCGACGGCGCTCGGTGTGTCGCCGGGGCGCACGCGCTCGCTCGCGATCGCGGTCGGGGTGGCGTTGACGGCCGCGGCGGTGAGCGTGTGCGGCCCGGTGTCGTTCATCGCGCTGACGGCGCCGCAGATCGCGCGCCGGGTCACCCGGTCGACGGGGCCGGGCATGATGGCGGCGGCGTGCACGGGCGCGGTGCTGCTGGTCGCAGCGGACCTCCTGGCCCAGCACGCGCCGTGGGGCGTGCAGTACCCCGTCGGGGTGCTGACCGCGCTGCTCGGTGGCTCGTACCTCGCGTACCTCCTGGTGCGCGAGTGGAGGAAGGGGACGGCATGACCGCCACGACGACCGCACCGCTCGCGACCGACGGGGTGACGCTCGCCTACGACCGTCTGGTCGTCGCGCAGGACCTGTCGGTCGAGATCCCGGCGGGGTCGTTCACGGTCATCATCGGACCGAACGGCTGCGGCAAGTCGACGCTGCTCCGTGCGCTGGCCCGGACGCTGAAGCCGCGCGCCGGCCGGGTGCTGCTCGACGGGCAGCCGATGGCGCAGCTGCGCACCCGCGCGATCGCGCGGAGGCTGGCGCTGCTCCCGCAGAGCCCGATCGCGCCGGAGGCGATCACGGTCGGCGACCTGGTCGCCCGGGGCCGGTACCCGCACCAGGGCCTGCTGCGGCAGTGGTCGCCGCAGGACGCGCGGGCGGTCGCGGTGGCGATGGCGGCGACCGAGGTCACGGACCTCGCGGAGCGGTACGTGTCGGACCTGTCGGGTGGGCAGCGGCAGCGCGCGTGGCTGGCGATGGCGCTCGCGCAGGAGACGGACCTGCTGCTGCTCGACGAGCCGACGACGTTCCTGGACATCGCGCACCAGTACGAGGTGATGGACCTGTGCGCCCGCCTGCACGAGGAGGGTCGGACGCTGGTGGCGGTGCTGCACGACCTGAACCAGGCGGCGCGGTACGGGTCGCACGTGATCGCGATGCGCGGGGGCCGGGTCGTGGCGCAGGGCCCGCCGCAGGAGGTCGTGACGGAGGCGCTGGTCCGTGACGTCTTCGGCCTGGCCGCGCGCGTGGTGCCGGACCCGGAGACGGGGACGCCGATGGTCGTCCCGGTGGCCCGCGACGCGCACGTGCGGCACGGGACCGACCGGGGCTGACCCGCCGGCCCGGTCGGCCCGCCCCGGGCTCTGCGGCTCAGGCCGGGGCGAGGACGACCACCGGCTCGCTGGTCGGCTGCTCGGACCCGCCGGCGGGTTCGACGGTGAGCGCGAGCGCGTCGCCGGTGCGGTAGGCGTCGGTGCCGATCTCGAGGGTGCCGTCGACGACCCCGGTCGTGCCGCCGCGCAGCGGGACGCCGTCGCGCATGACCCAGAGCTGGTAGACCTCGTCCGTGCCGGGGGCGGTGACGCCGGTGGCGGTGACGATCGCCGCGTCGGCGGTGACGACCGCGACGGCGGTGCCGCCGGAGGTGACCGCGGCGGACGCGACGCGCGCGCCCGGCTCGGCGAGCAGCTCGGTGAGCCGGTCGGCGCGGGCCTGGACCTCGGTCGCGCGCTGCGCCTGCTGCCAGGCGATGGTGCTCGGGACGGCCACGGCGAGGGCGACGACGAGCGCCGCCGCGAGCGTCGCCAGCCGGCGACGACGGCGGGTGCCGCGCCCGGCGGGGCGGGTGGCGGCGGCGGGGGCGGAGCCGGGCCGGGTGGAAGGCGACCCGGCGGGCGACCCGGCGGGCGGCACCGCGTGCGCGGGTGCGACGTGCGGCCGTGCGCCGGGGGTGCCGGTCCCGGCGTCGGTCGCACCGGCCTGCGGGGTGCGCGCGACGAGGTCGAGCACGGTGTCGCGGACGGCGGCGGGGGGCTCGACGGCGACGGCCGCACCGAGGACGGCGGCGGTCTCGCGCAGGGCGCGGGCCTCGCGGGCCGCGTCGGTGTCGCGGGCGATCAGGTCGTCGACGGCGGCGCGGTCGGCGTCGTCGAGGGCGTCGACGGCCCAGGCGCCGATCAGCTCGCGGGTCGCGGCGTCGTCGGACCGTCGGTCGCCGGGCCGCGGGTCGCCGGGGCGGGGCGAGGTGGGGTCGGTCACGCCGCCACCCCCAGGCAGTCGCGCAGGCGGGTGAGGCCGTCGCGGATCCGGCTCTTCACGGTGGGCAGGGGGGCCTCCAGCCTCTCGGCGACCTCCCGGTAGGTGCGCCCGTCGTAGTAGGCGAGGACGACGGCCTCGCGCTGGGTGTCGGTGAGGCCGCCCAGGCAGTGCCGGACGCGCTGGGCCTCGAGGTTGGTCTCGGCCTGCTCGGAGACGACGTCGAAGTCCCGGGGGCGGTCGGCGTCGAGGACGGCCTGGTCGCGGTTGCGCTGGGCCTGCACGGAGCGGACGCGGTCGACCGCCCGGCGGTGCGCCATCGTGGTCGCCCACGCGCGGGCCGAGCCGCGTCGGGCGTCCCAGCGGGACGCGGTGCGCCAGATCTCCACCATGACCTCCTGGGTGACCTCGGCCGCGTGATCGGGATCGCGCAGGACGGCGAGGGCCGTGCCGTGCACGGCGGGGGACAGCATGTCGTACAGCGGGCCGAACGCGTCGCGGTCGCCGTCGGCGACCCGGGCGAGGGCGTCGTCGGCCGTCGCGGGCGCGGTGCTGCGGGTACCGGGGGTGGACACCTGCGACATCCTGCCGCACGGACCGGTGCTCGGCCGGGGGAGCGCGGTCACGCCCCCACGGCCGCAGGGGCGTGGCGCCGGCCCGGCGGGGAGAGGGCCGGCGCCACGCGTCTGCGGGGAGCTCGTCAGCGTGCGGTCACTTGACGAGCGCGGCGGCCAGCGAGTCGATCGCGCCGGCGAGGGTCGAGACGTGCATCCCGAGCCCGGCGGCGACGTCGTCGGCGGGCAGCTCGCCGTCGCTGATCGTCGAGAAGAACTCGCCGGCGGGGCCGCGGTAGCCGTCGAGGTCCTGCAGGGCCTGCTGGCGGGCGTCCTCGTCGCCCGTGGCGTCGGCCACGGCGTAGTCGACGAAGAACCCGATGTGCTCGCGCCACAGGTCGAGGAACGCGGCGCCGTTCTCGTCGCCGGCCAGCGAGGACACGGCCTCGGAGAGCTGCACGGAGTTGGCGTCGAGCGTGGCGGCCGCCGCGGTGAACGCGGGGGACTCCACGCCGCCCTCGGCGGTGTAGGCCGTGAACACGGCGTACGAGGCCAGGTAGACGTGCTCCTGGAGCATCGCGGTGAGGTTCGCCCGCAGGGTCGAGGCGTCGTCCATCGCGTCGCCGGACAGGCCGGCGCCGGCGGCGAGGCCGGTGGCGATGGTCGCGGCGTCCATGCCGACGTGGTCGGCGGCGGCCTTGAGCGTGTCGGACGCGGTCGGCTCGCCCGCGGCGAGCGCGTCGATCGCGGCGGACATCGTGCTCACGTGCATGGCGAGCGCCTCGGTGACGGCGGCGGCGGGCAGGTTGCCGGCGCTGATCTGCTCGAAGAACGCCCCGGCGTCGACGGTGTAGGTCGCGAGCTCGGCCTGGGCGGCAGCCGCGGCGGCGGTGTCCCCGGACTTCACGGCGACGGCGTAGTCGACGAAGTAGCCGATGTGCGCGTCCCAGACCTGCTGGAACGTGGCACCGGCGTCGTCGCCCGCGAGGGAGGCGATCGCGTCGGTCATGTCGGCGGTGTTGCCGTCGAGCGCGGCCTTCGCGGCGGCGAACTCGTCGGAGTCGGCGCCGGCGGTGTAGGCCGTGGCGACGCCGATGCCGGTCAGGTAGACGTGCTCCTGGAGCAGGGCGGTCAGCGCGGACCGCAGGGTGGCGGCGTCGGAGTCGACCTCGCCGGCGGTGCCGGTCGCCGCGGCCAGGCCGGTGGCGAGCGTCAGGCCGGTCTCGGGCATGTGCTGGGCGGCGGTACGGGCGTCGGCGAACGGGTCACCGGTGCTCACCGGCTCGACCGCGCCGGTGCCCATGTCCATGCCGTCCATGCCGTCGGCCGAGGACGACGCGGACGGCATGCTGCTGCCGGTCGACGTGTCCTCGCTGCTGCTGCAGGCGGTCAGGGTCAGGCTCAGCGTCAGTCCGGCGGCCATCGCGGCCACGGCGTAGGTGCTGCGGGTGCGTCGCATCATCGCTCCTTGGGGTCCCTCGGTTGGTGTTCACGAGGGGTTCGGAGCGGGTGGGGCGGCGGATGGGTCCCGGTTGCGGGTGACTGTGGGTGACTGTGGGTGACTGTGGGTGACTGCGGCGGGCGGCTGCCGGTGGCTACGCGGCGCCGTGGTGGGCGAGGGCGAGCAGCGCGTCCTCGGGCCGGTGGTCGTGCTCCGGGGCGGGGCCGCCGACGAAGCACCGGCAGGGGCCGTCGCGGTGCACGAGGCCGGAGTGCGGTCGTGCGGCGCACGGCAGGGGGCCGGTGACGACGTGCAGCCGGGCGTCGGTGGTCGTGCTGTCGGTGTTCATGCGTCCTCCTGGCGGGGCCGCCGGGGGAGCGGCCCGAGACGGCACCGGCGGCGAGCCGGTGTCGCGGTGCCCGCGTCCGCGCGTGGCGCGCGTCCGTGGTCTCGTGTCCATCGGACGGTGTCACACGGATCTGCGGGATCCGCCACTCAGGGGTGGGTGAAATCCTCCCGTGTGGTCGGGATCACGGGCCTGGGTAGGGGTCAGGACGCCAGTCGCGCCGCCCGCCGCGCGGCCTGCTGCGCCGGGTCCGGCACGGGTGCGGCCTCGAGCAGCCGCTGCGTGTACGCGTGGTCGGGGGACCGCAGCACGCGGCTGCGTTCGCCGACCTCGACGAGCCGGCCGCGGTGCATGACGGCGACGCGGTCGGCGAGCTCGTCCACGACGGCGAGGTCGTGGCTGATGAACAGGCAGGCGAACCGCAGGCGCTGCTGGATGGACCGGAACAGCTCGAGGACGGTGGCCTGGACGGAGACGTCGAGCGCGGACGTCGGCTCGTCGGCGATCAGCAGCTCGGGGTCGAGCGCGATCGCCCGGGCGATGGACACGCGCTGGCGCTGGCCGCCGGACAGCTCGTGCGGGTACCGCGAGGCCCACGCGCCGGGGAGCTCGACGCCGTCGAGCAGCGCGGTGACCCGGGTCCGCAGGGCGTCGCCCTTCAAGCCGGCGTGCACCCGCAGCGGCTCGGCGACGGACTCGCCGATCGTGTAGCGGGGGTTGAGGGAGGCGGTGGGGTTCTGGAACACCACGCCGACCCGGGTGCGGGCCGCCCGGACGGCGCGCGGGGTGTCCCGGCCGAGCCGGGTGCCGACGACCTCGACGCTGCCGGACGTGAGGGGCGCGAGGCCGAGGGCGCACCGGCCGAGGGTGGACTTGCCGGAGCCGGACTCGCCGACGAGGGCGACCATCTCGCCGGGCTGCACGCGCAGGGTCACGCCGTCGACGGCGCGCACGACGCGCCCGCGGCGGTTGCGGTACTCGACGACCAGGTCCTCGACGTTCAGCGCCGGGCGCTCGCGGACGTCGGCGGTGCTGGGTCGCTCGGGGGCGCCGACCCGGGGGACGGCGGCCAGCAGGGTGCGGGTGTACTCCGCGCGCGGGGTGGCGAACAGGTCGGTGACGGCCGCGGTCTCGACGACCTCGCCGTCGCGCATGACGACGACGCGGTCGGCGAGGTCGGCGACGACGCCCATGTCGTGGGTGATGAGCACGACCGCCGCCCCGGTGCGGGCGCGCAGCCGGCGCAGGACCTCGAGCACCTCCTGCTGGACGGTGACGTCGAGGGCGGTGGTCGGCTCGTCGGCGACCAGCACCTCGGGGTCGCACGCCAGGGCCATCGCGATCATCACGCGCTGCGCCTGCCCGCCGGACAGCTGGTGCGGGTAGAACCGCACGCGCTGCTCGGGGTCGGGCAGCTCGACGGTGCGCAGCAGCTCGACGGCGCGCTCGTCGGCGGCGCGGCGGGTCATGCCGGGCACGTGCCGGCGCAGGGTCTCGCGCAGCTGGGAGCCGATGGTGAACACCGGGTCGAGCGCGTTCGACGGGTCCTGGAAGATCATCGCGACGCGGCGGCCGCGGACGTCGGCGAGGGCGCGCCGGTCGAGGCCGACGAGCTCGGTCGCGTCGTGGCCCGGCCCGCTGAGCACGGCGCTGCCCGTCACGGTGGCGTTGCCGGGCAGCAGGCCGAGCAGCGCGAGCGACGACACGCTCTTGCCCGAGCCGGACTCGCCGACGACGGCCAGCACCTCGCCGGCCGCGAGGTCGAAGGACACCCCGCGCACGGCCTGCACGTCGGGGCTGCGGCCGCGGTCGACGCGGAAGGTGACGGTGAGGTCGCGCACGCGTAGGACGGGGGCGGGGGCCGGGGCGGTGTCCGTGGTCACTGGTCTCCTGTCGGGGCGTCCTGCGGGGGCAGCGAGTCGCGGTAGGCCTGCCACTCGGCGAGCATCTTGCGGTGGTGGCCCGCGAGCCACTCCATGTAGTTGCGGGCGTTGACGAGCCGGCGCCGCGGGCCCTCGTCCACGTCGGGCTGGGCGGCGAGGCCCTCGTCGATGACCCGCTGGAACCTCGGCAGGTACGAGCGCTCGCCCTCCAGCCAGCTGCCCCAGATGTCGTCCTCGACGCGGAAGTAGTGGTTCCGGTCGCCGGGGATCGCGTGCCGCTGGATGAAGCCGATCTCGACCAGCCGCCGGGTGGCCGTCGACACCGCGCCGGCGCTCGCGGTGAGCAGGCGGGCGATCTGCTGCGACGACAGGTACGGGCGGTCCACGATGATGAGCAGGCCGACGATCCGGCCCTCCATGCGCGGGCTGTTCACGCCCTCCCAGGTCAGCGCGAACTGCTCGACCCAGTGCAGGGTCCCGGCCGAGAGCTCGACCTCCTCGGGCCCGGGCTCGGCGGCGGAGGCGGGGCGGTCGGGCGTGGCGTCGCTGCTCATGCGCTCACCCTAGGGACGACGGGACGGGCGCACCGGCGTCCCGGCGACGTGTCATCCCGGTGCGGCGGCGGCGGAACTCGTCGATCGGCCACGAGGTCATCCCGTTGCGGACCGCCGCGATCGAGCCGTCGTCGGCGCGCTCGATCACGACGTCCTCGCCGGCGGAGCCGAAGCCCGGCTGCCGGGCGGTGCGCAGCAGGTCGCGGCCGGCGACGGTGAGCTCGTCGTACGCGGCGGTCGGGTCGGGCGCCGCGGGGTGCAGCATCAGCAGCCGGCCGCCGAGCTCCGCGATGTCGGTGACGCCCCACAGGGCGCCGAACCGGCCGGTGTACGCGGCGAGCGGCCGGGCGTCGGCGGGCAGCGGTGCGGGGTCGGCCGGGGGGTTCAGGGCGAGGTCGATCAGCTGGATCAGCCCGACGGCGAGGGCGTCGGCCGGCCCGTCGATGGCGTTGGTCAGGACGCTGACGACGAGCTTCTTCGCCGGGTCGATGTAGGTCCGCGTGATGTGGCCGGGGTAGCCGCCGGAGTGCCCGACGACCTCGCGGTCGCCGATGGTCCGCAGGTCGAGGCCGATGCCGTAGCGGCCGACCTCCTTGCCGTGCACGGTGACGACGGACTCCTGGCGGTGCAGCAGCCGCTTGCCGGCGTCGGACAGCAGGGTCTCGTCGCCGTGGAAGTGCGCGGCGCCGAACGTCGTCATGTCGCGGGCGGTGGAGAAGAACCCGGTCGCCGCGGCCAGCGCGCGGGTGTCGACGTGCTCGATGCGCTCGCGGGCGTCGGCGGCGTCGAGCAGGGCGGTGTGCCCGGCGGCGTACCGGTCGGCGCGGGCCGGGTCGTACTCGGCGCCGGTGTCGGCCATGCCGAGCGGGTCGAGCACGGCGGTGCGCAGGTGGTCGGCGTAGGGCTCGCCGGTGACGGCCTCGACGACGAGACCCAGCAGGCCGTAGCCGATGTTGGAGTACTTGAAGTGCTCGTTGGGCCCGTAGACCTCGCCGGCCCGGCCGACCTCGGCGAGCAGCTCCGCGCGGTCCGGGAACGGGCCGTCGAGCTGCCAGAAGTCGGCGTGCTCGCCGTCGCGGATCACCCCGGCCTGGTGGCCGAGCAGCTCGCGGACGGTGCGCCCGGCGAGCGCGGAGCCCGCGAGGTCCGGCACCAGGGCGCCGAGCGTGTCGTCGAGGCGCAGCCGGCCCGCCTCGACGAGCCGCATGACGGCGGTGGCGGTGAACGACTTGGAGTGCGAGGCGATCCGGAACAGGTGGTCGGCGCGCAGCGGCTCGCCGGTGGTCGCGTCGGCCAGGCCCCACACGTGGTCGAGGACGACGTCGTCCCCGGACCGGATCGCCACCTGGACGCCCACGGCCCGCCGGAACGCGCCCTGCTGGTCGACCCAGGAGGCGAGGTACGGCGCTGCGGCGCGGAGGGTGGCGGTGGTGCTGTCGGACATCGGGTGTGCCTCTCGGTCGGGGGTGGGTCCGCGCGGCGTCAGCCGCGGCCCTTCGGGTCGAGGACGTCGCGGAGCACGTCGCCCAGGGTGATCATCGCCAGCACGGTGACGGTGAGGAACAGGCTCGGGAACAGCAGCATGTGCGGGGACGTCTGGAAGTAGGTCTGCGCGCTGGACAGCTGCAGCCCCCAGGAGATCGACGGGGCCCGCAGCCCGAGGCCGAGGAACGTCAGGGTGGACTCCGAGACGATCACGCCGCCGACCATCGTGGTCGCCACCGCGAGCACGGGGCCGATGGAGTTCGGCAGCACGTACCGGGCGATGATCCGGCGGTCCCGCAGGCCCATCGCCTTCGCCGCCTCGACGTACGGGGCGTCGCGGACGGCGCGGACCGACCCGCGGACGAGGCGGGCCATCGTCGGCCAGGAGAACAGCGCGAGCACGAGCGCCACGGTCACCGCCGACCGGGTGCCGATCGACGTCAGCACGACCACCGCGCCGAGAAGGAACGGGAACCCGAGGAACACGTCGGTCAGCCGCGAGACCAGCCGGTCGGCGAGCCCGCCGTAGAACCCGGCGACCGTCCCGACCACGAGGGCCACGAGCAGCGCGAGCGCCGTGGCGAGCAGGCCGACGGTGAGCGACGCCCGGGTGCCGTAGACGACGTTGGCCCACACGTCGCAGCCCTGGACGTCGGTGCCGAAGACGTGGTCGCCGCCCGGGCGCAGGGCACTGTCGGCGAGGTCGCAGGCCCGCGGGTCGGGCCGGCCGAACCAGCCGGCGAACGCCGACGGGACCAGCGCGACCAGCGCCAGCACGGCGAGGACGGCGGCGCACACCCAGAACAGGGGTCGGCGGCGCAGGGTGCGCCAGACGCCGCGCGGGGCGGCCACGACGGTGTCACTCATGGCGGATCCTCGGGTCGAGCACGGACGACAGCAGGTCCACGACCAGGTTCGTCAGCAGGAAGATGATGATCAGCGCGGTGGAGACGCCGACGACGGTCGGGCCCTCGTGCGCGCGGATCGCCTGGAACAGCAGCTGGCCGACGCCGGGCAGGTTGAACACGCCCTCGACCACGACGGTCCCGCCGAGCAGGAACCCCAGGTCGATGGCGAGGAACGTCAGCACGGGGATCGCGGAGCTGCGCAGCACGTGCACGCCCACGACCCGCCGCTCGCGCAGCCCCTTGGCGCGCAGCGTCCGCACGAAGTCGGACTGCAGGGTGTCGACCACCGAGCCGCGCATCAGGCGGGTGACGGACGCCAGCCCGAACACGGCGATGACGGCGGCGGGCAGCAGGTAGGCCGTCGGCCAGCCCGCGCTCGTGCCGGCGACGGGGAACCAGCCGAGCCGGACGCCGAGCACCAGCTGCGCGGTCACCGCGACGACGAACACGGGGATGCTGGTCGCGAGGATCGTGCCCGCCAGCACCGCGCGGTCGGCGAACCGGCCTTGGCGGAGCCCGGCGACCAGGCCGAGGGCGACGCCGAGGACGACCTCGATGCCCCACGCGGTCAGCGCGAGGGTGATCGTGACCGGCCAGCGCGACTCCATCCGCGAGGCCACGGACTGGCCGCTGAAGTTCGTGCCGAGGTCGCCGGTGACCAGACCGCCGAGGTAGCGCAGGTACTGCTGGAGCACGGGTTCGTCGAGGTGGTAGCGCTCGCGGAGCTCGGCGACGACGTTGTCCGGCAGCGGCCGGTCGCCGCCGAGGGACCGGATCGGGTCCCCGGGCAGGGCGAACACCATCAGGTAGATGATCAGCGTGACGCCGAGGAACACGATCACCAGCTCGACGGCCCGGCGCAGGGCGTAGCGGCTCACGAAGTCGCCCCACGGCCCGCGGCGCGGTCGGCGAGCACCCGCGACATCGCCAGCGTCGCGCCGTACTGCACGCCGACCAGCTGCTCGACGGGCAGCACGGTCAGGCCGGTCAGCGAGTCGGCCTCGGCGGTCCAGCCGGCGTAGACCTCCCGGGCCCGCGCGGCGACCCGGTGCACCCGGGCGGTGGCGAGGCCGGCGTGCACCTCGGCGTCCAGCGCGCGCAGCAGCATCCCGCCCCAGCGCAGCCGGAACATCCGCACGACGTCCTCGTTGCTGAACACCTCGGCGGCCGTGGCCGGGCGGCGCAGCCCCGGGCGCTCGGCGCGCAGCACCTCGGACCGGCCCAGCTCGGCGGTCATCGGCACGAACGCCTCGCTGGCCCGCAGGAACGGGGAGCGGATGGTCAGGTCCGGGCGGGCCTCGTCGAGGAGGCCCACCAGCGTGCCGCCGAGCGCGATCATCGCCTCGCCCTTGGCGCGCACGACGTCGGCGTAGTCCGCGGACGTCGGCGTGGTGTCGTCGGCGAGCGGGTGCGACCAGTACGGCAGCTCCGCGACGAGCGACACGGTGCCGTGCCGGCTCGCGTACGCCGACGACGAGTCGCCGCCGACCATCGAGGCGGCGTCCATCCCGAGGGAGTCGAGGTAGTCGTACTCGTCGCGCGTGCTCGACATCAGGTAGACCGCGGGGGCGATCGACCGGATCGCCGGGGACTCGGCCTCGCCCACGTCCAGCGGCAGCCCGAGCGCCCGGGGCACGGCGTGCAGCGCGGGGACGGCGCCGGGCACGTCCTCGGACAGGTAGTAGTAGACGCCGCCCAGCTCGGCGTTGTGCAGGCTGACCATCAGCTCGGGCCGGATCTCGTCGATCACGCGCATCAGCGCCTGCGTCTCGGGGATGACGTCGTCGAACCAGGCGTCCCGGTAGGCGAACGGGAACGTCCACTCCGCCTGCTCGGCGGGCGCGGGCCGGTAGAACGCGCGGGAGTACGCGGTGCGGTCCGCCGGGTCGGCGAACCAGCCCTCGTTCAGCCGGGTGCCGTCCGGGTCGATGCACGGGATCAGGTGCCAGGTCGCGTCCGAGGCTGCCAGCAGGTCCGGGTCCCCGACGAGCTCCGACGCCAGGTGCTGCAGGGTGCGGAACCCGATCGGCTCGTTGGGGTGCACGCCCGCGAACAGCAGGTGCGGCCGGGGGCCGGAGCCGATCGTGACCATCGGGATCGGCTCGCCCAGGCGGGACGTGCCGATCCTGCGCTCGCGGACCAGGCCGGGGTGGTCCGCGGCCAGCGCGCCGAACCAGGCGAGCAGCGCGTCGACGCCGGGGAAACCGGCGACCGGGGGGACCCGGCGGGCCCGCTCGAGGACGTCCTCGAGCGAGCCCGCCGGCCCGGCGTGCGCCGTGGTGCGCCGGCTCATGCGCCCTCGGCGAGGACGACGGCGGTGTACGTCGGGTTGCCGACCGCCGAGGTGGGCAGCTCCGCGACCCGGTCCGAGACGACGTAGGAGTAGGTCTCGAAGAACAGCGGCGGGGCCGGGAAGTCCGCGATGATCCGCTCCTGCACCGCGCCGTAGGCCTCGGCGGCCGCGTCGGCGTCCGTCTCGGCGTCCGCGGCGGCGATCAGCGACGCGACCTCGGGCTCGTAGTACGGGATGCAGTTCGGGCAGCCGCCGCCGTCGACGTAGAACGCCCGCAGGGTGTTCTGCTGGCTCGGGTAGAGGGCGCCCCAGCGGGAGAAGAACGGACCGCTGATCGAGCCGGCGGTGCGCTTCTCGGCGAACTCCGCCCAGTCGGTGCTCGGCGTGGCGACCGCGTCGACGCCGAGGTTCTGGCGCAGCTGGTTCGCGATGGCCGTGTACAGCTCGTCCATGCCGGAGCCGCCGGGGTAGAAGATGTCGATCGTGCCGTCGAACCCGCCGGCCTCGTCGAGCAGGGCCTTCGCGGCGTCCGGGTCGAACGCGCACAGCTCGCCGCAGATGCCGACGGGGGTGCCCGGCTCGACGGCGGGGGTCAGCGCGGTGGCCGGGGTGAACAGGCCGCCGTAGATGACGTCGTTGATGGTCTCGCGGTCGATCGCCATCGAGATGGCCTGGCGGACGCGGACGTCGGAGTAGCGGGCGTCCCACAGCGGCAGGCCGAGGTAGGAGATGCCGGCGGCCTCGAACGAGTACAGCCGGTCGCCGAAGTCCGCGGCGGCCTGGGTCTGCCGGGCGACGGGGACGCCCGCGACGTCCACGTTGCCGGCCTGGACGTCGGTGTAGGCGGTGGTGGTGTCCGTGTAAGGCACGAAGGTGATCGAGTCGACCGTCGGCTCGGGGCCCTGGTAGTCCTCGTACGCCGTGACCGTGAGCTCCTCGTTCTCGGCGTAGTCGCCCTGGACCTCGAACGGGCCGTTGCCGACCGGGTGCGTGTTGTAGGCGTCGAAGTCGTCGTAGGCGGACTCGGGCATCGGGTAGAACGCCGTCTGCGCCTGGGACAGCTGCATCGGGAACTGCCCGTCGGGGCCGGTCAGGGTCACGGTGAACGTCGTGTCGTCGACGACCTGCAGGCCGGACATCTCGGTGGTGGTGGGCTCGCCCTCGGTCGGGTTGAGGTCCGCGTAGCCGACGATGTTCGCGAGCTGGCCGGTGTTCTCGAACGCGTTCGGGCCGTAGGCCACCGCGTTCCAGGCGTCGACGTAGGACTGCGCGGTCACGGGCGTCCCGTCGTGGAACGTCCAGCCGTCCTTGAGCACGATCGTCCAGGTGGTCGCGTCGTCGGACTCGACGGACTCGGCGGCGACGTAGGACAGGGCGCCCTCGTCGTCGGCCCAGGTCAGGGAGGACCAGACGGACATCGCGAAGTCGAACGCGATGTCCTGGCGGCCGGGGATCAGCTTGACGGGGTCGGTCACGGCGACGCGGATGCCGCCGCCGGAGTCGGCGGACGCGCCGCCGTCGGAGCTGTCGCCGTCGCCGCCGCTGCACGCGGTGAGCGCGAGGGCGAGCACGGCTGCGCCGGCGGCCAGCCGGATCCGGGACGTTCTCATGGGTCCTCCACAGGGGTCGGCGGCGCGGGGGTGCCGCCCGGGTCGTCAGGGGGAGTGGGGTGGGGCTGGGTGCCGGGGCGGTGGAGAGCGGGGACCGGCGTCGGGGTGGGACGCGTCGCCCGCGGTGCCCGGCGGCGTGCTCGGCGGGCCGGCTGCGGTGCCGCCCAGTCAGCCCTGGCCGCGGTGGCGGCGTCAATAGCCGGACTGCTGAAAGTTCAGTAGGAAATGAAGCTTTTACGTCCGTGACACACCAGGGACCTGCCGCGGCGGGGGCCCGCGGTGGTTCGATGGCCGGGTGATCCACACAGGCGACTACGTGCTGACCGACGAGGCGCGGGTGCGCGCGATCGTGCGGGACCACGGGTGGGCGACGCTGGTCTCCACGACCGACGACGGCCCCGTCGTGTCCCACGTCCCCGTGCTGCCCGCGCAGGACGTCGCCCTGCCCGGCGGCCCCGGCGCGCCCGACCCGGCACCGGCCCCCCGGCCCCGCCGCGACGCCCACGGCCTGCCCGACCGGTTCACCGTCCCCGCCGCCCCGCTGCACGTCCTGAGCCACCTCGGCCGGCCCGACGAGCTGCTGCACCAGGTCGACGGCACCCGCGAGCACCTGCTCGTCGTCGAGGGCCCGTACGGCTACGTGTCGCCCGGCTGGTACGGCTACGCCCCCGCGGTCCCGACGTGGAACTACGTGGCCGTGCACCTCTACGGCACCCTCGAGCTGCTCGACCCCGAGGACTCCTACGCCGTGATGGCCGCCACCGTCGACCGGTACGAGGCCCCCATGCCCGACCCGGTCCGGATGCCCGACGTCGAGGGGTACGCCCGCCGGATCGCCCCTGGCGCCGTCGGGATCCGGCTGCGGGTCACCCGCTACCAGGCCAAGGCCAAGCTCAGCCAGGACAAGCCCCGCGAGGTCGCGGAGCGCGTCACCACGGCCCTGCGCACCGACCCCCACTACGCGCACCCGGCGCTCGCCGACGCCATGCGCGCCGAGCTCGACCGCCGCGCCGACTGACCGTCGCGCACCACCACCGCCCCGACCGAGAGAGACCCCCGTGACCGCACCGCTCGTGCTCACCCGCGCCCGCCTGCTCGGCGCCCCGCGCACCGTCGACGTCCTGCTGCGCGACGGCCGCGTGCAGGCGGTCGGCCCGGACCTCGCGGCGACGGTCGGCGCGGGCGTCGAGCAGGTCGACGTCGACGGGCGCACGGTCCTGCCCGGGCTCTGGGACGCGCACACCCACATGACGCAGTGGGCGCTGGCCCGGCAGCGGCTCGACGTGTCCGCCGCGACGTCCGCCGCGCACGCCGTGCGGATCGTGCTCGACCGGCTGGCGGCCCGCCCGCTGACGCCCGGCACCGCGCTGGTCGGCTACGGGTTCCGCGACGGCCTGTGGCCGGACGAGCCGACCGCCGCCGTGCTCGACGCGGCGGTCGGCGAGACGCCCGTGGTCCTCGTGTCCGGCGACCTGCACTGCGCCTGGTTCAGCACCGCGGGCCTGCGGTACGCGGGCGTCGCCGGCCACCCGACCGGGCTGCTGCGCGAGGCCGAGTGGCTGCCGCTGACCAGCGTCGTCGACCACGTCACCGACGAGGTCGCCGACGCGTGGGTCGACGAGGCCGCGCGGGCCGCGGCAGCCCGCGGCGTGGTCGGCGTCGTCGAGCTCGAGATCACCGAGAACCTCGGCCCCTGGCGCCGCCGGATCGCCGCGGGCTCGGACGCCCTGCGGGTCCGGGCGGGCGTGTGGGAGCCGTACCTCGACGGCGTGCTCGCCCAGGAGCTGCGCACCGGCGACGTCGTCGTCGGCACCGGGGGTCTGCTCGAGCAGGGCCCGCTCAAGGTGGTCACCGACGGCTCGCTGAACACCCGGACCGCGTACTGCCACGACCCGTACCCCGGGCTGAGCGGGCCGGAGGCGCACGGCATCCTGTCGGTCCCCACCGAGCACCTGGTGCCGCTGATGGCGCACGCCCACCGCCACGGCCTGACCTGCGCGATCCACGCCATCGGCGACCACGCCAACACCCTCGCGCTCGACGCGTTCGAGGCGAGCGGCGCCCGCGGCTCGATCGAGCACGCCCAGCTGCTCACCGACGCCGACGTCGCCCGGTTCGCCGCGCTCGACGTGGTCGCGTCCGTGCAGCCCGAGCACGCGATGGACGACCGCGACGTCGCCGACCACCACTGGGCCGGCCGCACCGACCGCGCGTTCGCCCTCGCCTCGCTCGCCGCCGCGGGGGTCCGGCTCGCGATGGGCTCGGACGCGCCGGTCGCGCCGCTCGACCCCTGGCAGGCCGTGGCGGCGGCGGTGGACCGCGCCCGCGACGGCCGCGAGCCGTGGCACCCCGAGCAGCGGCTCGACCTGCTGACCGCGCTGCGGTCCTCCACGGACGGGCAGCCGCTGACCCTGGCGGTCGGCGCCCCCGCGGACCTCGTGCTGCTCGACGCGGACCCGCTGCACGCGCCGGTGCTCCGGGACATGCCCGTCGCGGGCACGCTGCTCGCGGGCCGCTGGACCCACCGGACCTTCTGACCCCCGCGCGGGCCGCCCCGGCGCGGTGTCAGGCGAGCGCGAGGACCTCGGCCGTCGTCACCACGCGCGCGAACCCGCCGCCGTGCAGGTTCGTGGCCGTCGCGCGGGCCAGGTCCTCGGCCCGCAGGACCGTGCCGTCGGGGCCAGCGAGGTCGAACGTGTGGGTCGCGTCCAGCGGCAGCACCACGTCGTACCCGAGGTTGCCCGCCATCCGCGCCGTGGTCTCCACGCACATGTTGGTCTGGATCCCGCACAGGACGAGCTGCCGGATCCCGGCGGCCGTCAGCCACGCGTGCAGGTCGGGCGTGCCGTAGAACGCCGAGTTCACCTGCTTGTCGACCAGCAGCGCCGGCCGGGCGTCTGCGACCACCGGCTTCAACGCGTGCCCCGGCGCGTCCGCGAGCAGCGGGGCCGAGGACACCGACGTGTGCTGCACGACGACCACCGGGCGGCCCGAGGCCTGCCACGCGTCCAGCAGCAGGCCGATGTGCTGCTCGGCGTCGGGGTTGTCCCGCCGACCCCAGAACGAGGCGTCGTCGAAGCCCTGCTGCACGTCGATCACGACGAGGGCGGTGTCCGGGGTGAGGTCCATGCGGCCATCGTCCCGGGGCGCCGGCCCGTCGACCAGGGGCGCGACCGCCGTCCGCCGTCGAGATCCCGTCGACCTCCGCGCGCGCGTGACCCGTCCGGGGGACCCGCACCCGGCTGCGTCGACCGTTCGGGTGGTGCCCGGCGGTCGTCCGGGGTGGTACCACCCAACGGTCCCTGGTGCCGCCGGGTACCGGGTCGTAACGTCGTCGACCATATGAGTCCTGACCTGCGCGTTCTCGCCCCGCACGGCTTCGCCGCCCGCACCGCGCTCGGGTTCCACCCCCGTGACGGCCGCCCCGTCGCCTGCTGGGTGGTGCACCCGACGTCCGGCGACGCCGGCGCCCTCGCGCGGCTGGACCGGTTCACGTCCGCCCTCGGGCTGGGTCCGCACACGGGAGACCGGCTGACCGAGGTGGACGACTACCGCGCCTCGCTGACCGCCGCCGGCGGCTGGGCGACGCTCTGGGTCGGCGACGAGACCGAGCTGGTCGCCGAGCACGACGACGACTGGCTCGACGCGCTGCTCGACCGCGGGTGGGCGATGGTCGTCGTGGGCTACGCCACCGAGCTGGCGGGCGCCGACAACGCCGGGGTGATGGCGTACCTGACCAGCGGGCGCGATGCGTCCGTCGGGGTCGTCCGCGCGGCCTGAGCCCGGCGCCCGGGACCCGGCACCGAGCAGGCCCCGGCGGTCGGTAGGCTGGGCCCGCACCTGACCACACCCCCCGCCGCGAACCAGGGAGCCCACCCGTGGGACGAGTCGTCGTCGATGTGATGCCCAAGCCCGAGATCCTCGACCCGCAGGGCAAGGCCGTCGCCGGCGCCCTGCCGCGGCTCGGGTTCGGCCAGTTCACCTCCGTCCGGCAGGGCAAGCGGTTCGAGCTGGAGGTCGACGGCCCCGTCACCCCCGAGGTGCTCGCCGCCGCGGCCGAGGCCGCCACCCAGGTGCTGTCCAACCCGGTGATCGAGGACGTCGTCCGGGTCGCGGACTCCGAGGCCGACGCGGCCGCCACGATCGCCTCCGGGGGTCTGGCCTGATGACCCGGATCGGCGTCGTCACCTTCCCGGGCACCCTGGACGACCGCGACGCCGCCCGCGCCGTGCGGCTCGCCGGTGCCGAGCCCGTCGCCCTCTGGCACGCCGACGCCGACCTGCGCGGCGTCGACGCGGTGGTGCTGCCCGGTGGGTTCTCCTACGGCGACTACCTGCGGGCCGGGGCGATCAGCCGGTTCGCGCCCGTCATGGGCGAGGTCGTCGAGGCCGCAGGCAAGGGCATGCCCGTGCTGGGCATCTGCAACGGGTTCCAGGTCCTCACCGAGGCGCACCTGCTGCCCGGCTCGATGATCAAGAACGACCACCTGCACTTCGTCTGCCGGGAGCAGGTGCTCACGGTCGAGCAGACCGGCACCGCCTGGACCGGCGAGTACCAGCAGGGGGAGCGCATCACGATCCCGCTGAAGAACCAGGACGGCCAGTACGTCGCCGACGAGTCGACGCTGGACGAGCTGGAGGGCGAGGGGCGCGTGGTGTTCCGCTACACCGACGGCAACCCCAACGGGTCCCGCCGGGACATCGCGGGCATCAGCAACGCCCGCGGCAACGTCGTCGGCCTGATGCCGCACCCCGAGCACGCGGTCGAGGCGGGCTTCGGTCCGGACGGCGCCCGCGGCCCGCGCTCGGGCACGGACGGGCTGCGGTTCTTCACCTCGGTGATGCGCGCGCTCGTCTCCTGACACGGGGGACCGGGATGTGGACAGGCCGTGGTCGGGGGCACCGGGCGCGGGGTACCGTTCCCGCGTGTTCCTGACCCGGGTGTGTTGTCGCTGAGCTGACGACCCCGCGCGCCCGCGGCCGCCACGGCCCTCGCTGCGCACCCCGCCTCACCCGTCGAGGACACCCCGTCATGTCTCAGGCTCAGCCCGTGCTGGACCGCGCGCTCGCGGTCGCCACCCGTCACCTGCCCGCCCCGGCCCGCCGCCACCGCGCCGCCCTGCGGCCGCTGCCGCCGGCCCTGCCCGACGAGACCCCGACGCTGCCGGCGCCGGCACCCACGCCGGTCGCCGCCACGCCCGTCCCGCCCGCCGGGCCGGAGCCCACGATCCACGTCCTGGCCCCGGACTACGGCGTGCGGACCGTCGAGTCCCGGCCGGGCTCCGATTCCGCGATCGCCCTGGCCGGCGTGCACGCCGACGTCGTCCGGCTCGAGTTCTCCGTCGCGGTGCCGTCCGTCGGGGCGCTGTCCCGGGTGGCCGCGCTGGTCGACGACGCCGTCGCCGCGTCCGGCCGCGACCGCGCGGACGTGCGGGTGCTGCTCGACCTCGAGGTCGTCGTGGCCGCCGACGAGCTCACGGCCCGCCGGAAGCGGTCGCAGCTGGAGTACCTGGACGCGCTCGCCGGGCTGGGCTGGTCGCCCGCCGCGACCCGGGTGGTGACGACCGGCGACCGCCTGGTCGCCGAGGTCCGCGAGCTGGCCCGGCGCGCGGGTGTCGACGGGGTGGTCCTGCACCCGCTGTCCGGCGGCCCGGCCGCGGCCGCGGACCTCCGTTCCCTGGTGGCCTGACCCGGGCGGCAACCCCAGGGCCGCCCCGGCTGGGTGGAGTGATCCTGCTCGGCACGCCGAGCGTGTCGGTCAGGACCACTCCACCGGAGGCCGGCTCGGGGGGCCCGGTCAGGTCAGGTGGTCGAGGGCCCGGGCGAGGTCGTCGCGGAGGTCGGCGGGGTCCTCGAGACCGACGGACAGGCGGACCGTGGACTCCGCGATGCCCACCGCCGCGCGGCCCGCCGGGCCGAGCTTGCGGTGCGTGGTGGTCGCGGGGTGCGTGACCATCGACTTCGCGTCGCCGAGGTTGTTCGAGATGTCGATGACCCGCAGCGCGTCGAGGACGCCGAACGTCGTCTTCTTCGCCACGTCCGGCGTCGCGCCCTCGGGAACCCGCAGGTCGAACGTGACGACCGTGCCGCCGCCGTCCTGCTGGGCGAGCGCCAGGGCGTGCTGCGGGTGCGACGGCAGGTACGGGTAGCGGACCTGCGCGACCGCCGGGTGCTGCTCGAGCCAGCCGGCCAGCGTCAGCGCGGAGGCGGTCTGGTGCCGGACGCGCAGGGACAGCGTCTCCAGGCCCTTGAGCAGCACCCACGCGTTGAAGGCGCTCATCGACGGGCCGGTGTTGCGGATCAGGGTCTGCACCGGGCCGTGCACGAACGCGTCGGTGCCGAGGATCGCCCCGCCGAGCACCCGCCCCTGGCCGTCGATGTGCTTGGTCGCGGAGTACACGACGACGTCCGCGCCGAACCGCAGCGGCTTCGACAGCACCGGGGTGGCGAACACGTTGTCGACGACGACCACCGCGCCCGCCGCGTGCGCGAGCCGGCTGACCGTGGCGATGTCGACGAGGTCCTGCATCGGGTTCGACGGGGTCTCGAAGAACACGACGTCCGCGGGCGTCGACAGCGCCGCCTCCCACTGCTCCGGGACGTGGCCGTCGACGTAGTCGGTGCGCACGCCCCAGCCCGCGAGGATCTCGTCGAAGATGACGACCGAGGACCCGAACAGGGCGCGCGCCGCGACGACGCGCGACCCGGACCGGACGAGCGCGGCCAGCGCCGTGAACACCGCCGACATGCCGGACGCGGTCGCGTAGCAGGCCTCGGATCCCTCGAGCAGCCGCAGCCGCTCCTCGAACGTCGACACCGTCGGGTTGCCGTACCGGGAGTAGAGGAACCGGTCGGCCTCGCCGGCGAACGCGGCCTCGGCGTCGGCGGCGCGGTCGTAGACGTAGCCCTGGGTGAGGAACAGGGCCTCGGAGGTCTCCTGGAACGCCGTGCGGACCTGCCCGCCGCGCACGGCGAGGGTGTCGGGGCGCAGGGTGTCGCGGGGGAGCCGCGGGTCCTGCCAGTCGCCGGGGCCGGGAGCGGGGGCGGGGCCGGGGGTGGGCGCGGTCACGCGGACCGCCACGGCAGGCCGGCGGCGCGCCAGCCCCAGTGGCCCCGCTGCCCGTCGGGGCCGACGTCGCCCTCGAACCCGCTGAGCACGTTGTACGCCGGACCGAGGCCCGCCGCGGTGGCGGTGGTCGCGGCGGCGACGGACCGCACGCCGGACCGGCACAAGAACACCACCGGGCGCGGCTCGTCGGCGGTGATCCCGGCGGCGGCGAGCTCGTCGAGGAACGTCGGGTTGGGGCGGCCGAACGCGTCGGTCCACTGGACGAACGCGGTCCGGTCCTGCGCGTCGAGGTCCGCGGTGTCCGGGACGCCGATGCCCTGCCACTCGCCCTCGGTGCGGACGTCGACCAGGACGGCGCGCTCGTCGGACGCGAGCAGGTCCCAGGCCTCCTGCGGGGTGAGGTCGCCGGCGTAGCCGGGCCCGTCCCCGTGTCCGTGCTGCGCGCTCACAGCGGGCGCACCGTGCTGGTCGCGGCGGCGGGCAGCACCACGGCCTGCGCGACGATGACGCGCTCGCCGTCGTGGGTCGCGGCGGGGCCGCCGTGCAGCTCGTAGCCCTCGGCGAGGGCCGCGCTCACCCGCTCGCAGAACGAGCGGTCGTCGGGTCCCGTCAGCAGCCGGTAGCGCAGGCGGTCGTCGGTGTCGGTCATGCGTCTCCTCCATCGGACCTGGCGGAAGCACCCTCGGCCGGCCCCGTGCACGGGGCACAGGACCGCGGGTTGCTGCGGCGTCGACGAGCCAGATCTCTCGGCCGCTCTGGATGGTGCGGCGATGCTACGCCATGCCGCCGCGGGGGTGCTTCACCCGGGTCGGAGGGTGGACACGTGTTGACATGCCGGGGCGGGCGCTCCCTATCCTCGGGGCAGGTCATGAGTGCCAGCACTGAGCCCCGGCTTGCTGGCCGGCAACCCTCCCTCCGCGGCGGGGTGCCCCGGGTGACGACCTGGCCGTCCACCGTTCGGTGGCCGGCAAGCGCGGGGTGACCCGGCCGTACCCGGGCCCCCACCGATTCCTCTCGGGGGTAGTCCCATGTCCGTCGCCACCACCGCCACCTGTGCCACGACCGAGGCGCCCGACCGCGCCCTCCTGCCCGTCGTCGGCGCCGACACCCGCGTGCCGCTCGTCGACGGCCGGTCCGTCGCGTACGCGAACCTCGACTACGCGGCGTCCGCGCCCGCGCTCGAGGCCGTCGCGGCGCGGGTCGTCGAGGTGCTGCCGCTGTACGCGTCGGTGCACCGCGGCGCCGGGTACCTGTCGCAGGTGTCCACCGCGCTGTACGAGTCGTCCCGGGCGACCGTCGCCCGGTTCGTCGGCGCGCGCCCCGACGACGTCGCCGTCATCACCCGCAACACCACCGACGCGCTGAACCTGCTGGCCGGCTGCGTGCCGGACGGCGGCCGGGTGCTGGTGCTGGACGTCGAGCACCACGCGAACCTGCTGCCCTGGGTCAGCGCGTTCCGGGACACGGGTCGCACGGCGACCATCCTGCCCGCGGCGCCGACCGTGGCCGCGACGCTGGTCGCGCTGCGCGACGAGCTCGCGCGCCGCCCGTACGCCCTGGTCACGCTCACGGGCGCGTCCAACGTGACCGGGGAGGCGCTGCCGCTGACGTCGGTCGTGGCGCTCGCGCAGGAGGCGGGGGCGCGCGTGGCCGTCGACGGCGCGCAGCTGCTCCCGCACCGGGCGTTCTCGCTCGCGGAGTCGGGCGTGGACTACGTCGCGTTCTCCGGGCACAAGACGTACGCGCCGTTCGGGGCGGGCGCGCTCGTGGGTCGCCGCGACTGGCTGGACGCGGGGACGCCGTACCTGGCCGGCGGCGGCGCGGTGCGCGACGTGCGCACCGACCGGACGCTGTGGCAGCCGGCGCCGGCGCGGCACGAGGGCGGCTCGCCGAACGTGCTCGGCGCCGTCGCGCTGGCCCAGGCCTGCGACACCCTGCAGGCCCTGCCGGCCGGTGCGCTCGCGGCCCACGAGGAGGCGCTGCGCGACCGGCTCGTCACCGGGCTCGCCACGGTGCCCGGCGCCCGGGTGCTGCGCCTGTGGTCGGACTCGACCGACCCGGTGGGCGTCGTGTCGTTCACGGTCGGCGACCACGACTCCGGGCTCGTCGCCGCCTACCTGTCCGCCGAGCACGGCATCGGGGTGCGCGACGGCCGGTTCTGCGCGCACCCGCTGCTGGCCCGGGTCGGCGTGGACGGCGGGGCGCTGCGCGCCTCGGTGGGCGTCGGCAGCACGGCGGAGACGGTCGACCGGCTGGTCGCGGGGCTGCTCGCGTTCGTGGCCGACGGGCCGCGCGCCCGGTACGAGGTCGTCGACGGCTGCTGGACCGTCGCCGGCGACACCCGGCCGCGCCCGGCGGTCTCCGGGATCGACGCGATCGCCGCCACCGCCGCCGCGGCGTGCGGTCCCGCCGTCGAGGACTGACGTGCTGCCCCGGACCGGTCCGAGCAGGGGACGGTCCGGTCCGGGGCCCGCAGGCGGTCAGTCGGCGGGGACGGTGCGCGGCCCGGCCCAGGCGCGCAGGCGCGCGACGGGCTCGGCCATCACGCGGGACAGCGGGCGGGTGCCGCGCGCCTCGGCGAGCACGTCCGCCGCACCCGGCGGGCGTCCGCCCTCGTGCGCGGTGTAGGTCGCGGCGACGACGGCCTGCTCGATCTCCGCACCCGAGAACCCGTCGGTGGCCAGCACCAGGTCGGGCAGCAGGGCGGGGTCGAGCGGCACCCCGCGGCGGGCGGCGTGGATCCCCAGGATCTCGGCGCGCACGTCCGGGCCGGGGAGGTCGACGAAGAAGATCTCGTCGAACCGGCCCTTGCGGATCAGCTCCGGCGGCAGGGCGGTGATGTCGTTCGCGGTCGCGACGACGAACACCGTCGCGTGCGGCTCGGCGAGCCAGGTCAGCAGCGTCCCGAGCTGCCGGCGGCCCGGACCGGCGTCGTCGCCGCCGGCGGGCACGGCCTTCTCGATCTCGTCGATCCACAGCACGCACGGGGCCATCGCCTCGGCGGTCGCCAGCGCCTCCCGCAGCCGCCGCTCGGACTCGCCGACGTACTTGTCGTGCGTCGCCGCGAGATCGAGCCGCAGCAGCGGCACACCGAACAGGTGGGCGGAGGCCTTGGCGACGACGCTCTTGCCGCAGCCCTGCACGCCGAGCATCAGGACGCCGCGCGGGGGGTCGAGGTGCGGCGCGCTGCCGTCGAACGCCGGCGCCCGACGGGCCAGCCACTGCCGGAGCCGGGCCATGCCCGCGACCTGGTCCGGGGGGACGGTGTCGAGCTCGTAGGCGAGCACCCCGTCGCGGGCGAGCAGCGCGTGCTTCGCGCGCGTCACCGCGGGCACGTCGGCCGGCAGCAGGGCGCCGTCGTCGAAGACCGCGCCCCGCGCCAGCCGCTCCGCGTCGCCGTGCGACACCCCGGCGAGGTTCGCCACCAGCAGCTCGACCGCGCGGGCGTCGACGCGTGCCGGCTGCCCGGTGGTGCGCGCCCAGTCGGCGACGACGTGGTCGACGATCGAGCGCCGCTCCGTCGCGTCGGGGAACGCCACCGGGAACCGCGCGGCCAGGTGCTCGAGGTCGTCCGGGAGCGGCACCTCGCGGCCGACCAGCACCAGCGTCCGGCGCACGGGCGCGAGGCACAGGTCCTTGAGGAGGCGGACGGTCACGGGGTCGCCGAGGAACGGGTGCAGGTCGAGCAGGACGTAGACGCCCGGCAGGCCGCCCTCGAGCAGCCCGCGCAGCATCTCGGTGGGGTCCGCGGCGAACCGCTGGGCGGTGCCGAGGTCGACGTCGCGGCGGCGCATCCCCTCGGTGACCTTCCACGTGAACACCGGCACGCCCGCGGCGGTCATCGCGTGGACCGGGCGGGCCGCGAGCACGAGGTCCACCGCGCGGGCCTCGTCGGTGGTCTCGACGACGACGAGCGGCACCCCGCCGCGCAGCAGGGTGGCGAGGTCGTGCCCCGATCCGGTCGCCGTCACGGCGGCAACCTACCGCCCGGGGCGGGGTGCGCGGGGCGGTGCTCGTGCACGTCAGCCGGACGGCGCAGCACCGGCGGTCAGCGCACCGTCACGCCCAGGTGGTCGGCGAACGCGCCGGCGAGCTCCAGCAGCTGCTGCTCGCTGATGGTCGCGCCCTGGAGCCCGGCGGTGCCGTCGACCGCCGCCAGGTCGGCCCCGCGCAGGTCGACCTGCCGCAGCTGCGCGCGCGTCACGTCGAGCCGGCCGACCCGGCAGTCCTCGAACGTCACCCGCAGCGCCCTGACCCCGGCGAGGTCCAGGTCCCCGAGCGTGCACCGGACGAACCGGAGGTCCTGGACCCGGGAGTCGCGCAGGTTGAGGTAGTCGATCTTCCCGCCCTCGACGGTCACCCGGTCCCACGTGCTGCCGTACGCCTCGACCGCGCCGAACCGGCAGTCCCGCAGGGTCACGTCGCGCCACGAGCCGGTACGCGCCCGGAAGCTCCCCGCGCGGCAGTCCGCGACCACCGTCTCGACGACGTGCGCGTGGTCGAGCAGGGCGCCCTCCAGGTCGCACCCGCGCAGCACGCACTCGACGAACCGGGCGCTCTCCGCATCCGCCCCGGCCAGGTCCAGGCCCGCCAGGAGCGCGCGGTCGTAGTCCCCCTCGGGCTCGAGCGGTCCGGCGAACGGGGCGAGGGCGTCCTCGGGGGGAGTGGTCACCGGCACAGCCTGCCACCGGGCACCGACGCGTCCGGTCGCCGGGTGGTGCGGGTGCACGGTCGCCGCCGGGATCCGCCCTGGGGACGACGGCCGTCCGGCCGGTTCGTCGACCTACGGTGGCGGTGGACGGCCGGTGCGGCAGCGAGGAGGGCGAGGGTGGACCTGTGGTCGGGCGAGTGGGTCGCGGCGTTCTTCCTGTCGCCCGCGGTGACGGGCGTGGCCGCGGTGGTGGCCGCGACGATCGGGCTGCGGGTGGCGCGGGTGCGGGCCCGGGTCGACCGGGACCTGGCGGCCGAGCAGCACCGCCGGGACGCGCGTGCCGCGGAGCTCGTGCGGGCGGCCGCGGTCGAGGACCGGGACCGCGCGCAGTGGTGGGTGGCGTTCACCTGGGCGACGGAACGCCTGGGCCGTGGGCCGGGCTCGAGGGCGACCGACCGTCTCGCGTCGCACCGCGTCCTCTACGCACTCGCGGGCGCCACCGACGACCCTGTGCGCTCTGCCCTGGTCGCGCTAGCCTGGACCCCAGATGCTACTGATGAGGAGCATGTCGATGACGAATGAGAAGCCACTGCCGGCCACGGGACCGGCCGGCTGCCGGTGCGCGAGCAGGGAGCAGGACGACTTCGCGGGGATGCCCGCGCGCCTCGCGCCCGGCGGCGACCTGTACGAGCAGGCCGTCCGCCGCCAGCAGGCCCGCCGGGACCGCGAGGCGGAGATCACCCGCCTGGTGTTCGAGCCGCTGCCCCCGCCCCCGGTGTACGGCCTGCGCAGGCTGTGGCTCGCGTGGCGGGAGCGGCGGGAGCGGGGGCGCGCGCGAGGCTGACGGGCACCCCCGCGGGTCTCACCCCAGCGGTCGGACCTCCGCGCGCAGGTGCAGCCGCCCGCGCCGGGCGTCCCAGGCCGTGACCGTCCACCCGCCGGCCGTGCGCGCCACCGCCACCGCGGGCGACCCGGGGAGCAGCACGGGCGACGCGAACTCGACGTCCCACGCGTACGCCTCCCCGCGCCGGGCGCCGACGTCGGCCAGCGCCCGTGCGGCGGTGTACATCCCGTGGGCGATCGCCCGCGGGAACCCCAGCGCCCGCGCGGTGAGCGGTGACAGGTGGATGGGGTTGGCGTCCCCGGAGACGGCCGCGTACCGACGGCCGGTCGCGGCGTCGAGCGCCCACCGCCCGGTCGGCTCCGGGGGTGCGAAGTCCGGGTGGCCGGCGTCGTCGGGGGCGGCACCCGCGACGCGCGCCCCGGGCGCCAGGTAGGTGGACACCCCGCGCCAGGCGGGCGGGTCGGTCGGGGCGGAGCCGGCGACGCGGACCTCGGTGACCAGGTCCACCTGGGCGCCCTTGCGGTGCGGGCGCAGGTGCTCGGCCCAGGCGCGGACGTCCAGCGTGTCGGTGAGCCGCAGCGCCCGCCGCTGCTCGACCCGGTTGGCGAGGTGCACCATGCCGAGCGCGGGCAGCGGGAAGTCCGGGCGGACGATCAGCGCCGTCGCGACGGGGAACGCGAGCACGTGCACGTACCCGGCGGGCAGGACGTCGCCGCCGGGCTCGCCGACGAGGTGCTGGTACGCGGTGAGGCGGCCGGCGTCGGGCCGGACGCCGTCGAGCCGGTGCAGCACCGCGGGCAGCGTCGGCGCGTGCCGGCCGCCCTCGCCCGCGCCGCCCCCGCAGACCCCGCCGCCCGCGCCGCGCCCGCCGAGCGCGCGCCGGACCGGCCCGGCGACGGCGGCCCGGCCGGCGGCCAGACCGGCCCGCGCGTACAGCCCGCCGAGCCCCGGCGCGGCGTCGAGGACGACCTCGCGCCGCGCGCCCGGCCCCGCGGCGACGGCGGTCACCGGCCCACCATGTTCTGCCCGCACACCCGCAGCACCTGCCCGACGACCCCACCGGCCTGCGGCGAGGCGAGGAACGCGACGGCCTCGGCCACGTCGACGGGCAGGCCGCCCTGCTGGAGCGACGACAGCCGCCGGGCGACCTGCCGGGTGAGCGCGGGCATCCGGGCGGTCATGTCGGTCTCGATGAACCCCGGCGCGACGGCGTTGGCGGTGCCGCCGAACGCGGTGAGCAGCGGCGCGGTCGCCCGGACCATCCCGATCACCCCGCCCTTGGACGCCGCGTAGTTCGCCTGGCCGCGGTTGCCGGCGATGCCGGACGTGGAGGCCAGCGAGACGATCCGGGGCGCGTCGGTGAAGTCCCCGGAGGTCAGCAGCGCCTCGTTGATCCGCAGCTGGGCGGCGATGTTCACCGCGATCACGGACTCCCAGCGGTCGGGGGTCATGTTGGCGAGCAGCTTGTCGCGCGTGATCCCGGCGTTGTGCACGACCACGTCGAGGCGCCCGTGCCGGCCGAGCGCGTGCTCGAGGATGCGCGCGCCGGCGTCGTCGGCGGTGACGTCGAGCTGCAGCGCCGTGCCGCGCACCCGGTTGGCGACCGCGGCCAGCGCCTCCCCGGCGGCGGGGACGTCCACGGCGACGACCGTCGCGCCGTCGCGGGCGAGGGTCGTCGCGATGGCCTCCCCGATGCCGCGGGCCGCACCGGTCACCACGGCGACGCGGCCGGCGAGGGGCTGCTCCCAGTCGGCGGGCAGCGACCCGGCCGCGGAGTCCACGGCGAGCAGCTGGCCGTCGACGTACGCGGAGCGCGCGGACAGCAGGAACCGCAGGGCGCCGAGCACGGCGGGCGCGGTGACGGGCACGTCGTCGTGGACGACCACGCCGTTGGCGGTCGCGCCGGCGCGGAGCTCCTTGGCGACGGACCGCAGCGCCCCGTCGACGCCCTGCCGGGCGGCGGCGAGCGCGGGCGCCTGGTCGTCGGTGGCGGGGCGGGACACGCTGACCACCCGTCCTCCGGGGGCGAGGGTCTTGAGCGTGGGTGCGAGCTCGAGCAGCGGGCCGGCGAGCTGGTCGGGGTGCTGGACCTCGGTCAGCGCGAGGACGACGGCGGCGAACCGGGTGCCCTCGGTCGCGTGCCGGCGCACGTCCAGGTCCCAGCCCTTGTGGTCGGGCGAGGTGCCGGCCAGGAACTGCGCGAGCGTGTCGGCGTCCGCGCCGGTGCCGAGCACCAGCACGGGGCCGTCGACCAGGGGCCGCCCGGGGCGGTGCCGACGCAGGCGCGCGGGACGGGGCAGGCCGAGCTGCTTCGCGATGGTCTGGGTGACCCCGCTGTTCACGAGGTCCAGGTAGCGGTCGCTCACAGCGCCTCCAGGACGGCGGCGACGCCGAGGCCCCCGGCGGCGCAGACGGACACGAGGGCGCGGACCGGGCGGTCCTCGCCCGCGGCGAGCAGCTCTGCGCGGCGGCGGTGCAGCTGCTTCGCGATGGTCGGGATGATCCGCCCGCCGGTCGCGGCGAACGGGTGCCCGGCGGCCAGCGAGGAGCCGTGCACGTTCAGGCGGTCGCGGTCGACGGTGCCGAGGGCGTCGTCGAGGCCGAGCCGGGACAGGCAGAACTCCTTGTCCTCCCACGCGGCGAGCGTGGTCAGCACGGTCGACGCGAACGCCTCGTGGATCTCCACGTAGTCGAGGTCGGCGAGGGTCAGCCCCTGCCGGGCGAGCAGCCGCGGCACCGCGTGCACGGGGGCCATGAGCAGCCCGTCCTCGCCGTGCACGAAGTCGACGGCCGCGGTCTCGGCGTCGACGACCGCGGCGAGGGGCGTCAGCCCGCGCTCGCGGGCCCAGTCCTCGGAGGCGAGCAGCACCGCGGAGGCGCCGTCGGTCAGCGGGGTCGAGTTGCCGGCGGTCATCGTCGCGGGGGTGTCGAGCCGGGTGCCGAACGCCGGCTTGAGCTTCCCGAGCTTCTCCAGGGACGTGTCGGCGCGCAGGTTCTGGTCCCGGACCAGCCCGCGGTACGGCGTGACCAGGTCGTCGAAGAACCCGGCGTCGTACGCCGCGGCGAGGCGCTGGTGGCTGGCGAGCGCGATCTCGTCCTGCGCCTGCCGGGTGATCCCCCACTGCGCGGTGGTGAGGGCCTGGTGCTCGCCCATCGACAGCCCGGTCCGCGGCTCGTCGGTGCGCGGCGTCGCGGGCTTGAGGTCCTGCGGGCGCAGCGCGGCGGCGGCCTTGAGCCGCTGCGGGACGGTCTTCGCGCGGGCGAGCGTCAGCAGCGTGCGGCGCAGGCCCTCGCTGACGGCGATCGGCACGTCGGACGCGGAGTCGACGCCGCCGGCGACGCCGGACTCCACCTGGCCGAGCCGGATCTTGTTGCTGATCGCGACGACGGCCTCGAGCCCGGTCGCGCACGCCTGCTGCAGGTCGTACGCGGGGGTGCGGGCGGACAGCGGCGAGCCGAGGACGGCCTCGCGGGTGAGGTTGAAGTCGCGGCTGTGCTTGAGCACGGCGCCCGCGACGACCTCGCCCAGCACCTCGTCCTGCAGGCCGTACCGGGCGACCAGCCCGTCGAGCGCGGCGGTGAGCATGTCGAGGTTGCTCGACCGTGCGTACGCGCCGCCGGCCCGGGCGAACGGGATCCGGTTGCCGCCGACGACCACGGCACGTCGGGTGCCGGGCGTCGGATCGGGCGTGCTGGGGGTCGGTGCCATGGGGGTCCTCCCGCATCGTCGTCGATGGTCTGGGTGGTGCGTGTGCCCGAGTCGGGACCTCGGTCCCTTGTGGAATCCGGGTGTCCGAGACTCACAGTACCTGATACCGTCGGTTCTGTGAGCCCCATCACACGGGACCCGTCGACGGAGACGGGCACGGACGCCGATGGCCGGTCGACGCGCTGGGAGGACCACCGCGAGGCCCGCCGCGCCGAGCTGGTCCGTGCCGCCCGCCGGGTCGTGCACCACACCGGCCCCGACGCCTCGATGGGCGACATCGCCACCGCCGCCGGCACGTCCAAGTCGATCGTCTACCGGTACTTCACGGACAAGGACGGGCTCCAGCTCGCCGTCGCGGCGGCGGTCGTCGCGGACATCCGGGACGCCCTGGACCTCGCGGCGACCGGCGCCGGCACCCCCCGCGAGGCGCTGCGCGGGATGGTCGACACCTACCTCGCGATGATCGAGTCCTCGCCGCACGTCTACACCTTCGTCACCCGCGGCGGCTCGGTCGGCGCGTTCCTCGACTCGGTCACCGAGCTCGTCGCGGACCCGTTCGTCCGCGCGCTCGGGCTCGACGGGTCCGACCCGGACGCCGGCTGGGCCCGCCTGTGGGCCGCCGGGGCCGTCGGGTTCGTCCGCGGCGCGGGCGAGCGCTGGCTCGCCGGCGACGAGGCGCCCGGCGCGGACCGCGAGGACGTCGCCGCCCGCGTCGCGGCCTGGCTCTGGGCCGGGCCGGTCGCCGTCCTGTCCCGTGAGCGCACCGGCACCCGCGGCGCCACGACCACCTCCGGCAGCACGACCACGTCCAGCAGCACGACCACGTCCAGCACGTCCGCACCTCCCGCGCGACCCGCGCAGTCCCGCGTCGACGACGACGCACCGTCCCCAGGGGAGTCCGCATGACCACCACCGCACCTCGCCCCGCCCGCTCGTCCCGGCCCGCCGCGCCCGCCCGGGCCACCGGGCCCGGCCGGCCCGCGCGCCCCGAGGGCGACCCGGCGTCGGGTCCGACCACCACCGACCCCGCGGCGACGGTCCGCCCCACCGGCGCCGGCCACGCCCGCCCGCTGCGCGACGGCGAGCCGCGGGTCGCGGTCGAGGCGCTGACCGACGTGCTGCTCGGCCGGTACGCGGACCTGCGGCGCGGGGCGCGGGACGTCGTGGCCCAGCCGCGGTTCCAGCGGGTCGAGGGGCTGCCGGTCGCCGAGCACCGCACCCGGGTGCTGGACCAGCTCCGCACCCTCGCGGCCGAGGGGGACGTGCTGCGGGCGTTCCCGACGCACCTGGGTGGCGCCGACGACCACGGCGGCAGCCTGGCCCGGTTCGAGGAGCTGGTGGCCGCCGACCCGTCGCTGCAGATCAAGGCCGGCGTCCAGTGGGGGCTGTTCGCGTCGGCGATCCTGCACCTCGGCACCGAGCGGCACCACGACCGGCTGCTCCCCGGGGCGATGTCGGTGGACGTCCCCGGGGCGTTCGCGATGACGGAGACCGGCCACGGCTCCGACGTGGCGAGCATCGGCACGACCGCGACGTACGACCCGGCGACCGAGGAGTTCGTGATCCGGACCCCGTACCGCGCGGCCTGGAAGGACTACCTCGGCAACGCCGGGCAGCACGGCACCGCCGCGGTGGTGTTCGCGCAGCTCGTCGCCCAGGGCCCGGCCGACCCGCACCCGGTGAACCACGGCGTGCACGCGTTCTACGTGCCGATCCGCGACGCCGCGACGGGGGAGTTCCTGCCCGGGATCGGCGGCGAGGACGACGGCCTCAAGGGCGGCCTGAACGGGATCGACAACGGCCGGCTGTGGTTCGACGACGTGCGGGTGCCGCGCACCGAGCTCCTCGACCGGTACGGCTCCGTGGCGCCGGACGGCACGTACTCCTCGCCGATCGCGAGCCCGGGCCGGCGGTTCTTCACGATGCTCGGCACGCTGGTGCAGGGCCGGGTGTCGCTGGACGGGGCCGCGGTGAACGCGGCGAAGATCGGCCTCATCACGGCGATCACGTACGGCAACCAGCGCCGGCAGTTCGCCGGGGCGTCCCCGACGGACGAGGTGGTGCTGCTCGACTACGGCGAGCACCGGCGCCGGCTGCTGCCGCTGCTGGCGGAGACGTACGCGGCGACGTTCGCGCACGAGCACCTGCTGGCCGCGTTCGACGACGTGTTCTCCGGCCGGGACGACACCCCGGACTCCCGCGAGGAGCTCGAGACGCTCGCCGCCGCGCTCAAGCCGACGTCCACCTGGCACGCCCTGCGGACGCTGCAGACCTGCCGGGAGGCGTGCGGTGGGGCGGGGTTCCTCACCGCGAACCGGCTCACGTCGCTGCGCGCCGACCTCGACGTCTACGTGACGTTCGAGGGCGACAACACGGTGCTCTACCAGCTCGTCGGCAAGCGGCTGCTGGCCCGCTACGGCCAGCAGGTCGGCGGCGACCCGGCGGTGATCGCCCGGCTGGTGGCCGAGAAGGCGGCCGACGCCGCGCTGCACCGGATGCCCCTGGCCCGTGCCGTGCAGACGCTGGTGGACGCGGGCGACGCGCGCCGCTCGGCGGGCCAGCTGCGCGACCCCGACACCCAGCGGGACCTGCTGGCCGACCGGGTGTCGACGATGGTCGCCGAGCTCGCCCAGGCGCTGCGTCCCGCCCGGCGCGCGGCTCCCGAGGTCGCCGCCCAGCTGTTCGACGCGCACCAGCACGAGCTCGTCGAGGCGGCCCGGGCCCACGCGGAGCTGCTGCAGTGGGAGGCGTTCACCCGCGGCCTGGACACCGTGGCCGACGCGGGCACCCGGCAGGTGCTGACCTGGCTGCGGGACCTGTTCGGCCTGACCCTGATCGAGCGGAACCTCGCCTGGTACCTGGTGAACGGGCGGCTGTCGGCCGGGCGCGCGCGGACGGTGACGTCCTACATCGAGCGGCTGCTCCTGCGGCTGCGCCCGCACGCGCAGGACCTGGTGGACGCGTTCGGCTACGGGCCCGAGCACGTCCGCGCGGAGATCGCGTCCGGCGCGGAGGCGGCCCGCCAGGCCGAGGCGCGCGAGGCGCAGCGGGCCGCCCGGGCGTCGGGCGCGGAGCCGGTGCCGGAGCCGCGGCCCCGCCGCTGACGCCGCTCAGCCGCCGACGAGGTACCGGATAAGCGTGCTCATGTGCTCGATGTACCGGCCGGTGGAGATCCCGGTCACCGGGTCGTCGGTGGTGAACGGCGAGGTGTCGGTGGCGTCGCCGACCTCGGTGCGGGAGTAGTCGCCCGCGTCGGGGGTCGGCGACCCGTCGCCGCTGTACTGGTGGCTGGTGGACAGCAGCGGCGTCGGCCAGTAGCCCTCGTCGCCGAGCGCGTCGAGGACCTCCCGGACCTCCTCGTCGGTGGGCGGTTCGCCGGTCCGGTGCAGGGTCCCCACGTTCAGGTCGGAGACCGACACGTCCTCGGTGCTGAAGTACGCGGGGAGCTCGGCGCCCGGGTGCAGCAGCGGGGACGTCGCGGTGACCTCCTCGACGGGCCGGGCGACCAGGTCGGCGTACCGCTCGCGCAGCGCCGGCACGTCGACCGACCGGAACGCGTTGTAGTGCACGATCGTGCCCGTCGGGTCCTCGTCCGCCCAGTACCGGCCGTTGACGACGTTCGACCCCGTGCGGTGCACGTACAGCGGCCGGTTCGTGCCGAGCTCGACGAACGTCGGGAACTGCCGGCCGTCCGCGGTCCACAGCTCCTCGGGCAAGCGCACCGAGTCCAGCCAGTCCAGCGCCGCGGGCACCCCCGCGAGGTACCGCTCGTCGCCGGTCAGCTCGTAGAACCCGAGCAGCTTCTCGACGTTGCCCGCGGTCGTGTGGGTGGCGAGCGAGTCGGGCTCGTACGTCCGGGCGCCGACCGGCCGCAGGTCGTCGGCGTCGTGCTGCAGGGACCAGCCGGCCTGCGGCGCCGGCTGCTGGGTGACGACGAACGCGTCCATCGCCGCGCGCACCGCGGGGAGCACCGCCTCGTCCCCGAGGGTCTGGTGCACCATGAGCAGCAGCTCGATGTTCTCCGCCGCGACGTCGTCGTTGAACGTGATGTGCCGGGTGTACGGCTCGGCGTCCGGCGACGCGGGGTACCGCTGCGGCCAGCCGCCGACCGGGTACTGGCTGTCCAGCACGAAGTCGACGGCCCGGTCCAGTGGTGGCCGCAGCGCCGGGTCCTCCTTCTCGAGGTAGAGGCGCAGCAGCAGCTGGGAGCTCTCGGCGGTGCCCGCGTCGTCGAACGTCGCGCTGCCGTCGTGGTGCTGGAACTCCTCGAGCCGCCAGCCGTTGCGGCCGATCGTGTCGTACCAGCGCTGCAGCGACTCCTCGCCGGCGAAGTCGTGCAGGTAGTTCCAGCCGCCCGCGGGGTGCTGGGCCGCGATCAGCGCGTCGGCGACCTCGCGCGCGGCGTCGTAGTACGCCTCGTCACCGGTCGCGTGGTACGCGTCGAGGTAGACGTGCCCCATCGTCGCGGTGCCCGGGGGCTGGATCCAGATCTGCGTGGCGTACGCCTCCATCTCCCCGAACTGGCGTGACCGGTCCGGGAGGGAGGACCACAGGTAGCCGCCCTGGTAGGCGACGTCGTCGGTCATGAACGACGTGGCGAGCCGCATCGTGGCCAGGACGTCCTCGCGCAGCCCGTCGGTGCCCGTCGTCGCCGGGGCGGGCGGGTCCGAGCCCGCGTCCGGCCCGCACGCGACGAGGGTCAGGGCGAGGGCCGCGACGGTCAGCGCCGCCGCCCCGCGCGCGCGCCTCACCGCAGCCCGACGGCGGGCACGCCGTCCATGTCGTCGAACGCCTGGTTCTCCCCGGCCATCGCCCAGACGAACGAGTACGCCGAGGTCCCGACGCCGGAGTGCACGGACCACGGCGGCGAGATGACCGCCTGCCGGTCGGCGACGACGAGGTGCCGGGTCTGCGTCGGCTCGCCCATCAGGTGGATCACCCGGGCGTCGGCGGGGACGTCGACGTAGAGGTAGCACTCGGTGCGGCGCTCGTGGGTGTGCGCGGGCATCGTGTTCCACATGGAACCGGCGTGCAGCTGGGTCACCCCCATCACGACCTGGCAGCTCCGGACGCCGTTCTCGTGGATGTACTGCCGCAGCGTGCGGCGGTTGCTGGTCACCTGGTCGCCGAGCTCGCGGACCGTGGCGTCCTCGGGGAGCACGAGCACCGTCGGGTACGTGGTGTGCGCGGGGGCGGAGAACAGGTAGAACTGCGCGCCGTCGGTCGCGCCGTCGGTCGCGCCGTCGGTCGCGCCGTCCGTTGCGGCGGGCGCGTCGGCGAGCACCACCTCGCGGGTGCCGCGGCCGACGTACAGGCACGCGCCGTGCGGCAGCACGTGCTCGACGCCGTCGGTCGTGATCGTGCCGGTGCCGCCGACGTTGACGATGCCGACCTCGCGCCGCTCGAGGAAGTACGCGCTGCGCAGGGTGTCGTCGGCGGGCAGGGTCAGGACCTGCCCCGCGGGGACGACCCCGCCGAGCACGACGCGGTCGTGGTGGGTCAGGACGAGCCGGACCTCGCCGGGGACGAACAGGTCCTCGACCAGGTAGGCGGCGCGCAGGGCGTCGGTGTCCATGCCGGGCACCTGCTGCGGGTGGGTGGGGTAGCGCTGGTCCACGGGGGAGTCTCCTTCAGGGGGGGGTGGGGTGCGGTCGCCGCGCGTCAGCGCACGAGCCAGCCGCCGTCGACGGGGATGACGGCGCCGTTCAGGTAGTCGGACGCGGGCGAGGCGAGGAACACGAAAGCCCCGGCGAGGTCGTCGGGGGTGCCCCAGCGGCCGGCGGGGATCCGCTCGACGATCGCGCGCTCCCGGGCGGCGTCGGCCCGCAGCTGCGCGGTGTTGTCGGTGGCCATGTACCCGGGGGCGATCGCGTTGCTGTTCACGCCGTGCGCGGCGAGCTCGTTGGCGAACGCCTTGGTCAGGCCGGCGACGGCGTGCTTCGACGCGGCGTACCCGGGCACCAGGACACCGCCCTGGAACGACAGCATCGAGGCGATGTTGATGATCTTCCCGGACCCCTGGGCGACGAACCGGCGTCCGGCGATCTGCGACAGGTGGAACACCGCGTCGAGGTTGAGCGCGAGCACCGCGTCCCAGTCGGCGGCCGGGTGCTCCAGCAGCGGGGCGCGGCGGATCGTGCCCGCGTTGTTCACCAGCACGTCGAGGCGGCCGAGCGTCGCGACGACGTCGTCGACGGTCGCCTCGAGGTCGGCGGGGGTCGCGGCCACGAGGTCGAGCTGGACGGTGTGGGCGCGGCGGCCCAGCGCGCGGACGAGCTCGGCGGTCTCGGGGGCGTCGACGTAGTCGATCACGGCGATGTCGGCGCCGGCCTCGGCGAGGGCCACGGCGGCGCGCTGGCCGAGGCCGCGGGCCGCGCCGGTGACGAGGGCGGTCCGGCCGTCGAGGCGGAACTGGTCGAGGATCATCGGGTCTCCTGGTGCGAGGTGGGTGCGGGGTGGGCGGGCGTGGGTGCGCCGCCGCGGCACGACGACGTGCCGCGGCGGCGCGGGGGTCAGACGGCGGCGGGTGCCGCGGGGATCTGCACGCGGGTCATGCGCGGCATCAGCACGTGCACGACGGTCAGCGCCAGCAGGTAGGCGACCGAGCAGACCAGGAAGATCGGCGTGTAGTTGCCGATCTTGTCCAGCACGTAGCCGGCGTACTTCGACATGAGCATGCCGCCGACGCCGCCGAGCATCCCGCCGATGCCGATCACGGTGCCGACCGCGCCGCGGGGCAGCACGTCGCTCGGCAGCGTGTAGAGGTTGGCGGAGAAGCCCTGGTGCGCGGCGGTGGCGATGCCGATGATGAGGACCGCCAGCCACAGGCTGCTGGCCTGGCCCGCGAACGCCACCGGCAGGGCCATCAGGCCGCAGACCAGCATCGTGGTCTTGCGCGCCCGGTTGATGGACCAGCCGCGCTGCATGAACCGGCTCGACAGCCAGCCGCCGCCGACGCTGCCGACGTCCGACAGCAGGTAGATCGCGACCAGCGGCGGGCCGAACGACTTCAGGTCGAGCCCGTACTGCTTGCCCAGGAAGTCGGGCAGCCAGAACAGGAACATCCACCAGATCGGGTCGGTGAGGAACTTCGCGACGGCGAAGGCCCAGGTCTCGCGCAGGCGCACGATCACGCGCCAGTCGACCTTCTCGATCGACTCCTCGGGGTCCTGGGTGATGTGCGCGAGCTCGGCCTCGGAGACCTTGGGGTGGTCCTGCGGGCGCTTGTAGACCAGGAACCAGATCGGCAGCCACAGCAGGCCGCCGAGGCCGGTGACGATGAACGCCGCCTGCCAGCCCCAGGTCAGGACGATCACGGGCACGATCAGCGGCGTCGCGATCGCGCCGACGTTGGTGCCGGCGTTGAACAGGCCGGTCGCGAACGCGCGCTCCTTCTTCGGGAACCACTCGGTGACGGCCTTGATGCTGCCGGGGAACCCACCGCCCTCGCCGATGCCCAGCAGGGCGCGAGCGAAGATGAACCCGGTCAGGCTGCGCATCCCGGCGTGCAGGAGGTGCGCGACCTGCCAGATCGCGAACGCGATGCCCAGGCCCCAGCGGGCGCCGATCCGGTCGATCACCCGGCCCCAGATCAGGTAGGAGGCCGCGTAGGCCGCCTGGAACCAGAAGATCGCGTTCGCGTAGTCCTGCTCCGACCAGCTGAACTCGTCGGACAGGTCGGCCTTCATGAGGCCGAGGGCCTGCCGGTCGATGTAGTTGATCGTCATCGCCGTGAACAGCAGGGCCACGATCACCCAGCGGTACTTCGTCATCCGCGCCGTCGCGGTCTGCACCATCGCCTCGCTGGGCCTGATGCTCATCGTGCGTCCACCTTCATCGTCTCCAGCTCTCTTCATCGGGGTGGAGTCGGGCCGAGGGGTGCCTCGACCACGTCGATCTCGACCTGGAACAGGTCGCCGAAGCGCAGCACGGCGTGCTGGCCCGGGATGACGTCGTGCACGCCGGTGATCGCACCGGTCGCGACGACGTCGCCCGCCCGGAGCGCGTGGCCCCGTGCGGTACACACCTGCAGGGCGTGCCGGAACGCCTCGAGCGGCCCGCCGTCGGGCGCGTCGCCGGGGGTCGCGCTGCCGACGAGCACGCCGTCGACCCGCGTCTCGCAGCGCAGGTCGAGCCACGCGCCGCCCGTGCCGTCGCCTGCGGTGCCGTCGACCTCCGGGCCGAGGGCGACGCCGGCGTTGTTGCCGAAGTCCGCCGCGACCGCCATCGGCCCGAGCCCGTTGATGTCGGGCACCGGGCTGCCGGCGAGCTCGACCGCGAGCCGGACGGCGCCGGCGTGCGCGCGGGCGTCGTCGAGGGTCCAGTCCCGGTCCCCGGCCGGGACGTCCCGGCCGACGACGAGGGCGATCTCGGCCTCGACGCACGCGGTCCCGCCGGGGACGGCCGCGAACACGAGCCGTCCCGCGGGCACCGGCCCCAGCAGGCTCTCGACCACCGGGCCGACGAGCCGTGCGGCGCCCGCGCGGTCCCGCCACGCCGGGTGGATCAGCCCGACCTTCCACCCGGCGACGCGCTCGCCCCGCAGGGTGACGGCCTCGTCCTGGATCTCGTACGCCTCGGTCAGCGTCGCGGGGATGTCCCCCGGGAAGCCGTCCAGGCGGGTCTGGGCCCGCCGTGCCGCCACCAGTGCTGCGGCGACCGCGGACCCCACGTGCACGTCCATGTGCGCTCCTCTCTGAGTAAGCGGTTACGTTAGGGAATGGGTAACCGGTTACGCAAGACCCAGATCGAGACCGCGGACATCTGGTATCGGGGGGTCTCCTACGATGGCGTCCGGGCACCCGGGCCGATCGTCCGGGCGCCCGGGACGAAGGGGCGGGGACGCAGATGGCACGGGGCCGGCAGGCAGCGGGCACCGACGGGCGACGCCGCGGCGGGGTCACGATGCGCGACATCGCCGAGCTCGCGCAGGTGTCCAGCAAGTCCGTGTCGATGGTGGTCAACGGCCTGCCCGGCGTCGGCGCCGAGACCCGCGCGCGCATCGAGGCGCTGATCGCCGAGCACGGCTACGTCGCCCGCGCGCAGGCCCAGGGGCTCGCGACCGGCCGCGCGTTCCTCATCGGGCACGTGTTCAACAACCCGAACCCCGAGTACCTCATCACCATGCAGCAGGGCCTGCTCGACGGCCTCGAGGGCACCGGGTACGCGCTGGTCAGCTTCCCGCTCGAGCGCGACGACCCGCGGTTCGTCGAGCGGCTGCGCGAGTACGTCGACCGGCACCGGCTCGACGGCGTCGTGCTCACCTCGTCCGTCTCCGAGGACGAGCGGCTCCAGCCGCTGCTCGACGAGCTCCAGGTCCCCTACGTGCGCGTCTCGCCCGCCGCCGTCGACGAGCCCGGGCGCAGCGTCGCCGGCATGGACCGGCAGGCAGCCGGGACCGCCGCCGAGCACCTGCGCGCGCTCGGGCACGTGCGGATCGGCACCGTCTGCGGCCCCGCGTCGTTCCTGTCGGGACGGGAGCGGCTCGCCGGGTTCGCCGACGCCCTCGCCGCCTCGGGCGCGCCCCTCGACCCCGACCTCGTGGTGCCGGGCGACTACACGTTCGCGTCCGGCGTCGCCGCGGGGGAGCGCCTGCTCGCCCGGGACCCGCGGCCGACCGCGGTGTTCTGCGCCAACGACGAGATGGCGGCCGGGGTGCTCCAGGCCGCCCAGCGCGCCGGCGTCGACGTGCCGCGCGACCTGTCGGTGGTCGGGTTCGACGACTTCGCCATCGCCACCCGCGTCCAGCCGAACCTCACGACGATCCACATCCCGACCCGCGCGGCCGGTCGGATCGCGGTGCACAAGCTGCTCGCCGCGCACCTGGGCACCGACGCGGACGCGCCGTACCCGGTCCCGGAGCTGGTCGTCCGCGACAGCTCGGGCCCCCCGCCGACGGCCTGACCCCCGCGCGCTCCCCGCGCGGTCGCCGAGATCGGACCTCCCCGCCGAGACAGGACCGCCGGACGTCCTCTCTCGGCGCGGAGGTCCTGTCTCGGCGTCGCGGGCAGGGCGGCGGGCGGCGGAGCGGGCGGTCGGCGGACCGAGTCAGCCCGCCGGGAGCTGCGGGACCGCGGCCAGCAGCCGCCGCGTGTACGGCTCCCGCGGGTCCGTGAGCACCGACGTCGTCGCGCCCTCCTCGACGACCCGGCCGTGGTGCAGCACGACGGTCCGCTCGCAGAGCCGCCCGACGATCGCGATGTCGTGCGAGACCAGCACCAGCGTCAGCCCCTGCTCGCGGGCGAGGCGCCGCAGCAGCTCGACCACCTGGCCGCGCACGGACACGTCGAGCGCGGACACCGGCTCGTCGGCGACGAGCACGGACGGCGACGGCGCCAGGGCCCGGGCGATCGCGATCCGCTGCCGCTGCCCTCCCGAGAACTGCGCGGGGTACCGGTCGACGACGTCGGGCTCGAGGCCCACGGCCGCCAGCACCTCGGCGACCCGCGCCCGGTGGTCGCCGGGGACCCGCAGCGAGCGCAGCGGCTCGGCGACGACGGCCCCGATCCGCATGCGGGGGTCGAGCGACGAGCGGGGGTCCTGGAACACCGGCTGCACGTCCGCGCGCAGGCGGCGCAGCAGGCCGCGGTCGCGCCGGTCGAGGACCTCGCCGCGGTAGCGGACCTCGCCGGCGGTGGGGGAGTCGAGGCCGAGCAGCAGCCGCAGCAGCGTGGACTTGCCGGAGCCGGACTCCCCGACGATCCCGAGGCTGCGTCCGGCCTCCACGCGCAGGTCCACCCCGTCGAGCGCCCGGGTGCCCCCGGACGTGCGGGTGCCCCCGAACGTCCGGGTGACCGCGGCGGCCTCGAGCAGCGGTGCGGTGGTCATCGGGGTCCTCCGGTCGTGGGCAGGCCGGTCACGGCGCGCGCGGCGGCGACGAGCTCGCGGGTGTAGGCCGCCTCGGCGCCGGCCAGCGCGGCGCCGACGGTGGTGCGCTCGACCACGCGGCCGTCGCGCATCACCACCAGGTCGCGGGCCACGCGGGAGACGACGGGCAGGTCGTGCGACACGAACGCCAGCGCCACGCCGGTGCGGTCCACGAGGTCGTCGAGCAGGTCCAGCACCTCGGCCTGCACGGTGACGTCGAGCGCGGTCGTGGGCTCGTCGGCGAGCAGCACGCGCGGCTCGCAGGCCAGGGCCGTCGCCAGGGCGACGCGCTGCCGCTGCCCCCCGGACAGCTGCCAGGGGTAGGACCGCAGGATGCGCTCGGTGTCGTCGAGGTGCACCAGCCGGGCGAGCCGCGCGGCCTCGGCGCGCGCCGAGGACCCGCGCAGCCCGCGGTGCAGCCGCAGCGGCCCGGTGATCTGCCGGCCCACGGTCATCAGAGGGTCGAGCGCGGTCAGCGGCTCCTGGAACACCATCGCGACCTGGGCCCCGCGCACCGCCGCGAGGCGCCGCGGCGGCAGCGCGAGCAGGTCGGTGTCGTCCAGCAGCACCCGGCCCGTGGCCCGCATGCCGTCGGGCAGCAGGCCGAGCACGGCGAGCGCCGTCATGGACTTGCCGGAGCCGGACTCGCCGACGATCCCGAGCCGGCCGCCCGCGTCGAGCGACCAGGTGACGCCGTCGAGCAGGGTGCGGCCCGCCGAGGTGGTGACGGTCAGGTCCTCGACGGACAGCAGCGCGGTCATCGGTCGCCTCGCAGGTTCGGGTCGGTGCGCTCGCGGATCCCGTCGCCGAGCAGGTTCAGCCCGAGGACGGTCACCACGATCGCGACGCCGGGCAGGATCGCGCCCCACGGCTGGACGAGCATCGTCGACTGCGCCTCGTGCAGCAGCCGGCCCCAGGAGGCGTTCGGCGGCGGTGCGCCGAGACCGAGGTAGGACAGGGACGCCTCGGCGAGCACGGCGCCGCCGCCGAGGAGCATGAGCTGCACCAGGAGCGTCGGCCACACGTTGGGGACGACGTGCCGCAGGACCGTGCCCCACCAGCCGGTGCCGGCGGCGTGCGCGGCGGTGACGTAGTCCTCGCGCAGCACCCGGGCGACGTTGACCCGGGTGACCCGGGCGATCACGGCGGAGCCGGAGATGCCGATCGCCCAGACCGCCGACGACAGCGACGCGCCCCGCACGGTCACGATGAGCATCGCGAGCAGCAGCGTCGGGAACGCGATCAGCAGGTCGACGGCGGACAGCAGCGTGACGTCGACCCAGCGGCGGGTGGCGCCGGCGAGCACGCCGACCGCGACCCCGAGCGCGCCGGCGACGAGCATCGACGCGACCGCGACGACCAGGGCGTTGCCGGCGCCGGTCATCAGCTGGCTGAGCAGGTCCCGGCCCAGGCGGTCCGTGCCGCCCCAGTGCGCGGCGCTCGGTCCGGCCAGGCGCGCGCCGGTCCCGGTGTCGTCGAGGGCGTACGGCGTCCAGACCAGGGAGACGAGGCCGACCAGGGCGACCAGGCCGACCAGGGCCGCGCCGACCACCAGGGACGGCGGCAGGGCGCGCCGGCGGCGGCGTGCGGCGGGGTCGGTGGGCGCGGCGGGGGAGCCCAGGCCGCGCGCCACGGGGGTCGTGGCGGACAGCTCGCCGGTCACGCGGCCACCTCCCGGGTGAGGCGCAGGCGCGGGTCGATGGCGCGCTGCGCGAGGTCGACCAGGGTGTTCATCACCAGCACCACACCTGTCAGCCCCAGCACCAGCGCCTGCACGACGGGCAGGTCGCGGGCGGTCACGGAGCCGAGCAGCAGGGTGCCGAGCCCCGGCAGGGCGAAGACGTTCTCGATCACGACGGCCCCGAGCAGCGAGGTCGCCAGCTCGATGCCGAGGATGGACACGACGGGCACGGCCGCGTTGCGCAGCCCGTGCCGGCGCAGCGCCTGCCAGCGGCCGTAGCCCAGCGAGCGGGCGGTGCGCAGGTAGTCCTGGTCGAGCACGTCGAGCGTCGCCGAACGGACGTACCGGACCATCACCGCGGACATGGCGGTCGCCACGGTCACGACCGGCAGCACGAGCGACCGCGCGGCGGCGACCGGGTCGTCCCAGCCGGTGCGGGGGAACCCGCCCGCGGGCAGCACCTGGGCCTGCAGGGCGAGCACGAGGACCAGCAGCACGCCGACCCAGAACACCGGGACGGCGACGCCGAGCTGGGACACGGCGGACACGACCACGCCGACCGGCCCGCGCCGGTGCACCGCGGCGAGCACGCCGAGGGGCACCGACACGAGCACGGCCAGGACGAACGCGGACACGCTGAGCGGCACGGTGATCGGCAGCTTCTGCGCGATCAGGTCGCCCACGGGGAGCCGGGACACGAACGACGTGCCGAGGTCCCCGCGGACGATCTGCCCGAGCCACTGGAGGTACTGCGCCACCACGGGCTGGTCCGTCCCGAGCTCGCTGCGCAGCTGCGCGAGCTGGTCGGCCGTGGTCCCCACGCCCAGCGAGGTGCCCGCGCTGTCGCCCGGCAGCAGCCGGAGCACGACGAACACGACCACGCTCGCGAGGAGCAGGGAGACCAGCAGCGCGCCGATCCGGAGCAGCACCTGGCGCACGGGGGTCAGGACCCCCGGACGATGTCGGCGACGTAGAACGACTCGGTGACCTGGTCGACCGGGAAGCCCGAGATGTCGGCCCGCGCGACGCGGATCTGCGGGTCCAGGTACAGCCAGGCGGACGCCGCCTCCTCGCCGATCGTCTCGTTGACCTGGGTCAGGAGCTCGACCTGCTCGGCCTCGGTGGCGGCCTCGTCGGCCTGGGTCACCCACGCCTGCACCTGCGGGTTGTCGTAGCCCCAGTAGAAGTCGGGGTTCGCGTACCAGAGCACGTCGCGCGGGTTCACGTGGCCCATCAGGGTCGTCGAGAAGTCGTGGTCCGTGTAGACCTTCTGGTACCAGGTGGCGTCGTCGACGGGGTTCGGGGTGAGCGTCACGCCGACCGCCGCGAGGTTCTTGGTCAGCAGCGCGAGGATCGCCTCGGTGGTGTCGTCCGGGATGTAGTCGACGGAGATCGTCAGGTCGGTGACGCCGGCCTCGGTGAGCAGCGCCTCGGCGGCGTCGGGGTCGTAGCCGTGCACGTCGGCCTGGTCGACGTACCAGGGGTCCGTCGGCGGGACCATCGAGCCGATGACCTGGCCGTAGCCGTCCCAGACGGCCGACAGGATCGCCTCGCGGTCGATCGCCTTGTACAGCGCCTGGCGGACGCGGACGTCGCTGAACGGCGCCTCGCGGTCGTTGAACGCCCAGATCTGCTTGGTGGTCGAGGTGCCCTCGGTGATCGTGAAGTCCGGGTCGTCCTGGAACTGGACGAGCTGGTCGGGGGAGTCCTCGGCGATGACCAGGTCGAGGTCGCCGGTGAGCAGCGCGTTGTTCAGCGCCGTCGTGTCCTGGAAGAACCGGAACGTCACCCCGGCGTTCTGCGCGGGCTCGCCCCAGTAGGCGTCGTACTTCTCGATGGTGAGGTGGTCGCCCTGGACCCACTCGACGAACCGGTACGGGCCGGTGCCGTTGTCGCTGGTCAGCTCCGTGTCGCCGTTCTTCACGACGGTGACCGACGCGAGGTAGAACGTCAGGCCCTGCGACGGCCGGGACAGGTCGAGCCGCACGGTGGCGTCGTCGACCGCGGTGGCCTGCTGGATGACGAGCAGGTCGCTCTTGCGCGCGGACTTCGACTCGGGGCCGATGGCCTCGGAGATGCTCCAGACCACGTCGTCCGCGGTCAGCGCGGTGCCGTCGTGGAACGTCACGTCCGGCTGCAGGTGGAACGTGTAGGCGAGGCCGTCCTCGGAGACGTCCCAGGACTCGGCGAGCGTCGGGACGACCGAGCCGTCGACGTCCACCGAGGTCAGGCCCTCGTAGACGTTGCGGGTCATCGTCTGGGAGACGCCGGACGAGCCGCCGACGTTGCGCACCAGGCCGGTGGGCTCGTTGGTCGAGCCGATGACGATCTCGGCGGCGGGGTCGACGGCGGCGGTCGAGCCGTCGGCGGAGCCGGAGCCCGAGCTGCACGCAGCCAGGACGAGGGCGGTCGCGGCGGCCAGTGCGGCACCGAGTCGGGATCGGCGGGAGCTCACGGGGTGGTGTCCTTCCGGGAGGGTGCGCGGCGGGGTGCCGGGCACGGGGCACAGCGGGGCGTGCGGGTGCGGTACGGGTCCTCGACCGTGCGGCGTCCGAGGACTCGGAACCGGACCGGGCGGTCGGGAATTCCCGCGGGAGCACGGCCCGGGGACGCCGGGCGCGTGGGGGTGGGGTGGGGGCGGACGGGTCCGCGGGGCCGGCGGACGGCCCGCCGGTTGCGACCGGGCGGGCGGGGCCGGGGCTCAGCGGGTCAGCGACCCGCGAGGGTGATCAGCGACGACAACAGCACGCGGCGGCCGACAGGGGTCGACGGGCGCGGAGGCGTGCGGCGGGGGTCGTGTGGCGCATGATGCCGATGACTGTAGCAACAACCGTCCGGGGTCCGGGACCGGCCGTCCGGCAGGTGGGCTACTCGGGGTTGCAGAGCGCCCCGAGCGTCGCGAGCAGGCCGACGTCCGGACGCCAGGGCTCGAGGTTCCAGCTCGCCTTGTCCGGCGCGCCGATGAGGTGGCAGGTCAGCTGGTCGTGGACGTTCTGGGCGTCGGCCTCGGGGACCGCGGTCACCAGCTGGGACCAGAGCGTCTCCTCCGCGGCCAAGCCGCCGGCCCGACCCCAGCCCGTCGGCACCACCGCGAGGCTGCGGCCGCCCTCGTCGTCGCGGTCGGCCCAGGTGGCGCTGCCCAGCGCGGCGCCCGCCGCCGTGCCGGTCACCGTGCCGCCGGTCACCGTGCCGCCGGCCGCGGTGCCGGACGTGCCCGCGGGGGCCGCGACCGACCAGGTAACGGTGCCGTCGTCGCCGGCCAGCACGCGCACCCGCGCGCCCGAGCCCGCGGCGTCGCCGGACAGGACCGGCGGGGTCAGGCCGCCCACCGCGCGGCCGGCGGCGTCCCGCGCCACCACGGTGTCGTCGCGCAGCGCCTCCAGGGTCAGGCCCTCACCGGCGGCGAACGTCGCGGCGGGCACCTCGGCGGCCGTGCCGTCGGTCGCGGGCAGCGGCGCGGCCAGCGTGGCGTCGCCGTCCTCACCGGTGGTGACCGCGGCGTCGTCGAGGGGCGGCCACACGTGCAGGGTCAGGTCCCCGGCGCGGACCACGGACCCCTCCGACCGCACGCGCGCCGCGTCGGGCGACGCGCTCGACCCGGCGGAGGTCGGCGACGGCGCGGCGGTCGCGGCAGTCGCGGACGGGGGTGCGGGCGCGGGTGCGGGTGCGGGGTCGCCCGTGCAGCCCGCGAGCAGCAGGAGCAGGCCGAGCGCCCCGGCGGCGGTCCGGGCGGGGCTGCGGGCGACGGTCACGGGCACCAGTGTGGGCGACGTCGGCGCCGGCGGTCAGAGCCGGCGCGCCTGCCGGGCGAACGCCCCGACCAGCACGACGACCTGCCCGACGATGAGGAAGAACGCGGTCGCGTCGGCGGGGGCGCCGAACGCCAGGGCGCCCGCGGCGACGAACGTCAGCGGGAGCGCTGCGAGCCCGAGGGCGGCGAACGCCCCGGTCGCCACGGCGTGGTCGCGCTCGTCCGCGGTCCCGGCGAACAGCCGGTCCCCGGTCGTCGCGCTGCCCGGTCGCCGGCGCCCGCGCCAGATCGCGACGGCGCCGAGCGTCGCCCCGGTCGCGGCGCCGACCGCGAAGCCGCGGCCCATGCTCCCGGGGCCCCACCGGTCCAGCGCCAGCGCCGCCGCGGCGACCAGCACCGCCAGGACGCCCAGCACGACCGCGACGGCCAGGGTGCGAGCCGACCCGGTGCGCGGGGTGCGATCAGTCGTCGACATGGAAGACCTCCTCGATGGTCCGGCCGAACAGCCGGGCGATGCGGAACGCGAGCGGGAGCGACGGGTCGTAGCGCCCGCGCTCGATGGAGATGACGGTCTGCCGGGAGACGTCGAGCTGCCGCGCGAGGTCCGCCTGGGTCAGGCCGGCGGCGGCGCGCAGCTCGGGGACGCTGTTCCGCACGGGACCGCCTCTCGTCAGATGTCAAGGAACCTGTACACGAGAGCGTGCACGCCCGGACGCGCGATGTCAAGGACGCTTGACCCTGGGGCGGGCGGTGCGTGTGCCCGTCGTCACGCCGGTAACCTGTGCGTGTCTGCCGACGCCCGCCCCCAGCCCGAGGGATTCGATGACCAGCGCGCCCAGCACCCCGCAGCCCTCCGAGCCCGTCGCCGACCACGCGGCCGGGCACGTGTCCGACACGGTGGAGCACGCCGCGGCGTCCCCCGACCTCGCGCAGCCCTACGCCGAGCTCGGCCTCAAGCCCGACGAGTACCAGCGGATCCGCGACATCCTCGGCCGCCGCCCCACGGCCGCCGAGCTCGCGATGTACTCCGTGATGTGGTCCGAGCACTGCTCGTACAAGTCCAGCAAGAACCACCTGCGCAAGTTCGGCGAGCGCGTCACCCCCGAGATGACCGAGCACCTGCTCGTCGGCATCGGGGAGAACGCCGGCGTCGTCGACATCGGCGACGGCTGGGCCGTCACGTTCAAGGTCGAGTCGCACAACCACCCGTCGTACGTCGAGCCCTACCAGGGCGCCGCGACCGGCGTGGGCGGCATCGTCCGCGACATCATCTCGATGGGCGCCCGCCCCGTGGCGGTCATGGACCAGCTGCGGTTCGGCGCGGTCGACCACCCCGACACCGCCCGCGTCGTGCACGGCGTGGTCTCCGGCGTCGGCGGCTACGGCAACTCCCTCGGCCTGCCGAACATCGGCGGCGAGCTGGTGTTCGACGCGTCCTACCAGGGCAACCCGCTGGTCAACGCGCTGTGCCTCGGCGTGCTGCGGCACGAGGACATCCACCTGGCCAACGCGTCCGGCGTCGGCAACAAGGTCGTGCTGTTCGGCGCGCGCACCGGCGGCGACGGCATCGGCGGCGCGTCGATCCTCGCGTCCGAGACCTTCGACGACACCAAGCCGTCCAAGCGGCCCAGCGTCCAGGTCGGCGACCCGTTCATGGAGAAGGTGCTCATCGAGTGCTGCCTCGAGCTCTACGCAGCCCGCGTGGTCGAGGGCATCCAGGACCTCGGCGCGGCCGGCATCTCCTGCGCGACCTCCGAGCTCGCGTCCAACGGCGACGGCGGCATGCACGTCGACCTCGAGAACGTGCTGCTGCGCGACCCCACCCTGACCGCCGGCGAGATCCTCATGTCGGAGTCGCAGGAGCGGATGATGGCGGTCGTCACGCCCGAGAAGCTCGACGCGTTCCTGGCGATCACGTCGCGGTGGGACGTCGAGACCGCCGTCATCGGCGAGGTCACCGGCACCGGTCGCCTCACCATCGACCACCACGGGCAGCGGATCGTCGACGTCGACCCGAAGACCGTCGCGCACGAGGGCCCCGTCTACGACCGCCCGTACTCCCGCCCGACGTGGCAGGACGCGCTGGTCGCCGACTCGGTCAGCACCCCCGAGGGTGCGCAGCGGTACGCCCGGCCCGCCACCGGCCCCGAGCTGCGTGCCACCGTGCTCGACCTGGTCGCGTCGCCGAACCTCGCGTCGAAGGCCTGGGTCACCGACCAGTACGACCGGTTCGTGCAGGGCAACACCGCGCTCGCGCAGCCCGACGACGCCGGCGTGGTCCGCGTCGACGAGACCACCGGGCTCGGCGTCGCGCTCGCCACCGACGCCAACGGCCGGTACGCCAAGCTCGACCCGTACGCCGGCGCCCAGCTCGCCCTCGCCGAGGCGTACCGGAACGTCGCCGCGTCCGGCGCCCGCCCGCTCGCCGTCACCGACTGCCTGAACTTCGGCAGCCCCGAGGACCCGGCGTCGATGTGGCAGCTCGTCCAGGCCATCGAGGGCCTCGCCGACGGCTGCGCGACGCTGTCCGTCCCGGTCACCGGCGGCAACGTCTCGCTCTACAACGGCACCGGCGAGCCCGGCAAGATCGACTCCGCGATCCACCCGACGCCCGTCGTCGGCGTGCTCGGCGTGATCGACGACGTCGCGGCCGCCACCCCGTCCGGCTGGACCACCGCCGGCCAGTCCGTCTACCTGCTCGGCACCACGCGGCCCGAGCTCGACGGCTCCGCGTGGGCCGACGTCGCGCACCAGCACCTCGGCGGCGTGCCCCCGCGGGTCGACCTGGACGCCGAGCGCCGCCTCGCGACCGTCCTCGTCCGGGCGTCCCGCGACGACCTCGTCGACGCCGCGCACGACCTCTCCGAGGGCGGCCTCGCGCAGGCCCTCGTCGAGGCCTCGCTCCGGTACGGCGTCGGCGTGCAGGTGGACGTCGTCGCGCTGTGCGCCCGGGACGGCGTCACCCCGTTCGAGGCGCTGCTGTCCGAGTCCACGGCCCGCGCCCTCGTCGCGGTCCCGCGCAGCGAGGAGGTCCGGTTCGAGGACCTCTGCACCGCGCAGGGCGTCCCGCTGCTGAAGATCGGCGTCACCGCGGAGACCTGCACCCCCGGCGCCGGCGCCCCCACCGCGGACCTGCCCGACGACCACGTGCACGCCCCGGCGGTCGAGGTCACCGGCCTGTTCACGCTGCCCCTCGCCGAGGCCCGCGCGGCCTCGGAGGCGACCCTCCCGCGCTACTTCGGCTGACGCCCCGGCGGCGTGCGCCGAGGCGGCCGCGCCTCGGCTGCCGCGCCGAGATAGGTCCGTGACGCCGAGACAGGAGCTCCTGACGCCCTGTCTCGGCGCGGCGGACCTGTCTCGGCGGTGTCGGCGTCCCGGGAAATCGGTCGACCCGCGGCGGTCCGCTCCCTAGCGTCGAGGGCATGTTCTCCGACCTCGGCGCCCGCCACGGGCGGGTGGTGCGCGTCGACCGCGGCGCGGTGCTCGTGCTGCCCGCCGCGGTCGACGGCGACGGCACCGCGGACGCCGAGGTGGTGCGGGTCGCGCTCCCCGGGGACGGGCTGGTGCCGCTGGCCGCGGCCGACGGCAGCCCCGGCGCAGGCGGCGGCCCCGCCGCCCACGTTCCCGCTCCCGCCGCCGACCGCCCCGCCGACCGCGTCCCCCCGGCCGTCGGCGACCGCGTGCTGCTCGGCGCCCACCCCGACGGGACGCCTGCCCTGGCGGCGGTGCTCCCGCGGCGCACGGCGGTGGTCCGCGACGGCCCGGACCGCACCTCCCGCGAGCAGGTGCTCGCCGCGAACGTCGACGTCGTGCTCGTCGTGGAGCACCTCGACCCCGACCCGAGCCCCGGTCGCGTCGAGCGGCTGCTGACCCTCGCGTGGCGGTCGGGCGCGCAGCCCGTCGTCGTGCTGACCAAGGCCGACCTGGTGCCCGACCCGGACGGCATGGCCGACGAGATCCGCGCCGTCGCGCTCGGCGCGGACGTGCACGCCGTGAGCGTCACCGCGGGCACGGGGCTCGACCCGGTGCGCGCGCTGCTCGGACCCGGACGCACGCTGGTCGTCGTCGGCCCCTCTGGCGCGGGCAAGTCGACGCTGGTGAACGCCCTCGCCGGCGCGGAGGTGATGGGCACCGGCGACCGCCGCGCAGACGGCCGGGGCCGGCACACGACCGTGCACCGCGAGCTCGTGCCGCTACCGGGTGGATCCAGCCTGATCGACACGCCGGGGCTGCGCGGCGTGGGGCTGGTCGCGGACGCGCGCTCGCTCGACGCGACGTTCGCGGACGTCGCGGCGCTCGCCGGCCGGTGCCGGTTCGGCGACTGCGAGCACCGCACCGAGCCGGGCTGCGCGGTGCTGGCGGCGGTCGCGGACGGCACGCTGCCCGCGCGGCGGCTCGACTCCTGGCGGCGGCTCGCCCGGGAGGCGGCGTGGCAGGAGCGGCGCTCCGACGCGCGCCTCGCCGCCGCGGACCGGGCCCGCACCCGGCAGCAGACCGCGGCGTACCACCGGCTCCAGCGCCAGGTCCGCCCCCGCTGAGGTGCGCCACGGGGCCGGGGGACGGGGATGATGGGCCCATGCCTCCGCGCCGCCGCACCGACCCCGCGGTCGGCCGGGCCGCCGTCGCCGCCTGGCGCGTCGACCCGACCGACACCGCCGCCCGCCGCACCGCCGTCCGGTTCACGCTCGAGGAGCTCGCCGACGTCGCCCCGGGGCACACCGTCGAGGTGCGCGTCCCGCCGGACGGCGCCGTGCAGGCGATCGAGGGCCCGCGGCACACCCGCGGCACACCGCCGAACGTCGTGGAGACCGACCCGCAGACCTGGCTCGCGCTGGCGACCGGCGCGACGTCCTGGGCCGATGCCGTCGCGCAGGGCAGGGTGCACGCCTCCGGCGAGCGCGCCGACCTCGCCGACCACCTCCCGCTCCAGGCCACCCGCGCCCGCTGACCCACCCGCCCCGCGCCGCGCTCAGGACTCCGCCGAGATGGCAACGCTCGCCTGTGCGGAGGCCCGGGGCCGCAGGCGAGGACTGTCATCTCGGCGGCGGGCGCGGTGGGCGGGCGCGGGGCGGGCGCGGGGCGGGCGCGCGGGCGGGAGGGGGCGCGTCAGCGGGTGAGGATCTCCGTCGCGCCCCGGGTGGCGTGCCGGGTGCCGGCCGTCGCGGCCGCGAGGGCGGCGTCGAACGCGTCCAGGTGCGCCGGCGGGACGAGCAGCGTGAACGTCGCCGACGCGGCGTACCCCACGTCCACCAGCGACGCGTCGTGGGCGGCCGCCCAGTCGACCAGGACGCCGTGCAGCCGACCGGCCTCGGCGTGCGGGGCGCTCACGGTGACCCGCACCGCGGCGCTGCGGCCGAGCACGCGGGCCCGGTCCAGCGCCTCGGACGTCGCGGTCGAGTAGGCCCGCACCAGGCCGCCCGCCCCCAGCAGGACGCCGCCGAAGTACCGCGTCACCACCGCGACCAGGTCGGTGAGCTCCCGGCGGCGCAGCACCTCGAGCATCGGGACGCCCGCGGTGCCGGAGGGCTCGCCGTCGTCGGTCGACCGCTGCTGCTCCGCGTGCGGTCCGACGGCGAGCGCGACGCAGTGGTGCCGCGCGTCCCAGAGCTGCTTGCGGACCCGGGCGACGACCTCGTCGGCCTCGGCCACGGACGCGACGGGGTGCACCAGCGCGAGGAACCGGGACTTCTTCACCACCAGCTCGTGCTCGACCGGCGCGGCGATGGTGGACGGGTAGCGCGGCGCGTCGTCGGCTGCGGTCCCCACCCGCGAGAGCCTAGGCGCCCGGCGACCTAGGATCGACGGGTGCCTGATGCCGCCGACCCGCGACCCGCCGACCCGACGCCCGACGCCCCCGAGCCCGCACCCGAGCCCGCACCCGTGCCCACCGAGGCCGAGCTGGCCGAGGTCGCCGAGCCCGCGCAGGTGCGCCGCGCCCCGAAGTTCGGCGCGTTCATCGTGGCCGGGGCGCTGGTCGGCATCGTGATCGGCCTGGTCGCGGCGCTCGTGGCGGGCGGGAGCAGCGACGTCGTGTCGGACGGCACGGCGTTCATCAGCCTGCTCGAGGGGCAGGGCGCCGTGCGGTTCATCGCGGTCCTGACGGGCGCCGTCGTGGGCGGGTTCGCGGGGGCGGGCGCGGCCCTGCTGGCGGACCGGCGCAGCGTCCGGCGCGCGGGCGGCGACCCCCGCCGCTGACCCCCCGGAGTCGGCCGCGGGCGTGTCATGTGTCACCATGAAGACGTGGCCCCCCGCGGAGACGGACTGCTCAATCACGACCTCTTGCCGAACGAGAAGGGCCCCCAGGACGCATGCGGCGTCTTCGGGGTCTGGGCTCCCGGCGAGGAGGTCGCCAAGCTCACCTACTTCGGGCTCTACGCCCTGCAGCACCGCGGGCAGGAGTCCGCGGGCATCGCGACGTCCAACGGCGAGCAGCTGCTGGTCTACAAGGACATGGGGCTCGTCTCCCAGGTCTTCGACGAGACCGCGCTGAACGCCCTGCACGGGCACATCGCCGTCGGGCACGCGCGCTACTCGACCACCGGTGGCAGCACCTGGGAGAACGCGCAGCCGACCCTGGGCGCGACGGCCGGCGGCACGGTCGCCCTCGCGCACAACGGCAACCTCACCAACACGGCCGAGCTGGTCGACCTGGTGGCGGAGCGGTACGGCGCCCAGCGGCGCGGCGAGCTCGCCCGCGGCAACACCACGGACACCGCGCTGGTGACGGCGCTGTTCGCGGGCGACCCGGACCACACGCTCGAGGCCACGGCCCTCGAGGTGCTGCCGCGGCTGCGGGGTGCGTTCAGCCTGGTGTGGATGGACGAGCACACGCTCTACGCGGCGCGGGACCCGCAGGGGGTCCGCCCGCTCGTCCTCGGGCGCCTGGAGCGCGGCTGGGTCGTGGCGAGCGAGACCCCGGCGCTCGACATCGTCGGCGCGTCGTTCGTCCGGGAGATCGAGCCGGGCGAGCTCGTCGCGATCGACGCGGACGGCCTGCGCACGCAGCGGTTCACCGCGCCGCAGCAGCGCGCGGGGTGCGTGTTCGAGTATGTGTACCTGGCCCGTCCGGACACGGCGATCGCCGGCCGGTCGGTGCACGCCGCCCGCGTCGAGATGGGCCGGCGGCTCGCCGCCGAGCACCCCGTCGAGGCGGACCTGGTCATCCCCGTGCCGGAGTCCGGGACCCCGGCGGCGATCGGGTACGCGCAGGCGTCCGGCATCCCGTTCGGGCAGGGCCTGACCAAGAACTCGTACGTGGGCCGCACGTTCATCCAGCCGTCGCAGACGCTGCGCCAGCTCGGCATCCGGCTCAAGCTGAACCCGCTGCGCGAGGTGATCCGCGGGAAGCGCCTCGTGGTGGTCGACGACTCGATCGTCCGCGGCAACACCCAGCGCGCGCTGATCCGGATGCTCCGCGAGGCCGGGGCCGCCGAGGTGCACGTGCGGATCAGCAGCCCCCCGGTGAAGTGGCCGTGCTTCTACGGCATCGACTTCGCGTCCCGCGCGGAGCTGATCGCGAACGGGCTCGCGGTCGAGGAGATCGGCGCCTCGCTGGGCGCGGACTCCCTCGGCTACATCTCGATGGACGGGATGATCGCCGCCACGGAGCAGCCCGCGGCGCAGCTGTGCACCGCGTGCTTCACCGGGAAGTACCCGATCGAGCTGCCGTCCCAGGACCGGCTCGGCAAGCACCTGCTGGAGCAGAACGAGCTGCCGCTCGGCGCGCCGGAGGACGGTCTCGCGACCCTCGTCCCGGGCGCCGGCGGGTCGACCGCGTTGGAGCACCCGTGACCGAGAGCATCACCTACGCCGCCGCCGGCGTCGACACCGAGGCGGGCGACCGCGCCGTCGAGCTCATGAAGGACGCCGTGCGGGCGACCCACGGACCGCAGGTCCTCGGCGGGGTCGGCGGGTTCGCCGGGCTGTTCGACGCGTCCGCCCTGGTCGGGTACCGGCGGCCGCTGCTGGCGACGTCGACCGACGGAGTCGGCACGAAGGTCGCGATCGCGCAGGCGATGGACGTGCACGACACCATCGGGTTCGACCTGGTCGGCATGGTCGTGGACGACATCGTCGTGGTGGGCGCGAAGCCCCTGTTCATGACGGACTACATCGCCTGCGGGCGCGTCGTGCCGGAGCGGATCGCGGACGTGGTGCGCGGCATCGCGGCGGCGTGCTCGGTCGCGGGCACCGCGCTGGTCGGCGGCGAGACCGCGGAGCACCCGGGCCTGCTCGGTCCGGACGAGTACGACGTGGCCGGCGCGGCGACGGGTGTCGTCGAGGCGGACGCGCTGCTCGGCCCGGAGCGGGTGCGGGACGGCGACGTCCTGGTCGCGCTCGGCTCGAGCGGGCTGCACTCCAACGGCTACTCGCTGGTGCGCCGCGTGGTGCAGCACGCCGGCTGGGCGCTGGACCGCGACGTGCCCGAGCTCGGCCGGACCCTCGGTGAGGAGCTGCTCGAGCCCACCCGCGTCTACGCCTCCGACTGCCTGGCGCTGGTCGAGCGCGCCGCGGGCGCGGTGCACGGGTTCAGCCACATCACGGGCGGCGGGCTCGCGGCGAACGTCGCGCGGGTGCTCCCCGAGGGCCTGGTGGCCGATGTCTCCCGCGCGTCGTGGGTGCTGCCGCCGGTGTTCTCGCTGGTGCAGGGCGCGGGCGGTGTGCCGTGGTCGGACCTGGAGCGCACGCTGAACCTCGGCGTCGGCATGGTCGCGATCGTCGACGCCGCGGGTGCGGACGGGGTGCTGCGGCACGCGGCGGAGCTCGGCATGACGGCGTGGGTCCTGGGCGAGGTCCGGACGCTCGACGCGGCGCGCGACGTCGCGGGACCCGACCTCGTGGCCGGCACCAAGGGCGTGCAGGGCGGCGCGGTCCGGATGAGCGGGGCGTACCGCACCGCGTGACGCCCGGTGGGGTGCGGTCAGCGGCCCCGGGCAGGCGTCAGGCCCGCCGTCGCGCGGTCCGCGCAGCGTCGTGCTGCGGGGTCACGCGAGGCGGGCCTGTGCTCCACGCGGGTCGCGGGGCCGCGACCGAGGTCGGCCGCACGCGCGGGGCGTGCCTGCCGACCGGGGGATTCAGCGCTCGGACGCCCAGCGAGGGGGGTACTCGTCACCCTCGTCGTCGGTGTCCTGGCGGCTGTCCGTGACGAGGTCTCCACCGCGGCCACCGTTGAGCTCGTGCTCCAGTGCCTGGTAGTTGGTGTCAGGGCTGAAGTACTTCAGCTCCCGTGCCACCTTCGTCTGCTTAGCCTTCTGACGGCCGCGGCCCATGGCATCGACCCCCTCTAACGTGGAAGCGGGGCGGCTCCGTGCTCACACGTGCGGCCCCGGGATGCTGAATCGTCTGTTCGAGTCGCAACGGTACATGGTCCCGACGCATTCCGACCACTCGCCAGGTGAGCGACGCCGGGGTCGTCGCGCCGCGAGACGGGTGGTCGGGCGGGATGCCCGGTTGCTGGTCGCCGGCGGCCCCGCGCGGGGCGTCCGAGAGTGTGACATATGCCACTTTTCGCCGTCTCGTCCGTGTGCTGGGAGCCCTGTCGGGCGTCGAGGAGGGCGGCGTCCGGAGGTCCGCGACGACGGGGTGAAGTCGGTGGTCGACGCGGCGAGTCGCCGCGCTGTGACTGGGATCGGCGACCCGGACGGGTGACGCCAGGGGCTCGGGATGCCCCCGTTCGGCCTACCCCTTCGACGCGCAGTCATGTCCGAGAAGACCTAGAGTGTCCGAATAGTTACCACTTGTCCGGAGATGGGACGTTGGTACTGGTTGTGGGAGTTCGGTCGTGACAGAGTGGTCACGACGGGGGCGCAAGGGGGGTACAGCGCATGAGGTCACCAGCGGCGTCGCCGACGGACCGAGGTCCGGCACCGGTGCTGACGGTGACCATGTTCCAGACGCCTTCGACGGTGGACCGCCCGGTCGGCCGTCGACTCGAGGACATCCCGGAGGTCTGACGTGTCCGCCCCGCACACCGAGAACGAGATCCTGCTGACCCCGTCCGAGGTCGCCACGCTGTTCCGTGTCGACCCCAAGACCGTGACCCGCTGGGCCAAGTCCGGCAAGCTGTCGTCCATCCGGACGCTCGGTGGTCACCGCCGCTACCGGGAGACCGAGGTGCGCGAGCTCCTCGGCGGCATCCCCGGCCAGCGCGGGGACGACGCCTGACGCGTCCCTGCACGCACCGACCGCGCCCGTCGTCCGCCTGCCGGACGGCGGGCGTCGTCGTCGTCCGCCACGGACCGACCACCCGGCTCCCGCGGTGCCGCTGCGGTGTCCGACGACCGCCAGTGCTCCGGGCCGCCCGGCGCGCATGATGGAGCCATGACCACCGCACCGCTCGCCCCCGCACCGGCGCCCGCGCTCGCACCCGCACCGGCGCTCGCCCGGAGCGCGCGGCACCGGAGCGCCGCCGTCGAGGCCGGGCCGCTGCTGGCCGTCGTCCTGCCCAGCCCGGCCGGCGCGCTCACGACCCTGCTCACCGAGGACGGCGTCGTCCGCGCCGCGGGCTTCGCGCCCGTCGCGGCGATGGCGGCCCGGCTCCCGGCGCTCGACGGATCCACCGGGCCGGTCGTCGTCGCGGCGACGGACCCCGCCGTCGCGCGGGTCGCCGAGGCCGTCGCCCGGTACGCCGCCGGCGAGCCGGGCGCGCTCGACGACGTGCCCGTGGCGCAGCCGGGCGGACCGTTCCAGCAGCGGGCGTGGGCGGCGATGCGGGCGATCCCGGCGGGCGGCACGCTCACCTACGCCGAGCTCGCGATCGCGGCGGGCAGCCCGGCGGCGGTGCGCGCCGCGGGGTCGGCGTGCGCGCGCAACCTCGTCGCACCGTTCGTCCCGTGCCACCGCGTGCTGCGGTCCGGCGGCGCCCTCGGCGGCTACTACTACGGGCTGGACGTGAAGCGGGCCCTGCTCGCGCACGAGGCCCGCTGACCCGGGCCGGACCCGGTCAGCGACGGACCAGCAGCACCACGGTCAGCGCGACGACGCCCGCACCGACCGCGAGCACGGCGCGCGCCCGGCCACGGTTCGCGGGGTCGGCCGCCGGGTCGGTGCCGACGGCGTCCCGCCACAGCCTGCTCGCGCCGGCCTTCGCGTCGGCGACCTGCCGCTGCGGGCTCAGCCGGGCGGCCAGTGCGTCGGCCGTCCCCGCGAGCTCGGCCCGCGTCAGCAGGATCTCCGCCTCGAGCTCGGTGATGGTCGGCTTGCGGGTGCTGTCGCTCATCGGCTCAGGCCCTCCTTGACGGACCGGGACACGGTGTCGGCGTCCTGCTTGAGGCCGGCGATCGCCTTCTCCGGCGTCGGCGGCGTGCCCTTCTTCAGGCTCTTCACGCCGAGCAGCGCGAGCACGGCCGTCACCACGGCGAGCACGACGAGGACGATCAGCGCGGCCAGCCACGGGGCCAGCACCTCGCTCAGGGCGAGGATGACGGTCGTCAGCAGGACCACGAAGGTGAAGAACCCGAAGAACGCGGCACCCGCCAGCAGCCCGACACCGATCCCGGCTGCCTTGGCCTTCTCCGCGAGCTCCGCCTTGGCGAGGTCGATCTCGGCGCGGACCAGGCGCGCCGCCTGCTCGCTCATGCGGCTGATGAGCTGGCCGATCGACTGGTGGTCCGGGCCGGACCCGCTGCCCGCTGTGGTCGTCATCCGGTGCTCCTTCGTGGACGTGTGGCGTTCTGCCTAGTGTGGACCGTTCCGCTGGTCGGCGCAGTGCGGCTCAGTCGGTCCAGGGGTGCACGAGCTCCTCGGCGTCCTTCGCGGGCGCGGGTGCGGGCGGGGCCACGCGCACGGGCTGCGGCAGCCGACGCCGACCCCACGCCGCGAGCCCGGCCGCGACCGCCACGAGGACCACGCCCACCAGCAGGGCGGCCAGCCACAGGTCCAGCACGAGAGCGAGGGCGACCACGGCCGACGTCACGACGAGCGCGAGCCCGAAGACGGTGAGCAGCAGCGCGCCCGCGAACGCCAGGGCGCTGGGCCGGACCTCGACCGCGCGGGCCCGGACCGAGCGGGTCACGGAGTCGATCTCGGTCTGCACCGCCCCGCGGATCCGGTCCTCGACCTGCTCGAACCGCTCGCGGGTGCGCTCGGCGAGCGGCTCCGTCAGGCGGCTGAACAGGCCCGCGCGGCGCGGCTCGTCGTCGGGGTGGGTCACCGGGTCCTCCTGGCGTCCTGCTGCGGTGCGTACGGACCCGTCCACCCTAGTCACCGGCGGGTAGGTGGTGGGAGCGCCGCTGGGTGGTCGGCGGGCGCCCGTACCGTCGTCCGGGTGAACCGGCACAACCAGGTGGTGCGCGTGGCGCTCGTGCTCGGCGACGGGCTGACGGGCACGGCGGTCGCCGCCGCGCTGGACTCGGACCCGCGGCTCGCCGTCGTGCACGTGGGGACGGGCTGCACCCGGGCGGTCGTCGCCGTCCGGCCGGGGGCCGCCGACGTCCTGGTGGTCGAGCCGACCGACCTGGTGGACGGCACGGGGGTGGCGCTCGCCGTCCGGCTGCAGCAGCGCGACCCCGGCCTGGCGGTGCTGCTGCTCGGCGGGGACGACGTCGCCGTGCTCGCGCGCGACGCCGGTGCGGGGGCGCCACGACCGTGGACGTCGCTCGCCCGGAGGTCGTGCCCGGACCCGGCGACGCTCGCGCAGGCCGTCGTCGCGACCGCCCGCGGGGACGCCGTGCGGGGCGCGGGCGCCCTCCGTGCCGGTCCCGCGGGCGCCACCCCGGCGCGGGTCGCGGTGCTGCGGCTGGTCGCGCAGGGACTGTCGAACCGCGCGGTCGCCCGCCTGCTCGGCCTGTCGCCGCGGTCGGTGGAGAACCACCTCGCCGCCACCTACCGCACCCTCGGCATCGTGGGCGAGGACGTGAACCCGCGGGTGACGGCCGTGCTCGCCCTGCGGAGCGACGGCGACGGCTGACCGGTCGGGGCCGGGTGCGGTTGGATGGGCGCGTCCCCCGGTCCGGGCGCCCTCGCCGCCACCGGACCGCGCCGCTCCACCGCCGAGGAGACCTCCCACGTCGGACCGCCCCGCCCCGCCGTCCCGGCCCGCACCCCCGACCGTCCCGGGGGTCCCGTCCCCGCACCGGCGCGCCGTGCTCGCGCTGCTGGTCGGCGCGGGCGGTGCGCTCGGGTCGCTCGGCCGGTACGCCCTCGCCCGGGCGATGCCTGTGACGCACGGCTGGCCGGTCGGCACCCTCACGGCGAACCTGCTCGGGGCGTTCGCGCTGGGCGTCCTGCTCGAGGTGCTCGGCCGGCGCGGCCCGGAGACGCCCGGGGTGCTGCGGCTGCGGCTCGCCCTCGGGACCGGGGTGCTCGGCGGGTTCACCACGTTCTCCTCGCTGGCCCTGGAGACCGAGCGCCTGCTGGCGGCGGGTGCGGTCGGCACCGCGGCGGCGTACGCCGGGACCAGCCTGGTCGCGGGCGTGCTGTGCGCCGGGGCCGGGGTGCTCGCCGGGCGGGCCGTGCCGCGGCCGGCCGGGGCCGGCGGGGCGGGGGAGGCGCGGTGAGCGGCGCGCTGCTCGTGGCGCTCGCGGGCGGGTTCGGCGCGGCGACGCGGTTCTGGGTCGACGGCGAGGTCCGGGCCCGGGGCCGCGCGGTGCTGCCCGTCGGGACGCTGGTCGTGAACGTGACGGGCTCGCTGCTGATCGGGCTGGTCGCGGGGGCGCACCTGTTCGCGGGTCTGCCCGCCACGGCGTACCTGCTGCTCGCGACCGGGTTCTGCGGGGGGTACACCACGTTCTCGGCGGCGACGGTCGAGACGGTGCGGCTGGCGCAGGCAGGCGAGCGGGGACGCGCGGTCGCCTACCTCGTCGGGTCGATGCTGCTGACCCTGGCGGCGGCCGCCGCGGGGGTCGGGGCGGTGGCCGCCTGGACGCACTGGACCGGTTGACCCAGTTGCCACGGGGTGCGCGGGTTTGCGACCCTCGTCGCACCCCGGCGCCGACGGGCCGGCCGCGGGCCGGTCGCACGACTTCCGCCGAGGGAGGGGATGCGCGTGCCGGACCAGGTCTTCCTCGCGCCGGGCGAGGCCGTCGACCTCGACAACTGCGCGCGCGAGCCGATCCACGTCCCCGGGTCCGTCCAGCCGCGCGGCCTGCTGCTCGTGGTCCAGGACGAGGGCGCGGTCGTCCTGCAGTGCTCGGCGAACGTCGACGCCGTGCTGGGTCTGGCCGTCGACGACGTGCTCGGGCGGTCGCTGCCGGAGGTGCTCGGCGACCGGGCCGCCCGCGTGGTGCTCGACCAGCTCGGGGCGGTCCCCGACCACCGGACCCGCAACCCCGGCCTCGTGGAGGTCGCCGGGGCGGCGGGCACCACGGTCCTGGACGTCGTCGTGCACCGGCCGCCGCCCGCCACGCTCGACGAGCCCGGGCCCGTGTTCGTCGTGGAGCTCGAGGTCGCCGACGGCCCGCGCCCGCTGACCTACGCCAGCACCTACGAGTCGGTCCGCGACGCGATCGCGGACCTCAACCGCGCCGACGAGCTGACCGCGCTCTACGACACCGCCGCGCGGCACGTGCGCCGGCTCACCCTGTTCGACCGCGTGATGATCTACCGGTTCGACGCCGACTACAACGGCGAGGTGGTCGCCGAGGCCCGCCGCGCCGACCTGGAGCCGTTCCTCGGGCTGCACTACCCGGCGTCCGACATCCCGCCGCAGGCCCGCGCGCTCTACGAGAAGAGCTGGATCCGGCTCATCTCCGACGTCGACTACACGCCGGTGCCGGTGGTGCCGACGAGCGACCCGCTCACCGGCCGGCAGCTCGACCTCACGTACGCGCAGCTGCGCAGCGTGTCGCCGATCCACTGCGAGTACCTGCGCAACATGGGCGTGCGTGCCTCGATGTCGATCTCGCTGCTCCGCGACGGGAAGCTCTGGGGCATGGTGGCGTGCCACCACTACAGCGGCCCGCACGCGCCCTCGTACGGCGTGCGCGCGGCCGCGGAGTTCCTCGGCGTCGCCCTGTCCGCGCGGCTGGTCGCGCAGGTCGAGGAGGACCTGCTCGCCGAGTCGCGCCGCGCGTCGGGCGTGCTCGCGCGGCTGGTCGGCGCCTCCCGGGACGAGGACGTCCGGCTCGCGCAGGCGCTGACGCGCACGGACGACCTGCTCGACCTCGTGCCCGCCGACGGCGTGGTGGTGTGCGCCGGCGGCGACCTCGCGACCCGGGGCGCGGTGCCCGACGACGACGCCTGCCACGCGCTGACCGCCTGGGCCAGCGGCGTCGGCGACACCGTGCTCGCCACCGACCGGCTCGCCGAGCACCCGGGTGCGCCGGCGGTCCCGGGGGTCGCGGGCGTCGTGGCGCTCGCGCTGCCGGACGGCGGCGCGGTCGTGTGGGTGCGCGGGGAGGTCGTGCAGACCGTCGACTGGGGCGGGGACCCGAACCACAAGGCGATCGTGGTGGAGGAGGGCGACCGCCGACGCCTCGGCCCCCGGGAGTCGTTCGACCTCTGGCGCGAGCAGGTCCGCGGTCGGTCGGTGCCCTGGGACGACCGGCACGTCGGCAACGCCGGCGACCTGCGCGGCCACCTGGTCGAGGCGCTGTTCCACCGCGGACGCGCCGAGGTGCAGGCCGCGCGGGCCATCCAGCGCACCCTGCTGCCCGCGAGCCTGCCGGACGTGCCGGGCTGGACCGTCGCGGCACGGTACGAGCCGTCGGGCAGCGGCGAGGTCGGCGGCGACTGGTACGACGTGCTGCCGCTCACCGACGGGCGGCTCGCGCTCGCGGTCGGCGACGTCACCGGGCACGGGCTGCCGGCCGCCGCGGCGATGGGTCAGCTGCGCCACGCGGTGCGGGCCTACCTGCTGGACGCGGCGCCGCCCGCGGTCGCGCTCGCCCGGGTCGGCGCGCTGGCCCGCTGGACGCTGCCCGGGCAGATGGCGACCCTGGCGCTCGCGGTGCTCGACCCGGCCACAGGGGAGGTCACGTACGCGGCTGCGGGTCACCTGCCGCCGCTCGTGGTCCGCGCGGACGGGACCGCCGCCTGGCAGGCGGTGCTCGGGTCGCCGCTCATCGGCCTGCTCGACGGGGAGCCCGCGTCGGACCGCCTGACGCTCGGCCCCGGCGACGCGATGCTGCTGCTCACCGACGGGGTGCTCGAACGCCGGGGCGAGTCGCTGCGGGTCGCGATGGACCGCGCCCGCAACGACGTCGGCCGCCCCGCCCCCGATGCCCTCGGCGACGTGGTGACCCGCCTCCGCGACCCCGCCTCGGACGACGACGCCACCCTCCTCCTCCTGGCCCGGGCGTAGCCGGTCGAGGTCGAGGGTTCGCCGCGAGGTCGAGGGTTCTCGAGGCCCGAGAGCGACGGAACCCTCGACCTCGCCGGGGTCAGCTGCGCAGGAGGTCGGCGAACGACGGGGTGGTCGTGAACGGGTCCTGCGCGACCCGGGGCTCGCGGGTCGCGACGGTGGCGGCGAGCTCGGCACCGGCGCGCCGGATCCGGGCGGGGAGCGCGCTGGGCTCGTCACCCGTGGCGCCGGTCGCCCAGTCGTCGGTCGCGGCGAACACGGACGTCGTCGCGACGTCGGCCCGCAGGTACGTGAACAGCGGGCGGATCGAGTACTCCAGGGCGAGGGAGTGCCGGGCCGTGCCGCCGGTCGCGCCGAGCAGCACCGGGAGCCCGACGAGCGCGTCCTTGTCGAGGACGTCCACGAACGACTTGAACAGGCCCGAGTACGTGGTCGTGAACAGCGGGGTCACGGCGATCAGCGCGTCGGCGCCGGTCACGGCCTCGATCACCTCGGCCAGCGCCGGGCTCGCGACGCCGGTGAGCATCGCGTTGACGATGTCGTGCGCGTGGTCCCGCAGCTCGACGACCTGCACCTCGGGGCGCCGGCCGCGGTCGGCGAGCTCGGTGGCGGTCGCCTCGGCGAGCCGGTCGGCGAGCAGACGGGTGGAGGACGGCTGGCCGAGACCGGCCGACAGCGCGACGATCCTGCGCTCGGACATGACGGGTGCTCCTGTTCTGGGGTGACGCGGGGGTGTGGCGTTGTCCCGGCTCAGCGGCCGGCGGTGACCGCGTCGGCCGCGGCGGTGTCGTCCTCGGCCGTCTTCCCGGTCCAGTGGTCGGCCGCGGCGACGGTCTGCTCGTGCACGGTGCCGGCGGCCCGGGCCTGGGCGACGCGCGCCGCGTGGCTCGGGGGGTCGGACGGGACGTGCGCCGGGCGGTCGGACTCCATCTCCTTGCGGAGCACCGGGACGACCTCGCCACCGAGGATGTCGAGCTGCTCGAGCACCGTCTTGAGCGGCAGGCCCGCGTGGTCGATGAGGAACAGCTGCCGCTGGTAGTGGCCGACGTCGTGGCGCATGGCGGCGTACCGGTCGATCACCTGCTGCGGCGAGCCGACGGTCAGCGGGGTCTGCGCCGCGAAGTCCTCGAGCGAGGGACCGTGGCCGTAGACGGGCGCGTTGTCGAAGTACGGGCGGAACTCGTCCACCGCGGCCTGCGAGCTCTTCCGCATGAACACCTGGCCGCCGAGGCCGACGATCGCCTGGTCCGCCCGGCCGTGGCCGTAGTGCTCGAACCGCTGCCGGTAGAACTGGACCATCTGCTTCGTGTGGCTCATCGGCCAGAAGATGTTGTTGTGGAAGAAGCCGTCGCCGTAGTACGCGGCCTGCTCGGCGATCTCCGGCGTGCGGATCGAGCCGTGCCACACGAACGGCGGGACGCCGTCGAGCGGGCGCGGGGTCGAGGTGAAGCCCTGGAGCGGGGTGCGGAACTTGCCCTCCCAGTCGACGACCTCCTCGGTCCACAGGCGCCGCAGCAGCGCGTAGTTCTCGACGGCGAGCGGCACGCCCTGGCGGATGTCCTGGCCGAACCAGGGGTAGACCGGCCCGGTGTTGCCGCGGCCCAGCATGAGGTCCATCCGGCCGTCCGAGATGACCTGGAGCATCGCGTACTCCTCGGCCAGGCGGACCGGGTCGTTGGTGGTGATGAGCGTGGTGGCGGTCGACAGCACGATGTCCTTCGTGCGGCCCGCCAGGTAGCCGAGCATCGTGGTGGGGGACGAGGCGACGAACGGCGGGTTGTGGTGCTCGCCGGTGGCGAAGACGTCGAGGCCGACCTCCTCGGCGTGCTGGGCGATCGTGAGGATCGACCGGACGCGCTCGGTGTCGTCGGGGGCACGTCCCGTGTGCGGGTCAGGGGTGATGTCGCTGACCGTGAAGACTCCGAACTGCATCTCGCGCTCCTCAGATCGATGCGTTTGCATGTACTTGCGCCCCAACCGGGGGCGGCGCGGATCTATTCCGCGGGTGCCGTGGGCGCCGAGCCGGCCCGGGAGCGCCCCCGGGTCAGCAGGTGCAGGACCAGCCCCGCGGCGAGCAGCACGCCCGCCAGCGCCCAGTGCCGCGCCTGCTGCTGGGTGAGCAGCACCAGGCAGGTCACGACCGCCAGGACCGGCAGCGCGGTCCACGCCCGGAAGTGCGCGTGCTCCACCCGGTCCCGGCGCAGCACCAGCACCGCGACGTTCGTGCTGAGGAACACGAACAGCAGCAGCAGCACGACGGTCGAGGCGAGGTCGACCAGCTCGCCGGTCGCGGCCAGGAGCATCGCCACCGCGGTGGTCACCAGGATCGCGACCCACGGCGTGCGCCGGTTCGGCAGCACCCGCCCGAGCACCGGCGGCAGCAGCCCCTCGCGCGCCATCCCGTAGGTCAGCCGGCTCGCCATGATCATCGTCAGCAGCGCGCCGTTCGCGACGGCGACCAGCGCGACCGCCGAGAACACCTCCAGCGGCACGCCGCCGGCGACCCGCACCACCTCGAGCAGCGGCCCGCTGGACGCGGCCAGGTCCGCCGGGGCGACGACCGCCGGGGCCACCAGCCCCACCAGCAGGTAGACGACCCCGGCGGCGAGCAGGGCGCCGAACAGGGCCCGGGGGTAGACCCGTCGGACGTCGGTGACCTCCTCGGCCAGGTTCGCGGACGTCTCGAACCCCACGAACGAGTAGAACGCGATGAGCGCGCCGCCGAGCACGGCCGCCGCCCAGGACGTCTCCGCGGGCAGCTCCAGCACCCGGCCCGGGTCGCCGTCGCCGCGACCGAGCACGACCGCGCCGAGCACGACCACGAGCACCAGGCCGGACAGCTCGATGACCGTCATCACGACGTTGGCGCGCAGCGACTCCTGGATGCCGCGCGCGTTCAGGGCCGCGACCAGTGCCAGGAACACCAGCGCGACCGGGACCGCGGGCAGGTCGAGGAACACCGCGAGGTAGTCGCCGGCGAAGGCCAGTGCCAGACCCGCTGCCGACGTCACGCCGGCGGCGAGCATGCAGAACCCCACGAGGAACGACACCAGCGGGCTGCCGTACGCCCGCTGCGCGAACACCGCCGACCCGCCCGCCCGGGGGTACTTGGTCACGAGCTCGGCATAGGAGGCGGCGGTGAGCAGCGCCATGCCGAGCGCGACCAGCAGCGGCAGCCAGATCGCCCCGCCCGCCTCGGCGCCGAGCTCGCCCACGAGGGCGTACACCCCGGCGCCGAGCACGTCGCCCAGGATGAACAGGAACAGCAGCGGCCCGGTCACGGCGCGGCGCAGGCCGGGGCCCTGCCGGTCGGACGGGGTGTCGGTGGTCGTCACCGCCCGAGTATCAGGGCGTGCGGACGCCCTCGCGCGGTGGGCCGACCGGGTGACGGCGACCGCGTCCGCCGCGGGCACCGCTCAGCGGTGCCGGGGTGTGGCCGATGGGCACGGGCGCAGCACCACGACCAGGGGGGTCCCGTGTCCGCACCGTCGTCCCGCAGCGGCCCGCGCCGCGCCGGCCCGCGCCGCGCCGCACGCTCCGGCTGCGTCGCCCGGGTGATCGCCACCGCGCTCGCCGCCCTGGCGCTCGCGGTCCCCTCGTCCGTCGCGGCCGAGCCCGACGCGCCGCCCGGCCCGGGCTTCCGGCTGGGCGCGCACGTCGACCGGGGGTCCGCGCCGGACGCGGCGTCGGCGGTGGCCGCGTTCGAGGACGCGCTCGGCCGGCGCCTCGACGTGCACCGCTGGTACAGCCGGTGGGACGACGTGCAGCCCGTGACCCCGGTGGTCGACTCGGTCGCGCGCGGCCGGACGCCGCTGCTGTCGATCTGGCCGCGCCGCGCCGACGGGTCGGTGGTGCCCTGGGCGGTCATCGCGGAGGGGCGGGTCGACGCGGAGATCCGCGCGCAGGCGGCGGGCGTCGCGGCGCTCGGCGTGCCCGTGTACCTGGTGCTGCACCACGAGGCGGACATCGCGGCCGGGTGGGGGACCCCCGCGGAGTTCCGGGCCGCGTGGCGGCGGTACGTGCAGGTGTTCCGGGACGCCGGGGTCACCGACGTGCTCTGGACCTGGGTGGTCACGCCCGCGAGCTTCGGCAGCGCGCCCTCGACCCCGGGGGCGGACGCGTTCTACCCGGGGGACGACGTCGTCGACCGGGTGGGGCTGGACGCCTACAACTGGTTCGGCTGCGCGCCGGGGAAGCCGACGGCGTGGCGGTCGGTCGCGGAGGTGGTCGGCCCGTTCCGGCAGTGGGCGGCGGCCCGCGGGCGGACGCCGCTGCTCGCCGAGCTCGGCACCGCGGCCGACCCCGCGGACCCGGCGCGCCGGGGCGCGTGGCTGTCCGAGGCCGTCGCGTACCTCGGGGCGTGGCCGGGGCTGGACGTGGTGTCGTCGTTCGAGGGCACCGGGACCTGCGCGTGGGCGGTCGCGGGGTCGGAGCCGACGCGGGCGGCCTACGCGGCGGCGGTCGCCGAGCCGGTCGCGCACGCCCGGCCGACGGCCTGGGTCCGGCCGTCGACGGTGGTCGGCCCGGCGCCGCTCACGGTGGCGCTCGACCTGTCCCGCAGCACCGGGGGCGGGGCCGCCACCGGGTCCGGCGTGGTCCGCTGGGTGCTCGAGCTCGGCGACGGGACGACGCGCAGCGGTACGGGCCGGCCCGGGACGGTGACGCACACGTACGCGGCGGGTGCCCCCGTGGTGCGCCTGACCGTGACCGACGCCGCGGGCCGGACCGCGTCCGACCGGCGCGCGCTGGTCGTCGCGTCCCCGCCGGTCGTGACGGCCGCGGAGCGCGACGTGACCGGCGACTCCGCGGGGCTGCGCGCCTGGGTGGATCCGCGCGGGCTCCCCGGGACGGTCCGGCTGTCCTGGTCGGTCGAGGGGGGACCGGAGCTCGGCGCGGTCGAGCGGTCGGTCCCCGCCGCGACGTCCGCGCAGGCGGTCGCGCACGACCTCGCGGGACTCGTGCCGGGCACCCGGTACCGGTGGACCGCGACCGCGACGACCGCGGCCGGGACGACGACCGTCGCCCGGACGGTCGACACCCCGGGGCCGCCCACAGTCCGGGCGGTCGCTGCGACGGGGGTCGGCCGGACCTCCGCGACGGTGCCGCTGCGGGTGCACCCGCACGGGCTCGCGACCGCGGTGCGCGTGGAGACCGGACCGGGGTGGCGCACGCGGACCGCCGAGCAGACGTTCGCGGCGGCGACCTGGGAGCGCGCGGGCGAGGCGGCGCTGACGGGGCTGACCCCGGGCACCACCTACCGGTTCCGGGTGGTCGCCACCAACGCCGCCGGCACCGCCGTCGGGCCCGAGCAGGTGCTCACGACCGCGCCGTGAGCCGGTGCGGCGCGCCAACCGCGGAGGTGACCAACCGTGCGGTTGACCACCTCGACGGTTGCGTGTCACCCTCGCGGGACCGTTCACCCGTTCGAGGAGGCCGCGTGCCCGCGCAGGACCCGCTGTCCCAGGTGTTCTCCGCCCTCGCGGACCCGCTGCGCCGGGACATCGTCGCCCGGCTCACCGCCGGGGACGCCACCGTCGGCGAGCTCGCCGCCCCCTACCCTGTCACGGCGCAGTCCGTGTCGAAGCACCTGCGGGTGCTGGAGGCCGCGGGCCTGGTCACCCGCCGGCGCGAGGCCCAGCGGCGGCCCGTGCACCTCGAGGCCGAGGTGTTCGACCTCATGACGATGTGGATCGAGCGGCACCGGCGCGAGGCGGAGTTCCGGTACCGGCCGATCGACGAGGTGCTGCTCGCCCCGCAGCCCGAGGTGCTGCGGGAGCCGGTGCACCGCCCGGCCCCGGCGCCGCGCACGGTCGCGGGGCCCGCTGCCGCACCCACGCCGGCGCCCGCACCGGCCCCCGCGCCCGCGCCGGCCGGCCCGCCCGCCCCCGCCCGCCCGGTGCGCGTCGACCGGGTCGTCGTCGAGGAGCGGGACACCGAGCCGCGCGCGCTGCGCGTCCGGCGCGGGGCCGGCCGGGTGTTCCAGCCGTGGGACCTGCAGGCGCGGGCGGTCCCGGCGGACGGGGCGCGGACCGCCGACGGCACCGACGAGGACCGCCCGGACGACGAGGCGCCCACGGGCGGCGTCACGGGTGGCTCGCAGGGCTGACCGCAGCGCCCGGTTTCACCCCGGATCGCCGGTTCATTCCCTCATGACCGGTCTGTCCGCGTCGATCGGCAGGGTGCGCGGGGGCGCCCATCTGCCAACCCCTCATCGAGGAGCGACCGTGTTCAGCCGCAGCCGTACGACGCCGTCAGCCACGGCCAGCCAGCTCACCGAGTCCCGGGCCAACATCGAGGCCGTGACCGCGGTCGTGCGCGCCCTCGCGGACGCCGCGACCTCCGAGGCCGCCGTGCGCAACGCCCTGGAGGTCGTCCGCGAGCGGTTCGGTTGGGTGTACGGCTCGTACTGGCGGATCGCCGACGACCGCGCGCTGCACTTCGTCCAGGAGTCCGGGGAGGCGGGCGAGGAGTTCCGCCGCGTCACCCACACCGCGTCGTTCGGTGAGGGCGTCGGCCTGTCCGGGCGCGCGTGGCGCAGCCGGGACCTGGTGTTCGTCGCCGACCTGGGCGAGCTGACCGACTGCGTGCGCGCACCCGCCGCGCAGCGCGCCGGCGTCCGGTCGGGCGTGTGCTTCCCGCTCACCGAGGACGGCGTCGTCACCGGGACGATGGACTTCTTCACGACCGAGACCCTCGACCCCTCCCCGCAGCGCCTCGACACGCTCCGCAGCATCGGGGTGCTGGTCTCCCAGGCCATCGAGCGCGTCGCCGCCGCCGAGCGGCACGCCGACGCCTCCCAGGACGTCGAGGCCGTCAACCGCGTGATCCACGAGGTCACCAGCGCCCCGTCCGCGCAGGACGCGCTGTCCCGCGCGCTGGAGGCGATCCGGACCGGGTTCGACTGGGCGTACGCGTCCTACTGGGCCGTCGACGACCGCGACCACGCCCTGCACTTCGTCCAGGAGTCCGGCGACGCCGGTGCCGAGTTCCGCCAGGTCACCCGGTCCGCGTCGTTCCGCGAGGGCGTCGGCCTGGCCGGCCGGGCCTGGCGAGCGCGCGACCTGGTGTTCGTCGCCGACCTGGGCGAGCTCACCGACTGCGTGCGGGCACCCGCGGCGCAGCGGGCGGGCGTGAAGTCCGGCGTCTGCCTGCCGATCCTCGTCGACGGCGTCATCACCGGGACGATGGACTTCTTCGCCACGCAGACCCTGGAGCTCTCGGACGGCCGGCGCGAGGCGCTGCGCAACACCGCGTTCCTGGTCGGTCAGGCCCTCGAGCGGCACGCCGCCTCCGACCGCCTGCGTACCGCGGGCGAGGAGCTGGTCACGTCCATCCAGGAGGTCGAGCGCAACGTGCTCGCCGCGACGACCGTCGCCACCGACGGGCAGCGGCTGGCGCACGAGGCGAACCAGGAGGTCGCCGGCCTGGGTGAGTCCAGCGCGGAGATCGGCCAGGTCGTCACCGTGATCCAGGGCATCGCGGCCCAGACCAACCTGCTCGCGCTGAACGCGACGATCGAGGCCGCCCGGGCAGGGGAGGCGGGCAAGGGTTTCGCGGTCGTCGCCGGCGAGGTCAAGGAGCTCGCGCAGGAGACCGCCGCGGCGACCACGCAGGTGGGCGACAAGGTCGAGAAGATCCAGCAGCAGGTCGCCGGGGTCATCACGTCGCTGGCGAAGATCGGCGGCGTCGTCGAGCGGATCAACGAGACCCAGCAGACCATCGGCGGCGTGCTGACCGAGCAGGTCGCGGTCACCAAGGCCATCCTCCGCTGACCCGCCCGCGCCGAGACAGGACCCGCGCACCGGGACAGGGCCGTCCGCGGACCTGACTCGGCGCGGCGGTCCTGACTCGGCGTGCGTGGGTGCGGGCGCCCGGGGCGTGCGGGGCGCCCGGGGGTCAGGGCTTGTAGGCCCAGTGCCAGGGCTCGCGCGGGGTGTCCTCGACGAACCCGTAGCGGGCGCCGTTGGCCCGCATCCAGGACTGCGCCTTGTCGTCCAGCGCGAGGTCGACCGCCATGCCCCAGCCGTGGTCGCTGGTGCCGGGGACCGCGGCCAGGCCGCCGTTCTTGTACAGGCCCTTGCGCGCGGCGACGTCGACCTGCGACTCGTAGGACCGGTAGGAGTCGGTGATGCCGATCGTGACGCCCGCGGCGGCCGCGTCGGCGCGCAGCCGTCCCAGCGACTCCGCGGCGGGGGCCCAGAGGCGGTGACCGGTGCCGTCGACCTGGGACAGCGCCTCGGCGGGGATCTTCCCGTTGCCGTACGCGGCGAGCGCGAGGGGCACGCCGTCGGCGTCCAGCGCGGTGCCGGCGGCCGACGAGGACGCGGAGCCCGAGGTGCCCGCGGTGCCCGTGCCGTCGACCGCCAGCGCGAGCGCGTCCGCGAACGCGGCGCCGCTGCTGCTGGTCGTGGTCGCGGCCACCGGGGCCAGCGTGCCGATCGTCGCCTGGATGGCGGCGATGCGCTGGCTGATGCCCGCGATGCCGTCCATGCCCTCGATGCCCATAGGTCTGTGCGTCCCTCTCGCCCGTGCTGCGGTTCCCATCGGCGGACGGTGCGCGGACCTGAGCACCACGCACCGACGGATCCGCCGTGCCGCACGATCACGGGGCAGAACGCGACACGCGGGGCCGGGAGCACGGCCGTGTCGGTGCCCGTGCGTACGGTCGGACCATGAGCAGCCGACGGCACGTGTGCACCTGGTTCGAGGACGGCGACGACGTCGACGTCGTGTGCGTCTGCGGCGCCCGCGCGGTGGCCGTGGTGGACGAGGAGTCCGGCGACCTGGTCGTCGTGGCGCTCGCGGAGGAGCGCGTGCTCCTCGCCGCGACGGCCTGACCCTGCTGCGACGGCCCGACCTCCGGGACGCCGGCCGGCGTCAGCCCACCGGCACGGTCCGGCGCTCGGGCGTGAACGCGTAGAGCTCCCCGTCCTGCTCGCCGACCCACCAGGCGCCGCACATCATCGTCGCCTGCTGCTCCTGCTCGACCGGCCACCAGTCCGCGTGCAGCGTCGACACCGAGCGGTAGTCGCCGGGGTCGGCGTCGACGGGCCGCGGCGCGAGCGGCTGCTCGGGACCGACCGGGACGCACTGCGCGGGCAGCGCGTCGAGCCGCGCGTCCATGCGCACGATCCGCTCCGCGCCGCCGGGGCGGGACTTCACCCGGATGTCCGCCGCGTCGGCGGGCAGCCAGTCGGGGAGCGCCGCGTCGCCGTGCGCCTCCTGGACCGACCGGTACGTGACGGCGGTGTCGCGGGCGCCGCCGAGCGCCTCGGCGACGGGGCCGGCGCAGGCGCTGAGCGCCAGGACGACGCCCGCCGCGGCGGCGGTGACCGCGAGCAGCCGCCGCTCGGGCGTGCCCGCGGGGGTGCTGGTGAGGGGCGTGGTGTCCATGCCCTCGACGCTAGGTGGGGCCGGGCGCGCGGCACATCGGCCCGGGGGCCGGTCCCGCGCGCCTGCGGGTCCGCCCGGGGGTGGACCGCGGGTCAGCCCGGGGCGGGTGCCGGCGCGCCGGACGGCGCGGCGGGCGGCGTCCCGGGCGGCGCGTCCAGCCGCGACCGCAGGCCGGCCACCGCCGGGAGCCCGGTGGCCTGCGCGTCGGCGAGCGCCGCGGTCCACCGCGCCCGCGCGTCCTCGCCCGCGCCGTCCGCGGCCGCGCAGTCGCCCAGCCCGGTCAGGGCGCGCACCCGCTCGTCGCTGTCCGCGGCGGCGTCCGCGACCGTCAGCGCCGCCGCGAACGCGTCCCGTGCCGCCGCGACGTCCTGCCCGGCGAGCGCGACCGCGCCGAGACCGTTGAGCGCCTCCGCCTCGATCAGCCGGGCGCGCAGCCGCTGCCCGAGCGCGCGGGCCCGGGTGAGCGCGGCGTGCGCGCCCGGCAGGTCGCCCGCGGCGAGCAGCGCGTGGCCCAGCACGGTCCCGGCCTCGGCCTCGACGGTCACGTCGCCGAGCTCCGCGGCCCGGGCCACGACGGCGCGGACCGCCGGCACCGCGTCGCCCGGCGCGCCCGTCGTCGCCCGCAGCCGGGCGTCGTACAGGTCCGCGCGGAGCAGCATCCCGGCGTCGCCGACCCGCTCGGCGGCCGCCCGGGCGAGCACGACGCGCGCGCGGGCGTCGTCGACCCGACCGGCCTGCTCCAGCGCCAGCACCGAGTTGAGGGTCACCACGGCCGTGTTCACCGCGTCCCCGGCCGCCGCGGCGAGGGTGAGCGCCGCGTCGTAGCCCGCGAACGCCTCGGTGTGCCGGCCGAGCACCCGCAGCACGTCCGCGTGGTTGCCCACGGCGCGTCCCTCGCTCACCGCGTCCCCGGCGACCCGCGCGGCGGCCACGGCGTCGGCGTAGGACCGCAGCGCCTCGTCGGTGCGGCCGAGCCGCTTGTAGACGTTCCCGATCCGGTTGAGCGTCTGGCCGGGCCGGGGGTCGTGGCCGGACTCGTGGGCCCGCACCAGGTGGGCGAGGGCCTCGTCGTAGCGGCCGAGCTGCTCCAGCGCGCGACCGACGTCCCGACCGGCCCGGCTCCGGCCCGCCGGGTCGGCCGCCTCGACGGCGTGGGTGTGCAGCTCGACGGCGCCGGACCAGTGGCCGGCGGTGTCGAGGTACGGCGCCAGCGTCCCGGACAGCGCCCCCAGCTGCTCCGCGAGCCCGAGACCCGCGCAGAGCCCGGCCGCGCCGACCGCGACGCCGCGCAGGTCGTCGAGCCGGGTCCGGGCCTCGGCCGGTGTCGGGGCGTCGTCGGCGGCGGCGGGGAGGTCGTGGTGCGGGGCGACGACGGCGACCAGGGGGCGCGCCTCGTCGAGCAGCCGTTCCGCGAGCCGGGCGACGGCGGCGCGCCGCGCGCTGACCGGCTCCTCCTGGTGCCCGGCGTCGACCGCGTACCGCCGCACCAGGGCGTGCACGGTCGACCGTCCGGCGGCGTCCGTCCGGACGAGGTGCGCGTCCTCGCCCGCGGCGAGCGCCCGTCGCACGCTCGGGACGTCCAGCCCCGCGAGGACGGCGAGCCACGCGGTCGGAAGCGGGGCGGGGTGCAGCGCGAGGCGGCGCAGCACGAGGGCCTGCTCCGGGTCGAGCGCGCGGTACGCCGCGTCGATCGCGGGCAGGGCGTGCGCCGAGCCGGCGACGCGGTGCTGGTGGTCCGCGAGGGACCAGCCGGGCTGCTCGTCGACCCGGCCCGCGGCGACGGCCAGTGCCACCGGGAGGTACCCGCACGCGGCGGCGAGCGCGGCGGCGGCGTCCGGCTCGGCGGCGACCCGGTCCGGGCCCACGAGGTCGCCCAGCACCGTGACGGCGGTCGCCGGGTCGAGCGGGCCGAGCACCACCGCGCGCGAGCCGGCGACGGTGAGCGACCGGCGGGACGTGACCAGCAGCGACCAGCCGGGCAGCCCGTCCGCGAGCCGCTGGACGTGGTCGGCCCCGGGGGCGTCGTCGACGACGAGCAGCGGCGTGCCGTCGCGGGAGCCCGCTGCGTCCGCGGACGCTGCGAGCCCGGCGAGCCCGGCCAGCACCGCGTCGACGTCCGCGCCGCCGTCGACGACCCGGACCGGGGCTCCCGTGGCCGCGCGGTGCCGCGCGGCCACCGCGCGCACGACCGTGCTGAGCCCGGCCCCCGGCACCCCGGTGACCACCGCGACCCGCGCACGGGGCGCGGGGGCGGCGGCCCACGCGAGCAGCTGCTCGAGCTCGGCGTCGCGCCCGCGGACCCGGGGCAGCTCGGCGAGCGGGTCCGCGTCGCGCAGCAGCGGCGCCCGGCCGGCCTGCTGTTCGGCGTGCTCGCCGACCTGATCGCCTGCCCGCTCGCGGCCCGCGACCCGGCGGGCCGCCGCCGCGTGCGCGCCCCGCCAGGCCGTCGCGTCGTCCGGCGTGCCCCCGAGGGCGCGCACCAGGTCGACGAGCAGCTCGACGTCGAGGCGGGCCCGGCCGTCGCGGAACGCGTCGTAGACGGTGACCCGGCCCGGGCGCCGCTCGTGCTCCGGGACGCCGCGCGCGGCCCGCAGGCCGTCGACCCGGCGGACGAGCTCCGCGTACGACGGGGAGCCGGCGCGGGCCCGCAGCGCGCGCAGCCGGGTCGTCAGGTCGTCCCAGCCCGCGGGGTCCGGGGGAGGGGAGGCGTCGCCGGGCACGCCGACCAGGGTACGAGCCGAGGGCGGCGGTGCCGGCGGGGTGTTCGGGTTCGTTCGGGACACGTGCCGGGCGGGCGGGCCGTGCGGTGCGCTGGGCCCCTCGCGTCGCACCCCCGCGACGCCGCACGCCGAGGAGGGGCGGACCGATGGGTCTGTTCGACAAGATCAAGTCGATGTTCACCGCGGAGTTCATCGTGCTGGAGGGCGCGCCCGCGCTGTCGCCCGACGAGGACCGGGCGCTGGCCCTGGGCGCGGTGTACGCGGCCGAGGGGCACCTGCCGGTCAACGCCCCCACGATGGAGGCCGACCCCGCGACGGCGCAGAAGCTGCTGTCCGGCGCGTGGGACGTGCACGGGCCCGACGACGTCGACCGCGCCTACGCGTTCCTCCTGCACCAGGGGCACCGGGGGTACTACGCGCTGGTCGCCCCGCGGGTCGACGAGGTGTTCGCGGACCGGCGCGGCGCCCGGGGGCTCCAGCAGGAGCACCTGGCGCGGATCGGCGGGGAGGCGGCCGAGCGCGGCCTCGACCCCGAGCGCGCCCGCGCCTGGTACACGGGGTGGACGGGCGCGGCGGTCGCGGGCGGGCACTCCGAGCTGATCGACCCGCTGCCGGCGAGCATCGTCGCGTGGGACGCCGCGCGGGTCGTGCACCTCAGCCGCCTGCTGCTGGACGCGGGCCTGGTGACCCGGGACCGCGCGTTCGAGGCGATGGGCGAGGCGGTCGGCCTGTCCCGGCCCGCCTACCGGGGGTGGGAGGAGTACGGCCGGGCGTTCGTGGTGGGTCGGGCGTTCTGGACCGCGGGCACCAGCCGGAACCCGGTGGACGGCGACATCGGCTCGTTCGACCGCGCCGTGGACCGGCTGCTGAAGGACGACGGCTCCCCGTGGCTCCGGCTGGCCTGGTGACGGGAGGTCGGCGCGCGCAGGGGCGTGGTCGGCTGCGGTACCCGGGCCGCTGGGTGGGGCTGCTGGTGCTGATCGGCCTGGGGATGGTGGTCGTCCTCGTGTGGGGCGACGACCTGCGACCGCACGTGCACGCGTTCCTCTCGAACGTGCTGCGCCGGATCTGACGCGCCGGGGTGCCGGACCCGACGGCGCGCCCGCGCGTCAGGGGGCGGGTGGGGGTGCCGCGGGCGGCGGCGCTGCCGGCGGTGGCGCGGCGGGCGGGGGACCGGCCGACGGCGTCAGGCTGACCACCGACCCGGCCACCGTCGTGCCCGACGGGCTCTGCTCGGCGACAGCGCCGGCGGGCTCCGCGGACGGCTGCGGCGCGCGGACGACGACACGGAACCCCGCCGCGGCGAGCGCGCGGCGCGCCGCGTCCACGTCCAGGCCGACGACGCGGGGCACCGGCACCTGCCGGCCCAGCACCTCGTCCGGGCCGGCGGGCGCGAACCCGGGGACCGCCTGGCCCTCCAGGGTGCGGGTCATGAAGCCCTTCCAGATCGGCACGGCGACGGAGGACCCGAACACGTTGCGGATGTACCGGCCGTTGATGGTGATGCGCTGCATCGGGACCATCGCCTCGGCGTGCCCGACCCACACGGCGGTCGCGCGCAGCGGCGTGTAGCCCACGAACCAGGTGTGCTCGTTCCGGGAGGTCGTCCCGGTCTTGCCGGCGGCGGGGAACGGGGGCGCGGGCGTGCTCGCGGTGCCGGACCAGACGTTCTGCAGGGCGTGGTTCACCGCGTTCGCGATCCGGGGCTCCAGCGCGCCGGGGGTGCAGGACGACGCGGGGACCGGCAGCGGGGCGCCGTCCCGGTCGACGACCGCGGTGATCGCGACCGGGGTGCAGTACGTGCCGCCGGCGGCGAACGCGGCGAACGCGGCGGCCATCGCGAGCGGTGCGACGGAGTCGGAGCCGAGCACGTTGGCGGGCAGCGGGTCGAAGGGCCCGTCGCCGGACTGGCCGCCGGCCTTGTGGATGCCCAGCGAGGTCGCGGTGTCCATGATCCCGCAGAGGTCCAGCTGGGAGGCCATCGCGATGTAGCCGGAGTTCACCGAGCCGCGGGTGGCGTCGAGCACCGACATCACCCCGCCGGACCGGGGCCCCTCGGCGTTGGCGAACCGGTACTCGGTGCTGCCGTTCAGGCCGGTGCACGGGGCCGTGAACTCGCTGAACCGGTACGAGAACCGCGTGCCGTTCACGGTCTCGCTCAGGCTGTGCCCCTCCTTGAGCCACTGCGCGAGGGTGAAGGGCTTGAACGTCGACCCGGGCGGGAACCCGCTGGCGCCGCCGTACCGGAAGTCGGTGCTGTAGTTCACGGCGGTCTCGCGGTCGCCGTGGTCCTGGGTGTTGTTGTAGACGCGGTTCTGGGCCATCGAGGTGATCCGCCCGGTGCCGGGCTCCACGGTGACCAGGGCGGTCGCGACCCCGGACGGGTCGGCCACCGGCACCTGGTTCTTCACCTCCTCGTCCGCGATGGTCTGCTCCCGCGGGTCGAGGGTGGTGGTGATGGTGAGCCCGCCGCGGTAGAGCAGGTCGACGCGCGCGTCCTCGGTCTCCCCGAACGCGGGGTCGTTGCGGATCACCTTCGTCACGTAGTCGCAGAAGTAGCCCGACCCGCGCACGGCCGCCTCCGCCTGCATGCACCCGATCTGCCGGTCGTCGACCCGCAGCATGTCAGGCAGCGGCGTCGCGATCCCGGCGGCGAGCTCCTCCGCGGTGATGTACCCCTGCTCGTGCAGCAGCCCCAGCACGATGTCGCGCCGCTCCTGCGCGGCCTGCGGGTTGCGCACCGGGTCGAACGCCGTGGGGCTCTGCGTCACGCCGGCGATGGTCGCGGCCTCGAGGTAGGTGATCTCCGAGGCCGGCTTGCTGAAGTAGCGCAGCGCGGCGGCCTGCACCCCGTAGGTGTTGAGGCCGAACTGCGCGATGTTGAGGTACGCCTCGAGGATCTGGTCCTTGGTCATCTCCTTCTCGAGAGCGATCGCGAGCTTCGCCTCGCGGATCTTGCGCGCGTACCCCTCGGGCCCGTCCGCCTCGCGCGCGGCGTCGGCCCCGGCGAGGTCGCCGGCGCGCACCGCCTGGTCGATGAGGACGTTCTTGATGTACTGCTGGGTGAGCGTGGAGGCGCCCTCGGTGCGCTCCGGGTGCTGGAGGTTGCGGACCAGGGCGCGCAGCATGCCCTCGGGGTCGATGCCGCCGTGGTGGTAGAACCGGCGGTCCTCCGTCGCGATGACGGCCCGCTGCAGCGGCTCGGAGACGGCGGTGAGCGGGACGACCTCGCGGTTCTCGGCCCAGAACAGCGCCAGCACGGTCGTGCCGTCGGCCGCGAGCACGACGGAGCGCTCCGACAGCGGCTGGCGGTCGAGCGCGGTCGGCAGCTCCTCGAACGCCTGCACCGCGAGGTCCGTGGTGCCGTGCGCCACGGCGACGCTCGGCAGCACCAGCGCGGCCGACAGCACCCCGCCGATCCCGGCGAGCAGCACGAACGCCACCAGCAGCGCGACGGCGCGCAGCACCGACATCCGTCGCGCACCGTGGCCTCGGGCCGGGGTCATGCGGCCACGCTAGGGCAGGCGGTCGCCGCGTGCGCCCGGTTCCGCCGGCGGGCGTGCGCCGGGCGAGGCCCCGGGTGGGCCGCAGGGGGACTCAGGCGCCGCCGAGGGCCCCGAACGCGTCGGCGACGGTCTCGTGCGACGGCAGCACCCGGATCATCGTCGTGAGGGTCAGCACGTCGAGGACCTGGCCGGTGGCGCGGGCGATCGTCAGGTCGCCTCCCGCGGTGCGGGTGATCCGCAGCCCCGCGACGAGGGCGCCCAGACCGGACGAGTCGAGGAAGGTCGTCTCCTCCAGGTCCAGCACGATCTTCGTGCGGCCGGCCTCGACGAGGTCGGCGAGGACCGTGCGCAGCTCGGGGGCGTCCGCGGCGGTCAGCCGGCCCTGGGGATGCACGACGACGACGGGACCGCCGATCCGCTGGACTGCGATCTCCACGTCCCACCCTCCTGTCGTGCCGGCCGGGACCGCTCCCGGTGCGCCCTCACCTTAGGCACTCGACCGCCGCCGGGCGACGCGCCCCGCCCGGGCGGCACGGCGGGTCGTGCGCCCGTCTGCGAGCATGAGTGCGGCGCCGGGCGGCTCGGCGCCCGCACGCCGACCACCGGGGGGACCGCTTGACCGAGGCCACGCTGCGGGTCGTCGTGCTGGACGACGACCCCGACGTCGCCGCGTACACCGCGGCCGTGCTGGAGCGGCGCGCGGGGTGCGACGTCGTGGTGCTGCACGACGCGTCGGACATCCTCGGGGCGCTGGACCGGCACGACCCGGACGTGGTGGTCACCGACATCGAGATGCCCGGCATGTCGGGGCTCGAGCTCGCCGGGGTGCTCCGGGAGCGGGTCCCGGACGTCGGCGTGGTCGTGATGACCGCGCACGTCTCGGTCGACCACGCGGTCGAGGCGCTGCGGCGGCGCGCCGACGAGTTCCTGCCCAAGCCCGTCGCGGCGGCCGACCTGGTCGCGGTCGTGCGGCGGCTCGGCGAGCGGCGCCGCGCGGCGGTCGCCGCCCGGCCGGTCGTGCTCGCGGTCGGGGCGCACCCGGACGACGTCGAGATCGGCGTCGGCGGCACGCTCGCCGCGCACCGGGCGGCCGGGGACACGGTCGTCGTGCTCACGCTGTCCCGCGGGGCGCGCGGCGGGGACGTCGCCGCCCGCGAGCAGGAGGCGCACGCCGCGGCCGCCCTGATCGGCGCGCGCCTGCTGCTCGAGGACCTGCCGGACACCCGGATCCCCGTCGCGGAGCCGACGCTCGGCATCGTGGAGCGGGTCGTCGCCCAGGTGCGGCCCACGGTCGTCTACACGCACAGCGAGCACGACCGGCACCAGGACCACCGCGCGGTGCACCAGGCGGTGATGGTCGCGACCCGCGACGTCGCGACGGTGGCGTGCTTCGAGAGCCCGTCGGCGACGGTCGACTTCCGGCCGAACCGGTTCGTCGGGGTCGACGACCACCTCGCGACCAAGCTCGCGATGCTGGCCTGCTTCGGCTCCCAGACCGCGATCCGCGACTACCTCGACCCCGAGATGGTGCGGGCCACCGCCCGGTACTGGTCGCGGTTCGGCACCGGCCGCGCGGTGGAGCCGCTGGAGATCGTCCGGGACACGGGAGCGCGGCGGCCGTGAGCGCGTCGCCGGCCCCCGTCGCGGGTGCGGGGCGCGGGTGGGCGACCGCCGCCGCGTCGGCCGTGGCGCTCGCGCTCGGGGTGCCGGCCGCGGCGACCGGCGGCCTGGGCGCGGCCGCCACCGCCGCCCTCCTGCTGCCGGTGCTGTGGATCGCGGCCGGTCCGGGTCGGCGGTCGGTGCCGCTGGCCGTCGCGGCGTCCGCGGCGGCGCTGCTGCTGGTCCCGCTGCTGCTGCCGTGGGCCACGCTGGACGCGGGGCGCGCGGTGCCGGTCCTGCTGGTGCACGCCGTCGCCGCGCTGGTCGCCCACGCCCTGGCCCGGCGCGTCCGCGGGGACCTCGCGCACCTGCACGCCGCGGAGCGGCTGACCCGGAGCGTGCTCGACGCGGTCACCGAGCAGGCGGTGATCGGCACGGGCCCGGACGGGCTGGTCGACGTCTGGAACCCCGGCGCGGAGCGGATGCTCGGCCGACAGGCCCCGGACGTCCGCGGCGCGCTGCGGGTCGACGAGCTGGTGCACCCCGACGAGCTGCGCGAGCGCTGGCGTCGCACCGCCGCCCGGACCCCGTTCGCCGCGCTGGTCGCCGACGTCACCACCGACCGGCCCGACGTCTCCGGCTGGACGTGGCTGCGCGCCGACGGCTCCGGGGTGCCGGTCCAGGTGTCGGTGACGGTGCGGCGCGAGGACGACGGCCGGGTGGCGGGCTACCTGTTCGTGGCCACCGACCAGACGCAGGCGCTGGAGTCCGCGCAGCTCCAGGAGCAGTTCACCGGGATGATCTCGCACGAGCTGCGGACCCCGGTGAGCGCGGTCGTCGGCCACCTGGACCTGCTGCGCGACGACCCGCTGACGCCCGACCAGGCGCGGTCGGTCGAGGTCGCCGAGCGGAACGCGCACCGGCTGCTCGGGCTGGTCGACGACCTGCTGTTCACGGCCCGGGTCGACGCCGGCGGGTTCCCGCTGAACCCGACCGACGTGGACGTGGCCCAGGTGGCCCGGGCCGCGGTCGAGTCCGCCCGGCCCGCCGCGGAGCGCGCCGGGGTGCGGCTGGCGCTCGACGTCCCCGCCGACCCGGTGCCGCTGCGCGCCGACCCGGTGCGGCTCGCGCAGGTCTGCGACAACCTCGTGTCGAACGCGCTGAAGTTCACCCCGGCCGGCGGGTCGGTGACCGTCGGGGTGACGGCGACCGTGGACCACGTCCGGGTCGCGGTGGCCGACACCGGGCTGGGGATCCCGGCCGACGAGCTCGACCGGCTGTTCGGGCGGTTCTTCCGGACGTCGACCGCCGCGCGGCACGCGGTGCCCGGCATCGGGCTCGGGCTGGCGATCACCCGGTCGGTGGTCGTCGCGCACGGCGGTGTGGTGGAGGTCACCAGCGTGGAGGGCGAGGGGGCGACGTTCACGGCGGTCCTGCCGCGCCGGGGGCGGGCGGGCTGACGGGGCCGGGAACGGCGAAGCCCCGCGTCGCCTGGGGCGAGCGGGGCTTCTCGGTGTGGCTCCGACCGGCGTCGATCCGGTGACCTTTCGATTTTCAGTCGAACGCTCTACCAACTGAGCTACAGAGCCTTGGTACGACAACACCGGCCCAGATGGACCGGTGTGATCGAGCGACCCCGACGGGACTTGAACCCGCGACCTCCGCCGTGACAGGGCGGCGCGCTAACCAACTGCGCTACGGGGCCTCGTTGTGAGACCTATTCTTCCACATGCACTGCTCGTACCCCCAACGGGATTCGAACCCGTGCTACCGCCGTGAAAGGGCGGGGTCCTGGGCCGCTAGACGATGGGGGCTCGTTCGCCCCTGACGTCGAGGCGTCTTCAGACCGGTGATGACTATACGTGCATCTGCGGGGATCCCCCAAATCGGCTCGTGGTGACCGGTCGCGCGGCCCCGCGTCCCCCGGGATCATCAGGGAGGATGGCCCCGTGGTGGACATGTCGCTGGAGGAGTTCGAGGACGCCGTCCGGGACGGGCTGGACCGCATCCCGCCCGAGCTCGCGGCCCAGATGGACAACGTCGTGGTGCTGGTCGAGGACGACGCGCCCGCCGACGACCCGGACCTGCTGGGCCTGTACGAGGGCGTACCCCTCACCGAGCGCGGCGAGTTCTGGGCGGCCGGCTCGCTGCCCGACCGGATCACGGTCTTCCGGAACCCGACGCTGGCGATCTGCGCGGACCGGGAGGAGGTCGTCGAGGAGGTCGCGATCACCGTGGTGCACGAGGTCGCGCACCACTTCGGCATCGACGACGAGCGGCTGCACCAGCTCGGCTGGGCCTGACCCGGCCCTTCCCTCCATCGACAAGGAGCGATAACATCGATGAACAACGATGATTCAGGATCCACCGCGGCGCTGCACGACCACGCCGGCGTCCCGGAGCACGCGCACCAGGACGTCGCCCGTGTGCTGCACGCCCTGGCGGACCCGACGCGGCTCTCGCTCGTCCACCTGCTCGCCGACGACGCGCTGCGGGTCGTCGACCTGACCGGGGCCCTGGGCCTCGCGCAGTCGACGGTCTCGGCGCACCTCGCGACGCTGCGGGCGGCCGGGCTCGTGGTCGCCACCCCCGAGGGGCGGGCGACCCGGTACGCGCTGGCGGACCCCGAGCTCGACGAGCTGCTGGGGGCCGCCGAGCGGGTGGTCGCCCGGACGGAGGGACGACGATGGGGCACGACCACGGGCACGGCGGCCACGACCACGGGCTGACCGCCGCGCAGGCGCACCGGGGGCGGCTGGCCGCGGTGCTCGCGATCACGCTCACGGTGCTCGTCGCCGAGGTCGTCGGCGGGCTGCTGTCCGGGTCGTTCGCGCTGCTGGCCGACGCCGGGCACATGCTGACCGACGCGGTCGGCGTCGGGCTCGCGCTGCTGGCGACGTCGCTCGCCCGCCGCCCCGCCACCGCCCGGCGCACGTTCGGCTGGCAGCGCGCGGAGATCCTCGCCGCCCTGGCGAACGGCCTGGTCCTGGCGGTCGTCGCCGTCGCGGCGGTCGTCGGCGGCGTCCGGCGGATCAGCGAACCCGCCGAGGTCGAGGCCGGCCTCATGCTCGGCGTCGCGGTGGTCGGGCTGCTCGCGAACGCCGTCGGCCTGGTGCTGCTGCGCCCGGGCCAGGCCGAGTCGCTCAACGTCCGCGGCGCCTACCTCGAGGTGCTGGGCGACCTGCTCGGGTCCGTCGCGGTGATCGGCGCCGCGGTCGTCGTGCTGACCACGGGGTTCGTCCGGGCCGACGGGATCGCGTCGGTGCTGATCGGCCTGCTGATCGCCCCCCGCGCGTGGTCGCTGCTCCGCGACGTCGGGGTCGTGCTGCTCGAGGCGACGCCGCCCGGGGTGGACCTCGACGACGTCCGCCGGCACATCTGCGGCGTCCGCGGGGTCCTCGGGGTGCACGACCTGCACGCCTGGACGATCACCTCCGGCGTCCCCGTGCTGTCCGCCCACGTGGAGGTCCCCGCCGACGTCCTCGCGCGCGGCGAGTCCGGGCGGGTCCTCGACGACCTGCGCCGGTGCCTGGCCGGGCACTTCGACGTCGACCACTGCACGTTCCAGCTCGAGCCCCCGGAGTCCCGCGAGGCCCGCACGCACGCGTGAGGGGGCCGGGACCGGCCGGTGGGGCGGCGCGTCGGTACGCTGGCGCACGTGACCGACGCCCCCGCCGCAGCGCCCGCCCGCACCCGTCTCGGCGTGGTGGTCCTCCCGCAGCGGCGCTGGTCGGCCGCGCGGCACGTGTGGCGCCGGGCGGAGGAGTACGGGTTCGACCACGCGTGGACCTACGACCACCTGGCGTGGCGGTCGCTCGCCGACGAGCCGTGGTTCGCCACAGTGCCGCTGCTCGCCGCGGCGGCGGCCGTGACCGAGCGCATCGGGCTGGGCACGTGGGTGGCCTCGCCGAACTTCCGGCACCCCGTGCCGTTCGCCAAGGACGTGATGGGGCTGGACGACATCGCCGAGGGGCGGTTCCTGCTGGGGCTGGGCGCCGGCGGCGAGGGCTTCGACGCGGGCGTGCTCGGCCCGGCGCCGACGCGGGGGGAGCGGACCCGTCGGTTCGAGGAGTTCGTCGAGCTGCTGGACCGGCTGCTCACGCACCCGGTGACCGAGCACGAGGGCGAGTTCTACGCGGCGCACGGCGCGCGGATGCTGCCCGGGACGCTCGCGACGCCGCGGACGCCGTTCGTGATCGCCGCGAACGGTCCCCGCACGATGGCGCTCGCGGCCCGGTTCGGGCAGGGCTGGGCCACGTACGGTCCGACGTTCGCCCCCGGCGAGCAGCCCGGGTCGGCGTCGGCGGCGCAGGAGGCGTGGTGGACGGGGCTGGCCGGGATGGTCGACCAGGTGCGCGAGGTCGCGGCGCGGGTCGCCCCGGAGGGCCGGGTGCCGGACCTGTACCTGAGCCTCGACGGCGCGCCGGTGTACTCCCTGGAGTCGCCGGACACCCTCGTCGAGGGGGTGGAGCGCGCCGCGGACCTGGGGTTCAGCGACGTGGTCGTGCACTGGCCCCGGGCCGAGGGCATCTACGCCGGCTCGGAGGACGTGCTGGCCGAGGGCCTGTCCCGCCTCGGCCGCTGACCCGCGACGTCGATCCCGGACACCGACCCGGCGACCCCGACCCCGCGACCCCGACCCCGGACGCCGCCGAGACAGGACCTCCCCGTCGAGACAGGACCGTGGGGCGACCTGAGTCGACGCGGCGGATCTGTCTCGGCGCGGGCAGTGGGCAGGCAGAAGGACCGGGGCCGGCGCAGGGGGGCACCGGCCCCGGTCGTCAGGGGGGCGGCCTCAGTGGGCCTGCCGGGCCTCCCAGGCGCTCGCGACCATCTCGGTCAGCGTGTGCCGCATGACCCAGTCGAGGTCGCGCGCGGCGGCCGCGCCGGACGCGACGATCCGGTCGGGGTCGCCGGGGCGCCGAGGGGCGATCTCGGGCTCGAACGGGATGCCGGTGCCCTGGGCCATCGCCGTCATGATCTCCCGCACGGAGACCCCGTCGCCGGACCCGAGGTTGTAGACCCGCTGCAGCTCGCGGCCCTCGGTGAGAGCGCGGGCGGCGGCGACGTGCGAGGTCGCGAGGTCGGCGACGTGCACGTAGTCCCGGACGCAGGTGCCGTCGGGGGTGGCGTAGTCGGTGCCGTTGATCCGGGGCGTGCGGCCGGCGGCGAGCGCGTCGAGCACGAGCGGGAACAGGTTGTGCGGGCTGGTGTCGTACAGCTCGGGGGTGCCGGAGCCGACCACGTTGAAGTACCGCAGCGACGTGTGCTGGAGCTCGGTCGCGCGGCCCTGGTCGCGGAGCAGCCACTCGCCGATGAGCTTGGACTCGCCGTAGGGGGACTCGGGGGCGGTCGCGGTGTCCTCGGTGACGAGGTCGACGTCGGGGGTGCCGTAGACGGCGGCGCTGGAGGAGAACACGATCCGGTGCACGTCGGCGGCGGCCATCGCCTCGAGGAGGTGGACGGTGCCGGTGACGTTCTGCTCGTACGTGTGCAGGGGGCGCTGCACCGAGACCCCGGCGTACTTGAAGCCGGCGAGGTGCACGACGCCGGTGACCTCGTGCTCGCGGAGCGCGGCGGTGACGAGCGCGGTGTCGAGGATCGACCCCTCCACGAACGGCACGTCCGCCGGGACGAACCCGCGGTGCCCGGACGACAGGTCGTCGAGCACGACGGCGGGGATGCCGACCTGCCCGAACGCCCGCACCACGTGCGATCCGATGTACCCCGCGCCTCCGGTCACCATCCACGTCATGTCCGCAGCGTAGCGCGATCCTGCGTGCGGTGCTGGTGCTTTCTGCGCGGATGCGTTGGATCATGTGCGTTCTTGCTGGCCCGACCGCCGACGGCCCGGCACGCCGTCGGAAATCGACGGGCCGGACAAGTCGTGTCGCAGCCGGTCATGCGGCAGAGTGCACGCTGAGGCGGACCCGCCGCCGGGTCGCCGCGGTTCCGGTGGTGCCGCTGGAGATGCTCAGTATGCTGAGCATCTTGGTCGAGTCCCTGGGAGGTCGCGCGTGCGCAGTGCCCGCAGCCGTACGGACGCGCCGGGCGCCACGAGCCTGGTCGCATCCGCACCGACGTCGCGCCCGCGCGCGGCCGCACCGCGCACCAGCGCGGCCCCGGCCGGGCTGGACGACCGCGTCGACGACGCCCTGGCGGTGGTGCGCGCCCTGCTGGTCGACGACGTCGCCCGTCGGCGCGCCGCCGCCCGGGAGACCGCCGCCGAGCACGCGTCGTTGTGGCGGGCCGTCGGCCAGCAGCTCGGTGCCGGCCGCCTCATGCGGCCGCGCCTGACCGTCGCCGCGTACCTCGGGCTCGGCGGGACGGACGTCGCCGCCGTCGCCCCGGTGGCCGCCGCCCAGGAGATGCTGCACACGGCGATGCTCGTGCACGACGACGTCCTCGACCACGACGAGACCCGCCGCGGCCGTCCCAACGTGACCGGCACCGCCCGGCGCCGGCTCGCCGCCCGCGGGGTCGTCGGGCCCGTCGCGGACGACGCGGTGCTCGCGGCCGGGCTGCTCGGCGGGGACCTGGCGATCGCCGCCGCGTTCGACCTGGTCGTCGCCGCCCCCGTCGACGCCGAGCTCCGCCTGCGCGTCGTGCAGCAGCTGGCCCGGGCCGTCGACACGACGGTGGCCGGCGAGCTGCTGGACGTGACCGGCGCGCTGCACGGCCCCACCGCCGTGGACGCGCTGCGCGTCGCCGAGCTGAAGACCGCCGTGTACTCCTGCTGCACGCCGCTGGCCGCCGGCGCGGTGCTCGCCGGGGCGGACGACGCGGTGCTCGGGGTGCTCGACCGGTTCGGCACCGCGTTCGGCGTCGCGTTCCAGCTGCTCGACGACGAGCTCGGCGTGTTCGGCGACCCCGCCGTCACCGGCAAGTCCGTGCTGTCGGACCTGCGCGAGGGCAAGCGCACCGAGCTGCTGCGCCTCGCGTACCTGCGCGCGGACGCCGCCCAGCGCGCAGTGCTCGACGGCGCCGTGGGTCGCGCGGACCTGACCGAGGAGGGGGCGGCCCGGGTGCGGGACGTGCTCGTCGGCTCCGGCGCGCTGCACGAGGCCCGCCTGGTCCGCGCCGACGCCGTCCGCACCGCGCGCACCACCGCGGAGGAGGGGCTGCCGGAGGACCTCGCGACCCACCTGACCGGCCTGCTCGACGCGCTCGCCGGGGTCGACGCGTGACCGCCGGGGTCCGCGCCGCCTCCGCCGCGCTCTACGACCGGACCGCCGCCCGCGCGAGCCGCACCGTGCTCGCCGGGTACTCCACGTCGTTCGGGCTGGGCACCCGGCTGCTGGGCCCGCGCGCCCGCCGCGACATCGAGGCCGTGTACGCCCTGGTCCGGATCGCGGACGAGGTCGTCGACACCCGGGGCGGCGCCGACGCCGGCGCGCTGCTCGACGAGCTCGAGGCGCAGACCGCGCGCGCCCTGGAGACCGGCTGGTCGACCAACCTCGTCGTGCACGCGTTCGCCCGCACGGCCCGGCGGACCGGCATCGGCCCGGCGGAGATCGACCCGTTCTTCGCGTCCATGCGCGCCGACCTCACGGTGCAGGTGCACGACCGCGCGTCGTACCTGCTGTACGTCTACGGCTCCGCCGAGGTCGTCGGGCTGATGTGCCTGCAGGTGTTCCTCAACGCCGACCGACGCCCGGGGGAGCCGGTGCGGCGCCCCGACGCGGACACCGTCGACGGCGCCCGCGCGCTGGGCGCCGCGTTCCAGAAGATCAACTTCCTGCGCGACCTCGGCGCCGACTCCGGCGAGCTCGGCCGGTGCTACTTCCCCGGCGTCGCCCCCACGGGCCCGACGGACGCGCAGCTCGCGGAGATCCTCGACGAGATCGCCGACGACCTCGCCCGGGCGCGCGCGGCGCTGCCCCGGCTGCCGCGCCGCGCCCGGACCGCCGTGGCCGCGACGCTGGCCCTGTACGACCGACTGCTCGCGGACCTCGCGGCGACACCCCCCGAGGAGGTGCTGGCGCGCCGCGTGCGGGTCAGCACGCCGCGCAAGCTCGCGGTCCTCGCGGGGGTGGTCGGCCAGCAGGCCGCGGGTGCGGTGCGGGACCGCGTGACCGGCAGCTCGCCGGCGCGCACGACGGACGACGGAGGCAGGGCGTGACGAACCGGGTGGTCGTGGTCGGCGGCGGTATCGGCGGCCTCGCGACCGCGGCGCTGCTCGCACGAGGTGGCGCCGAGGTCACCCTGCTGGAGCGGCACGAGCGGGTCGGCGGGCGCGCGGGGCTGCACGAGGTCGACGGGTTCCGGTTCGACACCGGGCCGTCGTGGTTCTTCATGCCCGAGGTGTTCGCGCACTTCTTCGACCTGCTCGGCGAGGACATCCGCGACCACCTCGACCTGGTGAAGCTGGACACCGCCTACCGGCTGTTCCCCGAGCCGGAGGCGGGTCAGCCGTCGCAGCCGTTCGACCTGACGTCGGACCCCGAGCGGAACTGGGCGACGTTCGAGGCCCTCGAGCCGGGTGCCGGCGAGGCCGTGCGGGCGTACGCCGCCGAGGCGACCGACGCCTACCGGACGGCCCTCGACCACTTCCTCTACACGACGTTCGAGCGCCTGGACCGCGCGGTCGACCTGGACGTGGCGACCCGGGTCGGCACGCTCGCGCCGCTGCTGACCCGGACGCTCGCGGACAAGGTCGCCGGCGTCACGCAGCACCCGGTGCTCCGGCAGGCGCTCAGCTACCACGCGGTGTTCCTCGGCTCGTCGCCGTACCGGGTGCCGGCGCTGTACTCCCTGATGACGCACCTGGACCTGGTCGAGGGCGTCTACTACCCGCGCGGCGGCATGTACACGGTCATCGAGGCGATCGAGCGGCTGGCGCGGAAGAACGGCGTCACCATCCGCACCGGGGCCGAGGTCGTCGGGGTCGAGGTCGACGGCGCCGGCCGGTCGCTGCGGCACCCGCGCCGCACCGGCGTCGCCCGTGGCGTGCGGCTCGCGTCCGGTGAGGTGCTCGAGGCCGACGTCGTCGTGTCCGGCGCGGACCTGTACGAGACCGAGACCGCGCTGCTGCCCGAGCAGCACCGGACCCTGCCGGCGTCCTGGTGGGAGTCGAAGGGCCCCGGCATCTCCGCGCTGCTCATCATGGCGGGCGTCCGCGGCGAGCTGCCTGAGCTGCCGCACCACTCCCTGTTCTTCACGCGCGACTGGGAGGGCAACTTCGACGACATCCTCGGCTCCGGCCGGGTGACGGCGCCGGGCGACCTGCGGGTCCCGGACGTCGCGTCGCTGTACGTGTCGCGGACCAGCGCGACCGACCCCGGCGCGGCCCCGGCCGGGCACGAGAACCTGTACGTGCTGGTGCCGTTCCCCGCCGACCCGGGGATCGGGGCGGGGGAGGCCGGCCGCGCGGAGCTCGACTCCTACGCCGACCGGTACCTCGACCAGATCGCCCGGTGGGCGGGCGTCCCGGACCTGCGCGAGCGCGTGGTGACCCGCCGGGTCGTGGGCCCGGCGGACTTCGCGCGCGACTTCTCGTCGTGGCGGGGCTCCGCGCTCGGGATGGAGCACACGCTCGCGCAGAGCGCGATGTTCCGGCCCTCCGACCGGTCGCCCCGGGTACCCAACCTGCTGCACGTCGGTGGCAACACCGTGCCGGGCGTCGGGCTGCCGATGTGCCTGATCGGCGCGGAGCTGGTCGCGAAGCGGATGCTGGGGGAGACCTCCCCGAGCCCCCTGCCGACGCCGCTGCGCCCCGGGTTCCTCGACGCCGCGCGCCGCCGCGGCACGTGGGCCGAGCACGGCCCGGCAGGCGCGGGGACGGGCGGCCGGTGATCGGACTCGCCTACCTGGGGGCGCTCCTGGTGTCCCTCGGCGGCCTCGCCGTGATCGACCGCCGCTGGCGCCTGGCGTTCTGGGACGCCCCCCGCCGCGCCGCCCTGACCGTGGGGATCGGCGTCGTCGGGTTCCTGCTGTGGGACGTCGCGGGCCTGCTGCTCGGGATCTTCGCCCGCGGCGAGAGCCCGCACATGACGGGGCTGCTGCTCGCCCCCGAGCTGCCCGTCGAGGAAGCCGTGTTCCTCACGCTGCTCTGCTACAACGCGCTGCTGGTCTGGCGCGGGCTGGACCGGTGGTGGGGTCGTCGGGCGCTGGCACGGGCACAGGAGGCGCGGCCGTGACCAACATCGTGCTCAACGTGATCGTGCTCGTGGTGCTGACCGCCGTGTCGTGGCGGGTGCTGCGCCGGCTGCGGCCCGGACCGGTCGTCCTCGGGGCGCTGGCCATGTGCCTGCTGACGATGGTGTTCGACACCCTGATGATCGCCGCCGACCTGTACGTCTACGCGGAGGACAAGATCCTCGGCGTCTACCTCTGGGGCGCGCCCCTGGAGGACTTCGCCTACGCGATCGCGGCCGCGCTCGCGATGCCCGTGCTGTGGACGGTGCTCGGTCCGCGCACCACCGCGTCCGCACCGACCACCGACGAGGAGGGTGCCGCGTGAAGCAGGTGCTCGCGGCGTCCCGCCCGTTCTCCTGGATCAACACCGCCTACCCGTTCGCCGCCGGCTACCTGCTGGCGACCGAGGGACGGGTCGACCTCACGTTCGTCATCGGGACGCTGTTCTTCCTGATCCCGTACAACCTGCTGATGTACGGCGTGAACGACGTGTTCGACTACGCCTCCGACCTGCGCAACCCCCGCAAGGGCGGCATCGAGGGCGCGCTGGTCGACCCGTCGGCGGCGCGCTCGGTGCACCGGCGGATCCTGTGGGCGAGCGCGCTGTCGGTGCTGCCGTTCCTGGTCTACCTGCTGGCGGTCGGGTCGCTCGCCGCCGGGCTGGTGCTCGCGCTGGTCGTGTTCCTCGTCGTCGCGTACTCGGCCCCGGTGCTGCGGTTCAAGGAGCGCCCCGTCCTGGACTCCGCGACGTCGGCGATGCACTTCGTCGGACCGCTGCTGTACGCGCTGGTGCTGGTCGACGCGGACCTGGGGTCGCGGTCGGTGTGGCCGGTGCTCGTGGCGTTCGTGGCGTGGGGGATGGCGTCCCACGCGTTCGGCGCGGTGCAGGACGTCCGCGCGGACCGCGAGGGCGGGATCGGCTCGGTCGCGACGGTGCTCGGCGCGCACGCCACCGTGGTCGGCGCGACCGTCGCGTACGTCGCCGCCGCCGGCGTGCTGCTGGTGCTGCCGTGGCCAGGGCTGCTCGCCGCGGTGCTGCCGCTGGCCTACGCGGTCAGCACGGCCCGGTTCTGGTCGGTCCGCGACGAGGACTGCGAGCGGGCCAACGCCGGCTGGCGCACGTTCCTGTGGCTGAACCTGGTGGTCGGCTTCCTGGTGACGATGCTCCTGATCGCCATCGCCCTCACCACCTGAGCCCGGCACCTGGGACCGGGGTGTGCAGGTCCTGGGGAGGGGCGGCCGGGGGGTCGGTGCTCGGGTGGTCGTCCTCAGGGGGCCGTGGTCCGATGGTCGGCGTGATCCTTGCTGCAGTGGAAGAAGACACGGTCGACACCGCCCGGGACGTCCTCGTCCCGGTGCTCTCCGTCGTCGGCGGCGTGCTGGCGGCGATGCTCGCCGCGGTCGTCATCGGGGTGCTGGTGCGCTCGGCCGCCAAGAAGTCCCTGATCGCCGCGGACCTGGCCCGGCGCGCCAAGCGGCCGCTGCGCGCGGTGCTCATCGTGATCGCGGTGTGGGTGGCGCTGGCCCTGTCGGTGCCGGACGCCACGTGGAACGCCTCGGGGTGGATGGGCGTCGTGCGGCACGTGCTGCTGATCGCCCTGATCGGCACGGCGACGTGGCTGGTCGGGACGCTGGCGTTCGTCGTCGAGGACACCGCGCTCCAGCGCTACCGCGTGGACGTGAAGGACAACCGGCACGCGCGCCGGGTCCGCACGCAGGTGCAGCTGCTCCGGCGGATCACGGTGGCCGTGCTGGTGGTCGTGGCGGTCGCCGCGGTGCTGCTGACGTTCCCGGGCGTGAGCGCGTTCGGCGCCAGCCTGCTGGCCTCCGCCGGGGTGCTGTCGATCGTCGCCGGCCTCGCGGCGCAGAGCTCGCTGGCCAACGTGTTCGCCGGGCTCCAGCTGGCGTTCACCGACGCGATCCGCGTGGACGACGTGGTGATCGCCGACGGCGAGTGGGGCCGCATCGAGGAGATCACGCTCACCTACGTCGTGGTGCACGTGTGGGACGACCGCCGGCTGATCCTGCCGTCGACCTACTTCACGCAGACGCCGTTCGAGAACTGGACCCGTCGCGCCGCGGACCTGCTGGGCACCGTGGAGCTGGACGTCGACTGGCAGGTGCCGGTCGACGAGCTGCGCGTCGAGCTGAACCGCCTGCTCGCCGCCACGGACCTGTGGGACCACCGCGTCGGCATCCTCCAGGTCACCGACGCGGTGAGCGGCTGGGTGCGGCTGCGGGCCCTCGCCAGCGCCGTCGACGCGCCCACGCTGTTCGACCTGCGCTGCTACATCCGCGAGGGCCTCGTCCAGTACCTGCAGAGCGCCGCCCCGCAGGCGCTGCCGCGCACCCGCATCGAGACCACGAAGGGCGCGCCCCTGCCTCCCGTCGAGCCCCGCACCGAGCGCCCGTCGCGCCCGGCGACCGGCGCGCACGCGGTGGTCGAGGCGCGGCCGGAGACGGGTCAGCTCGACGCCCGGCTGTTCACCGGCAGCGTCGAGGCGATGGAGCGGTCGCGGTCGTTCACCGGACCCGGCGAGGACGTCATCGCCGAGCGCGAGGAGCACGCCGCGGAGGGTCGCGAGGAGGCCGAGCCCACCCCGGGCCGCTCGTCGGGCGGCCGCCCGGTCGGGACGGTCGCGGCCCCGGGCACGGCCGCGGTCCCGCTCGCGGACGCCCCGGCGGACCCCCCGGCGGACCCCCCGTCCGAACCCATCCCCGCCACGCCGTCGGCCGACGCCGACCCCGCGGCGGAGCGGACGGACGTGGCGGGCACGCCGGGCGAGTCGGGCAGGACCGCCCCCTCGGCGGCCGTGGCTCCGGCCCCGGCCTCCGACCCCACCCCAGCCTCCGACCCCACCCCGGGCTCCGACCCCACCCCGGGCTCCGACCCCACCCCGGCCGCCGACTCCGGGACGATGGTGCTGCCCGCGTACGCCGACGAGCCGACGACCACCGGCGTCACCCAGGTCCAGCCGGCCGTCGAGCCGGACGACGGCACCCCCGCGCCGCCGACGCGCCGCTCGGTCCGCAGCGCCCCGGTGAGCCCCCGGGACGACCGCCGCTGACGGGTCCCGGGACCCTGCGCCCCGGCTCCGCAGCCGGTCCCGGGTGCGCAGGGTGCCGCACCCGATCGCCCCTGTCGACCGCGCTCCGCGCAGCGGACGGCCACCGTCTTGCCCAGCGGACCCGCGGTTGCGACCTCGCCGTGGGCTGCGCACGGTGGTGGGGACCGATGGCCGCGGCACGTCAGCGTGCGGCGGTCGCCACCGGCAACGAGAGGAGCCGTCCGTGCTCACCTTGACCGAGAACGCCAGCACCGCCGTCCGTGACCTCACCACCCGCGCCGGGCTCCCGGACTCCGGCGGCCTGCGGATCGCGGAGTCCGAGCAGCAGCTCGGGTCGTTCGAGCTCGCGCTCGTCCCCGAGGCCGCACCGGGCGACGAGGTGATCGACGCCGAGGGCGCGACCGTGTTCGTGCCGGAGTCGACCTCGACGCTCCTGGCGGACCTGACCCTGGACGCGGACCCGTCGGCGACGGGCAGCCCCGGCTTCACGCTCACGCCCCAGGGCTGACCTCCGGTCCGGGTGCCGACGTCCCCGGACGGACAGCGAGGGCCCGCGCAGCCGCCTCGAGCGGATGTGCGGGCCCTCGTCGTGCCGGGCGCGGCGCCGGTGTCCCACCGGTCGCCGGCTGGTCCGGCATACGGTCCGGCGGTGGTGTCCCACCACCGCCGGACCGGGCTCGTCCCCCTGGGGGGGATCAGGCAGGGGTCAGGCGCGGGCGCCCTTGCGGCCGGTCAGCGCGCCGTAGATCAGCAGCACGATGATCGAGCCGCCGATGGCGAGCAGCCAGGTCTGGATCGAGAAGAAGTCCTCGAGCGGAGCGTTGAACAGCACGCTCCCCAGCCAGCCACCCAGCAGGGCGCCGATGACGCCCAGCAGCAGCGTCACGAACCAGCCCCCGGCCTGGCGGCCCGGCAGGATCGCCTTCGCGATCGCACCGGCGATCAGTCCCAGCAGCAGGAATCCGAAGAATCCCATCAGGCACCTCCATGTCTCGGTCAGAACGAGGGAACAGTCCCACGCGGTGATCGGCCCCGCATCCCGAGACGCTGTGCCCGCGCTCACAGCGCGGGCACAGCGGGGTGTCAGGCGGCGGGCAGGAGGTCGAACGCGTTGCCCTCGGGGTCGGTGAGGCGGACCCAGCGGGCCGCGCCGGCGACGGCACCGACGCGCCGGGCGCCGAGCCGGACGAGCCGCTCGGACTCGCGCTCCAGGTCTCCGGTCACGAGGTCGAGGTGCAGGGCGTTGCGCACCACGCCGCCGGCGGGGACGCGGTCGAAGACGAGCCGGGGTGCGGCGTCGTCGGCCACCAGCTCGGCGTGCTCGGAGCTGGCGCCGGGTGCGACGTCCCGGCCGAGCGCGGCGCCCCAGAACCGGGCGACGGCGTGGGCGTCGTAGGCGTCGAACGAGAGTCCGTGGAAGGTGCTGGCCATGGGTGCCTCCTGGTGCTGCGGTGCGAGGGCCGCGGCCGTCGTCGACGGGAGGTCGTCCGGCGGCGTACCCTGGAACGGAGGAGCCTCCGTTTCGCTCCGTCGACCTTAACCGGAGGTTCCTCCGGTTCGCAAGGGGGAATGTCCACGTGTCCACGACGCCCGCCGAGAAGCCGCTGCGCGCCGACGCCGCGCGCAACCGCGCCCGGCTGCTCGAGGTCGCCGCCGCCTCGTTCGCCGAGGACGGCGACACGCCGCTCGAGGCGATCGCGCAGCGCGCGGGCGTGGGGATCGGCACCCTCTACCGGCACTTCCCCGAGCGGGGCGCGCTGGTCGAGGCGGCCTACCGCCAGGAGGTCACGGCGCTGTGCGACGCCGCCCCCGCGCTGCTCGAGGCAGACCGGCCGGCGGTCGAGTCCCTGCGCGAGTGGATGGGGCGCTACGTCCGGTACGCCGCCGCCAAGCGCGGCATGGGCGCGGCCCTGCGCGCCGCCGCCGGGTCGGACTCGTCGCTGTTCGCGGAGACGCGCGAGCGGATCATCGGCGCGATCGAGGTGCTGCTCGCCGCGGGCCGGGCCGACGGGACCGTCCGCCCGGACGTCGACGGCGAGCAGGTGATGCTGGCGATGGGTGGCGTCTGGAACGTCCCCGACTCCGACCGGTGGGCGGAACGGGTCCGCGGCCTCCTCGACCTCGTCGTCGACGGCCTCCGCTACGGCGCCCCCGCCAACCCGACCTGACCCCCACCCCCACGCCCGTCGCCCGTCGAGGTCGAGGGTTTCGCGCGAGGTCGAGGGTTTCACGGGCCGGTCCCGTCATGAACCCTCGACCTCGCGGGCGGGCTGACCCCCCGCGGCGGGCGGTCAGGACACGGACACGCCCGGGCCGAATGCGACGAAGCCGCTGAAGTCCGCGCCGACCCGGTCGAACGCCGCCGGGTAGGGGTCCGGGTAGGACCAGGCGAGGTCGGTCCGCAGCGCGTCGCCGTCGCGGACGGACCAGTACTGGCACACGCCCTTCCACGGGCAGGTGTAGGGCGTCGGGGAGGCGACGAGCTCGGCCCGCACGCTCGACGGCGGGAAGTAGACGTTGCCCTCGATGTGCAGGACGTCGGACTCGGGCGCGTCCGCGAGGACGGTGCCGTTCAGGGTGGCGGTGGGCATGCGGGCCTCCGGGGGTCGGGTGCGGCGCGGTGCGCGCCGGTCGGGCCGACGGTAGGTCCGCCGGCCCGACCCCGCACGCGCGGCCCGGGGCCGGCGCCGTGCCCCTGCGCCTCAGCCCCGTGCCAGGTAGGCCGCGATGCGGTCGAACGCCCCGACCCACGCGTGCTCGGCGAAGAAGTCCCGCACCTCGGCCGACGGGAACCCGCTCTGCACCACCCTCATCAGCGTGCCGCCGTCGGCGGCCTCGAGCGTGACCTCGACCCGCGTGGTCATCGTCTGCCCGTCGGGGGAGCTGCCCACGGACTCGGTGACCACGCGGTGCGGCCGGTCGATCTCGAGGAACGTCTGCACCTCGGTGAACAGCTCGTCCCGGTTCGGGCCCCAGACCGCGGTCTGCTGCCCGCCGACCCGCAGGTCGACCTCGATCTCGACGATCCCGGGCTCGGTGTCGAGGATCGCGAACCAGATCCGCTGCTGCTCGGCGTCGGTGTAGGCGTCGAAGACGACCTCGGGGGTGGCGGGCAGCAGGCGCTGCGCGCGCAGCTCGAGGTCGGTCGCGTCGGTGGTCATGTCGGTCGTCCTTCCGTCGGCGGCGCGTCGTCGCGGCCGCGCTGCAGGGTGAGGTAGGCGTCCAGCCCGTCGAGGCGGCGCTCCCAGAGGCGCTGGTAGGTCGCGATCCAGGACAGGGCGTCGTCGAGCCGCTCGGTGCCGAGCCGGCACTGCCGGGTCCGGCCGACCTTGCGGGTGACCACGAGCCCGGCGTCCTCGAGCACCCGGACGTGCTTGGTCATGCCGGTGAGCGTGATGCCGTGCGGCTCGGCGAGCTGGCCGATGGTGGCCGGGCCCTCGCCCAGGCGGGCCAGGACGTCGCGCCGGGTCGCGTCGGACAGGGCGCGGAACACGCCGTCCAGGACCTCGTGGTGAACCATGTGGTTCACCGTAACACTGAACCTCGCGGTAGACCATCCCCTCGTCGTGCGGGACCGCGGGCGCCGGGCGATGCTTCCCCCATGAGCGACGACGAGGCCCTGCCGCTGCGGCTCACCCGACGGCTCGAGCGGTCCACCCGGCTGGACGCCGCCGTCGACCGGGCCCGGCCGGTGGTGCTGTCCGCGCTGCACGCGCAGCCGCGGGTCGCCGCCCTGCTGCACGGCCGGCCGATCGGGCACGCCGCGCACCCGCTGACGACCGACCTGCCGATCGGCTTCTGGGCGAGCTCGACGGTCCTCGACCTGCTTCCCGGGGGCGGGGACGGGCGGCGCCGGGCGAGCGACCTGCTGCTCGGCCTCGGCGTGCTGTCCGCCGTCCCGGCCGTCGTCACCGGACTGGCCGACTGGGCCGTGTCGGACCGCCGCACGCTCCGGGTCGGCACGGTGCACGGCGCGCTGAACGACGTGGCGCTGGGGCTGTACGGCGCCTCGTGGCTGCTGCGCAGAGGTGGTCGTCGCGGGCTCGGGGTCGCCGTGTCGCTCGGCGCCGGCGGCGTGCTCGGCGTCAGCGCCTACCTCGGGGGGCACATGGCGTCGCGCCTCGGCTCGCCGCCGACGACCGCCTCCGGCCCGGGCGAGCCCGCTCCGGAGCCGCACCCGCGGTGACGGCGCCGCCCGAGGTGCCCCGCCTGCTGCTGCGCGGCCCCGGCGGCGCGGTCCGGGTGCTCGGCCTGCTCTCGGCCGCCGTCGCCCTCCTGCTGCGCGGGCCGGTCGACGCGGCGCTGCTCGCGCTCGTGCTCGCGGGCCTCGTCGTGCCGGTGGCGGCGGGGATCGGGCCTCGCCTGGACGCCGCCTACGGCCTCGGCCTGCTCGCGGCCGCGTGGTCCGGGGCGCTGGACCTGTACGAGACGGTTGCCTGGCTCGACCTCGTGATGCACCTGGTGGTGACGGGTCTGGTCGCGGCGGTGGCGCACGTGGCGGTCGCGCGGTGGACGGGCGCCGTGGCGGACCCCGGCACGCTGGTCGGTCCGCGGGCTCGCGCCGGGTCGGTGGTCGTGACCGCGGCGCTCGGGCTCGGGCTGAGCGTGCTCTGGGAGGTGGGGGAGTACCTCGGGCACACCTACCTCGACCCGAGCATCCACGTCGCCTACCGGGACACCGTCGGCGACCTCGTGATGGGCGGGCTCGGCTCGACGGTGGCCGGCGTCGCCCTGGTGCTGGGCCCGCGGCGGCGCGCCTGAGCCGTCAGGCGCTGTCGCGCCAGACGACCGGGGTGTCCAGCAGGATCGCGCTGGGACCGGTCTGCTCGCCGGCGATCTGCGCGAGCACGCTCTGCGCGGCCGCCCGACCGAGCCCCGCGGCAGGCTGGCGGACCGTCGACAGCTGCGGGGTGACGCGCCGGGCCCACGCGGAGTCGTCGAACCCGACCAGGCCGACGTCCTCGGGCACGCGGCGCCCGGCCCGGCGCAGGGCGTCGAGCGCGCCGGCGGCCAGGGCGTCGGAGGCCGCGAACACGCCGTCGACGTCGGGGGCGCGCTCGAGCACCGCGGACATCGCGGCGGCGCCGGCGGAGTAGGAGTACAGGTCGACCGGCTCGACGAGCGCCGGGTCGAACAGGTCGCCGAGCGCGGCGGTGAAGCCGGCGAGGCGGTCGGCGCCCGAGTCGCGGTCGAGCGCGGCGGCGATCATCGCGACCCGGCGGCGGCCGGTCGCGAGCAGCCGCCGGGTGATCTCCCGGGCGGACGCGACGTTGTCGATGCCGACCCAGGACTGGTCCTCGAGGTCGGGCGGGTGGCCGACGAACGCGACCGGCAGCTGGGCCGTGCGCATCACGGCGGTGATCGGGTCGTGGGCGCGGGCGGAGACGACGACGGCCCCGTCGACGAACCCGCCGCGCAGGTAGCGGGCGACCCGCTCGGAGTCCCGGTCCGAGCCGATGACCAGGCAGACCATCTGGTAGTCGTCCTCGGACAGCGCCTCGTTGGCGCCGAGCAGGATCTCCCCGATGTTCGGGTCCTCGAGGAACAGCGAGTGCGGCTCGTGCACGACGAACCCGACGGCGTTGGTGCGCTGCCGGACCAGGTTGCGCGCCGTGGTGCTGGGGACGTAGCCGACCTTGCGGATCGCCGCCTCGATGGCCTCGCGCGCCTCGGCGGAGACGTACCCCTCACCGGTCAGCAGCCGGCTGATCGTCCCGCGGGACACGCCGGCCTCGCGGGCGACGTCGTGCACCGTCGCGCGCTTGCGGCGGGGCGGGGTGGTCGTCACGGGGCCACTGTAGCGACGCCGGGGGGCTTGACAGCGGGACTCAGGTCGTTAGTGTGTGCACGTTCACACATCCGGATCGGGCGATTTGGCCGTGGTGGTGTGTGCACGTGCACACAAAGGAGTCGCGCACGATGACGACCACCGTCGCCCCGGTCACCGACCCGGCACCCGCCCGGTCGACCCCGACCTTCACGCACCCCGGCATCGCGTTCGGCTGTGACTGGAACCCCGAGCAGTGGGACCGGTCCGTCTGGCGCGAGGACGTCGCCCTGATGCGCGACGCCGGCGTGGACCTCGTCGCGATCAACGTCTTCGGGTGGTCCACCGTCGAGCCCCGCCCGGGCGAGTACGACTTCCGGGACCTCGACGAGGTGATGGACCTGCTCGCCGAGCACGGCGTCCGCGCCAACCTCGGCACCGGCACCGCGTCCACCCCGCCCTGGCTGACCACCCGGCACCCCGAGGTGCTGCCCGTCGCCGCCGACGGCACGACCCGCTGGCCCGGCGGCCGGCAGGCCTGGTGCCCGTCGTCGCCCGTCTACCGCGAGCGGTCGCTGGCCCTCGTCGAGCAGGTCGCGCGTCGCTACGGCGACCACCCCGCGCTGGCGCTCTGGCACGTGTCCAACGAGCTCGGCTGCCACAACGCCCTGTGCTGGTGCGACACCAGCGCGGCCGCGTTCCGCGACTGGCTGCGCGCCCGCTACGGCGACGTCGCCGCGCTGAACGCCGCCTGGGGCACCACGTTCTGGAGCCAGCGGTACGGGTCGTTCGACGAGGTGCTGCCGCCGCGCCTCACGCTGTCCACCCGCAACCCCGGCCAGGTGCTCGACTTCCACCGGTTCAGCTCCGACGAGCTGCTCGGCCAGCTGCGCGCCGAGACCGCCGTCCTCCGGGCGCACTCGCAGGTGCCGGTCACGACCAACTTCATGGTCACCGACCACATCCGGAACCTCGACTACCTCACCTGGGCGCCGCACGTCGACGTCGTCGCGAACGACCACTACCTCGACCACCGGCTCGCCGACCCGACCACCGAGCTGGCGTTCAGCGCCGACCTGACCCGCGGGATCGCGGGCGGGGCGCCGTGGCTGCTGATGGAGCACTCCACGGGCGCGGTGAACTGGCAGCCGGTGAACGTCGCCAAGGGTCCCGGCGAGATGCTGCGCAACTCGCTGACCCACGTCGCCCGCGGCGCCGACGCCGTCTGCTTCTTCCAGTGGCGCGCCTCGACGCAGGGCTCCGAGAAGTTCCACTCCGCCCTCGTGCCGCACGCCGGCACCGCCTCCCGGCAGTGGCGCGACGCCGTCGAGCTCGGCGCCGTGCTGGACCGCCTCGACGAGGTCGCCGGCTCCCGGGTGCAGGCCGACGTCGCGGTGCTGTTCGGCTGGGAGTCCTGGTGGACGGTCGACGGCGAGAACGTCCCGTCGACGGCCGTCCGGTACCGCGAGCAGGTCGTCGCCACCTACACCGCGCTGCGGGCGCAGGGCGTGACGGTCGACGTCGTCGGCGCCGACGCGGACCTGTCCGGCTACCGGCTGGTCGTGGTCCCGACGCTCTACCTGGTCCGCGACGAGCAGGCCGCGGCGCTCACCCGGTACGTCGAGGACGGCGGCACCGCGCTGGTGACGTTCTGGTCCGGCATCGCCGACGAGCACGACGCCGTGCGGCTCGGCGGCTACCCGGGCGCGTTCCGCGACCTGCTGGGCATCCGCGTCGAGGAGCTCGCCCCCGTCCTGCCCGAGCAGGTGCTCACCCTCGACACCGGCGAGCGCGCCCGGCTCTGGAGCGAGCGCTCCGAGGTCGTCGACGCCGAGGTGCTGTCCCGGTACGCCGACGGACCCGCCGCCGGCGAGGCCGCGATCACCCGGCGCGCCGCCGGTCGCGGCGCCGCCTGGTACGTCGGCACGGCGCTCGAGACACCCGACCTCGCCGCGCTCGCCGGCCGGGTGCTGGCCGACGCCGGCGTCCCCACCGACCCGGACCTCGCCGCCGCGGGGGTGGAGCGCGTCGTGCGCGCCGCCGCCGACGGCCGGCGGTGGACCTTCCTCGTCAACCACGCCGCGACCGACGTGGCCCTGCCCGCCCGGGGGCACGAGCTCGTGACGGACACCGCCGTCGCCGTCGAGCTCGTCGTCCCCGGTCGTGCGGTCCGCGTCCTGCGAGAGGAGCCCGTCCGATGACCACCCTCACCGCGCCGCCCGCGGCCGCGACCCCCGGGGTCCGCACCGCGCGGCCACGTCGCTACGGCCGCGCGATCACGTTCTTCGTCGCCCCGTTCGGCCTGCTGTTCCTGGCGTTCTACGTCGTGCCGATCGGCTACGCCGTCTACCAGTCGCTGCTCACGGTCGAGCGGGACGGCACGTTCGGCGCCGCGCGCACCGTGTTCGGCGGGCTCACCCAGTACCAGCAGGTGTTCGCCGACGAGGCGTTCTGGTCGTCCATCGGCCGGGTGCTCGTGTTCGGCGTCGTGCAGGTGCCGGTCATGCTCGGCCTGGCGCTGCTGTTCGCGCTCCTGCTCGACTCCCCGCTGGTCAAGGGCAAGAAGTTCTTCCGGCTCGCCTACTTCGTGCCGTACGCGGTGCCCGGCGTGATCGCCGCGATCATGTGGGGCTTCCTGTACTCCCCGCAGCTGTCGCCGTTCACCGCGCTGACCCAGAACGTGCCGATCCTCGGCGCCGACCTGGTGATCTGGGCCATCGCGAACGTCGTGACCTGGGTGTACGTCGGCTACAACATGCTCATCATCTACTCGGCGCTGCTCGCCATCCCCGGCGAGGTCTCCGAGGCCGCCGTCCTCGACGGCGCCAGCCAGACCCGCATCGCCTGGTCGATCAAGATCCCGATGGTGCTGCCCGCCATCTCGCTGACCGCGATCTTCTCGATCATCGGCACCCTCCAGCTCCTCGCGGAGCCGCAGGTGTTCCGCTCGTTCAGCTCGGCGGTCACCTCGACGTTCACGCCGAACATGACCGTCTACACGACCTCGGCGGTGCCGAACACGAGCCTCGCCGCGGCGTTCTCCGTGGTCCTGGCGCTCGCGACGTTCGTCCTGTCGTTCGGGTTCCTCAAGTTCTCGCAGCGCCGGGAGGCACGATGACCACGCTCACCGCACCCCCCGCGAAGTCGCGTCGGCGCGGCCCCGCGCCCGCCACCTCGCCCGGCCGCTCGGTCCGCACCCCGGTCCTGCCGCGGATGGCCGCGATGCTGGTCATGGCCGTGTTCACCGTGTACTTCCTGCTGCCGATCTGGTGGCTGCTGGTCGCGTCGTCCAAGACTCGCGGCGACGTGCTCAGCACGAACGCGCTGTGGTTCGCGGACCTCAACCTGGTCGAGAACGTGCGCGCGGTGCTCACGTACAAGGACGGCCTGTTCGCCCAGTGGATGGGCAACTCGCTGTTCTACGCCGGCGTCGGCGCGTTCGTCGCGACCCTGCTGGCCTCGATGTGCGGGTACGCCCTCGCGAAGTACGCGTTCCGCGGCCGGGAGGCGATCTTCAACGTCGTCCTCGGCGGGGTGCTCGTGCCCGCCACGGCGCTCGCGCTGCCGCTGTTCCTGCTGTTCTCCCGCGTCAACCTCACGGACACCTACTGGGCGGTGCTGCTGCCCAGCGTCGTCAGCCCGTTCGGCGTCTACCTCGCCCGGATCTACGCCGCCGCGAGCGTCCCGGACGAGCTCATCGAGGCCGCGCGCCTCGACGGCGCGGGGGAGGTGCGCACGTTCTTCGGCGTCAGCATCCGGCTGATGACGCCCGCGCTGGTCACGATCTTCCTGTTCCAGTTCGTCGCGATCTGGAACAACTTCTTCCTCCCGCTGATCATGCTGCGCGACGAGCGGAAGTTCCCGGTCACCTTCGGGCTCTACCAGTGGAACACCCAGCTCAACCAGATCCCCGAGCTCAACACGTACGTGCTCGTGGGCTCGCTGCTGTCCATCGTCCCGCTCGTGGTCGCGTTCCTCGCGCTCCAGCGGTTCTGGCGCGGCGGGCTCGGTGCGGGGTCGGTCAAGTGACCCCGCCCGCCTGATCCACCCCCTGCTGTCCCCCCCCCACCCCATCCGAGACACATCCCTCGACGAAGAAGGAGCTCTCTCATGCAGCACCGCACGCGCAGGAGCGTCACCGCCCTGCTCACCACCACCGTCCTGGTCGGCGCGCTGGCCGCGTGCTCGTCCGGCGGCGACAGCGGCTCCGGCGACGGCGGCTCCGACGCCGCGGCCTGCGAGCCGTCCGACGGCAAGGTCGAGCTGTCCTACACGTCGTGGATCCCCGGCATCGAGGTCGCCGTGGACGCCTGGAACGAGGCCAACCCCGACATCCAGGTCACCGTCCAGACCGGGCCGAACGGCAACGGCGGCACCTACCAGAACTTCTTCAACCAGCTGAAGGCCGGCAACGCGCCCGACCTCGGCCAGATCGAGTACGACGCCCTGCCGAACTTCCGCGTCCAGGACGGCCTGACCGACCTGTCCGCGTGCGCCGACGTGGTCGCCGCGCAGGACCAGTTCGTCGACTGGACCTGGGGCCAGGTCACCCTCGGCGACGACGAGTCCGTGTGGGCCGTCCCGCAGGACTCCGGCCCGATGGCGATGTTCTACCGGGCGGACCTGTTCGAGGCCAACGGCATCGCGGTCCCCACCACGTGGGACGAGTACGCCGAGGCCGCCAAGCAGGTCCGGGCCGCCGGCGGCTACATCACCAACTTCTCGACCGCCGACGTCAACCAGCTCGCCGGGTTCGTCTGGCAGGCCGACGGCCAGTGGTTCAGCAACGACCCCGACGGCTGGTCCGTCACGCTGACCTCGCCGGAGTCCGAGAAGGTCGCCGACTACTGGCAGGGCCTGCTCGCCGACGACCTCGTCTCGACCGTTCCCGCGTGGACGACCGAGTGGGACAACGCCTACAACACCGGCCAGGCGTGGACCTGGACGTCGGCCGTCTGGGGCGCGAACTCCATCGCGTCCGGCGCGCCGGACACCGCCGGCAAGTGGGCCGTCGCGCCCATGCCGCAGTGGGAGGCCGGCGACGCCGCCGCGGGTAACTGGGGCGGCTCGTCCACCGCGGTCTTCAAGGGCACGGACCACCTCTACGAGGCGACGAAGTTCGCGCTGTGGCTGAACACGTCCGAGGAGGCGCTGACCATCCTCAACGAGGAGGCCAACATCTACCCGGCCACCAAGGAGGGTGCGTCGCTGCCCGTGCTCCAGGAGGGCGTCGAGTTCTACGGCGGCCAGAAGATCTACGACGTCTTCGCCGAGGCCTCGGCCCAGGTCAACCCCGACTTCGTGTGGGGCCCGACCATGACGCAGGTCTACAACGACGTGTCCGACGGCCTGAAGAGCGCCGCGTCCGGCCAGGGCACCATCCCGGAGGCGCTCGAGTCCGCCGAGGGCAAGACGGTCTCGGCCCTCGAGGCCCAGTCGATCCCGGTCAAGAAGTAACCCTCCACGGCTGACCGGCTGGCTCGCTCGCTGGTCCGCCGAGACAGGACCGCCGCGCCGAGGTAGGACGTCCCGACGTCCTACCTCGGCGTCGGCGTCCTATCTCGACGCGGCCGGCTCGGGGGTGGGCTCGGCGGCCGGCTCCGGGACCTTCTTGAAGATGATCTTGAAGATCGGGAAGAACACGCAGTACGAGATCAGCGCGTTGATCAGCATCGTGACCACGTCCGCCGCCGTCTCCCCGGTGCCGCCCCAGCGCTCGATCATCCACTGGTAGATCGGGTCCTTGTAGAACCCCTGCAGGCACGCCGCCAGGAACGTGATGACCACGTACGCCACCGCGTACCAGGCGGCCGCCACCCGCGGGTCGGAGTTCGACTTGAACGCCACGTTGCGCTGGAGGAAGAAGTTGATGACCTGCGCGATCAGCAGCGTCAGCTGCACCGCGAGGAAGTACGCCAGCCCGCCGCCGCCGAGCGGCAACGCCCCCGCCGGGTAGTCGAACACGAAGAACGTGCTGCCGTCCGCGTTCGTGCTGACCGGCAGCACCTGGAACGCCGCCTCCACCAGCGGGGTCTGGTTGAACAGCCACTTGAACAGCGGCATGAGCGCGAGCTGCAGCACCGTCATGCCCTGGCTGATCACCGTGAACAGCACGAGCTGCGCGACCGCGGGCCGGCGCTCCTCGAAGCCCTGCCACGCGCTGCGGATGCGACCGACCATGCGACGTCCTCGTTCCGGGTCCCGGCGCCCGGCTCGTCCCGGACCCCGGGGACAGCCAAACCGCTGCCACGCCCGCCCGGGGCCGGTGGGGGACAACCTGTCGCGATGCGTGCACATCCTGTCGCGCGGCAGACGGCTGAACGGCCCCGGCACCGCGACGAGGTCGCGCTAGGGTCCGGCACATGAGCGATCAGCAGCCCCCGGGCGGCCCGCAGCCCTGGGACGCGCAGCAGCCGTCCGCGATGCAGCCGTACCAGCAGCAGCCGTACCAGCAGCCGTACGCCGGGCAGCCGTACGCCGGGCATCCCGGTGGCTACGGCCCCGACTACGGGTACGCGTACCCGCCCGCCGCCGGGCCCGTCGCCTACGGCGTCGACCCGTACACCGGCGTCGCGTGGTCGGACAAGAACCGGACCACCGCGGGCCTGCTGCAGCTGCTGCTCTCCCTCGTCGGGGTCTGCGGCGTCGGCCGCCTGTACGCCGGGCAGGTGGGCATCGGTCTCGCGCAGCTGCTCGGGTTCATCGTGGGGTGCGTCCTGATGGTCGTCCTGATCGGGTTCGTCATCGCCCCGGCCATCTGGATCTGGGCCGTCGTCGACGGGATCGTGCTGCTGTCCAGCGGCGGGCGCGACCAGTACGGCCGCCAGCTCCGGTAGCCGCTCCCGGCGCGCGGTCTACCCTGCCGGGGTGAGCGCACCGCACCCGGAGATCGCCTGGCCGCTGACCACCGACCGGCTCGTCCTGCGCCCGGCGACGCCCGAGGACGCCCCCGCCGTGTTCCGCTACCGCCGGCTGCCCGAGGTCGGGCGGTGGCTGACCTCGCTCCCCGTGGACGAGGCGGAGTTCACCGCGCGCCTGCTCCAGCCCGACCACCTCGGGCCGACGGTGATCGTGGAGGAGGACGGCCGCGTCGTGGGCGACCTGCTGCTCCGCGTCGAGGACGGGTGGGGACAGCAGGAGGTCGCCGCGGCGGCCGCGCGCACGCAGGCCGAGATCGGCTGGGCGTTCGACCCGGCGGTCCAGGGCCGCGGCCTGGCGACGGAGGCCGTGCGCCGGCTGGTCGATGCGTGCTTCGCCGACCTCGGGCTGCGGCGCCTGACGGCGGTGTGCTTCGCGGACAACGAGCCGTCCTGGCGGCTGATGGAGCGCGTCGGGATGCGACGCGAGGGGACGTTCCGCGCGGACTCGCTGCACCGGGACGGGCGGTGGCTCGACTCGTACGCGTACGGGCTGCTGCGGGAGGAGGCGCGTGTACTGTAATCGTAGTTACAGTAACCACGTTTACAGGAGCGAGAAGAAGCTCTCCATGGCGGCGTTGTCGCCGGCGGAGGCGACCTGACCCATCGACCCGGCGAGGTCGTAGTGAGCCAGGACGCGGGCCACCTTCCGGCTTCGGAACTGGCTGCCTCGATCGCTGTGAACCACGCAGCCGGCAACATCACGACGCCGCTGCACCGCGCTGACCAGGGCGTCCACCGCGATCCGGGAGGTCATCCGGTCACTGATCGAGTATCCGACGATCCGGTTGGAGAACACGTCCTTGATCGCGCAGAGGTAGACCTTGCCCTCGGCTGTCGGGTGCTCGGTGATGTCCCAGAGCCACAACCTGTTCGGCGCATCGGCGGTGAACACCCGCCGTACGAGGTCGTCGTGAGCGGGCGGTCCGGCCTTCTTGCCGCCGCGGGCGGACTTCTTGCCGAACACCGACCACCACCCGTTCTCCGAGCAGACCCGCCACACCGTGCGGTCGCACGCGACCAGACCGGCGCGGGCGGCTTCGTCCGCCAGGAGCCGGTGCCCGAACTCCGGGTCGTCTCGGTGGGCGTCGAACAACGCGTTCGCGAGGTGCGCCCGGGCGACCTCGCGCGCGCCGACGGGCGCGGCGAGCCACCGGTAGTAGGGCTGTCTGGCGAGCTTCAGGACCCGTTCCCCCGCGCGCTGCGCTCCAAGCGGGAGGTGCCCCCAGCGTCACCGCGACGGGCACCCCGTCGGCGGCGAGCTCACTCACGAGCGGGTAGAGCCTTTTCCCGGCAGGTGGGCCTGGGACAGGTACGCGGCCGCGCGGCGCAGGACCTCGTTCTCTTGCTCAAGCAGGCGGATACGCCGGTTCGCCTCGCGCAGCTCGGCGGACTCGGTCCGGGTCACACCGGGACGGTTGCCGTCCGCGACGTCGGCATCAGGCAGCCAGTTGCGCAGACACGACTCGGCAATGCCGAAGTCGGCAGCGATCTGCTTGATCGGAGCGTCCCCGCGGCGAGCCACGGCCACGACGTCGTCGCGGAACTCTTTCGGATAGGGCCTGGGCACGGTGCACATCCTTCCAGCGGCGCCTCCCGGCACCACAGGTGGGTGTCACCTACTCGTGCAGCAGACCCGACGATGCCGAGACCCCCGCCCGCGGCCACCAGGATGCCAGCCAGCACAGGCCCCGCGAGGTCAGAGCCGCTGCGGGCCGCACCGAGCAGTCCGTCCGCACGCGCGAGCTGATCCTTGCGCACGAGCGTGGTTACGGCTGAGGAGAAAGCCGGGTATTGCAGCGCTTCCACGGACCCGGCAACCGCCGCGGCGGCATAGAGCAACCCGAGCGTCAGGTTGCCGGAGAAGTACACGAGCGCCGCGGCGAGGATTACCGCACCGCTCCCGATCTCGGCGATGAGCAAGCTCGCACGGTCGCCGATCCGGTCGACCACATGACCGGCGCTCGGGCTGAGCACCATGCGGGGAAGGAAGGACGCGAGCGCCACCAGGGTCACTTCGGTCGCACGACCGCCAGCTTGGTAGGCGTAGAAGACAAACGCGAAGCGCGTCATTCCGCCACCAACCAGGCTCACGAGCTGTCCGCTCCACAGCACCAGGAACGGCCCCATCCCGCGGTACTGCTCGAGGACCTGCCTCACGCCGTACCCCCGTACCGCGCGGCCAGTTCAGCGTCCCGCTCACGACTCAGGCCGAAGCGAAGTTCGTCGGCGTCGCGTGCGCGCGCCCACTTCAGTGTGTCCCGCACGGTGTCCGTCAGCGGGCGCGTAGTCAGTCCCGCGCTTACCGCGCGCGAGGCGTCGACCTGGAAAAAGCCGCGCATGTCGAGATCGGCGGGCGGGAGCCACATCGGGAGGTCCAGCCACGGGCGAACCTCCTCCGCGGCCATCTGCTCCTCGGTCAGCTGCACGGGTCGCAGCTCCACGCCGGTGACGTCCGCGACGACCTGGGCGAGGCGAGCGAACGGCACGCTGTCGGCAGCCGCGTTGTAGATCCCGTCGTCGCGGGTCGCGCCCAGCTGGACCATCCAGGCGGCCAAGTCACGGGCGTCGATGTACTGGACCGCGGAGTCCAAGTCGGGCGGGACGACGTGCTGCCCGGCCTCGCTGAGCCGCAACACCCAGTACGTCAGACGGTCCGACGGGTCGTGAGGCCCGACGACGACCGTCGGCCGGATGATCGTCCGACTCGCGAACAGATCGGTGACGCGTTCCTCGCACAGCGCCTTGAGCGGACCATAGGACTCCCCGTCGACCTCGGCCGGCATGGGACCGTCGAGCTGGCCGAGGGGTGCCTCCTCCGTCGTGCCGGGACCACGAAAGTCGGCGTAGGCGGACACGCTCGACACGAAGATGTAGTGCCCGCACGCGTCCGCCAGGTGGGCCGCAGTGCGGTCGACCTGGTCGGGATGGAAGGCCGACAGGTCGAACACCACGTCCCACGCGTGGCCCTCGAGCGCGGAGACATCACCGTCGCGGTCGCCTCGCAGTCGGACGAGCGAGTCGAACAGGTCCGGCTGCGTGACACCCCTGTTGAACAGTGTCACGTCCCAACCCGCCGCCACGAGCGCCTCGACGAGGTGAACCCCCAGGAACTCAGTCCCGCCCAACACCAAAGCCCTCTGTCCATGTGACATGGCTCACGACCGTAACAGGCTCATCCGGCACGGTGGGTGAAATTCGGGACCGCATCTGGCGGTGTGCCACCACATCGTGCGCCACCGCCCTTGGCAACATTTGGCACGCTGGCGTGCTAAATGACGGCCGGTTTAGCACGACGGGGTGCTGAGGTCGGCATGTCGGGGGCGAGGCAACCCTTTTGTCCGTATAGGCCACGACGCATCATGCACGTATGACTTCATCACGCCTCACCCCACATAATCTTGACTACGCGGTCGAAGGTCCCTTCCTCACCGAGCAGCAGCTCGCTGATCGGTGGCAGGTCCGCGCAGGCAGCCTCGCCAACGCACGCTCCGACGGCAGGTCCCTCGTGCCGCACATCAAGTTGATGAGCCGGGTGCGCTACCCGCTCCGAGCGATCCAGCAGTACGAGGCCACGCTGATCGAGCAGGCCGCATGACGTGGGGCGCTGCCGGTACGGTCCCGTCGACCGAGACGGAGGACTGACGATGGCGGCAACGCTCTTCGCTGGTGCACCCCCCAAGCAGCCCCGCGCCTATCGACAAGTCCGAGACCCCGAAACGGGGCGGTGGCGCACCGCGGCCCGCAACGACAAGCGCACCAAGATCGACCGCTGGCGCGCTCAGGCGTCCGTCCGTCTGTGGACAGGTGAAGTCGTCAAACGCGACGCCACCGCGAAGACCAAGGACGCGGCTGAGCGTCGACTGGTCGGTGTCCTCCAGGCACTCTTGGACGAGTCGAACCCTGCTCGGCAGCGGACGGACTTCTCAGTCGAGCAAGTCGTGCGCCTGTGGCTTGAGGCCCCGGAACGACATGACGTCGCAGCGTCGTCGCTCAGCGTCTACGAGTCATCCGCTCGCCGATGGCTCGTGCCTGCTGCGCTTCCGAGGGTCGCCAAACTGAAGATCCGGCAGGTTGAACCCCGAGACGTGAGTGGGTGGCTGCTGACCGTGGCGGCGACAGCCGGCATCCCGACCGCTCGTACGGCGCGATCGGTGCTCTCAACTGTCTTCCGCTACGCGATCGCGCAGGCACACGCCTCGTCCAACCCGGTACGCGACGCGACGACGCCATCGCAACGCGTCGTGGAAGCGGAGCGTGCGCGCCTCCGGGTTCGGCAACCTACGAAGCGTCCAGGGCCGGGCGCAAACCTCGACCACTCGCGTGCGTTCAGCAAGGCTGAGGTCGAGCGCCTCCTCGAGGCCGCGTGCTCGACTCCGGAGCGGCGAGGCGACGACCTCGTCGATCTCCTGGCATTCCTGGACGGCACCGCCGTGAGACTCGGAGCGGCGCTCGCGACTCTGTGGGACGACCTCGATCTCGAGGGTGACGGTTGGGCCGCGGGGACGGACCTCGACCCTCGGCGTGCTTGGTTCCAGACGGGCGTCCACACGATCACTCGGGTTGCGGGGGTTGGTCTCGTGCGTTCTGAGTACGGTTCGACAAAGCGGAGCCTCCGCCGGCTCGCCCTGCCTCAGGACCTCACTGAGCGCCTGCGTGAGCGTCGGGTGAGGTCCCCGCTGACTGCATACGTGTTCCCGAACCCCCTGGACACGACCCAACCGCGGGAGATGTCCTTCGTGACCAAGCGCGTCCGGCGACTCTGCGACTCCTGTGTCGGGGATGACGGGGAGCCGATGACGTGGGCGTCGTCGCACACGTTCCGGCGCACCCTTGTCACGGACGCCCACGACGCTGGCGCCCCGGATCGCCACATCGCGGGCCAGACTGGGCACGGACGGATCAAGGTCCTTCAGGATCACTACATCGCTCGCGTTCCGGCATCCACCGTGGTCGCTGACCTGCGTGACCGCACGCCGCGGTTCGCTTCCGTCGCGGACCAAGAGAGTGACTCTGAGAGTGACCCTGCGGCCCCCCGAGGGTAGAACCGCAGGTCAAGTGGGCCCCGTGGGGATCGAACCCACAACCCGCGGATTAAAAGTCCGCTGCTCTGCCAGTTGAGCTAGAGGCCCCGACGCGCGCGGGCGAGACCCCGCGTGCGACGGCACCGACGGTACCGCCTGGCCCTGTCCCCTGGGCCCCACTGCCCGGCCGGGCGGCCGTCGCACCCGATCCGTAGGCTCGGGAACGTCCCGCTGACCAGCACCGGAGGAGGAGCGCCCGTGACGCCCGAGCAGGACCAGCTGTTCCAGGAGTGGCTCAGGGACATGCACCCGCGGCTGGCGCGGTTCGAGGACTTCCTGACGCCGCGCGAGTGGCCGGGTGGGTTCACGCGGGAGTCGCTCGCCGGGCTCGAGCAGCTGATGCTGGACCGCTGGCCGAGCGCGGACGCGTTCGCGCAGGAGCAGGACACCGACTTCATGGACGGCGCCACGCGGTACATCGGCGAGTGCTACCTGCGGCTCGGTGGCGGCGGGTGGTCCGTCGACCACGACCCGCGGCACGTCTTCTCGGGGCGGCCGGTGGTCCGGCTCGACACGCTGGACCGCACGCCGATCTCCCCGCTGCACCTGATGACGTCCCTGCTGGCCCGCCGCACGGGTCAGGTGCTCACGAAGGTCTGGGACGGCCAGGCGGCGAACGTCGAGGAGCGGCGTGCGGCGGAGTCCGAGGGCTGGCAGCCGCAGCGGGAGCCGGTGCCGGGCATCCGCACGGGGCGGCGTCCTGGGTCGCCGGAGCTCGACGCGTGGACGGGGAGCGTCGCCCGCCGGGTCGCGTGGCTGCGGTCGCGCCCCGGCGGCGCGGTCCTCGACGGGAGCGTGGCGTCGCTGCCGGGCCTCGAGCAGCTCGTGCGGGCCGACGCGGCCGCGGGGAGGATCGGCCCGTCGGGCGACGCCGAGCTCCTGGCGGCGTTCGAGGCGTACCTCGGGGAGGTGGCGCTCGGCGCCGCGGGCGGCGAGTGGGTGCTGGTGCCGGGCTCGTCCGGCGGGGCCAACCCCTTCGTGGGGCGGCCGTTCGTCGAGCGGCTCGTCGAGGGCGGGACGCCGCGGACGATGCTGGTCGGGCCGCTGCTCGACCGCGTCGCGGCGACCGACGTCGTCGGGTTGCTGGCCCGCCAGGTGGGCGGGTACGCGGAGTAGCAGTCCGGAGCCCTCGCGGCCGGGCGGCCGCCGTGCGGAAGGCTGGACGACATGCGCGCACCTGCGGCGGACCTGCAGATGCTCGCCGGGATCTCTCACGCCCTCGGCGGCGCCGCCTAGAACAGGCGCAGCACCCACGCGATCACCAGCAGCGCCACCGTCAGCCCGGCGACGACGACACCGGCGACGGCCGCCCCCGTCGCGGAGCGCTGCGTCCGTCCGGCCCGCTCGACCCAGCCCTGCTCCGCGACCACCGCGCGGATGTGCTCGTGCGCCTCGGCCGTGTCGAACCGATGCGACTCCCGTCGCTCCCACCGCCCGGACGGCGAACGCCCGAAGGTCGTGCTGAACGACACCTCCTGGATCCGGCCGCGGCGGCGGGCGACCCGCACCGTGCTCGCGTCGACCGCCGGGACCCTGGACCCGGAGCGCCGGCTCACCTCGACGTGCTCGTCCGTGATCTCCACGAGCTGCGTGTCCTCGTGCAGCACGACGTGGTGCTGCACGACCGTCCGGCGCTCGCGGCCGTGCTGCTGGGCATACCACTGCTCGTCCGCGAGGTCCCTGCGCACCACGAGACCGTCGGTCGTGCGCTCGACCACGTACGCCGTCCCCTCGAGGCGGTCGGCGAGCGCCTGGAACAGCTCGTCGGCGGGCGTGGCGGGGGAGTCGTCGGTCACGGCCGCATCGTGTCACGCGTCGTCGATCCGGCCGCCGCTCACCCCGTGATCTCCTCGTACTCCCCGACCAGCCCCACGAACTCGTCCCGCAGCCCGTACGGGTCGTCCCCGAGCGCGTCCTGCGCGCGGTCGCGGGCGCGGCGGGTGTCGGCGCCGTCGGCGTGCTCGGAGCCGGACGCCACGAGGCCGAACTCGACGACGGCGGACGCGAACCGGAAGTCCGCCGACGGCGAGCGGGTGTACGCCTTGGCGCCGGCGGGGACGACGACCTCGGTGCTCTCGGTCGCGCCCGGGTCCTTGTAGCGGACGTGCACGGTCAGGAAGTCGTCCGAGCCCGACGTGGTGCGGCGGGAGTAGTCGAGGTCGTCGCGGGGTCGCTTGCCGTCGGCGGGCACGAGCTCGTAGAACGCGGTGACGGAGTGCCCGGCGCCGACGTCCCCGGCGTCCTTCGTGTCGTCGTCGAAGTCCTCGTCCTCGAGGCGCCGGTTGTCGTAGCCGATCAGGCGGTACTCCGCGACGGTGACGGGGTTGAGCTCGACCTGCACCTTGAGGTCCTGGGCGACGACGAACATCGTGGAGTCGAACTCGTCGACGAGGACCTTGCGCGCCTCGTCGAGGGTGTCGATGTACGCGTAGTTGCCGTTCCCGTGGTCGGCGATCGCCTCCATGGTGCTGTCCTTGAGGTTGTCCATGCCGAACCCGAGGACCGAGATGTGCACCCCGGTGCGGGCGTGCTCCTCGATGAGCTCGGTGAGCTCGTCGGGGCCGGACGGGCCGACGTTGAAGTCGCCGTCGGTCGCCAGGACGACCCGGTTGTTGCCGCCCTCGATGAAGTTCTCGGTCGCGAGCTCGTACGCGGTCTCCAGCCCCGCCGCCCCGCCGGTGGACCCGCCGGCGCTGAGGTCCCGGAGGATCCTGACGAGCTCCTCGCGCCGGTCGCCGGGCACGGAGTCCGCGAGCACCTGGTCGCTGCCGGCGTAGGTGACGATCGAGACGGTGTCGTCCTCGTCGAGCTCCTCGACGAGCAGCGCGAACGACTCGGCGAGCAGCGGCAGCTTGTCGGGTGCGTCCATCGAGCCGGAGACGTCCAGCAGGAACACGACGTTGTTGCCGCGGCTGGTCGGGACGGCGTCGGTCGCCTGGACACCGATCATCGCGAGCTGGTGCTCGGGCGCCCAGGGGGCGTCCGCGACCTGCGTGGTCACGGTGAACGGGTCGGCGGCGTCGGGCGCGGGGGCGGGGTAGTCGTAGTCGAAGTAGTTGACGAGCTCCTCGATCCGGATGCCCTCGGGGGCGGAGCCCTGCGCGAGCTGGCGGCGCATGGTGCTGTACGACGCGGTGTCGACGTCGGAGGCGAACGTCGACAGCGGGCTGGTCGCCACGTCCTGGAACGCCTGCTCCGCGGAGTCGTCGAACTCCACCCGAGGGTCGGTGGGGGCCTGGCGCCACTGCTCGGTGGAGGCGGCCTCGTCCTGCGCCGTCCCCTGCCCGTACGAGGCGTCGGTGGACCCGCCGGCGGTGCACGCGCCCAGCACCCCGAGCAGGGCCACCGAGGCTGCGGCGACCACACGCTCCCGTCGACGCCACGAGGTTCCGGTACGGGCTTGTGCTGCCGGCCGACCACGCATGTGAGCCTCCATCGTCTGAGGACTCGATGCTCCCGGGTCGGTGACCAGCGCGAACAGCACAGGAGGGTCACGCGACCGTACCGGTCCGGTCACGGGCCGGAGGTGGAGGGGTTCCCTGTCGGAACACCTTTCAGCGGGGACTCCCGTGCGGCGAGGTCCGGGCGTTGCATGGGGGCATCGCCGCGCTGCGCGACGAGGACGACACCCGGAGGGCACGACGACATGACGCAGGACGGCAGGGACACGCAGGTCTGGTTCATCACCGGCGCGAGCCGCGGGATGGGCGTGGACATCGCCAGGGCCGCGCTCGCCGCGGGCCACCGGGTGGTGGCGACGGGGCGCGACCCGCAGAAGGTGGCCGCCGCGATCGGCGCCGCGCCCGCGCTGCTGACGGTCGCGCTGGACGTGACGGACCCGGACGCGGTGCGCGCCGCCGTGCGGGAGGCCGAGGCGACCTTCGGCCGGATCGACGTGCTGGTGAACAACGCCGCGAACTTCGAGGCCGGGTTCTTCGAGGAGATCACCGACGCCGACTTCCGCGCCCAGCTGGAGACGACGCTGTTCGGTCCGGTGGACGTCACCCGGGCGGTGCTGCCGGTGATGCGCGCCCAGCGGTCGGGCCTGGTCGTGACGATCTCCTCGACGGCCGGCATCGCGGGGCAGGAGTTCTGCTCGGCGTACGCCGCGTCGAAGTTCGCCGTCGAGGGCTGGATGGAGTCGCTGGCCCCCGAGGTCGAGCCGTTCGGCATCCGCACGATGCTGGTGGAGCCGGGGTTCTTCCGCACCGGGCTGCTGACCCCGAGTCCACCCGGTACGCGGCGTCGTCCATCGACGACTACGCCGACCGCACCGCGCAGACCGTCGCCGGCTGGCAGTCCATGGACGGGCAGCAGGGCGGCGACCCGGCCCGGCTCGCCTCCGCCCTGGTGCAGCTCACCGCGCTCGAGCACCCGCCGGTCCGGTTCGCCGCCGGTGCCGACGCCGTCGGGGTGCTCGAGACCAAGGCCCGGCAGCTGCTCGACCAGGCCGACGCCCACCGCGACCTGTCGTCGTCGCTCGCGCACGACGACGCCTGACCACCACGGCGAGGACGGGACGACCATGAAGAAGGCACATCTCGGCACGCTCGAGGTCGGACGCGTCGGTCTGGGCGCGATGACCATGGCCGGCACCTACACGGCGGAGGGCGGGCTGGACGACGCCGAGTCGATCCGCACCATCCACCGCGCCCTCGACCTCGGCGTCGACCACATCGACACCGCCGAGGTCTACGGCCCCTTCCACAGCGAGGAGCTGGTCGGCCGTGCGGTGCGGGGCCGCCGGGACCGGGTCCGGATCGCGACCAAGTTCGGCCTGCTCACGCACGCGGCCGACGGCACGTGGGGCGCGGCGACGGACGGGTCTCCCGCGAACGTCCGCAGGGCCGTGGAGGGGTCGCTCAGGCGCCTCGGCACGGACTACATCGACCTGTACTACCAGCACCGCGTGGACCGGGGCACCCCGGTCGAGGACACGGTCGGCGCCCTCGCGGAGCTGGTCGCCGAGGGCAAGATCCGCCACTACGGCCTGTCCGAGGCCGGCGCCGCGACCATCCGGCGCGCGCACGCGGTGCACCCCGTGACCGCCGTCCAGACCGAGTACTCGCTCTGGACCCGCGACGTCGAGGCCGAGATCCTGCCGACCCTGCGCGAGCTGGGCATCGGGTTCGTGCCGTACTCGCCGCTCGGCCACGGCCTGCTCACCGGGCAGATCCGCAGCGCCGCGGACTTCCCCGAGGACGACTGGCGGCGGACCAACCCGCGTTTCACCGGGGACAACCTCGTCCGCAACCTCGCGATCGTCGACGAGGTCCGGGCCGTCGGCGCTGCGATCGGGGCCACGCCTGCGCAGACCGCCCTGGCGTGGATCCTCACCCGGGGCGAGGACGTGGCCCCGATCCCCGGCACCCGGCGGACCGGCCGCGTCGAGGAGAACACCGCCGCCGACGGGATCGAGCTGACCCCGGGCCAGATCGCGCGGCTCGACGCCCTGACCCCGGCGTCCGGCGCCCGCCACGACGACGCGAACATGGCCTCCGTCGAGCAGTGAGCAGCCCCGCCGGGTCGTGGGCGTCAGCCGGCGGTGGGCGCGCCGAGCAGGCGCAGCCCCTCGTCGGCGGCGGTCCCGGGCTCGGCGCTGAACACGACGAGCGTGAGCCCGGGGTCGGCGGGCAACTCCAGGACCTCGAAGTCCAGGACCATCTCGCCCGCGACCGGGTGGTGGACGTGCTTGGTGCCCGTCAGGTGCAGGCGGACGTCGTGGGCGTGCCACCGGGCCCGGAACTCCGCGCTGCGCTCGACCAGGTCGCGGGTCAGGTCCCGGAGCGCCTCGTCGTCGGGCGCGCGCCCGGCCTCGGTGCGCAGCGTGGCGACCGCATCGTCGGCGGCGCGCTCCCAGTCGACCCAGAACGCGCGCGCCGCCGGGTCCAGGAACGTGAAGCGCGCGTGGTTGGGCGGGCGGTCGGCCGTCGCGAGGACCGGGGCGAACAGCGCGGCGCCGAGCGCGTTGCTGGCCACCAGGTCCAGCCGGGTGCTGTTCACGACGGCCGGGACCTCGGTCATCAGGTCCAGCACCCGCCGCACGTTCGGCCGGACCTGCCGCGCGGGGACGCGGCGGGGGCGCAGCGACGGCGGGTCGGTGGCGCGGGCCAGGTGGCGGAGGTGGGCCCGCTCCGCCTCGTCCAGCTGGAGGGCGCGGGCGACCGCGTCGAGGATGTTGTCCGACACCCCGCTGAGGTTCCCGCGCTCGAGGCGGGAGTAGTACTCGACGCTCACTCCGGCGAGTGCCGCGACCTCGCCGCGCCGGAGCCCTGGCACGCGGCGGTTCGCGCCGTACGCGGCCAGCCCCGACTGCTCGGGGGTGACGCGCGCGCGGCGCGACATGAGGAACTCGCGGACGTCCGCGCTGTTGGTCACCGCCCGACCGTACGTCGTGTCGCGGGTTCCCGGCCGCACGGGCGCGGAGTCGTACAGTCGGCGCCGTGCCCACCGCCCGACCCGCCGCCGCGCGCCCCGCCCACGACCGCCCCGGCCTGACGGCCTGCGCCCTGTGCGCGGGCGAGACGCTGGGCACCGCGGACCCGTTGCCGGGCGGTCAGCTGGCGCGGCTGCGGGCGCTGGCGGACGCGGGCGTGGCGCGTCTGACGACGGTGGACTGCCTGGACGAGTGCGAGCGCGGGGACGTGGTCGTGGCGCGGCCGAGCGCGCGCCGGCGCGGTGACGGCGCGGCACCGGTGTGGTTCGAGCGGCTCGCGGGCCCGGAGGTGACGGCGGAGCTCGACGGCTGGCTGCGCGCGGGTGGCCCGGGTGCGGCGGCGGTGCCCGGTGCCCTGGCGGAACGGGTCGTGGAGCGGACGACGCCCGAGGAGTAGCCGGGCCTCAGCCCCGCAGGTGCGTCCCGAGGTGCGCGGTGAGCTGCTCGACCGCGCCGGGGACGAGCGTGTAGTACGCCCAGACGCCGCGCTTGTCGCGGGTGACGAACCCGGCCTCGGTGAGGACCTTGAGGTGGTGGGACACCGTCGGCTGGGAGAGGCCGACAGGGTCGGTGAGGTCGCAGACGCAGGCCTCGCCGCCCTCGTGCGCGGCGATGATCGACAGCAGCCGCAGGCGGGTGGGGTCGGCGAGGGCCTTGAGGGTGCGCGCGGTGGCCTCGGCGTCGTCGGCGGACATGGTCGCGCCGGTGGTGGGGGTGCAGCACGCGGAGGGCGCCGCGGTGCTCACGGGCAGCAGGTCGAGGGCCATCCGGACATCCTCGCCCAGATATCGACGGCTGTCGATTGACAGCGCCGGACCGCTGCGCCAGGCTGCGAGGTATCGACGGTCATCGATCCCTTGGAGGAGTCATGGTGCAGGACATCCGCGAGCAGGTCCGGGAGCGGTACGCCCGGGCGGCGGTGCAGGGCGTCGGCGACGCGGGCTGCTGCGGCGGCGGTGCCGACGGCGTCGGAAGCTGCGGCCCGCAGGACCTGGTGGTCGACGACCGGTTCGGCAGCGCCCTGTACGACGCCCAGGACGCCGCGGCGGTGCCGGCGGAGGCGCTGGCCGCGTCGCTCGGCTGCGGCAACCCGCTGCTGGTCGCGGAGCTGCGCGCGGGGGAGCGGGTGCTCGACCTCGGCTCGGGCGGCGGCATCGACGTCCTGCTGTCCGCGCGCCGCGTCGGGCCGACGGGCTTCGCCTACGGCGTCGACATGACCGACGAGATGCTCGCGCTGGCCCGCGCGAACGCGCAGAAGGCGGGGGCGACGAACGTGGAGTTCCGCCAGGGCACGATCGAGGACCTGCCGCTGGACGACGCGGTGGTCGACGTCGTGATCTCGAACTGCGTGGTGAACCTGTCCCCGGACAAGCCGGCGGTGCTGGCCGAGGCGTTCCGGGTGCTGGTCCCGGGCGGGCGGCTGGGCATCTCCGACGTGGTCGCCGAGGACCACCTCACCCCCGCCGAGCGCGCGGAGCGCGGGTCGTACGTCGGCTGCATCGCCGGGGCGCTGTCCCGGACCGAGTACCTCGACGGGCTCGCGGCGGCGGGGTTCGTCGACGCCGAGGTGCGGTTCACGCACCCGGTCGCGGACGGGATGCACGGCGCCGTCGTGCGCGCCGCCAAGCCCGGCGCAGCCTGAGCCCGCGCGCGGCCTGAGCCTGCGCGCCGGCGGAGCGGGTCGGGACGCGGCGTCCCGGCCCGCCCCGGCGTCAGGCGCCGACCGGCTCCACGCCGAGCTCGCCCAGCAGCACCTCGACGCGCCGTCGGATCTCGTCGCGGATCGGCCGGACGGCCTCGATGCCCTGGCCGGCCGGGTCCTCGAGCGCCCAGTCCTCGTACCGCTTGCCGGGGAAGATCGGGCACGCGTCGCCGCAGCCCATCGTGATGACGACGTCGGACGCCTGCACCGCGTCGGTGGTGAGGACCTTCGGGCGCTCGGCGCGGATGTCGATGCCCTCCTCGAGCATCGCCTCGACGGCGGTCGGGTTGATCTGCTCGGCGGGCATCGAGCCGGCGGACCGGACCTCGACGGCGCCGCCGGACAGGTGGCGCAGGTAGCCGGCGGCCATCTGGGAGCGGCCCGCGTTGTGCACGCAGACGAACAGGGCGGACGGGGTGCTCGCGGTCATGGGGTCCTCCAGGGTCACGGCGGATCGGGGGCGGTCAGGCAGTGGGCAGGGTCAGGTCGGGCAGCAGGTCGGCGAGCAGGGCCCGGACGCGGCGGTCGATCTCGTCGCGGATGGCTCGCACCCCGGTGTCGGACGCGAGGGCGGGGTCGCCGACGGCCCAGTCCTCGTAGCGCTTGCCGGGCAGGACCGGGCAGGTGTCGCCGCAGCCCATCGTGATGACGACGTCGGCGGCGCGGACGGCGTCGTCGGTGAGCGGCTTGGGGAACGCCTCGGTGTCGGCCTCGAGCTCGGCGAGCAGCGGGCGGACCCCGGGGTGCACCTCGCCGGCGGGCGTCGACCCCGCGGAGCGGACGACGACGGCGTCCCCGGCGTAGTGGTGCAGCAGCGCGGCGGCGAGCTGGGAGCGGCCGGCGTTGGCGACGCAGACGAACAGCACCTGCGGGCGGTGCGCGGCGGCGGTGGCGAGGGCGCGTGCGGCGTCCGTCAGGCGCTGCCGCGCGAACCGCTCGGTGTTCACCACGAGGTGGGACCGGACGGCCGACGACCGGGCGAGGCCGGTGTACGACTCCCGCACGACGGTGAGCACCGCGGCGGGGTCGCGGTCGGGGAACGCGGCGGCGAGGCGCTCCGCGATCCGCTCCAGCGCGGGCTCGGCGTCGGTCAGGCCGGTCAGAGGCGACAGGTGCGCCGCCTCGGCCGCGACGGGGGCGAACGAGTCGAGCAGCGTCGTGACGGCGCCGCGCAGGGCGGGCCGTACCCGGTAGTAGACCCAGGTGCCGCGCCGCTCGGAGGTCAGCAGGCCGACGTCCTTGAGCAGCTTGAGGTGGTGGGACACCGTCGGCTGGGCGACCTCGGCGACCGTGGCGAGGTCGCACACGCACGCCTCGCCGGTGGGGGAGGTGGCGATCAGCGACAGCATCCGCAGCCGCAGCGGGTCGCCGAGCGCCTTGAGGGTGCCGGCGACGTGGGTCGCGGCGTCCAGGCCCATCGCGTGCTCGGCGGGCGAGGGGGTCGGGGCGCAGTCCTCGCGCGCCGGTGTCGTGGTGGTCATGCGCGGACCTCCTGCTGGGCTGTGGTGGAGCCGGACGGTGCGGCGGGGGCGGTGCCGGGGAACCAGCGGCGACCGACCCAGAGGCTGACGTAGACGAGACCGACCAGCACCGGGACCTCGATCAGCGGGCCGACGACGCCGGCGAGCGCCTGCCCGGAGGCCGCGCCGAACGTGCCGATGGCGACGGCGATGGCGAGCTCGAAGTTGTTGCCCGCGGCCGTGAACGCCAGCGTGGTCGACCGGGCGTACCCGAGCGCGAGGGTCCGGCCGGTCGCCATCCCGACGCCCCACATGACGGCGAAGTAGACCAGCAGCGGCAGGGCGATCCGCGCGACGTCGAGCGGCCGGGAGGTCACGGCGTCGCCCTGCAGCGCGAACAGCAGCACGATGGTGAACAGCAGCCCGTACAGCGCCCACGGGCCGATCCGCGGGACGAACCGCTCCTCGTACCAGTCGCGGCCGCGCACCCGCTCGCCGACCCAGCGGGACGCGAAGCCGGCGGCGAGCGGGATGCCGAGGAACACGAGCACGTTCCCGGCGATCTGCCCGATCGAGACGTCGAGGCCCGCGGAGTCCAGGCCCAGCCAGCCGGGCAGCACCGTGAGGTAGAACCAGCCGAGCAGCGAGAACGCGACCACCTGGAACACCGAGTTGATCGCGACCAGCACCGCGGCGGCCTCGCGGTCCCCGCACGCGAGGTCGTTCCAGATGACGACCATCGCGATGCACCGGGCCAGGCCGACGACGATCAGCCCGGTGCGGTACTCGGGCAGGTCCGGCAGGAACACCCACGCGAGGGCGAACATCAGCGCGGGACCCACGACCCAGTTGAGCGCGAGGGAGCTGACCAGCAGCCGCCGGTCCCCGGTCACCGCGGCGACGCGGTCGTACCGGACCTTGGCGAGCACCGGGTACATCATCACGAGCAGGCCGAGCGCGATCGGCAGCGAGATCCCGCCGACCTCCAGGGCGGCCAGGGCCTCGCCGAGGGCGGGGACGAACCCGCCGAGCGCGAGGCCGGCCACCATCGCGAGCCCGATCCACAGCGGGAGCCACCGGTCGAGCGGGGCCAGGCGGACGGGACTCTGCATCGACATGTCTCGATATTGACATACGTCGATGCAGGCGCGCCAGTGCTCACCCGCCGCGCAGCACCGACGTCATCTTCTTCCCCCGCGCGACCTCGTCCACGAGCTTGTCGAGGTACCGGACCTGCTGCATCAGCGGGTCCTCGATCTCCTCGACCCGGATCCCGCAGATCAGCCCGGTGATGAGCGAGGCGTCGGGGTTCATCGCGGGGGCCTGGGCGAAGAAGGTCGCGATGTCGACCTCGTCGTCCAGCACGCGGCGCAGCCCGGCGTCGTCGTAGCCGGTCAGCCAGGCGATCACCCGGTCGACGTCGGCGCGGTCGCGCCCCTTGCGCTCGACCTTCGCGACGTAGAGCGGGTAGATGCTCGCGAAGCTGGTCCTGAAGATCCGGTGCTCGGCCACGTCGCCCTCCGCGTCCTCGTGCCTGCCGTCGACGGTACCCCCGGCCACTCCGTCGAGGGAAAAACGGCAAACCGGGACGATTCGGACAGAATTCACCCTAAGATCACCCCGTGTCCCGCACCCCGGAGGATCCCAGCGGCCTCGCGCTGGCCCGCGTGGCGCTGCACCTCCAGGACACCGTGGGCCTCCCCGGCGGCACGGCCTGGGAGCCGAAGTGGGACGGCATGCGCGTCCTGGCGCTCGCGGACGGCCCGGGCACGATGCTCCGGTCCCGGTACGGCGCCGACCTCACCGCGGCGTTCCCCGAGGTCGCGGCCGCCGTGGGCGAGCAGGTGCCGCCGGGCACCGTGGTGGACGGCGAGCTCGTCGTCTGGCAGCACGGCCGCGTCGACTTCGGCAGCCTCCAGCGCCGGGCGACAGCACCCGACCCCGCCGCGCTCGCCCGGTCCGCACCGGCCGGGTTCATCGCGTTCGACCTGATCCAGCGCGAGCACGTGGACGCGCGCGAGCTGCCGTTCATGGAGCGGCGGATGGCCCTGGACGAGGTCGCCGCCGACTGGACCGGCGCGCTCGCGACCTCGCCGCTGACCGGGGACGTGGAGGTCGCCGCCCGGTGGTTCCGCGACCTCGCGGGCGCCGGCGCGGACGGCCTCGTCGCCAAGGGGCTGGACCAGCCCTACCGCGCCGGCACCCGCGACTGGCGCAAGGTCAAGCACCGGTCCGCGCTCGACCTCGTGGCCACCGCGGTCACCGGGTCACCGGCGCAGCCGGGCGTGCTGCTGCTCGCGCTGCCCCGCGACGGCGAGCTGGTGCCCGTCGGGCGGTCGCTGTCGCTCGGCCTCGCGGCGGGGCTCGCGCTCGGTCGGCAGATCACGCCCGTCGCGCACCCGGGCGCCGCGCCCTCGGCGATCGCGACCAAGATCGCCCCGCTGGTCGTCGAGGTGTCCGCGGACGTCCCGTGGGAGGGCGGGTCGCTCACCCGCCCGGTGCAGTTCCTGCGCGCCCGGCCGGAGCTGCACCCGGTCGAGGTGGCGGTGGACGCCGCCCTGACCGGGTGCCGCTGACCCCGACCCCTCGGCTCAGCCGACCTCGAGCCCCACGGCCCGGGAGCACCGCTCGACCTCGTCGCCGGACAGCCGGAGGTCGGCCGCCGCGGCGGAGTCGGTGATCGACGCCGGCCGCCGCGCCCCGGGGATCGCGATCAGCGCGTCGCTCAGCGCCAGCTCCCACGCGAGCACGACCTGCTGCGGGCTGACCCCGTGGGCCTCGCCGATCTCGCGGAACGCCGCGAACCGGTCGCCGACCGCCCGCGCGCCGCCGCCGGTGCCGCCCAGCGGGCTCCACGGCAGGAACGCGATGCCGTGCTGCTCGCAGTACCGGAGCTCGTCGTAGCTGCCGGGGTGCCGCGGGGAGAACTCGTTCTGCACGCTGACCAGGCCGCCCTCGCCGAGCACCTGCTGGGCGATCTCGATCTCCTCGACGCTCGCGTTCGAGATGCCGATCTCGCGGACCTTGCCCTCGCGCTTCAGGGTCGCCAGGTTCTCGATCACCTCGCCGTAGACCATCCAGCGGTCCGGGCGGTGGTACTGGTACAGGTCGATCGCCTCGACCCCGAGCTCGCGCAGCGACTTCTCCACCGCGCCCCGCAGGTACGCGAGCGACCCGTCGCGGCCCCACACCTCGCCCTCCGACCGGGTGATGCCGCCCTTGGTCGTGACGACCACCTGCGACGTGTCGCCGCCCCAGGTGCGGACGGCCTCGCCGACCAGGCGCTCGTTGTGCCCCATCTGGTCCCAGGTGGGCGCGTAGATGTCGGCGGTGTCGATCAGGGTCACCCCGGCGTCGAGCGCGGCGTGGATCGTGGCGATCGCGTCGGCGGGCTCGGGGTAGGTGTCGTCCTGGTTCATCGACACGGGCATGGCGCCCAGGCCGATGGCGGAGACGGTGTACGGGCCGAGGCTGCGGTGCTGCACGGGTGACCTCCGGGTCGCGGGTGGTGCGGGCCGGCGCACCGGGGCGCGCCGGGTCCAGCATCGCGCGCGCCCCTCCACCGCCGCACGCCGGGGACCGGTTCACCCGGACGCACGCCTCCCGCCGGCGCGTCCCGGTCCGATCAGGACGGGAGATCAGTCGTCTCGTCGCAAGGTGGTCCGTCGGTGTCCAGCACGTGGGGTAGTCAGTCCATCGGGTCGCGCATGGCGGCGGTGTTCGGGCTGCTCACCTCCCTGATCGTCGCGGCGATCGCGCTCGGCGTCGTCACCGCGCAGGTGCAGCGGACGTACACGGACCGCACCGCCGACGCGTACCGGGTGCTGCGCCTCGCCGAGGAGGCCCGGTTCCAGATCGCCGACGCCACCGGCTGGCAGGGCCTGGTCGTCGCGGACGTCGCGGCGTACGGCGCGGACGCCGCGCTCGCGGACGACGCGTACAACCGCTCGGGCCAGCTCGCCGCGCAGGAGGCCGTCCGCGCCTGGCTGGCCGACCTCGACACCACGGGCGCGACCGAGCAGGAGCAGGCGTCGTTCGCGGCCCTGACCCCCGCGTGGGACTCGTTCTTCGCGGGCGACGCCGAGGTGGTGGACCTGCTCGGCACCGGGACCGAGGAGGGCTACCTCGCGGCGCTGGAGTCGATCAACGGCGGCGCCGCGGGTGCCGCCTACAGCGACGTGCTGGCGCTGGCGGACGCGGTGGACGCGTCCGCGTCGGAGCGGGTCGCCGACCTCCAGCAGGAGCAGCGCGCCGCCCAGGAGCGCGGACGTCTGGTGCTGCTGGTGCTCGGCGTCGTCGCGGCGCTGTTCGCGGCCTACGCGGCGCGCAAGGTCACCCGGGACGTCGCCGGTCCCGCGACCCGCATCGCCCGGGTCGCCGCGGCGATGGCCGAGGGCGACCTCACGCAGCGCACCGGCCTGGACGCGGGCGGGGAGATCTCGGTCGCCGGCCGCGAGCTCGACCGGGCGATCGACTCCGTGTCGAGCCTGGTCGGCGAGGTGGCCCGCACCGCCCGCGAGACGGACGGCACCGTCGGCACGCTGCGCGGCGTCGCGTCGGACGGCGCCCACGCCGCGCAGGAGACCAGCAGCCAGGTGGCCGGGGTCGCCGCGTCGGCGGAGCTGGTGTCCCGCAACGTGCAGGCCGTCGCCGCCGGCGCCGAGCAGATGGGCGCGAGCATCCGGGAGATCTCCCAGAACGCGGCGCAGGCCGCCAAGGTCGCCGCGCAGGCCACCGGCGTCGTGCAGGCGACCAACGAGACCGTCGCGCGGCTCGGTGCGTCGTCGCAGGAGATCGGCGCCGTCGTCAAGGCGATCACGAGCATCGCCGAGCAGACCAACCTGCTGGCCCTGAACGCCACGATCGAGGCCGCTCGCGCCGGGGAGGCCGGCAAGGGGTTCGCGGTCGTCGCGGGCGAGGTCAAGGAGCTGGCGCAGGAGACGGCGAAGGCGACCGAGGACATCGCGCGCCGCGTCGAGGCGATCCAGGGCGACACCGGCGAGGCCGTCGCGGCGATCGACGAGGTCTCCGCGATCATCGCCCGGATCAACGACTACCAGCTGACCATCGCCTCGGCGGTCGAGGAGCAGACCGCGACGACCGCCGAGATGGCGCGCGGCGTCGCCGAGGCCGCGGCCGGTGCCGGGGAGATCGCGCAGAGCATCACGACGGTCGCGGCGTCAGCGCAGACCAGCGCCGGGGCGCTCGCGCGGGTGGACGACGACATGGGCCGGGTCGCGGACGGCTCGCGCGAGATGGCGTCGCGGACGGCGACGTTCCGCCTCTGAGCGGGGTGCGGCCTCGACCGCACGGCGGAGTGCGGATGAGTAGCGCGCGCGAGACGTCCCACCACTCAGGCGAGGCCTGCGCACCACGCAACGGCGCGCCTCGTGCCCCTGATCCGTCGCGGCGGTCTACCTAGCGAGGCAGTCCCTTCCGCACACTCGCAGCCGGACCGTCAGCACCGGACAGCCGGACCGACGCCCTCGGGCGCCGGTCGTGCACCCGGTGCGGTCCGACCCGACCGTTGCCGCTTCCATCGTGCGGAGCACGTGTGCCTGTCCTGTCCCGAGCCCTCACCGGCCTGCTGCTCGTCGGTCTCTCGCTGTCCGGCGTGCTGGCCCTCGGTGGCTGTGCGGTGCCCAGCGACCTCGCGCCCGACCCCGCTCCCGGTCCACGGCTCGCCGTGGAGCCGGAGCCGACTGGCCTGGCGGTCGAGCCCGCGCAGGCGCTGTTCCACGTGACCCTGCGGCCCGGCGAGGAGCACCTCGCCCAGGCGACGGTGACCAACCACGCCGGGACGCCGCTGCGGGTCGCGATGACGACCGTGGTCGACCGGGTCGAGGGCGCCGGCGGCGCCGACCTGGACGTGCGGGTCGCGGGCCGGTTCGACGAGACGTGCACGGCTCCGGCCACGGACCCCGACGGTGCGGCGCTGCTCGGCTCCGATCGGGGTGTCCCGCTCGGCACCCTCGACGCGGGCGGGACGACCTCGCTGTGCGGCGTCGTCGCCCTCCCGGCCGACACGGCGCTGCCGGACGGGACGTCCGTCACCTTCAGCGTCGTGCTCGCCTCCGTCGAGCAGCCGGCCGACCGCGCCGACGGCGACGACCCGTGGACGGCCGACCGGTTCGACCGCGCGGGGCTGACCCGCCACGCCCTGCCCGTGGCGGCCACGCTCGGCGCCGGGTCGCTGCTCGCCGCCGCCCTGCTCCTGTCCCGCCGACCGAACCGGACCGCCGGTTCCGCGGACGCCACGACCACCCCCGAGGACCTCGCATGAACACCGCCCGCGCCCGCGCCGCCCGGACGCCCGGACGTCGGCGGCTCCCCGCCGCCGTCGTGACGGCGCTCGCGATCGTCGCGCTGGTCGTGCCCGGCCTCGCGGTGACCGCTGCCGTCACGCGCAGCTCGACGGTCGCCGGCAACCTCTTCGGCGCCACCGACCGGGTGGACGTGGGCGTGCACGACCTGACCGTGGTCCCCGCCGGGGGGCGTGGCGGCTTCCGCCCGGGCGAGGCCGGGACGGTCTCCTACCGGATGACCCCTGTGGGCCGCGACACGGTCCCGGTGGACCTGAGGGCCGACGACGCCCTCGTGTTCTCGACCACGCTGCCGTCCTGGCTCGAGCCCGGGACGCTCCCGGCCTCGTCGACGTTCGCCAACGGACACATCGAGTGGGCCACGACCCAGGACCCCGACAGCGGCGCCTGGACCGTGAGCCGCACGTCGCGGTTCACCGGCGCGCAGACCGGCTTCACCGCGACGGACCGCCTGTCGTTCCCCGTCGTGGCGCGGGGCGTGCTGACCGGTGGGAACGTGGTGGCGTCCGTGAGCGCGCCCGAGCACCTGGCCTCGACCGCCCCGAGCGACGCCGTCGCCGTCACCGGGACCAGCCACGTCGAGATCGGCGTGCACGACCTGGCCGTGACGCCGACCGACGTCCCGCGGTTCACCGAGGGCACCGTCGGCACCGTGACGTTCCGGGCGACACCGTCGTCGGCGATCCGCCCCACCGACTTCCGCGCCGACGAGGCCCTGGTCCACACGTTCACGCTGCCCGGGTGGCTCGCGCCCGGGACGCTGCCGGTCTACCTGCCTGCGGCCCGCAGCCACACCGTGTGGTCGTCGTCGCAGGACCCGGACAGCGGCATCTGGACCGTGCGACGCACCCAGACGTTCTTCGAGGACTGGACGAGCTTCAACACCGTCGACCTCGGCTTCCCCGTCCAGACCGTCGGCGTGCCCGTCGCGGGCGACACCATCCGTGCCGGCGTCGCCCTGCCCGGTGGGCTCACCAGCTCCCGCGGCAGCGACGAGATCGACGCCCTCGCGGCCGCGCGCCTCGCCGTGGGCGTGTACGACCTCCAGGTCGCACCCGCCAGCGGGTCCGCGTTCCTGCCCGACATGACCGGCACCCTCCGGTTCGCGACGACGGCCGGAGCCGCGACCGTCCCGGCCCGGTTCGACGACGGCGACACGCTCTCCCACGACATCACGGTGCCGTCCTGGCTCGAGGTCCTGCTCCCCGTCGACGACGGTGCGGCGCGGTGGGTCGCCAGATCCGGGGCGGGCGGTACGACCGTCGTGACCCGAACCGAGACCCTGACCGCCCGGACCGAGCACGCCGGGTCGGTCGTGGAGCTGCCCGTGCGCGCCCGACGCACCGGCCTGGGGCAGGCCACCGCGTCCGTCACGGCGACGGTCCCCGCGCACTCGGTGAGCGCGAGCCGCACCGGCAGCGTGCCGGTGGCGTCGACCTCCGCGACCTCCGTCGGGATGCACGCCCTCGCGGTGTCGCCCGACGCGGGCGACCGGTTCGTACCGGGTGCCCAGGGCGCGGTGACGTTCCGCCTCATCCCCACGTCCACCGCACCCTTCACCGCCGGGGTCGGCGACCGGACCGTGCACCAGGTCGTCCTGCCCGCCGGCCTCGTCCCGGGCGCCCTCTACGCGCCGAGCGAGGGGCCGTCCAGCACGATCCGGTGGGACAAGTCCGAGTCCGGCGGCGTCTGGACCGTGACCCGGACCGAGGAGTTCCACACCGAGCTCGCCGACCACACCTTCCGCAACAACGCGACCTTCACGATCCGGGTGACCGCGGGCCCGCAGCTCGCCGACGGGGCGCTCGTGAGCGCCACCGCGACCGTCCCGGGGCACCTGACCAGCACCGCGCCGATCGACGCCGTCCCCGTCAGCGCGGTCCGGGTCGTCGACGTCGGTGCCTACGACCTGACCGTGACCCCGTCCACCGGCAACGCGTTCCTCCCGGGAATGCGGGGCACGGTGCGGTTCGACACGACCCCCGGTGGCGCGGGCGTGCCGGTCGACCTCGCTCCCGGCGACCAGGTCGTCCACACGGTGACCCTGCCCTCCTGGCTGAGCCCCGACCCGGTGCCCACCGGCGCCGGTGGGGTGACGTGGTCGGCGGTGCCCGGACCCGACGGTACGACGACGCTCACCCGCACGCAGGCGTCCGCCACCGCCCAGACCCAGTTCCGTGCGGACAGGGTGGAGATCCCGGTGCGTGCCGCGCGGCCGGGGAGCACGTCCACGCCCGGCACCGTCAGCGTCGCGACCGGTCTGCCGGAACACGCTCATCCCGCCCGGGAGACCGCGACGGCGCTCGTCGCGTCCACGACGCGGACCGCGGTCGGCGTCTACGGCCTGTCGGCGGCGCCCACGACCGGGGAGCGCTTCGGCGTGGGGTCGACGGGTCGGCTGCGCTTCCGGCTCCTGCCCGAGAGCGCGAGCACGGCTCCGTTCACCGCCCGCCAGGGCGACGTCCTGGTGCACACGATCGAGCTGCCGCGTGGCCTCAACCCGGGTGCGCTTCCGGCGCAGTCCGTCGGGGACTGGAGCACCACCACCTGGGCGAGCACGACGTCCGGCGGCGCCTCCACGATCACGCGGACCGAGCGGTTCGACCGCGACGTCGCCGACGACACCTACCGGACCGCGGAGGCGCCGACCGTGACCGTGGCGGCGAGCGGGTCGTTGCAGGACGGCGCCGAGGTCCGCGCGACGGTCACGCTGCCCGACCACCTGACCAGCGACGCCGACACGACCGAGGTGCCCGTCGGGGCGGTGACGGTCACCGACGTCGGTGTGCACGGCCTCACCGTCGCGCCCGTGGCCGGGACGTGGTTCCAGCCGGACGCCCCCGGGACGCTCCGCTTCGACGTCACGCCCGGCGCGGCGTCGACCGCGCTGCGGATCGACGCGGACGACGCCGTGTCCCACACGATCACCCTGCCGTCGTGGTTGGCCGTCGACGGCAACCTGCCCGACGAGGCCTCGACGGGGTACAGCACGGTGCGGTGGACCGCGGAGGGCTCGCGGACCGTCATCCGCACGGAGACGTTCTCCGGGCCGCGGAGCACCCACCCCGCGGTCCGGGTGGAGCTCCCTGTGCGCGCGGCCAGGACCGTCGGCACGGCCACGGGGACGGTCCTGGTCGACGTGGCCCTCCCGCTCCACTCGGCGAGCAGCGCCGACCAGCGGGACGTGGGCGTGTCCGCGTCGACGGAGACGCTGGTGGGGATCCACGGGCTGACCGTCACCCCGACCGGCACCGACGCGTTCGCCCCGGGTGGGGAGGGTACGGTGTCGTTCCTCACCACCCCGACCGCCTCGACACCGGTGGCCTTCACGGCCGCCCCCGGCACGGCGCTCGTGCACACGGTCACCCTGCCGTCCTGGCTCGAGCCGGGGACGCTGCCGACAGAGGCGGGCGCGGTGTGGACCCGCTCCACCGTCGGCAGCAACCAGGTGCGGGTCACCCGGACCGCGACCCTCGGTGCGGCGGCCACGACGTACACCACCCCCCGGCTCCAGTTCCCCGTGGTCGTCACCGCGACCGGGGTGCCCTCCACCGGCGCGCCGGTCAGCGCGGGCGCCACGGTGCCCAGCCCGCTCACGACGCAGACGGCCACCGCGAGCACCACCCTTCAGGGAACCTCGGTCGTGCACGACGGGGCGTACCACGTCACGGCGCGGCCGAACGCGGGCACCGCGTTCCGGCCCGGCACCTGGGGGACCGTCTCCTTCAAGGCCGCCGCCGACACGCCCACTGCCCGGGCGCTGACCTACCAGCCGGACGAGGTGCGCTCGCACGCGATCACGCTGCCGGCCGAGCTCACGGCGCACCTGCCGCTGTGGGGCGAGGTGGGACCGAGCAGCGAGGTCAGCTGGGCACTGACGTCGAACGGCGACGGGACCTCGACCGTCGTCCGCACCGAGCGCTTCACCAAGGCCAGCCGTGACATGGCGAACGGCACCCTCTCCCTGTCGGTGCGCGCCTCGCACGCGTTGACCACGGTCGACCGGGCGGTGACCGTCCGGACCACCCTGCCCCGAGGGCTGGTCAGCGCCCAGGAGGTCGGGTCCGGGACGGCGAAGATGACGTCGAGCCCGGTCCAGGTGGGGGCGTTCAACCTGGCCGCCGGCGACTGCCAGGGCGGCGACGACGCCATCCGTGGCGCCATCCGGTCAGGCTGCTGGCTGACGTACAACATGACGCCCAACGGGGGGACGGTCGACGCGGACCTGCGTGCCGGGGACGTCATCACCCACACGCTCTCGGCGATGGACGGCGGGGTCTTCACCTGGTTCCCCACCACGGTCGAGGCGGAGACGGACGACTACCGGATCACCGTCTCCCCGGGGAACGCGATGATCGGCCCGCAGGTCACCGTCCGCCGGCGGATCGAGATCAAGCGGGACCTCACGACCATCCGCGTGCCGGCCGCACGCATCCACATCGCGTTGAGCAACGATGAGACCACCATGTGGCCGGGAACCGCGCTGTTCGGCGTGACGGGTGTGTCGTGGCCCGACAGCATGGGGGCGGCCTACCACCAGTACTACGGCGACAGCCAGGTCCGGATGGACTACTGACCGGACCCGGGGGCGGCCCGCACTTGCCGGCGGGTCGCACCCGGTGCCACGCTGGTCGGCAGAGCCCGCCGTCGCCGGCGGCTCCCGGACGAGGGGTGCCGTACCCGGAGCGCGACAAGACGGCCCGTGGGAGAGAACCATGTCCTGGATCGTGCTCGTCGTGTCCGGAGTCCTCGAGGCCGTGTGGGCGACCGCCCTCGGCAAGTCGGAGGGGTTCAGCCGCCTGGGCCCGTCGATCGTGTTCGCGGTCGCGCTGCTCGCCAGCATGGGCGGCCTCGCGTACGCGATGCGGGACCTCCCGGTCGGCACCGCCTACGCGGTGTGGGTCGGGATCGGTGCGGTGCTCACCGTGGTCTACGCGATGGCCACCGGGGGCGAGTCCGTCTCCGTGCTGAAGATCCTGTTCCTCGCGATGATCGTCGGCGGCGTGGTGGGGCTCAAGGCGCTGCACTGAGCCGCCGCGGGGCGCACGCGGGTGCGGTCACACCCAGATCGCGGCGGTCGTGCCGTCCCCGAGGTCCTCGGGCGGGTCGGGGAGCGAGCGAGCGGTCCCGGCGGCGGCGCGCCGCGCGGTCCACGCGACCGCGGCGGCGTCGAGCACGTCGTCGACCGCCGCGTCCTGCCCGGCCAGCCCGAGGTCGCCGTCGAGCGTGACACCCTGGTCCGCGAGCAGCCGGTGCCGGAGCGCCGCACCAGCCCAGGTCGGCTTGCGCACCGTCAGCGGCGCGCCGTTCAGGTGGGCGAACACCACCTCCGGGTGCACCTCCAGCACCGGGTGCCCGGCGTCGGCGGCGTACGCCTCGACCTCGAGCACGCGGTGCCGCAGACCGTAGGCCTGGATCGAGGTGCCCTCGCCGGCCAGCTCCCGGTTCACCGCGACGGCGGTCGCGTGGTCGGGGGCGACCAGCGCCGCGCGCACCGGGGTGAGGAACACCGAGGATCGCAACGGCCCGACGGCCGCCTTCGCGAGCACGTCGGCGGCGCGCCGGCCGGTGCGGGGCAGGCCGATCGGGATGTCCACCCCGACCACCGCGACCGGCCCGCCGGCGGACGCCAGCGCGACGACGTCGCCGAACCGGCGCGCGACGTGCGCGGTCGGGGGCCCGTCGTCCAGCACGACACCGACCCAACCGCCGCGGCAGGCGTCGACGCCCAGCACCCGCGGTCCCGTGGTCATGCGAGGTCCTCCCGTGGTCGAGGACGCCGCGCGGTCCGGGGTCCCGGCCGCGCGGCGTCCCGCTCAGCGGCGGGTGGGCGGGACGTCCATCAGCCCGTGACCCCGTCGGCCGCCGCGTGGTCGGCGGTCGCGCTCGACGACGCGGCGGGCGCCGTGACGGCGGTCGCGGACGTCTCGCCGCGCCGGCCGCCGAGACCCTGGAGCAGGTCGAGGACGTCGATCCCCGTCTGCGCCTTGAGCATCGTGGAGAGCTCCTGCACGCCGGTGGACACCTGGCCCGGCAGCCGGGACGCGCCGTCCTTGTCGATGATGGTGATGCCGTCGATCGCGCCGAGGGCGTCCGCGTAGGGCTGGGCGACCTTCGGCAGGGCGTCGAGGACCATCTGCAGGCGGGCCGACTCGGGGAACGACTGGTACGCGTCGGACTCGGCCTTGATCGCCGCGGCGCGGGCCTCGCCCTGGGCGCGCTCGGCGGCGGCCTCGGCCTCACCGCGCGCCTGGATGCCGTCGGCCTCGGCCTTCGCGAGCGCGAGCGCACCCTGCGCCTGGCGCTGCTGCTCGATGAGCGCGGCCTCCGCGCGGGAGCGCGCGGCGGACGCCTCGGCCTCGGCCTGCGCGGTGGTGCGCTGCGCCTCGGCCTCGTAGCGGCGGATGGCCGTGGTCTTGGCGGCCTCGGCCTCCTGCTCGGCGGCGTACTTGCGGGCGTCGGCCTCCTGGGCCGCCTCGTACTTGCGGGCCTCGGCGGGCTTGCGGACCTCGGTCTGCAGCTCCTGCTCACGCAGGGCGGCGCGGCGCAGGGCCACCTGCTCCTGCTGGATCAGGACCTCCTGCTGCGCCTCGGCGACCGCGCGCTCGCGGGCGGCGTCGGCGTCGGCCTGGGCCGTCGCGGTCTCCTGGGCGATCTGCGCGTTGCGCAGGGCGAGGGCCTTGTTCGACTCGGCGATCTGCACGGCGGCCTCGTTGGAGCGCTGCGTGCTCTCCTGCTGGGCCTGGGCCTCGGCGATCTCGGCGTCCCGGGCCACGGCGGCGGCGCGCGGACGCCCGAGGTTGCGGATGTAGGCGCCGGAGTCCTCGACGGTCTGGATCTCGAAGTTCTCGAGGATGAGGCCGCGCTCGGCGAGCATCGGCACCGCGATGTCCTTGACCTCCTTGGAGAAGTCCTGGCGCTCGTACAGGATCGACTCGACGGTCAGGGTGCCCGCGATCGTGCGCAGCACGCCGACGAGGACCTCGGAGGTCTGCTGCTCGATGACCTGCTCCTGGCTGCGGCCGGCGAACCGCTGGGCGGCCGCGCGGACCATGCGCTCGGTGCCGCCGACCTTGACGACCGCGATGGACCGCAGGGTCACGCCGACGCCGCTCTTCGTGGTCGCGTCCTCCGCGGCCACCGGGAAGCTCTGCGACGCGAGCGACAGCCGCACGACCTGCTCGAAGATCGGCTTGACGAACGTGCCGCCGCCGATCACGACGCGCTGGCCGGACAGGTCGGTGGTCTCGTCCCCCGTCTCCGGGTTGATGACGGGCTTGCCGCTCTTGCGGCCGGTGATGATGAGCGCCTCGTCCGGCGTGGCGATCTTGAACCGCACCTTGGCGTAGATCGCGCCGACGATCGCCAGCGCGATCAGCACGACGACGGCGACGACGACGATGAACGTGGTTCCTACGAGCTCCATGAGACTCCTCGGGCGCGACCCGGTGGGGCCGGTCGGACGGTGGGCTGCCTCGACTCTAGGCGGCGGCTGTGCGTCCCGTCCCCGTTTCGCCCCCCCCCTGCTCAGCGCCTCCGGCGGCGCCGAGGTCGAGGGTTTCGCGATGGATCCGGCGTGCCGCGTCGGCGTGTCGCGCGGAACCCTCGACCTCGGCTGACGAGCGACGGGGGAAGGGGGGTGGGGGCTAGGCCGGCTGCGTGCCGAGGATCTCGGCGTGCCAGGCGCCTGTGCGGTCGGCGCCCGAGCCGGTGGTGCGGACCGCCGTGACTCCCGTCGCGTCCAGCGGGATCTCGACCGGGTCGCCGCCGCAGGCGACGTCGGTGACCTCGGCGTCGCGGGTGGTGCTGCCGCCGTGGTCGTCGGCGGAGGTGGTCGCGACGGTGAAGTCCAGCGTCCCGTCCCCGAAGCACGACACCCGCACCGCGTCCACCCGGGCCGGCGCGTCGTACTCCAGCGTGATCCCGGTGCCGGCGGACGGCTCCGGGTCGCCCGGGCCGACGCGGGACGTCGCGGTCCCCAGCGTGCCGGTCCCCTGGTCGGCGGCGTCCTGCTCGGCGATCCAGGCGGAGATCTGCTCCGGGGTCCCCCCGGCGGGTGCGGAGCAGGCGGCGAGGGCGAGGAGGACGACCGTCCCCGCGACGGTGCGGGCGCGCAGGTGCATGGCACCGAGCGTACGATGAGGCTGGTCGGATGATAGGGCGGACTATCGGTCGGGAGCGTCGGATGGATCTCGCGGACCGCGCGCGTGAGGCGGATGCGCTGGTCGAGTCGGGTCGCGCGCAGCTGCGCCAGGTGATCCTCGAGGCGTCCGACCAGGGTCGGTCCCAGCGCGAGATCGCCCGGCTCGTCGGTCGGTCGCAACCGGAGGTCGCGCGCCACCTGCGGGAGGCCCGACGGACGTACCGGACCGTCCCCCAGATCGCCGATGACGTGCGGGCGTGCCTGCAGCAGGGCGACGAGCACCACGCGCTGCGCCTGCTGCTCGACGGTGTGAACCACCTCCGGTACCTGACCGTGGCAGCGGACGTCCGAGCGTTCCTGGCGCGGCCCGGCACGGTGGGTGACCGACGGTGGGACACGCTGCTGGCGACGGCCGTGGCCTACCAGGCGAGGCTCGCCGGACACGTCCCGCCGCGGTGGACCGACGTGCCGCCGCTCGACGCCTTCTGGTGGCCGGCCGGCGAGCACGCGCTGCGGGCGAGGACGATGGCGCGCACGCCGATCGACTTCAAGCGCCTCGGCATCTGGTTCGACGCACGGAACTTCACGACCGCGTGACCGGCGCCGACCTCACCCGTGCCGACCTGGTCGAGCTCCTCACCGAGCTCGGGCGTCGGCTCCACGACCGCGGCGTGCACGGCGACCTGTACGTCGTCGGTGGCGCCGCGATGGCGCTGCAGCTCGACGCGCGCCGGGTGACGCGTGACGTCGACGCGGTGTTCAGCCCGCCGACCGACGTGCTGGACGCCGCGGCGACGATCGCCGCGGAGCGTCACCTGCCCGCCGACTGGCTCAGCTCGTCGGCCGCGGCGTTCCTCCCGGACGCCCCGCGGCGCGGCCCGGTGCTGCTCGACGTTCCGGGTCTGTCGGTCGCGGTGGCGTCCCCGGAGCACCTCCTCGCGATGAAGCTCGCCGCCGGGCGGACCGGGCGCGACCTCGACGACATCGCGACCCTGCTGGACCACCTGGGCATCACCGACGCGCGCGACGCGGCCTCGCTCGCGCGGCGGCTCTACGCCGACGACTCCGTCGTGCTGAGCGACCCGGACGAGTCGTACGAGTGGCTCGCCGAGGACGCCCTCCGGCTCCTGGCGCGGCGGCGGTCGGCGCAGCCGGGGTAGTCACACCGGCCCGACCTGGACCTCCGCGCCCTCGGCGGCCAGCTCCGCGTCGGTCAGCAGCCGCGACCGGATGAGGAACCGCACCCCCTCGGGCGCCTCCAGCGAGAACCCCGCGCCGCGGCCGGGGACGACGTCGATCGTCAGGTGGGTGTGCCGCCAGTACCCGAACTGGGCGCGGCTCATCCACACCGGGACCGTGAGGTCGTCGACCCGCAGGTCCCCGAGGTGGACGTCGGCGTCGCCGAGGATCAGGTCGCCCGCGGGGTAGCACATGGGGGAGGAGCCGTCGCAGCAGCCGCCGGACTGGTGGAACATCAGCGCGCCGTGCTGGGCGTGCAGGCGGCGCAGGAGGTCGGCGGCCGCGGGGGTGAGGTCCACGCGGCCGGGGGTGTCGTCGGGCACGGTGCTCCGTCCCGGCCCCCGCGCGCGACCGGGGTCGGGGCCGCGCGCGGGTGCCTGTGGGGTGGTGGGGTGCGGCTCAGAAGAAGCCGAGCTTCTGCCCGGAGTAGGACACCAGCAGGTTCTTCGTCTGCTGGTAGTGGTCGAGCATCATCTTGTGGTTCTCGCGCCCGACGCCGGAGCCCTTGTAGCCGCCGAACGCCGCCGCCGCGGGGTACGCGTGGTAGCAGTTCGTCCACACGCGGCCGGCCTCGATGTCCCGGCCCGCGCGGTAGGCGATCGCCGACTCGCGGGACCAGACGCCCGCGCCGAGCCCGTAGAGGGTGTCGTTCGCGGTGTGGATCGCGTCGGAGTAGTCGGAGAACGACGTCACCGCGACGACCGGGCCGAAGATCTCCTCCTGGAAGATCCGCATGGAGTTCTTGCCCTCGAAGATGGTCGGCGTCACGTAGTAGCCGCCCGCGAGGTCGCCGTCGAGCTCGGCGCGGGTGCCGCCCGTGAGCACCTTGGCGCCCTCGGCCTTCCCGATGTCGATGTACGACAGGATCTTCTCGAGCTGGTCGTTGGACGCCTGCGCGCCGATCATCGTCTCGGTGTCGAGCGGGTTGCCCTGCACGACCGCCTCGGTGCGGGCGATCGCGTCGGCGAGGAACCCGTCGTAGATGGACTCCTGGATCAGCGCGCGCGACGGGCAGGTGCACACCTCGCCCTGGTTGAGGGCGAACATCGTGAACCCCTCGAGGGCCTTGTCGTAGTAGTCGTCCTTGGCACGGGCGACGTCCTCGAAGAAGATGTTCGGGCTCTTGCCGCCGAGCTCCAGCGTCACGGGGATGATGTTCTGGCTGGCGTACTGCATGATCAGCCGCCCGGTCGTCGTCTCGCCGGTGAACGCGATCTTGCGGATCCGCGGGCTGGACGCCAGGGGCTTGCCGGCCTCGACGCCGAACCCGTTGACGACGTTCACGACGCCCGGGGGCAGCAGGTCCCCGATGAGCTCCATCAGCAGCAGGATCGACGCGGGGGTCTGCTCGGCGGGCTTGAGCACGACGGTGTTCCCGGCGGCCAGCGCGGGTGCGAGCTTCCACACGGCCATGAGGATCGGGAAGTTCCACGGGATGATCTGCCCGACCACGCCGAGCGGCTCGTGGAAGTGGTAGGCGATGGTGTCGGCGTCGATCTCGGAGATCGACCCCTCCTGGGCACGGACCGCGCCGGCGAAGTAGCGGAAGTGGTCGACCGCGAGCGGCATGTCGGCGGCGAGGCACTCGCGGACCGGCTTGCCGTTCTCCCAGGACTCGGCGACGGCCAGCATCTCGAGGTTCTGCTCCATGCGGTCGGCGATCTTGTTGAGGATCACCGCGCGCTCGGTCGCGGTGGTCCTGCCCCAGGCGCGGGCTGCGCCGTGCGCGGCGTCCAGGGCCCGCTCGATGTCGGCGGCGTCGCCGCGCGCGACCTCGGTGAAGGTGCGGCCCGTCACCGGCGACGGGTTCTCGAAGTAGCGGCCCGACGCGGGGGCGACGAGCTCGCCGCCGATCCAGTGGTCGTAGCGCTCGCGGTAGGTGGCGGGGCTGCCGGGCTGCCCGGGTGCTGCGTAGACGGTCATGTGCGCGCCTCCGTGCTCACGTGGCCGGCCGCGGTCCGGGGTGCGGCCGCGGCCGGGGCGCCCGCGTCGTTGCGGTGCGCCGTGCGCGCGACGGTAGGTCGCGGGAGGTTGCAGCGGGGTTGCACCGCAGGTCACGCGTCCGCGGGCCCGCGGGTGTCGCCGAGCCGCCGCACCAGCAGGCCGAGCCGGCCCGTCGCGCGGGCGCGTGCGGCGCTGCCGGGTGGGGTGAGCGCGGCGAGGCGCTCCCACGCCGGCCAGTCGTCGGCGCCCTCGTCGCGGTCGAGCCAGCCCTCCAGGGCGACGACGTCGGCGGCGTGCAGGACCGCGGCGCGCACGTCGGACGCCAGGGCGTCCCGGACCTGCTCGACGCCGGGGGCCCGCGACCGCGGCAGCACGGGACCCGGGTAGCGGTCCAGTGCGGCGCGCACGTCCCCCGCGGCGAGCGCCGCCCGGACGCCCGCCGCGTCGGACGACAGCGGTGCCGTCAGCCGGTACGGCCGGGAGTGCGCGACCAGCGGTCCGGCGGCACGGCGCAGCCGGGACACCTCGGCGCGCACGGCGACCTCGGACACCGCGTCGGGGTGCAGCAGCACGGCGAGCTCGCCGGCGTGCAGCCCGCGCGGGTGCTCGGCGAGCAGCAGCAGCAGCTCCGCGTGCCGCAGCGACAGCGCCCGGGGTGCGCCGCCCGGCGGGTGCAGGACGCCGGAGTCCGGGCGCAGCACCTCGAGCCGGGCCGCGGTCGCGTCCGCCGCGGTGCCGGCCGCCGAACCCCGCGCGAGGTCGCGGGCGCGCAGGTCGGCCTCCACGGCGGCGGCGGTCGCGCGCACCAGCGACAGCATGAGCGGCGAGGCGGCGGGGTCGCGGCCCGTGACGTCCAGCGCGCCGAGGGTCCGGCCGGCCGGGTCCCGCAGGACGGCGGCCGTGCAGCTCCACGGCTGGACCGCGTGGGCGAAGTGCTCGGCGGCGAGCACCTGGACGGCGCGCCCGGTCGCGAGCGCGGTGCCGGGGGCGTTGGTGCCGACGTGCTGCTCGTCCCAGGCGGCCCCCTCGACGAACCCGACGCCCTCGACGGCGCGCCGCACCCGGTCGTCGCCGGCGATCCACAGCAGCCGGCCGCCGGCGTCGGTCAGCGCGACGACGAACCCCTCGGTCAGGGCGGCGTCGAGCAGCAGCCCGCGGACCACCGGCAGCGCGAGCCGCAGGGGGTGCTCGCGGCGGTGCGCCCGCAGGTCCGCGTCGGACAGGGTGACGGGCGGTGCGGGGCGCTCGGGGTCGACGCCGCTGCGCAGGCTGCGCACCCACGAGTCGGCGACGACGGGCCGGACGCCGCGGACCGGGACGCCGGTGGTGAGGAACTGCTCGTGCGCGGCGTGCGTGCGGGACACGGCGCCGGGGTGGGGTCGGTCGATCTCGTCGGTCGGCACGGGTCCACCCCTCCTCGACGTCGTCGGTGGCGTCGTGCGGTCAGTGTGGCCCGTCGCCGCGCGGGTCGCCAGGGGGTGGCATGGCCCCGGGCCCTGGCGCGGAAACCGGGGTCGTGGTCGGAAATTCTCACCCGCAAACCCGCCCAAAACATGCCAAACGCGACAGTACGCTCGCGGCGTCACCGCCAGGAGCCCCCCCGGGGCACCCGAAGACGCACCTCCGCCGGCCCGACCGACCGCGTCCGGGAGGACATCGTGCAGATCCGGCTCATCCCCCTCGCCCAGGTCACCCGCGCCGACGCGGAGGCCTGGCAGCGGCTCGCCGACGCCGCGCTCGAACCCAACGCGTACCTCGACCCGCGGTTCCTCGTCCCGGCGCGGGACCGCGGTGCGCAGGCCGCCGACCTGCAGCTGGTCGTCGCGCACGAGGGTGGGCAGTGGCTCGGCGTCCTCGCGGTCACCGTCAAACCCGTCGCGCCGCGCGTGCCCGTGCGCGCCACCACGACCGGCGGCGCGTTCATGACCTCCCACGCCGACCGGCACCACCCGCTGGTCCGCGCGGACCGGGCCGCCGAGGCGCTCGCGGCGCTGCTCGACGGCATCCGGTCCGTGGGGCTGCCCGGGCTGGTCCAGCTCCAGCACTTCCCCGCGGACGGACCGCTCGCCCGGGCGCTCGCCGAGGTCGTCGGGCGCCGGTCCGGCCCCCGGGTGCACGAGCGGCGTCGCCGGACCACGGTCTGTGCGCCCCGGGAGGCCGTGACGGTCCTGCCGGTCCCCGAGGGGCCCGGGCCGGTCGTCGACCCCCCGCTCTCCTGGGACCACATGCGGACCGACGAGCGCCGGAACATGCGGCGCGGCGTCCGCGGGCTCGCCCGTGCGGCGGACGGGCCGCTCGAGCTGCACGACCGCAGCACCGACCCGGACGTCGACGACGAGTTCCTCGACCTCCAGGTGGCGGGCTGGAAGGGCGACCCGGCCCGCGGTGGTGCCGCGCTGCGGCTGGACCCGGTGGCCGAGCGCTGGTTCCGGGCCGTCACCGCGGGGTTCCGCCGGGACAAGGACCTGCTGGCGCTCCGGCTCGCCGCCGGCGGGCAGACCCTGTGGATCGGGTACGCGCTGCGGTCGGGGTCCGGGTACTTCGGGTTCCTCGACGCGTACGCCCAGGCGCACGCGCGCTACAGCCCCGGCTCGATCGGGCGGGTCGCGACGATGACCTACGTGTTCGGTACCACCGACGCGGCCGTGTTCGACCCGGCGTTCGACGCCCGGTACACCGTCGGCGCCCGGCTGTTCCCGAGCACCCGGGACCGGGTGGACCTGCTGGTCGCCACCGGGGGCGCGGTCGCCCGGACGGTGCTGCGCGCCGCGCCGCACGCCCACCGGCTCGGCCTCGCCGCCGACCGGGCGGCCGTGGGAGGCTGACCGTCGTGAGGCTCACCCGCAGCACCCGCGTCGACGCCGACGTCCACCCCGGGTTCCACGCCACGGAGACCCGGTCGCTCCAGACGTCGCTGCACGCCGCGCTCACCGCCGCAGAGCGCGCGACCGGCGGCGCCGTGCCGGTGGAGGTCGCGTTCGACGACGGCCGCGACGGCGGGCTGGTCGTCGTGTGCCGGAACCTCGTCGTCGGGTTCGTCCCCGCGTCGCGGGTGCCGCGGCTGCGGGCGCAGCGCGACGCCGCCGGTCCGCGCGCCCGCCTGGTGGCGCCCGGACGGCTGCACCCCGAGGGGCCCCTGTGGCGGGTCTGGGTCGGGCCGGTCCCGGACGACGGCGTCCCGGTCGCGGACGAGGCGGCGGACGTGCTCGCCCCGCCCGAGCCCGCGGTGCTGGGCATCCCGCTGCGCCGCGGCGACGGCTGACGGCCCGAGCCCTCAGGCCGACGCCAGGTAGTGGTCGACGTAGACCCGCGCGACGAGCTCGCGCCGGCTGCCGACGCCGACCTTCTCGAACACCGCCTTCAGGTGGTCCTGCACCGTGTACGGCGACAGGTGCAGGGCGCGGCCGATCTGCTGGGTGCTGTCGCCGTGCAGCACCCGGGCCACGACGTCGCGCTCGCGGCCGGTCAGCCCGAACGCGGCGACCACGAGCGGCACGATCTCGGGCGGCCGGGCCTCCTCGACCGTGACGACGACCTGGCGCCCCCCGCCGTCGCGCGCGGCGAGCGGGGCGGCGTGCACCAGGAGCCACTGGCCGGCGGCGGTGCGGACGCGCAGCCGCGGGACGGTCCCGCGGCGGCCGTCGCCGAGCGCGCGGGCGGCGGAGGTGATCGCGGCGACGGGCGTCGGCAGCGCGCCCCAGCCCGACCCGCCGAGCTCCGCGACCCGGTCCTGCGCCGCGGGGGTCAGCCGGCTCACCGTGTTGTCGGGCTCGACGACGAGCACGGCCGGCCCGGTCGCGGTCGGTGCGGTCGTGGCCGACGCGGCGGCGGTCACCAGCCCCGCCCGCACCCCGAGCGCCAGCGAGCCGGCCACCCGCGCGAGGAAGTCGGCCTCGGCCGGGCTGAACCCGCTCGTGCGGCCGTTGCGGTAGAGGGCGACGGCCGCCCACGCCCGCCCGTCGATCCGGGCGGAGGCGCGCAGCTCGTGGTCCAGCGACCAGTGCGGGACGAACATGTCCCGGTGCCGGCTGCTGCGTCGCGGGTCGCCCCCGGTGGCGTCCGCGAGGATCCCGACGGGGACCTCCCGGAGGGCGAGCGTCCGGAACAGGTTCACGTCGTCGGTCACGTACTCGTGCTCGAGGAACTCGGCGTCGAGCTCGTCACCGATGTTCCGCTTCACGGACCCGGTGATGAGGCCGGAGTCGGGGTCGACGGGGCCGATGCACGCGGCGTCGTGCGGGACGGCCCCGGCCAGCAGGTCGATCGCCCCCGTCACGAACCCGCGCCAGTCCAGCCCGGAGCGGGCGAGGGCGTCGAGCCCGCGCTGCACGGGCTCGGTCCGCAGAGTCGCCATCCTCCGATGGTGCTCCTGTCCGCTTGATCCCGGTATCCCCCGATTCTGGGATACCGCTGCTGCGAGGGTGGCGAGGACGCTCGACCTCATGACGACCCACCTCGCGGCGCCGACGCCGCTGTCCCCGACCGACCTCGACGCGCTGCGCTCCACCCTGACCGGCACCCTGGTCGCACCCGGCGACCCCGGCTGGGACGCCGCACGGCAGGCCTGGAAGGTGCTGATCGACCAGCAGCCCGTGGCGGTGGTGCAGGCCGCCGGAGCCGACGACGTCGTGGCGACGGTGCGCTGGGCGGCGGCGCGCGGCGTCCCCGTGACCGCGCAGCCCAGCGGGCACGGCGCGAGCCGCGCCCTCGACGGCGCCGTCCTGGTGCGCACCGGTGCGCTCGACGACATCTGGGTCGACGCGGCGGCCGGCGTGGCCCGCGTCGGCGCCGGGGTGCGGTGGAGCACCCTGCAGCGGGAGCTCGACGGGACCGGGCTCACCGGGCTCGTGGGGTCGAACCCGGACGTCTCGGTCGTCGGGTTCTGCCTCGGCGGCGGGCTGTCCTGGTTCAGCCGGGCCTACGGCTCCGGTGCGGGCTCGGTGCGGGCCGTGGAGGTCGTCGACGCCACCGGCACGCTCCGCTGGGTCCGGTCCGACGAGCCGGCGGACGCCGACCTGCTGTGGGCGCTGCGCGGTGGGGGCGGCGACTTCGCGGTGGTCACCGCGGTCGAGGTCGACCTGTTCCCGGCGCCGCAGATCTACGGCGGCCTGCTCGCGTTCCCCGCGCAGGTCGCGCCCGCGGTGTTCCGGGCCTTCGCCGCGGTCACGGCGTCCGCGCCCGAGGAGCTGACGACGTGGGCGGCCGTGATGCACCTGCCCGACGCCCCGTTCGTGCCCGCCGAGCTGCGCGGGGCGTCGCTCGCGCTGGTGCTCGCCACCTACCTCGGCGACGCCGCCGACGCCGAGCGGCTGCTCGCGCCGGTGCGCGCCGCCGGCCCGGTCGTGCGGGACACCGTCCGCGTGCTCGCTCCCGGTGAGGTCGGCCTGCTCGCGGAGGAGCCCGTCGAACCGAGCCCGGTGGTGCTCACCGGCACCCGGCTGCACACGTTCGACGAGGCGGCGATCGACGCCGTGCTGGGCGCCGTCGGGCACGGCTCCGGCACGCCGCTGCTCCAGCTCCAGGTCCGGCACACCGGTGGGGCGCTCGCCCGCGAGCGGGCGCCGTCCGCGGCGGGGACCGCCGAGGAGCCCTACCTGCTGACCGGGCTCGGGATGATCCCGGCGCCCGGGCTCGCACCGGTGGTCGCCGGGGCGCTCGGCGGGCTGCTGGCCCTGCTCGAGCCGTGGAGCACCGGGACCGTCCCGCTGACGTTCCTCGACGAGGACGAGACGATCTCCAAGGCCTACCCGCCCGCGACCGTCGACCGGCTGCGGGCCGTCAAGGACGCGGTCGACCCGAGCGGGCTGATCCGCAGCAACCGGCCGGTCCGGGGCTGACCACGGGCGGCGCGCCGGGCCGGGGGCGGCGCGCCGCCCGGACCGGGTCGCGACGGGGGTGGCCTCGCCCGGGGCGACGTCACGCGGCACACTCGACGGCATGACCGAGCGCCGGGTCGTCGTGCACGGCCGCGTCCAGGGCGTGGGGTTCCGCGCGTCGCTCGCCGCGCGCGCCCGGGACGCCGACGTCGCCGGCTGGGTGCGCAACCGGCCCGACGGCACCGTCGAGGCGCTGCTCTCCGGGGGCGAGGACGCGGTCGCCGCGGTGCTGGACTGGGCACGCCACGGCCCGCCGGGCGCCGACGTCACGGCGGTCGAGGTGCACGACGCCGGCCCGGGCGACGGGGGCGCGCACGGGGCGACGGGGTTCTCGGTCACCGGCTGACCCTGTACGGACGCGAGGGTGCGTGCCACGATCGGCTGAGGTCCAGCGACGGGCGGGGGCGCAGTGCAGACCGACGACGACACCGAGCAGGTGGTCTCCACCGGGTCGCTCCCGGGCTGGGACCGCGTCGAGCAGCTGGTCCAGGACGCCCACGCGCGCTACCGCGACCTCGCCGACGGCACCGTCGCCGACTACATCCCCGAGCTCGCCGCCGCCGACCCCGCGTGGTTCGGCGTGTGCGTCGCGGAGTCCGGCGGGGGCCTGCACCTCGCGGGAGACGCCGAGGTCCCGTTCACGATCCAGTCGATCTCGAAGGCCTTCGTCTACGCGCTGGTCTGCGAGGCGCTGGGTCACCGGCCGGTCCTGGACCGGGTGGGCGTGAACAACACCGGCCTGCCGTTCAACTCCGTGATCGCCGTCGAGCTCAACGACGGGCACCCGATGAACCCGATGGTGAACGCCGGCGCCATCGCCACCACCGCGCTGCTCCCGGGCGGGACCCCGGCCGGCCGGTGGGAGCACCTGACGCGCGGACTCGACGCGTTCGCGGGCCGGCGGCTCGAGGTCGACGACGTGGTCTACCGCTCGGAGGCGGCGACCAACCAGCGCAACCGGGCGATCGCCCGCCTGCTGGAGAGCTACGGCCGGATCGAGGCCGACCCGCTGGCGGTCGTCGACCTCTACACCCGGCAGTGCGCGCTGCGGGTCACCGCCCGGGACCTCGCCGTGATGGGCGCGACGCTCGCCGACGGCGGCGTGAACCCGCTGACCGGCGAGCGCGTCGTCTCCGCGCAGGTCTGCCGGGACACCCTCGCGGTGCTGGCGTCCACCGGGATGTACGAGCGGTCGGGGGAGTGGCTGTTCGAGATCGGCCTGCCCGCCAAGTCGGGCGTCGCCGGGGGCATCGTCGCGGTCGCCCCCGGCAAGGGCGCGATCGGGACGTTCTCCCCGCCGCTCGACCCCGCCGGCAACAGCGTCCGCGGGCAGCGCGCCACCGCGCACCTGAGCCGCTCGCTCGGCCTCAACGTCTTCGCGTCGTCCGTGCACGTCACCGAGAGAGCGGGAGCCGGCAGATGAGCACGGTCGAGCACGACGAGCCGGAGTTCGACGACCCCGACCACGACGACTCCGCGCCGCCGCCCGTCGACGCACCGCGCACGTCGTGGGTCCCGATGGCGGGGCTGTTCCTCGCGCAGGTCCTCATGTCGTTCAACGTCGCGGCGCTGCCGGTGTCGCTGGGCGGCATGGTCGAGGACTTCGGGGTCCCGCCGACGGTGGTCAGCTCGACGATCGTCGTCTACGGGCTCGCGGTCGCGGCGCTGGTGATGACGGGCGCGAAGCTGGGTCAGCGGATCGGCTGGGTCGTCGTGTTCCGGGTCATGGTCGGGGCGTTCGCGGGGTCGGCGCTGCTGATGATCCTGTCGCCGAGCGTCGGCTGGGCCATCGCGGGCCAGGCGGTCGCGGGGGCGTCGGCGGCGATCATCGTGCCGTCGCTCGTCGCGCTGATCGCGGAGAACTACCACGGCGCCCAGCAGGCGACCGCGATCGGGTCGCTCGGCTCGGCCCGGGCGATCTCCGGGGTGACGGCGTTCTTCGTCGGCGGCGCGCTCGGCACCCTGGTGGGCTGGCGGCCGGTGTTCGGCGTCGTGCTGGTCCTCGCGGTCGCGGTGCTGGTGCTGAGCACCCGGCTCCGGTCGGACCGCGGCGACCCGGGCGTGCGGATCGACCTGGTCGCGTCCGTGCTCATCGGTGCGGCCGTCGTGGCGCTGACGCTCGGGTTCAACAACCTCAACGCGTGGGGGCCGCTGCTGGCCACCGACGGCGCCCCGTTCGACGTCGCCGGGGTGTCGCCCGCACCGCTGCTCGTGGTCGTCGGCGTCGTGCTCGGTCAGACGTTCTTCTGGTGGACGCGCCGCCGCGCCGCGGGCGGGAGGACGCCGCTCGTCGACCTGTCGGTGCTCGGCTCCGCGAACGAGCGCGCCGCGGTCTACGCGATGTTCATCGTCGTGGCGCTGGAGGCGGCGCTGAACTTCACGGTCCCGCTCTACATCCAGATCGTGCAGGGCCGGACCCCGTTCGACACCGCGCTGGCGATGATGCCGTTCAACCTCACGGTGTTCGTCACCGCGACCCTGATCGTGCGGTTCTACCGGCGGTTCAGCCCGCGGCAGATCGGCGTCGTCGGGTTCACGCTCGCCACGGTCGCGCTCGCGTGGCTCTCGCTCGTCGTCACGAACAACTGGGAGACGCTCCCGACGATCCTCGGTCTGCTGGTGTTCGGCATCGGGCAGGGGTCGCTGGTCACCCTGGTGTTCAACGTGCTGGTGACGTCCGCGCCCAAGCGGCTCGCCGGGGACGTCGGGTCCATCCGCGGCACCACCCAGAACCTCGCGTCCGCCGTCGGCACCGCCCTCGTCGGGGCGCTGCTGGTGACGATCCTCTCGGTCAACGTCGGGCGCGCCGTCGTCGAGCACCCCGACCTGCCGCCCGACCTGGTCGCGCAGGTCGACCTCGACCAGGTCAACTTCGTCAGCAACGACGAGCTGCGCGAGGTGCTGGACCGCACCGACGCCGACCCCCGCGAGGTCGAGGCCGCCGTGGCGCTCAACGAGCAGGCGCGGCTCGACACCCTGCGGCTCGGGCTGCTCGTGCTGGCCGCGATCAGCGCGACGGCGGTCCTGCCGGCGAGTCGGCTGCCGCGGTACCGGCCGGGGGAGATCCCGGACCCGGCACCGGCGGGGTGACGGGCGCGCCCAGGTCGCGGGTCAGGACAGGCGTACGGCGGAGACGGTGCTCGGTGCGGAGAAGAGCGCGTGCGTGTTCGGTGCGACGGGCTGGCTCACCACGCCGGTGGCGAACGTGACGCTCACCGTGTACGAGCCGCTGCGCAGCGAATGGCGGGACGCCCAGGTCCCCGTGACCGACCCGATGCCGCTGAATCCGTAGTCGGCATAGGGCACACCTGGCCCGACGAGGCACGCGTTGCCCGCGTGGCACACGGACGTGACGGCGGTTCGACCCTGTGCGATGGCTTGGTCCAGCCCCACGGCGACGACCTGGCCGGAGTCGACGTCGAGCACGACGGCCTTGGGGGTGCTCGACGTCAGGAAGTCGTCGAGCTCAGCGCGCGAGTCGATCCCCGGAACCGTGACCTCGACCCCGTCGACCCAGGTCGCGGCCGGATGCTCGTCGGCGAAGGCTGTCTGGGTGCCGAGGCCGACGAGCACGAGCGAAGCGAGAGTCGCCACGACACTGCGGAGAATACGCATTTCATCAACTCCTCTGTTGAATCGCACCGAAAGGCGCTGCGAAAAACTAGCACGTCCCGACGTTCACCAACTGCACACTTCGGGCTTTTGTGCACAATCTCCGCGAGTCCTCGTTCTCCATTTAGCATTACTCGGGCCAGCGGGCAACCCTCACATGAGGAGCGTGCTGTGCAGGGCCCTCAGGGCGGTGGGGTCTGTGCGCCCTGGGTACGCTGGCCCGCGGCTGAGGGACGGCCGGGAGCAGAGCAGAGGTGACGTCGTGACGGAGACCGGTCGACCGGACGAGGACGAGCGGGAGCAGGGCGCGGCCTGGCAGGTCGAGGGTCCCTCGGGGTCGCCGCACCTGCTCGGGGCGGCGCTCGCCCGGCTGGTCCGGCGCCTGCGGGGGCGGTCGGTCCGCGGGTGAGGAGGGCGACCGGACTCGCCGTGGTGGCGCTGCTCGCGGCGGGGTGCGCACCCGTCGGGGTCGAGGTCCGAGGAGAGCTGCCGCCGTGCCCCGAGGTGCGGCAGATCGCGGTCGAGGAGCTCGCGGCGCACACGGACTGCTCCCTCACGGGGTCGACGCTCGTGTTCCCGGACGGTCGCAGGTTCGAGGTCGGGCCGGCCAACGGATCCAGCAGCACCACGGACGAACCCGGGCTGGAGTGGGGGGCGACCAGCTGGGGTCGTGACGGGACGGCCGCCTGGCGGCGCACCGACGAGGGTGTGACGTTCTGGGGACCGCGGGCCGCCGTGGACCAGGAGATCCTGCTGTGGTCGCGTGACCTCGACTGAGCGGTCGCCGAACGCGCGGCGTCCGGGTCGGTGACGCCGGCCTCGCGGCGCCGCGCCGGTCGACGCCGGGTCACGGCTGCGGCGGCGTGACCCCGGCCTCGTCGGCCAGCTCGTCCCACACCGGCCCGTAGCCGAGCCGCGCCTGCTCCATCGCGACGACCTCGCGCGCCAGCCCCGCCTCGGTGACGTCCACCGCCTCGACGGCCGCCGCGGCCACCGACGACTCCCGCACGTACGCGTCGAACACCCGCTGCTTGCCGGACAGCAGCTCGACGATCCGCTCGTCCACACCGTCCTCGGCGAGCAGCCGGTGCGCGACGACGGTGCGGACCTGGCCCATCCGGTGCAGCCGCGCGACCGCCTGCGCCTCCGCCGACGGCACCAGCTGCGGCTCGCAGAGCACGACGACGGACGCGGCCTGGAGGTTCAGCCCGACCCCGCCCACGCTGATCTGCGCGACCAGCACCCCGTCCCGCGGCCCGGCGCCGAACGCGTCGATCGCCGCCTGCCGGTCGTCCGGCGCGACGTCCCCGGTGAGCGGCCCGACCACCGGGGCCCCCGCCGCCACGAGCGCGCGCGTCACCACGTCCAGGACGTCCCGGAAGTAGGAGAACACGACGGTCCGGTGCCCGTTCGCGCCCGCGTCCGCGACGATCTCCACCAGGCGCGCGAGCTTCGTGGAGTCCGCCGGGTCGGGGGTCAGGTACGCCGCGCGGCGCATCGCCATGAAGCTCCCCGACGCGACCGCCGCGCGGTAGACGGCCTCCCCGGCGGGCGACAGGTCCTCCCACTCGTCCACGGCGATCAGGTCGGGCAGCTCGACGAGGACGTCCCGCTGGTTGCGCCGCAGGTACACCGGCGCGACCTCCCGGCGGAACGCGTCCGCGCCCACGAGGCCCAGGTGCCGGGGCAGCCCGGCGGCCAGGTCCGCGTCGAGCAGCCGGACCAGGGCGACGAAGTCCTCCAGCCGGTTGTCCATCGGCGTGCCGGTGAGCAGCAGCACCCGCCAGACCGCGGACGTCCACGCGGCGACCGCGCGCGTCCGGCGGGCCGCCGGGTTCTTGACGTAGTGCGCCTCGTCGACCACGAGCAGCCCGACACCGTCGCCGTCGACGGGGACGTGCCCCAGGCCCTCGAACGTCGTGACGCCGATCCCGCCCTCCGCCCGCCAGCGCGCGATCGCCGCGTCCCGGTCCGGGCCGTGCAGGCGGTGGCCGGTCAGGGTCGTGCGCGCGTCGACCTCCCGCAGCCATCCGGCGAGCACGCCCGCGGGGCACACGACCAGGAACCGGCGTTCGCCCGCGCCGGCCAGGTCGGACATCACCGCGAGCGACTGCATCGTCTTGCCCAGGCCCATCTCGTCGCCGAGGAGCACCCGGCCCTGGTGCAGGGCGAACCGCGCCCCGAACTCCTGGTACCCGCGCAGCGGCACCCGCATCCGCGACAGGTCCAGCGGCCGGGCGGCGACGCGCTCCGCGAGCTCGGCGGTGAGCATCCCGCGGGCCGCGAGGACGTCGCGGGCGAGCGGGACGATGCTCCCGAGCACGGTGTAGAACTCGGCGCTGCGCCGCTCGAACGCGTCCCACAGCGCGCCGGAGCCGGCGTCGGGCCGGGCGCACGCCGCCGCCAGGTCGTCGATCGTCGCTCCCAGACCGGTCGTCGCCAGGGTGGCGTCCCAGGTGTCGAGCGCCGCGAGGGCCCGACGCGCACGATCCCTCGTCGCGCGGCGGGACAGGGCGAGCCGCAGCCGGTTCGTGGCCGGTGCCGCCGCGACCGCGTGCACCGCGACCGACGTCGCGTAGTCGGTCAGGGCCTCGCGGTGCGGCTCGACGAGCGGGCGCAGCCGCAGCAGCCGGTCGAGCAGCCGCAGCAGCGTGACCGTGGCGGTCGAGTCGGGTCGCCCGGAGCGGTCGATCTCCAGCCGCAGCGGCACGCCGTCCCGCACGGCCCCGGCCAGCTGCTCGACCGCGGCGACGACGCTGCGCGCGGTCTGCTCCCCGACGCCGGGCACCGCGTCCAGGGTCGCGGCGGGCACCCCCAGCAGGTCCGCGGCGGTGGCGTACCCGGCGTCCACGAGCGCCCGCAGCCGCAGGTTCCGGTCGGTCATCGCCCCGAGCTGCTCGACGGGCACGACGCCGAGCTCCGCCCGGACCCGGGTCTCGCGGTCCTGCTCGACGACCGCGGCGACCTCGACGGTCGTGGCGTCCACCCGGTCGAGGACGGCGCGGGCGGCGGCGGCGAGCGCACGGTGCCGGTCCAGCAGGGCGCGCGCGCCGGCCCCGGGCTCGGTCGCGGGGGTGGTGCTCATCGCCCGCGATGCTACGGGTGCCGCCCCGGGATGCGGGATCGCCCCGAGGTCCCCACGCTGGAGGGACCGACAGGGACGAGGGAGTCGCATGCGCGCGATGGTGTACCGCGGGCCGTACAAGGTCCGCGTCGAGGAGAAGGACATCCCCCGGATCGAGCACCCGAACGACGCCGTGGTGCGGGTGGTGCGCGCCGCGATCTGCGGCTCCGACCTGCATCTCTACCACGGGATGATGCCGGACACCCGGGTCGGGCACACGTTCGGGCACGAGTTCATCGGCGTCGTCGAGCAGGTCGGCTCGTCGGTGCAGAACCTGCGGGTCGGCGACCGCGTGATGGTGCCGTTCAACATCTTCTGCGGCACGTGCTTCTTCTGCGCGCGCGGCCTGTACTCCAACTGCCACAACGTCAACCCGAACGCCACCGCGGTCGGCGGCATCTACGGGTACTCGCACACCACCGGTGGCTACGACGGCGGGCAGGCCGAGTACGTGCGGGTGCCGTTCGCCGACGTCGGCCCTTCGGTCATCCCGGACTGGCTGGACGACGACGACGCCGTGCTGATGACCGACGCGCTCGCGACCGGGTACTTCGGCGCGCAGCTCGCGGACATCGCCGAGGGGGACACGGTCGCGGTCCTCGGTGCGGGGCCCGTCGGGCAGTTCGCCGCCCGGTCGGCGTGGCTGATGGGCGCCGGACGCGTCGTGGTGATCGACCAGCTCGAGTACCGGCTCGAGAAGGCACGCACCTTCGCGCTCGCCGAGACCCGGAACTACACCGAGCACGACGACATCGTCGTCGAGATGAAGAAGGCCACCGACGGGCTCGGGTTCGACCGCGTGATCGAGGCGGTCGGCGCCGAGGCCGACGGCAACCTGGTCCAGCACGTCACCGCCGCGAAGCTCAAGCTCCAGGGCGGCTCACCCGTCGCGCTGAACTGGGCGATCGACGGTGTCCGCAAGGGCGGCACCGTCTCCGTGATGGGTGCCTACGGGCCGATGTTCTCCGCGGTGAAGTTCGGCGACGCCATGAACAAGGGCCTCACCCTGCGGATGAACCAGGCACCCGTGAAGCGCCAGTGGCCCCGGCTGCTCGAGCACCTGCGGGCCGGCTACTTCACGCCCAGCGACGTGATCACGCACCGCATCCCGCTGGAGCACATCGCCGAGGGGTACCACATGATGTCCGCCAAGCTCGACGGCATCATCAAGCCGCTGATCGTCCCGGACGAGGCCTGAGGAGGAGCCGGACATGCCGTACACCGCCCAGAAGCCGCCGCTGCCGGAGACGCCCGACCAGCTCCGCGCCCGCATCCCCGGGTGGGGTGCCGACCTCGACCCCGCCGACCGCCCGTCGACCCCGCGCGAGCGCGACGACCTCCCACCGACCGGCGCGCACTGGGTGCTGCCGGAGCGCCAGGAGGAGACCGTCCCGCGCGAGCGGTCCGTGGAGCACACGATGCTGCCGCCCGTGTTCGGCACGGCGCAGCCGCTGCACGGGCCCGCGGGGGCGATCCGTCGCTACGCCTACGAACGGTTCAGCGAGGGTCGCGCGGCGCACTGGCTGCTGCTCATCGCCGCGGACCGGGTCGACGCGACGACCGCGCACCTGCGCTCCTTCGCGACCCTGCGGCCCGACAACCCGGTCACCGAGACGGGGATCAGCGCGGAGCTGCACGCCCACCCGGTCGCGTCCCGCCGTGGACGGGTCGACGTCCGGCACCAGCCGCTCGACGTGCTGCTCGTCGCGGGTCCGTGGGTGCTCGGCGGGGTGGCGGTGGCGGCGGTGCTGCGCCGGGCGCTGCGGCGCTGAGCCGGCGGGGAGACGCGGGGATCTGTCGGGACGCGAGGGCGTTACTTACAGTTTGGGCGAAACTGTAAGTAAGGTGGTCCGATGGTGGACGCCCTCCCGATCGCCCCGCTCACGCGGACGGAGCACGTCTGGCTCGCGGAGACGGACGGGATGTCGACCCGCGCCCAGGTCGCGGCGGGCTCCGGCCCGTACCTGTCGAGCGTCCCGGCGACGATCGCGGACTACCGGCCGTCCGTGCCGGCGGACCTCGCGGCGGACGTCGAAGAGGCCGCGACCGCACTGGCCGGGCTCGACAGCTACGCCGCGGCGACCCTGGGTCTCGATGACGCCGTGCTCGGCCCGATGTCCTCGATCCTGCTGCGGACCGAGTCGACGTCGTCCTCGCAGATCGAGAGCCTCACGGTGGGTGCGCGCCAGCTCGCGCTCGCGGAGCTCGAGCAGTCGACCAGCACGAACGCCACGGTCGTGGTGGGCAACGTCCGGGCGATGGAGGCCGCGCTCGACCTCGCCGACCGGCTGGACGAGCGAGCCGTGCTCACGATGCAGGGTGTGCTGCTGTCGGCGCAGCCCGGGTGGGACGCCCACGCGGGTCGGTACCGGGAGGGCCTGGTCTGGGTCGGCACGAGCGGCATCAGCCCGCGCGGCGCCGCCTACGTCGCGCCGCAGGCCGCGCTCGTGCCAGCGGCGATGGCGGACCTGGTGCAGTTCATCGCCCGGGACGACCTCCCGGTGCTGCTCCAGTCGGCCGTGGCGCACGCGCAGTTCGAGACCATCCACCCGTTCGCCGACGGCAACGGACGCACGGGACGGGCGCTCGTCCACGCCATCCTGCGGGCGAAGCGCGTGATGACGCGGACCACCGCGCCCGTGTCCGCCGGGCTGCTCACCGACACCGAGGCCTACGTCGGTGCCCTCACCGCGTACCGCGCGGGCGACGCGCGTCCGATCGTGGAGCAGTTCACGCGTGCCAGCCGGTACGCCGCCGCGACGGGGCGGCGGCTCGTGGACGACCTGGCGGCGCAGGTCGACGCGGCGCGCGAGGCGCTCGGAGCGCTGCGACCGCAGGCCGCGGCGTGGCGGGTGCTGCCGCAGCTGGTCGCGCAGCCGGTCGTGACGTCGCGGTTCCTGGGGGAGCGCCTCGGGATGAACGCGGTCACGGCGCAGCGGGCCCTGCAGCAGCTCGCCGACGCCGGCATCCTCGTGGAGCGCAGCGGGCGGCAGCGGGACCGGGTGTGGGTGCACGAGGGCGTGCTCGACGTGCTCGACGCGTACGCCGCGAGCATCCGACGCCACTGATCGGGCCCGGGGTCGGAGCTGCCCGCGGTGGGTACCCTGGCCGCCACGCCGGCGCACGCCGGTGCGGTCGCGCACCACCCGGGGAGACGCCATGACCAATCTGGAAGCGGTCGCGACCGAGCACGACTGCCGCCCCACCGCGCCGCCCGCCGCCGCGCCCGACGGCACCGAGCTGCTCGAGCCCCGCGACGTCCCGCTCGGCGGGATCCGGGCGATGTCGGTCCGCCGCACGCTGCCGCAGCGCGCCCGGTCGTTCGTCGGGGCGTGGTGCTTCCTCGACCACTACGGTCCCGACGACGTCGCGCTCACGGGCGGGATGCGGGTCCCGCCGCACCCGCACACCGGGCTGCAGACCGTCTCCTGGTTGTTCTCGGGGGAGATCGAGCACCGCGACAGCCTCGGCACGCACTGCCTGGTCCGCCCGGGCGAGCTCAACCTGATGACCGCGGGGCACGGGATCAGCCACTCCGAGGACTCCACGCCCACCACGACCGTCCTGCACGGCGTGCAGCTGTGGACGGTGCTGCCCGAGCGCGACCGGGACGCGGACCCGGCGTTCGACCACTACGTCCCGCCGGTGACGGCGCTCGACGGCGGCGAGGCGCGGGTGTTCCTCGGGTCGCTGGCCGGGTCGACGTCGCCGGTGCCGACGTTCTCCCCGCTGGTCGGCGCGGAGGTGCGGCTGCGGCCGGGTGCGGCGCACACGTTCGCGGTCGACCCGGCGTTCGAGCACGCGGTCCTGGTCGACGCGGGGGCGGTCGCGGTCGACGGGACGCCGGCGCCGGTGCACCACCTGCTCTACCGGGCGCCGGGTGCGACGACGCTGACGCTGACCGCCACGGGCGACGGCGAGGTGCGGGTGCTGCTCATCGGCGGGCTGCCGCTCGGCGAGCGCATCGTGATGTGGTGGAACTTCATCGGGCGCGACCACGAGGAGGTCGTCGCGGCCCGCACGCAGTGGCAGGCCGAGATCGCCGACGTCACCGGCCCGGCCCCGCGGTTCGGCCGGGTCACGGGGCACGCGGACGCGCCGCTGCCCGCGCCGGTGATCCCGGGGCTGCGGCTGACGCCCCGCGCGTAGCCGTCGAGCCGGCCCCGTCCGGGGCGACGGCGCGCGCGTCGAGGCCCGCCCGCTGCTGGGTAGGTGCCGGTAGGGGTGCGCCGGCGCCCCTCAATCGGCCGATCCACGGCGCGGCTCCGCGCGGGGGTGCGCCTGGGTAGGTGGTCGGCTGGCGCTCGGTGAGTGGTGCAGAACCCGCAGTGTGCGTGGGTTCGGACACCGACGAGAGGGCGCCGACATGGAGGCCGAAGGATTCGCGGCTGCGGCCGGTGCGGTGCAGCGCTGGGTGCCGCTGGGCCGGGACGTGCTGCTGCGGGGGGACCGCGGCTCGGGGAAGACGACCGTCCTCGAGTCCCTGCTCGCCGACGCGTCGCGCCGCGGGCTGCAGGGGATGCTGCTGCGGGCCGGCGGCACGGGGCCGCTGTCCGCGCTGCTCGACCACGCGTCGGCGCCGCCGCGTACCGCGGACGAGACCGTGCTCACCGCGTGGCTCGCCCAGGAGCTGGTCGGGCGGCGCGCGCTGCTGCTCGTCGACGACGTCGACCGGATGGACGCCCGCAGCCTCGCGGTGCTGCGCCGGGTCCTCGGCCGCACCAGCTGCGTCATGGTCGCGAGCTGCACGCTCGACCCGCTGCGCACCCCGACCGCGGCGATGCGCGAGGTGCTCGCCGAACGGGCGCCCGCCGAGGTCCGCCTCCCGCCGTTCGGGTTCCGCGCGGTGGCGGGTCTGCTGGCCTCCCTGCTCGGCGCGCCCGCGGACGCCGGGCTCACCTCGTCGGTGATGGCCCAGACCGGCGGCAACCCGCGCGCGGTCGTGGCGCTCGCCGACGCGGCCCGCGCGGCCGGTGCCCTGCGCCGGGTCGACGGGCTGTGGGCCGAGGACGGCACCCTGGTCGAGGTCCCGGCGGACCCGGTGGCGTACGTGTTCCTCTCCGACGCCCGCCCCGAGCTGGTCGAGTCGCTCGAGCTGCTGTCCGGCATCGGCCCGGTGCCGGCCTCGGTGGCCGAGCAGCTGGTCGACCCGGCGGTGCTCGCGGAGCTGCTCGAGTCCGGCCGGGTCGTCAGCCACGACGTGGCGGACTCCGGGGAGATGTACGGGGTGGCGCCGCCGGTGCTCGCCCGGGCGCTGCGCGAGCGCACGAGCCCGTACCGGCGCCGCCGGCTCGCCGACCGGGTCGGCGCGCGGACCGGCCCCGGCTTCGTCCCGCACCGACCGCACCAGGACGACCTGACCGCCGTCCTGCTCGGCGACGTGACCGCCGAGAGCGACGCGTACTGGCGGTGGACCGCCGAGCTCGCGGGTCTGGTCCACGAGCGAGCGACCGTCGAGGAGGCCGCCCGCCGCTCCGCCTGGCTGCTCGCGCCGTCGCTGCGCACCGCGAACGCGTACCTGGCCCAGCTGATGCGGCGACCGGCGACCGAACAGCTGCAGGCGGTGTTCGACGGCACCCGTCCGACGGACCGCGACGGCGAGGCCGAGCGCCTGACGTTCGCCTACTACCGCGCCCGGTGGCAGGGCTGGCGCGGCGACACCACCGAGGAGGTCGACGCCGCGCTGGAGGACTGCGCCCCCGACCCCGGGCCGCTGCTGCGGCTCCGGGACATGAAGAGGCAGGTGCTGCGCGAGCTGGGCGAGGGCCGCAGGGCCGACGAGATCGCCGACGAGCCCCACGCCGACGTGCCGGTCCGCCTGTTCCGCGGCTGGCCCGTCGTCGTGCGCGCCGCCGCGCTGCTGGAGGGCGGGTGGCCCGAGCAGGCGGTCCGGGTGTGCGTGACCGCGGACGTCGCCGACGCGGAGCCGGAGGTCCGGCACTACCTCGCCGCGCTGCGCGGGGAGGCGCTCGCGATGTGCGGGCGGCTCGCGGAGGCCGAGCGGTGGCAGCGGCGGATGCTCGACACCGCCTACGCGGAGGTCGACGCGCTCGGGATCCGGGTGCACGCGTGCGTCCTGGCGGAGGCGCTCTACCTGTCGGGTCAGCCGGCCGCCGCGTGGCGGGTCGTGAGCACCGCGCTGCGCCTGGGCCCCGCGGGCCCGATCGAGACGACGTTCCACCGGCGCGGGATGACCGTCGCGGCCGTGCTCCAGGCCCACGCCGGCAACGCCACGCTCGCCCGCGTCATGCTCCGTGAGCTCGACGCCACCCCGCGGACCTACCACCCGCTGGTCCGGTCGCTGCGCGTCCTGGCCCGGGTCGCGACCTCCGCGGCCGCGGGGGACCACGAGGACGCCGCCGAGACCGCCTGGGAGGCGGGGCTGCGCTACGCCGAGGCCGGGCTGCTGCAGCCGGCGCTGCTCACCTGGGTGGGCGGTCCCGCGTCCCTGCCGCCGTCGCGGGCCGCGGTCGTCCGGGACGTGCTCGACCGGTCGGACGTGCCGCTGCTCGAGCCGTACGTCCGGCTGATGCTCGGCATCGCCGCGTGCGACCGCGCCGCCGTCCTCGAGGCGGTGCCGCGCACGCACGCGCTCGTCGCGCCCGGGCTGGCGCAGCAGGCGGAGATGATCCTGGGCCTGGACGACGCGGCGCTCGCGGCCCGGGCCCGTCGGATCCCGGAGCCGACCGGCCGACGCGGGTCGCTCCGCGAGGAGCCGCTGTCCACCCGGGAGCGCGAGGTCGCGGTGCTCGCCCGGGACGGGCTCAGCAACCGGCAGATCGCGGACCGTCTCGGCCTCAGCGTGCGGACGGTGGAGAACCACATGAGCCGCGCGCTGCGGAAGCTGGGGCTCGGGAGCCGCGGCGCGCTGGGCGGCTGGCCCGAGGTGTGACCACTCAGCCGGACGCCGCCGGTCGTCCACCTAGTCCGCTGGCCGCGCCACCCAATCCGGGCCTGGGCCACTCAGTCCGGCCCGGCCTGAGCACTCAGGTGGACGACCGGTCCCGGGCGGCGTCTAGACAGGGTGCTGCCGGCGGGGCCTGCAGCGGCTGACAGGTCCCGCCAGGCCAGCACGGCCGGGCCGCCGCGGGTGATCTCGCCCACACCTCCGGACGCGCGACCTGGGGCGACGTCCTGGGCCTGTGACCAGTCTGTGTGAGCGTTCACCCGGGAGGACGCCAGGTTGTTGACCGCTGCACCACCCCGGGGCCATAGTTCATCCCGACGGTGCGCATCGCCTGCCCCCTGCGCGGTGCGCACCGTCGACTACGTCCCGGCCGAGCAGCACCGACGGCCGCCCCGACCGCCCGTCGAGCACCGCTCCGGCCGGTCGCCCGACACGGCAGGTTCCGCGTGATCACCCCGCTCGGCGGCGCGTCACGACGCACGCCCGGCCCCCGGGCGGTTAGCGTTCTACGGGTGAAGGTCCCCGCGCGCCGCCCCGCCCTCGGCAAGCCGGCCGCCTCCGCGGCGGCGGCCCCGGTCGCCCCGTCGACCCCGTCGACCACCCCGGTCCCGCCCGGGCCGGTCGACCCCGCGTCGAGCAGGCCGGACTCCGCCGCCGTGACCCCGGGCACCGGGACGGACGGGGCACGCCCTGACGCCGACCGGCGCCCCGGCCCGCAGGCCGACGACCCCGGTGCGGGGCAGGCCTCCGGCCCCGTGCTCGTCGAGCCGCCGTCCGCCGCCGAGCTCGTCGCCGGCGCCACCAGCACCTGGCGCGCCGCGCTGGTCGAGGCCGCCGGCGGGTCCACGCTCGCCGACGTCGAGCTGCTCGGGGACGCCGCCCTCGACCTGTCCGCCGCGCACCCGTCCGGGACCGCGCAGCTGTTCGCCGGCCGCGAGACCCGGCTGTCCAACCTCGTGCGCGAGGGCGCCGCGCTCGGCACCGCACGCCGCCGGGCCCGCGCCGTCGCCGCCCGCGCCGGGACCTACGCGCAGCAGTACGGCATCGCGCCGACCTACCTCGCGATCGGGGTGGCGTCCTGGACCGAGCCGAGCACCCCCGACGTCGCCACCGACGACGTCGCCGCCATCGCCACCGCCACCAGCGAGCACGCCGCCGGTGCAGGAGACGACGACCGGTCCGCGGAGGCCCCCGCGAGCACGCCGCGCCGCGTGCGCGCCCCCGTCCTGCTCCGACCGGTGTCGCTGCGCGCCCGCGGCACCGCCGAGAGCGACTACGAGCTCACCCTCGAGCCGTCCCTCGAGGTCAACCCGGTGCTCGCGCGGGCGCTGCGGGCGCGCGGTGCGCTGCTCGACCCGGGTGCCGTCGCCCGGAGCGCCTTCACCGGCTCGGGTTTCGACCCGCGGGACGCGATCACCCGGCTCACCTCGCTCGGCGCCGCCGTGCTCGACGACTTCCAGCTGGTCGACCGCATCGTCGTCGGCACGTTCGTGCACCCGGGGCAGGTGCTGGTCGACGACCTCGACCGGCTCGCCCCGGCGCTCGAGCGCCACGAGGTCGCCGCCGCGCTCGCCGGGGTCCCCGAGGCCGCCGAGCAGCTCGCCGTGACCCTGCCCGAGCCGGCCCGCGGCGACCGCGACCCCGGCACCGAGCGGGGCGTCGGCGACCTCGACCCCGCCCAGCAGCACGTCCTCGACGTGGTGGCCGGCGGGACGCACGTCTTCGTCGACGCCCCCGCGGACAGCGACGTCACCGGCACGCTCGCCGCGCTGGTCGCGGACGCCGCCGCCGCCGGCCGCACCGTGCTGTACGTCCCGGGCCACCGCCGTGCCGCCGTCGCGCTGCGCGAGCGGCTCGAGCAGCTCGGCGTCGACGAGGTGCTGCTGGACGTGGCGCCCGACGCCGCGTGGCGCCAGGCCTCCGCCCGGCGGCTGATGGGCGCGATGACGCTCGACGTCGACGCGGGCGACCCCGTCGCCGCGGGCGAGCTGCGCCGGTCCCTCGTCGAGCGGCGCGAGCGCCTGCGCGGCTACGTCGACGGCCTGCACCTCGTCCGGCAGCCCTGGGGCGCCTCCGCGTACGACGCGTTCCAGGCGCTCGCCACCCTCACCGCCCAGCGCCCCGCGCCCCGCACGACCGTCCGCCTGCCCGGCGAGGTCGCCCGGTCGCTCGACGCCGCCCGCCGCGCGACCGTGGGCGCCGAGCTCACCGAGGCCGCCCGCGCCGGCGCGTTCACGCTGCGCCCCGTCGACACCCCCTGGTACGGCGCCGCGCTGCTGTCCGACGCCGAGGCCGCCGACGCGCTGCGCCGGGCCGAGCGGCTCGCGGGGGAGTCCGGTCTGGCCGCGCTGGAGCGCCGCGTGGCCGAGGTCGCCGAGGTCACCGGGTTCACGCCCGCGACGACCCTCGCCGCCTGGGCCGAGCAGCTCGACGTCCTGCACGGCGTCCGCGGCGTCCTCGACGTGTTCCAGCCGCTGGTCTTCGAGCGCAACCCCGCCGACATGGTCGCCGCGACCGCGAGCAAGGCCTGGCGCACCGAGCACGGCACCCCGATGGGCTACTGGCTGCGGCGCCGGCTGCGCAAGCAGGCCAAGGACCTGCTGCGCCCCGGCCGCCCCGTCGCCGACCTGCACGCCGCGCTGCTCGACGTGCAGCGGCAGCGCGGGATCTGGCAGGCGCACTGCCCCGCCGGCGGCTGGCCGCGGCTCCCCGAGGGGCTCGCCGAGATCGAGGCGGAGCACCACGAGGTCCGCGCCGACGTCGACGCGCTCGCGGCGGTCCTCGCCGGCACCCCCGAGGGCGGCGACCTGCTCGGCCGTCCCCTCGCGGAGGTCCGCGAGCGCGCCGGCCGCCTGGTCGCCGCGCGCGAGTCGCTGGCGGTGCTGCCCGAGCGCACCCGGCTCGTCCGGTCGCTGGTGGCCGCGGGCCTGGGCGACCTGCTCGACGACCTCGCCGACCGCCGGGTCGCCCCGGACCTGGTCGGCGCGGAGCTCGAGCTCGCCTGGTGGAGCACGGTCTTCGAGCAGATCCTCACCGCCGACCCCGCGCTCGCCGGGTACGACGGTCGCACCCTCGGCCGGCTGGCCGCGGAGTACCGCGAGCTCGACGTCGCCCACACCGCCGCCCTCGCCGGCCCGGTGCGCGCCCGTGCCGCCGCGCACGTCCGCAGCACGATGGCGCTGCACACCGAGCAGACCGAGGCGCTGTTCGCGGAGCTGGTCGAGGACCGCACCACCGGCCTGCGCGAGACCTTCGAGCGGTACCCCGACGTCGCCCGGCGGCTCCGGCCCGTGCTCGCCGCCGCGCCGATGCTCGTGCCGCAGGTGCTGCCCGCCGCCCGGACCGTGGACCTCGTCGTGATCGACGCCGCCGCGCACCTGCCGGTCGAGGTCGCGCTGCCCGCGCTGGCCCGCGGCCGGCAGGTCGTCGTCGTCGGCGACCGCCGGTGCGCGTCCGGCACCGCCGTGCGCGAGCTCGCCGACGTCCTGCCGACGGTCCACCTGCGCGCCGACGCGTCCCGCCGCGACCCGTACCTGACGGCGTTCCTCGCCGCGCACGGCTACGCCGACGTCCTGTCGCCGACACCGCTGCCGACCAGCGCCGCCGCCGTGGGCCACCACCTCGTGCCCGACGGGACCGGGATGCCCGACGGGACCGGGGCCGTGCAGAGCACCCGCGCCGACGTCGACCGCGTCGTCGAGCTCGTCATCGAGCACGCCCTGACCCACCCCGAGGAGTCGCTGGCGGTCGTCACCGCGTCGGCCCTGCACACCGCACAGGTCCGGGAGGCCGTCCTCGCGCAGGTCCGCGACTCGCCGTCGCTGGCCGCGGCGCTCGACGGCACCCGTCCGGAGCCGTTCGTCGTCACCGACCTCACCAACGTCGCCGGGCTGCGCCGGGACGCGCTGATCCTGTCGCTCGGGTTCGGCCGGACCCCGCACGGGCGGGTGCTGCACCGGTTCGGCCCGATCAGCGGACCCGGCGGCGACGCGCTGCTGCTCGCCGCGCTCGGCGTCACCCGGCACCGCCTGGACGTCGTGTCCTGCTTCGCGACCGCCGACATCGACCCCGAGCGGCTGCGCGGCCCCGGGCCCCGGCTGCTCGCCGACCTGCTGCGGTTCGCCGAGCGCCGCGCGGTGGGTGAGACCGACCGCGCCGTGGCCCCGTTCGTCGAGGACCCGGCGCCCGCGCCCGACCCGGCCCGCGAGCTCACCGACGACACCCACGAGGCCGAGCCCGTCACGGCGCCCCTCGCCGAGGAGCGGCCCGCGGACCACGCGCCCGACCGGCTCGTCGTCGACCTCGCGGAGCGCCTGTGGCGGCACGGCCTCGTCGTCGAGCTCGACCACGGTCTGCCCGGTGGGCTGCACCTCCCGCTCGCCGTCGGCCACCCCGAGCTGCCCGGCGAGCTCCTGGTCGCGGTCCTCACCGACGACGACGCGTACCTCACCGAGCCGTCGGTCCGCGTCCGCGACCGCCAGGTCGCCGAGCGCCTCGAGCGCCTCGGGTGGAGCGTGCTGCGGGTCTGGTCCGCCGCCGCGTTCCTCGACCCCGAGGCCGAGGTCGACCGCATCCGCCGCGCCCTGCACGCGGTCGCCGACGAGCGTCTGGCCCGCACGGCCGAGCAGCGTCGCCGCGGCCGCCTGCTGCTGCCCGAGGGGGCGCACCTCGACGGGGTCCTGCTCGACGACGACGGCACCGGGCCCGCGCCGACCCTCACCGGGTTCGCGGTGGTCCCCGGCGCCGACCTGCCCGCGGGTGGCGGCACCGGACCCGGGGAGCGCCGGGTGTCCGACGCTCCGGCGACCGGTGCGGTGCCCGTGGCCGGGGTCGAGCCGACGACCGGAGCCGTGCCGACGACCGGGGTCGTCCCGGGGGCGGCGGGGGCACCGGCCACCGGGGCCGTCCCGGTGACGGGTGCCGCGCCGGCGACCGCCGCGGACATCCCCGGCGTGATGGAGGCCGCGGCGCCGATGACCGGCGCGGTGCGCGTCGTCCAGCCGACGCTCGCCGTCCCGGGCGGGCCGCGTCCGGACGTGCGGCCCGGCCTGCCGGTCAGCGCGTACTCCGACGACCAGCTCGACGACCTCGTCGCGTGGCTCGTGTCCGACGGCACCGAGCGGACTCCCGACGAGCTCGCCGCCGCGCTGCGCCTCGAGCTCGGCATCACCCGCCGGGGCGCTCGCGTCGACTCGGTGGTCGGTGCCGCGGTCCAGCGCGCCACCCGCTGACCCCCTCCGGCCCGAGGCACGACGCCCCACGCCGCCCGACGACGCCGCGACAGGACCGCCGAGCCGAGCGGGGACGCCCCGCGGCGACCGACAGCGCCGAGACAGGACCGTCGCGCCGCAGTCGGACGCCCCGCGGCGACCGATGACGCCGAGATAGGACCGTCGCGCCGCGGTCGGACGCCCCGCGGCGACCGATGACGTCGAGATAGGACCGTCGCGCCGAGGTAGGGCGCCCCGCGGACCTGTCTCGGCGCAACGGTCCTATCTCGGCGTCCGTGGGGCGGGCAGGCGCGAGCGGCGCGGCGGGCAGACGAGGGCGGCGCGGGGCGGGCAGGCGAGGGCGGCGCGGGGTGGGCAGGCGGCGGCGCGGGGCGGGTCCGAGGGGCCGGCGGGGGGCCGGTGGGCGGGGTGGTCGGCGGCGGTCGACGCGGGGGTGGCCCGCGGCGCTCGGCGCCGGGGTCACCAGTGCGGGGGCACGTCCCGGAGCAGGCGGTCGTCGTTGGAGTCCGACCGGTCGTCGCCCCAGCCGGCGTCCGAGTCGTCCGCGCTGCGGCCGGGGATCAGCGGGGTGTCGTCCACCGGACGCGCGGCCGGGGCCGGTGCCGGGGCGGCGTCGCGGGGCTGCGGGGCGGGGGAGGGCGTGCTCACGGGCCCCATCCTCCCACCGTCCCCGCAGCCGAGGCGGGTGCGCGCGTCAGACGGCCGGCGGCGGCACGTCCGGGGTGCCGCCCGCACCGTGCCGGCCCGTGGTGGGCGTCTGTCCGGTGTCCTGGCGCAGCGCGGGGCTGGACTGGGAGGCGAGCAGGTCGCGGATCTCCTGGAGCAGCAGGATGTCCTCGGAGGGCCGCGCGGGCTCGGCCTCGATGCCGCGCTTGCGCCGCTCGGCCAGCTTGTTGAGCGGCAGGACGATGAAGAAGTAGACCGCCGCCGCGGTGATGAGGAACTGCAGCAGGGCGTTGAGGATGAGCCCGACGCTGATCTGCGCCTCGCCGGCGGGGCCGATCTGCCAGATCGTGCTGATGTCCGGCTTGCCGAAGATCATCGCGATCAGCGGGGCGATGAAGCCCGTCTGCAGGGCGGTGACGACGCCGGTGAACGCGGCGCCGATGACCACACCGACCGCCAGCTCGATCGCGTTCCCGCGCGAGATGAAGTCCTTGAACCCCTGGAACACCCCGGCGAGCCCGCGAGCCCGGTCGGTGGCGCCCCGCAGGCCCTTGTTCAGTGCGTCACTCATGTCCATGCCCCCGGTCTCGAGCTCCGAAATGTCCGCATCATCCCACGATGACCGGACCGAGCGCGCGGGAGGACGCCGACCCGCCGAGGAGGACGGCCTCGTCGGGCGTCACCGCCAGCAGCACGGGACCGGCGTCGGCCGTCGCCCCGGTGCCCAGCAGCCCGCCGCCGGACCCGGGTCCGCCGTCCGCTCCGCCGCCGCCCGCGCCGCCGTCGGCCGTCGGTGTCGGGAGGACGAGGGCGCCCCGGGCCAGCCGTTCCGGCGCGCCGCCGTCGACCAGCGCGGCGGCGACGACGTCGACGCGCGTCCCGGGCCGCAGGACCGCGGCGACCCCGGCGTCCGCGAACCGCACGGGGACCACGACGGTGCCGGCCGGCGGCGCCGAGCTGTCGTCCACCAGCAGCTCGGCCGCGAGGACCAGGCCCGCCGGGACGGCGACCACGAGCCGCCGCCCCTCGAGGTCCGTCGGGTCGAGCGGCGGGCCGGTGCCCGGGACGAGGGCGACGGGAACGGTCCGCACGGCGACGTCGGCGGCCGTCAGCGGCGTCCCGGGTGCGAGGTCGCGCGCGGCGACGGTCACCGTGCCCGACGGCGGGTCGGGCGGTCGCAGCCGCTCGGTCGCGAGGACGACCGCGAGCCCGGCGCAGACCGCGGCGAGCGGGTAGCGGGCGCGCCAGGCCAGGACCCGCAGCCGGCGCCGGGCCGGGCCTGCTGGTCGGGGACCGTGAGCGGGAAGGGGCATGGCCGCGACGCTAGGCCGACCGCGACGTCCGTGCCGCCGGCCGCCGTCCGTCCTGGGGACGACGCGCGGGCGTGGTGCCTGTGGAGGGCTCGCCGCCGCGTGATCGAGCGGCGGGCGGGGGGTCAGCCCGCGGCGGGCTTCGCTGCCGTGCTGCTCGGCGCGGCCGCGGGGGTCGAGGGCGTGCTGCTGCTCGACGTCGTGGCGGAGGAGCCGGACGAGGACGACCCGGTCGAGGAGGTCGTGCTCGAGCCCGCGCCGCTGGACGCCGGGGTGGCGCCGGTGGACGAGGTGGTCGTCGACCGGGAGTCGTTGCGGTAGAAGCCCGAGCCCTTGAAGACGACCCCGACGGAGGAGAACACCTTGCGCAGCCGGCCGCCGCAGGCGGGGCACTCGGTGAGCGCCGCGTCGCTGAACGACTGGTGGATGTCGAAGGCGTGGCCGCACTCGGTGCAGGTGTAGGCGTAGGTGGGCACTGCTGTCTCCCGCGGTGACGTGAGCTGCTGGTGGGTGGCGAGCCGGGCACCGCGGGGGCTCCGCGTCCCTGGCACTCTCCTCGTCCGAGTGCCAAGGATACGCGGCCTCCGGCTATTCCCGTCGCGCGCGTCCGCCGGGCGGGCGTCAGGACCCGAGGCGCAGCCACCGCTCGGGGGTCGCCACCAGGTCGACCGTGCGGTCGTGCGCCTCGCGCGGCAGCGGGTGCACGGCGGCGTCGTAGAGCTCCTCGGCGAACACCAGGGCGATCACCGGCGTCCCCGGCCGGGCGAAGCCGAGCGCGCGGTCGTACCAGCCGCCGCCCTGGCCGAGCCGCGTGCCGGCGGTGTCGACGGCGAGCGCGGGGGCGAGGATCACGTCGGCCTCGGCGAGCGCGTCGGCGCCGAGCGCGGGGGTGGACGGCTCGGGCGGCCGGCCGGGCGCGCGCTGCCGGAGGTCGTCCCGACCGGCGTACCGGGCCCACTCGCGCTGCAGCCCGGCGCCGAGCACCGGGAGCAGCACCTCGACCCCGCGCGCGGCGAGTGCGTCGAGCAGCGGTCCGGTGTCCGGCTCGGTGGGGCGCGCGCAGTAGGCGGCGACGCACGTCGCGCCGTCGAGCGCGGGGATCGTCCCCACCACGTCGACCAGGGCGGCCGCGGCCTCGGCGCGCCGGCGCGGGGAGCGGGCCTGGCGGGCGGCCCGCAGCAGCGCCCGGAACTCGTCCTTCACCTCGGTCGACTCGCTGCCGTCGGACACGTGCGGGTACGGCTGGGCAGCGGCGCTCATGACCCCCATCCTCCCCGATCCGCGCGGCCCCGGGTAGGACCACCGGTCCACGTCACACCTCCGGCGGTACCGCGGGCCCCGGACCTGCTGCGCGACCGACGCGCGGCGCTGCGTGCGCGCCGCTGAGCCGCCCGCGGGCAGAATGCCGCCATGAGATCCGTCCAGGACCAGCTCGCGGCGGTGCTGTCCGCGGTCGGCCCCGTCGCCCCGCTCGACGTCGTCCTCTCGGACGCCCCGGGCTGCATCCTCGCCGAGGACGTGACCGCACCGGTCGACGTGCCCCCGGCGCCGGTCGCGGCCCGGGACGGGTACGCGGTGGCGACCGGCGACCTGCGCGGCGGCGACCCGGCGCGGGCCCTGGTGCTGCCGGTGGCGCACGACGTGCAGGCGGGCGACCCGGTCGCGATCCGGCTCGCGCCCGGCCAGGCGGTGCGCATCGCCTCGGGCGGCCCGCTGCCGGCGGGTGCGGACGCGGTGGTCCCGGCCGAGGACACGGACCGGGGTGCCGTGCGTGTCGCGCTCCATCGGGTGCCGGCCCCGGGCGAGCACGTGCGGGCCGCCGGGTCCGACTCCCGGGCGGGGTCGGTGGTGCTGGCGGCGGGGACCCGGCTCGGGGCGCGGCAGCTCGCGGTGGCGGCGGCGACCGGCCGCGGTCGGCTGCGGGTGCACCCGGCGCCGCGGGTGGTGATCGTCTCGATCGGGTCGGAGCTCGCGGAGCCGGGCGCTCCCCGGCGCGACGGCGGGGTCTACGAGTCGGCGGGCCACGCGCTCGAGGCGGCCGTGCGGGACGCGGGCGCGACGGCGGTGCGGGTCGGCGTGGTCACCGACGACCGCGCGGTGCTGAGCGAGGCGCTCGAGGACCAGCTGGTCCGTGCGGACGTCGTCGTGACCACCGGCGGGCTGTCGGAGTCCCAGCACGACACGCTGTCCGACGTGCTCGCGCCGCTGGGCACGGTCCGGTTCGACCAGGTCGCGATGGCGCCCGGGTTCCGGCACGGGTTCGGCACGGTCGGCGGTGGCTCCGGGGCGGTGCCGTTCTTCGCGCTGCCCGGGCACCCGGTGGCGGCGCAGGTGGCGTTCGAGGTGTTCGTGCGGCCGGCCCTGCGGGCGATGGCCGGGCACACGGACCTCTTCCGGCCGTCGGTGGCCGCGCGCGCGGACGTCGGCTGGCCGTCCCCGGAGGGGGTGCGGCAGTTCGTGCCCGCGGCGGTCGTCGGCTCGCCGAGCGAGGGCTACCGGGTCACCCCGGTCGGCGACCCGTCCGCCTCGTCGATCGCGGGGCTCGCGCACGCGAACGCGCTGGCCGTGGTCGGCGAGCAGGACGGCGCGGTCGTGGCGGGGCAGGTCGTCCACTGCCTCGTGCTGGAGCGCTGATGCCGCGCGGGTGGCCGGTGACGCTGGTCGACGCGCCGGTGCGGCTGCGGCCGCTGCGGCGCGCGGACGAGGTCGCGTGGATGCGGCTGCGTGCGGTGAACGCCGCGTGGCTGGAGCCGTGGGACGCGACGGCGCCGGAGGCGGTGACGGGACGGCGGCCGACGTTCGGGCAGTTCGTGCGCACGCTGGACCGGCAGGCGCGGACGGGCACGTCGCTGCCGTTCGCGATCGAGGTCGACGGCGAGCTCGTCGGCCAGCTCACGGTCTCGGGCATCACGTACGGCTCGTTGTACTCGGCGTCGATCGGCTACTGGGTGTCCGAGCACGTCGCCGGCCGGGGGGTCACGCCCACCGCCGTGGCGCTGGCGACGGACCACTGCTTCGGGACCCTCGGGCTGCACCGGGTGGAGGTCAACATCCGGCCGGAGAACGGGCCGTCGCTGCGCGTCGTCGAGAAGCTCGGGTTCCGCGACGAGGGCCTGCGGGAGCGCTACCTGCACATCCAGGGCCGGTGGTGCGACCACCGCACGTTCGCGCTGACCGCCGAGGAGGTCCGCGGCGGGCTGCTGGACCGCTGGCACGCGGCGCGCTCCCGGGGCGTCTGAGGCGCTGTCGCGCAGGTCGAAGGGCTGCCTCGGTCCCGGCGCGCGGCGCCGTGTGGCACCCTGGGCGCGGCGCACCTGAATCACAACCGTGTGATTTCACTCCGGTGTGCCGCTCGACACGCCGCGACGGGTCCGGGAGCACCGGCCGCACCGCACCTACCGTCGTGGAGTGTACGAATTCGCCGGCCCGGCCACCCTCGTGGTGGTCGGCCTGTGGATCGCGTACCTGGTGCCGCACAAGCTGCGGCACCGGCAGCAGCTGCTCGAGTCGCGGACCGACGACAGGTTCTCCGACGCGTTGCGCGTGCTCGCCGTGACCGGCCCGGACGGGTCGCGACGGCGGAGGCGGGTCGACGTGAACCGGGGGATCCGGACGGACTGCGGCCCGGTGGACAAGCGGGTCGGGCTGCTCACCCCGGGAACCGGGAACCGGATCGCTCGAACGGACAGGGGGGCCACGGACGTGGACCGACCGCACGGGACCCAGGACAGGGTCGGCGCCGACGCCACCCGCCGCGCCGCGCAGCTGCACGCCGCGCACGCCGCCGCCTCGGCACGTCGCGGGGCCGCCGCGCGTCGCCGGGGCGCGCTCGCCGCCGGCCTCGCGGTGCTCTCCGTCGTCGGCTGGGTCGTCGTCGGCGTGACCGCGCTCGGGATCGTCGCCGGCGTCGTGCCGACCGTGCTGCTCGCGGGCGTGCTCGGCCTGGGCCGTCGCGCCGTGCTGCAGGGCCAGGCCGCCGAGGTCGAGTGGGAGCGCCGGATCGCCGAGGCGACCGCGCCGCTGCGCGAGCGGGCCGCGCGTCCGGGACGCCAGGGCGCCGCGGGTCGCGCCGTCCGGCCCTCGATCGACGACACGCAGGCGATCACGCGCGTCCGCGCGGACCTCCCGGCGCGCACGTCCGCCCGCCTGCGGGACGGTGGCCGCGAGGGCGACACCTGGTCGCCGGTCGCGGTGCCGGCCCCCACCTACACGACCAAGGCGCCCGCGCCCCGGCGCGACCCCGTGCCGCTCGGCGAGGTCGAGGGGTCGACGCTGGGCGCGCCCGCCCGGCGCTCCGTCGCGGACCGTGACGAGGCCGCCGCGACGACGGCCCCCGCGGCGTCGTCCGCGATCCCCGAGGACGCCCGGCCCACGACCGCCTCGGCTCCGACCCCGGCCGCCCCCGAGGCGGCCCCGGCGCCCGTCGCCGAGGCCACCGCGACCGCGACCGCGACCGCGACCGCGCCCGTCGCGCCGGAGACGACGGGGTCGATCGACCTCGACGCGGTGCTCGCCCGCCGTCGTGCCGCCGGCGAGTAGGGCCGCGCGGGCGGTGTCGTGACCACCCCTCGACGGGTGCTAGGCTGATCACCGCTTCAAGGGGCTGTGGCGCAGTTGGTAGCGCGTCTCGTTCGCAATGAGAAGGTCAGGGGTTCGATTCCCCTCAGCTCCACCCCGCACGTCGAAGGCCCGGGACCGGACGGTCCCGGGCCTTCGTCATGCACGCCGGAGGGCGTCCCGGGGCGGTGTCGGTGGTCGGGTGCACGATGACGTCATGCGGATGATCTACAACACGGCGACGTCGCTCAGCGGGTACATCGCGGACGAGGACAGCTCGCTCGCCTGGTTGTTCGCGGTCGACGCGCAGCAGGTGCCCGACCACGACGCCTTCCTCGCCGGCATCGGGGTGCTGATCTCCGGGTCGACGACCTACGAGTGGGTGCTGCGGGAGGAGGACCTCGTCGCGCACCCGGAGAAGTGGCCCGCGTACTACGGCGACCGCCCCTACTACGTCTTCACCACCCGGGACCTGCCGGTGCCCGCGGGCGCCGACGTGCGGTTCGTGCGGGGCGACGTCCGGGACGCGCTGCCGACCATCCGGGAGGCCGCGGGAGATCGCGACGCGTGGGTCGTCGGGGGCGGGGACCTCGCGGGGCAGCTGCTCGACGTGGGCGCCCTCGACGAGGTGCAGCTCAGCGTGGCGCCCGCTGCGCTGACCGGCGGGGCGCCCGTGCTGCCGCGCCGCGTCGGCCCCGACCGGCTGCGGCTCCGGGACGTGCAGCGCTACGGGCAGTTCGCGCACCTGGTGTACGACGTGCTGCCCGTGGGCTGAGCACCGGACGGGCCGCGCCGGCCCCGGTGGCAGAATGACCCGGTGCCTGACGCGTCCGCCTCCCGACCCGGCGGGTGGACCCGGGCCCGCACCGCCGTGACCACCTGGGTCGACCCGCTGGTCGTGATGATCGTCGCGGTGTTCGTGCTGGGGCTGCTCGTGCCGGCCGGTGGCGGGTTCGCCGCGGCGCTGGACCACGTGACCACCGCCGCGGTCGTCCTGCTGTTCTTCCTCTACGGGGCGCGGATGGCGACCCGGGAGATCTGGGACGGCCTGCGCAACCTCCGCCTCCAGGGCGGGATGCTCGCCTCCACGTACCTGGTGTTCCCCGTGCTCGGGCTCGCGGTGCAGCTGCTGCCCGGTTCGGTGCTGCCGGAGGACCTGCAGACCGGCCTGCTCTACCTGTCCCTGCTGCCCTCGACCATCCAGTCGTCGGTGGTCTTCACCTCGATCGCGCGCGGCAACGTCGCCGGGGCGATCACCGGGGCGACGGTGTCGAACGTGCTCGGCATCGTGCTCACCCCGCTGCTGGTCGGCGTGCTGATGTCCCGCGCGGGCGGGCCGGTGGGAGGCTCCGCCGGGGCGACGCTGCTGCAGCTGCTGCTGCCGTTCGTGCTCGGGCAGGTCGCCCAGCCGTTCATCGGCGACTGGGTCCGCTCCCGGAAGTGGCTCACCCGGACCACCGACCGCAGCACGATCCTGCTGGTCGCGTACACGTCCGTCTCCGAGGCGGCGCGCTCGGGGGTCTGGGACGGGTTGACCGTCGGCGTGCTCGCGGTGCTCGTCGGGGTCTGCGTGGTGCTGCTCGCCGCGATGCTGTCCCTCACCTGGTCCGGGGGGCGCCTGCTCCGGCTCAGCCGCGGCGACCGGATCGCGCTGCTGATGTGCGGGTCGAAGAAGAGCCTCGCCACGGGTCTGCCGATGGCGTCGGTGCTGTTCGGCCCCGTCGCGGCGGCCGGTGTCGCGCTGCCCGTGATCGTGTTCCACCAGCTGCAGCTCGCCGCGTGCGCGGTGCTCGCCCGCCGCCTCGCGGCCACCGACCCGGACGCCGTTCCCGCCCCGGTGCGCTGAGCACCGGCGGCTCCGGTCGGGCCGCCGCGGATCACGCCGGTCTCCGCCGAACCGGACGAATCGGATCCGCGAGTCGCTGCCACAGGCGCTGGTGACAGGGCACACTGAGCAGCGGGGGGCCGGAGCGTGCTGCGCCCCGGACGTGCCCCGCTGCCGGAAGGACCGTCGTGCCCGCTCCGTCCACCCCCCTGCGTCTCGTGCCGGCACCGCGGCTGGTCGAGGAGCGCGCGGGGGCCCCGTTCGTCGTCACGGCGTCCACCACGGTGACCGTGGGCACCAGCCCGGCGGAGGTCTCGCTCGGCGTGCTCGCCGCCGAGGCGCTCAGCCGGGTGTCCGGCACGACGGTGGAGGTCCGGTACCGCGACGTCGCCGAGCCGACGCAGCCCGGGGACGTCGCCCTGCGCGTCGACGGGTCGATGGCCGCGGAGGCGTACCGCCTGGACGTGGTGACCGACCTGGTCGAGGTCGTCGCCGGGTCGCCGGACGGGCTGATGTGCGGGCTGGCGACGCTGCACCAGGTGCTGCGCCCGCACGAGGGCACGTTCGCGGCGTGGCCGGTGCACGTGGACGACGAGCCCGTGCACGCGTGGCGGGGGCTGTCGGTCGACGTGGCGCGGCACTTCTTCGGGCCCGACGACCTGCGGGTGGTCGTGCAGCTGATGTCCGCGTACAAGATGAACGTGCTGCACCTGCACCTCTCGGACGACCAGGGCTGGCGCCTCGACCTGCCGTCGCGGCCCGAGCTGGCGGCGCGGTCCGGCGGCACCGCGGTCGACGGGGACCCGGGTGGCTGGTTCACGACCGAGGAGTTCTCGGCGCTGGTCGCGTACGCGCAGGCCCGCGGGGTGCGGGTGGTCCCCGAGATCGACGTGCCGGGCCACGTCAACGCGGCGCTGCACGCGTACGGCGAGCTCACCCCGTCGGGGGAGCCCACCGAGGCCTACACCGGCATCGAGGTCGGGTTCAGCCGGCTGCACGCGGACCTGCCGGCGACCGAGCCGTTCCTGCGCGACGTGTTCGGCGACGTGGCCGCGGTGACGCCCGGGGAGTACGTGCACATCGGCGGCGACGAGGTCCTGACGATGGAGCGCGAGGAGTATGCGCGCCTGGTCGCGATGGCGAGCGACGCGGTGCGGGCGGCCGGCAAGCAGGTCGTCGGCTGGCAGGAGATCGCCACGACCCCGCTCGAGCCCGGCACGGTCGTGCAGTACTGGGACACCCGGATGGACCCGGCGCCGCTGGTCGCGGCGGCGAAGGCGGGCGCCCGGCTGCTGATGTCCCCGGGCTCGCGGGCGTACCTCGACATGAAGTACGACGCGGACACCGCGCTCGGCCTCGAGTGGGCCGGGCACATCGAGCTGCGGGACGCCTACGAGTGGGAGCCCACGACGCTGGTGCCCGGGCTGCCGGAGGGCTCGGTGATCGGGGTCGAGGCGACCGTGTGGACCGAGACCCTGCGCAGCATCGACGACCTGATGACGATGCTGCTGCCGCGCCTCGCGGCGGTCGCCGAGGTCGCGTGGACCCCGAAGGAGCGGCGGGACTGGGACGACTTCGCCGCGCGCGTCGCGGGGCACGGGCCCTACTGGGACGCCGAGGGCCTCGCCTGGTACCCCAGCCCGCAGGTCGACTGGCACGTCGACCTCGGCTGACGCCCCCGTCCGGGGGTCAGATCCAGGACGGCGACCACATGTGCAGGTGCCAGACGTCGTAGGGCACGACCCACGCGGTCCAGATCGGGTAGAAGAACGCGCTCACGGCCACGACGACCACCACGACCGCGGTCGCGACGACGATGCCCCGGCGGCGCTGCACCGGGTCGCGGCTCTGCACGAGGAGCGCGAGCACCAGCACCAGCGCGAGCACGACCCACGGCGTGAACGCGATCGAGTAGAACGTGAAGATCGTCCGGTGGGCGTACGCGAACCAGGGCAGCCAGCCGGCGACGACGCCCGACAGCACCGCCCCCGCGCGCCAGTCGCGCCGCACCAGGAGCCACACCACCGCGAACAGCAGCGACGCGGCCCCGAGCCACCACAGCACCGGGTTGCCGAGCGAGGTGATCGCCTGGGAGCAGGCGTCCGACCCGCACGCCTGCTGGGCGGCCTCGCCGGTCAGCGTCGAGACCGACTTCGGGTAGTAGAACGACGTGGGCCGCCACTGCACGATCCAGCCGAGCGGGTGCGCCTGGTAGGCGTGCTCGGAGGTGAGCGTCGTGTGGAAGTGCCACATCTGCTGGTGGTAGTGCCACAGCGACCGCAGGGCCGGCGGCAGCCACCCGACGCCCTCGCCCGGGTGCTCGACCGCCCACTGACGCTGGTACGCCCCCGGGTGCGTGAACCACGACCACCACGACGCGAGGTAGGTGAGCGCGGCCGTCCCGACGACGACGACGCCCGCCGGGACCGCGTCCTTCACCAGCGCGGCCAGCGCCCAGGACCGCACGCCGACGGACCGTCGGGCCGTCGCGTCCCAGGCCACGGACAGCAGCCCGAACACCGCGATGAAGTACAGCCCCGACCACTTGGTCCCGACGCACAGCCCGAGCAGCACCGCCGCCGCGAACCGCCACCACCGCCAGCCCAGTCCGGGCCCGAGGTCGAGCGCCGCTCCGGAGTCCAGCACCGCGGCGGTCCGGGACGCCAGGCGTCGACGCGCCTGGTCGCGGTCCAGCAGCAGGGCGCCGAACGCGGCGAGGGCGAACACCATGACGAAGTTGTCCAGCAGGCCCGTGCGCGAGTGCACGATCGCCTCGCCGTCGACGGCCATCAGCAGGCCAGCGACCGTGCCCAGCGCCGTCGAGGCGAACAGCCGCCGCCCGATCCGCGCCACCATCAGCACCGCGAGCGTGCCCGCGACCGCCGAGGCGAGCCGCCAGGCCGTCGACGACTCGAACCCCCCGCCGAGCTGCATGCCCAGCGCGATCAGCAGCTTCCCGACCGGCGGGTGCACCACGTACTCGGGGGCCAGGCGCAGCGCGGAGTCGTCGCCGGCGACGAACAGGTCGTTCGCGCCCTCGGCCCACTGGCCCTCGTACCCCTGCACGAGCAGCGAGTACGCCTGCTTGACGTAGTAGGTCTCGTCGAACACGAGCTCGTGGGGGCGGCCGAGCTGCCAGAACCGCAGCACGCCGCCCAGCAGCGTCACGGCGAGCGGCCACAGCCAGCCCGTGACCCGCGCACGGCGGGTGGCGCCGAGCAGCAGGGTGCGCGCACCGAGGAGGTGGACCAGCAGGCGGTCGTGGGTGGACAGGCCGGGGTCGTCCGCGCGGTCCGGGTCGGGGGAGTCGGGGACGGTCAGCGCGGCAGCCTCGGCCGGGGCGTGCGCCGCGTGCGCGCCGCTGCCGGTGCCGACGTCGCGCGCCTCGGGCTCGGCGGTCGGATCGGGCTGCGGCACGCCCGCCATCGTAGGCGCGCCGCCTGCGCTTCCCCTCCCACCCGCCCCTCCCGGAGCACGAGGGGTCACGACACGCTGGACGCGAGAGGCGCGCGCTCGCGTGTCGTGACCGCTCGTCGGCGCGGGGCAGGTGGGACGGGGGAGGGGGTTGCGCGGGGCAGGGGGCGGGGAGGTGGCAGGGTGGGCGCGTGAACTCCTCCTCTCCTTCCGGCAGCGGGCGGCTCGTCCTGGCGGCGACCCCGATCGGCGACGTCGAGGACGCCTCGCCGCGGCTGCGGCGGCTGATCGCCGAGGCGGACGTGGTCGCGGCGGAGGACACGCGGCGGCTGCGGGCGCTGGCGGCCCGGATGGGCGTCACGATCGGCGGGCGCGTCATCAGCCACCACGAGCACAACGAGGCGGCGAGCACGCCGGAGCTGCTGGCGGTCGTCGCGGGCGGCGGCACGGTGCTGGTCGTGACGGACGCGGGGATGCCCGCGGTGTCCGACCCGGGGTTCCGGGTGGTGTCCGCGGCGGTCGAGGCGGGGCTGGACGTCACCGCGGCCCCCGGTCCGAGCGCGGTGCTGACCGCGCTCGCCCTGTCCGGGCTGCCGACGGACCGGTTCTGCTTCGAGGGCTTCCCGCCCCGCAAGCCCGGCGAGCGGCTGCGCAGCCTGACCGCGCTGGACCGCGAGCCCCGGACGATGGTGTTCTTCGAGGCGCCGCACCGGCTGGCGCAGACGCTCGCGGACATGGCGACCGCGTTCGGCGCGGACCGGCCGGCGGCGGTCTGCCGCGAGCTCACGAAGACCTACGAGGAGGTCGTGCGCGACGGCCTCGGGGCGCTCGCCGCGTGGGCCGCGGCGGGGGAGGTCCGCGGGGAGATCGCCGTGGTGGTCGCCGGGGCGCCCGCGCGGGAGGTCGCGTCGACGGCCGAGCTGGTCGCCGAGGTGCTGGCCCGGGTCGACGCCGGGGAGCGGCTCAAGGAGGCTGTCGCGGAGATCGCGCAGGTCGCGGGGGTCCCGAAGCGGGAGCTCTACGCCGCGGCGCTGGCGGCCCGCGCCCGCTGAGCAGCCGGCGGCGCGGCGGGCCCGCCCCCGCGGACCCGCCGCACCTCGTGGGGGTGCGGCGCGCTCAGGCCCCGTGCACCAGGTCCAGCGCCGCGCGCAGCGCCTCGACCTCGACCTGCCCGGGGGCGGACGCGCGCCCGACCATGCCGAACGTCGCCGCCGACCCGAACACCCCGCCGGCGATCCGCGAGGCCACGCCCGTGCCGGCCATCGACATGGTGATGAGCGGGCGACCGGTGCGCTGCGACGTCTCCCAGGTGGCGGCGAGCAGGGTGAGCACGTCGCCCGGGTCCTGCGGCATGACGGCGATCTTCAGCACGTCCGCGCCGCGGTCGGCCATGAGCAGCAGCCGGCGGACGATCTCCTCGCGCGCGGGGGTCGCGTCGAAGTCGTGGTTCGACGCGACGACCGCGACGCCGGCCTCGTGCGCGAGGTCGACCAGCGCGCGCACGCACGCCTCGCCGCGCATCACCTCGACGTCCAGCAGGTCCACGGCACCCGTCGCCAGGACGGCGCGGTACCCGGCCGCATAGGCGTCGTCGGTGACGTCGGCGAGCCCGCCCTCGGCGGTGGTGCGGGTGGTGGCGAGCAGCGGCAGGTCGCCGAGCGCGGTGCGCAGGGCCCGCGCGGCGGTCGCGGCGGCCTCGGGTGTCGCCGAGCCGGCGTCCAGGTGGTCGATCCGCCACTCGACGACGTCGGGGCCGGCCGCGACGACCGCCGCGGCCTGGGTGCGGAGCTCGTCGACGGTCGCGCCCGTGAGCGGGACGATCACCTTGGGTCGGCCGGAGCCGATCGTGGTGCCGCGGACGACGACGGGCTGCGGCGCGGGTGCGGTGGTGCTGGTCATGGGGGTGGTCCTCCTCAGCCGAACAGCTCGGCGCGCACGTGGTCGACGGGCATGGGCTGCCCCGTCCAGAGCTCGAACGCGGCCGCGCCCTGGTGGAGCATCATGCCCAGTCCGTTCATGGTGCGGCAGCCCGCGGCCTCCGCCTGCTCGAGGAACGCGGTGCGCGCGGGGCTGTACACGACGTCCGAGACGAACAGGTCGGGTCCGTCCGCCGACGGCACCGCCGCGGACGCGCGCGGCGGGCCGTCCCGGTCCGGGACCGGGCGGTCCGGGAACCGCGCCCGCAGCTGCACGGCGACCAGCACCGCGACGACCGCCAGCAGCACCGCGAACGGCGTGCCCCACGCCAGACCCGCCGCGGCGGTGGCCGTCACCGCGAGCGGCAGCACCAGCTGGCCGACGGCGATCGCCGCCTTCGCCAGGACGTTCGCGGTCCCGGCCCGCGCCGGGAACGCCTCCATCAGCGTCGGGTAGCTGCCGGTGTCCCCCACGGCGTTGGCGAGCCCGAACAGCACCGCGAGGGCGAACCCGGCCTGCCACGTCGGGCTGACCAGCAGCGCGCCGAGGAACGCGCCCACCAGCACCAGGCCCGTCACCACCGAGGGCCGACGGCCGAACCGGTCGGACAGGAACCCGGCGAACAGGGGCCCGACGACCTTGCCGACGCCCACGCCCGCGACGGCCTGCAGGACCTGGCCCTCGGTCGCGCCCCACTGCTGCTGGAGGTGGGCGGAGCTCTGCGAGATCGCGATGACGGCCGAGCCGTAGACGGCGAAGTACACGTAGATCGCGCCGGTGGTGGCCAGGTGCGGGCTGCGCTTCACGGGGGCCTCTTCCGGGGCGGCGCGGGGACGGCGGCGGCGGGCTCACCGGCCGCACCCATCGTCCCGTCCGCCCGGGGGCGTCCCCGGGGACCAAGGGCCCCGCGTCGGTCCGGCGGCCCCGCGTCAGTCCGGCGGCGCCGCCAGCACGAACCGCAGCACCACGTCCTCGATCATCCGCCGCACGTGCGGGGACTCCTGCTCGCCGAGCATGTCCCGACCGAAGAGCTCCCGGAACGTCGCCCGGTTCGACACCCGCTGGAACGCCAGACCCGAGACGACCTCCTGCACGTCGAGCGCCGTCGGGGCGTCCGGCCCCGCGCGGAACACCCCCTGCTCCCGCCCGCGCCGCAGGATGTCGTCGATGATGTCCAGCGCGGACCGGTTCGCGGCCCGCACCTCGGCGGACATCAGGTGCACGGCGCCCGCGGGCAGCAGGTTCTCGAACACGACCAGCCGCACGAACGCCGGGTTCTGCTCGTGGTGCGCCACGTTGGACCGGACCAGCAGGCGCAGCGCCGTCTCGGGGTCGTGCTCGTCCAGGTGCAGCGCGGACTCGGTGTCCCGGATGCGCCGGTAGGACTCGACGAGCGCCGCGGCGTAGAGCTCCTCCTTGCTGCGGAAGTAGTAGTAGATCATCCGCTTGGTGGTGCGGGTCCGCTCCGCGATCGCGTCGACGCGGCCGCCCGCCAGCCCGTGGGCGGAGAACTCGTCGACCGCGGCCTCGAGGATGCTGCGGCGGGTCCCCTCGGGGTCGCGGCGGGTGCCGGGGCGGGTCCGGTCGTCGGCGGTGGGCGGCTGCGGCATGGCGGGCCTTCTGGTCGGGCCGCGCGGGCGCGCGGGCGTCGGGGTGCCCGGGCGGTGGCCGTCCGCGGTGCGGTGCGCGGGCCCGGACAGTATGAACCACTTGGTACGCTCCGGCGCGGAACCGCGTCCGCCCGCCCGCCCCGCCCTGGAGGACCCCGATGTCGACCCGCCCCGCACCCGCCTCCTCCGGCGCACCCGGACGTCCGCCCGCGCCGGAGCGCGGCCCGCTCGCCGTCCTGTGCGGCCCGATGGGCGCGGGCAAGACCTCGGTGGGGCACGCGCTCGGCCGGCGCTGGGGCGTCGAGCTGCGGGACACCGACCAGGACGTGGAGCAGCGCGCGGGCGCCCCGATCCCCGACATCTTCCGGAACCAGGGCGAGGACGCGTTCCGCCGGCTGGAGCACGAGGCCGTCGCCGCGGCGCTCGCCGAGCACCGCGGGGTCCTCGCGCTCGGCGGGGGCGCCGTGCTGCGGGCCGACACCCAGGCCGAGCTGGCCGACTACGTCGCCGGGGGCGGCGTCGTGGTGTTCCTGGACGTGAGCATCGCGTACGCCGCGCCGCGCGTGGGCCTGGACGAGTCGCGCCCCCTGCTGATGGGCGACCCGCGGCAGCGGTGGATCGACATCATGCGCGAGCGGCGCGAGACCTACGAGTCCGTGGCGACGATGCGCACGCTCACCGACGGCATGACCGCGGGCGAGGTCGCCCGCGAGATCGAGCGGCGCCTGCGCGTCGCCGCGCGCGGCGAGCGGCACCCGCACCGGCACGCGCACTAGCGTGTCGACATGGAGTTCCGCCGCATCCCCGGCCTGCCGCCGTACGTGTTCACGATCATCGACACGCTCAAGGTCGAGGCGCGCCGCGCCGGCCGCGACGTCGTCGACCTCGGGTTCGGGAATCCCGACCTGCCGAGCCCGCAGATCGCCGTCGACAAGCTCGCCGAGGCGGCGCAGAACACCCGCAACCACCGGTACTCCGCGTCGCGGGGCATCCCCAAGCTCCGGCAGGCGGTCGCCGACCACTACCTGCGCCGGTTCGGGGTGACGCTGGACCCCGAGACGCAGGTCATCTCGACCATCGGCGCCAAGGAGGGGTTCAGCCACCTCATGTGGGTGCTGCTCCAGCCCGGTGACGCGGCGATCGTGCCGACGCCGTCGTACCCGATCCACATCTGGGGCCCGTACTTCGCGGGGGCGGACGCGCGGCAGGTGCCGATCGGCGACGGCACCGACGGCGCCGGGTACGTGGACCGGGTGATGGAGGCGTGGGACCTGGGCTGGCCGAAGCCCCGGGTCGTGGTGCTGTCGTTCCCGCACAACCCGACGACCACGACCATCGAGCTGCACGACCTGCAGCGGCTCGTGGACTGGGCCCGGGAGCGGGACGTGGTGCTCGTGCACGACCTGGCCTACGCGGACATGTGCTTCGACGGGTGGACGCCGCCGTCGATCATGCAGTGCACCGGGGCGACGGAGGTCGCGGTCGAGCTGTACTCGATGACCAAGTCGTACTCGATGGCGGGCTGGCGGGTGGCGTTCCTGGTCGGCCGCCCGGACGTGGTCGGCGCGCTCGCCAAGCTCAAGTCCTACCTGGACTACGGGACGTTCCAGCCGATCCAGATCGCCGCGACGGTGACGCTGAACGAGGCCCAGGACTACCCCGCCGAGCTCAGCGCCGTCTACGAGAGCCGGCGCAACGCGCTCGTCGACGGCCTCGCCCGGATCGGGTGGGACATCCTGCGCCCGCGCGGCACGATGTTCGCCTGGGCGCGGATCCCCGAGCCCTACCGCGAGATGGGCTCGATCGAGTTCGCCGAGATGCTGGTGCGGGACTGCGACGTCGCGGTCTCGCCGGGCGTCGGGTTCGGGCCCGGGGGCGACGGCCACGTGCGGTTCGCGCTCATCGAGAACGAGCAGCGGATCGCCCAGGCCGTGCGGGGGCTGCGCAAGGGGCTGACCCGGCTCGCCTGAGCGGGGCCGGGGCCACGCGGGACCGGGGGTCGTCCTCAGGGTCGGCTCAGGGGGGTGCCGGATGCCCCCGCACCCCCGCGGCCTGGGAGCCTGGGTGCAGACGCGGGGACGGCCCTGCGCCCGGGACGAGGAGAACGACGATGGCACGGCGCGCGACGACGGCGGCAGCAGCGGGGGCGCTCGGCGTCGGTCTGGCGCTCGGTCTCACCGGGTGCTCCATGCACGACTCGGGTCCGGTGGTCACCCGGGACGTGGAGATCGAGGACGTCACCGCGGTGGACCTCGCGACGTCGGGCGACCTCGTGGTGCGGCGCGGCGACACCCCGTCGCTGACGGTCACCGCCCCGGAGGGCACCCAGGACCGCCTGACCACCCGGGTCCGCGACGGGGTCCTGGAGCTCGACTCCCGGTCGACGTTCGGCTTCAGCAGGATGGGCGACGTGCGGTACGAGCTGGTCGTCAGCGAGCTCACCCGGGTCGTCGTGTCCGGCTCGGGCGACGTCGAGGGTGCGGACGTCACCGGCTCGACGCTCACCGTGCTGCTGGAGGGCTCGGGCGACATCGACCTCGACGGGGTCGACGCCGACGAGGTCGACGCGGTGATCGAGGGTTCGGGCGGGATCACGCTCAGCGGCCGGTCCGGCACCGCGCGGCTCGCGATCGAGGGCTCGGGGGACGTCGACGCCGACCGGCTGCGCGTCGAGGACGCCGAGGTGTCCATCGAGGGCTCGGGCGACATCGGCGTCGACGCCACCCGCCGGCTGGACGTGCGGATCGGCGGCTCCGGCTCGGTGACCTACCCGGGCGATCCCGACGTCACCAGCGACGTCGACGGGTCGGGCTCGGTCACCCGCGACCGCGGCTGACCGCTCAGAGGATGTCGGACCCGGCGACGACCCGCGCGCCGGGCACCGGCCCGGAGGCGGTCAGCACCGAGTCCGCGACGCCCGCGGCGGTCATCGCGGCGGCGATCACCAGGGCGTGCTGCCGGCTGCGGGCGAGCGCGGCGACGGTCGGGCCCGAGCCCGACACGACCACGCCCAGCGCGCCGGCGTCCTCCGCGACGGCCAGCGTCTCCACGAGGCCGGGCGCGAGCTCCAGGGCGGCGGCCTGCAGGTCGTTGTGCAGCAGCGCGCCGACGGCGGGGGCGTCCCCGGCCCGCAGCGCGTGCAGCAGCGGGACGTCGTCGTCGGTGTCGACGGGCTCCCGGGTCGCGCCCAGGGCGTCCAGCTCCGAGTACACCTCGGGGGTCGACAGGCCGTGGTCCCGGACGCCGAACGCCCAGTGGTACTCGCCGCGGCTCAGCGCGGCCGTCAGCAGGTCGCCCCGCCCGGACCCGACCGCGGTCTGGCCCATCAGCAGGAACGGGACGTCGGAGCCGAGCTCGGCGGCGATCTCGTGCAGCTCCTCGCGCGGCAGCCCGGTGCCCCAGAACGCGTCGCACGCCAGCAGCGCGGCCGCGGCGTCCGCCGAGCCGCCCGCCATGCCCCCGGCGACCGGGACGCCCTTGTGCAGCTCCAGGTGCACGCCGTCGTCCACGCCGGTGCGGGCGGCCAGTGCGCGGGCGGCGCGCAGGGCGAGGTTCGAGCCGTCGGTGGGCACCAGGTGGGCCTGCGGTCCCGTGACGGTGACGCGCAGGTCGTCCGACGCGCGGGCGACGACGTCCTCGTAGACCGACACGGCCTGGAACACGGTGGCGACGGGGTGGTAGCCGTCAGGGCGGCGGGCGCCGACACGCAGCGACAGGTTCACCTTGCCCGGGGCCCGGACGCGGACCTCACGGCCGGTACGGGGGGCGAGGCGCAGGTCGGTCACGGCACCCACTGTGCCAGGTCCGGGCGCGGGCGTCGCGAGGTCGGCGGGCCGGTGCGTGCCGCGGGGTACGGGCGGGGCTCGGTCGGGGTGCGCGCGGGGTTCAGGCGGGAGCGCGCAGCTGCTCGGCCACCCGCGCCAGCGCGGTCACGTCGAGCGCCTCCCCGCGGGCCTGCGGGTCGACGCCGGCCGCGGCGATCGCCCGGACCGCCGCCTCGGAGCCGCCCGCGAGCGACGCCAGCGCGGAGCGCAGCATCTTGCGCCGCTGGGAGAATGCCGCGTCGACCACGGCGAACACCTCCTCGCGGGTCGCGGACGTCACGGGTGCGGGTCGGCGGTCCATCCGGACCAGCGCGGAGTCGACGTTCGGCGCGGGCCAGAACACGTTCCGGCCGACGGTGGCGGTGCGCCGGGCCGACGCGTACCAGGCGACCTTCGCGGACGGCACCCCGTAGGTGCGGCTCCCGGGCGGGGCAGCCAGCCGGTCGGCGACCTCGGCCTGCACCATCACGAGCACCCGCTCCAGCGTCGGGAACCGCTCCAGGAACGTCAGCAGCACCGGGACGGACACGTTGTACGGGAGGTTCGCGACCAGGGCGGTCGGTGCGCGGCCGGGCAGCGCGCGCACGTCGAGGGCGTCGCCGCGGACGACGGTCAGCGACGGGTGCTCCGGTGCACCGGCGCCGGTGTCCGGGCCGGGGACCACGTCGGGCAGGTCGACGACGTCCACGACCGCGCCGGGCACGTGCCGGCGGACGGTCTCGGGGAGCAGGGTGCCCAGCACCGGGTCGATCTCGACCGCCACGACGTCCGCGCCGGCCTCGAGCAGCCCGAGGGTCAGCGACCCCAGGCCGGGTCCGACCTCGACCACGCGCTCGCCGCGCACCACGTCGGCCTGCCGCACGATCTTGCGCACGGTGCCGCCGTCGAGCACGAAGTTCTGCCCGAGCGTCTTGGTCGGGCGGATGCCGGCGCGCTCGGCGAGCGCGCGGATCTCGGCCGGACCGAGCAACGGCCCCGCCGCGGGTGCGACGGGGCCGGTGCTGGAGGACATGCGGGCGAGCCTACCGGCCCGCCGCGGCGTCCTCGCGCCTCAGCTGAACAGCTTCGGGCCGCAGTGCGGCCACTGGCCGGCGCCGGAGCGGTTGTACAGCGCCTGCGCGCGGGCGGTCTGCTCCTCGGCGGACGCCTCCGAGGGGAGGCCGGCGCCGCCGACCGCCGCCCACGTGCTCACCGAGAACTGGTACAGGCCGTGGTACTTGCCGGACGCGGAGACCGCGTTCGCCCGGCCGCCGGACTCGCAGGCCGCGAGGGCGGCCCAGTTCAGGCCCGCCGCGTCGCCGCCGCCGACCGCGGGGGTGGACGTGCCGGAGGTCGCCGGGGCGGACTGCGCGACCGGCTTCTTCTTGGTGCCGACGTTCGTCACCTGGTCGACCGGGCCCTGGGTGACCGCGTCGGACACGGCCTCGCGGGCGGTCTCGACGCCGTCGACGGTGGTGACCCGCTCGACGACGGTGCGCACGCCGGGGACGCCCGCGGTGGTGACCTTGGAGGTGCCGACGTAGATCGACGCGTCCTCCTGCTCGACGGCGTTGAACGGCACCTCGTGCGTGGTGGTCACGTCCTGGACCAGGACGCGGTTCACGACGACGGTGACCTGCGAGCCGGCGTTCTGCACGCTCACGCGGTCGAGGGCGCCGAGCTCGATGCCGAGGGCGTCGAGCGCGTCGGCGACCGTGGTGCTGCCGTCCGGGACGGTCAGCGTCTGGCCGTCGACCTGCACGGCCGCGGGGCCGTCGAGGGTCAGGTCCAGCGCGAGGTCGGGACGGCCGCCGGCGGCGGACCGCGAGGCGACCAGGCGGACGTCGTCGCCCCGGGTGGCGAGCATCTCGAGCGCCTCGTCGGCGGTGAGGGCGGTCGTCCAGACCGTCTCCTGCGCGCCGTCGGCCTCGATGGTCACCTGGTGCGCGTACCGCACGACCACGTCGACGCCGTCCTGCAGCGCGCCCGCGGGGGACACGGTGTCGCGCGCGCCCAGCTCGAGGTCCTGCTCGGCGAGGAGGCCCTCGACGCTGCCGGAGAACGTGGAGACGGTGGTCTGCACGCCGTCGACGTCGAGCGTCACGGTCTTGTGGGCGTCGGCGACGGCGACGCCGCCGCTGGCCAGCACGACGACGGCGGTGGCGGCCGCGATCAGGCGGACCCGGCCACGGCGGGACCGGCGGGGACGGGAGTCCTCGGTCGCGGGGGCGTCGGAGGTGTTGCGGACGATGCGGGTGCGCAGGGAGGCGGGCACGGCGGCGAGGCGCGCACGGGCGCCACGGAAGGAGGAGGTCACGTGGTTCCAGACGACGACGGTCCCGGGCACGGGGTGCGGGTCGCGCTGCCGTGGCGGCGCCCGTCGGTGCCGGGCCGCGAACGGCCCCGCGCGGCGCTCGCACCCGGAGGGAGGTGCGGTGCCCGACGGTCCCGGATCCCCGATCCGGCGGTCATGCCCCCGCGCGGTGCGCGGGTGTCGGCCCGGTCGAGGCGGAGGGACTCCGGTCTGTCACGGACGACACGCGACCGTAACCTATTCGTGACCCTCTGCCAAGCGGTCCGGTGTCGGCCCTGGTGAGGGCTCCGGCTCAGTACCAGCCCTTGGCCTGCGAGGCCGACCAGGCGCCGCAGGGGTTCGTGTACCGCCCGGCGATGTAGTTCATGCCCCAGGTGATCTGGGTCGCGGGGTTGGTGCGCCAGTCCGCGGCGACGCTCGCCATCTTCGAGCCCGGGAGCGACTGCGGGATGCCGTAGGCGCCGGAGGACGTGTTCTCGGCGTCCACGCGCCAGCCGCTCTCCTTGTTCCAGAGCTGCAGCAGGCAGGCGAACTGGTCGTCGCCCCAGCCGCGCTCGGCGGCCATCTGCTTGCCGAGCTCCTGGGCGCTGCCGGGGGACACGGTGATGTCCACGCCCGCGGCGACCTCCTTGGTGCCGACCTTGATGATCTGCGTCACCGGCTCGACGGTCACGGCCGAGGCGACGACCTGCCGGTCGACCACCGCGCCGCCGACGGTCGCGGTGCTGTACGTCGTGGTGCGGACACCCGCCCGGCCCTTGGTGCCGACGACCCGGGTGCCGGTGACGAGCGTGGGGTCCTCGACCTCCTGCTCCTCGAACGGCACGACCTCGGTGACCGTCTCGCCGGCGGTCGCGGCGCGGGTCACCAGCACCACCAGCCCGTCGGTGGTGGTGGCGTCGAGCGGGACCGACACGCGGTCGCCCTCGTTGAGCACGAGCCCGATCTCCCGCAGGGCGTCGCGGACCGTCGCGGCGCTGGTCAGCCCGTCGATCACCTGCCCGTCGACGGCGAGGTGCAGGGTCTTCTGGGTCGAGACGCGGAGCACGTCGTCGCGGGTGAGGGAGGCGGACCGGGACGCGGACAGCAGGGTCTCGTCGTCCCGGAGCCCCAGACCCTCGACGGCCTCGCCGACCGTGAGCGCCGTCGTCCAGACCGTCCGCTCCTCGCCGTCGACCTCGACGGCGAGCTCCCGGCCGTGCCGCACGACGATCTGACCGCCGTCGCCGACCGTCTCGGTGAGCCCCGGGGCCACCAGGTCGTCCTGGCCGACCTCGATGTCACCCGCCGCCAGCACCTGCCCGACGGTCCGCCCGAACGCGGTCACCTGCACCGGGGACCCGTCGACCTCGACCGTCACGGTCTTGTGCAGCCCGGCGAACGCGGTGGTCGCACCGGCCACGAGCACGAGCGCCAGGCCCTGGGCGCCGAGCTTCGTCAGGCGCCGTCGACGGGTCGCCGCGGCGGGGCGGGGGTCGAGGTCACCGGGCGAGGGCTCGGGGGCAGGCACGCGGGGGCTCCAGCGGGGTCGGGTCGGCGCAGGGGAGGGGTCCGCACCGGACAACCCCCCGACCGTAACCGATTCGTGACCCCGCCCGGAACCGCCCCCGAGGGAAACCACCCGCCCGCGACCGAGCGGGTGCACGAGAGGTCACGACACGCCGGTCCCGCGCCCGTCGCGCCAGCGAGTCGTGACCACTCGTCCGGCACCGGGGGAGTCACCAGGCGCCGTAGACGCGGGTGGTGGTCGTGGACAGGGTGGTGCACAGGTCCGCGAGGTCGAGGTCGCGCTCCGCGGCCAGGGCCCGGACGGTGTGCGGGAGCAGGTACGGGGCGTTCGGGCGGCCGCGCAGGGGGTGCGGGGTCAGGTACGGCGCGTCGGTCTCGACGAGCACCTGGTCCAGCGGCAGCACGCGCAGGGCGGCGCGCAGGTCGGCGTTCGCGGGGTAGCCCACCGGGCCGGCGAACGACGCGAACCAGCCCTCGCGCGCGCACACCTCCGCGAGCGCGGCCCCGCCGGAGAAGCAGTGGAACACCGTGCGCTCGGGGGCCCCGTCGCGCAGCAGCACGTCCACCACGTCGTCGTGCGCGTCGCGGTCGTGGATCTGCAGGGCGAGCCCGAGCTCCTTGGCGAGCGCGACGTGCGCGCGGAACGCCTCGCGCTGCACCGCGCGACCCCGTGGGCCGGCGCGGAAGAAGTCGAGCCCGGTCTCGCCGACGGCCCGGACCCGGTCGTTGGCCCGCGCGACGGCGGCGACCCGGGCCAGGGCGTCATCCAGGGACACGTCGTGCCGCGGCTGCGGGTCCGGCTCGAGCCCGTCGGCTGCGACCTCGTGCACGCCGGCGTGCAGCACGGCCTCGTTCGGGTGGATCGCGACGGCACCGAGCAGCGCGCGCCGCCCGCGACGCAGGGGCACCGGCGCGACGGCGTCGGGCTCCCCGGCGTCGACGCGCAGCACCGCGTCGGTCCACGCCACGGCGTCCAGGTCGCAGCCGACCTGCACCATCCGCGGCACGCCGACCGCGGCGGCCCGGTCCAGGTGGTCGTCGAGCGTGACCGGCGCGGGCTCGTCGCCGGCGTCCGTGCCGGCCTCGGCGGTGACGGCCAGCACGGACTCGAGGTGCGTGTGGTCGTCGACCACCGGGACCGGCAGCGGCTCCGGCGACGGGGCCCAGCCGCGCGGGCGGTTGCGGGACCGGCCCACTCAGCCCTGCCGCAGGCGCTCGAGCTCGGTCTCGACCATGTCGTCGTCGAGCTTGGTGAACACGGGCGTCGGCTTCTCGACCGGCGTGCCCGGGACGACCGCGCGGGGCTGCCACACCGGCAGCGTCTCCCCGCGGCGGTAGTCGCCGGTGATGACCGGGTAGCGCCGCGACGGGTCGTCGAGGTCGGTGACCTCGTCGATCCGGGGCAGCGGCGAGAACGTGCCGGTGCCGCCGAACGCCTCGTGCACGGCCTGCGCGGAGTGCGGCAGGAACGGCGACAGCATCGTGTTGCAGTCGCTCACGGCCTGCGCCGCGGTGTGCAGGACGGTGCCCAGGCGCTCCGGGTCGGTCTTGAGCTTCCACGGCTCGGTCTCGGAGATGTACCGGTTGGCCTCGCCGACGACGCGCATCGCCTCGCCGATCGCGGCGCGGTGCCGGTGCTTGCCGATCAGCTCGCCGACCCGGCCGAACGCGGTGGTGGTCTGCGCGAGCAGCGCCTCGTCCACGGGGAACCGCTGCCCGGCCTCGGGGATCGCGCCCACGTTCTTGTGGATCATGCTCGCGGTGCGGTTGACCAGGTTGCCCCAGCCCGCGACGAGCTCGTCGTTGGTGCGGCGCTTGAAGTCCGCCCAGGTGAAGTCGGCGTCCTGCGCCTCCGGCCCGGCGGTGGAGATGTAGTACCGCAGCGCGTCCGGCTGGTAGCGGCTCAGCATGTCGCGGACGTAGATCACGACGCCGCGCGAGGACGAGAACTGCTTGCCCTCCATCGTGAGGAACTCGGACGACACGACCTCGGTCGGCAGGTTCAGCCGCCCGAACGCGCCCGGCTCGCCGCCCTTCGACCCGCCGCCGGCGTAGCCGAGGAGCTCGGCCGGCCAGATCTGCGAGTGGAAGGTGATGTTGTCCTTGCCCATGAAGTAGTAGGACAGCGACTCGGGATCCGTCCAGAACTGCCGCCACGCCTCCGGGTCGCCCGAGCGGCGCGCCCACTCGATCGACGCGGACAGGTAGCCGATCACGGCGTCGAACCACACGTAGAGCCGCTTGGACGGGTTGTCCTCCCAGCCCTCGAGCGGGATCGGGATGCCCCAGTCGATGTCGCGGGACATGGCGCGCGGGCGCACGTCGTCCAGCAGGTTGAGCGAGAACTTCAGGACGTTCGGCCGCCACTCGGTCCGGGTGCGCAGCCAGTCGCCGAGCGCGTCGACGAACGCCGGCAGGTCCAGGAAGAAGTGGTTCGACTCGACGAACTTCGGGGTCTCGCCGTTGATCCGCGAGCGGGGGTTCTTGAGGTCGATCGCGTCGAGCTGGTTGCCGCAGTTGTCGCACTGGTCGCCGCGCGCGCCGTCGTAGCCGCAGATCGGGCAGGTGCCCTCGATGTAGCGGTCGGGCAGCGTGCGGCCCGTCGACGGGCTGATGGCGTTCATGGTCGTCCGCTCGACCATGTAGCCGTTCTTGTGCACCGTGCGGAACATCTCCTGCACCACGGCGTAGTGGTTGCGGGTGGTGGTCCGGGTGAACAGGTCGTAGCTCAGACCCAGCTGCGCGAGGTCCTCGACGATGACCCGGTTGTACCGGTCGGCGAGCTCCTGCGGGCTGACGCCCTCCTGCTCGGCCTGCACGAGGATCGGCGTCCCGTGCTCGTCGGTGCCGGACACCATGAGCACGTCGTGGCCCGCCATCCGCATGTAGCGGCTGAAGACGTCGGAGGGGACGCCGAAGCCGGCGACGTGACCGATGTGGCGCGGGCCGTTGGCGTAGGGCCAGGCGACGGCGCTGAGGATGCGGGACATGGCGTCGATCCTAGTGAGGGCTCAGGGGTAGGTGTCGTCGTCGTACGCCGGACCCGACTCAGCGAGGTCCCTGACCCACTGGGGGGTCCGGATGCCGAGCCCCGCGTCCGCGGTGACCATGAACCGCGCCACCGCCTGCTGCACCATCGGGTCCCTCTGGACCAGCTCCCGTCGGCGGCGGTTGTCCTCGAACTCCTGCTCGATCCGGTCCACCGGGCACCTCTCTCTCGTCGTCTCGCTGCCCGCCCCGGTCATCGTGGCTGGGGCGGCGGGCGCGCATCAACCCCAGCTTCCCGACCGCGCGGAGCAGCTCGCGCTCGTCCTCGGAGGCGAGGGCGCTCACGTACAGGTGGTCCAGGACGGCCCACCCGCGCGCGGCCACGACGAAGTCGGTGGACGCGGTGAGGTCCAGCGCCCACCGCGCCCGCGCCCACCACTGGTCGCGCTGGTCGGCCCGGTCCCGCTGCCGCACCGTCGCGATGCCCACGGCCAGCGCGACGAGGGCCGCGACGCCCGTGGCGGCGGGGCCCAGCCGGGCCAGCGCGTCCAGCCAGTCCGTCTCCGTCATGCGAGGACGCTAGGCACGAGGGGTCCGGACGCCCCACGGGATCGGGCCGTTCCTGGGGACGACGCGCGCCGCGGGTGCCTGTGGAGGGTTCGGCGCCTGCCCGTGGTCAGGGCGCGACGGTCACCGGCTCCCGCTCGTCCGCCTCGCCCGTGGGGTCCGACGCGCCGGCCGGAGCGGCGCTGCTGGTGGGCGCACCGCCGGGGACCGCACCTGCGGGGCCCGCGCCGCCGTGCCGCCGCAGCACCAGCCACGCCACGGCGAGCGCCCCGAACCACACCGGCGTGACGAGCAGCGCCGCCCGGGTGTCGGGCTCGAGCGCGAGCACCACCACCATCGAGGCGAAGAACGTCAGCACCACCCAGCACATGACCCGCCCGCCGGGCATGCCGAACCGGGTCGCCGCGTGCCGCTCGGGGTACTTCCGGCGGTACGCCAGGTAGGACAGCAGGATCATCGTCCAGACCACCAGGTAGAGCAGGGTCGCGACGCTCGTGACCAGCGTGAACGCCTCGATCACGGACCGCCCTGCGTACAGCAGCGCGACGGCGGGCACGAGGCACGCGCAGGAGAACAGCAGCCCGCGGGCGGGGACGTGGTGCTTCGACAGCAGCCGGAAGGACCGCGGGGCGACGCCGTCGTGCGCGAGCCCGTAGAGCATCCGCGAGGTGGAGAAGATGCCGCTGTTCGCCGACGACGCCGCCGAGGTCAGCACGACGAGGTTGATGACGCCCGCCGCGGCGGGCAGGCCGACCAGCGCGAACATCTCGACGAACGGGCTGACCTCCGGGCTGATCTGCCGCCAGGGGGTGACCGCCATGATGACGAGCAGCGCGCCGATGTAGAACAGGCCGACCCGCAGCGGGATCGCGTTGATCGCCCGGGGGAGGGTCGTCTCGGGGTCGCGGGTCTCGGCGGCGGCGGTGCCGACGAGCTCCATGCCGGCGAACCCGAAGATCGCGATCTGGAACCCGGCGAGGAACCCGGTGAAGCCGTGCGGGAACAGGCCGCCGTCGGCGTAGAGGTGGGTGAGCGACGCCTGGACGCCGTCGGCCCCGCGGTACGCCGTCGCGATGAGCACGACGCCGGTGACGACCAGCGCCACGATCGCGACGATCTTGATGATCGCGAACCAGAACTCGAGCTCCCCGAACAGCCGGACGGCGACGAGGTTGAGCGTGAGCAGCAGCGCGACGAGCCCGAGCGCGGGCACCCACTGCGGCAGGTCGGGCGCGAAGTAGTCGACGTACCCGGCGACGGCCACGACGTCGGCGATGCCGGTGACGATCCAGGAGAACCAGTACGTCCAGCCGGTGACGAACCCGGCCCACGGCCCGAGGACGTCGCCGGCCATGTCGCGGAACGACTTGTACTCGAGGTTCGACAGGAGCATCTCGCCCATCGCCCGCATGACGAAGAACAGCATGAAGCCGATGACCGCGTAGACCAGCAGCACCGACGGGCCGGCGAGCGAGATCGTCCGCCCGGAGCCCAGGAACAGGCCGGTGCCGATGGCGCCGCCGATCGCGATGAGCTGGATGTGGCGGTTCGTCAGGCCGCGCTGGAGCTGGTCGTCCTCGGTCGGTGCGGTGGTTCCGGGCACGGGTCGTCCTGTCTGGCGGGGGTCGGATCGAGCGGGACCATACCCCCGGACGGGTGAATCGCGAGAATGCGTCCACCGCTCGACCCGTGACCCACGAGGACATTCTCGGACAAGCGCCGTGAATGCCGCACGACATTCGCCGAGGTCAGCCCTCCAGGACCTCCGCCAGCGCCATCCACCGCTCCTCGACCTCGGCGACCTCCGCCTCGCGGGCGCGCTTCTCCTCGCCGAGCGCCGTCAGGCCGCCGTAGTCGGCGGGGTCGTGCTCGGTCATCTTCTTGTCGAGCGTCTCGATCTGGCCGGTGATCTTCGCGATCCGCCGCTCGAGGGCGCCGAGCTCCTTCTTGGCGGCGCGCAGCTCCGCGCCGTCGAGACCGGTGGTCGCGGACGCGCCCGCGCCGCCGGTGGCCTCCGTCGGGGCGCCCGTGGTCGTCGCCCCCGCGCCGGCCCGGGACCGCTCCAGCAGCCGCAGGTACTCGTCGACGCCGCCGGGCACGTGCCGCAGGTGCCCGTCGAGCACCGCGTACTGCTGGTCGGTGACCCGCTCCAGCAGGTAGCGGTCGTGCGACACGACCAGCAGCGTGCCGGGCCAGGTGTCGAGCAGGTCCTCCATCGCCGCGAGCATGTCGGTGTCGAGGTCGTTGGACGGCTCGTCCAGCACCAGCACGTTCGGCTCGTCGAGCAGGATCAGCAGCAGCTGCAGCCGGCGCCGCTGCCCGCCGGACAGGTCCTTGACGGGGGTCTGCAGCTGCACGGCCGTGAAGCCGAGGCGCTCCAGCAGCTGGCCGGGGGTCATCTCCTTGCCGCCGGCCACGTACGAGGTGCGGTAGCGGGCGACGACGTCGTTGACCCGGTCGTCGGCGATCTCGACGAGCTCCGCGAGCTCCTGGGTGAGGGTCGCGACCTTGATCGTCTTGCCGCGCTTCACCCGGCCCGAGGTGGCGGTGACCGCCCCGGTGACCAGGCCGAGCAGCGTCGACTTGCCGGCGCCGTTGGTCCCGAGCACGCCGGTCCGCTCGCCCGGGGCGATCCGCCAGGTCACGTCGCGCAGCACCTGGTGGTCGCCGTACGACACGGAGACGTCCTCGATGTCGACGACGTCCTTGCCGAGGCGCGCGGTGGCCATCCGGGACAGCTCGACGGGGTTGCGCACCGGGGGCTCGTCCTCGATGAGCTGGTTCGCGGCGTCGATCCGGAACTTCGGCTTGGACGTGCGGGCGGGGGCGCCGCGGCGCAGCCAGGCGAGCTCCTTGCGCATGAGGTTCTGCCGCTTGGCCTCCGAGGCGGCGGCCATCCGGTCCCGCTCGACGCGCTGGAGCACGTACGCGGCGTACCCGCCCTCGAACGGCTCGACGATCCCGTCGTGCACCTCCCAGGTGGCGGTGCAGACCTCGTCGAGGAACCACCGGTCGTGGGTGACGACCAGCAGCCCGCCGGCGTTCGACGACCAGCGGCGGTTCAGGTGCCGGGCGAGCCAGGTCACGGCCTCGACGTCGAGGTGGTTGGTGGGCTCGTCGAGCATGAGCACGTCGTCGTCCCCGGCGAGCAGCGCGGCCAGCGCGACGCGGCGCCGCTGGCCGCCCGACAGGTCGCCGACGAGCTTGTCCCACGGCAGGTCGCCGACCAGGCCGGACACCACGTCGCGGACCTTCGGGTCGCCGGCCCACTCGTGCTCGGCGCGGTCGCCCACGACGGCGGCGCCGACGGTGAGCGCCGGGTCGAGGGTGTCGGTCTGGTCGAGCACGCCGATCCGCACGCCGCCGCGGACGGTCACGCGGCCGGTGTCCGGGGTGAGGCGCCCGGCGAGCAGTGCCAGCAGCGAGGACTTGCCGTCGCCGTTGCGGCCGACCACGCCCACGCGGTCGCCCTCGTTGAGGCCCACGGTCACCGAGTCGAAGACGTTCTTGGTGGGGAAGGACAGGTGCAGCGCTTCGCCGCCGAGCAGGTGGGCCATCGGGCCAGCGTAGGCGCCGGGCGGTCGTCCAGCCGCCGTCGCACCGTCGTCCGGCCGTCGTCCAGCCGTCGTCCACAGCCCGCGTCAAACCGGTTGGCGCCATCGTCAAACCGCTTTTACGGTCGCAGCACGTCCATCACGAGGGAGTGATGATGTCCCGTCCGACGATCTCCGACGTGGCCCGCGCCGCCGGGGTCACGAAGGCCACGGTGTCCCACGCGTACAGCGGGAAGCGGCCGATCAGCGCCCCCACCAAGGCCCGGGTCTTCGCCGCCGCGCGCGAGCTGCACTGGGTGCCGAGCTCCAGCGCCCGCGCGCTCGCGATCCGCCGGGCCAACGCGATCGGCGTCGTCCTGCGCCGCGACCCGGCGATCCTCGCCTCGGACACGTTCTTCCCCGCGTTCATCGCCGGCGTCGAGCAGGCGCTCGCGGAGCGGGAGGTCGCCCTCGTGCTCCAGGTGGTCGGCAACCGCGCCGCGGAGGAGCGGGCCTACCGGGCGATGGTCGCGGGCCGCGCCGACGGCGTGATCGTGCTGGACCTGCACCGCGAGGACTGGCGGGTGCCGTTCCTCGAGCAGCTGGGCCTGCCTGCGGTGCTGCTCGGCGCGTACGACGGACCGACCACGATGTCGTGCGTCCGCACGGACGACGCGGCGCCCGTGCGGCAGCTCGTCGCGCACCTGCAGGCCCGCGGCCACACCCGGATCGCGCACGTCGCCGGCCCGCTCGGCTACGTGCACTCCTGGGCCCGCGCCCGGGCGTACGTGCAGACGGTCGGCTCCCGCGCGCTGCTGCGCGAGGCCGACTTCACCGCGGGCAGCGGCCGCGCGGCCACCGCCGAGCTGCTCGAGCTGCCCGACCGGCCCACCGCGATCCTCTACGCGAACGACACGATGGCGATCGCCGGGGCGTCCTACGCGCAGAGCCGGGGGATCGCGGTCCCCGACGCGCTCGCGGTCGCGGGGTTCGACGACGACCACCTGGCCGCGCACCTCAGCCCGGCCCTGACCAGCGTGTCCACCGACCCCGCCCGGCGCGGCCGGGTCGCCACCACCCGGCTCCTGGCGGACGTCGCGGGGGACCCGCCCACGTCCGTCACGGTCGACTGCACCGTCCTGCGGCTGCGCGCGAGCACCGACGCCCCCGCCCCGCGCACCACCCACGACCACCCCGCCCCCACCAGCACCGCCCCCTGAGCTCGAGGAGGAGTTCCCATGAGGACCACCCGCACCGCGAGGACCACCCGCACCACCGCCCTGGTGGCCGCCGTCGCCCTGTCCGCCGCCGCCTGCTCCGGCGGGGGCGACGACGGCGGCTCCGGCGACGCGACCACCGCCACCGGCCCGATCACCGTCTGGCTGTCCAACAACGAGCAGGAGGTCGGCTGGGGCCAGGACGTCGTGGACGCCTGGAACGCCGACCACCCCGACGAGCAGGTCACCGCCCAGGAGATCCCGGCGGGCGCGTCCTCGGAGGAGGCCATCACCGCCGCGATCACCGCGGGGACCGCGCCCTGCCTCGTCTACAACATCTCCAGCGCCGCGGTGCCGGGCTGGGTGCGGCAGGGCGGCCTCGTCGACCTCGCGACGTTCGACGGCGGCGCCGACTACCTCACCGAGCGCGGCGGGGACGCGGTCACCCAGTACGAGACCGACGGCGGCTACTACCAGCTGCCGTGGAAGTCGAACCCCGTGATGGTCATGTACAACAAGGCGCTGTTCGCCCAGGCGGGCCTCGACCCGGAGGACCCGCAGATGGCGTCGTTCGACGCGTTCCTCGCCGGGGCGCAGCAGATCGTCGACTCGGGCGCCGCGCCCAGCGCGATCTGGCCGTCGCCGACCAACGACTTCTACCAGCCGTGGTTCGACTTCTACCCGGTGTACCTGGCCGAGACGGACGGCACGCTGCTCGTCGAGGACGGCGCCGCGACCTTCGACAGCGAGGCGGGCCAGGCGGTCGGCGACTTCTGGGCGTCGGTCTACGCCGCGGGCCTCGCGCCCCAGGAGGAGTCGACCGACGACGCGATGGTCACCGGGCAGACCGCCATGCAGATGGCCGGCCCGTGGGCGATCGCCTCGTACGCCGACAGCGTCGACGTGGGCTTCATGCCGGTGCCGACCTCGGACGGCCGCGACGACGTCACCACGTTCGCCGACTCGAAGAACGTCTCGATGTTCACGTCCTGCGAGAACCAGGGCACCGCGTGGGAGTTCCTGCAGTTCTCGACCAGCGAGGACAACGACGGCGCGCTGCTCGAGGCCACCGGCCAGATGCCGCTGCGGCAGGACCTCGCGGCGACGTACCCGGACTACTTCGCCGCGAACCCCGAGTACGAGGTGTTCGCCGACCAGGCCGCCCGCACCGGCGACGTGCCCAGCATCCCGAGCTCCATCGAGGTGTGGCAGACGTTCCGTGAGGCGTACTCGTCCGCGGTGATCTTCGCGAGCACCGACGTGGAGGAGTTCCTCAGCTCCGCGGCGGCGAAGATCGACGACCTCGTGCAGGGCTGACGTGACCGCCGTGACGGCCGGGCCGGACGCGCGACGCCGCGCGCCCGCCCCGGCCCGGCGGGGTCGCCGCCGCTGGTGGGGCGGGCAGCCGGTCGGCACGCTGCTCGCCGCGCCGTACCTGGTGTTCGTGCTCGTCGTGTTCGCCTACCCGCTCGGGTTCGCGGGGTACATGTCGGTGCACGACTACTTCTTCACCGCCCCCGGCGTCGAGGTGCCGAAGCCGTTCGTCGGGCTGGACAACTTCGTCGCCGTGCTGACCGACCCGCAGGTGCTGCGGTCGTTCCGGAACACCGCGGTGTTCCTGGTCATCAACGTGCCGCTGACGGTGGTGCTCGCGCTGGTGCTGGCGTCGGCGCTGAACGCCGGGGTGCGGTGGGCGGCGGCGTACCGCGTCGCGTACTACGTGCCGTACCTGACGGCGAGCGTGTCGCTGGTCGGCGTGTGGCTGCTGCTGTTCTCGTCGAACGGGCTGGTCAACGCCGTGCTCGGGCCGCTGGCCCCGGACCCGTCGTGGCTGGTGAACAAGGGGCTCGCGATGCCGACGATCGCGCTGTTCGTGACCTGGAAGCAGCTCGGGTTCTACGTGCTGCTGTACCTCGCGGCGCTGCAGAACGTCCCCCGGGAGCTGCACGAGTCGGCCGAGACCGACGGCGCGAGCGGGTTCCAGCGGTTCCTCAACGTGACGGTGCCGGGGGTGCGGACGACCACGACGCTCGTCCTGATCCTGGCGATCATCACCGGCACCAACCTGTTCACCGAGCCGTACCTGCTGACCAGCGGCGGCGGCCCCGACGGCGCGTCCGTCACCCCCGTGCTGCTCATCTACCAGCGCGGCATCCAGCAGCAGAACCCGGACACCGCGGCGGCCATCGGCATGCTGCTGGTCGTCGTCGTCGGGCTGCTGTCCCTGACCGCCAACCGCCTGAACCGGGAGAGGTGACCGTGCGCACCCGACGTGCTCCGGGGATCGTGCGCCACGTGCTGCTCGCCGCAGCGGCGCTGGTGTTCGCGTTCCCCTTCTACTTCATGGTGGTCGGCGCGTTCCAGGAGAACCCGACCAACACCCCCGACCGGCTGGTGCCGACCTCGGGGTGGACAGGCGACAACTTCGCGCAGATCGACTCGCGGATCGACCTGGTCGGCTCCCTGGTCAACTCGCTGGTCATGACGACCGGCGTGCTGCTCGGCACCGTCGTGCTCGGGACCCTCGCGGGGTACGCGGTCGCCCGGCTGCAGTTCCCCGGCCGGCGGCTGACCTGGGTGCTCATGCTGCTGGTGCAGATGGTGCCGTTCCAGCTGCTGATGATCCCGCTGTACGTGCAGGTCACCCGCGGCTACGGCCTCGGGGACACCTACCTCGGCATGATCCTGCCGTTCGCGATCAACACCACGGCGGTGTTCATCTTCGCCCAGTTCTTCCGGGCGCTGCCGCGGGAGATGTTCGAGGCGGCGCGGATCGACGGCGCGGGGGAGCTGCGGATCCTGCGCTCGGTCGCGCTGCCGCTGGTCCGGCCCGCGCTGGCGACCGTCGTGCTGGTCACGTTCATCGGGCCGTGGAACGAGTTCCTCTGGCCGTTCCTCATCACCAAGGACGCGGCGCTCCAGCCGCTCGCGGTGTCGCTCGCGAACTACATCTCCAACGTCGCGCAGACCGCGGCCAACCCCAACGGCGCGATCCTCGCCGGTGCCTGCGCGCTGGCGTTCCCGGTCGTCGTCCTGTTCTGCCTGTTCCAGCGGTACTTCCGCGCCACCGACCTCGGCTCCGCCGTGAAGGGCTGACCCCATGACCACCACCCCCTGGTTCACCGGCGCGGCGTTCCCGCTCGGCCCGTTCGTGCCCTACGAGGGCAACCCCGTGCTGCGTCCGCGCGGCGGCTCCTGGGAGTCCGCGAACCTCTACAACCCCGCGGCGCTCGTCGTCGACGACGAGGTCGTGCTGCTCTACCGGGCGCACGCGGACGACATCGTGTCCCACATCGGCCTCGCGCGGAGCCGGGACGGCTACCACTTCGAGCGCGAGGACGAGCCGGTGCTGTCCCCGCAGGAGGACTACGAGCGGTACGGCTGCGAGGACCCGCGCGTCGCGTTCGTCGACGGCACGTACTACCTGACCTACACCGGCTGGGACCGGCACGCGGCGCGGCTGTGCCTCGCGACGTCGACCGACCTGCGCACCTGGACCCGGCACGGCCCGCTGTTCCCCGGGTTCGACACCTTCGCCACCGTCGACCCGCGCGGGCACGACTGGTCCAAGGCCGGCGTCATCGTGCCCGTCCCGATGCACGGGAAGTGGTGGATGTACTTCGGCGAGGGGGCGATCTACTGGGCCACCAGCGACGACCTGATCCACTGGACCCCCGGCACGCCCGACACCGAGCCGATGTACGAGCCCACCCCGGGGTCGTTCGACGCCGACCTGGTCGAGATCGGCACCTCGCCGGTGCTCACCGACAACGGGCTGCTCGTGATGCTGACCAACGGCGCCACCCGCACCGTGCACGACGACGGCACCGTGGACGTCGACTACCGGTGCGGGCAGATCGCCATCGACCCCGACGACCCCACCCGGGTGCTCGCCCGCCTCCAGGACCCCTGGCTGCGGCCGCAGACCTTCGAGGACCGGCACGGGCTGGTGTCCAACGTGACGTTCGTCGAGGGCCTGGTCCAGCACCGCGGGCAGTGGTTCGCCTACTACGGGCAGTCCGACACGACGCTCGCCGTCGCCGTGCACGACCCCGCCCGGCCGTGGGGGGCGTCGCTGCGCGCCTGACCCGCCGACCACCCGCCGGCCGCCCGCCGACCACCACCCGCCGACCGAACCGACGCAGGAGCCCGACGATGACGACCCGACGCACCTTCCTCACGGCCTGCGCGGTGGTCCCCGTGGCGGTCGCCACCGCGGGCCCCGCCGCCTCGACCACCACCCCGCGGCTCCGCCCCGCGGGCCGGCCGGCGCCCCCGGCGACCCCGCTGACCAACCTCGCCCACCTGCGGTTCCTGCTCGACACCGTGCCGCTGGTCGCCGCCGGGGTGCACACGACGTACCGGATCGCGGAGGAGTCCGCCGCCCTCGCCCCGTGGACCTACGCCGACGCGCTCGGCGACGGCACCGGGTTCCGGCGGGTCGGCGGCGGCACGCTCGACCCGGCCACCGGGGCCTGGTCCCAGGGCGCGTACAACGCCGACGACATCGCCCGCTGCGCCGTCGTGCTGCTGCGGCACTGGCGGTCCACGGGCGACGCCACGAGCCGGGACCAGGCGTACCAGGTGCTCCGCGCCCTGACGTACCTGCAGAACGACGCCGGCCGCGTCGTGCTCTGGCAGCAGGCCGACGGCACGCTCAACCCGAGCGCGGAGCCCGTCGAGCTGCCCGACCCGTCCGACTCCGCCGAGTCGTACTGGCTCGCCCGCACGGTGTGGGCGCTCGGCGAGGGGTACGCCGCCTTCGCCGCCGACGACCCCGCGTTCGCGCAGTTCCTCCTGGAGCGGCTGCACCGGTGCCTCGACGCCCTCGAGCAGGAGTCGCTGTCCCGGTACGGGCAGCGGGTGCCCAGCGACGGCGTCCGGCTGCCCGCGTGGCTGATCGCGGGCGGCGCCGACGCGACCGCCGAGGCCCTGCTCGGCCTGGTCGCCGCGGTCCGTGCGCTGCCCGCGGACGGCCGCCTGGCGCGGGCGCTCGACCGGTACGCCGAGGGCGTCGCCGTGATGCGCACCGACACCCGGGGATGGCCGTTCGGCGCCGTGCTCCCGTGGACCGGGTCGACCGGGTTCTGGCACGCGTGGGGTGCTGTCGCGCCCGAGGCGCTCGCCGCCGCGGGCGCGCTGCGGGGCCGCCGGGAGTGGACCCGGGCGGCGCTCGCGGACGCCGGCACGTTCACGCCCCTGCTGCTCGCCACCGGCGGACCGGCCAACGCGTGGGCGCCGACCCCCGCGGAGGCGCAGATCGCCTACGGCGCGCACGGCCGGGTGGCCGCGGCGCTCGCGGCCGCCGACGCCGGGGGCGGGCCGGGGCTGCGGGTGCTCGGCGGCCTGGCGGCGGGCTGGTTCTTCGGCGCGAACACCGCCGGCGTGCCCGTCTACGACCCCGCCACCGGGGTCGCGGCCGACGGGGTCGAGACCGACGGCCGGGTCAACCGGAACGCCGGCGCCGAGTCGACGATCCACGCCCTGCTCGCCATGCAGCTGCTCGACGCCCGGCCGGACGTCGCGGAGATCGCCCGGGGCGTCACGGGCCTCGCCGCGCACGACGGGCTGCGCGTCCTGGACGCCGAGTCCGCGCGGCTCGGCCCGGGGTGCACCGTCGTGCGGCCCGCGGAGGGCGCCTGGACCGGGGAGGGCAACCTGGTCGGCGCCGGGTACGTCCGCGTGCCCGCCGGGCAGTGGGTGGAGTTCGACGTCGGCGCCGCACCCGGGGCGTGGGCGCTGCCGCTGGTGTGGCGCACCGCCGCGGACTCCGGTCGTGCACGGTGGGAGGTGGTCGGCGGTCCGCGGCTCGGCCGGACGCAGAACGGGGGCACCGGCCCGGCCGGGCTCACGGAGGCGGACGGCAGCCTGGTGCCGCAGCTGCTGGACCGGCCGCTCCCCGACCGCGGGCCTGTCACCGTGCGGTGCACCGCCGAGAGCGGGGAGCTGCGGCTCGACGCGCTGCTGCTGCGCCCCGCGGTCGCCACCGCCCGGTGGACCACCACCGGCGGGGACGCCGTGCTGTACGCCGGCGCTACCGCGCGGGGCACGGACGTCGCCGCCCTGGCGGACGGGTCGGGTGCGGCCTACGAGCCGGACGGCCGGTTCGCGCGGCGGGTCGCCGTCCGGGCGGGCGGTCCGGTGCGGGTCGCGGCGGGCGGGTTCACCGTGACGCGCTGACGCGCTGCCGACCGGCTCGGTACGTCACCTTCGTCCCGATACGGTGGGTGCGTGCTCCGCCCCGACAGCGACCCCGCTGCCCCCGACGCTCCGGCCGCCCCCGACCTGGCGACCGCCCCCGAGGTCGTCGACGACCCCGACGCCCCGGGCTGGCACCGGGCGCCGATCACGGGGGACCAGCGCCGCGCCGACGTGCTGCTCGCCGCGGGCATGCTCGTGGGCGGGGTGCTCAGCCTGGCGCTGGGCCGGACCGCGGGCATGTACGACGAGCCCGCGGCCGGGTGGGTGTCGGTCCTGGTGCTGCTCGGGCTCAGCGCGCCGCTCGCCGTGCGCCGCCGGTGGCCGTCCGCGGTCGCGGTCGTCGTGGCGGTCGCGTTCGTGGTGCTGGCCGAGACGCGCGTGCCGGAGACGCTGTTCGCCAACATCGCCCTGTTCATGGCGCTGTACTCCGTGGGTGCCTGGGAGCCGCGGCGCACCCGCGCGGTGTGGGTGCGCGCCGTGGTGGTCGTCGGGATGTTCGTCTGGCTGCTGATCGCCATGTTCCAGGCCGTCACCGACCCGGAGGGCATCGAGGGGTTCTCGAACGCCGGCGCGTTCTCACCGCTGGTCGCGTTCCTGCTGATCCAGCTGCTCACCAACATCCTGTACTTCGCCGGGGCGTGGTGGTTCGGCGAGCACGCCTGGGGCGCCGCGCGCGAGCGCGCCCGCACCGAGTGGCGCGGCAGGCAGCTGGTCGGCGAGCGGCGTCGCGTGGAGGAGCAGGCCGTCGCCATCGAGCGGCTCCGCCTCGCCCGCGAGCTGCACGACGCCGTCGCCCACCACGTGTCGATGATGGGCGTGCAGGCCGCCGCCGCGCGGATGGTGCTCGGCGCAGACCCGCAGCAGGCCGCCGCCGCCCTCGAGCAGGTCGAGGACTCCGCGCGGGAGGCCGTCGACGAGCTGCACGGGCTGCTGAGCACGCTGCGGCACACCGGCGCCGAGACCGAGGCCGGCAACGCCGTCGGGTCGCTCAGCGTCGAACGGCTGCCGGAGCTCGTGCAGCAGGCCTCCGACGCCGGCCTCGTCGCGCAGTTCCAGGTCGTCGGCGACCCGCTGCGGGTCCCGCCGCTGACCTCGCTGAACCTGTACCGGATCTGCCAGGAGGCCCTGACGAACGTGCGCAAGCACGCGGGCACCGGAGCCCGGGTCGACGTCCGGCTGCGGTACGCCCCGGACGCCGTCGAGCTGGAGGTCGCGAACGACGCCGCAGCGGGCCGGCGCGTGCGGATGGCGTCCGGCGGCCTCGGGCTGGTCGGGATGCGGGAGCGGGTCGCCGCCGACGGCGGCACGCTCGAGACGGGCGCCCGCGGGCGCGGGGGGTACCTGGTGCGGGCGCGGGTGCCGCTCGCACCGCGAGCTGGAGGAGCACGATGACCGAGATCGTCGACGACGCGGCGGAGCCCGTGGCGTTCGGACCCGACCGACCGGTGCGGGTGCTGCTCGCCGACGACCAGGCGCTGCTGCGCGCCGGGCTGGCGACCATCCTCGGCGCGTCGCCGGACATCGAGGTCGTCGGGCAGGCGAGCAACGGGCGCGAGGCCGTCGAGCTCGCGCGCGCCCTGCGGCCCGACGTGATCTGCATGGACGTGCAGATGCCCGAGGTCGACGGCCTGGAGGCGACCCGGCGGCTCACCGCCGACCCCGATGTCACCGCCGGCGTGCTCGTGCTGACCACGTTCAACCGCGACGACTACCTGCTGGAGTCCCTGCAGGCCGGCGCCGCGGGGTTCCTGCTGAAGAACTCCCGGCCCGAGCAGCTGGCCGACGCGGTGCGGGCCGTGGCCGCCGGCGACGCGCTGCTGTCCCCCGAGGTGACCCGGGCCGTGATCGCCCGCGCGGTCGTCGGCGGCTCCGCCGCAGGGGGGAGCGCCGCGGCCGGCGTGCTGCCCCCGCGCGACCCCGCGGCCGCCTCCGCCTCCGGGCTGACCGAGCGCGAGCTCGAGGTGCTGCGCCTCGTCGCGCGGGGCCTGAGCAACGACGAGATCGCCGCCGAGCTCGTCCTGGGCAGGGCCACCGTCAAGACCCACGTGTCCAACGTCCTGACCAAGCTGGGCCTGCGGGACCGGGTGCAGGCCGTCGTCTACGCGTTCGAGCACGGCCTCACCGACTGACCCCCTCCCCCTCGGGGCGGAGGCCCCCGGCCCGGCGAAGTTCCGTCCGGCGGCCGAGGTGCCGGTGGGGGCGGGGCTCCTAGCGTTGACCCCGTCGGACGGACCACCGCCGACGACGAGACGACACGGGAGACGACATGCTGCAGCTCGACGGCATCCACCGGTCCTTCGGGGACCGCCTGGTGCTGGACGACGTGGGCTTCTCGGTGGAGCGGGGCAAGCTCACCGGGTTCGTCGGCGGCAACGGCGCCGGCAAGACCACGACGATGCGCATCCTGCTCGGCGTGCTCACGCCGGACTCCGGGACGGTCACCATCGACGGCCGGCCCCTCGGCCACGACGAGCGCCGGGCGTTCGGCTACATGCCGGAGGAGCGCGGCCTCTACCCCAAGATGCACGTGCTCGACCAGATCACCTACCTCGCGCGGCTGCACGGCTACGACCGCCGCGCCGCCGCCGAGCGGGCCCGCGACATCCTCGAGCGCCTCGGCCTCGGCGAGCGCCTGACCAGCCCGGTCGACGACCTGTCCCTCGGCAACCAGCAGCGCGCGCAGATCGCCGCCGCGCTGGTCCACGAGCCCGAGGTGCTGATCCTCGACGAGCCGTTCTCCGGCCTCGACCCGATGGCCGTCGACGTCGTGCTGGGCGTCCTGTCCGAGCACGCCGCCCGCGGGGTGCCCGTGCTGTTCTCGTCCCACCAGCTCGACGTGGTGGAGCGGCTCTGCGACGACGTCGTCGTCATCGCCGGCGGGAAGATCCGCGCGGCGGGGGAGAAGGAGGCGCTGCGCCGGCGGTACGCCGAGCCCCGCTACGAGATCACCTCGTCCGGGGACATGGGCTGGCTGCGCACCGAGCCCGGCGTGCAGGTCGTCGAGTTCGACGGCGGCTACGCCCTGTTCGACGCCGACGAGGCCACCGCCCAGCGCGTGCTGCGCGCCGCCCTGGACGCCGCGCCCGTGCAGCAGTTCGCCCCGGTGCAGCCGCGGCTCGCGGAGATCTTCCGCGACATCGTCCGCGACGAGCAGCGCCACGACGAGGAGCCCGCCGCCGCGCGGACGAAGGAGACGGTCCGATGAGCACGCCCACCCCGCGCCCGCGCCCCGCCGCCCCCGGCGGCGTGCAGAGCACCCTCATGGTCGCCGAGCGCGAGATCATGACGCAGGCCCGCAGCAAGTCGTTCCTCATCTCGACGGCCGTGCTGCTGGTCCTCGTCCTCGCCGGCATCGTGCTGACCTCCGTGCTGGGCGACCGGCTCCGCGGCGGCGACACCAAGGTCGCGGTCGTCCCCGCCACCGCGTCGGTGATCGCCGACGTCGACGGGCTCGAGGCGGTCGACGCCGCCGACGACGCCGCCGCCCGCGCCCTCGTCGAGTCGGAGGAGGTCACCGCCGCGGTCCTGCCCGACGACGACGCGGACAACCCGCTCGGCGTCGTGGTCGTCTGCCTCGACTCCGCCCCCGACGGCGTGCTGCAGGCGCTCGCGGTGACCCCGCCCGTCGAGCTGCTCGACGACACCGGCACCTCGGCCGGCCTGCGCTACATCGTGTCGTTCGTGTTCGGCATCGCGTTCTTCATGGCTGCGATGACGTTCGGCAGCACCATCGCCCAGAACACCGTGCAGGAGAAGCAGTCCCGCATCGTCGAGATCCTGCTGTCCACGGTGTCCCCGCGGGCGCTGCTCGGCGGCAAGATCCTCGGCAACACGGTGCTCGCCGTCGGCCAGATCGCGGCCATCGCCGCGGTCGCCGTCATCGGCCTCGTGGTCACCGGCCAGGACGACCTGCTGGGCCTCGTGGGGGCGCCGGTGGCCTGGTTCGTGCTGTTCTTCCTCGTCGGTTTCGTGCTGCTGGCGGCGCTGTTCGCCTCCGCCGCGTCGCTCGTGTCCCGCGTCGAGGACACCGGTCCGGTGCTGACCCCCGTGATGATGCTCGTGATGATCCCGTACTTCGGCGTCATCTTCTTCAACGACAACAGCCTGGTGCTGACGATCATGTCGTACGTGCCGTTCAGCGCCCCGGTCGGGATGCCGGTACGGCTGTTCCTCGGCGAGGCGTCCTGGTGGGAGCCGCTGGTGTCCCTGGTGATCCTCGGCGCGACGGCCGTCGGCGTCACCGCGGTCGGCGCGCGCATCTACTCCCGGTCGGTGCTGCGCACCGGCCGCCGGGTCAAGCTCTCCGAGGCCCTGGCCAAGGCGGCCTGACCCGCACCACGCACCCGCGCCCACTCCGCGCCCACCGCGCTGACGAGAGGTCACGACACGCGGCCCGGACCCGCTCCGGTCCGGCGTGTCGTGACCTCTCGTCGTCGGGTCAGGGGGTGTCGAAGGGGGCGACGAGGGTGCGCAGGAGGTCCGCCAGGCGGGTGCGGTCCGGGGCGGGCAGAGACCCGAGCAGGGCGCGCTCGACGTCCAGCAGCGTCGACATCGCCGCGTCCACGCGGGACCTGCCCTCCTCGGTGAGGCTGACCAGCACACCGCGTCGGTCGTCCGGCGACGGCAGCCGCTCCACGAGCGCCCGGGACGCCAGCCGGTCGATGCGGTTCGTCATCGTCCCGCTGGTCACGAGCGTCTGGGTGAGCAGCGCCCCCGGGGACATCCGGTAGGGCGCACCCGCGCGGCGCAGCGCCGACAGCACGTCGAACTCCCACGGCTCCAGCCCGTGCCGCGCGAACGCCTGCCGCCGCGCGAGGTCCAGGTGCCGCGACAACCGGGTCACCCGGGACAGCACCGACAGCGGCGCGACGTCCAGGTCCGGGCGCTCCCGGGCCCACGCCTCGACGATCCGGTCGACCTCGTCCCGGGCCGGCGACGCGGTCGGGCGCGGGGGGACGGCGGCGGACATGCGGGCGAGGCTACTCGACGCCCGGGGTCGGCTCCCCGGCCGGGCCGCCGACCGCCTCGGTGTCGGTCCGCGCGGCGCGGCGCTTCGTCGGCGGCGCGGTCGTCAGCCGGGGGCGGCGCTCCATGCCGGACAGGCCGTTCCACGCCAGGTTCACCAGGGCTGCCGCGACGTCCGCCTTCTTCGGGCTGCGGGCGTCGAGCCAGTGCTGGCCGGTGAGCGCGACCATGCCGACCAGCATCTGCGCGTAGATCGGCGCCGTGCGGGGGTCGAGGTGCTGCTTCTTGAACTGCTCGGCCAGCAGGTGCTCGACCTGGGTGGCGACGTCGCCGATCAGGCTGGAGAACGTGCCCGTGGCCTGCGCGACCGGCGAGTCGCGGACGAGGATCCGGAACCCGTCCTCGGAGTCCTCGATGTACCCGAGCAGCGCGAGCGCCGAGCGCTCGACCATGACCTTCGGGTGCCCGCCCTCGTCCAGCGCGGCGGACAGGGCGTCGGTCAGCGCGAGGATCTCCCGGTCGACGACGACCGCGTAGATGCCCTCCTTCCCGCCGAAGTGCTCGTACACGACCGGCTTGGACACCTCCGCCCGGGACGCGATCTCCTCGACGGACGTCTGCTCGAAGCCCTTCTCGGCGAACAGCCGGCGGCTCACGTCCAGCAGCTGCTCGCGGCGCTGGTGGGCCGTCATGCGGGCTCGCGTCGTGCGCGGCGCGCGGCGGGGCTCGGGACTCATCGGGCCATCCTCTCAGGCGCGACGCCGGAGCAGGGGGCGACGGCGGGTCGGCGCCTGGCAGACTGGCTCACCGACGCGGTCCGGTGCGCCGGGACGCGGTCCGCCCTGGTGTAACGGCAGCACACAGGCCTTTGGTGCCTTGAGGTCCGGGTTCGAATCCTGGGGGCGGAGCCGGTGACGCCGGCCGTGGGCGCGACCGACCGGAGGACCACCCCGACCGCCGTCCCGTGGTCGGACCCGGCCGCCGCGGAGTCCGGCCCTGGTCGGACGACGGGCGCCGCCGCCCCGCGGTGTGCTGGACGCATGGACCCCGACCGCCCCCACCCCCGCCCGCTGTCCGCGCCCGCCCGTGCCCTCCTCGGTGCCCTCGGGGTGCTGGTCGTCGCGGGCGCCGTCCTCCTGGTGCCGCAGGTGCGCGCGGCGGTCGGCGTGCCGCCCTCGGGCCTACCGGGTCTCCCTGCTGCCTCCGGGACGCCGGCCACCGACGCGTCCCCCGCCACGGGGCTGCACCCCGACCTCGCGGACCGGTTCAACGCGGCGCAGGCCGCGGCGGCCGCCGACGGCGTCGACCTGCGCCTCGTGTCGGGGTGGCGCTCCGCGCAGGAGCAGCAGCGGCTCGTCGAGGAGGCGCTGGCGCGGTACGGCGACCCCGCGGAGGCGCACCGCTGGGTGCTGCCCCCGGAGCACTCCGCGCACGTGCAGGGGCTCGCCGTCGACGTGGGGGCGGCCGACGGGATCGCGTGGCTCCAGGAGCACGGGCTCGAGCACGGCCTGTGCCGGACCTACGCGAACGAGGCGTGGCACTTCGAGATGCTCCCCGACGGCGCCGCGAGCTGCCCCGCCCCGCTCCCCGACGCGTCCTGGGCCTGGTGAGGCCGGCTCAGCCCACGAACACGCAGAACGGGTGCCCGTCGGGGTCGGCCTACCTCCGTGCATCACCGAGCAGTCCTGCACCGCACTACTCAGTCGGATTCCCATCACGGACCCGTGGGCGGTCCACGACCACGCAGTGACACCGCTCGACCACTCACCGGAGTCGTCGTCGCGCGGCTGCGGGCCTACGCGTCAGAGTCGTCGCTCTAGCGTGGCCGGGTGCTCGACCGAGCACGCCCTGTGGCACGCCCGGGGCCCGCCCTCAGTCCCGGAAGGCTCCCGCGTGGCACTCAGGTCTCCGTTCCGACGATCACGAGCGGGCTCGTCCGTCGTGCCGGGCGACGGGCAGTCGGACGCCCGGCGCGGGCCCCGGGGGAACGGCGTTGCGTTCGTCCGGGAGGTCGCCGTCATCCTGATCAGCGCCCTCGTGATGTCGCTGGTCGTGAAGACGTTCCTCGCCCAGGCGTTCGTCATCCCGAGCGCGTCCATGCGGGACACGCTGCGCGAGGGTGACCGGGTGCTCGTGAACAAGCTCGTGCGCGGGCTGGTCGACCTCCGGCGCGGCGACGTCGTCGTCTTCTCCGACCCGGGGGGCTGGTTGCCCGACGGGGAGGCGACGCCGACGAACGCGGTCCAGGCGGCGCTGATCGCGGTCGGCTTGCTGCCACAGCCGTCGGAGGACCACCTCATCAAGCGGGTGATCGCCCTGCCCGGCGACCGCGTGGTCTCCTCGGGCCGCGGCGACCCGCTCACCGTGAACGGCGTCGGGATCGACGAGTCGTCGTACACGGCGCCGGGATCGAGCCCCAGCAGCGTCGCCTTCGACGTGGTGGTTCCCGAGGGCTCTCTGTGGGTGATGGGGGACAACCGTCAGCAGTCCTCCGACTCGACGTACCACCTCCTCGATGCCGGGGGTGGGGCGATCCCCGTCGACACCGTCGTGGGCAGGGCGTTCCTGACGGTCTGGCCCGCGGACCGGCTCGGCGTGCTCGACCGGCACGCCGACGTGTACGCGGACGTGCCGGAGGCGCAGAGATGACGAGTCGAGCCGTGAGGCCCACGAGCGGCGGTGGGTGATCTGCTCAGCCCACGAACACGCAGAACGGGTGCCCGTCGGGGTCGGCGTAGACGTACAGCGGCTCGTCGGGGTCGTCGCGCCGGTCGAGCAGCAGCCGGGCGCCGAGGCCCAGCACCCAGGGGTGCACGGCGTCGAGGGTCGCGGCGTCCGGGACCGTCATGTCGAGGTGCAGCTGCTGCGGCACGGTCGGGTCGGGCCAGGTCGGCGGCGTGATCTGCGGCACCTTCTGGAACGCCAGCGGCCAGCGCCCGTCGCCGTGCAGCACGAGCCAGTCGTCGCCGTCCGGGTCGATCGCCTCGTCGCCGTCCCGGTACCGCAGGCCCAGCAGCTCGCGGTAGAACTCGGCCAGCCGGCGCGGGTCCGTGGTGTCGAGCACCGTCTGGACCAGCCGGGGCCGTGCGGGGGTCGTCGTCACGTCGTCCTCCTCGCCGCGTCGCGGGGCGCGGTCGACCGGCCCCGTCGTCGTCGCCATCGTCACCCCGGACCTCGCCCCCGGCGACCCGGACCGCGACGAGCGGGGCCCGCGCGGCGGTAGAGTGCCGGAGCACGACGTCCCCGCCCTGTCCGCCCCACGGGCGCACCGGGCAGACCTCTTCCGAGGGAGCACCCCCAGGTGACCACCCCCCGACCCGCTGCGGTCATCGTCCTCGCCGCAGGTGAGGGCACCCGGATGCGATCGGCCACACCCAAGGTCCTGCACACCCTCGCGGGCCGCTCCATGCTCGGCCACGCGCTGGCCGCCGCGCAGGCGCTGGACCCGCGACGCACCGCCGTCGTCGTCCGGCACGAGCGCGAGCAGGTGGCGGCGCACGCCCGCGAGCTGCTGCCGCAGGTGCTGGTCGCCGACCAGGACGACGTCCCGGGCACCGGCCGCGCCGTGCAGTGCGCGCTGAACGTGCTGGACGCCGCCGCGCAGGCCGAGGTCGCCTCCGCGGACGACGGCCAGGGCGACGCCGGCTCCGCCGCGGGCGTCCTCGTCGAGGGCCCGGTCGTGGTCCTCGCGGGCGACATCCCGCTGCTGGACGGCGAGACGCTCGGCGAGCTGCTCGCCGCGCACGCCGCCGACGGCAACGCCGTGACCGTCCTGACCACCGAGGTCGCGGAGCCGACCGGCTACGGCCGGATCCTGCGCGCGACCGAGGGCCCGGAGGCGGGCGACGTGCTCGGCATCGTGGAGGAGAAGGACGCGACCGACGCCCAGCGCGCGATCGCCGAGATCAACTCCTCCGTCTACGTCTTCGACGCCGCCGTGCTCCGGGGGGCGTTCGGCCGCCTGGGCCGGGACAACGCGCAGGGCGAGGTCTACCTGACCGACGTGCTGGCGATCGCCCGCGGCGACGGCGGCCGGGTGCGCGCGCTGCGCACCGACGACCCCGTCCTGGTCGAGGGCGTCAACGACCGCGCGCAGCTCGCGGTCCTGCGCGCGGAGCTGAACCGCCGCGTGCTGGACGGCTGGATGCGCGCCGGCGTCACGGTCGTCGACCCCGCGACCACGTGGGTCGACGTCGAGGTCGAGCTCGCGCAGGACGTCACGCTGCTGCCGGGCACGCAGCTGCTCGGGGCCACCGCGGTGGCGAGCGGCGCGACCGTCGGCCCCGACACCACGCTCCAGGACGTCGAGGTCCACGAGGGCGCGACGGTGATCCGCACGCACGGCTCGCTGGCCGTGATCGGCGCGGGCGCCACCGTCGGACCGTTCGCCTACCTGCGCCCCGGCACGGTGCTCGGGGAGCGCGGCAAGATCGGCACGTTCGTCGAGACGAAGAACGCCGAGATCGGCGCCGGGTCGAAGGTCCCGCACCTGTCCTACGTGGGCGACGCGACCATCGGCGAGGAGACGAACATCGGCGCGGCCAGCGTGTTCGTCAACTACGACGGCGTCCGCAAGCACCGCACGACCATCGGCTCGTACGCCCGCACCGGCTCGGACAACATGTTCGTCGCCCCGGTGGTCGTCGGTGACGGCGCGTACACCGGCGCGGGCTCCGTGATCCGGCACGACGTCCCCGCGGGTGCCCTGGCGGTCAGCGCCGGCGCCCAGCGGAACATCGAGGGCTGGGTCGCCCGGTCCCGCCCGGGGACGCCGGCCGCCGAGGCCGCCGCGCGCGCCCGCGACGAGCACGCCGACCTGTCCCCGCAGGCCCGCGCCGAGCGCGAGCGCGCCGGGCAGGCCGCGGGCACCGGCGCACCGAAGCCGCCACCGGACCTGCCGGACCACCCGGCACCGCTGCCCGACGCCCAGCCCAGCACGGAGGACACCGCACGATGACCGGGATCGTCTCGCAGGACGGTGAGAAGCGCCTCGTCCTCGTCTCGGGCCGCGCGCACCCCGAGCTCGCCGCCGCCGTGGCCAAGAGCCTCGACATCGACCTGCTGCCCACCACGGCCTACGACTTCGCCAACGGCGAGATCTACGTGCGGTTCGCGGAGTCCGTGCGCGGTGCGGACGTCTTCGTGCTGCAGAGCCACGCGGCGCCGATCAACCAGTGGCTGATGGAGCAGTTCCTCATGGTGGACGCGCTCAAGCGCGCCTCCGCGAAGACCATCACCGTGATCGCCCCGTTCTACGGCTACGCCCGCCAGGACAAGAAGCACCGCGGTCGCGAGCCGATCTCGGCCCGCCTGATGGCGGACCTGTTCAAGACCGCCGGCGCGGACCGCCTGATGAGCGTTGACCTGCACGCCGCGCAGATCCAGGGCTTCTTCGACGGCCCGGTCGACCACCTGTGGGCGATGCCGATCCTCACGGACTACGTGCGGACCCGCGTCGACGTGCAGAACGTCACCGTCGTGTCGCCCGACGCCGGCCGCATCCGCGTGGCCGAGCTGTGGGCGCAGAAGCTCGGCGGCGGCCCGCTGGCGTTCGTGCACAAGTCGCGCGACATCCGCCAGCCGAACAAGACCGTCGCGAACCGCGTCGTCGGCGACGTCGAGGGCCGCACCTGCGTGCTCGTCGACGACCTGATCGACACCGCGGGGACGATCACCGGCGCCGTGCGCGTGCTGCACGAGGCCGGCGCGAAGGACGTCATCGTGGCGGCGACGCACGGCGTGCTGTCCGACCCCGCGACGGACCGGCTGCAGCAGTGCGGGGCCCGCGAGGTCATCGTCACGGACACGCTGCCGATCCCCGAGGAGCACCGGTTCGAGAAGCTGACGGTGCTGTCGATCGCGCCGCTGATCGCCCGCGCGATCCGCGAGGTGTTCGACGACGGCTCGGTGACCAGCCTGTTCGACGGCCAGTCCTGACGCCCGCAGCCTGACGACCGAGGCCCGCCACCCCACCCGGGGCGGCGGGCCTCGCTCGTCGGGCGGCCCTCCCGTCCCCGCCCCGCCCCGCCCGCCCCGCCCTTCCTCTCGCCGAGATAGGTCCGTCGCGCCGAGACAGGGCGTCCGGGCGCCCTGTCTCGGCCGGACAGTCCTATCTCGGTGGGGGTGGCGGGGCGGGGTGGCGGGGCGCCGCGCGGTGCGGGTGCGGGAGGCGGGTGGTTTCGTCTGGGTGCCGGGCGCCGCTATCATGGGGAAGTTGCCTCGGCGAGGGATGTCGGACGGCCACCGGAGAGCTTCGGCGGACGCTCCGCTCCGTGATCGACAGGGTGGAACGCCTCCGCGTGCCCGTCCAGCGCCCCGCGTCGAGGCCACCACCGTCGCCACCGCCCTCACACCTGGGAGTCACCCGTGTCCGAGATCCAGCTCGCCGCCACCGCCCGCACCGAGTTCGGCAAGGGCGCCGCCCGCCGCCTGCGTCGCGCCCACCAGATCCCCGCCGTCCTGTACGGGCACGGCACGGACCCGGTGCACGTCGCCCTCCCGGGCCACGAGACCATGCTGGCCCTCAAGGGCGCCTCGAACGCGCTGTTCGAGATCCAGGTCGACGGCAAGCCGGTCCTGGCCCTGGCCAAGGACGTCCAGAAGGACCCGGTCAAGAACGTCATCGAGCACCTCGACCTGCTCATCGTGAACCGCGGCGAGAAGGTCTCCGTCGAGGTCCCCGTCGTCGTCGTGGGCGAGTCGGCCCCCGGCACGATCCACATCGTCGAGATCCAGACGCTGTCCCTCGAGGCCGAGGCGACGCACCTGCCGCAGAACGTCGAGGTCTCCATCGAGGGTCTCGAGGCCGGCACCGCGATCACCGCCGGTGAGATCACCCTGCCGTCCGGCTCCGTGCTGGAGGGCGACGCCGAGCAGGTCATCGTCACCGTCACGGTCCCGAGCGTCTCCGCCGAGGACCGCGCCGCCGACGAGGCCGAGGCCGAGGCCGCCGCCGCGGAGTGATCCGACCGGCGCGTCCCGCGGGCGCGCCGACCCTGCTGGGACGCCCGGTACCGTGCGACGGTGCCGGGCGTCCTGCTTCCCGGACGGACGACCGGTCCGCCCGTGACGGCGGTCCGACGAGAGGAGCTGCGCCGCGATGAGCGAGGGGCGCTGGTTGGTGGTCGGCCTGGGGAACCCGGGCCCGCAGTACGTGGGGAACCGGCACAACGTCGGGCAGATGGTGCTGGACGAGCTGGCCCGGCGCGCGGGTGCGTCGTTCTCGGCGAAGGGCGGCGGCGTGCTGTCCCGGCGTCCGCAGGCGGCGACCGCCGAGGTGCGGATCGGCACCGGTCCGGGCGGGGTGCCGGGTCCGCGGGGGGTGCTCGCGAAGCCGTCGACGTACATGAACACGTCGGGCGGCCCGGTCGCGGCGCTCGCGCGGTACTACGACGTCCCGCCGGAGCGCGTCGTGATGGTGCACGACGAGCTGGACATCCCGTTCGGGGAGATCCGGCTCAAGCTCGGCGGCGGTGAGGGCGGGCACAACGGCCTGCGCGACACGACCAAGGCGCTCGGCACCAAGGACTACCTGCGGGTCCGGGTCGGCGTCGGGCGGCCTCCGGGCCGGATGGACGCGGCGGACTTCGTGCTGCGGGACTTCGCCAAGCCGGAGCAGAAGGACCTGCCCTGGCTGCTCGACGCGGCCGCCGACGCGGTCGAGCTGCTGGTCACCGAGGGGCTGGAGAAGGCCCAGCTGCGGTTCCACACCCGCACGCCCTGACGCGCTCCGCGCCAGCCCCACCGAGGTCGCCCCTGCCGGCCGAGGTCGCCCCGTCCCGGGGCCGACCTCGGCCCGTGGGGGCGACCTCGTCGCGTGTCCGCGGACGTCCCCGCACGTCAGCGTGACCCGGCTCCGCCATATGGGTGTGAAAGGGGTGAAAACGGACAGATGGGGCGGACTAGGACAAACCCGCTGATATAGCCTCAACTCACACCAACGAGGCCGCCCAGGGGGACCCAGCATGAGCCTGCTCGACGATCACGACGTGTCGCGCTCCACCGAGCGCACCGTCGCGGCCGCGGCGGAGTCCCCGGCGGAGCACGAGAGTGCCGAACGCCGCCGGTCCGCCCGCGGCCCCCGGCTGTCCTGGGCCTCCGACCGGCCGTTCTACGAGCCCCGCGGCACCGCGGCGCCGTCCGGCTGGCGCAGCCAGCACACCGCCTACCAGGTGGAGACGCTCGCCCGGGACATCGTCCTGGCGACCAGCATCCCGACGCTCCTGCTGTTCCTGATGCACGGGGTCTCGCTGCTCCAGCTGTCCTGGGGGCTGCTCATCGGCCTGGTGTTCGTCGCGTTCATCGCGGTCGAACGCGGCTACGACCGCCAGGTGATCGGCGACGGGCACCTCGAGTTCGAGGCCGTGATCCGCGGCGGCGTGCTCACCGCCGCCGCGCTCGCGGTGTTCGCCGTCGGCGCCGACGTCGACGTGCCGCGCACCATCGTGTTCCTCGCGCTGCCGCTGGTGGTGCTCGTGCTGATCGTCGCGCGGCACCTCGCGCGGCGGGCCCTGCACCGCCGCCGCGCCGCGGGGGAGTCCATGCGCCGGACGCTCGTCGTCGGCGACGCGTCCTCGATCACCCACGTGGTCGACGACCTCAGCGGGCTGCCCCAGCACGGCTACCACATCGCCGGTGTCTGCGTGCCGTCGTTCGACGGGGCGCTGCCCCCGATCGGCGTGCCGGTGCTCGGCACGGTCTCGGACGTCGTGCAGGTCGCGGTCGACGGGGAGTTCGACGTCGTGATCGTCACCGGCTCCGAGCTGTCCGGCCAGGCGCTGCGCCGGCTGTCCTGGGCCCTGCAGCGCACCCGCACCGAGCTGGTCGTCGCCCCCGGCATCGTCGAGGTCTTCGGTCCGCGCGTCACGCTGGAGCCGACCGCCGGGCTGTCGCTGATCCACGTCAACGCGGCCGAGTCGCGCCGCTCGCGGATCGTGATGAAGGAGGCGTTCGACAAGACGTTCGCCCTCGGCGCGCTGCTGCTGCTCGCCCCGGTGCTCGCCGGGATCGCCCTCGCCGTGAAGCTCACCAGCCCCGGGCCGGTGCTGTTCCGCCAGACGCGGGTCGGCAAGGAGGGCGAGGAGTTCTCCATGCTGAAGTTCCGGTCGATGGTCGTCGACGCCGAGGAGCGGCTCGCCGCCCTGCGCGCCGCGAACCAGGCCGACGGCCCGCTGTTCAAGATGGACCGCGACCCCCGTATCACGCGCATCGGGCACGTCCTGCGCAAGCACTCCCTGGACGAGCTCCCGCAGCTCATCAACGTGCTGCGCGGCGACATGGCGCTCGTCGGACCCCGCCCGCCGCTGCCGTTCGAGGTCGCCCAGTACCGGGAGTCCGCCCGCCGCCGCCTGCTCGTGAAGCCGGGCCTGACGGGGCTGTGGCAGATCAGCGGCCGCGCGGACCTCGCGTGGGAGGAGGCCGTGAAGCTCGACCTCCGCTACGTCGAGAACTGGTCGATCGCGTTCGACCTGATGATCCTGTGGCGGACGGTGCACGTGGTCGTGAGCGGGCATGGCGGTCGCTGACGGGGTCGCGCTGGCGCACGACTACGCCACGCAGCGGGGCGGCGCCGAGCGCGTCGCCCTGGTGATGGCCGACGCGTTCCCCGGCGCACCCCTCTACACGACGCTCTACGACCCCGCGGGCACGTTCCCGGAGTTCGGGCCGCTCGACGTCCGGACCAGCCCGCTCGACCGGGTGGGGCTGCTGCGCCGGCACCACCGGCTCGCGCTGCCCCTGCTCGCGCCCGCCGTGCGGGCCACCCCGATCGACGCCGAGGTCGTCCTCGCGTCCTCCACCGGCTGGGCGCACGGCTTCCCGACCACCGGCCGCAAGGTCGTGTACTGCCACGCCCCGGCCCGCTGGCTCTACCAGACCGACCGGTACCTCGGGCCGGCACGCGCCGGCTCCGGCTCCCGCGCGGGCGACGCCCAGCGGTGGGTCGCGGCGCGCGCCCTCGGGCTGCTGGCCCCGGGCCTGCGCCGCTGGGACCGCCGTGCCGCCGCGACGGCCGACCGGTACCTCGCCAACTCGACCGTGACCGCCCGCGCGATCCGGGACGTCTACGGCATCGAGGCGGAGATCCTGCCCCCGCCGCCCGCCATGCTCCCGGCGGGCGAGGAGACCGCGGTCGAGGGCGTCGAGCCGGGCTTCCTGCTCTGCGTCGCCCGGCTGCTGCCCTACAAGAACGTCGACGTCGTCGTCGAGGCCGTCCGGCGCACTCCAGGTGCCCGGCTGGTCGTCGTCGGCGACGGCCCGGAGCGCGCCGCGCTCGAGCACCTCGTCCGGGACCTGCCCCGGGTCCGCCTGGTCGGCCGGGTCGACGACGCGCGCCTGCGCTGGCTCTACCGGAACAGCGCCGCCCTCGTCGCCGCGTCCTACGAGGACTACGGCCTGTCCCCGCTGGAGGCCGCTGCCTTCGGCCGCCCGTCCGTCGTGCTGCGCGACGGCGGGTACCTCGACACCGTCCGCGACGGCGTCACCGGGGAGTTCTTCGACGCCCCCGAGCCCGACCTGGTGGCCGAGGCCGCCGGGCGCGCGCTGGCCCGCCCCTGGGACCCCCGGGTGCTGACCGACCACGCCCACGACTTCGCCGCGGAGCGGTTCGTCGCCCGGCTGCACACGATCGCGCGCGAGGAGCGCGCGGTCGCCCGTGGAGCCGCCGGCGGCGACGCCCCCCGGCCCGAGCCCGTCCCTTCCGAAAGGCGCCCCCGATGACCCTGCAGGAGATGTTCCGGACCATCTGGTTCGGCAAGTGGCTGGTCGTGGTGTCCGTGCTCGCGGCGCTGGGCGGCGCGTACCTGTACGCCTCCGGTCAGGAGCCTGAGTACGCCAGCGAGACCGTCGTGCAGCTCGTGGACGCCGAGACCCTCGGCGCCGCGGGCGTCCGGCTCGAGAGCGACCCGAGCCTCATCACCGGCGACGCGGTGACCGAGGCCGCCGCCGACGACCTGGGGGACGCCGACCTGGCCGGGCAGCTGGCCGGGCGCACGTCCGCCGAGTACGTCACGGACAGCCCGACCAACGTCGTCATCACCGAGACGGGCCTGGACCCGCAGGACGTGGTCGACCACGCGAACGCCGTCGCCACCGCCTACGTGGCCGCCCTGCAGGCGCAGTTCGACGACGACCTCGCCTCGATGCAGGAGCGCCTGGACACCCTCGCGACCAGCATCGACGGCCAGCAGAAGGCCATCACCGAGGCGCGCCGGGCCGCCGCCGCCGCGTCCGTCGCCGCGAACCCGAACGCCCAGGTCGACCCCGTCGACGGTCTGCTCGAGGCGCAGTACTCGACCACGATGGACCAGTACCAGACGCTGTCGGGCCAGCTCACCCAGGCCCAGCTGCTCGCGTCGCCGGCCACCATCCTGCAGAACGCCGTGCACGCGTCGCTGATCAGCGTCCCCGCGACCCTGATCTACGCGGTCGCGCTGCTCGCCGGCCTGCTCGTCGGCATCGGCCTCGCCGTGCTGCGTCGCGGCCTGGACACCAAGGTCCGCACCGCCGGGGCCGCTCGCCGCAGCGCCGGCGCCCCGGTCCTCGCCCGCCTGACCGGCACCGCCGCGGCGCTGCGGTCCTCCGAGGCCGAGGGCACCCTGCCCGTCGCCCGCCGCGAGGCCACCGCGTACACCCGGTCGATCCGGGAGCTGCGCACCGCGCTCCAGGCCGCGGTCGAGAACGACTCCGGCAGCGCCGTGATCGTCGTGACCGCCGCCGACGTCGAGACCCCGCGGTCGTTCGTCGCCGCCAACCTCGCCGCGTCGTGGGCGCTGTCCGGGCGGTCCGTGGTCGTGCTCTCCGGCGACCTGCGCCAGCCCCGGCTGAACGCCCTGCTGCCCGCGTCGGCCGACGCGCCGGTGCGGACCGGCCGCGGCTCCGGCCGGCAGCGCACCGCCGCCGTGCCCACCGCGATCCCGCACCTGTCGGTGCACCCGGCCCTGCAGACCGAGCTCGACCCCGCCGACTTCCTCGCCAGCGACGAGGTCCGCGCCCTGATCGAGCAGCTGCGTGCCACCGCGGACGTCGTCATCATCGACGCGCCGCCGATGCTGGTCGCCGCCGACGCGACGATCCTCGGGTCCTACGCCGACGGCGTGCTGCTCGCCGTCACCGTCGGGCACACCCCGATGGGTGCGGTCGAGGAGTCCGCCGAGCGGCTCCGCGCCGCGAACGCCGCGCTGCTGGGGCTGTCGCTCGACGGCGTCACCGAGCGTCGCCAGGTCACCTACGAGGCGACGTACGCGTACGCCGGCGCCGACGAGGTCGCGGCTGACGCGGCCGCCGACGCCCCGGCGGGGGACGCGGGCCGGGACGGCGAGACCGGGACGACCGCCGACGCCGCGGCGGACGGCACGACGACCGCCGACGGGCCCGCCGGGGACGCGCAGGCCGATCCGGTCGTCGCCGGGGCCGGGGCCGACGACGAGCCCGCCGCGCCCGATGCGTCCGGCACCGAGGACCACCCGACCGACGGGGACGAGGACGCCGACACCCCCGACGACGCCGACGAGCAGGACGCCGAGCGCACCGCGAAGGGCCGCGCGCCGGTCGCCGTCGAGTCCGCGTGACCCGTCCGGTGCGGGTGGTCGTCCTCGACCACACCGCGCAGCCCGGGGGCGCGGAGCTCGCGCTGCTGCGGACCTGCGCGGCGCTGGACCCCGCGCGGGTCGAGGTCACCGTGGTGCTGTTCGCCGACGGGCCGCTGGCCGACCGGCTCCGGCAGGTCGGCGTGGCGGTGCGGGTCCTGCCGCTGGACGCGCGGATCGCGTCGACCGACCGGGCCGCCGCGGGGCGGTCCGTCGTCGGGGCCGTGCGGTCGGTGGCGGCGACGGTGCCGTTCGTCGTCCGGCTCTCGGGGCTGCTGCGGTCGATCGGGCCCGACGTCGTGCACACCACGTCGCTCAAGGCGGACCTGATCGGGCTGCCCGCGGCCGCGCTCGCGCGCATCCCGCTGGTCTGGCACGTGCACGACCGGATCGCCGAGGACTACCTGCCCGCACCGGTCGCGCGGGTGCTGCGGGTGCTCGCCCGCCGGGGGCCGCGGCACGTGGTGGTCAACTCCCGCGCGACCGCCCGCACGCTGCTGCCGCTGCCGCGCGGCTGGACGCTCGCGTACCCCGGCCTGGCGCCGGAGCAGGTCGCCGCCGACCCCGACGCGCGCCCGGTGTCGCCGACTCCCGTGGTCGGGCTCGTCGGGCGGATCAGCCCGACCAAGGGGCAGCTGGTGCTCGTCGAGGCCGCAGCGCTGCTCGCCGACCGGTTCCCCGACGCGCGGTTCCGGATCGTGGGCGCCGCGCTGTTCACCGAGCAGGCGTACGCGGACGCGGTCGTCGCCCGGGTCGCCGCGCTGGGTCTGACCGACCGGGTGGAGCTCACCGGCTTCGCCGACGACCCGGCCGCCGCGATGGACGCCCTGTCCGTGCTCGTGCACGCGTCGCCGGTCCCGGAGCCGTTCGGGCAGGTCGTCGTCGAGGGGATGGCCCGTGGCGTGCCCGTCGTCGCGACGTCCGGCGGCGGGGTCGACGAGATCGCGACCGCCCCCGACGGCACGGCGCGCTGCCTGCTGGTGCCCCCGGACGACCCCGCGGCGCTCGCCGAGGCGATCGCGCGCGTCCTGGACGAGACCGCGGAGTCCGCCGCCCGCGCCCGCCGCGCCTGGGCCGACGTCCGCCGCGAGTACGCGATCGCCACCACCGCCGCCCGCCTCACGGCGGTCTGGCGCGCCACCGCCCGCCGCTGACCCACACCCGCCCCTGACGTCGAGAGGTCACGACACGCTGGTCTCGAGGCCCTGCGGCCAGCGTGTCGTGACCTCTCGTCGCGCTCGGGAGCGCAGGGAGCGGGGTGCGGGGGAGCGGGTGCGGGGGAGCGGGGCGGGGCGGTGGAGCGCGGGGCGGTCGCGCGGTGCGGGTCAGCGGGTGGCGCGGACGCGGGCGAGGACCGCGGCCATCTCCTGGACGCGGTCCGACCAGCGGGGGACGTCCGCCGGGGCGGGGCCGACGCCCGCGGGGCGGGGTTCGGCGAGGACGCGGACGACGGCGTCGGCGAGGTTCTGGGCCGAGGCGGTGGTGACGCGGTCGGCGGGCTGGTCGCGGAAGCCGGCGACCGGCGTGGACACGACGGGGCGGCCGACGGCCAGGTACTCGTAGAGCTTGATCGGGTCGAGCGAGTCGGTGAACTCGTCGACCACGTGCGGCACGACCAGCGCGCCGGCGTGCTGGAGGTAGCCCGGCACGAGCGCGGCGGGGCGCGCGCCGAGCAGCAGGGCGCCGGCGGCCTCGAGGCGGGTGACGTCGAGGGCGTCCAGCAGCGGCGGACCGACGAGCACCAGCCGGGCGCCGGTGGCCCGCAGGTGCGTCGCGAGCCGCAGGCAGGCGTCGACGTCGAGACGGTCGGGGTGCAGGGTGCCGACGTAGACGGCGTAGTCCTCGTCGGGCAGGTCCGCGGGGCGCGGCACGGGTGTCCGGTAGGCGTCGACGTCGACCGCGTTCGTGAGCAGCGTGACCGGCCGAGCGGCGCCCTTGGTGCGCGCGAGCGTCGGGGAGCAGACGACCACCTCGGCGCAGCGCTCGACGAGCACCTGCTCGGCGGCGCGGACGCGCTCGTGCTCGGCGGGTTCGCGGACGGCCTGGAGCCAGTCGTCGGTGACGTCGTACAGCGCCCGCCAACCGGTCGCCCGGAGCACCGCGGCGCCGTCGGGGTCGTTGACCCACAGCACCGGGTCGGCCATGCCGAGCCGCCGGGCGACCCGGGCCACGCCGCGGGCGCGCCGGTCGTCGCCGGCGGGGTCGAGGCGCCGGGGCAGCCACTTGGTGGGGCGGTACGCCCACGCGCGGCCCTCGGGGGCGCCGTCGTCGGGGCCGAGTCGGCGCAGCCGTCGCCCGAGGGTGGGCGACGCGCCGCGCCGCAGGTCGTGCAGGTGGTCGACGGGCGGCTCGACGAACAGCACGCGCAGCGACGGGTCGGTGGCGAGCAGCCCGGCGACCAGGTGCTGGTTGCGGCGCCACACCTCGTCCCAGGGCTCGAGCGACAGCACGACGAGGTCGCGCCGCAGGTCGTCGTCGCGCCCGGCCGGCGGGACGGTCTCGCGGGTCACGGCGCTCATCGCGGCACCACGTCGGCGGCGGGGGCCAGCGGGGCGCCGAGCGCCGCGGCGTAGACGGCGGCGATCCCGTCGGCGTGGGTGTCGAGGTCGAACCGGTGGGCCTGGACCGCGCGCAGCTCCTCGCCGTACGCGGCGCGGCGCTCGGGGTCGCGGGCCAGCGCGGCGAGGGCGGCCCCGGCGGCGGCCACGTCGTCCGGCGGCACGAGCACGGCTCCGTCGGCGGCCCCGACCGTCTCGCTGTGCCCGCCGCCGCGGCCGGCGACCACGGGGGTGCCGTGCGCCATCGCCTCGACGACGGACAGGCCGTAGGGCTCGTCGCCGCGGGGTGCGAAGAAGATCGACGCCGAGGACAGCAGCGCGTCCATGTCGGAGCGGGCGCCGAGGAACCGGGTCGCGTGCGCGACACCCAGCTCGGCGGCGAGGGCCTCCAGCTCGGCGGCCAGCGCGCCGGTGCCGGCCAGGTGCAGCTCCCACCCGGCGTCCGCGAGCCCGGAGGCGGCCCACATCCGCAGCGCGACGTCGGTGCGCTTCTCGGCCTCGAGCCGCTGGGCCATCAGCACGACCGGGCGGCGCGGCGTCCCGACGCCGGACTCGGTCGCGCGCGGCACGGTCGGCACACCGGGGTGCACGACGGTCGACGCGCCCTCGACGCGGCCTGCGACGAACGCGCTGATCGCGACCTGCGCGGCGAGCCGCGGGGAGATGTACCGCCCGACCGCCCGGCCGACGACGGACGACCCGCGCCGGTCGGCGAAGTGCCGGGTCGCGACCACGGGCGCGCGTGCGGCGGTCACCGCGGCGAGCTCCGCTGCGGTCATGTGCGCGTGCACGAGGCGGGTGTCGAGCCGGCGCAGCGCGGCGGCGGCCCGCAGCGGGGTGGGCGCGGCGGCCCAGCGGACGCCGGACCCGGCGAGCTCGGCGGGCATCCGGTCGGCGCTGCCGCCGAGCACGTGCACGCGCAGGCCGCGGGCGTCCTGGGTGCGGGCGAGGGTGGTGACGTAGCGCTCCACGCCGGCGAAGGCGTCGGTGCAGACCACGTGGACGACGTCGAGGGTCACGCGGGCTCCTTGTGGCCGATCGGCAGGGGGGCGCGTCGCCGGCGCAGCCGCTCGGGCAGCAGGTGGCGGGCGCGCCGGGCGCGGCGGCCGGCGGGGCTGTCGGCGGGGCCGGGGTCCCGCCGGGTGACCGGGGCGGGCGCGACCGCGCGGGGCAGCCCGTCCTCGTCGGCCCCGGAGCGGCGCGCGTGGGCCTGGGCGCCGAGGCAGATGCCCGCGACGACGAACGGGATGGACACCTGGGCGGCCACCCAGAACAGGTCGAACTGCCCCTGCACGAACCGCATCAGCACCATGACGAACGCGAGCGTGCCGAACCGCGCGTCGACCCGCCAGAGCACGACGAGCACCGCGAGGAACATCACCAGGAACCCGACCAGGCCGACGATGCCGCCGGAGGACAGCATCTCGAACTCGGCGTTCGGGGGCTGGAAGCTCTCGGCGAACCGGTCCGTGTACCACCAGCGCAGGCCGGCGCCGAACCACGGGTACTGCTCCCAGATCTGGATGGACTGCGCGAACCAGGTCAGGCGCTGGTAGGCCGAGTTGTACTGGTCGCCGGACTCGAGCTGGTCCTGGACCAGCGAGCCGACGATGACGGCCGCGCCGGCGATGGCCACGAGGACGACCTTGGAGCGGTGCCGGTGCGGGTCGGGCCGCAGCGCGACCACGGCGATCGCGACGGCGAGGCCGATCAGCGCCTGCCGGGACTGGGCGGCGAGGATGCCGACCAGGAACAGCCCGAACAGCGCGAGGCAGACCAGGTCGTTCCAGCGCAGCCAGCGCGGCCGGGTGTAGACGATGATCGCGGCGAACGCGAGGACGCAGCCGATGTAGTTCTTGTGCATCAGCAGCGGCTCGTTCAGGTACACCGGCCCGGTGTTGCCCTGGGACAGGTTCACCGCGAGCTGGGCGAGGGTGAACAGCGCCACCACGACCGCGCCGGCGACGAACAGCCCGAGGGCGATCCGTGCGTGCCCCGCGGCGCCGATGGCCCAGCCGACGAGCAGCGCGCCGCCGACGAGCAGCCACGAGTGGAACCACTCGACGACGTTGGCGGCGTACGGGTTCGCGATCACGGTGAACAGGACGGTGGCCTGGTAGAACGCCGACGCCCACAGCACGTTGCGCATCGCGGGGGTCATCGGCCGCCGGGCGAACAGCAGCGCCGGCCAGAACCCCGCGAACAGCACGAAGTCCGACAGCGACAGCGCGCCGCCGACCCGGTTCACCAGCAGCAGCAGCGGCATCCCGAGGACGGGCAGCGCCAGCGGCTCGCGCATGGTCAGGCCGATGACCAGCACGCCGAGGCCGACGCCGAGCGTGAGGTACGGGTTCACGGAGGTGACGAGTGCGAGCACCACGCCGACCGCGAGCAGCCCGCCGCCGAGCAGCACCCGGGTGCGGGTGGATCCACCCGGGACGCGCTCCAGCACGCCGGGGCCGACGGCCAGCCGGTGCGGGCCGACGCCGGGGGCCAGGTCGGCGGTCGCGGGGGCGCCCGGGCCGGTGGGGGTGGCCGGGTCGGCGGGGGCGCTCGGGTCGGCCGGGGTGGTGGTGGTCATGCCGCGGCCTCCCGCCGGTCGGGTCCGGGAGAGCTGTCGGGTCCGGTCGAGCCGTCGGGTCCGACCGGGCGGCCGGGCGCGGCCGCACGGTCCGCGGCGGCGTGGGCCGCCCGGGGCCGGCGCGGGTCGCCGAGGGCGGCCTCGGCGCGCAGCGGGCCGCGCAGGTACAGGGCGAGCCGCAGCCGCGCGCTGCGCCCGCGGTCGCCGGGCAGCGCGGCGCGCGGGACGCTGCCGAGCAGCACCGCGGCGCGGGCCGACGCCCAGCCGGCGGCGCCGTGGTGGGCGCGGAAGTACCGCTCCTGGCCGGCGTGGAAGTACGTCTCGCGGCGCACCGGGTCGCTGCTGGTGCCGCCGCCGACGTGCCGGGCGAGCACGTGGTCGGCGACCGCGGACCGCCAGCCTGCGTCGAGGGCGCGGCGCTGCCAGTCGGTCTCCTCGGAGTAGAGGAAGTAGTCCTCGTCGAACCCGCCGACGGCGGCCAGCGCCTCGGCGCGCAGCAGCAGCACCGAGCCGATGACGAAGCCGTCCGGAGAGGTCGGCAGCCCGAGGCCGACGGCCTGCCGCCACGCGCCCGCGGGCGTCGGGAACGGCCAGCGCACCCGCGCGAGCTCGCCGTCCTCGTCGACCTGCTCGGGTCCGATCGCGCCGACGTCCGGCTGCTCGTGCAGCCGGGCGTGCAGGGCGCGCACCGCGGGGACGGTCACGCGGGCGTCGGGGTTGAGCAGCAGCACGTCGGCGCCGGGGCGCTGCCGGTCGCGCAGCGCGACGTTCACCGCGGACCCGAAGCCGAGGTTGGCGCCGGGGTCGAGGTAGCGGGCGCCGGCGTCGAGGGCCACGCGCCGCACCTCGTCGTCGCCGGAGTTGTCGACCACGGTGACGGCGAACGTGCCCGCCACGGGCTGGAGCGCGCGGGCGAGCAGCCCGGGCGCCCCGTACGCGACGACGACGACCTCGGGGTCCTGCCCCGCCGAGGTCGCACCATCCCCGCCGAGGTCGCCCCCTGCGAGCGGCGACCTCGGCCAGGACCCCCGACCTCGCGGCCCGTCGGCGGCGCGGGGGCTCGGGCCGGCGGCGACCACCGCGCGGTACATCGCCTCGTACCGCTCCGCGATGGCCGGCCAGGTGTACTCGGCGGCCCGGCGCAGGCCGTCGGCGCGCATCTGCGCGGCCCGGGCGGGGTCGTCCAGGACGACGGCGAGCGCGCGGGCCAGCGCGGCGGCGTCGCCGGGGGGCACGAGGGTGCCGGCGCCGCCGACGACGTCGCGCAGCGCGCCGGAGTCGGAGGCGACCACGGGCACGCCGGCGGCCATCGCCTCGACGGCGACGCGGCCGAACTGCTCGAGCCAGCCGGGGGTCGGCACGGACGGGACCGCGAGGACGTCGAGCGACCGGTAGAACGCGTCGAGCTCGGGGCCGGCGAGGTGGCCGTGGAACGTCACGCGGCCGGCGAGCGCGGGGTCCGCGGCGCGGCGGCGGAGCGCGTCCTCGTGCGGGCCGGCGCCGGCGATCGCGACGTGCAGCCGCGGGTCGGCCTCGGCGGCGTCGAGCAGCACGTCGAGCCCCTTGTGCGGGTGCAGGAGGCGGCCGACGTAGCCGGTGCGCGCGGGGGCGGCCGCACCGACTACGCCGGCGTCCGGGGGGGTCCCGTCGGCGGGACCCGGCTGGGCGGCGGTCTCGACGCCGAGCCCGATGACGTGCGCGGGGGCGGTGAGCCCCTTGGCGCGCAGCACGTCGCCGGCCTCGGCGTTGCAGACGCTGACCGCCCCGGCGCCGCGCAGCGCCCGGCGCTCCCACCACCGGAACGGCGGCGGGTAGCGCTTGGCGATGTTCTGCGCGGAGTACAGGACGTAGGGGGTGCGGACCCGGCGCAGGGCGCGCAGCAGCAGGATCTCGGCGGTGGCGAGCGCCGCGGGCTCCTCGTGGAGGTCGAGGACGTCCCAGGGCTCGCCGAGCGCGCGCCAGATCGGCCGCGGGTCGTAGAGGAACACGTTCGGGTGCCGGCCGACGGTCCGGACGGCGAGGACGTCCTCGCCGGGCTGCGGCTCCAGGTCGACGTCCCGGCCGCCCTCCTCCCAGGTGCGGGCGGAGAGCGTGCGGACGGTCAGGCCGCGGTCGCGCAGGGCGAGCTCGCGACCGCGCCACGCCGTGACGACGGCGCTGTGGGAGATCCGCAGGACACGCATGGGGACCATCGTGCCGTGCACCGTCACAATTCGGACATCTGGGGCAAAAGGTTCACCCGACCGGCCCGGGTGAAACGCCCGCGACCTCGGTGAGCACCGCGTCCAGGCGGCTGCGCGACCAGGCCCAGTCGTGGTCCTGCGCCCAGCGGCGGCACCCGCGCCCGACCGTCCGGCGCAGCGTCTCGTCGTCCGCCAGGGCCTCCAGCGCGGCGGCGAGGTCGGCCGGGTCGTCGGGACGCACGCGCACGCCGGCGTCGCCCATCACCTCGGGGATGCCGCCGATCGCCGAGGCGACCACGGGAACGCCGCTGGCCATCCCCTCCATGACCGTCAGCGCGAACGGCTCGGCCCACCGGGACGGCACGACCACGACGTCGGCCTGCCGGTAGACCTCCGCGACCTCGGCCCGCGGCCGGAACGGCACCAGCCGCACCCGGTCGCCGAGGGCGGCGGCCTTCGCGGCCACCTCGCGCTCGAAGGGCGACGGGGCGGCGCCGGCGTCGAAGTTCTGCGACCCGACCAGCGTCACCTCGACGTCGTCCCGGCCGAGCAGCGCCAGGGCGTCGAGCAGCACGTCGGCGCCCTTGTCCCGGATCATCCGGCCGACGAACGTCACCCGCAGCCGCTCGCCGCGCGCGGGGTCGGCGCGCGGGGCGAACCGGGTGGTGTCGACGCCGTTCGGGACGACGCGCAGCCGGTCGCGCAGCGTCGCCGGCAGGTGGTCGGCGGTCTGCTCGGCGAGCGCGCCGCTGACGCACACCACCGCCGCGACGCCACCGAGCACGCGGTCGGCCTCGCGGGTGGAGTAGGTGCGCAGCAGCAGGTTGTGGGCGTACAGCACCGCCGCGTGCCGCTCGTGCACCAGCGGCACCAGCTGCGGGGCGTTGTGCGCGAGCACGACCCCGGCGGGCCAGGCGTCCTGGTCGGCGACCGTCGGCCGCAGCTCGCGGCGGACGCCGGGGCGGGGGAGCCCGAGCCGGCCGGCCAGCGCGTCCAGGTACCGGTCGGTGGGCCGCGCGGCGGCCTGCGGGTAGCCCACGACGTCGGCGCTCGCGTACCGGTCCGGGTAGGTGCCGTCGGCGACGACCACGCGCGGCCGTGGCGTGGTCCCGGCGGGCAGCACCGCGCACAGGCCGTCGACGACGGTCGGGATGGCCGAGCCGGTGCGCGGGGAGAAGTGGTCCCCGGGCGTCAGGACGTGCACCTCGGGGACGCGCGCCGCCCCGGGCCCGGCGGAGGGGGGCACCGTCGCCTCCGGCAGGCTCATCGCCGCTGGCTCCGCGGCTGCAGGCCGAGGGCGGCCCAGACGTCGGCGGCGGGCCCGCGCCAGCGGGGCAGGGTCCACGCGGCCGGGATCGTCGCCAGCGCGCGCGCCGTCTCGGCGGGGTCGAGCCCGGAGGACAGCACGCCGCGGACCAGCTCGACGCTGACCTTGGTGTGCGGGAACGCGAACCGCACCGACGCCGACGGCGCGTGCCACTGGATCTGCGCCTGGCCCTGCGCGGAGAACTGCTCGGCGTGCCGGCGCTGCAGGAACAGCTGCTCCGGGACCAGCTGGAACGGCCCGCGGCAGGCGAGCTCGGTGAGGATCACCAGGTCGTTGCCGACGGTCGGCCGGATGCCCCGGGTGCTGCGCAGCGCCTCGGTGCGGTGCAGCCCGTAGAACAGGTGCGCCGCCTGGGCCCGCAGGAAGTGCGCCATCCGCTCGTGCGGGGTGGGCTCGTCGCACGCGAGGTCGGCGTCGTTCAGGTCCTCGACGACCACGCCGCCCGCGTCGATGATCTGGGTCCGCGGGTAGACCAGCACGGTGGCGGGGTCGGAGTCGGCGAACACCTCCAGGCAGCGGCGGACGAACGCCGGGCGGCGGATGTCGTCGGCCGCGGCCCAGGTGAAGTAGGGCGTCGTCGCGAGGTCGAGCACGTGGTTGAAGTTCCACCGGCCGCCGCGGTTCTCCTCGTGCCGCACGTAGCGGATCCGGGGGTCCTCGGCGGCGGCCGCCCGGCAGATCTCCTCGGTGGCGTCGGTCGAGCCGTTGTCGGAGATGACGATCTCGACGTCGGGCTCGTCCTGCTCGCGCACGGAGTCGAGGGCGGCGGGCAGGTACTTCTCCCCGTTGTAGACGGGCATGCCCAGCGTGGCGCGGGGGGTCATCGTGCGGTCCCTTCCGGGCGGGGGTGCGGGGGTCACCCGGCGGCGGGCCCGTAGGCCGCGAGCCGGGTCAGGGACAGGGGCCAGGTGGGCTCCGGGCGGACCGGCTCCCAGGCGGGGAACAGCCCGCCGTTCTGGCCGGAGTAGACGAGGTCGGGGACGGTCACGCCGCGGCTGGTGGTGCTGGGCACCTGGATCCGGACCGCGGTCGCGGTGACCGGCTCGAACTCCACCGAGGACGTGCGCTCGAGGAACAGGCCGTCGCGGCTGCCGACCTCCTGCCACGCGCCGTCGGCGCCCTGGACGCTCACCGTGTAGGCGCGGACGCCCGCGGTGCAGCACCGGATGCCGGCGCTCTCGACGACCACGCGGTCGATCGGGGTGGGCGCCGCGAGCGCGACCTCGACCCAGGGCGTCACGTCGGGTCCGTCCTCGGTCCGCGCGCCGGCCCGCCACGGGTCGGCGCCCGCGCCGTCGCCCGCGACGAGGGCCGCCGGGTCGGTGCCCTCGGTGGACGAGCTCGCGGTGACCGTGCCGCCCTCGAGCAGGTTGGCGCCGGTGGGCCGGACGGCGGCGACGGCGAGCCCGGCCGCGGCGGGCGCGGTCAGGTACACGGGCGCGCCGGTGACGGGCAGCTCGGCGGGCTGCCCGGCGGTCACGTCGAGGGTCCGGGTGCCGCCGTACAGGTCCGTGACCGTGACGGTGGTGTCCTGCGTGGCCGTCACGGCGGCGCGGGTGACCTCGTCCTGCGTCCAGACGGCGAGCAGGGCGTCGTCCGCCACCGCGCCGCCGATCCCGCTGGACCGGGTGCCGCCGACCGACGGGCCGAACGCGAGCGCGTGCAGGGCGGTGTCCCCGGTGTCGACCGCGGTCGGCGCGGGTCGGCCCTCGAGCAGGCCGGAGCTCGTCGCCATCGCCAGGGCGCCGGGCTTCACGAACGACCCGACCTGGACCAGGGACCAGGTGAACCCGCCCTCGCCCCAGCCGCCCTCGCTGAAGAAGTACATCCACTCGTCGACCCCGAGCTCGCGCATCCGCAGCGCGCTCCGGGCGACGTCGTAGGCCTGGCCCCACTCGTTGGCCGGGCCGTCCGACCACCAGCCGGACTCGGTGTCCCAGACGGCGGGCCGGTCGGCGCCGCAGGCGTCCAGCACGGCGTCGAGCGCGGTGATCTGCCCGATCGGGCCGCCGGCGCCCTCCTCGTCCCAGGACCGGTTGAACCCGGAGTACGGGTGGATCCCGACGACGTCCATCGAGGCGCAGCCGCCCGCGTCCACGAGCTGCTGGTACCAGGGGACGACGACGTTGAGCGCGTTGCCGCCGATCACCCGGGCCTGCGGGTCGACCGCGCGCACCGCCGCGGCGAACGGGGCGAGCACGCGGGTCGCGTAGTCGCCGCCGTCGCCGAAGCCGGTGTTGTTGGGCTCGTTCCACGGCGCCCACAGGTGCAGGTCCGGGGCGCCGGTGCGCAGCGCGGTCGCGATGGCCTGCACCCAGGCGCCCCAGGTGCCGGCGTCGACCGCCTCGTGCTCGGCCTCGCCGCCCTGGCCGACCTGGACGTAGAGCTGCACGCCGGTCCGCGCGGCGAGCGTCGCGGCGGCCGCGACGTCCGCGAACGGGTCGCCGTCCTCGGCCCCCGGCAGCGCGCCGAGGTCCAGCGCGCCGACCGCCGGGGTGGCGGTGACGTCCGGGACGAGGCGCGAGAAGTCGAGCTGCACCCGGTGGGTGCTGACGCCGAGCTGCCCGGCGAGCTGCACGCCGCGCAGCGGCCCGGCGCCGCCCCAGTCCGCCCCGTCCGCGAGCGCGGCGGGGTCGTACGTGGCACCCTCGGCGCCGACCGCGTAGCGCAGGCAGGTCGCGGTGCGGACCTCGCCCGTCGCCTTCTCGACCAGCTCGGCGTGCACCTCGTACGGGCCGGGGCGCGCGGCGGGCAGCGTCAGCGGCACCTCGCCGCCGGCCGCGGGGATCGCGACGGTGCCCGACGTGGCCTCGACCGGCGGGTCCAGCCACGGGTCGCCCGTGACCTCGTAGCGCAGCTCGTAGGCGTCGCCGACCGCGCCGAACCACGGCTCGAACTCCGCCCGCACCGCCGGGGTGCCCCCGGGGGCGACGTAGCCGTCGACGGCGTCGGTGGCCAGGCCCGCGCCGTAGCCGAGCCGGTCCAGGGTCGAGGCGTGGTTGACGTCCCAGGTGACGGGGGCGTCGAGCAGCAGGTCCAGGTCGGCGTCGCGCACCCGGGACAGCTGGAGGCCCTCGGCCCCGTCGCGGGGCGAGACGAAGTACACCGCGTCGCCGTGCCGGACGAACGGCGTCAGGTCCGCGAACCGGAACGTCGACCCCTGGCCCTCGCCGGACAGGGCCATCCGGCGCCAGACGCCGTCGGGACCGACCTCGACCAGGCGCCAGGTGGGCCCGGCGAGCAGCAGTCCGCCGTCCGCGGCCGTCGCCACGCCGGTCGGGTGGTCGAGCGTCGACGCGCCGCCGTTCGCGGAGCCGCCGGACAGCGGGCCCTCGACCCGCAGGCCCGGGGTGCCGTCGGCGGCGTGCTGCACGACGGAGATGGTGGAGGACTGCTCGTCGGCGTCGCTCATCACCACGAGCGTGCCGTCGTCCTGCGGGTAGAACCGCGGGTAGACGCCCCAGTCGAGCTCCGGGCCGTCGCCGTCGACCACGCCGCCGGCGCGCAGCAGCGCGAGCCGGTGCGAGCCGCTGAGCACGACGGTCGCGAGGACGTCGTCGTGGCCGGCGGACCAGCCGAGCACGGCCTGCACCCGGCCGCGGTCGAGGCCCGCGAGGTCCCAGGTGGTCGACGGGTCGGTGCCCGTGGTCCACAGCCCCACGGTGCTGCCGCCGCGCGCCCCGGTCGCGGCGAGCACGCCGCCGTCGGTGGTCAGCGCGAAGCTGCTCGGCGCGAGCTCGGGCGCGGACGCCTCGACGACCACGGGCGTGCCCGCGTCGCCGGTCGCGGTCCACCGGTCGATCGTGGTGGTGGCGCCGTCCTGACGCAGGGCGGCGACGTGCCCCGCCACGGCGGCGAGCTGGCTCGGCACCGCGGTGCCGATCGACGGCACCAGCGCGTCGACCTGCGCGACCGGGGCGTCCGCGGCGAGCGCGGAGTACCGGTCGGGGTCGGCGACGCCGCAGACGCGCGCGGCGGCGGCCCCGGCCGCGGGGACCTCGGCGACGGCGCTCGCGCCCGAGCCCTCGCGGGACGCGGCGAGCTGCCACACGCCGACGCCGGCGGCGGCCAGCACGGCGGTCATCCCCAGGGCGATCCCCGCCCGGGCCCGGCCGGCGGGCCGGGTCGGACGGGGTGCGGGTGCGGGCGTCGTCGGCGTGGTCACGTCAGATCACGTCCGCGAATCCGCGTTCCATCTTCGAGAAGATCAGGGCGCCGCCGACGAACACGACGACGCTCACCCCCGCCGTGGCGGCCATCTGCCACAGCGCCGGCTGCGCGAGGTCGAGCAGCGACCAGCGGAAGCCCTCGAGGATCCAGGTCAGCGGGTTGATGTCGAACAGCCAGCGCACGTTGCTGCCCACCTCGGACAGCGAGTACGCCAGCGGGGACGCGTAGAGCAGCGTCTGCATCGCGAACGGCACGATGTAGGCGACGTCGCGGAACTTCACCATCAGCGCCGAGCAGGCCATGCCGATCCCCGACGCGAGCAGGACGACCGCGAGCAGCCACAGCGGGAGGGTGAGCACCGCGACGCCCGGGGTGATCCCGTAGACGACCAGCAGCACCACCATCAGCGCCGACGCCACGAGGAAGTCGACCAGCACCGACAGCACGGAGGACAGCGGCACCAGCAGCCGGGGGAAGAACACCTTCGACACCAGCGCCTGGTTGTTCACCAGCGACGGTGCCGCGCGGCTGACGATCCCGTTGAACAGCGTCCACGCGAGCATCCCGGCGAACGAGAACACGAAGTACGGGACCCCGTCGCTGCTGAGGTTCGCGATCTGGCCGAAGACGACCGAGAAGATGCCCGCGCTCAGCAGGGGCTGCAGGATCACCCAGATCACGCCGAGGGCGGTCTGCCGGTAGCGCAGCTTGAGGTCGCGGATGCCGAACCGGGTGAAGACCTCGCGGGCCTCCCACATCTCGCGCCACGCGGGCAGCGGCAGGCGGCCGGGCGGGTTGATGACAGTCGTGCGCGCCACGGGTCAGCGCCTCTCGTAGTCGAAGTCGGCGAGGACGAGGCCCGCGTCGAGGCCCTCGTCGGAGACGGCCTGCGGGTAGGGCAGCACCGGGTGGATCTCGAACCGGCCCGCACCCTCGAAGGAGTCCAGGACCCCCGAGGAGCAGACGAACAGGTCCACGGTGTACTCGCCGGGCTTGAGCCACGGCTCCTTGATCGTCAGGGCGATCTTCTGCTCCTGCGACGGGTCGAGCCACAGGCCGGTCACCCGGGAGTCGAGCTGCAGGATCGTGGTCCCGCGGGCGTCGTTGATGTGGCACGAGACGAAGTACTTGCCGATGTACTCCTGGTTCGCGGACACCAGGAACTCGATCGTCTTGGGCTCGGTGGTCTTGTACAGCGGGCTGGACACGGTGGCGGACGTGATCCGCACCTCGCCCGTGCCCGGGCGGCGCTCGATGTCCGTCTGGCTGATCGACACCCGGTCCCGGCTGGTCTGGTAGAGCTCGATCGCGTCGTCCACGGAGCCGTGCATCACGAGCTTGCCGTGCTCCAGGAAGATCGCCGAGGTGCACAGCGACTTCACGGTCTGCACCTGGTGGGACACGTAGAGCACGGTCCGGCCCTCGGAGGCGACGTTGCGCATCAGGTTGAGGCACTTGGCCTGGAACTCCGCGTCGCCGACCGCGAGCACCTCGTCGACCGCGAGGATCTCGGTCTCCAGGTGCCCGGCGACCGCGAACGCCAGCCGGACGTACATGCCCGAGGAGTAGCGCTTCACCGGGGTGTCGAGGAACTTCTCCACGCCGGAGAAGTCCACGATCTCGTCGAACCGCTTCTTGATCTCGCTCTTGCGCATGCCGAGCAGCGTCCCGTTGAGGAACACGTTCTCGCGGCCGGTCAGCTCGGGGTGGAACCCGGTGCCGACCTCGAGCAGGGAGCCCACCCGGCCGACCAGCTCGATCCGGCCCCGGGTGGGGGCGGCCACGCGGGTGAGCAGCTTGAGCAGCGTGGACTTCCCGGCGCCGTTGCGGCCCAGGATGCCGACGGCCTCGCCGCGGGGGATCTCGAAGCTCACGTCGTCGAGGGCGCGGAACTCCTCGAACTGCGGGCGCTGCAGCGGGTGGCGCACGCGCTGCAGGACCGCCTCGGCCGCGGTCGACGGGGCGTCGTCCGTGGTGGCGATCTTGTAGGACTTGCCGACCCCGGAGGCCCGGATGGCGACGTCGGTCATGTGTGGTCTCCGTGCAGCTGGGCGGGGCGGGCGGGTTCGCGGTACAGGCGCTCGTAGGCGTCGGCGACCGCGGTGAGCGAGAAGGAGCGGGACCGCTCCAGGCCGGCGGCGGACAGGGCCGCCCGGCGGTCGGGGTCGCGCAGCAGGTCCGCGAGGGCGGTCCCGAGCGCGTCCAGCTCGGCGAGGACGGCGACCCGGCCCTCGTCGCTGACGTAGCGCGCCCCGACGTTCGGGGTCGCGACCACGGGCAGGCCGGACGCCATCGCCTCCGCGTACGGGATGCCGAAGCCCTCGTACGACGACGGCAGGCAGAACACCCAGGCGCGGCGGTAGGCGTCGGCGAGGTCCTCGTCGGACAGCCGGCCCAGCACCCGGATCCCGGGGCCCGGGTCGACCGGGGCGTCGCGGGTGACCATCCACAGCTCGGCGTCCGGGACGTGCGGGCGCACGTCGCGCAGGAACGCTGCTGCGAGGTCCGCCCCGCGCTTGCGCCCGTTCCAGGTGCCGACGAACAGGATCACCGGGTGGTCGGCACGGCCGGCCTCGTCGCCCGGGGTGAACCGGGTGGTGTCGACGCCGTTCGGGATGACGTCGTGCGAGCGCGGCACCCAGCGGCGGGTCTGGGGCGAGACGACGACCACGCGGTCCGCGACGACGGACGCCAGCACCTCGGTGAAGCCGAGCAGCAGCATCCGCAGCTTCTCCTTGACGCCGCGGATGTGCCGGGCCTCCTCGAAGCAGGAGCCGTGCACGGTCCGCAGCTGCAGGGGCGCGCGGCGGCGCCACAGCCAGTAGTCGTCGCCGTGCGCGTGCACGACGTCGTAGCCGCTGTAGTCCTGGCGGCGCAGGGCGCTCGCGAACCGGAACGTGCGCAGCGCGCCCGACATCGCGATGTGCCGGTGGCCGTAGGCCGCGCCGGCGACGGGCGGGCAGTCGCTGAACATGTCGACGTGGTGGCCCCGGCGGCTGAGCTCGGTCGCGAGCTCGTGCGCCTGGAAGCCCACGCCGATCTTGCTGCCCGACGGCAGGTAGTACGACAGCATCGCGATCCGGAGGGCGTCAGCCATGCGCGACCCCGTCCGACGGGGCCAGGTCCTGCGCGGGCGTGAGCACCCGCGCCGGCTCGGTGCGCAGCGTGCTCGACGCGGTCAGCCCGGCGTGCAGCGCGCGCAGCCACCCGTGGCCGTGCTCGAGGTCGGGCTCGAGGTAGTTGCCCTCGGCCCACTCGTTCCACGACTTGACCCACAGCAGCCGCTCCTGGGCGGGGCGGTCCTGCAGGGTGTCGACGGCCTGGCGGACGTGCCGGCCGAAGATCTCGGGGGACGACCCGGTGATCGCGAGCCCGCGCGCGCCGGACCGGGGCGTGTTGTCCCAGCTCGGGTAGACGCAGGGCTGCAGGTGCTCGGAGATGCCGGCCGGCGCGGGCTGGAAGTCCGCGGCGTGCGGGTAGATCTCCGGGCGGCCGAGCTTGCGGCCGACGCGCATCCGCAGCACGTCGGCGCGGGTCTGCCGGGCGGGGATCCGCATGTAGACGCCGGCGTCGAACCCGGCGGCGTCCACGTCGGTGTACTTCGGGCCGCGGCCGAGCAGGTCGGACACCTCGGCCACCAGGTACAGGCCCGGCAGTCCGGCCGCGCGGGCCATGCCCTGCCAGCGGTCGACGAACGCGGCGGCGTCGGGGAGGTCCTCGGGCCGGAACACGTAGAACACGGGCCGGTCGTCCACCCGGAGGTAGCGCTCGTCGCGGAACGCGGGCAGCAGCGAGTCGAAGTGCGCCTGCTCGTCCTCGGGTCCGGGGTAGGTCTGCTCCATCAGGACGCGGTCGCTGGCGCCGTGCCAGATGCCGCTCCAGGTCTGGTTCGCCCACGCGAGGCAGAACTTCACGGACGGGGCTCCGGTCGCGAGCACCTCGGTGAACGGGCGCTCGAGGATCCGCCGGCCGCCGCCGAACCAGTAGTGCCAGTAGACGAACGCCTCGACGCCGTAGCGCTGGGCGAGGTCGCTCTGCGCCTCGCGGGCCTCGGGCATCCGCAGGTCGTAGAACCCGAGGTCGGCGGGGATGTGCGGCTGGACGTGCCCGCGGAACAGCGGCCGGGCCTTCGCGGTGTTCGTCCACTCGGTGAAGCCGGGGCCCCACCACGCGTCGTTCTCCGGCACCGGGTGGAACTGGGGCAGGTAGAACGACACGGCGCGGGCGCGCAGGTCGGTCGGTGCGGTCATCGGCGGTAGCCCTTCGTGCTGCGCGGGTGGCGGTGGCCGGTGCGCTCTGCTGGAGTCTATGAGTGGATATGTCCGGTTTGTCCGCCGGTGCCGGGTGAACCGGTCGGCATCCGGGTGATGCGGCGCGGTCGGCCGGCGAGCGCCCCCGGACGCGGCGAGTGCGCCCTCGCGAGCGGGCGCAGTCGCCGCCGCGGGGCGCACCCGGCGCCGGTGCCCTCAGACGAGGGCGGCCTGGGACTCGCGGAGCGTGTCGACCAGGCGGCCCTCCGGGAGGGTGACGTCGTCGTACGTCAGCGTCGCGTCCTTCGGGACGTCGCGGACCAGGGTGCAGCCCTGCGCCACGCCGACCGGCAGCAGGCGCTCGGCCCGGGTGACCGGGGCCTTCTCCGCCTGGCCGTAGTAGTGGTACCCGCCGAGCGCGTCCAGCACGGTGCCCGCGGCCAGGTCGGTCTTGGCCGTGGTGACGACCTCCACCGTGGGGGCGCCGAGCGGCCGGATCGTCGCGTCGCCGAGCAGGAACGCCCGGGCGATCGTCGTCGGCACCTCGAAGTGGCACAGGTGGTACGGCTGGTAGAACGAGTAGAGCGGCCCGGTGCCGAGCTTGTAGAGCTCGAGGTAGTGCCGCTGCTTGGGGTCGTCGTGCGTCGCCAGGACGTACACGCCCGGACCCGGCCGGGCGCCGACCACGTAGTCCACGGCGCCGCCCAGGGCCCGCAGCTCGTCCACGTCGTACCGCGACGTGAGCTCGTCGACGTGCCCGTCGTGGTCCATGCCGAGCATGCCGCGGCGGTGCACCGACATGCCGGTGGCGTTCGCGACCAGCGCCTGCTCGACCGACACCTTCGTGCCGTCCGCGAACGACGTCACCATGTGCGGGTCCTGGCCCCACCGCTCCGCGAACGCCTTCTGGGTCGTCGGGGTGCGGTACTCGTCCTGCAGGCCCTTGATGTTGCCCGCGACCAGGGGCGTGAGCCCGAGGCCGGACACGAACCGGTGCAGGTTCATCTGCACGCCCGGCTGGTCGCCGTCGCAGCCGGTGTAGACGACGCCGGCCTTGTCGGCGAGGCGGGCCAGCTCCGGGCCGACGGTCGCGTCGACCTCGGCGTTCATCAGCACCAGGTGCTTGCCGTGCTCGAAGCAGGCCAGCGCGACGTGCGCGCCGAGCTCGACCGCGCCGGTGACGTCCACGACCACGTCGACCGCGTCGGACGCGACGGCCACGCGGTAGTCCGCGGTCACCGCCGGGGTGCCGGCCGCCGCGGCCCGGGCGAGCGCCGCGGGGGAGTCCACCTCGACGACGCCCGTGAGCCCGGCCTCGGTGTACGCGCGGACGCCCTGCTCGGGGTGCCGGGCCGCGATCGCGACCACGTCCATGCCGGGCACGGAGTTGACGATCTGGTTCACCAGGCCGCGGCCCATGAACCCGGCGCCGACCAGGGCGACCCGGATCGGCTTCCCGTCGGCCTGGCGCGCCTTGAGCAGCGAGTCGACGACGATCATCGGGCCACCTCGGCGTCGGCGTCGGCCTGGACCAGCGGCCAGGCGGCGTCCTTGTCGGAGACGACGGTGACCGGGACCGGCCACGTGATGCCGAACGCGGCGTCGTCGTACCGGAAGCCCTGCTCGCCCTCCGGGGCGTACGGGCCGCTGACCTGGTAGACCACCTCGGCGCCGTCGGTGAGCGTCTGGTAGCCGTGCGCCACGTACGGCGGGATGAACAGGGCCCGCCGGTTCGCGGCCGACAGCTCGACCATCACGTGCTCGCCGTAGGTGGGGGAGTCCGGGCGGACGTCCACGGCCACGTCGACGATCGCGCCCGCCGTGCAGCGCACCAGCTTGCCCTCGGCGTACGGCGGCACCTGGCGGTGCAGGCCCCGCAGCGTGCCGGCGACGTGGTTGTACGACAGGTTGCACTGCACGACGGCGGTGTCCAGGCCGTGGGCCTCGAACTCCGTGGTGTCGAACGTCCGCGCGAAGAACCCGCGGTCGTCGCCGCGCTCCTCGAGGTCGACGATCATCACGCCGTCGACGGCGGTCGGGGTGTACTTCACGGGTTCACCGTCCAGAACAGCTCGGGGTCGACCTGGCCGGTCTTGAGCAGGTGCTCGATCTGCGCCAGGCGGGTGTGGCCGCGACCGGTGAAGGTCTCGGTGTCGAGGGCGATCTGCTCGAACACCCGGTGCAGCTGGGCCGCGCCGGCAGCGGCGTCCCAGTCGGTGTCGAAGCCGGGCAGGACCTCGCGGATCTTCGCGAACGACACCCGGTAGGACCGGTTGTCCGCGCCGGGCTCGCCGAACGACACCTCGCAGCCGGGGAACTCCGCCCCGACGGTCTCGGCGATCTGGCGGACCGTGTAGTTGTTCGCGTCCGCGCCGACGTTCAGCACCTGGTTGTGCACGGCCTCGCGGTCCGCGTCGAGCACCGCCCGGATCGCCTTGGCGATGTCCAGGCCGTGCACCAGCGGGCGCCACGGCGTGCCGTCGGAGGTCATCGCGATGCGGTGCGTGGTCCACGCCAGGCCGGCGAGGTTGTTCAGCACGATGTCGAACCGCTGGCGCGGGGACGCGCCGAACGCGGTCGCGTTGCGCAGGAACGTCGGGGAGAACTCGTCGTCCGCCAGCGCGGTGACGTCCCGCTCGACCAGGGCCTTGCACTTGGCGTACGCGGTCTGGGGGTCCGTCGGGCTGGTCTCGTCGACCGTGCCGTCCGCCACCCCGTAGACCGAGCACGACGACATGTAGACGAACCGGCTGACGCCCGCGCGCTTGGCCGCCGAGGCCAGGGCGACCGAGCCGTGGTGGTTGATGTCGTAGGTGACGTCGCCGATCCGGTCCCCGATGGGGTCGTTGGACAGCTCGGCCATGTGGACCACCGCGTCGTACCCGGCGAGGTCGTCCGGCGTGACGTGCCGGATGTCCTTGACGAGCGTGTGCGGGGTCTCGCGGACGCCGTTGTAGAGCCAGCCGTTCTTGTAGAAGCCGGTGTCGAGGCCGGTGACCTCGTCGCCGCGGCTCAGCAGCGTCGGTGCGAGCAGGCTGCCGAGGTAGCCCTCGGTGCCGGTGACCAGGATGCGCACGTGCTCAGTCCTCCCAGATCTTCCACGGGGCGCGCCCTGCGTCCCACAGTCCGTTCAGCTCCGTCCAGTCACGGAACGTGTCCATGCCCATCCAGAAGCCCTCGTGCTCGAACACCGAGAGCTGGCGGTCCCGCGCGAGCTGCTGCAGCGGCGCGCTCTCGAGCATCACGCCCGGGTCGTCGTCCAGGTACTTGTCGACGAACGCCCGCTCGAAGACGAAGAACCCGCCGTTGACCCAGCCGTCCGCCAGCGTCGGCTTCTCGTTGAACTCGACGACGGTGTCGCCCTCGACCCGCATCTCGCCGTACCGGCTGGACGGGTGCACGCCGGTGAGCGTGCCGAGCAGGCCCTGCTCGACGTGGTGGCGCAGGGCGCCGGTGATGTCCACGTCGCCGATGCCGTCGCCGTACGTCAGCGCGAACCGGTCGGCGTCGAGGTGGTCGGCGACCCGGCGGATGCGCGCGGCGGTCGCCGTGGTCAGCCCGGTCTCGACGAAGGTGATCTCCCAGTCCTCGGCGCCGGCGGCGTTGTGGAACACCGGCTCGCCCTCGGGGCCCTGCGCACCGAGCCGGAGCGTGAAGTCCGAGGTCAGGTGGCGGTAGTCCAGGAAGTACTGCTTGATGAGGTCGCTCTTGTAGCCCAGCGCCAGCACGAACCTGCGGAACCCGTGCTCGCTGTAGGTCTTCATGATGTGCCAGAGGATCGGGCGGCCGCCGATGTCCACGAGCGGCTTCGGCAGCTTCTCGCTGGCCTCGCGGAGACGCGTCCCCATGCCGCCGCACAGGATCACCACCGGGATGTCGGCGGGCGACAGGTCGCCTGCGGTCATGGCTCCTCCTCGAAGAGGGGTACGGGGGTTGTCGGTCGCTTCCCGCGACCTGTCCCGAGGCTAGTCCGGGCAAATCGCCCCAGACAGGTACAGACGGGTGAAAACCGGACATTCCGCCCAGATGCGCGGCGAGAGCACGCGGCTGCCGCCCGTCCGGGGCGGCCGGGTCCCCCGGACGGGTGCATGGGAGCAGCCGTCGACCTGCCGATCAGTCAATCGGGTGAAAACCGGCAAAACGGACACGCCCGCGGTCGGGGCGCGGGCACACTTCTCCCGGGGGTCGGTGGTGGCCGCCCGCGCGCGAGTCACGAGGGGGAGCGGATGTCCGCCCAGCACGAGCAGGCACGGCCCGCGGCGACCGTCCGCACCACCCGCGCACCCGGCGAGGTGCACGTCCTGCGGCGCGACCTCGGCGACTTCGGCTCCCCGGCACCGCGACCCGTCCGGCACCGCGCGGTGATGCGCGTCGCCGGCCCGCTGCTGCGCCGGTACTCCTGCACCATGTGCGTCGAGACCGCCGACCCCGTGCTCGCGCTCACCTACGACGACGGCCCCGACCCCGCGCACACGCCCGGCCTGCTCGACCTGCTGGCCGACCGCGGCGTCCGGGCGACGTTCTTCGTGCTCGCGGACGCCGCCGTCGTGCACCCCGGCCTGGTGCGGCGGATCGTCGCCGACGGCCACGAGCTCGCCCTGCACGGCGCCGACCACACCCGGCTCAGCACCCTGCCCGACGCGACCGCCGTGGCCGTCGTCGCCGACGCCCGCAAGCGCGTCGAGGACGTGGCCGGCGTCCCCGTCACCCTGTTCCGCCCGCCCTACGGCGCGCACACCCCCGGCACCCTGCGCGCCTGGACCGCCGGCGGGCTCGACGTCGTCATCTGGTCCGGCTGGGCCGAGGACTGGTACGACGACACCGCCGAGGCCGTCACCGCCCGCGCCCGCCGGTCCGTGCACCCCGGCGGGATCCTGCTGCTGCACGACACGCGCGCCGACCCCGAGGCCCTCGGCCCCGGGGAGGAGATGCCGCGCTTCGACCGCGCCGCCGTCTCGGCCGGTCTCATCGACCCCCTCACCGCCGAGGGCTGGACGTTCGACACCGTGGGCGGACTGCTCGCCCGGTACCCGCGCGTGCGGACCGTGATCCGGGAGCTGATGTCATGAGCGCAGCCGCACCAGGGGCCCTGCCGTGAGCGCCCTGCGGGACGGGGGCGCGCACCCCGGGCCCGACGTGGAGCTCACCGTCGTCATCGCCGCCTACCAGGCCCAGGGCACGCTCGGCGACCAGCTCGACGCGCTCGCGCGGCAGACCGCGACCTTCCGCTGGGAGGTCGTCGTCGCCGACAACGGGTCCACCGACGGCACCGTCGAGGTCGCCCGCACCTACGCCGACCGCCTGCGGCTGCGCGTCGTCGACGCCTCCGCCACCCGGGGCGCCGGGGCCGCGCGCAACGTCGGCGTGTCCGTCGCGCGCGCGCCGCTGGTCGCGTTCTGCGACGCCGACGACGTCGTCGCGGACGACTGGGTCGCCACCGTCCGCGACGCCCTGCGCACGCACGCGTTCGTCGCCGGCCGGTTCGAGGGCGCGCGGCTCAACGCCCCGCGCGTGCTGCGGTCCCGCACGCTGCCGCAGCAGGACGGGCTCCAGGAGTCCGGCCACCTGCCCGGCCTGCGCGCCGCCGGCGCCGGGAACATGGGCCTGCGCGTCGAGGTGTTCCGCGCGGTCGGTGGGTTCGACCCGCACTGCCGGTTCCTCGAGGACACCGACCTGTGCTGGCGCGTCCAGCTCTCCGGCGTCCCCCTGACCTGGGTGCCCGGGGCGGTCGTGCACGTCCGGCTGCGCGGGAGCCTGCGGTCCGCTGCCCGGCAGGGCTACGACTACGGCACCGGCGAGCGGTGGCTCGCGCTGCGGTACCGCGAGCAGGAGGCCCGGCTGCGGGCGCTCGCCGCAGCGGCGACCGGCGACGGCACCGGCGGTCCCGCTGGGCCCGGCGACGTGGGCGCCCGGCGCGCGGAGCAGGCGGGCCGGGCCGATCTGGCCGCCGACGAGGCGCGCGAGGACGCGGAGACGCTGTCCCGGGGTGCCCAGGCCGGTGCCGCGATGAGCGGGGCGGCCCGCAGCGTCACCGACGCCGCCGCCGTGACCGCCGGCGCGCTGTCCGCGGGGGCGCTCGCGGGCGGCGGTCTCGAGGGCGTCGCGCTCGCCGGAGCCGCCCTGGCCGGTGCGGGCATCGCGGCGACCCGCCCCGAGGCGCGCCCGGGTGCCCGCCGCGCCCTGCGCCGCGCCGCCACCACCCTCGGCGGCCTGGCCCGGGTCCGCAGCGTCGGCGAGCTCGGCGCCTGGTGCTGGGACCTCGGCTGGGGCACGGGCTACGCCTTCGGCCGCGTCGAGGTCCCCCCGCCGGTCACCGTCGCGCCGTCCCCGACCCCCGCCGGCGCCCGCACCTGACCCGCGGTGCGGCACGCGCCGCCCCCGCCGCCGCACCCGCCGCGCCCCCCCGCCCCGCCGCGCCGCGCCCCGCCCCGTCGCCGAGATGACAGCGCGCGCGTCTGCCCCTGGCCCTCCCCGCAGGCGAGGGTCGTCATCTCGGCGAGAGGTCACGACACGCGGGTGCGGGGTGGTGCGGGGCAGCGTGTCGTGACCGCTCGTGCGGCCGGACCGGCGCGGACCGGCGCGGTCCGGACCGGCGCGGGCGTGCGGCCGGCCCGGCGCGGGCCCGGGGGTCAGGCGGCGGTGCGGGTCGGGAGGGTGGCGTCGAGGCGCTCGACGATGTGCCGGGCGATCTCGAGCGACGCGGTCGCCGCGGGGGACGGGGCGTTGAGCACGTGGACCTGCCGGGCGGTGGTCTGCAGCAGGAAGTCGTCGACCAGGCCGCCGTCGCGGCGCAGGGCCTGGGCGCGGACGCCGGCGGGTGCGGGGACCAGGTCGCCGGCGGTGATCCCGGGCACCAGGCGCGCGAGGCTGCGGGCGAACGCCTGCTTGGACAGCGACCGGCCGACCTCCGCGGCGCCGGGCACGAGGTTGCGCGCGGCGAGCCGCCACAGGCCGGGCCAGGCCAGGGAGTCCGCGACGTCGGTCAGGGAGACGTCGGTCCAGGTGTAGCCCTCGCGGGCCAGGGCGAGGACCGCGTTCGGGCCGGCGTGCACGTGGCCCTCGATGCCGCGGGTGAGGTGCACCCCGAGGAACGGGAACCGCGGGTCGGGCACGGGGTAGATCAGCCCGCGGACCTGCTCGCCGGCCTCGGGGGTGAGCTCGAAGTACTCGCCCCGGAACGGCACGATCCGGGCCTCGGGGTCGAGGCCGCTGGCCCGGGCGATCCGGTCGGCGTGCAGGCCGCCGCAGACGACCAGCGCGTCGGCCTCGCGGTCGGCGCGGTCGGTGCGGATCTCCACGCGGCCAGGGGCGCCGGGCGCGTCGGGGACCGTGCGTGCGGCGACGACCTGCTCGCCGAGCACGATCCGGCCGCCGGCGGCCTCGACGTCGGCGGCGAGCGCGCGGCAGATCGCGGGGTAGTCGACGATCCCGGTGGACTCGACGCGCAGGGCGGCGACGGCGCGGACGTGCGGCTCGTGCTCGCGGGCCTGCTCGGTGGTGAGGCGGTGCGCGGGGACGCCGTTGGCGACGGCGCGCTCGGCGAGCTTCGCCAGCCCGGGCAGCTCGGCCTCGGTGGTGGCGACCACGAGCTTGCCGCAGATGTCGTAGGGCACGCCGCGGTCGCGGGCGTAGGCGGCCATCGAGCGCGCACCGGCGGCGGCCATCGTCGCCTTGAGGCTGCCGGGCGGGTAGTACAGGCCGGAGTGGATGACGCCGGAGTTGCGACCGGTCTGGTGCAGGGCGAGGCCGTCCTCCTTCTCCAGGACGGTGACCTCGTCGCCGCGGGCGGCCAGCCGGGCGGCGACCGCGAGCCCCACGATGCCCGATCCGACGACGACGACGTGGCTCATCCCTGCTCCTCCCCGCTGGGCCCCGACGGGGTCCCTGATGCGCCGAGGCTAGCGGTCCGATCTGCCCGCTATGTCCTACTTCACCCCAATTCACCCTTCGGGCGGTGCTGCAACCCCCGAACGCCTGTCTACGCTCGTCGGCATGACCCCCCCGACCACCGTGAGTGCCGTCGTGTACTCGCGCGACGAGGCCGACCTGCTGCGCGACTGCCTCCCGCTGCTGGCCGACTTCGACGAGGTCCTGGTCTGCGACATGGGGTCCTCCGACGACACCGTGGCGGTCGCCCACGCGCACGGCGCCCGCGTGGTGCCGGTGCCGGACGCCCCGGTCGTCGAGCAGGTCCGCCAGCTCGGGCTCGACGCCGCGACGTCGGACTGGGTGCTGTTCGTGGACGCCGACGAGCACGTGCCCGCCGGCTACCGCGCCGCGCTGGCCCCGCTGCTCGACGGCGCGGACGACCTCGCCGGTGTCCGGGTCCGCTACGACAACGTCGCGTTCGGCCGGATGCTCGCGCACTCGCTCCAGGGCAGCGCGAAGTACGCCCTGCTGCGCCGCGGCCGCGCCCGGTACGCCGAGCCCGCGCTCGCCCACGTGCCGCCGGTGCTCGACGGCCGCGCGGTCGACGCGCCCAGGTCGGTGCCCCCCATCGCGCACCTGAACTTCCGGTCGGTGGCGCAGACGACCGAGAAGATCGTCCGGTACGCCGACAACAACCCCGCGCGGTTCACCCGGCTGGACGACCCGGTCCTGCTGCTGCGCGAGCTGCTGCGCAGCACCGTGTTCAGCGGTGCGTGGCGGGACGGCCGCGCCGGGTTCGCCGTCGCCGCCCTGCACACCTTCGGCCACCTCTACGGCTCGCTGCTGGAGGCGGAGCGCGCCGGGACGCTCGACCGCCCGCTGCCGCGCCGCACCACCGGGCTGCTCGCGGCGGCCGAGGGCGCCCAGCGCGCGGTCGTGGCGGCCCGCGACGCCGTGCGCGGCACCGCCCGGCGCGCGACCGCCCGGCGCGGACGATGACCGCCCCCGCGGTCGCGCCCGTCGACCGGCTGCTGCACGTCACCCGGCTCCCGCCCAGCCCCAGCGGCGTCGCCGCGTACGCCCAGACCTTCCGCGCGGTGCTCGACGAGATCGGCGACGTGCGGGTCGAGCGGCTGCCCGCGGAGCCGGCGGCCTCGCAGTCCGCGGCGCTCGCGGTGTCGTTGACCCGCCGTCTCGCGCGCCGGACCGCGCGCCGTGACCCGGGCACGGTCGTGCTCGTCGAGCAGGCGGGCCGAGGGCTCGCGGAGTTCTGGGCGGCGTGGGCGCTGGCCCGCCGCGGCCGCCGCGTCTGGCTGATGGTGCACGACGTGCCCGAGCTGTCCGGCGGCGCGTTCTTCACGACGCGCCTGGACCGCAAGGGCGGCCGCCGGGTCGCGGCCGCGCTGTCGGCGACCCTGGGCCGCCTCGCCGAGCGGGACCTGCTGCGTCGCGCCGAGCGGGTGCTCTGCCTGTCCCCGGCGGGCGCGCGGGCGCTCGAGGCCGCGCACCGGCTCGACCGGACCGTCCTCGACGTCCCGCACGTCGCCGCCGCGGGCGACGGACCGCAGCAGGGCCGCACCGAGGTCCTGGTCCCCGGCTACGTCGGCGCCGCGGCGGACGTCCTGCCGCTCGTCCGTGCCGCTGCCGACCTGCCGCCGGGGTGGACGCTCGCCGTCGGTGCTTGCGCGCCGGGCACCGAGCGCGAGCTGCGGGACGCGGCGGTGGCCCTCGGCACCGAGCACCGGGTCCGGCTGCTGGGCTTCCAGTCCGAGGCGGACGTGCGCCAGTCGTTCGCTCGCGCTGCGGTGGTCGTGCGGTGGCGCCGCGACGGCTGGGGCGGCGGCGGCGCGTACGCGGTCAGCGGGCCGCTGGTCGCCGCGATGGGCCAGGGGTGCGCGGTCGTCACGAACGACTCCCGCGGCGCCGTACACCTGTTCGGCCCCGGCGGTGTGCTGGTGGTCGGCGACGGGTCCGACGGCGAGCGCGAGCTCGTGGCCGCGGTCGCCGCGCTGACCGCCGACCCCGTCGACCGGCTGCGCCGCGGGGAGGCCGGCCGGGCGCTGGTCCGCCGGGAGCACGCGCCCCGGGCGATCGCCGAGCGCCTCCTGGGTGCGCCGGCGCCCGAGCAGCACGACCCGACGCCCGCGCACGCGGGTTCGGCACGCGGGAAGGACGACTGACGTGGGACGACGCGGAGAGCTGCTGTTCAACAGGGCGCTGACGCACGTGCCGAGCAACAGCCTGCGGATCCGGACGCTGCGGCGCCTGGGCGCGGACCTCGGTGAGCACGTCTACCTGTTCGGCAGCTCCGAGGTGCTCGAGCCCGGGAACCTGCGGATCGCGGGCCGCTGCCACGTCGGGCGCTACTGCCAGATCGACGCGCGCGGCGGCATCGACATCGGGTACGACGTGGTGATCGCGAGCCACGTCCTGCTGGTCACCGCCGACCACGACCTGCGGGACCCGGGCTTCGGCGGCCGGCTCGGTCCGATCACGATCGGCGACCGCGCGTGGCTGGCGAGCCGGTCGACCGTGGTGCGCGGGGTGACGATCGGCGAGGGCGCCGTGGTCGCCGCGGGTGCGGTGGTGACCGAGGACGTGGCGCCGTGGACGATCGTCGGCGGCGTCCCGGCGAAGCCGATCGGCGTGCGACCCCGGGAGCAGACCTACCGGATCGACTACGGGCCCGAGCGCTACTGACACCCTCGTGCCCCTGGGCGCGGCGCGCGCATCTGTGATCGGCTGGGCCCCGACAGGTGTTCCGCGGACGCTGGGGGCGTCATGGTCGACCCGCACGGATCCACCGGCAGCAGCCACGGCGCCGCCGTCGACGTCTCGGTGGTGATCGCGGCCCGGGACGCCGCCCGCACGCTGCCGGAGCAGCTGGGGGCGCTCGCGGACCAGCGGCCCACCGCGCGCTGGGAGGTGCTGGTCGCGGACAACGGCTCGACCGACGGCACGCCGGACCTGGTGCGCGCGGCCGCGCGCGAGCACCCGTGGCTGCGGCTGGTCGACGCGTCGGGGACCCGGGGCGCCGGGGCCGCGCGGAACGCCGCCGCCCGGCACGCCCGCGGCGACGCGCTGCTGTTCTGCGACGCGGACGACGTCGTCGGCCCGGGGTGGGTGGACGCGCTGCACGGCGCCCTGCGCGGCGCGGCGCTCGTGGCGGGACGTCTCGAGTGGGCGCTGCTGAACGACCGGTCCGCCCAGCGGTCCCGGGCGCTGCCGCAGGTCGACGGGCTCCAGCACGAGGAGCCGGTCCCCTGGCTCGGGTGCGCGTCGGCCAGCAACCTCGGGGTCCGGCGGGCGCTGTTCGAGCGGCTGGGCGGCTTCGACACCCGCGCGCGCTACCTGCAGGACACCGACCTGTGCTGGCGGGCCCAGCTCACCGCCGGCGCGGACCTGGTGTTCGTGCCCGACGCGGTGGTGCACATGCGGCTGCGCCACGGGCTGCGGGGGGCGTGGCGGCAGGGCCGGGGGAGCGGCATGGGGCAGCGGTGGCTGGCCGCGCGGTACGCGGGCGTGGCGCGCGAGGCGGGTCCGGCGGCTGCCCCGGGCGAAGCGGTCGAGCCCGGTCCGGCGCTGCGCGGAGCGGTCGAGCCCGGTCCGGCGCTGCGCGGGGCGGTCGAGCCCGGTCCGGCGCTGCGCGGGGCGGTCGGGCCCGGTCCGGCGCCGCGTGGTCGGGCGGGGCGGGTCGTCCGGCGGGCGGCGCACGTCGGCGGCGACCTGCTGCGGGTGCGCTCGTCCGGTGACCTCGCGCGCCTCACCTGGGACACCGGGTGGGGCGTGGGGTACGCGCTCGGCGGGCTCGGCGACCCGCCGCCGTTCCGCGCGCACGAGCCCGAGGGTGCGTGCGCCGGGGCGCCGTGACGGTCGACGGGGGTGAACAACTGCGCCAGCCGGGTGACCCGGGTCGACGCCCGCCCGTCCGGTTTGGGACGATATGGGGTACTCGTCCGTCGACTGCCCCGCGCCGCCGCCGGACCGACCCCGACCGGAGGTGACCGTGCCCGAGCCCGCCGACCGCGCGGACGTCTCCGTCGTGGTCGTCGCCCGCGGCGACGAGCCGGGCCTGGCAGCCGGGGTGTGCTCGGTGCTGACCTCGCTCGACCACGCCGCCCGTCCGAGCGGGGGCGCCGCCCACCCCGGGACCACGTGGCTGCGCGGCGAGCGCCTGCACGGCGAGGTGCTGCTCCTCGTGCGCGACGTGGGCCTGCTGCCCGCCGACCTCCCGGGTGACCCGCGGGTCCGCGTCGTCGCGGCGTCGGGTGCGAGCGGCGGACGGGCCCGGAACCTCGGTGTCGCCGCCGCCCGCGGCCGCTACCTGCTGTTCACCGACCCGGCGTCGCGGGTCCCGCCGACGTGGGTGGCGGTGCTGACCGAGCCGCTGCGGACCGGCCACGCGGACCTCGTCGGCGGCCCGGTGCACCTCGCGTCGTCGTCGGCGGCGCGGTCGTGGCTCACGCCCGAGGTCGCCGCGGCCTACCTCGACGTCGTCCCGGACCCGCCCGGCGCCGCGTTCTCCGGCTCGAGCGCGGGCGCGACCCGCGCGGTGCTGGAGGCCGTGGGGTTCGACGAGGACCTCGGTACCGCGCGCCTGCCCTACACCGGCGACGTCGTGTTCCGCCGGGACGTCGTCGCCACGGGGCTGCGTGCGGTCGCCGTCGACGGCGCGTCCGTCGAGCGGGTCCTCCCGGAACCCGAGCTGACGCCGCGCGCTATGACCGCCCGGGCGCGTGCTCACGGCCGGGGAGCCGCGTACGTCGACCGCCACCTGCGCGACGTCCGGCCCCCGCTCGCCGCGACCCTGCTGCGGCTCGCGGGGCGGGTCGTGCTCGCGAGCGCCCCGGGTCGGGGCGTCGGTGCCCGCCTCGACGCGCACGCCGCCGTCGCGTACCACCGCGAGCTGCTGCGGCTGCGGGGCGCGCCCTACCGCGAGCGACCCCGCTCCGCGGCCGGCGACGTCCCCGGTGGGGCCGGTGCGCCCCGGGCGGCCGCGCCGGCGGTGCTGGTGCCGCGCGACTCCGTGCCGCCGACCGCGCTGCCGCCCGCCGTCGAGCGCCCCGTCGTGCGCGTCGTGGCCCGGGACGACGCCCGGCGCGGGTCGGTGGCGCAGTTCTGGGGTCGGGGGCGGTCCCGCGCGGGCGACGTGCGCGCCGCCGACCTGCGTGCCGCGCAGCCGGCGACCGGTCGCCGCGCGGCGCCGCCCGCGCCGGACCTCCGCGAGCCGACCGCCTCCTGACACCCCGCGGGGTGCCCCACTGCACGGCACCCCGCGGGCTGATTCCCCGCACGGCAGCCCGCAGGGTGCCCAACCGCGCGGGTGCTCAACCCCGCGGACGCGCGCGCAGGTGACCCGTGCGGGTCACGCGCGCGGTCGACGGTCAGGTCGGTCGTCGGACCGCCGGCGGGCGGGGCGGGGACCAGCCTCCGGGCGCGGTCCCGCCGCGCGGGGTGACGGGGTGCCGCGGGGCCCAGCTCTCCGGGCCGCCGACGGTGACGGGGACCGGGTGCGCCGGCGCGGCGTAGGTCGGTTCGGGGTGCGCCGGCGCAGCGGGCGTCGGCGCGGGGCGGGTCGGCACGCGGTGCAGCGCGCGCTCGGCGTCGACCGGGACGCCCGCGGCCCTAGGCTCGGCGACCCGCGCGTGGGTCGGGTGCGCGTCGGTCGGCAGTGCGACGGCGACGGCGTCGACCGGGCCCCACGTGGTGACGCGGCTGCCCGCAGGGACCGCCGGGAACGACCACGCCACCGACAGCGGCCGGCTGTGCGGGGGCCGTCGGGAGCCGGTGGTGCGACCGGTGACGAGCCGCGGCCCGGGCTGGTGCGTCGCGGCCAGGATGCGGGCCCGCGCCGGCAGCTCCACACCGCGCCACAGCGCCAGGGCCAGGACCGCCGACGCGACCAGCACCACGGGGATCGTGACCCAGCCGCGCAGGGGGGTGGCGACCAGGACCTTGATGACCAGCTCGTGCACCAGGTAGAAGCTGAACGACAGCGCCCCGCCCAGCATCACGGCCGGGTGCCGGGCCCAGCCGCTGCGCCCGTCGACGTCGGACCAGGCGCACCGCGCGGCCAGGGGTGCGAACACCAGCGCCAGCACCGCGGTGAGCACCGTCGGGTGCACGTCGAACCGGGCCGCACCCACGATCAGCACGGCGAGGACCCCGAGCAGCGCCGGGGCGGGCACGCGCGGCCGCCAGCCGTCCTGCACGGCCATCGCGGTCACCATGCCGAGCACGAACTCGGGCAGCCGCGCGGGCGGCAGGTGGAACATCAGCGTGATGAGACCCGGCCAGATCAGCCCCAGCATCGGCGGCACGGCGATGGCGGTGAGCGCGACGGCGGCCCGACCTCGGGCCCGGAGCCGGCGCAGGCCCCAGAACAGCGCCGGGAACACCGCGTAGAAGGCGATCTCGCAGGACAGCGACCAGGCCACGCCGTTCACCGCGAAGACGGACTGGTCGTCGGGCAGCCAGGCCTGCAGGAGGAACGTGCCCGCCAGCAGCGCGACCGGGTCGATCGTCGTCCCGACCACCGCGACGGTGACGACGGCGCCGAGCGCGAAGGCCACCAGGTGGTTCGGCAGGATCCGCGCGACCCGGCGGGTGTAGAACGCCCCGACCGTGACGCCCGGCCGGGCGGTCCAGGTGAGCACGAACCCGGACAGGACGAAGAACAGCCCGACGCCCGTGTAGAACGCGCTGGAGCCGCGCAGCACCTGCAGGTTCCACGAGTTGACGTGGTAGAGCATCACCATCAGCGCGCCGACCGCCCGCAGCCCGTTGAGGCTCCAGAGCACGGCGACGGCAGGCGCGTCGTCTCGGTCGGTGCGCAGCATCGGCTCCCCTGGGTCGGTGTCGGGCGTCGTCGGCCGGTGCGGTCGGCGGGTGCCCGGCCGCGCGTGAGCGGGGCGGTGGCGGATTCGCCGCTCCGCAAATTAGGACAAACGGTGCAGATCGTGTCAAGACGCGTCGCCCGGTTGCGTCAAGACGCGTCGCCCGGATGCGTCAAGACGCGTCGCCCGGATGCGTCACGACGCGTCGCCAGGAGGCGGCACGCGCGCGTGTCGGTGGCCGCTCGTACAGTGGTGTCCTCACCCCGGGTCCAGTGGATCCGGGGTTCTCGTGCTGTGCGCCGCTGAGGCGGAAGGAACCCATGAACGTCGCCGGTCTGCTCCCCGTCCTGCTCACCGACCCCGCGGTCGCCCGCGCGGTCGAGCTCGTCGTGTCCCGCGGCGAGGTCGACGTGGTCGGCCCGGCCGGCATCCGGCCGCCGCTGCTGGCCGCCCTCGCGGGCGCGGGCACGCAGGCGCCGGGCTCCCGTCGTGGCCGCCCGCTCGTCGTCGTGACCGCCACGGGCCGCGAGGCCGACGAGGCCGCCGCCGCGCTGCGCTGCTACCTGCCCGACGACGACGTGGCCGTCCTGCCGTCCTGGGAGACGCTGCCGCACGAGCGGCTGTCGCCCCGCAGCGACACGGTCGCGCGCCGCCTGGCCGTGTTCCGCCGCCTGGCCCACCCGGAGCCCGAGCCGGGGCACGCGGGGCCGATCCGCGTCCTGGTGCTGCCGGTGCGCGCGCTGCTGCAGCCGGTCGTCGAGGGCCTGGGCGAGCTGGAGCCGGTGTCCCTGTCCGTGGGCGACCGCGCGGACCTCTCGGACGTGGCCGAGCGCCTGGTCGGCGCCGCGTACAGCCGGGTCGACATGGTCGAGCGGCGTGGCGAGTTCGCGGTCCGCGGCGGCATCCTCGACGTGTTCCCGCCGACCGAGGACCACCCGCTGCGCATCGAGTTCTGGGGCGAGGACGTCGAGGAGATCCGCTGGTTCTCCGTCGCCGACCAGCGCAGCCTCGAGGTCGCGGGCCACGGCCTGTGGGCGCCGCCGTGCCGGGAGATCCTGCTGACCGACGCCGTGCGGGAGCGCGCCGCGTCGCTCGTGGACCGGCTGCCGGGCGCCGTCGAGATGCTCGACAAGCTCGCGCAGGGCATCGCCGTGGAGGGGATGGAGTCGCTGGCCCCGGTGCTGGTCGAGCGGATGGTCCCGGTGCTGGACCTGGTCCCCGACGACGCGCTGCTGGTGCTGGCCGACCCCGAGCGGGTCCGTCGTCGCGCGCACGACCTGGTCGCGACGACCGAGGAGTTCCTGCAGGCCGCGTGGACGTCCGCCGCGGCCGGTGCGGCGACCCCGCTCGACCTGTCGGGCGCGTCGTTCGCGTCGTTCGCGGAGGTCCGGGCCCTCGCCGCCGTGCGCGGCCTGGGCTGGTGGACGCTCAGCCCGTTCACCCTGGACGCGGACGCCACCGAGGGCGAGACGCCCGCGGCGGACGACGTGCGGGTCGCGGACGGCGTCGAGACCCTGGTGGTCCGGGCGCGCGAGGTCGAGCGCTACCGCGGCGAGGTGGACCGCGCGGTCGCCGACGTCCGCCGCCTGCAGCAGGACGGCTGGCGCCTCGTCCTGGCGACCGAGGGGCACGGGCCCGCGCAGCGGATGACCGAGCAGCTGCGCGCCGCCGAGGTGCCCGCGCGCCTGGTGGCCGCCCTGGACGGCGAGCCCGAGGGTGGTGTCGTGCTGGTGACGCCCGCGCAGGTCGGCCCGGGGTTCGTCGCCGAGGAGCTGCGCCTCGCGGTGTTCTCCGAGACCGACCTCACCGGCCGACCGGGCTCGTCGACGCGCGACATGCGCAAGATGCCGAGCCGCCGGCGCAACGTCGTCGACCCGCTGCAGCTGCGGCCGGGGGACTTCGTCGTGCACGAGCAGCACGGCGTCGGCCGGTTCGTCGAGCTCGTGTCCCGGACGATCGGCACCGGCGCGGCCGCCGCCACCCGCGAGTACATGGTGGTCGAGTACGCGTCGTCCAAGCGGGGCCAGCCGGGCGACCGGCTGTTCGTGCCGACCGACCAGCTCGACCAGATCACCAAGTACGTCGGCGGCGAGGCGCCCAGCCTGAACAAGATGGGCGGCTCCGACTGGGCGAAGACGAAGGGCCGCGCCCGCAAGGCGGTCAAGGAGATCGCGGGCGAGCTCATCCGGCTGTACAGCGCGCGGATGGCGACGTCCGGCCACGCGTTCGGCCCGGACACCCCGTGGCAGCGCGAGCTCGAGGACGCGTTCGCGTACGTCGAGACCCCGGACCAGCTCGCCACCATCGACGAGGTCAAGCGGGACATGGAGAAGCCGATCCCGATGGACCGGCTGATCTGCGGCGACGTCGGCTACGGCAAGACGGAGATCGCGGTCCGCGCGGCGTTCAAGGCCGTGCAGGACGGCAAGCAGGTCGCCGTGCTGGTGCCGACGACGCTGCTGGTCCAGCAGCACCTCGACACGTTCGCCGAGCGGTACGCCGGGTTCCCGGTGACCGTGAAGGCGCTGTCGCGGTTCAACACCAAGGCGGAGTCGCAGGCCGTCGTCGACGGTCTCAAGGACGGCAGCGTCGACGTCGTGATCGGCACGCACCGCCTCATCACCGGGGAGATCCACTTCAAGGACCTGGGCCTGGTCATCATCGACGAGGAGCAGCGGTTCGGCGTCGAGCACAAGGAGACGCTCAAGGCCCTGCGCACCAACGTCGACGTGCTCGCGATGAGCGCCACCCCGATCCCGCGCACCCTGGAGATGGCGGTCACCGGGATCCGCGAGATGTCGACGCTCGCCACCCCGCCGGAGGAGCGGCACCCGGTGCTGACGTTCGTCGGCGCGTGGGAGGAGAAGCAGATCTCCGCCGCGATCCGGCGTGAGCTGCTGCGCGAGGGCCAGGTGTTCTACGTGCACAACAAGGTCGAGTCGATCGAGCGCACCGCGGCCCGGCTCAACGAGCTGGTCCCCGAGGCCCGGATCGCGGTGGCCCACGGCAAGATGGGCGAGCACCAGCTCGAGCAGGTGATCGTCGACTTCTGGGAGAAGCGGTTCGACGTCCTGGTCTGCACGACGATCGTCGAGACCGGGCTGGACATCTCCAACGCGAACACCCTGATCCTCGAGCGCGCCGACCGGCTGGGGCTGTCCCAGCTGCACCAGCTCCGCGGACGCGTCGGCCGTGGCCGCGAGCGGGCGTACGCGTACTTCCTGTACCCGCCGGAGAAGCCGCTCACCGAGACCGCCCACGACCGGCTGCAGACCATCGCCGCGCACACCGACCTCGGCGCGGGCATGGCGGTCGCGATGAAGGACCTCGAGATCCGCGGCGCCGGCAACATGCTCGGCGGCGAGCAGTCCGGGCACATCGAGGGCGTCGGGTTCGACCTGTACATCCGGATGGTCGGGGAGGCCGTCGCGTCCTACCGCGGCGACCAGCCGGAGGAGCTGCCGGACGTCACGGTCGAGATGCCCGTCGACGCGCACATCCCGCACGACTACATCGCGCACGAGCGGCTGCGCCTCGAGGCGTACCGCAAGCTCGCCGCCGCCGCCGACGAGGCGACGCTGCAGGAGATCTCCGCGGAGCTCGTCGACCGGTACGGCGCGATCCCGGAGCCGGTGACGAACCTGTTCGCGGTCGCCCGGTTCCGGCTGCACGCCCGCGCGGCGGGACTCACGGACGTCACCGCCCAGGGCAAGTTCGTGCGGTTCGCGCCGGTGGAGCTGCCCGAGTCCGCGCAGCTGCGGCTCAAGCGGCTGTACCCGGGCTCGGTGCTCAAGCCCGCGCTGCGCACCGTGCTGGTCCCGTTCCCGACGACCGCGCGCATCGGCGGCAAGCCCCTGCACGGCGAGGCGGTGCTCACGTGGGCGCGGGAGCTCATCGACGCGGTCGTCCGCGGGGACGTCGCGGCGGCCGCCTCGGTCGGCACCACCTCCCGCTGACCCCGCCCGCACCCCGCACCCCCGCCGGCGTCCCCACGAGAGGTCACGACTCGCGGGGGCGCGGGCCTGCGGGCTCGCGAGTCGTGACCGCTCGTGCGGCACGGGGCCTACGATGACGGCGGCGGGCGAGGGTGCAACCAGGAGAGAGTGAGCGTGCGGTGACGCGGAAGTCCTACCGGCGGGCGGTGCCCGTGATCGGAGCCCTGGCGGTGGTGGCGTCGCTCGCGGCGTGCAGCGGTGGCCAGCCCGGCGCTGCGGCGGTCGTCGGCGACCGGGTCGTGCGGGTGTCCGACGTCGACACCGCGACCCGCGAGCTCACGGACGTGCTGCAGGGCGTGACCGCGCCGGCGGTCGTGGGCGTCCTGGTGCAGGAGCCGGTCGTCGTGGAGCAGGCCGCCGACGCGGGCCTCGGCGTCTCCGAGGAGCAGGCGCGCGACGCGCTGACGCAGCAGGCCGAGCAGGCGGGCGCGGGCAGCGACCTGGCGTTCTCCGCCCCCTCGGTCGCCGTGATGCGCTACGTCCTCGCGTTCGGCGCGCTGCAGCAGTCCGCCGACGAGGCGCGGCTCACGGACCTGCGGGACCGGCTGGCGGCCCTCGACGTCACGGTCAGCCCCCGGTACGGCTCCGCCGAGGCGCTCGGCACGCCGGCGACGTACCCGTGGCTCGTGCCGACGGCGACCTCGACGGCGACGCCCGACGCCCCGTGACCGACCCGGCCCCGGACGCCGACCCGCTGCGGCGCCTCGTCGCGGTCATGGACCGGCTGCGGTCCCCGGGCGGCTGCCCGTGGGACGCGGAGCAGACCCACGCGAGCCTGGTGCCGTACGTGCTGGAGGAGGCCCACGAGGTCGCCGACGCCGTGGAGCGCGGCGACCGGGCGCACCTGCGCGAGGAGCTCGGCGACCTGCTGCTGCAGGTCGTCTTCCACGCGCGGATCGCGCAGGAGGACCCCGACGACCCCTGGGGCGTCGACGAGGTCGCGGACGAGCTCGTCGCGAAGCTGGTGCGCCGACACCCGCACGTGTTCGCCGCCCCCGAGGACGATGCGGAGCGGGTCGTCGACGCCGACGGCGTGAACCGGCAGTGGGACCGGATCAAGGGCGAGGAGAAGGGCCGAGCGTCCGTCCTCGACGGCGTGCCGCTCGCGCTCGGGGCGCTCGCGCGGGCCCAGAAGATCGCGGGTCGGGCGGAACGCGCGGGCCTGACCGCCACGACGCCGGCCCCTGCCCCGGCCGCACCTCTGCCCGCCGCACCCGTCCCGACCCCCGGCACCGACCTCGGCGCCCGCCTGCTCGCCCTCGTCCTCGAGGCGCGCGCCGCCGGGCTCGACGCGGAGGGCGAGCTCCGCCGGACGGCCGCGGCGTGGGAGTCCGACCTGCGCGCCGCCGAGGTCCGGCCCGCCTGAGCCCCGGCGCGGCCGCCTGAGCCCTAGGTCCGGGACGCGCGCGTCGCGGCTGGAGCAGGATGGCTGCGGGTCGCGCGCGTCGCGACCCGCCGTGCGCGCCCCCGCGCGCACCCCGACACGACGAGGAGGGGTCGATGCGGATCGGCGTCCCGAAGGAGAGCCGGCCGGGCGAGCGCCTGGTCGCCGCGACGCCGGCCACGGTCGCGCAGCTCGCGAAGCTGGGCTACGAGGTGGTCGTCGAGCACGGCGCGGGCGAGGGCGCGAGCTTCCCCGACGACGCCTACGCACAGGCCGGTGCCGCCCTGGGCGATGCCGCGCAGGTGTGGGCGAGCGACGTCGTCACCGCGGTGAACGCCCCCACCGACGCCGAGGTCGCGGCGCTGACGCCGGGCGCCACGCTGGTCGCGATGCTCGCGCCGGCGGCGCACCCCGAGCGGGTCGAGGCCTACGCCGCGCGCGGGGTGACGACGCTGTCGCTCGACGCGGTGCCGCGCATCTCCCGGGCGCAGGCGCTCGACGTGCTGAGCACGATGTCGAACGTCGCGGGCTACCGCGGGGTGATCGAGGCCGCCGAGGAGTTCGGCGGCATGTTCACCGGCCAGGTGACCGCCGCGGGCAAGACGCCGCCGGCCACGGTCTTCGTGATCGGTGCCGGCGTCGCGGGGCTCGCGGCGATCGGTGCGGCGGGCAGCCTCGGCGCGCAGGTCCGGGCGTACGACGTGCGCCCCGAGGTCGGCGAGCAGATCGAGTCGATGGGCGCCACGTTCGTCCAGGCGCGCGAGGCCCAGCAGGAGGTCAGCGCCGACGGCTACGCCAGCGAGCTGACCGAGGAGCAGGCGCGGCTGACCGCCGAGATGTACGCGGCCGAGTCGGCCCGCGCGGACATCGTCATCACGACCGCGCTGGTCCGCGGCCAGGCGCCGCGCACGATCACCGCGGAGATGGTGGCGGGCATGCGGCCCGGCAGCGTCGTCGTCGACCTCGCGGCGTCCGGCGGCGGCAACTGCGAGCTGACCGTCCCGGGGGAGAAGATCGTCACCCCGAACGGCGTCACGGTCATCGGGTACACCGACCTCACCAGCCGGATGGCGCGGCACACGTCGCAGCTGTTCGGCACCAACGTGGTCAACCTGCTGAAGCTGCTCACGCCCGGCAAGGACGGCGCGCTCGTCCTCGACCTGGACGACGTGGTGCAGCGCGGCATGACCGTGACCCGCGCCGGCGAGGTGCTGTGGCCGCCGCCGCCCGTGCAGGTCTCCGCCGCCGCGACCGCCCCGGCCACGCCCGTCGCGGCGCCGGTCGACCCGGCGGAGCGCGCCCGCGCCGCCCGCGAGGAGGCCGCCCGCAAGGGCCGCCGCCAGCTGGTGGGGCTCGCGCTCGGCGCCGTGCTGCTCGCCCTGGCGATGACGTTCTCGCCCGCCGCGTTCCTCGGGCACTTCACCGTGTTCGTGCTGGCGGTGTTCGTCGGCTACTACGTGATCTCGAACGTCAGCCACTCGCTGCACACGCCGCTCATGGCCCAGACCAACGCCATCTCCGGGATCATCCTGGTCGGCGCGCTGCTGCAGATCGGCAGCGACAGCTGGGCGGTCACGGCGCTCGCGGTCGCCGCGGCCACCGTGGCGTCCATCAACATCTTCGGCGGGTTCCTCGTCGCGTTCCGCATGATCGGGATGTTCCGGAAGGAGGAGGCCTGAGATGCTCACCTCCGCAGTGCAGGGCGTCTACCTGGTCGCCGCCGTCCTCTTCGTCCTGAGCCTCGCGGGGCTGTCGAAGCAGGAGACCGCCCGTCGGGGCAACGCGCTCGGCATGGCCGGGATGGGGCTGGCGCTGGCCGCCACCGTCGTGCTTGCCGTCGACCGCAGCGAGCGGGACCCGCTCGTCACGATGCTGCTGATCGCCCTCGTGCTCGTCGTCGGGATCAGCGTCGGCACGTGGCGCGCCCGCAGCGTCGAGATGACGCAGATGCCCGAGATGATCGCGATCCTGCACAGCTTCGTCGGCATCGCCGCCGTGCTGGTCGGGGTGAACTCCTACCTGACCGAGGCGCACGCGGACGCGGTGCACCTGGTCGAGGTGTTCCTCGGGGTGCTGATCGGCGCGGTGACGTTCACCGGCTCGGTCGTCGCGTACCTCAAGCTGTCGGCGCGGATCCGGTCCGCCCCGCTGACCCTGCCGGGGCGCAACCTGCTCAACCTGGGCGCGCTCGTGGTGTCGGGCGGGCTGATGGCGTGGTTCCTCGCGAGCCCGTCGCTGGTCCCGCTGCTGCTCATGACCGTCGTGGCGCTCGCGCTCGGCTGGCACCTGGTCGCCGCGATCGGCGGCGGCGACATGCCCGTCGTGGTCTCGATGCTGAACTCGTACTCCGGCTGGGCCGCGGCTGCCGCGGGCTTCATGCTGAGCAACGACCTGCTCATCATCACCGGCGCCCTGGTCGGGTCCTCCGGCGCGATCCTGTCGTACATCATGTGCCGCGCGATGAACCGGTCGTTCGTCAGCGTGATCCTCGGCGGCTTCGGCTCCGAGGGCGGGACGGTCGCCGCCGCGTCCGACGCCGAGCACGGGGAGCACACCGAGATCACCGCCCCGGAGGTCGCGGAGCTGCTCAAGGAGGCCCGCAGCGTCGTCATCACCCCGGGCTACGGCATGGCGGTGGCGAAGGCGCAGTACCCCGTCGCGGAGCTGGTCAGCCGGCTGCGCGCGCAGGGCGTCGACGTGCGGTTCGGCGTGCACCCCGTCGCGGGGCGCCTGCCCGGTCACATGAACGTGCTCCTGGCCGAGGCCAAGGTGCCGTACGACATCGTCCTCGAGATGGACGAGATCAACGACGACCTGCCCGGCACGGACGTCGTCCTCGTCATCGGCGCGAACGACACCGTGAACCCCGCCGCGCTGGACGACCCGTCGTCCCCGATCGCCGGCATGCCGGTGCTCGAGGTGTGGCGTGCGCACCAGGTGATCGTGTTCAAGCGGTCGATGGCCACGGGCTACGCCGGCGTGCAGAACCCGCTGTTCTTCCGCGAGAACACGGCGATGCTGTTCGGCGACGCCAAGGACCAGGTCGAGCGGATCGTCCAGGCGCTCTGACCTGCGCACCGGCGGCCGCCACCGGCCGTTCACGGCCCCGTTGCCAAAGGTCCCACCGCCCCGTCCGGCGGACGGCACTAGGCTGAGGTCGTATCACCCCCACCCGTCTTCGTCGAAGGAGTACGCATGGCCAGCATCGAGGCCGTCGGCGCCCGCGAGATCCTTGATTCCCGCGGCAACCCCACTGTCGAGGTCGAGGTCGCCCTCGACGACGGCACGATCGCCCGCGCGGGCGTGCCCTCGGGTGCCTCGACCGGCGCGTTCGAGGCCGTCGAGCGTCGTGACGGCGACAAGGGCCGTTACCTGGGCAAGGGCGTCGAGGACGCGGTCAACGCCGTCATCGACGAGATCGCCCCCGAGCTGATCGGCTTCGAGGCCTCGGAGCAGCGCCTGGTCGACCAGGCCCTGATCGAGCTCGACGGCACCGCCAACAAGGGCAAGCTCGGCGCGAACGCCATCCTCGGCGTCTCGCTCGCCGTGGCGAAGGCCGCCGCCGACTCGGCCGACCTGCCGCTGTTCCGCTACGTGGGCGGCCCGAACGCCCACGTCCTGCCGGTCCCGATGATGAACATCCTCAACGGTGGCTCGCACGCGGACTCGAACGTGGACATCCAGGAGTTCATGGTCGCCCCCATCGGCGCCCCGACCTTCCGTGAGGCGCTGCGCACCGGCGCCGAGGTCTACCACTCCCTCAAGTCCGTGCTGAAGAGCAAGGGCCTGTCGACCGGTCTCGGCGACGAGGGTGGCTTCGCGCCGAACCTCGAGTCGAACCGTGCCGCGCTGGACCTGATCCTCGTCGCGATCGAGAAGGCCGGCTTCGTCCCGGGCAAGGACGTGGGCCTCGCGCTCGACGTCGCCGCCACGGAGTTCTTCAAGGACGGCGCGTACCAGTTCGAGGGCAAGGCCACCTCGCCCGCCGAGATGATCGCGTTCTACGAGCAGCTCGTCGCGGACTACCCGCTGGTGTCCATCGAGGACCCGCTGTCCGAGGACGAGTGGGGCACCTGGTCCGAGCTCGTCACCAAGGTCGGCGACAAGGTGCAGATCGTCGGCGACGACCTGTTCGTCACCAACCCGGAGCGCCTGGCCAAGGGCATCGAGCTCAAGGCCGCGAACTCCCTGCTGGTCAAGCTGAACCAGATCGGCACCCTGACCGAGACGCTGGACGCCGTGACCCTGGCCCAGCGCAACGGCTTCACCACGATGACCTCGCACCGCTCCGGCGAGACCGAGGACGTCACGATCGCCGACCTGTCCGTCGCGACCAACGCCGGCCAGATCAAGACCGGTGCGCCGGCCCGTGGCGAGCGCATCAACAAGTACAACCAGCTGCTCCGCATCGAGGAGGAGCTGGACGACGCCGGCCGTTACGCCGGCGCGTCCGCCTTCCCGCGCTGGAAGGCCTGAGCACCCCGGCTCTCGCAGCCGCTGCTCCACCGGAGGCCGGTGACCCCACGGGGTCGCCGGCCTCCGGCGCGTCCGGGGGGTCGCCGGGCCGTCGCGTGTGCGGATCGTGTGTGGGGAGACGGACACGGCCCGGCGACCTGCGGCCCGGCGCGGCCCGCGCGGGGCACAATCGACCTCATGCCCGCCCCCCGTCGTCCCGCCGCGCCGCGACCCGGCGCCGCGTCCGACGACGACGCGCGGCGCGGCGACCCGGGGGGCAGCCCGGCGGCCCGACCCGTGTCCCGCCCGGCACCGCGGACCTCGGGCGTCCCGCGCTCGCCCGCGCCCAGCCCGCGGACCCCGGCCCGGACGCCGGCGCCCGCCCGCACCCCCGCGCCGACCCGCACGCCCGCGCCGACCCGCACGGGCGAGGTCGCGCCGGCCGCGGGACGGGGCGCCGGCGCCCGGACCGGTGCCCCCCAGCAGTCCGTCCCGCGCCCCGCGACCCCGCGCCCCGCCGCGTCGCGCGCCCGGTCCGCGCCGTCGTCGACCCCCCGGACCGCGAGCCGGCCCGGGAGCTCCCGCCCGGGCGAGCGGGGTGGCGGCTCGGGCGACCGGCGCCCGGGCCGTGCGGAGACCGTCCAGCAGCGGCTCCCGCGCCTGTTCACGATCCGGGCGCTGGTGATGTTCGTCGTGCTGTCGATCGCGTTCGTGCTGGTGTTCCCGACGCTGCGGCAGTACCTCGACCAGCAGGTGCAGCTCGAGCAGCTGCGCGCCGAGGTCGCGACCGCCGAGCAGCGCAACGAGGACCTGCAGGCGGAGCTCGACCGGTGGTCCGACCCCGCGTACGTGGAGGCGCAGGCACGGGAGCGCCTGGCGTTCGTCATGCCGGGGGAGCGGGCGCTGCGCGTCGCGGACCCGGAGGTCGTCCCGGACACCACCGGGACCGACGCCCCGCTCGGGCCGACGCCGGTGGAACCGGCCGACCCGACCCGCCCCTGGTACGCCCAGCTCTGGGACTCGGTGCAGGTCGCGGGCGTCGCCGGGACGGGCACGACCGACCCGACGGCGCCGACCGGCGAGGGCACGACGCCGGCGGGCGAGGGCACGACGCCGGCGGGCGAGGGCACCGCGCCGACGGGCGACAATGGGACCGCGCCCGCGACCGACGGGTCCACGGCGCCCACCCCCTGACGCCTTCCGCGCGCCCCGACCCCGAGGACCACCGTGACCGACCTGCCCACCAGCCCGGCGACCCCGACCCCGGCCGGCGGCCCGCCCGACCCGGCCGAGGTCCCCCGGGCGCGGCACGACGCCCCGGGGGTCACCGACGAGGACCGCGCCGTCCTGCGTGAGCAGCTGGGTCGCCCGGCCCGCGGTGTCGTCGGCGTCGCGGCCCGGTGCGCCTGCGGCCGGCCGCTGGTGGTGCGCACCGCGCCGCGGCTGGACGACGGCACGCCGTTCCCGACGACGTACTACCTGACCTGCCCGCCGGCGGTCGGTGCGGTCAGCACCCTCGAGGCGACCGGGCTGATGAAGGAGCTCACGGCCTGGGTGCAGGACGTCCCCGAGGTCGCCGCCGCGTACCAGCGCGCGCACGAGGCGTACCTCGCCGACCGTGCCGAGCTGGGTGACGTGCCGGAGATCGCGGGCATCTCGGCCGGCGGGATGCCGACGCGGGTGAAGTGCCTGCACGTCGTGGTGGGGCACGCGCTCGCCGCGGGCCCGGGGGTGAACCCGGTGGGCGACGCCGTGCTGCTGCGCCTGCGCGACGCGTGGCGTCCCGACCGCTGCACCTGCTGACCCCGCTGACCGCGCCGCCCCGTCGGGGTGGGAGGATGTCCGGCGTGACTCGTGTGGCTGCCATCGACTGCGGGACCAACTCCATCCGGCTCCTGGTGGCCGACGTCGACCCGGACGCCGGGACGCTGACGGACCTCGACCGCCGCATGGAGGTCGTGCGGCTCGGCCAGGGCGTCGACCGCACCGGCCGGATCGCCCCCGAGGCGATGGCGCGCACCCTGGACGCCACCCGGCGGTACGCCGCGATCTGCCGCGAGCTCGGCGTCGAGGCCGTCCGGTTCGTCGCCACGTCCGCGTCCCGGGACGCGGAGAACCGGGACGAGTTCGTGGCGGGGGTCCGTGAGGCGCTGGGCGTCGAGCCCGAGGTGATCGGCGGCGTCGAGGAGGCGCAGCTGTCGTTCCGCGGGGCGACGGGCGTGCTCGGCGCGGACCACCGTGCGCCGTACCTGGTGGTCGACCTGGGCGGCGGCTCGACGGAGGTCGTGCTCGGCGAGCTCACCCCCGAGGCCGCGTACTCGATGGACGTCGGCTGCGTGCGGATCACCGAGCGGCACCTGCGGTCCGACCCGCCGACGGCCGACGAGGTCGCGGCGGCGGAGGCGGACGTCCGGGCCGCGCTCGACGTCGCCGCGCAGCACGTCCCGCTCGGTCGGGCGGCGACGCTCGTCGGCCTGGCGGGGACGGTCACCACCGTCACCGCGCACGCCCTGGACCTGCCCGCCTACGACCCCGCGGCCATCGACGGCGCGGTGCTGCCGGTCGACGCCGTGGTCGCGGCCTGCGACGACCTGCTGACCCGCGACCGGGAGTCGCGCGCCGCGCTCGGGTTCATGCACCCGGGCCGGGTCGACGTGATCGGCGCGGGCGCCCTGGTGTGGCGCGCGGTCGTGGAGCGGGTGCGCGCCGAGGTCGCGGCCGCCGGCGGCGAGCTGACCGAGGTCGTCACCTCGGAGCACGACATCCTCGACGGCATCGCCTGGAGCGTCGCGGAGCGCCTGGCCCGCTGACGGCGGCGACGCTCCCGGTCGCCGCCGACGTCGGGGCCTTCGACCCAGGACCGAGGTCCCACGTCGGGGCCGACCGCGGGGGACGAAGCGGACACGGGTTCCGCTCCCTGACCGGCGTTCCCGGGACTTTGTGCCCAGAATCACGTGCCTGTGGGTTCGCGTTCAACCAAACATGGGACGTACCGTTGTCCCTATGTCTGAGACCTCCGTCACGACCCCGGCGCCGCAGTCCGGGACCACGTCCCGCAAGGTGCCGCGCATCGTCATCCTCGGCGGCGGGTCCGTGGGGGTGTACTCCGCGCGCCGGCTGCGCCGCCGCCTGGGCAACCGCGAGGCCGCGATCGTCGTGGTCGACCCGCGCCCGTACATGACCTACGCGCCGTTCCTCCCCGAGGCCGCCGCCGGGTCGATCGACGCGCGCTACGTCGTGGCCCCCCACCGCCGCGCGCTCAAGGGCATCGACGCGCTCCAGGGCAAGGTCTCCGAGATCAAGCACGGCGAGCGGAAGGTCCAGATCACGCCCGAGGAGGGCGAGCCGTACTGGATCACGTACGACCACCTGATCATCGGCCTCGGCTCGGTCGCCCGCACGCTGCCCATCCCCGGGCTCGCGGAGCAGGCCATCGGCTTCAAGAACGTCGAGGAGGCCATCGCCGTCCGCAACCACGTCCTGGGCCGGATCGACCGCGCGTCGTCCACCTGGGACCCGGAGCTGCGCCGCCGGATGCTGACCTTCACGTTCGTCGGCGGCGGGTTCGCCGGCGTCGAGGCCATCGCCGAGGTCGAGGACATGGCCCGCGACGCGATCAAGCAGTACCCGTCGCTGGACGCCTCCGACATGCGGTTCGTCCTCGTCGAGGGCTCGCGGCGCATCCTGCCCGAGGTCTCCGAGGAGCTCGGCGGCTACACCCTCGAGCAGCTGCGCAAGCGCGGCATCGAGGTGTACCTGTCCACGTTCCTGAACTCGTGCGTCGACGGCCACGTGGTGCTCTCGGACAAGACCGAGTTCGACTCCGAGACGATCGTGTGGACCGCGGGCGTCAAGGCCAACCCGGTGCTGCAGAACTCCGACCTGCCGCTGGACAAGATGGGCCGCGTCACCACGCTCGCGACCCTGCAAATCGCCGACGCGGACGGCACCGTCGTCCCGGACGCGTACGCCGCCGGTGACTGCGCGGCCGTGCCGGACCTGTACAACCCGGGCCAGTTCTGCCCGCCGAACGCGCAGCACGCGATCCGCGAGGCCACCCACCTCGCCGACAACCTCGCGCGGGTGCTCCGGTCGGCCGAGCCGACCGACTACAAGCACAAGAACATCGGCGCGGTCGCCTCGCTCGGCATGTACAAGGGCGTGGCGCAGTTCCTCGGCCGGATCAAGGTCCGCGGGTTCCTCGCCTGGGTCATGCACCGCTCGTACCACGTGATGGCGATGCCGACGCTGAACCGCAAGCTCGCGATCATGTCCGGCTGGACCGCGAACCTGCTGTGGCGCCGCGAGACCGTCGCGCTCGGCTCGATCCACGACCCGCGCGCCGAGTTCCGCGCCGCGTCCGTCCCGCCGAAGCCCCGCGCCGAGGCCGCGCCGGCCGCCGCCGACCACTCCCCGGTCCCCGGCTCCGAGGCCAAGCCCGACGGCACCGGCACGGCCGACGACACGTCCGCGGCCGACTCGGCGTCGGCGAAGGCCACGGCCTGACGCACCCCGTACCGCCACGACGCCCGTCCGCCCCGCACCGGGGCAGGCGGGCGTCGTCGTGCACGGCGCTGCGGTGGCAGGATGGCGGCGGCCCTCGTAGCCCAACCGGCAGAGGCAGCCGGCTTAAACCCGGCGCAGTGCGGGTTCGAGTCCCGCCGAGGGCACCGCGACCGCACGGCCACCCCGACCGCCAGTCGCACGCCACCCGCACCGCAGCGGGATGTCGGCGCCCGACGCGGTGGTTGTGCACGTTGTGTGACGTCAGGGCCGCGACCGGCGGGTCCGTGGCAGGCTGACCGTTCGCCCCCGCCGACCTGACGTGGAGTACTCCCCTGCCATGAGCGCCGTGACCGACGCGATCGCCCCGTCCGCCGAGTACTCCGGGTTCATCGGCTGGGTGCTGCACCTGATGGAGACGCTGGGGGAGGTGGGCGTCGGCGCGGCCGTGTTCATCGAGACCTTCGTGCCGCCGATCCCGTCCGAGGCGGTCCTGCCCGGTGCGGGGTTCCTCGCCTACGACGGGCGGATGAACCTGTGGTTCGCGATCCTCGCCGCGACCGCCGGCGCCGTCCTCGGCGCGTGGATCTGGTGGCTGCTGGGTGCCTGGCTCGGCCGGGACCGCACGCGCGCGCTGGTCGCGCGGATCCCGCTGCTCGACGCCGACGACTTCGACCGCGCCGAGCGGTTCTTCCTGCGCTGGGGACCGCTCGCGGTGCTGCTCGGGCGGTGCGTGCCGCTGGTGCGGAGCTTCATCTCGATCCCCGCAGGCATCGAGCGGATGCCGTTCTGGGCGTTCACGCTGTACACGACCCTCGGCTCGGCGGTGTGGAACGGGATCTGGATCGGGCTCGGGTACGCGTTCGGGCCGGCGATCAAGCCGGTGCTGGCCGAGTGGAGTGGCCTGCTGTCCAACCTCGTGCTCGGGGGCATTGCCCTGCTCGTGGTCTGGTTCGTGGTGACCCGCGTCCGGCGGATCCGGCGCGAGGCCGCAGCGGCGTCCGACCCCGCCCCGGAGGCGGCCGAGGTCTGACCGCACGATTCGTGGATCGGCCGCACGGCCGGTAGAGTTCCCACCTGCATCCCCCGGTCCTGCACGGCCGTGGAGACGCGCGGACGTGGCTCAGTGGTAGAGCATCACCTTGCCAAGGTGAGGGTCGCGGGTTCGAATCCCGTCGTCCGCTCCCAGCACCACCTCCTTCATCCCGCACGCCACCTACTCCTGGCGGTGGACCACGCGTCCGTCCGCAGGTGGACGCCGTGAGTGGCCTCCCCTGGCTAGCGTCGTCGCCGGACGCGGATCCCGACGAGACGGTGACCCGAAACCCCTCACGCCGCCCCGTCGTCCACGCCATGATCGGGTGCGTGCGGCTCCGCCGCCGACCCAGTGCCGACGAACGGAGAAGCTTCGATGACGACGTCCCGCCCCGCCCGACCGGTGGTCGCCCTGGCCGCCCTGGCCGTGCTGGCGCTCGCCGGCTGCTCCAGCTCCGGCGACGACGGCGGCTCGAAGGGGGGCGGCTCCCGCGCGGAGTGGACCCCCGGCCCCCTCGACGAGTACCAGGCCCGCATCTACGGGTTCTCCTACGACGACGAGCGCTCCGAGGAGGAGATGCAGGAGGAGTCCGAGCGCCAGAACCGCAAGGTCGAGGAGCTCGTCGCGTCCTGCATGCAGGACCAGGGCTTCGACTACACGCCGGTCGACAACAGCGGCTCGGTCGGGGTCTCCTCCGACGACCTCGACGTCGAGTGGGGCACGCGGGAGTTCGCCGAGCAGTACGGCTATGCGATCAGCACCGACCCGTGGGGCAACGCCGACGCCGCCCCCGAGGAGGAGACCGAGTGGGTCGACCCGAACCAGGAGTACGTCGAGTCGATGTCCGAGAGCGAGGCCGCCGCCTACCAGGAGGCGCTGTGGGGCCCGCAGGTCGAGTACGTCGAGGGCGAGGAGCAGGAGTACGACTGGACGACGTCCGGCTGCTACGGCGTCGCGCAGCACGAGGTCTACGAGGGCGGCGTCGACTCGGACGAGTTCAGCGCCGTCGAGGACGAGCTCAACCGGTTCTACGAGACGATGCAGGCCGACCCCCGCATCGCCGAGCTCAACACCGAGTGGGCCTCCTGCATGGCCGACGAGGGCTACGACGGCATCACCGACGTGTCCACCGTGCAGAACGACCTGAGCGAGGAGTGGAACGAGCTCCAGGGCTGGAACGACCCCGAGTACACCGCCCTGTCGGAGAGCTGGGACTGGGAGGCGAAGCCCGAGGGCCCGCCCGCCCCCGAGGTCGACGAGAAGGCGGCCGCCGCCTTCACCGACAAGGAGATCGCGATGGCGGTCGCCGACTTCGACTGCCAGGAGAAGGTCGACTACGTCGGCAAGGGCACCACGATCAACCACGAGCTCCAGCAGGAGTTCGTCGACCAGCACAAGGCCGAGCTCGACGCGTGGGCGGACGCCGCCACCGCCGCCCGGGGGGAGTGACGTGCCCGACCAGCGCGACGCGCTCGTCCCCGCCGGTGACGTCGACGGCCCGACCGACCCCACCGCGACCGACGCGGCACCGCCGCGGTCCTGGCGCAGCGGCAACCGCACGCTCGTGGTCCTCGCCGGCGTCGCCGTGCTCAGCCTCGTCGCCGGGCTGGGGCTGAGCCGGTTCGTGCTCAACCCCGCCGAGGCCGCCGCCCGCACCGCGCCGCCGGAGGCCGGCCCGATCACGGTCCCGGTCGAGAGCCGCGAGCTCAGCAACGACGTCACCATCCGCGGCGACGTCGTGTTCGACGACGCCGTCGACCTGCGGATCGAGACGGCGGACCTCGGCGAGCGCGCCGTCGTCACCGGGCAGGTCCCGGAGGTCGGCGCGACGCTCGACGCCGGTTCCGTCGCCCTCGAGATCGCCGGCCGGCCCGTGCTGGTGCTGCCCGGCGGGCTGCCGACCTACCGCACGCTGCGGGTCGGCGTGTCCGGACCCGACGTGCTGCAGCTCAAGGCGGCCCTCGGGGCGCTGGGCATCGGCGCCGGCGACGCCACGTCCGACACCTACGACTCCGCGACCGCCGACGGCGTCGCCGAGCTCTACCGGCGCGCCGGGTACCCCGTCCCGGCACCGACCGACGAGCAGGAGGAGGCCGTGACCTCCGCCGAGCGGCAGGTCCGGTCGGCGCAGGCCGAGGTCACCGCCGCCGAGGGCGCCCTGGCGTCCGCGGGGAAGGGGACCTCTGGCGGCGCGTCGAAGGCCGAGGCGGATGCCACGGTCCGGTCGGCCGAGCGGGCGGTCGGCGTGGCGCAGGCCGAGCTCGACAGCTGTGCGACCGAGGGCTGCACCCCGGGCGACCAGGCTCGCCGGCAGGCCGAGGTCGAGAACGCGCGGGACGCGGTCGGGGTGGCCCAGGCCGCACGCGCTGCGCTCGACGCGGCGCCCGACACCAGCTCCGAGCGCGCCGGCGTCACCGCCGCCCGCGAGGGCCTCGCCGACGCGCGCACCGCGCTCGAGGAGGCCCGGCGCGAGACGATCGTCGCCCTGCCCGCGAGCGAGGTCGTCTACCTCGAGACCCTGCCCCGGCGCGTGGACGCGGTCTCCGTGAAGCGCGGCGGCACCGTCGAGGGGACCGTCATGAGCGTGTCCGGCGCGACGCTGCAGGTCGTGGGCACGGCCGCCAAGGCGGATGCCGCGCTGCTCCAGGTCGGGTCGACCGGCACCGTCGTGCTCGACGGCGCCGAGATCCCGGTCACCGTCACGGAGATCGCCGCGGCCGGGTCCGGGGCCGGCGGCTCGGGAGGGTCCGGTGACGGCGGAGCGGGCGGCGACGGCGGCGGCTCCGGCGGCTCCGGCGACGCCGGGCGGATGACCGTGACGCTCCAGCCGGGCGAGCTGTCGCCCGAGCAGGTCGCCGCGCTCCAGGGCAGCAACGTGCGCGTCACCCTGCCCGTGGCGTCCACCGGCGGCGCGGTCCTCGCGGTGCCGCTCGCGGCGCTGACCGCGGGCCCCGGCGGCGAGTCGCGCGTCGAGGTGCTGGGCGACGACGACACCACGTCGCTCGTCGAGGTGACGACCGGTCTCGCGGCCGGCGGCTACGTCGAGGTCACCGGCGCCGGCGGCGCGACGCTCGCCGAGGGCGACCTCGTGGTGATCGGCACCTCCGGGGGCGCGTCCGACGAGGCGACCGACGCGGCGGAGGACGACGCGTGACGGTCGTCGACCCGCGCCCGGCCCCCGCCGACCCCGCGGGACCGCCGCCGGTCGTCGAGCTGCGCGGGGTCGCCCGGGTGTTCCCGGGCGACCCGCCCGTCCACGCCCTGCGGCCCAGCGACCTGCGGGTCGCCACCGGGGACTACCTGTCCATCGTCGGCCCGTCGGGGTCGGGCAAGTCGACGCTGCTGCACGTGCTCGGGCTGCTCGACCGGCCGACGTCGGGGGAGTACCTGCTCGACGGCGTGCCGACGAGCACCGCGACCGAGGGCGAGCGGAGCGCGCTGCGCGGCGGGCGGATCGGCTTCGTGTTCCAGCAGTTCCACCTGCTGCCGCACCGCACCGTGCTCGACAACGTGCTGCTCGCGACGCTGTACAGCGGCGTGCCCCGGGCGGAGCGGCGTGCCCGCGCCCTGGCCGCGCTCGACCGCGTGCACCTCGGCCACCGGCTGTCGTTCCTGCCGACGTTCCTGTCCGGCGGCGAGCGGCAGCGGGTCGCCGTGGCGCGGGCCGTCGTGTCCGCGCCCGCGGTGCTGCTCGCCGACGAGCCGACCGGCAACCTCGACACCCACAACTCGGCGGACGTGCTCGACCTGTTCGACGAGCTGCACGCCGACGGGCTCACCCTCGTCGTCATCACCCACGACGACGTCGTGTCCGCCCGCGCCGACCGCCGGGTGCGGATCGCCGACGGCCTGCTGACGGAGATCCGCTGATGGCCGGGCTGCCGCGCCTGCCGCGCCCGGGTCGCCGTCGCGCCGCCGGGGGCCCCGGTCGCGCGCCGGACGCCGGTCCCGCGCCGGACGCCGGGCTCGCGCCCGACGCCGCCGGCGGGGGGCTCGCGGTCCTGCTCGACGAGCCGCCTGTCGACCGCCCGGCGCCCGGTGCGCGCCCCCGGCCGCGCCGCGCGGACCGGTTCGGCGTGCGTGACCTGGTCCGCGAGGCGGCTGCCGGGATCGACGCCCGCCCGGGGCGGCTGTTCCTCACGATCCTGGGCACCGTGCTCGGCATCGCGTCGGTGGTCGTCACCGTCGGGCTCGCGCAGACCGCCGCGGGCCAGATCGCGCGCCGGTTCGACGCGGTCGCCGCCACGCAGGCGATGGCGTCCGCGAGCACCACGCGCACCGCCGACGGCAGCCAGCGGGCGACCGCCCCGCTGCCGTGGGACGCCGACCTGCGCGCCGACCGGCTCGCCGGCGTCGAGGCCGCCGGGCTGGTCGCGGTGGTGGACGTCGCGGGGGCCGCGGTCACGGCGGTGCCGGTGAACGACCCGTCGGCGCCGGAGGTCACCTCCCCGCCGGTCCTCGCGGCGACCGCGGGTCTCCTGGACGCCGTCCGCGGCGAGGTCGTCACCGGCCGGTTCTTCGACGCGGGGCACGACGCCCGCGCGGACCGCGTCGTCGTCCTCGGCTTCCGCGCCGCCGACCGGCTCGGGGTGTCCCGCGTCGACCGGCAGCCGTCGGTGTTCATCGGCGACCGGTCGTACACCGTCATCGGGATCGTGGACGGGATGCAGCGGCGCACCGACCTGCGGGACGCCGTCGTGCTCCCCGCCGGGACGGCCCGCGCGGACTTCGGGCTCGCGGCACCGCAGGAGCTGCACATGCGGATCGCCGTCGGCTCCGGGCCGCTGGTCGCGGACCAGGTGCCGACCGCCCTCGCGCCGAACAGCCCCGAGGTCATCACCGTGCAGGGTCCGACCGGGTCGTCCGGGGTGCGCGAGGACGTCCAGGCGGACATCAGCACGATCTTCCTCGCGCTCGGCGGCGTCGCGCTGCTGATCGGCGGGCTGGGGATCGCGAACGTGACCCTGCTGTCCGTGATGGAGCGCGTCGGGGAGATCGGCCTGCGGCGGGCGCTGGGCGCGCGGCGGCGGGACATCGCCGCGCAGTTCGTGCTGGAGTCCGCGACCGTCGGGCTGCTCGGCGGCATGGTCGGCGCCTCGCTGGGCGTCGCCGCCGTCGTGGGGGTGTCCGCGCTGCAGTCCTGGACGCCGATCCTGGACATCGGCGTCGTGCTCGCCTCCGCGGCGGGCGGCGGGGTCATCGGCCTGCTCGCCGGGATCTACCCGGCGCTCAAGGCCGCCCGGGTGGAGCCGATCACGGCCCTGCGCGGCGGGGTCTGACCGCGCCCGCCCGGCCGTCGAGGTCGCCGAGACAGGCCGTCCCGGCCGAGACAGCCCGTTCCACGGGGCTGTCTCGGCCGGGAGGTCCGATCTCGGCGGAGGTGGGGGCGCGGGGTGCGGGCGGGGGCGGGCGTCAGGTCGCGGGGGTGGCGTCCCGGCGGGGGCGGCCCGCGGACCAGACCACGCCCGCACCGGCGAGCACCACGAGCACCAGCCCGCCGAGCGCCGGGCCGGTCAGCCGGTCGCCGAGCAGCAGGGCGCCGACGACCGCGCCCATCGCGGGGTCGACGGCGAACAGCGTCCCCACCACCCGGGTCCCCGCGAGCCGGACGGCCTGGAAGTCGAGGGAGAACGCCAGCGCGACGCCGAGCACCCCCGACGCGAGGAGCGCCGGCACGTGGCCGCTCGTGAGGTCGGGCGCCGCGGCGACCTGCGCGGGCGCGAGCAGCAGCGCGCCGACGCCCACGGACAGCGCGAGGTCGCCCAGGCCCGTCGAGGCGTCGCCGACGCGCCCGGCGAGCAGCGTGTACGCCCCGAACGCAGCCGCGGCGCCGAGGCCGAGCAGCACGCCCAGCGGGTCGACGCCACCGGCGGGACCGCCGACGACCAGCAGCACGCCGAGCAGCGCCACGAACGGCAGCACCCGGGTGCGGCCCGCGGACGCCACCGCCGCGATCAGCAGCGGCCCGCAGAACTCGAGCGTGACGGCCACGCCGAGCGGCAGCCGGTCGAGCGCCGCGTAGAACAGCACGTTCATGGCGGCCATCGCGACGCCGTAGAGCACGATCGCCGCCCAGGTGCGCCGGTCGCGACCGCGGAGCCGGGGTCGGGTGAGCAGGAGCAGGACGACCGCCGCGGCCGTCATCCGGTAGCCCGAGACGGCGAGCGTCCCGAGGTCGGCGAACGTCCCGGCGGCGAGCGCCGCCGACAGCTGCACGGCGGTCGAGCCGACCAGGACGAGGGCGGCGGCGAGCAGGGCGCGTCGACGCGCGCCCGGGAGCAGGGTGAGCACAGGGGATCCTTCGAGGGGCAGGCCCGCCGAGGTCGGCGGGTGGTGCGGGCGGCGTGCGCGGACGGGCACGTCGAGCCCGGGTGGGGGTGTCGACGGCCCGGTCAGGCCGCGGGCCCCCGACGCGGGGCGCAGCCCCGGTTGCTCATCGGATCCATGCGGGCACCGTACGACGCCGCCCGGCGGGCACGCTCCGGCCGTCCGGATGGCGGGCGCCGGGAATCATCGCCTGACCCGGGACGTTGGTCCCGGAGCGCGACTCCCTCCGGGACGCCGGCCGCCCGCGACCCGGGCGCCGCCACGCGCCCGCCACCGCCGACCCCACCCGCACGGGAGACCCATGAGCACGCACGACGACACCGCCCTGCGCGACCGGACCGCGACACCCGCGACCACCGGCCCCGACACCACCGCTCCCGCCGCCACCGCCGCGCCCGAGCGCCTGTCCTCCGGGGACCGCACCCTGATCGGCCTGCTGCTGATCGCGGGCTTCACGGTGATCCTCAACGAGACCGTCATGGGCGTGGCCCTGCCGGTCCTCATGCGCGACCTCGGCGTCTCGGCCGCGACCGGGCAGTGGCTGACCACCGGGTTCATGCTGACGATGGCCGTCGTCATCCCCGCCACCGGCTACATCATGGGCCGGTTCCGGCTGCGGGCGATCTTCCTCACGGCGATGTCGCTCTTCACCGCCGGCACGGCGATCGCCGCGCTCGCCCCCGGGTTCGGCGTCCTGCTGGTCGGTCGCGTCGTCCAGGCCAGCGGCACCGCCGTGATGCTGCCGCTGCTGATGACCACCGCGCTGACGCTGGTGCCGCCGAGCATCCGCGGGCGCACGATGGGCACGATCTCCATCGTCATCTCCGTCGCGCCCGCCATCGGCCCGACCATCTCCGGCCTGGTGCTGTCGCAGCTGTCGTGGCGCTGGATCTTCATCGTCATGCTGCCCGTCGCGCTGATCGCCCTGAGCCTCGGCGCGTGGAAGGTCCGGGACGTCACGACGCCGCGCCCCGCGCGCCTGGACGTCCTGTCGCTGCTGCTGTCGGCCGTCGGGTTCGGCGCGCTGATCTTCGGGCTGTCGAGCATCGGCGAGTCCGCGGGCGGGCACGTCCTGGTCGCGCCGTGGATCCCGGTCGCCGTCGGCGTGCTCGCGCTCGTCGTGTTCGCGCTGCGGCAGATCCGGCTGCAGGAGTCCGCGGACGGGCCGCTGATGGACCTGCGGGTGTTCGCGCAGCGTTCCTACACGGTGTCCGCGCTGGTGCTGATCATCGGGTTCATGGCGATGTTCGGCGCGCTGATCGTGCTGCCGATCTTCCTGCAGCAGGTGCTCGAGCTCGGCACCCTGGAGACCGGCCTGCTGCTGCTGCCGGGCGGGCTCGTGATGGGGGCGCTGTCGCCGGTGGTCGGGCGCCTGTTCGACCGGTTCGGCCCGCGCCCGCTGGTGACCCCGGGCGTGCTGGCCCTGAGCGCCGGCCTGTGGCTGCTGTCGACCCTGCACCCGGGTACGTCGTCCGTCGCCGTGGTGGGCGTGCACGTGCTGCTGAGCATGGGCCTGGCGTTCATGATCACGCCGCTGTTCACGTCCGCGCTCGGCTCCCTGCCGCGCGAGCTGTACGGGCACGGCAGCGCGATCGTGAACACGCTCCAGCAGCTGGCCGGCGCCGCGGGCACCGCGCTGTTCATCACCGTGCTGTCGACGACCACCGCGGCGCGCGTCGCCGAGGGCGCCGACACGCTCACCGCCACCGCGGACGGCGTGCAGGGCGCGTTCATGTGGGGCGGGATCGTGTCGCTGGTCGCCGTGGCGGTGTCGCTGCTGGTGCGCCGGCCCGCGACGACGGGCGACGCCCCGGTCGCGATGCACTGACCCCGGCGCGCCGACCTCCGACGGTCGCGCGCGGCCCGTCGCCCCCACCCGAGGGCGGTGGGCCGTCGTCGTCTCAGCGGTGGTGGTCCCAGACGGGCGACGGGAACAGCACCTGCTCGAACAGCGCCCACGACTCGCGCATGTCGACCGCGGGACGACGGAACCAGCGCACCTGCACGCCGTCCATCGCCTCGATGCTCATCTCGACCAGGTCGCGCAGGCCGTCGAACGGCCCGACCTCGGGCGGCAGCCGCCACGCGGTCTGCCGGTACAGGTCCCACGTCTGGTCGGGGCGGTCCGCGAAGTAGTCGTGCGCCGGGTGCTGCGGGGAGGCCGCCTCCGCGCCGAGCACCATGTAGAGCTTCATCAGCTGGGGCCGCGCGGCGTTGAAGTCGACGAGGTACCGGAAGTACCCCGGCAGCGACGGGCCGTCGGGGTGCGTCGAGCCGGGTGCCCCGCTCGCGACGTAGTCGGCCGGGGTGCCGAGCCGGTCGTACCGCTGGGAGACCAGCAGCTCCAGCAGGCCCTCCTTGCTGCCGACGTGGTGCAGCAGGCCCGCCTGGGTGATGCCCACCTCGCGCGCGACGTCCTGCAACGAGACGCCGTAGAACCCGTGCCGGGCGACCAGGACGGTGGCGGCCTCGAGGATCTGCGCGATCCGCTGCTCGGGGCTGAGGCGGACCCGGCGGCGCGGGGTCGTCGGGTCGTCCGGGGCGGTGCTCACCGGGCGACCCTAGCCCGGCGTCCCCCCGGCGCGCCGCGTGCCGACGCGCCGGGGGTGGGCTGGGGAGGTGGTCAGGACTCGAGGACCACGAGGTCCCACGCGCCGACGACCAGCTCGTCGCCCGCGGCGACGTCGTCCCCGGTGAGCACGGACCGACCGGCGACGGGTGCGGCGACGGTGACGGGCGTGCCCGCGTAGTTGAGCAGGTAGGTGACGGCGCTCCCGGCGGCGTTGGTGCCGCGGCGGACCGTGACGGTCCCCGCGAGGTCCTGCGCCCAGTCGCCGACGCCCGCGTCCCGGACCGCCAGGGCCAGCACGGCGCGCAGCAGCGTGGGGGAGGTCATGGTGCCGACGTGCACGTGCGACCCCGCGCCGGTGCGGTGCCGGGTGACCGCCGCGTAGCCGCCCCAGGCGGGGTGGTCGTAGGACGCGAGCACCTCGGCGCCCTCGGGGCGCAGCAGCTCCATGAAGGTCAGGGCGCCCGCGTCGGCACCGGACGCACCCGCCAGGTCGCCGTGCAGGGTCAGCCCGACGCCGTCGGGGACCGTGAACTGGCTGTAGGTGAGCCCGGCGACCTCGGTCAGCCCGTGCGGCGCGGTGTCGTGCCACACCTGCACGTGCTCGTCGGCGACCGCCGTGCGGAACGTGGTGACCAGGTGGCCACCGGCGCGGACGAACGCGTCCAGCCGGTCGACCGCGGCCTGCGACGCCGTGTAGAGCGCGGGCACCACGAGCAGGTCGTAGCGCCCCAGGTCGGTGTCGTCGACGGACACGAAGTCGACCTCGACGTTCAGGTCGAACAGCGCGTCGTAGACCCAGCGGAGCACGTCGTTGTAGCCGATCGAGCTGCCGAACACGCCGTCGATGAACCCGGTCTCGAGCGTGAACCACTGCAGCGCGGTCAGCGCCTCGTTGCTCACCAGCACCGCGACCCGGTTGTGCTTGCGCAGGTGGATCAGCGACGACCCGACGCGGGCGGCCTCCCGGCCGAAGACGCCGGCCTCCTCGTAGGTCGGGTTGCTCTGCAGGTCGTGGCTGAGCAGGCCCTTCCAGTACGTCTCGAACGAGCTGTGAATCGAGTGCCAGTGCCAGTACATGACTCCGTCCGCGCCGCTGGCGAGGTGGCTGTACGCCTGGAGCCGCAGCTGACCGGGGTAGGGCAGCCAGGCGAGCTGCCCCTGGGCCTGCGTCTCGAGGACCAGGTAGTTGGCGCCGCCCTTGATCGAGCGGGTCATGTCGCCGCCGAACGCGATCTCCTTGCCGGTGAGCCGGTCCTGCGTCGGGTGGTAGATGTCGACGCCGGCCACGTCGACCGCCGCGGCGGCCTTGAAGTGGTCGACCGACGGCTGCAGCCCGTACGACCAGCCGGGCGCCCAGTCGAAGTCGAAGTTCTGCGTCACCCACTGGTCGTCGCGGGCGTACTCGCGCACGATCCCGGCCTGCCAGGCGAGGAACTGCTCGACCAGCCGGCGGCGGAACGCCTCGAACGCCGCGCCCAGCGAGCCGTTGACCGTGCCGCGCACGTCGGGGAAGTCCTCCCACGCGTCGACGCGGTTGGACCAGTAGTCCAGGCCGAACGCGCGGTTGAGCGCCCCGAGGTCGTCGGCGAACTCGGCGCGCAGGTGCTTGACGAACGCCCGCTGGACGGCCGGGCCGGCGGTCCCGTAGTGCTTGGTCTCGTTGTCCACCTGGAACCCGATGACCCCGGGGCGGTGCGCGGTGCGCTCCATCAGCCGGCGGATGACGCGCTCCGCGTGGAACAGGTACGTCGGGTGCGTGATGTCCATGATCTGCCGGGCGCCGTACCGGCCCTCGCCGGCGGCGGTCGTCGCGAGGACGTCGGGGTGCGAGGCGACGAGCCAGGCGGGTACGGCGTACGTGGGGGTGCCGACGATCACGTGGATGCCGGCCCGCTCGAACGCGTCGAGCGCGCGGTCGACGTGCGTGAAGTCGAACACGCCGGGCTGCGGCTCCAGCGTGCTCCACGTCGACTCGGCGATGCGGACGACGGTGATGCCGGCCGCCCGCATCATCTCGACGTCGGTCTCGATGCGGTCGGTCGGCATGTACTCGTCGTAGTACGCCGCACCGAACAGCAGCTCGTCCACGGACCTCACCCTTCGTCGCGCGATCGCCGGGCGTCAGCCGTCCGGCCCGGTCCGTCGGTGGACCGCCACCCACTCTACCTACCGTTCGGTAGGTAGAGCCCCGAGATGCCGGACCCGCCCCCGCGACCGACGATCGACGGACCCCGCCGTGCAGCAGCGCGCGACGACCGGGGCGGGGCCCGCGGGCGCCGCCGACAGGAGGTCCACCCCCATGCGCGCAGTCGTCTACCGCGGTCCGCACCAGGTCGAGGTCACCGACGTGCCCGACGCCAGGGTCGAGCAGCCCACCGACGTCCTCGTCCGGATCACCACCACCAACATCTGCGGCTCGGACCTGCACATGTACGAGGGACGGACCTCCGTCGAGGAGGGCACCGTCTTCGGCCACGAGAACATGGGCGTCGTCGAGGAGGTCGGCTCCGCCGTCACCCGGATCCGGGTCGGCGACCGGGTCAGCGTCCCGTTCAACATCGCCTGCGGCACCTGTCGCAACTGCCTGCAGGGCTGGACGTCGTTCTGCCTGCGCACCAACCCCGCCGAGGGCATGGCCGGCGCCGCGTACGGCTACGCGAACATGGGCCCCTACGACGGTGGTCAGGCCGAGGTGCTGCGCGTCCCGTACGGCGACGTCAACCTGCTCCGGCTCCCCGAGGGGACGGACCACGAGAACGACTTCACCATGCTGAGCGACATCTTCCCGACCGGGTGGCACGGCACCGAGCTCGCCCGGATGGCCGAGGGCGACGACGTCGCCGTCTTCGGCGCCGGGCCGGTGGGCCTGATGGCCGCGCACAGCGCGATGATCCGCGGCGCGTCCCGGGTGTTCGTGGTCGACAAGGAGCCGGACCGGCTGCGGCTCGCGGAGAGCATCGGCGCGGTCGCCGTCGACCTGTCCGCCGGCGACCCCGTCGAGCAGATCGTGGACGCCACCGACGGGCGCGGCACCGACTGCGGCGTCGAGGCCGTCGGCTACCAGGCGCACGACGCGAGCGGCGAGGAGCACCCCGAGCTGGTGCTCGACAACCTCGTCGCGGTCGTCCGCGCGACCGGCGGCATCGGCGTCGTCGGGGTCTACCTGCCCGAGGACCCGGGTGCGCGCGACGAGGCCGCGCGGCAGGGGCGGATCGGGTTCGACTACGGGACGTTCTTCATGAAGGGCCAGCACATGGGCACCGGGCAGGCGCCGGTGATGCGCTACAACCGGCAGCTGCGGGACCTGGTCGTGGCCGGGCGGGCGACGCCGTCGTTCATCGTGTCGCACGAGCTGCCGCTCGAGGACGCCGCCGACGGCTACGCCCGGTTCGACGCCCGCGAGGACGGCTGGACCAAGGTGCTGCTGCACCCCGGCGCCTGACCGCGGTGCGCCACCGCCCGCCGCCCGGCCTCCCCGGGTTGCGGGGCCGCGGGCGGCGGCGCACCCTGGCCCCCTGTGCAGCGCCGCGCAGCAGGCGTGACGACGCGGAGGAACCATGCCGGCCCTCGACGACGCGGACAGACCGGACGCCGTCCGGTCGCTCAGCGCCCTGATCCACACCCTGACCGTGCAGGCCGGGCCGACGCTGGGCGTCGACGTCCAGGCCTGCTGCTCCGCCGTGGTCCGCGGCGTCGACCGCTGGTTGGCCGCCGGGTCGGTGGGCGCGGCCCGGTGCGACGGCGTGCAGGACCGCCACCGCCAGGGCCCGCGCTACGAGCTGCGCCGGACCGGCGCCCCGGTCGTCGTCCCTGACCTCGGCACCGAGCGGCGCTGGCCCGTGTGGTCGCACGCCTGCCGCGTCCAGGGGTTCCGGTCGGCGGCCGTCGTCGCCGGGTCGCGGCGGGACGTCACCGTGCACCTGGCGCTGCACGCCCGGGAGCCCGTCGTGTGGGACGCGGCGCTGGTGGACCGGGCGGCGGGCCTGGCGGAGGGCATCGCGTCGGTCGTCGTCGTCCGCGAGGAGCTGATCGCCCTGGCGGAGGCGGTGGGCGACCTGCTCGACGGCGTCCGGGCCGACGGGGTCGTGGCGGAGGCGGTGCGGGTCGTGATGGACCTGCGCGGCTGCGACGCCCCCGAGGCGCGGGCGTTCCTCACCTCGGCGACCCCGGCCCGCGGGTCCTGAGCGGGCGGCAGTACAGTCGCGGCGTGATCGTGCACCTGGACGGCGGCGACCTCGGCTGCGCCCGGCTGCTCGTGCTGCTGCGGGCGCGCGCCGCCGATCTCGCGCCGGGCACCGTCGTGCACCTGACGACGACCGACCCCGTGGCGCCGATCGACCTGCCCGCGTGGTGCCGCATGACCGGGCACCGGTACCTCGGCCCGGTCGCCGACGGGCGGGGCCGGGACGGCGCGGACGGCCCGGGCGTGGCCCGCCCGGACGCCGCGACCTACGCGGTCGAGGTCGCGGCGCGTCCCCGGGCGACGGACCCCGACCGCCCCTGGCACACCGTCCCCGGCGCCTGAGCGGGCTGGACCGGAGCGGGCCGGGTCAGTCCAGCCCGACGGCCGCCTCGGCGTCCTCGATCCCGCGCAGCCACGCGCGCTTGCCCGCGCGCCAGCCCTCGTCTGCCTCGCCGAGCCGCCAGTAGCCGGAGATCGACAGGTCGGTCTTGGTCAGCCCGCGGTCGACGCGCAGGTACCGCCGCAGCTCGCGGACCGACCCGGCCTCGCCGTGCACGAAGGCGTGCACGCGGCCGGCGGGCCAGGGCAGGGCGCGGACGGCCTCGACGAGCCGGGCCCCGGGCGCCGCGTCGCCGGTGTGCACCCAGCGCAGGGCGATCCCGTCGGGGACGTGGAGCGTGACCTCCTCGGCGCGGTCCGCGACCTCGAGGACGGCGGTGCCGGACGCGCTGGCCCCGAGCCGCTCGAGGGCGACCGCGACGGCGGGCAGGGCGGACGCGTCGCCGACGAGCAGGTGGTGGTCGGCGGTCAGGTCGGGGGAGTACCCGCCGCCGGGGCCGACGACGGCGACCTCGTCCCCGGGGACCGCGGCGGCGGCCCACGGTCCGGCGACGCCGCTGGCGCCGTGCACGACGACGTCCACGGTCAGGGTGAGGTCCATGTCGTCGTAGGCGCGCACGGTGTAGGTCCGCATCCGGGGCTGGTGCTCCGGGGGCAGGGCGGTGCGGGCGGCGTCGAGGTCGAGGCGGCCGTCGGGTGTCGTCCAGGCGGCGAGCACGTCGCTGCCGGAGGCGGTGGCCCCGAGGCCGGGCACGAGCACGAGCTTGATGTACGAGTCCGCGTACGGCGACGGCGCGAAGCCCGCGAGGCCGGGGCCGCCCAGGGTGAGCCGCACCATCGCGGGGGTGAGGCGCTCGGTGCGCAGCACGGTGGCGCGCAGGGCGGTGGGGCGCGGGCGCGGCGGGGCTGCGGGGTCGGTCGTGGTCACGCGGGAAGCACCTTCCGGTCGTTGCGGGGTGCCGGACGGGTCGGCGCGGGCGCCTCGGCCCGGGGGCGTGACCGGTGCGCCGGTTCGAGCGTAGGGCGTCCTCACCCGGCCCGTCACGTGCGCGGCCGGGGGCGGGTTCAGCGGCCGAGGTGCGTGCGCGCCCAGGAGTCGACGTCGGCGTTCAGCCGGGTGAGCAGCCGCGCGAGGTCGGCGCGGTCGGCGTCGGACCAGGCGTCGAGGATCTCGCCGTAGAGCGCGGCGCGCACGTCGCGGGTGCGGCGCAGCGCGTCGACGCCCTCGTCCGTGGCCTCGACGACGGTCACGCGGCCGTCGTCGGGGTGGGCGGTGCGGGTGACGAGGCCGGCCTGCTCCATCGCGAGCACCTGGCGGGTGACGGTCGAGGGGTCGAGGCGCAGGGCGTCGGCGATGGCGTTGACGCTGGTGGAGCCGTCGACGGCGAGGACGCCGAGCACGAGGTAGGCGGACCGCTCGAGCTCGCCCTGGCGCCGGGCGGCGGACCGCCGGGTCCGTTCGGACAGGCGCAGCAGCATGGCCACCTGGCCCTCGATGGTCCGTACGGCGTCGTCCGGCTCGCGCACCGGTCCTCCCTCGTCCTCGTCGGTCGTGCGCAGTCTCGCACGTCTGGCCCTGCGACTGCCTGTATGATACAGATAAAACGACACCGACCCCCGACGACGTCTCCCGAGGAACCGTTATGCCCAGTCGGCACCACGAGCCGCACCGCACCGCCATCTACGCCACCGCCCTCACCGCGTTCTTCGCGATCGCGGGCATCGCCGTGGTCGACCCGATCCTGCCGGTCATCGGCACCGAGATCGGCGCCTCGACCTGGCAGATCGAGCTCCTGTTCACCGCCTACCTGATCGTGATGGCGGTCGGGATGATCCCCGCCGTCATCGCCACCGGCCGGTTCGGCTACCGCGCCGTCCTCGCGACGGGCGTGACGGTGGTCGCGGTCGCCGCCGGCCTCGCCGCCGCGTCCGGGAACATCCTCCAGCTCGCCGTGCTCCGCGGGCTGTGGGGCCTGGGCAACGCGATGTTCTTCGCCACCGCGATGGTGCTGCTGGTCGCGCTGGCCACCGACCGCGAGTGGGTCGTCGAGCTGTTCGAGACCTGCGTCGGCCTCGGCTTCGCCGTGGGTCCGCTGATCGGCGGGCTGCTCGGCCAGATCTCCTGGCGCGTGCCGTTCGCCGCCTGCGGGGTGCTCATGCTCGTGGCGCTCGGCATGTCCGTGACGCGGCTGCGCGACCCGCAGGAGCCCCCGACCCCGCTGCGGCTGCGCGACGTGCTCGCCCCCTACCGGCGCCCGGCGTTCCGCACGCTGTGCGTGGTGACCGCGGCGTACAACTTCGTGTTCTTCGTCGTGCTCGGCTACACCCCGGTGTTCCTCGGCCTGGACGTCGTCCCGCTCGGCCTGGTGTTCACGGCGTGGGGCATCGGCCTCGCGGTGGGCATCCTCGTGGTCGGCCACCGGCTGGCGCACCGCATCGGGGCGGTGGCGACCGTGGGCGTGGCGATCGGCGGGCTGCTGGTCGCCCTGGTCCTGCTCGCCACCAGCGTCGGCACCGCCGAGGCGGTCGTCGTGCTGGTGCTCGCGGGGCTGTGCATGGGCATCGCGAACGCGAACCTCACCGACCTGGCCCTGGGGCTGGGCGGCGCCGAGCGCCGGACCACGACGGCCGCGTTCAACCTGGTGCGCTGGGGCTTCGCCGCCCCGGCCCCGGTGATCGCCGGGCTGCTGCACCCGGTGAGCCCGACCGCCCCGTTCTGGGTCGCGGCCGGGGTGCTCCTGATCGGCGTCGTCGCGTTCGCCTGGAAGGGCCACGCGATGGCGGCCGGGGTCGGCGAGCGGCTGACGCTGCGGCGCTGGGACCGCGCGGCGCGGTCGGCCGAGGGCGCGCCGGAGGAGGCGCTCGGCGAGGTCTGACCCGGACGGGCGCCGGCCGCCGCCCAGGCACGCCGGCGTCCGCTCAGGACCGCTGGACCAGCCCCGTCTCGTACGCCAGCACGACGGCCTGCACCCGGTCCCGCACCCCGAGCTTGGCGAGCACCCGCCCGACGTGGGTCTTCACGGTCGCCTCCGACAGGAACAGCCGCTCGGCGACCTCGGCGTTGGACAGCCCCTCGGCGACCGCGAGCAGCACCTCGCGCTCGCGGTGGGTGAGCCCGGCCAGACGGGCGTCCTCGCCGGCGGGCGCGGGCGCGGCGCCCTCCCGGGGCAGCTCCCCGGCGAACAGCTCGAGCATCCGCCGCGTCACGCGCGGCGAGACGACGGCGTCGCCGGTCGCGACGGCGCGGATCGCGGCGGTGAGCTCCGCGGGCCGGGCGTCCTTGAGCAGGAACCCGCTGGCACCGGCGCGCAGGGCGGAGAACGCGTACTCGTCGAGGTCGAACGTCGTGAGGATCAGCACCCGCGACGCGGACCCGGACGCGGCGATCTGCGCGGTCGCCTCGATCCCGTTCACCCCGGGCATCCGGACGTCCATCAGCACCACGTCGGGCCGCAGCGCGGCGACCTGGCGCACGGCCTCGGCGCCGTCGCCCGCCTCGCCGACCACCGTGAGGTCGTCCTCGACGTCCAGCACCAGCCGGAAGCCCATCCGCAGCAGCGGCTGGTCGTCGACGAGCAGCACGCGCACGGGGCCCGACCGGGGCGCGGGCTCGGTCGGGGTGCTGGTCACGCGGTCTCCTCAGGTCGGGCGGGGGTGCTGCGGGGCAGGACGTCGGGCGGGCCGCCGGCGTCGTCGGTGCGGAGCTCGACGTGCACCCGCCACCCGCCGCGGTGCGGTCCGACGCCCACGGTGCCACGGTAGACCGCGGCCCGTTCCCGCATCCCGACCAGCCCGCGGCCGGTGCGGACGACCGCAGGCCCGGGCACGGCGGGCTGCGCGTCGGTCCGGGCGTCCAGCGGGTCGCCGCGGCGCTCGCCGAGCCGCTCGCCGATCCGACCCAGCCGCCCGACCTCGGGCTCGGCGTCGGCGACCTGGACCGGCCGCGCGCCCCCGCCGTCGTCGACGACCTCGATGCCGACCCGGCCGGAGCCGTGCCGCACGAGCACGTCGACCCGGGTGCCGGCGCCGCCGTGCCGCAGCGCGTTGGTCAGCGACTCCTGCACGACGCGGTAGACGGTCAGCGCCAGCCCCGCGTCGGCCGGCAGCGGCGGGCCGGCGGTGGTGAGGTGCACGGTCAGCCCGGCCGCGCGGAACTGCTGGACCAGCGACTCGAGGTCCTGGCTGCCCGGCTGCGGCTCGAGCGGGACGTCGGCGCCGCGCAGCACGCCGAGCATCCGGCGCATGTCGCCGAGGGCGGACCGGCCCGCCTCGGACAGCAGGTCCAGCGCGGCCTCGGCGTCGTCGGGGGAGCGGCGCACGGCGGCGCGGGCCCCGTCGGACAGGGCGATCATCACGGTCAGGCCGTGGGCGACGACGTCGTGCATCTCCCGGGCGATCCGGGCCTGCTCGGCGGCGGCCGCGAGCTTGGCCTGCTGCTCGCCCGCGTCGACGAGCTGCTGGTGCCGGTCGACGAGCGCCCGCGTGTGCAGGCGCCGGCCGCGGACGTTGGCGCCGACGGCGATCGCGAGCAGCCCGGCGAGCAGGAACGACGGGGTGTCGGTGGCGACGGAGTCCTCGGGGGACGGCTGGATCACCTGGCCCTGCGCGTCCGTGACGGTCACGCCGCCGGCCGGCGTGGGTGGTGTGCTGACCCCGCCCCAGGCCAGCAGCGCGGCCAGGACGAGCGCCCCGGACCCGCCGAGCAGCAGCCAGCCGATCCGCTGCGGCCGGGTCGCGACCACGACGTACAGGCCGAGCGCGAAGCCCACGTCCAGCGCCCCGACGTGCCCGGCGACCGCCACGTGAGCCACGCAGAGCAGCCCGAGGGTCATCGCGACGTGCACGGGCCACCGCCGCCGGACGACCAGGGCCAGCAGCGCGAGCACCGTCAGGGCGAGGGACATCACGGAGCGCGGGCCCGCGAGCAGACCGCCGTCGCCCTCGGCCGGGACGGGACCGGCGTCGGCCAGGGCGCCGAGGGCGAAGAACAGGCAGACCAGCACGTCGGACGCGACGGGCCGGCGCGCGAAGAACCGGCGGACGCGGCCCAGGCGGCGGGCGTCCAGCTCGGTGAAGGTCACGGGGAGGTGACCCGGGTCCTGGCTCAGCGGTCCCTCCGGGGTCGCGTGCGGGTGGTGGGCGTGGGGGCTGGAGCGGCGGTGGCCCCGCCCCCGGGTCGGGGACGGGGCCACCCTGCCACGCGGGCGGGATCAGGCGTCGCGGCGCCGGAGCAGCAGGCACGCCGCGGTCACGGCGAGCACGCCCCAGGCGACCAGCACGCCGTAGCCCTGCCAGGGCGACAGCACCGCGTCGGGACCGCCGTTCTGCACCAGCTGGGAGCCGGCGGACATCGGCAGGTACGGGCTGATCTTCTCGAAGAACGTCCACGGGATCATCGACAGGATGCCCTCGACGACCAGCAGCAGGCCGAGCACCGTGGCGAGCGCGCCGGCCGAGTGCCGCAGCAGGGCGCCGATCGCGAACGCCAGCAGGGCGATCGCCGCGAGGTACAGCGGCGCGCCGAGCAGGATGCGCTGGTTGGTCGCGTCCGCGAGGTCGACCCGGTAGGTCTCGCCGAGGACGGGGTAGGTCACGGCCCAGCTGAGCACGGTGCCGATGATGCCGGTGACGAACGAGACGACCACGACGACCAGGCCCTTGGACAGCAGCGCGGGGACCCGGGTGGGTGCCGCGGTGAGCGTGCTGCGGATCATCCCGGTCGAGTACTCGCCGGTGACGGTCAGGACCGCCAGGACGCAGATCGCGAGCTGCGCGAGCTGGATGCCGCCGACGAGCTCACCCGCGGTGAAGGCGCCGAGGTCGACGCCGGAGCGTTCCATCTCCCGGGTGCCGAAGTAGGCGATCAGCCAGGCGATGCCGGCCTGCGCGACGACGGTGATGGGCACGACCCACCAGGTGGAGCGCACGGACCAGAGCTTGATCCACTCGGACCGGACCAGGCGGGGGAACGTGACGCGGACGTCCGACGAGGGGCGGGCGGCGGCGCGGGGACGGGTTGCGGTGGCGGTGGCGCTCATCGCCGGGCCTCCTCGGGGAGCGTGCCGGCCGCGGGTGCGGGGACGGCGGGGGCGGAGTGGTACTCGACGTCGTCGGCGGTGAGCGACATGTAGGCGGCCTCGAGGGACGCGGACACCGGGGTCAGCTCGTGCAGCACGAGCGCGCCGCGGGCGGCGACCTCGCCGACGGTCTCGGCGCTCGCGCCGACGACGTCCAGCACGCCGGCCTCGACCGAGGTGATCGACACGTCGGGGCCCTGGAGCAGCTCGGCGAGGCGGGCCGCCTGCGGGCTGCGGACCCGGACGCGCGTGCCGGACGCGCCGGCGACGATCTCCGCGACCGGGGCGTCGGCGATGATCCGGCCGCGGCCGATCACGATGAGGTGGTCGGCGGTGACGGCCATCTCGCTCATGAGGTGCGAGGACAGGAACACCGTCCGGCCCTCGGCCGCGAGGCCCTTGACCAGGTTGCGCACCCACAGCACGCCCTCGGGGTCGAGGCCGTTCACCGGCTCGTCGAGGATGAGGGTCTGCGGGTCGCCGAGCAGGGCGGCCGCGATGCCGAGCCGCTGGCCCATGCCGAGCGAGAACCCGCCGACGCGCTTGCCCGCGACGTGCTGCAGGCCCGTCATCTCGATGACCTCGGCGACCCGCCGGCCGCCGATGCCGTGGGTCGCGGCGATCGCCCGCAGGTGGTTGCTGGCCGAGCGGCCGGTGTGCACGGCCTTCGCGTCGAGCAGGGCGCCGACCTCGGTCAGCGGGGACCGGTGCTGGGCGTAGGGCTTGCCGTTGACCGTGACGGCACCGGAGGTGGGACGGTCGAGGCCCATGATCATGCGCATGGTGGTCGACTTGCCGGCGCCGTTCGGGCCGAGGAAGCCGGTCACCCGGCCGGGCTGCACGGTGAAGTCGACGCCGGCGACGGCGGTCTTCTTCCCGTACCTCTTGGTGAGACCTGTTGCCTCGATCATGGTGTCCTCGCAGGTGGATCGGCTGGGTACATGACGAACCTACGGAGCCGGGGCCCGCGCCGGAACATCCTCAGGGCCGAAACCGGGCGGCCGGAACCTCGTCCGTGAGACGCACGGCGTCAGCCCTGCGGATGACCGGCGGGGCCGGAGCGGGCCGGATCGGCGCCGGGGGAACTATCCGTCCACCTGCGGCGTTCTAGGCACCAGTACGACTGCCGGCTCGATCACGAACCGACTCCTGGAGGACCGATGAGCAACCCGGTGTTCAACAACAGCGCCGTCTTCGGCGACCCGCGCGCCCGCGGCAACCGGGCCGCCCGTCAGCAGCGCGGTGGCACCGCCACCTACGGCGCGTCCGTGCCCGGCGCCACGGGCCCCGTCGTCGAGGCCTCGACGCTCGACGCCATGTACGGCGCCCCGACCGCCACCACGCGCGACACGGGCCGCCTCACCTACGACGACGTCATCGTCAAGACCGGCGGGCTGCTCGCGCTGCTCGTGGTCGTGGCGGCGGCGACCTGGAACTTCGCGCCCGGCCTCTGGCCGCTCGGCGCGGTCGTCGGCCTGGTCCTCGGCCTGGTCAACGCGTTCAAGAAGAACCCGAGCCCGCCGCTGATCATCGCCTACACGGCGGCGCAGGGCGTGTTCCTCGGCGGGATCAGCCTGGCGTTCCAGAACATGACGTTCGACGGGCAGAACGTCCAGCCCATCGTGTTCCAGGCGGTGGTGGCCACGATGGCGACCTTCGGCGCCGCGCTGTTCCTGTTCCGCTCGGGCAAGGTGCGGGTCACGCCGAAGTTCACGCGCTGGCTCATCATCGCGATGGTCGGCTACCTGGCGTTCTCGCTGGTGAACTTCGGGCTGTCGTTCTTCGTGGACAGCGCGGGCTTCGGCCCGCTGCGAGACGGGCCCTGGGGCATCCTGATCGGCCTGTTCGCCGTCGGCCTCGCCGCGGCCAGCCTCATCATGGACTTCGACTCCATCAAGCGCGGCGTCGAGCAGGGCGTCCCGGCGAAGTTCGCCTGGTCGGCCGCGTTCGGCCTCATCGTCACGCTGGTCTGGCTGTACCTGGAGATCCTGCGGATCCTCGCGATCCTGCGCGGCAGCGACTGACCGCTCCCCGCGGTACCGACGGCCCCGCACCCCGCCACCTAGGCTGGGGCTGCGGGGCCGTCGCACGTCCCCGTCCGTCCGTCACCGCACCTGGAGCCCTCCCGTGAAGTACGCGCAGCACATCTCCGAGCTCGTCGGCGGCACGCCGCTGGTCCGGCTCAACGTCGTCACCGCCGGCCTGTCGGCGACGATCCTGGCCAAGGTCGAGTACCTCAACCCCGGCGGCTCCGCGAAGGACCGGATCGCGCTGAAGATGATCGAGGCCGCGGAGGCGTCCGGCGAGCTGCGCCCGGGCGGGACGATCGTGGAGCCCACGTCCGGCAACACCGGCGTGGGGCTCGCCCTGGTGGCGCAGCGCAAGGGCTACCGCTGCGTGTTCGTCTGCCCGGACAAGGTCTCGGAGGACAAGCGCGACGTCCTGCGCGCGTACGGCGCCGAGGTCGTCGTCACCCCGACGGCCGTGCCGCCGGACCACCCGGACTCGTACTACTCGGTGTCGGACCGGCTGGTCACGGAGATCGAGGGCGCCTGGAAGCCGAACCAGTACGCGAACGTCAACGGCCCCGCGAGCCACTACGCGTCGACGGGCCCGGAGATCTGGGCGGACACCGACGGCCGGGTCACGCACTTCGTCACCGGGGTGGGCACCGGCGGCACGATCACCGGCACCGGCCGGTACCTGCACGACGCCTCGGCGGACCGCGCGGCGGCGGACGGCGGCCGGGTCCAGGTCGTCGGGATCGACCCGCTCGGCTCGGTGTACTCGGGCGGCGACGGTCGCCCGTACCTGGTCGAGGGCGTCGGCGAGGACTTCTGGCCCGCCGCGTACGACCCGTCGGTGCCGGACGAGATCATCGCCGTGTCCGACGCGGACTCGTTCGCGATGACCCGCCGCCTGGCCCGCGAGGAGGCGCTGCTGGTCGGCGGCTCCTGCGGGATGGCCGTCGAGGGGGCGCTGCGGCTCGCGCGCCGGCTCGAGGACGAGGACCCCGAGGCGGCGGCCCGGGCCGTGATCGTCGTGCTGCTCCCGGACAGCGGGCGCGGCTACCTGTCGAAGATCTTCAACGACCGGTGGATGCGGTCCTACGGGTTCCTCGACGCGGACGCCGGGCAGACCGTCGCCGACGTGCTGCGCACCAAGGACGGCAGCGTCCCCGCGCTCGTGCACACGCACCCGAACGAGACGGTGCGCGACGCCATCGAGATCCTCCAGGAGTACGGCGTCTCGCAGATGCCCGTGGTCGGCGCGGAGCCGCCCGTCAAGATCGGCGAGGTCGCCGGGTCGGTGTCCGAGCGCGAGCTGCTGGACGCGGTGTTCTCCGGCACGGCGTCCCTGTCCGACCGCGTCGACCGGCACATGGCCGCTGCGCTGCCGCTGATCGGCTCGGGGGAGTCCGTGGAGTCCGCCCGCGCGCAGCTGCAGGAGCACGACGCGCTGATGGTCGTCGACGACGGCCAGCCGGTCGGCGTCCTCACCCGCCACGACCTCCTGGCGTTCCTCACCCGCTGAGCGCCGGCCCCGCGCACCACCTACGTAGCGCGCCCCTGTCACCCGTTCGGGTGGCAGGGGCGTTCCGCGCCCCGCTAGGTTGACCGACGACCGAGCGAAGGAGCTGGGACATGGCGCAGGCGACCGTCGAGGCCGACGACTACACGGACGAGGAGCGGTCGCGGGTCGTCCGCGCGCAGGACAGCACGCCGGTGGGGGTGGTCCCCCGGCAGCGGTGGACGCCGTTGCGCGTCGCCGTGTGGATCGCGGTGGCGCTGCTCGGGGCGGTCGGCTGGACGATGCTGGCGGTCGTCCGCGGGGAGCAGGTCAACACCCTCTGGTTCGTCGTCACGGCGGTCGCGACCTACGCCATCGCGTACCGGTTCTACGCCCTGTACGTGCAGCGCCGGATCATGCGGCCCGACGACACCCGCGCCACGCCCGCCGAGCGCGTCGACGACGGGCAGAACTACGACCCCACCGACCGGCGGGTGCTGTACGGCCACCACTTCGCGGCCATCGCCGGCGCGGGCCCGCTGGTCGGCCCGGTGCTCGCCGCGCAGATGGGCTACCTGCCCGGGACGCTGTGGATCATCCTCGGCGTGGTCGTCGCCGGCGGGGTCCAGGACATGCTCGTCCTGTTCTTCTCGACCCGCCGCGGCGGGCGGTCGCTCGGGCAGATGGCCCGCGACGAGATCGGGCGGTTCGGCGGGACGGTCGCGATGGTCGTCGTGTTCGTGATGCTGATGATCGTGCTGGCCGTGCTCGCGATGGTCTGCGTGAACGCCCTGGCCGAGAGCCCGTGGGGCGTGTTCTCGGTCGGGTGCACCATCCCGATCGCGCTGCTGATGGGGCTGTACCTGCGGTTCGTCCGCCCGGGTCGGGTCACCGAGGTCTCGCTCATCGGGTTCGTCCTGCTGATCGCGGCGATCATCGGCGGGCGCTGGGTGGCTCAGTCCTCGTTCGGCGAGCACCTGCACCTGTCGCCGGTGACCCTGACGTGGGCGATCGTGGTGTACGGGTTCTTCGCCGCCGTGCTGCCGGTGTGGCTGCTGCTGACGCCGCGCGACTACCTGTCGACGTTCATGAAGGTCGGCACGATCCTCGTGCTCGCCCTCGGCATCGTGCTGGTCCGGCCGATCGCGCAGATGCCGGCGGTCACGGAGTTCGCGTCGAACGGCGAGGGCCCGGTCTTCGCGGGCGCGCTGTTCCCGTTCCTGTTCATCACGATCGCCTGCGGCGCGCTGTCGGGGATGCACGCGATGGTCGCGTCGGGGACGACGCCGAAGATGGTGCAGAAGGAGTCGCAGATCCGGATGATCGGGTACGGCGGCATGCTGATGGAGTCGTTCGTCGCGATCATGGCGCTCGCCGCCGCGGTGTCGCTCAACCAGGGCGTGTACTTCTCGATGAACGCCCCCGCCGCGATGACCGAGGGCACGTCGATCGGGGCCGAGGCGGCGATCGGCGAGCTCGGCGTGACCGACCCGGCGGGCGACCCCATCGAGATCCGCTGGGAGTCCACCGGGCCCGACGGCGAGGAGGTCGTGCTCACCGGCGCGGCCGCGCTCGACCAGGTCGCCGAGGACGTCGGAGAGCCCTCCGTGGTGTCCCGGACCGGTGGCGCGCCGACGCTCGCGGTCGGGATGGCGCACATCCTGCACCAGGTGGTCGGCGGCAGCGGGATGATGTCGTTCTGGTACCACTTCGCGATCATGTTCGAGGCGCTGTTCATCCTGTCGGCCGTCGACGCCGTGACCCGCGTGGCCCGGTTCCAGCTCTCCGACGCCGTCGGCAACTGGGTGCCACGGTTCCGGGACCCGACGTGGCGGGTCGGCGGGTGGCTGTCGACTGCCGTCGTCGTGTCCGCGTGGGGGTCGTTGCTGCTGATGGGGGTCACCGACCCGCTCGGCGGCATCCGGACGCTGTTCCCCCTGTTCGGCATCGCGAACCAGCTGATCGCCGCGGTCGCGCTGCTGGTCGTCACGGTGATGGTGGTGCGCAAGGGCTACGCGCGGTGGGCGTGGATCCCGCTGCTGCCGCTCGCGTGGGACACCGTCGTCACCTTCACGGCCTCGTACCAGAAGATCTTCTCCAGCACGCCGGCGATCGGGTACTGGGCGCAGCACGCCGAGTACCGCCGGATGGTCGCCGCGGGCATCGACGACCCCGCGGCGCTCGCGGACGCCCGGGCCGTCGTCCGCAACACCGCGATCCAGGGGACGCTGTCGATCGTGTTCGTCGTGCTGGTCGCGACCCTGTTCGTCGCGGCGCTGCTGACCGTGGTCCGGGCGCTGCGGACCCCGGGCGGGATCGGGACGTCCGAGGACGAGCCCGTGGCCTCCCGGCTGTACGCGCCGTCGCAGCTGCTCGCGTCGCCGCTGGAGCGCAAGGTCGAGGCCGAGTACGCCGGGCTCGTCGCGGACGGCCGGGTCGTACCGGTCGGCGGCGGGCACGGTCAGCCGCACGGGCCCGGGCGCCACGGCGGGGGCGACCGGTGACCGCCCTGGCCCGGGTGGCCCGCTCCGTCCGCTGGTACGTCCGCGAGCTCCTCGGCGACGCGGCCTACGACCACTACCTGGCCCGCCACGCCCGCGAGCACCCCGGGCACACCCCCCTGTCGCACCGCGACTTCTACCGCACCCGCCGGCCCCCCACTGCCGGCGGCTGCTGCTGACCCTGCCCCCTCGCTGTCCCGCCCCTCCCGCCCCGTCCCGTCCCGTCCCGACCCCTCACCGTCCTCCGGGGTGGATCCACCCGGTGCGACACGCGCGGCGCGGCGGACATGATTCGTCCACCCCACGTCGGGGTGGATCCACTCGGCGTCGGGGTGGATCCACCCGGGGTGGTGGCGGCCGGGGGCCCGGGGGCCGGGCGACGGGTCAGGAAGCCAGGACGTGGCGGGTGACGAAGGGGTTGGCGAAGGTGGCGGTCGGGTCCAGGCGGGTCACCAGGGACCGGAAGTCCGGCAGCCGCGGGTAGAGGTCGGCCGGGTCGGAGCCGGGGGCGCCGACGGCGGCGAACAGCTTGCCCCAGTGCGGGCGGGCGCCGAACGGGGCGAGCGCCGACTCGATGCGCGGCAGCAGCGCCTCGACCTCGGGCTGGCGCGGCAGCCAGGTGAAGTGCAGGCCGACGCGGTCGCCGCCGTACGCGCTGCTGAGCCAGAGGTCGTCGGCGGCGACGGTGCGGATCTCCGCGACCTGGAGCAGGGGCGCGACGGCCGGCCCGAGCGCCCGCAGCGCCTCGATCGCGTCGACCGCGTGCGCGCGGGGCACCAGGTACTCGGACTGCAGCTCGTCGCCGTTGGACGGCGTGAACTCCAGCCGGAAGTGCGGCAGCCGCTCGTGCCACGGCCCCGGCACGCCGAGCTGCGGGGTGCAGCTGACGGGGTCGATGCCGGGCAGCGGGTGCAGGGGCCCGGTCGCGGGCACGGCGCCGAGCAGGTCGGTGCGCGGCTCGTAGGTGCCGCCGACCGGGACCCGGGTCTTGCGCCACACCTGGCGCACCGCGGGGCCGGTCCAGTCGGTGAACAGGCTGACCGAGTCCGCGGACCCGGTGACCTCGTCGAGGTGCTCCAGCACGGCGTCCCAGGGCAGGTCGGTGTGCACCTCCTGCGCGACGTCGTAGGTGGGCTCGACGTCGAGGGTCACGCGCACGACCACGCCCAGCGCCCCCAGGCCGACGACGGCGCCGGCGAGGTCCGCGTCGGCGCGGGTGAGGTGCAGCAGCGACCCGTCGGCGGTCACCAGGTCCAGCCCGGCGACGGCCGAGGCGAGGTTCCGTGAGCGGTCCCCGGAGCCGTGGGTCGCGGTGGCGACGGCGCCCGCGACGGAGATGTGCGGCAGCGAGGCGAGGTTGTGCAGCGCCCAGCCGCGCGGGTGCAGCGCCCGCGCGAGGGTGCCGTACCGGGTGCCGCCCGTGACCGTGACGGTGCGGGCCCGCTCGTCGAGCACGACGTCGGGCTCGAGGCCGTCGAGGCGCACCAGGTCGTGCGGGGTGTCGGCGAGGTCGTTGAAGCAGTGCCGGGTGCCGAGGGCCCGGACGTGCCGGGCGGCCGCGACGACCTCCTGCACCTGCTCGACGGTGCGGGGCTCGTGCACGCGCGCGGCGGCGTAGGTGCGGTTCCCGGCCCAGGTGGTCAGCGACATCGGTGCTCCTGTCCCGGCGGGCGCGCGTCGCCCGCCGCCTGCGACGCTAACCGACGCCGCGCGTTCGCGACGCGTCGGTGGCAGCGGGCAGGATGGGGGCGTACCACCCACGACCAAGGAGACGTCATGCCCGCCACCCTGCCCGAGGCCACCGGATCGTTCGGTGAGAAGCCGACCCTGACGTTCCCCGACGGCCCCGCGCCCGCCGAGCTCGAGGTGCTGGTCCTGTCGCCCGGCGACGGCCCGCTGGTCGAGGCCGGGGACGACCTCGAGGTGCACTACCTCGGCCAGAGCTGGGGCGGGGGCGTGTTCGACAACTCGTACGACCGCGGCTCCTCGATCAGCTTCCCGATCGGTGTCGGCGCCGTCATCGGCGGCTGGGACGAGGGCCTCGTCGGCCAGCCCGTCGGCTCGCGCGTGCTGCTGTCGATCCCGTCGCACCTCGGCTACGGCGACCGCGGCGTGCCGCAGGCCGGCATCAAGGGCGGCGACACGCTGGTGTTCGTCGTCGACATCGTCGGCACGCACTGACGCGCGACACCCGAGACCCCGCCTCGCCGCCCGCTCCGCCCACCCGGCGGGCCGGGCGGCGTCGTGGCGTCCGGCCCGCTGCGGCCGACCCCACCACGGCCGACCCCGTCCCGTCCCGTCCCTGAACCACCCCCGCCCGAGGAGCCCGCATGCCCACGCCGCACATCTCCGCCCAGCCCGGTGACTTCGCCCCGGACGTCCTCATGCCCGGTGACCCGCGCCGCGCGACCCGCATCGCCGAGACCGTGCTCGAGGACGCCCGCCTGGTGACCGAGGTGCGCGGCGTGCTCGGGTACACGGGCACGTGGCAGGGTCGGCCGGTGTCCGTGATGGCCTCGGGCATGGGCGTCCCGTCGATCTCGATCTACGCGACCGAGCTGTTCCGGTTCTACGGCGTGCAGCGGATCATCCGGATCGGCACGGCCGGCGGCATGTCCCGCGAGCTGGAGCTGGGCGACGTGGTCGTCGCCACCGCGGCGCACACCGACTCCGCGGTCAGCGCGAACCGCATCCCCGGCGGGATCCACTACTCCCACGTCCCGGACTTCGGGCTGGCCTCGGCGGCGTTCGCCGCGGGCCAGGGCACGCCGGGGTCCCGGGTGCACGCCGGCCCGGTGCTGACGTCCGACGTGTTCTACGCCGACCGGCCGCACGTGTCCCAGGCGCTGGTCGAGCACGGCACGCTGGCCGTCGAGATGGAGGCGGCCGGCCTGTACGCGGTCGCCGACCGCGAGCGCGGCAAGGCGCTGGCCCTGCTGTCGATCTCGGACTTCACGTTCCCCGGGCCGGAGCTGACCGCCGACGAGCGGGAGCAGCTGTTCGACCGCGCGGTGCAGCTGGGTCTGACCGCGTTCGCGACGGCGGTCTGAGCCTCAGCCGAGCAGCCGGGCCAGCCGCGCCTTGCGGCCGTTCTCGCGGACGACCCACACCACGTCGGGGTCGGTCGACGCCTCCCACGCGCGGAACGCCGGCAGGCCCACGGCGGGGTCGGCCGCGACGGCGACGCTCCAGCAGTAGCCCAGCGCCTGGCGCAGCGTCCGGACGTCGGGGTGCCGCCGGGCGGTCGCCGGGAGCGCGGCGAGCCCGGCGGTCGCGGCGGTGCACGCGGCGAGCGCGGCGGCGGCGGTCGCCGGGTCGTGCAGCAGCCGGGGCTCGCACACGCCGGCGACGGCCGCACGACGTACCAGCGGGTCGGTGTCCTCGACCCAGGCGGCGACGAGCCCCCGCAGCGCGGCGGGGTCCGCGTCGCCGACGCGCTGGAGCGCCATCGCGGCGGCCTCGCGGACCCGCCAGGACGGGTCGGCGGCGCGCTGCCGGAGCAGCCGCTCGAGGGCGGGGTCGTCGGGCGCCCCGGCCAGCAGCCGCCCGACGCCGACCGTCCCGCAGCACCGCAGGTACTCGTCGGCCTCGTCCGCGAGCGCGAGCAGGAGGTCCGGCGGCGCGACGTCGGCGCACGCGGTCATCAGCCCGAGGTCGGCGCGGGGCCCCGGCAGGCCGGACCCGGCGGTGAGGTAGGCGCGCACCTCGGCGGGGCCGAGGGCACGCAGGACGGCGTGGTGCTGCGCGGGGCTGCTCACCTCCCGCACGCTAGACCCGCCGGTTCCCGTGAGCCGGACCGGAGGTCCCGGGCGCACGACGACGCCCGGCCCCGCGGGGGACCGGGCGTCGCGGGTCGGTCGGGTCAGGCGTCGAGGGGGCGCGGGCAGGACACGCCCGTGCCGCCGATCCCGCAGTACCCACCGGGGTTCTTGTCGAGGTACTGCTGGTGGTAGCCCTCGGCGAAGTAGTACGGCCCCGCCTCGTCGGCGGTGCGGATCTCCGTGGTGATCTCGCCGTACCCGGCGCGGGTCAGCCGCTCCTGGTATGCCGCGCGGGTCTCCTCGGCGACGGCGGCCTGCTCGGGCGTCGTCGTGTAGACCGTGGACCGGTACTGCGTGCCGCGGTCGTTGCCCTGCCGGTAGCCCTGCGTCGGGTCGTGGGACTCCCAGAACGTCCGCAGGATGTCGGCGTCGGACACCACGGCGGGGTCGTAGGCGACCTGGACGACCTCGGCGTGCCCGGTCAGCGCCGTGCACGTCTCCTCGTACGTCGGGTACGGCGTGTACCCGCCCTGGTAGCCGACCGACGTCGTCACGACGCCCGGCAGCTGCCAGAAGATGCGCTCGGCGCCCCAGAAGCAGCCCATGCCCAGCGTGATCGTGCGGGTGCCGTCGGGCCACGGGCCCTGCAGCGGCGTCCCCAGCACGGTGTGGGTGGTGGGCACGGTGTACGCGTAGCCGTCGCGGCCGGTCAGGGCGCGCTCCGGGGTGACCATCGTCGATGCGAGGGCCGATCCGAACAGCCAGCTCATGGGTGACTCCCTTCCTCGGGTCCGACGGCCTCAACCGTCGGCGGTGTCCGCGTGTTCCCGTGGCGCGGAGCGCCTAGCCTGGGGGCGTGACTGACGAGCAGCAGACCCCGGACCTGTCGGAGCACGGCGAGCACGGCGACTGGTCGCAGGCGGGCTTCGCGACCCGGGCGATCCACGCGGGCCAGGACCCGGACGCCACCACCGGCGCGGTCGTGACCCCGATCTACCAGGTGTCGACCTACAAGCAGGACGGCGTCGGCGGCCTGCGCGGCGGCTACGAGTACTCGCGGTCGGGCAACCCGACGCGCGCGGCGCTGGAGGAGGCGCTGCGGGCGGCCGAGGGCGGCGGCGCGGGCTTCGCGTTCGCGTCGGGCCTCGCCGCGGAGGACACCCTGCTGCGCGCGGTGCTGCGCCCGGGCGACCACGTCGTCGTCCCGGACGACGCGTACGGCGGCACGTACCGGCTGATCGCCCGCGTCTTCGGGCCGTGGGGCGTCGAGCACACGCCGGTCGACCTGACCGACCCGGACGCGGTGCTCGCCGCGATCCGCCCGGGGCAGACCAAGCTGATCTGGGTCGAGACCCCGACGAACCCGCTGCTGGGCGTCTCCGACATCCCTGCGCTGTCCGCGCACGCCCGGGCCGCGGGCGCGGTGCTGGTCGTCGACAACACCTTCGCCACGCCGTACCTGCAGCAGCCGCTCGCGCTCGGCGCGGACGTCGTCGTGCACTCCACGACCAAGTACATCGGCGGGCACTCCGACGTGGTCGGCGGCGCGCTGGTCGTCGCGGACGGCGCCCAGCTCCCCGTCGGGCTCGAGAGCCCCGCGGGCGGGACGGCGCTCGCGGACGCGGTCGGCTTCCACCAGAACGCGTCCGGCGCGGTCGCGGGCCCGTTCGACGCGTGGCTGACGCTGCGCGGGCTGAAGACGCTCGCCGTTCGGATGGACCGGCACTGCGCGAACGCCGCGGCCGTCGCCCGGTTCCTCGAGGAGCGCGACGACGTGCCGGCCGTGATCTACCCGGGGCTGGAGAGCCACCCGGACCACGAGGTCGCCGCCCGGCAGATGTCCGGGTTCGGCGGCATGGTGTCGTTCCGCGCGGGGAGCGCCGAGCGCGCCGCGCAGGTCTGCGCCCGGACCCGGGTGTTCACGCTCGCGGAGTCGCTCGGCGGCGTCGAGTCGCTGATCGAGCTGCCCGCGCGGATGACGCACGGCTCGGTCGCGGGCACGGACCTCGAGGTCCCCGACGACCTGGTGCGCCTGTCGGTCGGCATCGAGGACGAGGCGGACCTGATCGCCGACCTCGTCCGGGCGCTGGCGTGACCACGCCCCGCCGGGGTCGCGGCGGCACCCGCCGGACCGCCGTCGCGGGTACCGAGCCCGCCGTCGACGCGGCTGCCGCGCCGCCGCCGGTGCTGCACGAGGGCGACCTCGCGACGGGGTCCACGCCGACCGGGTGGACCGCGGAGCAGTCGGTGTCGCCCGCGGTGCGCGCGGCCGCGGCGTGGTCCTGGCGGTTCCTGCTGATCGCCGCGGCGACGGCGGTGCTGGTCTGGGCGCTCGCGTTCTTCAAGGTGCTGGTCGTGGCCGTGGCGGTCGCGCTGCTGCTCACCGTGCTGCTCCAGCCCGTGGTGCGGTGGCTCCAGCGGGTGCTGCGGTTCCCGCGGGTCGCCGGGTCGATCACCGCGGTGCTGCTGCTGATCGGCGCGGTCACGCTGCTGGTCACGCTCGCGAGCCGGTCGATCGGCAACGGCTTCGGCGACCTCTACGACCAGGCGTCCAGCGGGTTCGACGAGGCGCTGGCCTGGCTGTCCGACGGCCCGCTCGGCGTCAGCGCCACGCAGGTCGACGACCTCGTCCAGCAGGGCCGCGACCAGGTCACCCAGAACGCCAGCACGCTGCTGTCCGGCGCCCTGTCCGTGACCACGACCGTCGGCCACGTCGCCGCCGGCACGCTGGTGACCCTGTTCTGCACGTTCTTCTTCCTGCTCGACGGGCGCACCATCTGGTCGTGGCTCGTCGGGCTGCTGCCCGCGGGCGTCCGCGAGCGGGTGCACCAGGCCGGGCGGCGCGGCATCGTCACGCTGTCCGCCTACACGCGCACGCAGATCCTGGTGGCGTTCGTCGACGCGACCGGCATCGGCATCGGCGCCGCGGTCCTCGGCGTGCCGCTGGCGGTGCCGCTCGCGACGCTGGTGTTCGTCGGCTCGTTCATCCCGTTCGTCGGGGCGATCGCGACCGGCGCCGTGGCCGTCCTGGTCGCGCTGGTGTCGCAGGGCCCCGTGGTCGCGCTGATCATGCTCGGCGTGGTGCTGCTGGTCCAGCAGATCGAGGGCCACGTGCTGCAGCCGTTCCTCATGGGGCACGCGGTGTCGCTGCACCCCGTCGCCGTGCTGCTGGTCGTGTCCGCGGGCTCGCTCGCCGCGGGGATCGTCGGGGCGCTGCTCGCCGTGCCGATCGCGGCCGTCGCGAACACCGTGCTCCTCTACCTGCACGGGCACGACAAGTTCCCCGACCTGGGCGTCGAGGACCACGTCACGCAGCGGCCACCGGGCCGGTTCGCCCGGCTCCGTGAGGCGGCCGCGGCGGGCGGCGCCCGGCGCGGTGCGAGCCGGCCGACGTCCGGCCGGTGAAGGATACGCACGTGACCTTCCTCGACGACGCCCGCGCTGCCGCACGCCTGCTGGACGGCGTGGCGACCCGCACCCCCGTGGAGTCCTCCCGGGCACTCAGCCAGATCGCCGGCACCCGCGTGCTGCTCAAGTGCGAGAACCTGCAGCGCGCGGGCTCGTTCAAGATCCGCGGCGCGTACGTGCGGATGGCCCGGCTGTCCGCGGAGGAGAAGGCCCGCGGCGTCGTCGCGGCCAGCGCCGGCAACCACGCGCAGGGCGTCGCGCTCGCCGCGCAGCTGCTCGGCCTCGACGCCGTCGTCTACATGCCCGTCGACGCGGCGCTGCCGAAGATCGCCGCGACCCGGGAGTACGGCGCGGAGGTCCGGCTGCACGGCCACGGTGTCGACGAGGCGCTGGTCGAGGCCCGCGCGGAGGCCGACCGGACCGGGCGGGTGCTCATCCACCCGTTCGACCACGAGGACATCGTCGCCGGGCAGGCCACGCTCGCCCTGGAGGTCCTCGAGCAGGTGCCGGACGTGCGCACCATCGTCGTCCCGCTCGGCGGGGGCGGGCTCACCGCGGGTGTGCAGGCCGCGGTGGCGGAGCTCGCGCCCGACGTCCGGGTGATCGGCGTGCAGGCCGCGCGCGCCGCCGCCTACCCGGCGTCGCTCGCCGCGGGGGAGCCCGTGCGCGCCGCCGAGCTCCACACGATGGCCGACGGCATCGCGGTCGGAACCCCGGGCCGCGTGCCGTTCGACCTGCTGCAGCGGCACGGCTGCGAGATCCGCACGGTGTCCGAGGAGGACCTGTCCCGCGCGCTGCTGCTGGTCGCGGAGCGCGCGAAGCTGCTGGTGGAGCCCTCGGGCGCCGCGGGCGTCGCGGCCGTGATGGCGGCGCCGCCGGGGGACCTCGAGGGCCCGGTGGTCGTCGTGCTGTCCGGCGGCAACATCGACCCCCTGGTGCTGCTGCGCGTGGTCCGGCACGGCCTCGCGGTGTCCGGCCGCTACCTCCAGCTGCGGGTGCGGGTGCACGACACCCCCGGCGCGCTGGCCGCCCTGCTGCGCGAGCTGGCGTCCGCCGGCGCGAACGTCATGCACGTGTCGCACGTGCGCACCGGCGTGGACCTGGAGATCGACGAGGTCGAGATCGAGGTCCAGGTCGAGACCAAGGGCCCCGAGCACTGCGCCCGCGTGCTCCAGCACCTGCGCGACCAGGGCTTCCGCCTCGCGGAGCACTGACCCGCCGGCCTCTTGCTGCCCCCCGGAGGCCGAGGTCGAGGGTTTGCGCCGAGGTCGAGGGTTTGAGGCCCGTCATCCGCGCAGAACCCTCGACCTCGGCCGCCGACGTCGGGGAGGTCAGCCGACGAAGGGCTTGGCGTCCTTGACCTCGACCGGGATCTCGCGGCCGTTCGGGGCCGTGTACGTCACCGTGTCGCCGACCTTGCGGCCCATGATCGACGCGCCCAGCGGCGACGTCGGGGAGAAGACCTCGATGTCCGCAGAGCCGGCGATCTCGCGCGAGCCCAGCAGGAACACCATCTCGTCGCCCGCGACCTCGGCCGTCACGACCATGCCCGGCTCGACCACGCCGTCGTCGGGAGGGGTGCCGATCTGGACGTTGCGGAGCTTCTCCTTCAGCTCGCGGATGCGGGCCTCCTGCTTCGCCTGCTCCTCGCGCGCGGCGTGGTAGCCGCCGTTCTCCTTGAGGTCGCCCTCGTCACGGGCGGCGGCGATGCGCTCGGTGACCTCGGCGCGTCCCGGCCCCTCGAGGTGCTCGAGCTCGGCCTTCAGGCGGTCGTAGGCCTCCTGCGTCAGCCAGGTGGCGGCCTGCGTCGTGTCGGTCACGTCCACTCCCTTCCTGCGTGTCGCCGCCCCGTCCGGGGCGTGCGCTCTCGTCGTCGACCCGGTCAGGCGGGCGCGGCTGCGCGGTGCGTGAGCGGGAACGCCGTCACACCTCGCGGTCGCGTCGACCTGCGGTGACGTCGGGTCGACGTCGGTCCGGGGCGGCGTATGAATCGGCAAGCATAGCAACGCGGCGCCCGCAGGGCCCGGCTCCGACGTGCGAACGCCCCGGAAACATGCGGGAGCGCGCAGGTCAGACGAGCTCGCAGGACTCCACGACGGCCGTCACGGCGAGCTGCGCGGTCGGGATCGTCGCGGTGACCCGCTGGGTCGCGGTCCCGGCCGGGCCGACGGTGACGGACTGGACGCCGACCTCGGCGTACCGCTCGGAGAGGGCCTGCACCCGGCACACGACCGTCGCGTCCGCGTCCTTGGTGACGTCGAAGGTGATCGAGGTGGCCGTGGAGCCGTCCACCCGGTAGCCGACCTCGTCCCAGCGCACCGGCGTCGCGGCGCGGCCGAGCCCGATCCAGACCACCACCGCGACGCCGACCACGGCGAGGGCCACGACCGCGATCCGGGCGGCGCGCCGTCGCCCCGGGGTGGTCGCGCGTCCGTACCGGCCGGCGGGGGGTGCCGGCGTCGGTGCTGCGGTCACGGGTCCTCCAGGGTGCTCGTCAGGCGGTTCGTCGGGCTGCCGGCCGTCGGCCGCGTCGGGCGCGGCGGTGCACGGTGTCGGTGGGGTGGGGGATCATTGTCTCGCGCCGGGCAGCGACCGGCGACGAGGAGAGGACCGCCAGACACCGTGACCGAGCAGCTGCGCCTGATGGCCGTGCACGCCCACCCGGACGACGAGTCGAGCAAGGGCGCGGCGACCACCGCCCGGTACGCCGCCGAGGGCGTCGACGTGCTCGTGGTCACGTGCACCGGCGGGGAGCGCGGCGACGTGCTCAACCCGCACCACCCGCCGGTGGAGGGCGGCATCGAGGAGATGCGCGCCGTCCGCCGGGTCGAGATGGCCGCGGCGGCCGCCGCCCTCGGCGTGCGGCAGCACTGGCTGGGGTTCGTCGACTCGGGCCTGCCGGAGGGCGACCCGCTGCCGCCGCTGCCCGAGGGGTGCTTCGCGCTGCAGCCGCTCGAGGAGGCGTCGCGTCCCCTGGTGGAGCTCGTGCGCGAGTTCCGGCCGCACGTCATCACCACGTACGACCCGACGGGCGGCTACCCCCACCCGGACCACATCATGTGCCACCGGGTCGCGTTCGAGGCGTTCCACGCCGCGGGCGACCCGGAGCGCTACCGCGGCGCCGGCGAGCCGTGGACGCCGCTCAAGCTCTACTACAACCACGGCTTCTCGATGGCCCGGATCCGGGCCGCGCACGAGGCGATGACCGAGCGGGGGCTCGAGTCCCCGTTCGGCGAGTGGGTCGAGTCGCGCGCCGCGCGCGAGATCCCGGAGCGCGAGGTCACGACGCTGGTCCCCGTCGACGGGTACTTCGACGCCCGCGACGCCGCGCTGCGCGCGCACGCCACCCAGATCGACCCCGAGGGGTTCTTCTTCGCGATGCCCCGTGACCTCGAGCTCGAGGTCTGGCCGACCGAGGAGTACGAGCTCGCGGAGTCCCGCGTGCCGACCACGCTGCCCGAGGACGACCTGTTCGCCGGGGTGCGGGAGGCGCTGGCATGAGCGCCGCGATGCTGACCGCCCTGGCGCACACCGCGCACGGCGCGGCCCTGCAGCTCGGGGCGGTGCTGCCCGCGGGCCTGCCGCTGTCCCCGACGCCCTCGCCGTCCCCGTCGACCCTGGAGATCCCGCCGGAGGACCAGACCTCGCCGGGGCTCCTCGGGTTCCTCGTCACGTTCGCGGTCGCCGCGGCCGTGATCGGGCTCGGGTACTCGCTGGTCCGGCACCTGCGGGTGGTCGACCGGAACGCGCGCCGCCGCGACGAGGCCGATGCCGCCCGTGAGGCGGCCGCGACGGACGACCCGCCGGCCGGGCCGTGACCAGCACCCCGCCCCCGGTGCGGCCGGCGGTCCGGGTCACCCTCGGCCAGCTCCGCGTGAGCGAGGACCACGCCGCGAACCGCGAGGTGGTGCGCCGGGCGTTCGACACGGCGTCGCGCGCGCGGGCGGACGTGCTGGTGCTGCCGGAGTACGCCTCGGGGTTCGACCCGCGGGGGACCGGCCGGGAGCACGCCGAGCCGCTGGACGGCCCGTTCGTCACGCTGCTGCGTGAGCGGGCGGCGCAGGACGGGGTCGCCGTGGTCGCGGGCACGACGCTGCCCGGCACGGGCACGTCCCACGGGACGGACGGGGGCGCGCCGCCGCGCGCGGTGAACGCCGTCGTCGCGGTCGACGCGTCCGGTGAGCTGGTCGGCGTGTACCGCAAGGTGCACCTGTACGACGCCTTCGGGCACCGGGAGTCCGAGCGGCTCGAGCCCGGCCCCGCCGACGCGCCCCCGCTGGTCGTAGACGTCGCCGGGATCCGCCTCGGCGTGCTGACCTGCTACGACCTGCGGTTCCCCGAGTCGGCCCGCCGGGTGGTCGACGCCGGCGCGGACGTGCTGCTCGTGCCCGCCGCGTGGGCCGCGGGACCGCTCAAGGAGCTGCACTGGCGGACTCTCGCCACCGCGCGGGCGATCGAGAACACCGCGGTCGTGGTGGCGGTCGGCCAGGCGGGCCCGGGCGTGGTGGGCCGGTCGCTGGTCGTCGGCCCGGACGGGGTCGTGGGACTGGAGCTCGGCGCGGAGCCGGAGCTGCGGACGGTCGACCTCGACCCGGAGGCGCTGGCGGGCGTGCGGGCCTCGAACCCGTCGCTGGCGAACCGTCGGTACCGCGTGGTCCCGGCGGTCTGACCGGCACCCGCACCCGCACCCGCCTGCGCCCGTGCGCGGGAGGGGGCCGGGGTCGCGCCGGGTCAGCGCAGGACGGCCAGCGACACCGCGACGAGGTGGCAGGTGAAGCCGACCACCGTGAGGGCGTGGAAGACCTCGTGGAACCCGAACCACCGGGGGCTGGGGTTGGGGCGCTTCAGGCCGTAGACCACCGCGCCGACGATGTACGCGACGCCGCCGCCGGCGACCAGCCACGCGACCTCGGGGCCGCCGTTCTCCGCGCGGGCGAAGTCCGGCAGGTAGCCCACGGCGACGAGGCCGAGGGCCACGTACACCGGGACGTACACCCAGCGCGGGGCGCCGAGCCAGAACACCCGGGCGAGCAGCCCGACGACGGCCCCGGTCCACACCACGATCAGCAGGGTCCGTGCGGTGCTCGCGGGCAGCAGCGCCACGGCGAGCGGCGTGTAGGTGCCGGAGATGACCAGGAAGATGTTGGTGTGGTCGAGCCGGCGCAGGACGCCCGCGACCCGGGGCGACCACGTGCCGCGGTGGTAGACGGCGCTGGTGCCGAACAGCAGCATCGCCGCGACGCCGAACACGGCGCTGGCGAGCGTGAGCGGGGTGGTCGGCGCGAGGACGACCAGGACGACCGAGGCGGCGGTGGCGAGCGGGAACATGCCCGCGTGGATCCACCCGCGCAACCGCGGCTTGACGGCGTCGACGACCTGCTCGGCGGACTCGGCGATCTTCACGGCGGTGCTCCTCTCGGTGGCGGGGACGCCCCGAAGACTAACCTACGAAGCCGTAGGTTACGGAACCGTAGGTAGTGGTCGCGGCGCTCCGCGCACCTGCACAGATCCTCCCCCCGCCGCACCCGCGGACGCACGTGACCGGCCGGGACGTGCCGGTACCGTGAGCACCGCCATCCGTCCGACCGAAGGAGTGCCGTCGCGTGCGCCTGCCCCACCCGCTGTACGGGCTGTACGAGCGTCGCATCGCGGCGTCGCTGCCGCGTGACCGGGTGCCACGCCACGTCGGCGTGATCCTGGACGGCAACCGGCGCTGGGCGCGCAACCTCGGCGAGTCCACCGCGACGGGGCACCGGCGCGGGGCGGACCGGATCGCCGAGCTGCTCGCGTGGAGCGAGGAGGTCGGCGTCGAGGTCGTCACCCTGTGGATGCTGTCGACCGACAACCTGACCCGCGACGCCGCGGAGCTCGAGGCGCTGCTGGGCATCATCGAGGACGCGGTCCGGGAGCTCGCGGCGACCCGGCGCTGGCGGCTCCAGGCCGTCGGCTCGCTCGACCTGCTGCCCGACCGCACCGTGCAGGTGCTGCGCGACGCCGAGGCCGCGACCGCCGACGTCGTGGGCCTGCACGTCAACGTCGCGATCGGCTACGGCGGCCGCAAGGAGATCGCCGACGCCGTGCGGTCCTACCTGGTCGAGCGGGCCGCCGAGGGCGCGACGCTGGACGACATCGCGGCGACGTTCGACGTCGAGCACATCGCCGACCACCTCTACACCAAGGGCCAGCCGGACCCGGACCTGGTGATCCGCACGTCGGGGGAGCAGCGGCTCGGCGGGTTCATGCTGTGGCAGAGCGTGCACTCGGAGTACTACTTCTGCGAGGTCTACTGGCCGGACTTCCGGCGGGTGGACTTCCTGCGCGCGGTGCGCGACTACGCGGCCCGCGAACGGCGGCACGGGCGCTGAACGACCCGGCGTCGACCGCCAGGTGAACATCGTGTTGCAGATCACATCCGCGGCGTGTCGCGCCGGTCTGCGGGTCGTACCCCGGGCGTAGCGTCCCGAGCAGCGGACGGCGACCGCCGTCCCCCGGGAGGGAGCCCGCCGTGGTCAGCAAGCTGGGAACCGCCACCGCCTCGACCGACCAGCCGGAGGGCCGCCGGACGCACGTCCTGGACACCTCGGTCCTGCTGTCCGACCCGCGGGCGATCACGCGGTTCGCGGAGCACGACGTGGTCCTGCCGGTCGTGGTCATCACCGAGCTGGAGGCCAAGCGGCACCACGCCGAGCTCGGCTACTTCGCCCGGACCGCGCTGCGGATGCTGGACGACCTGCGGATCGCGCACGGCGGGCTCGACGCGCCGCTGCCGATCGGCGACCAGGGCGGCACGCTGCGGGTCGAGCTCAACCACACGGACCCGTCGGTGCTGCCGGCCGGTTTCCGGCTGGGCGACAACGACACCCGGATCCTCGCGTGCGCGGCGAACCTCGCGGCCGAGGGCGCCGACGTCACGGTGGTGTCCAAGGACCTGCCGATGCGGATCAAGGCGTCGGCGATCGGGCTGCGGGCCGAGGAGTACCGGCACGAGCTCGCGGTGGACTCCGGCTGGACCGGGATGGATGCCCTCGACCTGCCCGAGCAGCAGATGGCGCAGCTCTGGGAGCACGAGTCGCTGCCGCTCGCGGACATCGCGGACGTCCCGACGCTGCCGTGCCACACCGGGCTGGTGCTGCACAGCCCGCGGGGCTCGGCGCTCGGCCGCGTGACGGCGGACAAGCACGTCCAGCTCGTGCGCGGCGACCAGGACGTCTTCGGGCTGCACGGCCGCAGCGCGGAGCAGCGGGTCGCGATCGACCTGCTGCTGGACGAGTCGGTCGGCATCGTGTCGCTCGGCGGCCGGGCGGGCACCGGCAAGTCGGCGCTCGCGCTGTGCGCGGGCCTGGAGGCGGTGCTGGAGCGTCGGCAGCACCGCAAGGTGATGGTGTTCCGACCGCTGTACGCGGTCGGCGGGCAGGAGCTCGGCTACCTGCCGGGCAGCGAGTCCGAGAAGATGAACCCCTGGGCGCAGGCCGTGTTCGACACCCTCGGCGCGGTGGTCAGCCGCGAGGTGGTCGAGGAGATCATGGACCGCGAGCTGCTCGAGGTGCTGCCGCTCACGCACATCCGCGGGCGGTCGCTGCACGACGCGTTCGTGATCGTCGACGAGGCGCAGTCGCTCGAGCGCAACGTCCTGCTGACGGTGCTGTCGCGGATCGGGCAGAGCTCACGCGTGGTGCTGACGCACGACGTCGCCCAGCGCGACAACCTGCGCGTCGGGAGGCACGACGGCGTCGCCGCGGTCATCGAGGCGCTCAAGGGCCACCCGCTGTTCGCCCACGTCACGCTGACCCGCTCCGAGCGGTCGCCCGTCGCGGCCCTCGTCACGGAGATGCTGGAGGGCATCGAGCTCTGACGTCGCCGGTGCGGTGGCGGCGGGCTCCGGACGGGCCGCCGCCACCGCCACGACGAGCGCCACGACCGCACCGAGCACGGTGTCGAGCGCGCGGTCGACGGCCAGCGCGGTCGGGTCGGGAGCGCCGCCGATCGAGGTCATCAGCAGGGCCATCGGGGTGATCGTGAGCATGGCGGCGCCGTAGTGCCGCGCCACGACCAGCTCGGTCACGGTCTGGAGCACGACGACCAGCGCGGCGACGGCCAGGAACGGGAGGTCGGCGCCGAGCAGCGGCAGGGCGATCGCGGCCCCGACGGCCGTGCCCGCCGCGCGCTGCAGCGCCCGCACGCCCATGTGCCGGACGTGCGCCCCCTGGAGGACGGCGGCGGCGCCCATCACCGCCCACGCGGGGTGGCCCCAGCCGGCGACGGTCGCGACGGCCCCGGCCACGGCACCGGCGACGCCGACCCGGAGCGCGGCGGCCAGCGGGGCGCCGCCGGCGGACCCGGCGCGCAGCACGTCCCGCACCGCGGGTGCGCGGTCGACGTGGGCGGGGCCGTGGGCGCGCGCCGTGCCCTGGCGCACGCGGCGCAGCGTCGAACCGGCGTTCGCGACCAACCAGGCGATGAGCGCGCCGGCGACGGCGGCCGCCCCCCGGAGCAGCACCTCGGACGTCCCGCCGGCGACCGGTGCGCTGCCGGCGCCGGCGGCGAACACCAGGATCGTCGCCCCGGGCGGTCCGGTGCGCAGGGCGACGGTGCCGGCGGACGCTCCGGCCGCGAGCAGGGTGAGCGTGGTCAGGACGACGACGGTCGGCGCCCCGGCCGCCTGGAGCGCGGACATCACGACGACCGCGGCGACCAGCCCGGCGCCGGCGAGGGCCCCGACCCGGGCGCGCCACGGCGCCGGGTCCGCGCGGCCGTACAGGGACGCCAGCGCGCCGAGGGCGGCGTACCCGGCCAGGTCGAGCCGCCCGGTCGCGGCGACGAGCGCGAGCGCCACCGTCACGCTGAGCCCGCAGCGCACCGCCCCGTCGACCAGCCGGCGGGTCGACGGCCCGGCTCCGCGCGGCGGGCGGACGGCGTCGCGGACCTGGCGGGGGTGGACGAGGGCGGCGAGGAGGGTCAGGCGGTGCACCGGTCGAGTGTACGCGAGTCCGTTCGCGTGTGTTTTACCGGTGAAACACCAGCGCGTCGATAGAGTGACCGCCGTGGACAGCGTCGATCGCCTGCGGGCGCAGTGGCACGAGCAGGTCCCCGGGCTCGACGTCGCGCCCATCGCGGTCGCCGGGCGGATCACCCGGATCGCCGCGCTGCTCGCCGCGCAGTCCGAGGCGGCGCTCGCGGACGAGGGCCTGACCCGCGGGGAGTTCGACGTCCTGACCGCGCTGCGCCGCGCGGGGCGGGCCCTGCGGGCGAGCGAGGTCTCGACCCTCACCGCCGCGTCGGGCGCCGCCATCACCAAGCGCGCCGACGCGCTGGTCCGGGCGGGCCTGGTCGCGCGCGGCATCCCGCACCGCGACCGCCGGGGCGTGCTGCTCGAGCTCACCGAGCAGGGGCGTGCGGCGGTCGACCGGCTGATGCCCGAGCACCTCGCGCGGGAGGCCCGGGTGCTCGAGGGGCTGGACGCCGACGACGCCGAGCGGCTGGCGCAGCTGCTGTCCCGGGTGCTGGTCCGGGTCGAGGGCGGCGCCTGACCGGACGGGTGAAACCCGGGCGTTCCGGACCGACGACCCTCACAAGGGACCAAAGTCCCCCGATAGGGCGGAGGTCAACGTCGGCGTCGGAGGGGGGCCGGCGTCGCGCTCGCCCTCGGACCAGGAGACCCCTGTGCCCCTGCCCTCGCTGCGCACATCCCTGCGCGCCCAGCTCGTCGCCACCGGCGCCGGCGCCGTCGCCGTGACCGCCGCCCTGCTCACCGTCGTCGGCGGCTGGCAGGTGTCCGACCTGGCGCGCAGCGCCGGCGACGACGTCGACCGCCTCACCACCGACTCGATGGTGCAGACCACCAGCCAGGCCGTCACCCTCGTCACCACCCAGGTCGCCACGGTCACCGACCGGATGGCCTCGGACCTGCGCGTCGCCCAGCAGACGTTCGCCCAGGCGGGAGCGGTCTCGTTCGGCGCGCCCGAGCCGTGGACCGTCACCGACCAGACCAGCGGCGCGACCGAGGACGTCACGCTGCCGCAGCTGCTCGTCGGCGGCACCTGGCTCGGCCGCACCACCGACCCGGCCGCCCCGGTGCCCGTCGTCGACGACATCAGCACGCTGCTCGGCGCCTCGGTCACGGTCTTCCAGCGCGTGAACGACGAGGGCGACATGCTCCGCGTCGCCACCAGCGTCACCAACGCCGAGGGCAAGCGGGCCATCGGCACCGCGATCGGCGCGACCGGCGCCGGCGGCGTCCCGAACGCCGTGGTCGCGTCGCTGCTCGCCGGCGACGCCTACTACGGCACGGCGCTGGTCGTCGGCCAGCCGTTCGTCACCGCGTACGCGCCGCTCGTCGTCGGCGAGGAGGTGGTCGGCGCGCTGTTCGTCGGCGTGCCACAGACCGACGTCGACGCGCCGCTGCGCGCCGCGCTGGCCGAGGTCACCGTCGGCACCCAGGGCTACCTGACCGTCGCCGACGCGTCCGGGCAGTGGATCGTCCCGCCGCCGGGCGGCCAGGCCGGGGACGCCGCGGGCGACGTCGACGCCGACGGCGAGCCGTACGCCGCGCGCCTGGTCGAGGCCGCCGCCGAGCTCGGCGAGGGCGAGACCGTCGCCGAGCGCGTCGACCTCGGGGACGCCGGCACCGCGACCGTGCAGCTCGCGCGGTACGCCGCCTGGGGCTGGACCGTGGGCGCCTGGGGCTTCGACGCCGACCTGCGTGCCGTCTCCGGCGAGCTCGAGTCCGGTGCCCGCACGCTGGTCGTCACGCAGCTGGTGGTGGGCCTCGTGGTCGCGCTGCTCGCCGTGGCGCTCGTCGTGTGGATCTCCGGGCGGGTGGTCGGGCGCATCGGCCGGCTCACCACCGCGATCCGCCGGGTCGCCGACCGGGACCTGTCCGTCGAGGTGCGCGGCGAGGGCGCCGACGAGATCGGGGTCATGGGCACCGCGCTCGGCGAGGCCATCGACGCGATGCGCGCCGCCCTGACCCGGATGCAGCGGGGCGCGGACGCCGTGCGGAGCACCGCCGGGCGCCTCGACGGCTCGTCCGGCACGCTGGAGGAGGCCGCCGGGCGCACGGTGTCCCGCGCGCAGGGCGCCGCCGGCTCGGCGTCGGTGGTGAGCACCGAGGTGCAGACCGTCACCGCCGCGATGACCGAGATGCGCGCGTCCATCGAGTCCGTCGCGCAGGACGTCACGTCCGCGTCGGGCGAGGCCGCGCAGGCGGTCGGCATCACCGCGGAGGCCGCCTCCGCCGCCGACCGGCTGGCCGCGTCGACCTCGCAGATCGCCGCGGTCCTCGACACCGTCACCACGATCGCCAGCCAGACCCACCTGCTCGCGCTGAACGCCAGCATCGAGGCCGCCCGGGCGGGCGCGTCCGGCGCCGGGTTCGCGGTCGTCGCCGGCGAGGTCAAGGACCTGGCGCAGCAGACGTCCAACGCCATCGGGACGATCGCCCCCGTGCTGGAGGCCGTCACCCGGGACGCCGCCGACGTGCAGGCGTCGGTGGGCCGGATCTCGCAGGCGGTCACCACCGTGGACGAGCTCCAGGGCGCCGTGTCCGCGGTCGTCGAGGAGCAGAGCGCGACCACGTCGGAGATCGAGCGGAACCTGGTCGTCGCCGCCGAGAGCACCACCGACATCGCCGGTAGCGCCGCGGACGTGGCGCAGGCCGCCGGCCAGGCGTTCGACGGCGCGGCGGAGGTGCGGCAGGCGGTCGTCACGCTCGCCGACGTCGCCGCCGAGCTCGCCCGCGGCGCCGACGAGTTCACCCTGGCGCGCTGACCCGCGCTGACCCGCGCTGACCCGCGCTGACCCGCCCCGCCCCGCCCGAACGCCGAGACAGGGCCTCCGCGCCGAGACAGGACGCCAGGAGGCCCTGTCTCGGCGCGACGGCCCTGTCTCGGCGTCGGCGGCGGCGGGGTCAGCCCGCCGGGCGGGTCATGCTCAGCAGGTCCAGGGCCTCGTCGAGCTGGGCCTCGGTGACCTCGCCGCGCTCGACGTAACCGAGCGCCACCACCGCCTCGCGGACCGTGATGCCCTCCTTGACGGCGTGCTTGGCGATCGTCGCCGCCGCCTCGTAGCCGATCACGCGGTTCAGCGGCGTCACGATCGACGGCGAGGACCCGGCGTACGCGGCGCCCCGCTCGACGACGACCTCGATGCCGTCCACCGTGCGGTCGGCGAGCACCCGGCACGCGGCGGCCAGCAGCCGCGTCGACTCCAGGACCGCCTGGCCCATCACCGGGATCTGCACGTTCAGCTCGAACGAGCCGCTGGCCCCGGCCCACGCGACGGTCGCGTCGTTGCCGACGACCCGCGCGGCGACCATGAGCACCGCCTCCGGGATCACCGGGTTGACCTTGCCGGGCATGATCGACGACCCGGGCTGCAGGTCGGGGATCCGGATCTCGCCCAGGCCGGTGTTCGGGCCGGAGCCCATCCAGCGCAGGTCGTTGCAGATCTTGGTCAGGCTGACCGCGATCGTCTTCAGCGCACCGGACAGCTCGACCAGCCCGTCCCGGGCGCCCTGGGCCTCGAAGTGGTCGCGGGCCTCGGTCAGCGGCAGACCGGTGTCCTGCGCGAGCAGCTCGATGACCCGCTGCGGGAAGCCCGCCGGGGTGTTGATGCCGGTGCCGACGGCGGTGCCGCCGAGCGGGACCTCCGCGACCCGGGGGAGCGCGGCCTGCACCCGCTCGACGCCGCGGCGCACGGCGGCGGCGTACCCGCCGAACTCCTGGCCGAACGTCACCGGGGTGGCGTCCATCAGGTGCGTGCGGCCGGCCTTGACGTCCCCGGCGTGCCGCGTCGCGAGCCGCTCGAAGGCGGTGGCGAGGTGGTCGAGGGCCGGGAGCAGGTCGTTGACCGCCCCGTCGGTCGCGGCGACGTGCACCGACGTCGGGAACACGTCGTTGGAGGACTGCGAGGCGTTCACGTGGTCGTTCGGGTGCACGTCGCTGCCCAGCGCGCGGGTGGCGAGCGTGGCCAGCACCTCGTTCATGTTCATGTTCGAGGACGTGCCGGACCCGGTCTGGTAGACGTCCACGGGGAAGTGCGCGTCGTGCCGGCCCTCGGCGACCTCGTCGGCCGCGTCGGCGATGGCACCCGCGACGGCGGGGTCGAGGATGCCGAGCTCGGCGTTCGCGCGGGCCGCGGCCTTCTTGACCCGGGCGAGCGCGGCGAGGTGCCCGCGCTCCAGGGTGGTCCCGCTGATCGGGAAGTTCTCCACCGCGCGCTGGGTCTGCGCGCGGTACAGGGCGGCGGCGGGGACCCGCACCTCGCCCATCGTGTCGTGCTCGGTGCGGTACTGGACGGCGTCGTCGGCGTGCAGGCTCATGCGCGGCATCCTGCCATCGACGCGGCCGTCAGGCAGGCAGGGGCTGCTCGTCGACGTCGCCGACGGCCGAGGTCAGCCGCGCCTGACCGTCCGCGAGCGTGTACTCGACGCCCACGACGGCGCACCGGCCCTCGTCGATCGCCTCGGCGAGCGTCACCGAGTAGGACCGCAGCATGTCGACGGTGTGCCGGACGTGCTCGTGGCCGAGCTCGACCGGGTCGACGGTCGACAGGTCCCGGGGGCGGCCCTGCGCGTCGGGGCCGTGCGCGAGCGACACGATGCTGGGGATCACGCGGTCGACGACGGCGCGGACGAACCCGCGGGGCAGCTCGCCCGTGGTCAGCGCGGCCGTCGCGGCGGCCACCGCACCGCAGGAGTCGTGGCCGAGCACGACCACGAGCGAGGCGCCCAGGACCTCCACGCCGTACTCGATCGACCCGATGACGGTGGTGTCGAGCACGTGCCCGGCGGTGCGGACCACGAACACGTCGCCGAGGCCCTGGTCGAAGATGATCTCCGCCGCGACCCGGGAGTCCGAGCAGCCGAACACCACCGCGAACGGGTGCTGCGCCGACTGGACCTCGGCGCGTCGCTCGAAGCCCTGCGAGGGGTGCGCCATCTCGCCGCGCACGAAGCGGTCGTTCCCCTCGCGCAGCGCGGACCAGGCCTCGGCGGGGGTGCTGGGGGTAGCCATGCGCCCCATGGTGCACCGTCCGGCGCGGGTCCGGCACGCGCCGTCCGGATCGCGCCCCCGGTGGCGGGCCCCGCGAACCCGGGGTACCCCTTGTGGTCAGGGACGACGTGTTTCACGAGGGCGGGAGAGCAGTGACGGTGCGTAGACGGTCGAGGGCGATCGCCGGGACGGCGGTGCTGGCGCTGGGAGCGGGGCTGGCGGCGTGCGCGCCCGCCGACGACACCCCGGTGCTGACCTGGTACACGAACCCGGACGCCGGGGGTCAGGCCACGCTGGCGGAGCAGTGCACGGAGGCCGCCGACGGCGCTTACCGGATCGAGGTCTCGGTGCTGCCCCGCGAGGCGAGCTCCCAGCGCGAGCAGCTGGCGCGGCGGCTCGCCGCGGCCGACTCCTCGATCGACCTCATGAGCCTGGACCCGCCGTTCATCCCCGAGCTCGCGAACGCGGGGTTCCTCGCGCCGGTCCCGGACGACGTCGCCGAGGTCGTGAGCCAGGACGTCGCGGAGGGTGCCCTGCAGGGTGCGTCGTGGGGGGACGAGCTGGTGACGGTCCCGTTCTGGGCCAACACCCAGCTGCTCTGGTACAAGAAGTCGGTCGCCGAGACCGCGGGCCTGGACCCGGCGGCGACGCCGGTGACCTGGGACCAGGTGATGGACGCCGCGCGCGACCAGGACCTGCGGCTGGGCGTGCAGGGCATCAAGGCCGAGGCGTACACGGTGTGGCTCAACGCGCTGATCGAGTCGGCGGGCGGCCAGATCGTCGAGACCCCGGAGGCGTCGGCGGAGGACGTCGAGCTCGGTCTCGACAGCGACGCGGGCCGGGAGGCGGCGCGGATCATCGCCGAGATCGGCACCGACGGGCTCGCGGGTCCGGGTCTGCCGACGCAGGACGAGAACGCTGCCCTGGCCCAGTTCCAGGGGGACACGGGGTCGTTCATGGTCAACTGGCCGTTCGTCTGGCCGGCGATGCAGGGCGCGGTCGAGGACGGCACGCTCGACCAGTCGTTCCTCGACGACGTCGGCTGGGCCGTCTACCCGCAGGTCGTGGAGGGCGAGGAGGCCGCGCCGCCGTACGGCGGGATCAACCTCGGCGTCGGGGCGTTCAGCGAGCACGTCGACGAGGCCTACGAGGCCGCGCAGTGCATCGTGGCGCCCGAGAACCAGGCCGCGTACTTCGTGTCGGACGGCAACCCGCCGGCCAGCACCGTCGCCTACGACGACCCGGAGGTGCAGGAGACGTTCCCGATGGCGGACGTCATCCGGCAGTCCCTCCAGCAGGCCGCGCCGCGGCCGCAGACCCCGTACTACAACGAGGTCTCCCAGGGCCTGCAGGAGACCTGGCACCCGCCGGTCTCCGTGGACCCGGACACGACCCCGCAGGAGTCGACCGACTTCATCACCGCCGTCCTGCGAGGGGAGCGTCTGCTGTGAGCACTGAGGTCGAGGCAGCGCACCGCGCCACCGCACGGTCGGCGTCGAAGCCGCGCAAGAGCGACCGGGCCCGCGCCGAGGCGCGGCTGGGCTGGCTGCTCGCCGGTCCCGCGTTCGTGGTGATGCTCGCCGTCACCGCCTACCCGATCCTCCAGGCCGTCTACGAGTCCCTGTTCCGGAACCGGCTCACCGCGCCGGACGACCGGGCGTTCGTCGGGCTCGGCAACTACGGCGTCATCCTCGGCGACCAGGTGTTCTGGCAGTCGCTGGGCGTCACCACGCTCATCATGGTGATCACCGTGGCCGTCGAGGTCGTCCTCGGCTTCGCGCTCGCCCTGGTCATGCACCGGGCGGTGCTGCGGCTGCGCGGCCTGCTGCGCACGGCGATCCTCGTGCCGTACGGGATCATCACCGTCGTCTCGGCGTTCGCGTGGTTCTACGCGTTCGACATCAGCTCCGGGTACGTCAACCAGTGGTTCGACTGGGTGCCGGGCGTCAGCGAGGACCTCAACTGGTTCGCCGGCACCGGCACCAGCCTGTTCGTCATCATCGCGTCCGAGGTCTGGAAGACCACGCCGTTCATCTCCCTGCTGCTGCTGGCCGGCCTCGCGCAGGTCCCGAGCGACCTCGAGGAGGCGGCGCAGGTCGACGGCGCCACCTGGTGGCAGCGGATGAAGCGCGTCGTGCTGCCGAACATGAAGGCCGCGATCATGGTCGCCGTCCTGTTCCGGGCGCTCGACGCGTTCCGCGTGTTCGACAACGTCTTCATCATGACGAACGGCGCGAACGGCACCACCGTGCTCTCGCTGCTCGCCTACCGGACGTCGATCGGGCGCCTGGAGATCGGGCTCGGGTCCGCCATCTCCGTGCTGCTGTTCGTCTGCGTGCTCGTCATCTGCTTCATCGCGATCAAGATCTTCAAGGTGGACCTCGCCGGTGCACGGGGGGAGAAGTAAATGGGTGCCCTGTCCGGCAAGCAGAAGGTGGCGTGGGCCGCCATCACCGTCGCCGTCCTCGTGTACGCGCTGTTCCCGGTGCTGTCGATCATCGCGACGTCGTTCAAGCTGCCCAGCGACCTCAACACCGGGAAGTTCCTCCCGACCACCTGGACGTGGAGCAACTACGAGCAGATCCTCGGCCCGGGCGGCTCCGCGCAGGACCTGTTCCTGTCGTCGCTGCGCAACTCCATCGGCATCTCGCTGATCGCCACCGCGATCTCGTCGGTCCTGGCGACGCTCGCCGCCTACGCGATCGCCCGCCTGGAGTTCCCGGGCCGCAAGCTCATCCTCACCACGGCGCTCGGGGTGTCGATCTTCCCGGTGATCTCCATCGTCACGCCGCTGTTCAACCTGTGGCGCTCGATCGGCCTCTACGACACCTGGCCCGGCCTGATCATCCCGTACCTGTCGCTCACGCTGCCGATCTCGATCTGGACGCTCACCGCGTTCTTCCGGCAGATCCCGTGGGAGCTGGAGCAGGCCGCGCAGGTGGACGGCGCGACCACCTGGCAGGCGTTCCGGAAGGCGATCGTGCCGCTCGCGGCGCCCGGCGTGTTCACCACCGCGCTGATCGCGTTCTTCATCGCCTGGAACGACTTCGTGTACGGCATCTCGCTCACCTCGACCGAGGCCGCGCGGCCGGTGCCCGCGGCGCTGGCGTTCTTCTCCGGCGCGTCCCAGTTCGAGGACCCCACCGGCGCGATCTCCGCCGCCGCCGTCGTCGTCACCATCCCCGTCGTCGTCCTGGTGCTGCTGTTCCAGCGCCAGATCGTGTCCGGGCTGACCCAGGGCGCGGTCAAGGGCTGACGCCCGCGACGCCCGGACCCCTCAGGAGGCAATCTCATGGCATCCATCACCCTGACGGACATCGTCAAGAAGTACGGCGACGGCTTCCCGGCCGTGAACGGCGTCAGCCTCGACATCAAGGACGGCGAGTTCGTCATCCTCGTCGGCCCGTCCGGCTGCGGGAAGTCCACGCTGCTGCGGATGATCGTCGGCCTGGAGGACATCACCTCCGGCGAGCTGAAGATCGGCGACGAGGTGGTCAACGACCGCGCCCCGCGCGACCGGCACCTCGCGATGGTGTTCCAGAACTACGCGCTCTACCCGCACCTGACCGTGTTCGAGAACATCGCGTTCCCGCTGCGGCTGCAGAAGGGCAAGTACACCGAGGAGCAGATCAAGGACAACGTCGAGTTCGCCGCCGACACCCTCGAGCTGCGCGAGCACCTCGACCGCAAGCCGGCGAACCTGTCCGGCGGGCAGCGGCAGCGCGTCGCGATGGGCCGGGCGATCGTCCGCGACGCGCAGGCGTTCCTGTTCGACGAGCCGCTGTCGAACCTCGACGCCAAGCTCCGCGGCCAGATGCGCACCGAGATCGCCCGGATGCAGCGGCGGCTCGGCACCACGACCGTCTACGTCACGCACGACCAGACCGAGGCGATGACCCTCGGCGACCGGGTCGCGGTGCTCCGCAAGGGCGAGCTGCAGCAGGTCGCCAGCCCTCGCGCCCTCTACGAGCAGCCGGTCAACCTGTTCGTCGCCGGGTTCATCGGCTCCCCGCCGATGAACTTCATGCCCGGCGAGGTCCGGGGCGACGTGCTGCGGCTGCCGTTCGCCGAGGTGCCGCTGACCGACGAGCTGCGGTCCCGGATCGGTGACCGGGAGCTCGTCATCGTGGGGCTGCGGCCGGAGCACGTCGAGGACGCCCGGACGCTCGACGACGCCAAGCGGGACGGCGGTCTGACGTTCGACGCCGAGGTGGACGTCGTCGAGTGGCTCGGCTCCGAGCTGTACGCCTACATCCCGTTCGACACCCACCCCGACGTCGCCGCGAAGCTCGAGGAGCTCGACCGGGACCTCGACGGCGAGGGGATGCGCACCCAGATGATCGTCGCGCTGGGCTCGGAGAGCCGCGTCCGCGACGGCAGCGACGCGCACCTGTGGTTCGACCCGGCGCGGCTGCTGGTGTTCGACCCCGAGTCGGGCGAGAACCTCACGCACGACGAGGAGGCGGCCCGCCGGATCGACGGCGAGACGGAGGAGGACCGGCGCGCGGCCCTGGCCCGCGCCCAGCGCGCCCCCGCCCGCCAGGGCGAGCGCGAGTCCCGCCAGGCCTCCTGACCCGCCTGCGCCCGCGCGCGCCCGGCTCGGGTCGCCCGTCGAGGTCGAGGGTTTCACGCGAGGTCGAGGGTTTCAGCGTCCGATCCGGAGCGAAACCCTCGACCTCGCTTGGCAACTCAGCGCTCGAGGTCCGCGGCGGTCGGAGGGTTGGCGCCCGGGCGGGAGACCGTGATGGCCGCGATGCGGACGCAGCGGGTGAGGATCTGCTCGATCGTGCCGCGGTCCGCGGCGGCGATCCGGGTCCGGGCGTCGGCACCCAGGAGCGCCGCGGACCACAGGCCGTCGATCAGGCCGGCCATGAACGAGTCGCCGGCGCCCACGGTGTCCGCGACCTCGACCCGCGGGGCCGTGACCGTGAGCTCGTCGCCCGCGGCGGTCACCGCGACGGCACCCTCGCCGCCGAGCGTCACCACGACCAGCGCCGGCCCGCGGGACAGCCAGTCGCGGGCGATCTCGACGGGGGCGACGCCCGGGTGCAGCCACGCGAGGTCCTCGTCGGACACCTTGACGACGTCCACCAGGCCCACCAGGTGCTCGACGACCGGCAGGGTGTCCACCGGGCTGCCCATCAGCGCGGGGCGCAGGTTCGGGTCGTAGGTCAGCGCCGACGTCGCGCGGCGGTCGGCCAGCAGCCGCGCGACCGCCTCGCCGCCGGGGGCGATCACCGTCGCGATCGACCCGGTGTGCACGACCGCAGGGGCGTCCTCGTCCTCGTCCCAGCGCGCGGGCAGGTCCCACGCGAGGTCGAACTCGTAGGTCGCGGCGCCGTCGGCGTCCAGGTGGGCGCGGGCCACGGAGGTGCGGTCCGGTGCGCGGTCGCCGTCGAGGACGTGCACGCCGGAGTCCGCGAGGTGCGCGCGCACGAGGTCGCCGTGGGCGTCGGGGCCGAGCCAGGTCAGCAGGTCCACCCGGCGGCCGAGCCGGCCGAGGCCGATCGCGACGTTCGCCGGGCTGCCGCCGGGGTGCTCCGCGGGATCGGCGCCGGGCCGCAGCACCACGTCCACCAGGGCCTCCCCGACGACGAGGGCGCGTGCGGCGGTCTTCTCGGTCATGGGGCTCCTTCAGGTCCGGCGACGGTGCCGGGTCGGGATCGGCTGCGGCACACCGCCGCACGTGCCCGGCGGTGTGCCGGGCACGGGTGTCAGGACGGGTCGGTGCCACCGGGGGCGTCGGACCCGCGGGCGGCGTCGAGCTTCGCGCGCGCGCCGTCCAGCCACTCCTGGCAGCGGGTCGCGAGGGCCTCGCCGCGCTCCCACAGCGCCAGCGACTCCTCGAGGGTCGCGCCGCCGGCCTCCAACCGGGACACGACGGCGACGAGCTCGTCGCGCGCCTGCTCGTAGGACAGCTCGGCGACGGCGACGGAGGGGGAGTCGGGTGCGGGGGTGGTGGCGCTCACGGACCCATCTAACCAACGACCACCCACCCGGTGCGCCCCCGCTCGCGCGGGTCGTCGGGCAGGTGGGCGGGTCAGCCGGCGGGCGGCGTCGGTGTGGTGCGCTTCGGCGGGGCGACCGCGAGCACGGTGGCCATCAGCTCCCCGCGGGCGACCCGGACGCGCACCGTGTCCTTGGCGGCGACCGCCGTGGCCTCCCGGACGACCGACCCGTCGGCGGTCTGCACGACCGCGTACCCGCGCTCGAGCGTCGCGGCGGGGGACAGGGCCCGGACCTGCGCGGCGAGGGCGCGCGTCGACGACACCGCCCCGGTCAGCGCGTGGTCGAGGCTCCGGCGGGCGTGGTCCCGCAGTCGGACGACGTCCGCCTCGCGGGTCTCGACCATCGTGTGCGGCCGGGCCAGCACCGGGCGGCTGCGCACCTGCTCCAGGCTGGCGGCCTCCCGGGTGACGCGGTGCTCGACGGCGGCGCGGATCCGGGCGCGCGCCTGGGTGACGCGGGCGCGCTCCTCACCGACGTCCGGGACGATCCGCTTGGCGGCGTCGGTGGGGGTCGACGCCCGGTAGTCGGCCACGAGGTCGAGCAGCGGGGTGTCGGTCTCGTGCCCGATCGCGGACACCAGCGGCGTGCGGCACGCGGCGGCGGCGCGGACCAGGGCCTCGTTGCTGAACGGCAGGAGGTCCTCCACGGAGCCGCCGCCGCGGGCCACGACGATCACCTCGACGCGCGGGTCGTCGTCGAGCTCCGCGACGGCCCGGGTCACCTGCGGCACGGCGCCGGCGCCCTGCACGGCGACCTCGCGGATCACGAACTCCACCTGCGGCCACCGGGCGCGGGCGTTGACCACCACGTCGTGCTCCGCCTTGGACTCGCGGCCGCACACCAGCCCGACGACCTGGGGCAGGAACGGCAGCGGCACCCGGCGCTCGGCGTCGAACAGCCCCTCCGCGGCCAGCACCCGCTTGAGGTGCTCGATCCGGGCGAGCAGCTCGCCCACCCCGACGGCGCGCACCTCGTCGGCGTTGAGCTGCAGGGTGCCGCGCTTGGTCCAGAACGTCGGTCGCGCGTGCACGACGACGTGCGCGCCCTCGGCCAGCGGCGTCTGCGCGGCCGCGAGCACGTGGGCGGGCAGCGAGACGGGGAGCGACATGTCGGTGTCGGTGTCCCGCAGCGTGAGGAACGCGATGCCCGCGCCGGGGCGGCGGTTCAGCTGGACGACCTGCCCCTCCACCCACAGCGGCGACATCTTGGCGACGTAGTCGGCGATCTTCGCGGACAGCAGCCGCACCGGCCAGGGGCGTTCGGCGGTGGTGTCGGCGGCGCGGGCGGGCAGCTCCGCGGGCGGGGTGGTGGGGGTGGACTGCGGCACCCGCACACCCTCCCACGCACCGGCGACAACGTGGAGTCGACGGGGGCGACGCGCGTCGGCCTGCCCCGCGGGGTGGATCCACCCGGTGGCTCGTGTCCCACCTGCTGCGCGGGGTGGATCCACGCGTGCGACACGCGTCGGCGAGCCCCGCGGGGTGGATCCACCCGGTGGCTCGTGTCCCACCTGCCGCGCGGGGTGGACCCACGCGTGCGACACGCGTCGGCGAGCCCCGCGGGATGGATCCACCCGGCGGGGCGGTGGGGCGGGGCCGCGTCTAGACTCGCGGGGTGACCGCCCCCTCGGACGTCGGCCCCGCGCGCCCCGGCGGGCGCGTGCTGCTGGCCGCCCCGCGCGGGTACTGCGCGGGCGTGGACCGGGCGGTCGTCGCCGTCGAGCAGGCGCTCGAGCACTACGGCGCCCCGGTGTACGTCCGCAAGGAGATCGTGCACAACCGGCACGTCGTGGACACGCTGGCGGCCCGCGGCGCGGTGTTCGTCGAGGAGACCGACGAGGTGCCCGAGGGCGCCCGGGTGGTGTTCTCGGCGCACGGGGTGTCCCCGGCGGTGCGCGCGGCGGCGGAGCGGCGGCAGCTGCGGACGATCGACGCGACCTGCCCGCTGGTGACGAAGGTGCACAAGGAGGCCGTGCGGTTCGCGGCCGACGACCGCGACATCCTGCTGATCGGGCACCCCGGGCACGAGGAGGTCGAGGGCACGCAGGGCGAGGCGCCGGACCACGTGCAGGTCGTCGCGTCCCCGGAGGCGGTCGCGGACGTCGTCGTCCGCGACGAGAGCCGGGTCGTGTGGATCTCGCAGACGACGCTGTCGGTGGACGAGACGATGGAGACCGTGCGCCGCCTGCGCGAGCGGTTCCCCCTGCTGCAGGACCCCCCGAGCGACGACATCTGCTACGCCACCCAGAACCGGCAGGTGGCGGTGAAGAAGCTCGCCCCGGAGTGCGACGTGGTCATCACGGTCGGCTCGGCGAACTCGTCGAACTCCGTGCGGCTGGTCGAGGTGGCCCTGGAGGCCGGTGCCCGCGCGTCGTACCGGGTGGACACCGCCGCGGAGGTCGACCCGGCGTGGCTGGTCGGGGCGCGCACCGTCGGGCTGACGTCCGGCGCGTCGGTGCCGGAGATCCTGGTGCGGGACGTCCTGGACGTGCTGGCGGCGCACGGGTTCGGCGAGGTCGAGGAGGTGCGGACCGCGACGGAGGACCTGATGTTCTCGCTGCCGCGCGAGCTGCGCGCCGACCTCAAGGCCGCCGGCGGGGCCGACCCGCGGCCGAGCCGCGAGCAGCGCCGGGACCTGGCGATCCGCCCGGTCTGAGCCGGCGGGGCGCTTGGACCCGGGCGACCGGCGTCGGGCGCGTCAGCCGTCCGTCCGCGGTTCGCCGAGCACCGCGTCGTCCAGCGCCCCCAGCGCGTCCGCCCGCCGTCGCCCGGTCCCCGGCGCACCGGTCCCGTCGGGGTCCAGCCCGACGACCCGCTCCGACTCCCACGCCACCAGCTCGGGCGCGGTGACCACGGACAGCCGCCGCTCGACCGCGGGCGGCGTCGTGAGGTCCCCGTCGACCACCCGCAGGTCGGCGAACTTCCGGGCGCTCACCAGCACCCGCGACTCGAGCGAGGCCACGGACTGGTTGTAGGCCGTGGCGGCCTGGTCGATGGCCCGGCCGACCTTGGAGAGGTGCCCGCCGAGCGTCGCGATCCGGCCGTGCAGCTCCTTGCCGAGGTCGAGCACCGCCTGGGCGTTGCTGGCCAGCGCGTCCTGCCGCCAGGCGTAGGACACCGTGCGCAGCATCGCGAGCAGCGTCATCGGCGTGGCGATGACGACGTTCTGGTCGAAGGCGCGCTCCACGATGCCCGGGTCCACGTCGAGCGCGGCGTGCAGGAACGCCTCCGCCGGCACGAACAGCACGACGAACTCGGGCGCCGGGCTGAACTGCTCCCAGTACCGCTTGGCGGCGAGCTGGTCGACGTGGGTGCGCAGGTGCCGGGCGTGCGCGGCGAGGCGGCGCTCGCGCTCGGCCGGGTCGGTGGCCTCCGCGGCCTCGAGGAACCCGAGGAACGCGACCTTGGCGTCCACGACCACGCGCTTGCCCCCGGCGAGGCGGATCACCATGTCGGGGCGCTGCACGCCGTCGTCGGTGCGCACCTGCGCCTGCTCGGTGAAGTCGACGTGCGGGATCATCCCCGCGGCCTCGACGACGCGGCGCAGCTGGACCTCGCCCCACCGGCCGCGCACCTGCGACGACCGCAGCGACGTCACCAGCTGGGAGGTCTGCTCGCGGAGCCGACCGGCCTCCTCGCGCATCTGCCGGACCTGCTCCCCGAGCGCGGCGTCGCCCTGCAGCCGGCCCTGCTCGGCGGTGCGGAGCTCGGTGCGCACCGCGTCGAGCGTCCGGGCGAGCGGGTCGACCAGCGCCCGCACGGCCTGCTCGCGCTGCGCGAGGTCGCCGGACTGCTCCTGGTGCCGGGCCGCGAGGCTCTGGTGCGCGAGCGCGAGGAACTGCTCGCTGCTCTGGGCCAGCGCGTCGGCGGCGAGCGCGCGGAACCGGTCGGCCTGCCGGTCCTCGTCCGGCGCCCCGCCGAGCTCCGCGGCGGTCCGCCACCGCGCGGCGTCGACCTCGGCGGCGCGCAGCCGCCCGGCCCCGCGCGCGGACGCCCCGAGCCAGCCGAGCACGACGCCCACGAGCAGCGCACCGGCGAGAGCCACGACCTGTCCGAGTTCCATGACCCGCAGATTGCCAGGCGCCACCGACACGCCCGCGCCTATGCTGGATCGATGGAGCGAATGTCCGCTTTGTCCATCCAGGGACTGTGGAAGCGCTTCGGCACGAAGATCGCCGTCGCGGGCGTCGACCTCGAGGTGCCGAGCGGGTCCTTCTACGGCCTGGTGGGTCCCAACGGGGCGGGCAAGACCACGACGCTGTCGATGGCCACCGGCCTGCTGCGCCCCGACTTCGGGCGGGTGCTCGTCCGCGGGCAGGACCTCTGGTCGGACCCCGCGGCGGTGAAGGCGCACCTCGGCGTGCTGCCCGACGGCGTGCGGATGTTCGACCGGCTCACCGGCGCCCAGCTCGTCACGTACGCGGGCCTGCTGCGCGGGCTCGACCGCGACACGGTGCGGGACCGCACCGCCGACCTGCTGCGCACGTTCGACCTCACCGCCGACGCCGACACCCTGGTGGTCGACTACTCGGCGGGCATGACCAAGAAGATCGCGCTGGCCTGCGCCCTGGTGCACGCCCCCCGGGTGCTGGTGCTGGACGAGCCGTTCGAGGCCGTCGACCCGGTGTCCGCGGCGAACATCCGCGACATCCTCGCGTCGTACGTGGCGAGCGGCGGCACGGTCGTCGTGTCCTCGCACGTGATGGACCTCGTGCAGCGGATGTGCGACCACGTCGCGGTGATCGCCGACGGCCACGTGCTCGCGCAGGGCACCGTGGACGACGTCCGCGGGTCGGCGACGCTGGAGGACCGGTTCGTGGAGCTGGTCGGCGGCCGCCGCACGGAGGGGGCGCTCGCGTGGTTGCGCACCTCGTCCGACTGAAGCTGACGCTGCTGCGCAACGGCCTGCGGCGCAGCGTGTGGAAGGTCGTCGGGCTGGCGCTCGGGGTGCTCTACACGCTGTTCCTCCTGCTCCTCGCGGTGGTCGGCCTGGTGCTGCTGGGCCGGCAGGACGACCCGGGGCTGACCCGCACGGTGCTGGTGCTGGCCGGCGCGCTGCTCGTCGTGGGGTGGTGGCTGCTGCCGCTGGTCGCGTTCGGTGTGGACAGCACGCTGGACCCGGACCGGTTCCGGCTGTTCCCGGTGCCGCGGCGGTCGCTGCTCACCGGGTTGGCGCTCGGGGGCCTGGTCGGCCTGCCGGGCGCGGCGACCACCGTGCTGGGGCTGGCCTCGGCGCTGGCGTGGTGGCGCGCACCGGCCGCGGTCGCCGCCGGGGTCGTCGGCGGCGTGCTCGGCGTCGCCCTGTGCGTCGTGGGCTCGCGCGCGGTGACGACGCTGGTGGCGCCGCTGGTCGGGGGCCGCCGGTTCCGTGAGGTCGCGGCGGTGCTCGCGATCGCCCCGCTGATGCTCGCGGGCCCGATCGTGCTCGGCGTGACCGCCGGGCTGTCCGCGGTCGCCGACGGGCTGCCGGGGGTCGGCGTGGTCGTCGGCTGGACCCCGGTCGGCGCGCCCTGGGCGCTGGCGGCGGACGTGGCGGAAGGAGCGTGGCTCGCGGCGCTGGCCCGGCTCGGGATCGCGCTGGGGGCGCTCGCGGTGCTCGTGGTCGTCTGGGACCGGGCGCTGTCGGCGGCGATGGTGCGCCCGGGCGGCGGCGGCCGGGTCGCCCGCAGCGCCGGCCTCGGGTTCTTCGACCGGGTGCCGGCGACGCCGACCGGCGCGGTCGCCGCGCGCTGCCTGACGTACTGGGTGCGCGACTCCCGGTACGCGGCGGCCGTGGCGGTCGTCCCGGTGCTGGTGCTGCTGCTGTGGTTCCTGAGCCGGGGCGGTGCGGTCGTGCTGGGCGCCGGGGTCGTGGTCGCGTTCGTGATGGGCTGGTCGCTGTCCGCGGACGTCGCGTACGACGACACCGCGTTCTGGACCCACGTGGCGGCGCCGGTGGACGGGCGCGTGGACCGGACCGGCCGCGCCGCCGCCGGGCTGGTCGTCGGCGGCGTCGTGGTGCTCGCGACCGACGTCCTCGTGCTCGGGGTCAGCGGCCGGTGGGACGCGACGGTCCCCGTGCTGGGCATGTCGCTGGGCGTCCTGGCCGTCGGGGTCGGCGCGTCCTCCGTGTACTCGGCGCGGGTCGTCTACCCGGTGCCGAAGCCGGGGGACAACCCGTTCTCGACGCCGCAGGGCACGTCGTTCGCCGTGATGCTGACGCAGAGCGTCGGGATGCTCGTGCTGCTCGCGATCTGCCTGCCGACGGTCGGCCTCGGCGTCGCGGCGGTGGTCACGGGCCACCCCGTGCTGCACGTCCTGACGCTGGTGGTCGGCCTGGGCGTCGGGGTCGCGGCGCTGGTCGTGGGCGTGCGGCTCGGCGCCGCCGTGTACGACCGGCGGGCCCCGGAGCTGCTGGCGACCATGCGCTCGTTCGCCTGACCGGACCCGACCCGTAGGATGGTCGCCCGTGGCACTCACCATCGGCATCGTCGGCCTGCCCAACGTCGGCAAGAGCACGCTCTTCAACGCCCTGACGCGGGCGCAGGTCCTCGCGGCGAACTACCCGTTCGCGACGATCGAGCCCAACGTCGGCGTGGTCCCGCTGCCCGACCCGCGGCTCGAGAAGCTCGCGGAGATCTTCGGCAGCGAGAAGATCCTCCCCGCCACGGTGTCGTTCGTCGACATCGCCGGCATCGTCAAGGGCGCCAGCGAGGGCGAGGGGCTCGGCAACAAGTTCCTCGCGAACATCCGCGAGGCCGAGGCGATCTGCCAGGTGACCCGCGCGTTCGCCGACCCCGACGTCGTGCACGTCGACGGCCGCGTGTCGCCCAAGGACGACATCGAGACGATCAACACCGAGCTCGTGCTCGCGGACCTCCAGACGCTGGAGAAGGTCGTCCCGCGCCTGGAGAAGGAGGTCCGGATCAAGAAGTCGGACCCCGCCGAGCTCGCCGCCGCGCAGGCCGCGCAGGCCGTGCTCGAGTCCGGCCAGACCCTGTTCCAGGGCGCGAAGGCCGCGGGCATCGACCTCGCCGACCTCGCGTCGCTCCAGCTGATGACCGCCAAGCCGTTCATCTACGTCTTCAACACCGACGACGCCGGCCTCGCCGACACCGCGATGCAGGACGAGCTGCGTGCGTTCGTCGCCCCCGCCGACGCGATCTTCCTCGACGCGAAGTTCGAGTCCGACCTGGTCGAGCTGGAGCCCGACGAGGCCAAGGAGATGCTCGCGGACAACGGCCAGGACGAGGCGGGCCTCGACCAGCTGGCGCGCGTCGGCTTCCACACGCTCGGCCTGCAGACGTACCTCACGGCCGGCCCGAAGGAGTCCCGCGCCTGGACGATCCACCAGGGCTGGACGGCGCCGCAGGCCGCGGGCGTCATCCACACGGACTTCCAGAAGGGCTTCATCAAGGCGGAGGTCATCAGCTTCGACGACCTCGTCGAGGCCGGCTCGGTCGCCGCGGCGCGCTCGGCGGGCAAGGCCCGCATCGAGGGCAAGGACTACGTGATGGTCGACGGCGACGTGGTGGAGTTCCGCTTCAACGTCTGACGCCCGTCCGAAGCCGGACGCCCGCACCCGCCCCGGAGGCCCCGTGACCCAGGACGTCCTCGCCGCGCTGCGCTGCGACCCCGAGCTGCCGTCACCGGACCTGGCGGCGGTCGACGCGGCCGACCGGCTGGTGCTGGACGAGGCCGCCCCGCTGCTGGCCGACGCGGCGCCGGGGACGGTGGTCGTGGTCGGCGACCGGTACGGCGCCCTCACGCTCGGCGCGGTCGCGCGGTTCGGCCTGCGGGACGTCCGCGCGCACACCGACCGCCTCACCGGCGAGCAGGCCCTGGTGGCGAACGCGGAGCGGCTGGGCCTCGCTGAGGCCGTCCGCGTGGTCGACCGACTGGGCCCGGAGCTGCTGGCCGGCGCGGCGGTGGTGCTGCTCGCGCTGCCGCGCTCCCTGGACGCGCTGGACGAGGTCGCCGGCCTGGTCGCGCGGCACGCCGCTCCCGGCGTCGTCGTCGTCGCGGGTGGTCGGGACAAGCACATGTCCCGGTCGATGAACGAGGTGCTCGCCGCCCACTTCACCGACGTGCACGCGAGCCTCGGGCGGCAGAAGGCCCGGGTGCTGCACGCCGCCGGTCCGCACCCCGGCGCCCCGGAGCCGGTGTGGCCGGCGCGGGTCCGGCACGACGACCTCGGGCTGGTCGTCGCCGCGCACGGTGCGGCGTTCGCGGGTGCGCGGGTCGACATCGGCACCCGGTACCTCGTGGAGCACCTGGGCCGGGCCGTCCCCGACGCGGCGCTGGCGGTCGACCTGGGCTGCGGCACCGGCGTCCTGGCCACCGTGCTCGCCGCGGCGCGTCCCGGGCTCGCCGTCGTCGCCACCGACGAGTCGGCGGCCGCGGTCGCGTCGGCCCGGGCCACGGTCGAGGCGAACGGCGTCGCCGACCGGGTCCGGGTGCAGCGGGCACGCGGCACGACCGGGATCGAGGACGGCAGCGTGGACCTGGTGGTGCTGAACCCGCCGTTCCACGTCGGTGCCGCGGTGCTCGACGGCGTGGCGCTGCAGCTCTTCGCGGAGGCGGCGCGGGTGCTGCGGCCGGGCGGCGAGCTGTGGTGCGTGTGGAACTCCCACCTGCACTACCGGCCCCGGCTGCAGGCCACGGTCGGGCCCACGCGGCAGGTCGCACGCAGCAGCAAGTTCACGGTCACGGCCTCCACGCGCCGCTGACCTCGGTACCCTCGAGCTCGCGCGGCACCGTGCCGGCGGACAGGAGCGTGCGGATCGTGAGCACCGACGGACCCGGCCCCACCAGCACCGGCGAGGCGCCCCCGGCGGGCTGGTACGACGACCCCGACGGCGGGGCCCTGCGCTGGTGGGACGGCTCGGCGTGGACGGGCCACCGCCAGCCGACGGGCTACGTCCCGGTCCGGCCGCGGAACGGGTTCGCGACCGCCGGGCTGGTGGTGGGCATCGTGGCGCTGGTGGGGAACACCTTCGGGCTGGTGTCGGTGGTGGGCATCGTGCTGTCGGCCGTGGGCCTGTCGCGCGCGAGCCGGATGGCCGAGCACGGGTACGCCCCGGTCGGCCGGGGCAAGGCCGTCGCGGGCCTGGTGCTGTCCCTGGTCGCGCTGGTGGCGACGGGGACGCTCAAGGCGTTCCTCTTCTAGCCCTCGGTGCTCAGGCGTCCCCGGCCGCCCGGGCCACGAGGTCGCGGACGCGCGCCTCGACGGCGTCGTCCCAGGCGGTGAGCGCGAACGCCGTCGGCCACATCGCGCCGTCGTCGAGCGCGGCGGTGTCGTTGAACCCGAGCGTGGGGTACCGGGCCTGGAACTTCGCGGCGGCCTGGAAGAAGACCACGACCTTGCCGGCGCGCGCGTAGCCGGGCATCCCGTACCAGGTCTTCGGCGCGAGCCCGGGGGCGACCTCGGTGACGACGGCGTGCACGTGCTCGGCGAGGTCCCGGTCGTCGCCGGTCATCTCGGCGATCTTCGCGAGCACGTCGGCGGTCTGGTCGGCCTTGCCGGACGCGCGCTTCTGCTTCTTGACCTCGGCGGCGCGCTCCTTCATGGCGTCGCGCTCGGCGGCGGTGAACGCGCCGCTGCGCTCGTCGGCGTTCTCGGTGGTGGTCATCGTGGTCGCTCCCCGGGTCGGTCGGTCGGTCGGGTCGTCGCCGACGCTAGAGGTCGGGCGGGGGAGCGCGCTTCTCGGAACCTGATCGATCCGCGCCCCGGTGCCGGTGTGGTCGCGGTCACCCAAGGCTTGGTCTGCTAGCACACCGGGCCCGTTCCGTGCTGAGTCGGAGGGCCCCGCGGTGCCGGTCCGTGGACGGGGGATACCCCTGATGTGCGTGTTTCCGGGACGTTACCGGCGTGTAGCGTCTTGAATGCTGGACACTACTGCTCAGTATCGATCCGGTAACGATGGTCTGCTTCCGGCTGCCGTGTCCGATTTGTCCGTACTGGGGCCACTAGCGTGTCCACATCCACGGCGGGACCATGCGTCAGCCCTGCTCCGGACGACCGGCGGTCGTCCCCGAGCGGCGGCGGAGGCTGGGCGCCACCTTCACAGGAGGAACATTGAAGATCAGGCGAACAAGCGCCGTCCTGGCCGTCGCGGCTGCGGGAGCCCTCGTGCTCACCGCGTGCTCGAGCCCGGCCGAGGAGAGCGAGATCAACGAGGACACGTCGGTCAACGTCGGGTGGAACGAGCCGTTCCGTTCGACCAACAACCTGACGGCCAACGGCAACGCCACGGCGAACGCCAACATCATCTACATGACGACGTCGTTCTTCAACTACTACGACGGCGACCTGAACCTCGTGAAGAACGAGGACTTCGGTTCCTACGAGGTCGTGTCCGAGGACCCGTTCACGGTCAAGTACACGGTCAACGAGGGCGTCACCTGGTCCGACGGCACCGCCGTCGACGCCGCCGACATGATCCTGTACTGGGGCGCCCAGAACGACATGTTCGACACCGTCGCCTCCTCCGACGTCGAGGTGGACGAGGACGGCAACTCGCAGGTCGCCGAGGGCGAGGTCTACTTCGACTCCTCCTCGCCCGCGCTGAACCAGGTCACCACGTTCCCGGAGATCGGTGACGACGGCCGCTCGGTCACGTTCGTCTACGACTCCCCGCGCTCCGACTGGGAGCTGGCGATGAACCAGCCCAGCCCCGTCGCCGCGCACGTGGTCGGCAAGCTGGCCCTCGGCATCGAGGACCCGGCCGAGGCCAAGAAGGCCGTCGAGGACGCGTTCGAGAACAACGACGCCGAGGCGCTCGTGAAGATCGCGGACACCTGGACGAACGGCTTCAACTTCACCTCGCTGCCGGACGACCCGGACCTGTACCTCTCGTACGGCCCGTTCGTCATCTCGGACTACGTCGAGAACCAGTACCTCACGCTGACGCGCAACGAGTCCTTCGACTGGGGCCCCGAGCCCAAGGTCGACTCGATCACCGTCCGCTACACCGAGGACCCGCTGGCCTCGGTCACCGCGCTCCAGAACGGTGAGGTCGACCTCATCGCCCCGCAGTCGTCCGTCGACGTCATCGCGACGCTCGAGGGCATCGACGGCGTGAGCTACGCGACGGCGCCCGAGGGCACCTACGAGCACGTCGACCTGACCTTCGACAACGGCGGTCCGTTCGACCCCGCCGCCTACGGTGGCGACGCCGAGAAGGCCCGCAAGGTCCGCGAGGCGTTCCTCAAGGTGATCCCGCGTCAGGAGATCATCGAGAAGCTCATCCAGCCGCTGCAGGAGGACGCCACCACGCGTGACTCGTTCCTGTACGTGCCGGGCTCGCCGAACTACGACACGGTCGTGGGCTCGAACGGCTCCGACGCGTGGGCCGAGGTCGACGTCGCGGGCGCCCAGGCGCTGCTCGCCGAGGCCGGCGTCACCACCCCGGTGGACGTGCGCTTCCTCTACGGCAAGTCGAACGTCCGTCGTGCGAACGAGTTCCAGCTGATCGCGGCCTCCGCCGCGCAGGCCGGCTTCAACGTCATCGACAACGGCGACGACACCTGGGGCTCGATCCTGGGCAACGGCTCGTACGACGCCTCGCTGTTCGGCTGGCAGTCCACCAACACGTTCATCCTGAACGCCGAGGCGAACTACGTCACCGGCGGCCAGAACAACTACGGCGGCTACTCCAACCCCGAGGTCGACGCCCTCTGGGCCGAGGTCGCCACGAACACGGACTCCGACCGCGAGGCCGAGCTGGCCGCCGAGATCGAGACCAAGCTCAACCAGGACGCCTTCGGCGTCAACATCTTCCAGTTCCCCGGTGTGGTCGCGAACCGCGACGTCCTCAAGGGCGTCTCGACCATCGCGCTCTCGCCGACCATCTTCTGGAACTTCTGGGAGTGGGAGATCAGCGCCGCTGACAGCCTGGACGCGCCCAGCGCGACCGAGACTGAGTGACCTGACGCTCGTCTGAGCACGCCGGCACGGGGGTACCGCGTCCACGTACGCGGTGCCCCCGTTGCCGTGCCCCCTGTACCACAGCCAGATCGGGACTCTCGGCCCACCTAGGCCCGAGGCGCAGCACCCCTACCGGGAGTGCCTACACTTGCGCTTTGCGAGTACCCCCTTCCTTTCAGGCAAGGACCCCATGGCCACCTCTGTGACGACCCGTGCCTCCGGCGCGCGCTCCGCGCCCGACGCACCGGTCCCGGCCCGACGTTCCTGGTTCCGGAACGCCGCGCCGACCCTGACCTTCCTCGGTCGACGCCTCCTGTCGTCGGCGATCGTGCTGCTCGGAGCGACGTTCATCGTCTACATGCTCCTGTCGTTCGCGCTGGACCCCCTCGAGGACCTGCGCACCAGCACGGCGCCCAACAAGGAGGCGCTGATCGAGGCCCGCGTCCGCGCGCTCGACCTCGACACGCCGCCGGTGATCCGCTACTTCAAGTGGCTGGGGGCGCTGTTCACCGGCGACCTCGGCTCGAGCTGGGTGAGCGGCGCCCGCGTCACCGCCATGCTCGGCAGCGCGATCCCGAGCACCGTGCAGCTGATCGCCGCCTCGACCCTGCTGGCCATCGGCCTGGGCGTCCTGGTCGGCATCGTGTCGGCGCTGCGCCAGTACACGCGGTTCGACTACTCCGTGACGTTCCTGTCCTTCGTGCTGTACTCGCTGCCCTCGTTCTGGGTCGCCGTGCTGCTGAAGCTGTGGGGCGCCATCGGGTTCAACGACTTCCTCGCGGACCCGCACGTCCCGCCGCTGTGGGTCGCGATCATCTCGGTGGTCTCCGGCGTGCTCTGGTCCGCCGTCATCGGCGGGTCGACGCGCACCCGGTGGATCTCGTTCGGCGCGGGCGTCGTCGCCACGGCCGCGGTGCTGCTGTTCGTCTCCGGCACCGGCTGGCTGCTCGACCCGAGCCTCGGGATCATCGGCGTCACCGCCATCGGCGCGGGCATCGCGTTCGGGATCGTCGCGCTCACCGCGGGCCTGGGCAACCGCCGCGCGCTGTACGCCTCGCTGACCACGGTCGCGATCGGCGCGGCGCTGTACTACCCGCTGAAGTACGTCTTCCCGTACGCCACCACCTGGCTGATCATCGGCCTGGGTGTGCTGGCGGTCGTCGTCGGCCTCGTCGTCGGGTTCCTGTTCGGCGGGTACGACCGCGTCGTCTCGATGCGCGCCGCCGCCGTGACCGCGCTCGGCGTCGGCCTGCTGATCTACGTCGACCGCGTGATGAGCGTCTGGAAGATCTACTCCAACGCCTCGCAGATCAACGGTCGGCCGATCGCGACGATCGGCTCCCAGACGCCGGGCCTGACCGGCAGCTACTGGGTCGAGTCGCTCGACAAGTTCACGCACCTGCTGCTGCCGACGATCGCCCTGATCCTCATCTCGTTCGCGAGCTACACCCGGTACTCCCGGGCGAGCCTGCTCGAGGTCATGAACCAGGACTACATCCGCACCGCGCGTGCCAAGGGCCTCTCGGAGCGCGTCGTCACGACGCGGCACGCGTTCCGCAACGCCCTGATCCCGCTCGCCACCGTGGTCCCGCTGGACATCGCGGCCCTGTTCGGCGGCGCGATCATCACCGAGCGCATCTTCGCCTGGAGCGGCATGGGCGCGCTGTTCATCAAGGGGCTGTCCGGTCGCGACGCCGACCCGGTGATGGGGTACTTCCTCGTCACGGGCACCCTCCTCGTCCTCGCCAACATCGTGGTCGACTTCGTCTACGCGGCGCTCGACCCCCGGATCCGGGTGAACTCATGAGCATCACACCGCCCCTGGAGCCCCACGAGGGCATCGTCGACCCGGCGGAGAACGTCGAGAACGCCATCGAGCTCAAGGAGGTCGAGGGCCTGTCGCAGGGCCGCATCGTCCTGCGCCGGTTCCTCCGGCACCGCGGCGCGATGATCTCCGCGATCGTCCTCACCGCCGTGGTCCTGCTCGTCACCACGTCCATCGGCTGGGGCCCGATCCCCGGCTGGTGGCAGTACGGGTACAAGGACCTCAACCCGATCGTGAACGCCGGTGGCGCCCCCACGATGGGCTTCGACGGCGGGTTCACGATCGGCGAGCACCCGTTCGGTCAGGACAACGTCGGCCACGACGGGTTCGCGCTCGTGATGCGCGGCACCCAGCAGTCGCTGACCGTCATGGTCGTGATCGGCCTGCTGTCCACCACGATCGGCGTCGTCGTCGGCGCGCTGGCGGGCTTCTTCCGCGGCCGCCTCGACGACCTGCTCATGCGGTTCACCGACATGATCATCACCATCCCGGTCATCATGATCGGCGCGATCCTCGGTGTGCTGGTCGGCGGCGCGAGCCCCTGGTCGCTGGCCGTCGCGCTCTCGCTGGTCTCCTGGACCAACATGGCGCGTCTGGTGCGCGGGCAGTTCCTCACCCTGCGCGAGCGGGAGTTCGTGGACGCGGCCCGCGTGGCCGGCGCCTCGAACGGCCGGATCATGTTCAAGCACATCCTGCCGAACGCCGTCGGCGTGATCATCGTCAACGCGACGCTGCTCATGGCCTCGGCGATCCTGCTCGAGACCGCGCTGTCCTACCTGGGCTTCGGGATCAACAGCCCCGAGGTCTCCCTCGGGCAGCTGATCAACGAGTACCAGACGGCCTTCGCCACGCGGCCCTGGCTGTTCTGGTGGCCGGGTCTGTTCATCGTGACGATCGCGCTGTGCGTGAACTTCATCGGTGACGGCCTGCGCGACGCGTTCGACCCGCGTCAGCGCCGGATCCCGACCGCCCGCGCCCTCGCCAAGGCCGACGCCCGCAAGGCCCGCGCCCAGGCCCGGACCACCGCGAGCGCCTGAGTTGTCAGAGCGCCACGGTCAGCACGCTGGCCGCGATCAGCACGACGATCGCGGCCAGCGTGCGGACGTGCCAGCGGACCCGCGGACGGGCGCGCTCCACGCGCGGGTCGTCCAGGACGCCGGCGTCGCGCAGCTCCTCCCAGCGGGCCCGCACGATCGCCGCGGCCTGGCCGGAGGCGCTCGACGCGAGGTCGCCGGGACGCACCGAGCCGCCGGGGCCGTACGTCGAGCCGGGCAGGTGCGCGACGTCGTCCGCGCGGGACGCGGTCACGCGGGCCCGGCTCGGCGCGGGTGCGGCCCACGCCGCGTAGTCGCCGTAGGCGGTGTGCAGCGTGAGCGCGTACTTCGTGTCGACGCGCTCGATCGTCGGCCAGGGCAGCTCGACCGTCCGGGTCACGTTCCGCAGCTCGACGCCCGCGGGGCTCACCAGCACGGCGGGACGCCAGTAGGCGGCCCACACCCACGCCACCACCAGCAGCACCGGGGCGACGTAGGGCAGCGTGACGTCGGCGTCGGCCACCAGGCCGGTCGCGAGACCACCGAGGCCCAGCACCGCCACGACCACCGCAAGAACCCGGCCGAAGGCCGGTCTGTACTCCACCACGTCAGCCGAGACCATGCGGCCATCGTCCCAGACCACCGGACGTGCCCCGCCCCTCTCGACGTCGTGCGGCCCGCACACCTGGGTTCGCCCCACGGAAGGATCTCGCCCCGTGACCACTGACTACGCTCCCGCGCCGGGTACGCCCGGATTCGACGCGAAGACCCCGATCCTCGAGGTCCGCGACCTCACGGTCGAGTTCTTCGTCGACGGCGAGTGGTTCCCGGCCGCCGTCGACGTCGCGTACGACGTGCGCCCCGGTGAGGTGCTCGCGATCGTCGGCGAGTCCGGCTCCGGCAAGACGCAGTCGTCGATGTCGCTGATCGGCCTGCTGCCCCCGAACGGCCGCGCGTCGGGCTCGGCGCGCCTCGCCGGCCGTGAGCTGCTCGGCCTGAACCACAAGCAGCTGAGCAAGGTCCGCGGCAAGGACGTCTCGGTGATCTTCCAGGAGCCGATGACGGCCCTGAACCCCGTGTACACGGTGGGCTTCCAGATCGTCGAGACGCTGCGCGTGCACTTCGAGATGACCCCGAAGGAGGCCCGCGCCCGCGCCATCGAGCTGCTGCGCATGGTCGACATGCCGGAGCCCGAGAAGGCCGTCGACAAGTACCCGCACCAGCTGTCCGGCGGCCAGCGCCAGCGCGCGATGATCGCCCAGGCCCTCGCCTGCGAGCCGAAGCTGCTCATCGCCGACGAGCCGACCACGGCCCTCGACGTCACGGTCCAGGCCGAGATCCTCAAGCTCATGCGCGACCTGCGGCACCGCGTCGACGCCGGCATCATCCTCATCACCCACGACATGGGCGTGGTCGCGGACCTGTCCGACCGCGTCATGGTGATGAAGAACGGCCGCGTCGTGGAGTCCGGCACCGCCGACGAGGTGTTCAACCGCCCGCAGCACTCCTACACCCGGCAGCTGCTCGACGCGGTCCCGCACCTGGGCTCCGAGGCGCTCGCCGCCCAGGGCCTGCAGGGCGAGCACCCGGTCGCGCAGGCCGAGGGCACGCTGCACGTCTCCGAGCGGCCCCGCGACCAGTTCGCCGCCCCCGCCCCCACCGAGTACGCGCTCGAGGCCAAGGGCCTGGTCATCGAGTACCCCGGCCGTGGCCGCGTGCCCGCGTTCCGGGCGATCAACGGCATCGACCTGGCGATCGGCAAGGGCGAGGTCGTCGGCCTGGTCGGCGAGTCCGGCTCCGGCAAGACCACCGTCGGCCGCGCCGCCGTGGGCCTGCTGCCCGTCGCCGGCGGGTCGCTCGAGGTCAACGGCGTCGAGCTCGCAGGCATCAAGCCCAAGGACCTGCGGGCCGTCCGCCAGGACGTCTCGATCGTGTTCCAGGACCCGGGCTCCTCGCTGAACCCGCGGCTGCCGATCGGCGAGTCCATCGGCGAGCCGCTCAAGCTGCACAAGGTCGCGTCGGGCGCCGACCTCGACCGCCGCGTCGAGAGCCTGCTGGACCGGGTGCACCTGCCCCGCGCCATGCGCAACCGGTACCCGCACGAGCTGTCCGGCGGCCAGCGCCAGCGCGTCGGCATCGCCCGCGCCCTGGCCCTGTCGCCCAAGCTACTGATCGCCGACGAGCCCACCTCGGCGCTCGACGTCTCGGTGCAGGCCCGGGTGCTCGAGCTCTTCCAGGAGCTGCAGCGCGAGTACGGGTTCGCCTGCCTGTTCATCAGCCACGACCTCGCGGTCGTGGAGATCCTGTCCAACCGGATCGCCGTGATGAGCAAGGGCGACCTCGTCGAGGTCGGCCCGCGGGCGCAGATCCTCGGCGCGCCCCAGCAGGACTACACCAAGCGGCTGCTCGCCGCGGTGCCCGTGCCGAACCCCGCGGAGCAGAAGCTGCGCCGCGAGGAGCGGGACCGGCTGCTGGAGCAGGCCGCGGGGAAGACCGCCGCCGAGGCGCGCGTCGCCGACGGCCAGCGCGTGCAGGCGTTCGAGGACGCCGAGAGCGAGGCCAAGGGCCGCTACGAGGGCAACATCCGCCCGCGCGGCGGTGCGGACGGATCCGTCTGACCAGCACCTGCACCACCCATGCGGGCCCCGGCACGACCCCTCCTCGTGCCGGGGCCCGCGTGCGCGTACAATCGATCGGCGCTCGACGTCGTCGCGCCCTCTGATCTCCCACCCCTCGCGGAATGAGTCCTGATATGTCTGTGCCCTCGACGCCCACGGGAACCCGTGTGCGCGGCGATCTGCGCAACGTCGCGATCGTCGCCCACGTCGACCACGGCAAGACCACCCTGGTGGACGCCATGCTCCACCAGTCCGGTGCCTTCGGCGCGCACGCGCACGTCGACGAGCGCGCCATGGACTCCGGCGACCTCGAGCGCGAGAAGGGCATCACCATCCTCGCGAAGAACACCGCGGTCCGGTACGCCGGCCCCGCGGCGGCCGCGGTGGGCGAGCCCGGTGGCATCACCATCAACGTCATCGACACCCCGGGTCACGCCGACTTCGGCGGCGAGGTCGAGCGCGGCCTGTCGATGGTCGACGGCGTCGTCCTGCTCGTCGACGCGTCCGAGGGCCCGCTGCCCCAGACGCGGTTCGTGCTCCGCAAGGCCCTCGCCGCGAAGCTCCCCGTGATCCTCGTGGTGAACAAGGTCGACCGCCCGGACTCCCGGATCACCGAGGTCGTCGCCGAGGCGACCGACCTGCTGCTGGGCCTCGCGTCCGACCTGCACGACGAGGTCGAGGACCTGGACCTCGACGCGATCCTCGACGTCCCGGTCGTGTACGCCGCCGCGAAGGCCGGCCGCGCGTCGCTGACCCAGCCCGCCGACGGCGGCCTGCTGGACGCCGAGGACCTGGAGCCGCTGTTCCGGACCATCCTCGAGAAGATCCCCGCCCCGACCTACACCGAGGGCGCGCCGCTGCAGGCGCACGTCACCAACCTCGACGCGTCGCCGTTCCTCGGCCGCCTCGCGCTGCTGCGCATCTTCAACGGCGAGCTGGTCAAGGGCCAGACCGTCGCGTGGGCCCGCGCCGACGGCACGATGCAGAACGTCCGCATCACCGAGCTGCTCGAGACCAAGGCGCTCGACCGCGTCCCGACCGAGAAGGCGGGCCCCGGCGACATCGTCGCCGTCGCGGGCATCGCCGACATCACCATCGGCGAGACCCTGACCGACCCCGACGACCCGCGGCCGCTGCCGCTGATCACGGTCGACGACCCCGCGATCTCGATGACCATCGGCATCAACACGTCCCCGCTGGCCGGCAAGGGCGGCAAGGGCCACAAGGTCACCGCCCGCCAGGTCAAGGACCGGCTCGACTCGGAGCTCATCGGCAACGTGTCGCTGCGCGTCGTCCCGACCGACCGCCCCGACGCGTGGGAGGTCCAGGGCCGTGGCGAGCTCGCGCTGGCGATCCTCGTCGAGCAGATGCGCCGCGAGGGCTTCGAGCTCACCGTCGGCAAGCCGCAGGTCGTCACCAAGAAGATCGACGGCAAGGTCCACGAGCCCGTCGAGCGCATGACCATCGACGTCCCCGAGGAGTACCTCGGCGCGGTCACCCAGCTGCTCGCGCAGCGCAAGGGCCGCATGGAGACCATGTCGAACCACGGCACCGGCTGGGTCCGCATGGAGTTCCTGGTCCCCGCCCGTGGCCTCATCGGCTTCCGCACCCGGTTCCTCACGGACACCCGCGGCACCGGCATCGCGTCCTCGCTCGCCGAGGGCTACGAGCCGTGGGCCGGCCCGATCGAGACCCGTGTCGCCGGCTCGCTCGTCGCGGACCGCGCGGGCGTCGTGACGCCGTTCGCCATGATCAACCTGCAGGAGCGCGGCTCGTTCTTCGTCGACCCCACGCAGGAGGTCTACGAGGGCATGATCGTCGGCGAGAACTCCCGCCAGGAGGACATGGACGTCAACATCACCAAGGAGAAGAAGCTCACCAACATGCGCTCGGCGACGGCCGACAACTTCGAGAACCTGGTGCCGCCGCGGCACCTGACCCTCGAGGAGTCGCTGGAGTTCGCGCGTGAGGACGAGTGCGTCGAGGTGACCCCCGAGGTCGTCCGCATCCGCAAGGTGATCCTGGACCAGACGGAGCGCGCCCGGGCCGTGGCCCGCACCAAGCGCTCCTGACCCGGTCCTGAGCACGACCGCATGAGCACCACCGCGAGCACGTCCCCCGTCACGGGTGGCGTGCTCGCGGTGCACGCGCACCCGGACGACGAGACGCTCGCGACCGGCGCGCTGCTCGCGACCTGGGCCGCGGCGGGGCTGCCGGCGCTCGTCGTGACCTGCACCCGCGGGGAGCGCGGCGAGGTGATCGGCGCGGCCCTCGCCCACCTCGAGGGGGACGGCGCGGGTCTCGCGGCGCACCGGGAGCGCGAGGTCGCGGCCGCCACGGCAGCCCTCGGCGTCGAGCAGGTGTTCCTGGACACGCTGCCTCCTGGCACGCGGGGCGCGGCCGCGGTGGGCCCTGCGGCGTCGGCGCCGCGGTACGAGGACTCGGGGATGGCGTGGCTCGGCACCGGGCGCGCCGGGTCCGCGGGCTCCGCGCCGCCGCGCGCGTTCGTGTCCGTCCCGCTCGACGAGGCGGCGGGACGGCTCGCCGCGCTGCTGCGCGAGCGGCGGCCCGACCTCGTCGTGACCTACGAACCCGGCGGGGGCTACGGGCACCCCGACCACGTGCGCGCCCACGAGGTCACGACCCGGGCCGTGCAGCTCGCCGGTGACGTCCCGGGCTGGTCGCCCGCGGTGGCGTGGGCCGTCGCCCCGGCGGCCGACCTGCGCGCCGGGTACGCCGCGCTCGCGCAGGACCCGGACGTCCGCGACCTGCTCGCCGCCCACGCCGACGACCGGCGCGGCACCCGCGAGTCGCCGCTCGCCCTCCCGGACCCCGCCGGGCCGCTGCCGTCCGTGGCGGTCGACGGCGCCGCGGACCTGCTGGTCGACGTCGCCCCGGTCCGCGACCGGGTGCTGGCCGCCCTGCGCGCGCACGCCACCCAGGTGCAGGCCGTGCACCCGCTCGACCAGCCCGCCGCCTGCGCGTGCCTCGCGCTGTCCAACCTCGTGCTCGCGCCGGTGCTGCCGGTCGAGTCCTACCGCTGGGCGCCCGGCGGCGGGCCGTCGGACGCGGTCGTGCTGCCGCCCGGTGCCCGGCGCGCCACCCACGGCGGGTCCGCCGGGCGTGACGACGCCTCGGCGGGCGACGTAGCCTGACGCCCGTGCCGACGATCACCCCCCGCTCCGTCCTGCGTGCCCTGGGCTTCCTGCTGCTCGGCGTGCTCGTCGGCGCCGTCGGCACCGTGACGCACCGCTCGGTCCGGCCCTGGGGCGTCGTCGTGTGCCTGCTGCTGGTGCTCGCCGCGTCCGTCACCGCGCGGGCCGCCGCGGGCTGGGTCGCGTCCCTCGGGCTGCTGGTCGGCCTGTTCGCCGCCGTCCAGGTGCTGTCCACCCGCGGGCCGGGCGGCGACGTGCTCGTCCCCGCGGACGGCGCGATCGGCTGGGTGTGGGCGCTCGGGTCGCTCGCGGTCGCGCTGGCGGTGGCCGTCGCGCCCCGCGCGTGGTTCTCCGACACCCCGCTGCGCCGCAGGCGCGCGCCCGAGCCGCTGCTGCCCGCCGCCGACGCGCCGTGACGACCCCCGACGCGGGCGACGTCTTCCGGTCCGCGATCGGCCGGCTGCCCGCGGGCGTCGTGGTCGTCGCCGTGCACTGGCGCGGCACCGACCACGCGACCACCGCGAGCACCGCGACGTCCGTCTCGCTCGACCCGCCGATGCTGCTCATCTCCCTGCACCAGGACTCCCGGGTCCGCGAGGCGCTCGACGACGTCGCCACCTGGACCGTCAGCGTCCTCGCCGACGACCAGGCACCCGTCGCGGACTGGCTCGCCTCGCCCGGGCGGCCCGCGGTGGGTCAGCTCGACCGGGTGCCGCACGAGCGCGCCCCGCTGTCCGGCGCGGTGCGGGTCGTCGGAGCCGCCGCGTGGTTCGAGTGCCGCACCGCGCAGGTCGTCCCCGCGGGCGACCACGACGTCGTGCTCGCGGAGGTGCTGGCCGCGCACGAGGGGACGCCCGACGCCGGCGGGCTGGTGCACCTGCGCGGCCGGCTCCGCGGGGTGCGCTGAGCGGGCGGTCCGGGCGGCGGGCGCCCGCGTGACCGGGACCTGACCCGGCGCTGACCGGCGGCAGACCCGGAGCGGTGGTCGTTGCGAACTCGTGACCTGAGTGGGGCCGTCCACGGGCCCTCCGCCGCGCGGACCGCGCAGGTCGCGCCCGTAGAATCGCCGCTGCGGCCCCCGGGGCACCGGGGCCGTCGTCGTGCGAGGGGGAAGACTGGATGAGCAAGGGCAACGCGGACGGCAACCCGCCCGTCGCGCAGGACGTCGACCCCACCACCGGGGACGCCGCGCCCGACCCCAGCCCCACCCCGGCGCGGAGCGCGGACAGCGCCTCGGCCGCGCCCGCCGCGACTCCGCCCGCCGCGACCCCGTCCGCCGCGACTCCGCCCGCGACCGGCGGGCCGCTGCCCGCCGTCGGCGTCGGGATGCTCCCGCCGGTCGACGTCGACCGGATCTCCGCGCTGCTCGGGCGGATCGTGCCGTCGGCGGCTCCGGCGGCTCCGGCGGCTCCGGCGGCTCCGGCGGCTCCGGCGGCTCCGGCGGCTCCGGCTGCTCCCGCGGAGGCCGCGGCCGCGCCCGGAGCCACGGGGGAGCAGGTCGGCGGCGGGACGTCCGACACCGGGACCCAGGGCGAGCACGGCGCGGACGGCGAGGCGCCCGCCGGTGCCGAGGCGTCCGAGACGGGTGCCGTGGACGCTGAGGCACCCGCCGACGCCGACGCGCCCGAGACGGATGCCGAGGTCGCTGAGGCGTCCGCCGGTGCCGACGCGTCCGAGACGGGTGCCGTGGACGCTGAGGCACCCGCCGACGCCGACGCGCCCGAGACGGATGCCGAGGCCGCCGTGGACGACGCGACGCCCGCCGATGCCGAGGCCGCCGCCGACGCCGCTCCTGCAGGCGTGCAGGCGCAGGACCAGACCACCGTCGCCGGAACCACCTCCGACGAACCCGCCGCCGAGGCCGCGACCCCCGTGGCGTCCGACGACGAGGTCAGGACGGGCACCGACGTCGAGGCGGAGCCTGAGACCGACGCCGTCGTCGCCGCCCCGTCCGCACCGGTCGCGGGTGCTGCCGACGACGCCCCCGCCCGCCCCGGTGCCGGGGTGACGACCGACGCCGCTGCGCCCGCGGCTACGTCGGCCGCCGCCGGGCCTGTCGTGTCGGACGACCCCGTCGAGGCGGATGCCGCGCCCGCGACGGCGTCCGACGCTGCGACGGCGTCCGACGCCGCGTCGGCTCCGGACGCCGTGGCTCCTGCCGCCGCGCCGGCTCCGGACACCGTGGCTCCTGCCGCCGTGCCGGCTCTGGACGCCGTGCAGCCTCCTGCCGCCGCGTCGGTGCCCGAGCCGGCCGCCGGACCCGACGTCGACGCCGTCGCGCCCGCACCGCCGGTGGCGTCCGCGCCGGTCCCTGCGCCGCCCACGGCCGAGACCGCCGCCACGCCCACGGCCGCCGCTCCCGCCCCCGTCGAGCCCGTTCGCGCTGCCGACGCCTCCGAGACGCCCGCCGCGGGCATCCCGGCGCCGGTCGAGCGGGTCCCGGCCGCCGTCGCCGGAGCCGCAGCCGGAACCGCCGCTGCGGCCGCCGCCCCGGTCACGGCCGAGACGACCGTGCTCCCCGCCACGGCGCACGACGCGCCCCCCGAGCGGACCAGCACCCGACCCGAGGCCACCCGCCCCGCGGCCGAGCAGCCCCGCACCACCCCCGCCGCCGCCACCCCGGCAGTCGCCGCCACCCCGGCAGTCGCAGACCCGTCCCCGGGCTCCGACGGCGACGACGCGGGTTCCGACGACACGTGGTCGCCGCTGTCGGAGTTCGACGAGGACCGGCCGAAGCGCCGCTGGCTGCGTGCGACGCTGGTCGTCGCGGGCATCGTCGTCGTCCTCGGCGGCGCCTACGTCGGCGCGGCCTACGCCCTGGCCGACCGGGTGCCGCGCGGCACGACCGTCGCGGGCGTCGAGGTCGGTGGCCTGGCCGCCGCGGACGCCGAGGAGGCGCTCACCTCCGGTCTGGGCGACCTGCCGACGGAGCCGGTGCCGGTCACGGCGGAGGACATCACGGGCTCGGTGGACCCGGCGGTCGCGGGTCTGAGCCTCGACGTCGACGCGACGGTGCAGCGGCTGACCGGCGTCGACCTGCGCCCGCAGCGCCTGTGGGAGCACATCGCCGGCGCGGGCGCGGCGGAGCCGGTCACGGTGGTCGACGAGGCCGCCCTGGACGACGCGATGGCGGGCCTCGCGGAGACGCTGTCGCTCGCGCCGGTGGACGGGTCCATCGTGTTCGCTGACGGTGCGCCGCACGCGGTCGACGCCGTCGACGGCTGGTCGCTCGACACGGACGCCGCCCGGGACACGCTCACCCGGACCTGGTTGACCGCAGCCCGCCCGATCGCGCTGACCACCGAGGTCGTCGTCCCGGACATCACGCAGGAGGAGACCGACCGGGTGCTGCAGGACGTGGCCTCGAAGGTCGGTGCGGGGCCGGTCGTCGTGCAGGTCGCCGGGCAGAACGTCGAGCTGCCGGGTGACGTCCTGGTGTCCGCGGCGTCGTTCGTGCCCGCCGACTCCGACCTGGCGCTGCAGATGGACGGGCCCGTGCTCGTCGACGCGGTGATCGCCCGCACCACCGACCTGCTCACGACCGCGTCCGACGCGCGGTTCGAGTTCCAGGGCGGCGCCCCGGTGATCGTCCCGGGCACGCCCGGCACCACGCTCGACCCCGCCACGCTGGCGACCGCCGTCGCGGGTGCGGTCACCGCGCAGGCGCGCACCGCGGCGGTCGAGCTCGTGGAGTCCGACCCGTCGCAGACGACCGCCGCGCTCGAGGCGCTCGGCATCACGTCGGTCGTCGCGGAGTTCTCGACGCCCCTGACCAGCGAGCCGCGCCGCACCCAGAACATCGCGGCAGGCGCCGCGGCGATCAACGGCACGCTCGTCCGGCCGGGGGAGACGTTCAGCCTCACGGACGCGCTCGGACCGATCGACGCCGCGCACGGCTTCACCACCGCCGGCGCGATCGTCAACGGCCAGCACACCGACGCGTGGGGCGGCGGGCTGTCGCAGCTGTCGACCACGACCTTCAACGCCGCGTACCTGGCCGGCATGGAGGACATCGAGCACAAGCCGCACTCCGAGTGGTTCAGCCGCTACCCGGCGGGCCGCGAGGCGACGCTCTTCACCGGCACGCTCGACATGCAGTGGAAGAACAACACCCCCTACGGCGCGCTCGTCCAGGCGTACGTCGAGGGCGGCCAGACGGTCGTGCGGCTCTGGGGCACCCCGTACTGGGAGGTCATCGCCGAGTCGGGTCCGAAGACGAACGTGGTGCAGCCGACCACGGTCTACTCGCAGTCGCCCACGTGCGAGGCGCAGTCGCCGGGCAACCCCGGCTTCCGCATCACGGTGACCCGCACGGTGAAGCTCAACGGCGAGGTCGTCGCCACCGAGCCGTTCTCCTGGACCTACCGGCCGCAGAACCGCGTGGTCTGCGGCCCGGACCCGGCCGCGGCGCCGCCCGCGGGCTGACGAGCGGCCCGCCGGCCGCGGCCTCAGCGCCGCGGCCGGCGCTCCGGTGCCGGGGGCACGACCTTGCCCAGGGCGATCTCCGCTCCCGGCACCCGCACGTCCCCGGCGCGCCGGGTCCGGACCGTGACGCCCTCGTCGTCCACCGCGAGCAGATCGCCGAGCACGTCGGTGTAGGGCTGCGGCGACCCCGTCGGGAGCCGCCGGCGGACGACGACGCGCTGGCCGGGCCGCCAGTCCCGCCAGGGGCCGGCGGGTCCGGCGGCGGCCGGGGACTCGGACATGTGTGGGGTTCCTCTCGCCGCTGCGCCGGGAGTGCGCAGGTGAGCGATACTAGGAGCCGCCAGCCCGACCCGAACCCGGACCGCGCCCGACACCGTCCCCGGACGGGCGCGTGGAGGACACCGTGACCTATGTGATCGCCCAGCCCTGCGTGGACGTCAAGGACAAGGCGTGCATCGAGGAGTGCCCGGTCGACTGCATCTACGAGGGCAAGCGGTCGCTCTACATCCACCCCGACGAGTGCGTGGACTGCGGCGCCTGCGAGCCGGTCTGCCCCGTCGAGGCCATCTACTACGAGGACGACGTCCCGGAGCAGTGGAGCGAGTACTACAAGGCGAACGTCGAGTTCTTCGACGACCTGGGCTCCCCGGGCGGCGCCGCGAAGATGGGGATGATCGCCAAGGACCACCCCGTCATCGCCACGCTCCCGCTGCAGGTCCACGGCGACTGAGCGCGTGGGTCTGCTGACCGGCGCGCTGCCGGACTTCCCCTGGGACACGCTGACCCCGTACGGCGACCGGGCGCGCGCGCACCCCGGCGGCATCGTCGACCTGTCGGTCGGCACCCCGGTCGACCCGACGCCGGCCGTGGTCCGCCGCGCGCTGGCCGAGGCCGCCGACGCGCCCGGCTACCCGCAGACCTGGGGCACGCCCGCGCTGCGCGAGGCGGTCGTCGCGTGGTTCGACCGGCGCCGCGGCGTCCCTGGGCTCGACCCGGCGGGCGTGCTGCCCACGGTCGGCTCCAAGGAGCTGGTGGCGCTGCTGCCGTCCCTGCTCGGCCTGGGCGCCGGCGACCTGGTGGCGCACCCGGCGGCCGCCTACCCGACCTACGACGTGGGCGCGCGGCTCGCGGGCGCGGAGCCGGTCCCGACCGACGACCCCGTGGCCCTGCTGACCGGTCCCGACGCGGACCGGGTCCGGCTGGTGTGGCTGAACAGCCCCGGCAACCCCGACGGGCGGGTCCTCGGTGTGCCCGAGCTGCGCGCCGTCGTGGACGCGGCCCGGGCGGTGGGCGCCCGGACCGGCCGGCCCGTCGTGGTCGCGTCCGACGAGTGCTACGCCGAGCTGCCCTGGGACGAGCCGTGGGCGAGCGAGGGCGTGCCCAGCGTCCTGGACGAGCGGGTGCGCGGCGACGACGTCACCGGGCTGCTCGCGCTGTACTCGCTGTCGAAGCAGTCGAACCTCGCGGGGTACCGTGCCGCGTTCGCCGCGGGCGACCCCGCGCTGGTCGCGGACCTGCTCGCCACCCGCAAGCACCTCGGGATGATCGTGCCCGCGCCCGTCCAGGCGGCGATGACGGTCGCCCTCGCGGACGACGCGCACGTCGCCGAGCAGCGCGAGCGGTACCGCGCGCGCCGGTCGGTGCTGCTGACGGCGCTCGCCGGCGCGGGCCTGGTCGTCGACCGCTCCGCCGCCGGGCTGTACCTGTGGGCGCGGCCCGCCGACGGGGAGGACGACTGCTGGGCCACGGTCGGTCGGCTGGCCGACCTCGGCATCCTCGTGGCACCCGGCGCGTTCTACGGCGCGCCCCGGCACGTCCGGGTGGCGCTCACCGGCACCGACGAGCGGATCGCCGCCGCCGCGGCGCGGCTCGAGGGTGTCGCCGCACGCTGACGCCGCTCGACCTGTGACCCGAGTCACACGGCCCGCGGTCGCCTCCGGGATGGTCGACCCCCCGGACGGGAAGTAGCGTCAGGGCAGGCCGGTGCCACCCCCGTGGCGCGCGCCCGCACCGTAGCGGCCCCCCGGCAGCGCTGGACCCCGCACGACCTCGCGGACCGGACCCGAGGTCCGCATCCCGCACACCGCCCGAGGAGGAGCGCCATGTCCGACGTCGCCACCGAGCCCGTCCAGCTGGTCGTCAACGGCAACCCCCACGACCTGCCCGTCGTCCGCGCCACCGAGGGGAACGACGGCGTCGTCGTGTCCTCGCTGCTGCGCGAGACGGGCCTCGTCACCGTCGACCCCGGCTTCATGAACACCGCGTCCTGCGAGTCGCAGATCACGTACATCGACGGCGACGCGGGCATCCTGCGCTACCGCGGGTACCCGATCGACCAGCTGGCGGAGAAGTCCTCGTTCCTCGAGGTCGCGTACCTGCTGATCCACGGCGAGCTGCCGACGTCCTCGGAGCTGGACGCGTTCGTCGAGCGGGTCAACCGGCACACGTTCGTGCACGAGAACTTCCGCACCTTCATGGGCACGTTCCCGTCGGGCGCGCACCCGATGGCCGTCATGTCCTCGGCGATCAACGCCCTGGCGACGTTCTACCCCGAGTCGCTGGACCCGTTCGACCCGGAGACGGTCGAGCTCGCCACGGTGCTGATCCTCGCCAAGACCCGGACCATCACGTCGTACCTGCACCGGACCTCGCGCGGCGAGCCGCTGCTGTACCCCGACTACTCCCGCGGGTACATCGAGGACTTCCTGCGGATGACGTTCGCGGTGCCGTACCAGCAGTACGACGTCGACCCGACGGTCGTGAAGGCGCTCGACAAGCTGCTGATCCTGCACGCCGACCACGAGCAGAACTGCTCCACCTCGACGGTCCGGATCGTCGGCTCCAGCCACGCGAACCTGTACGCGTCGGTCGCCGCGGGGATCAACGCCCTGTCGGGCCCGCTGCACGGCGGCGCGAACGAGGCCGTCCTGCGGATGCTCGCGGAGATCCAGTCCAACGGCGGCGACGCCAGCGAGTTCATGACCCGCGTGAAGAACAAGGAGCAGGGCGTCCGCCTGATGGGCTTCGGCCACCGGGTCTACAAGAACTACGACCCGCGCGCGGCCATCGTCAAGGAGAGCGCCGACGCCGTCCTCGCGGCCCTGGGCCAGAACAACGAGCTGCTCGACATCGCCCGCAGCCTCGAGGAGATCGCGCTGTCCGACGAGTACTTCATCTCGCGCAAGCTCTACCCGAACGTCGACTTCTACACCGGCCTGATCTACAAGGCGATGGGCTTCGACGACCGCATGTTCACGCCCCTGTTCGCGCTCGGCCGGATGCCCGGCTGGATCGCGCAGTGGCGCGAGATGATGACCGACCCGCAGACCAAGATCGGCCGCCCGCGCCAGGTGTACTCGGGCTCGCCGGAGCGCGACTACCGCGCCGTCGCCGACCGCTGAGCCGTCCGGGTGAATCCCCTGCGGGGGATTCACCCGGATCGGTCCGGACGAACCGGTCAGAACGCCGCAGTCCGGACCGATCCAGTGGGGCATGTCGCCCACCGCGGCCGTGCAGACGCACGGCACCGGCCGGCGGCCCGGACCCGTGCGTGGGCGACGCGCGGCGGGGCCGACCGGCATCGAACGAGCCTTCGGGCCCGAGGAGATCATCGTCTCGAAGACCGACCCCCGCGGGGTCGTGACGTACGCCAACGACGTGTTCCTGCGCGTCAGCGGCTACGCCGAGCCGGAGATCCTGGGCAGCCCGCACAACCTGATCCGGCACCCGGACATGCCGCGCGCGGTGTTCCGGCTGATGTGGGACGTGATCCCCACCGGCCGCGAGCTGTTCGCGTACGTGCTCAACCTCGCCGCGGACGGCGGGCACTACTGGGTGCTCGCGCACGTCACGGCGACCCTCGGCGCCGACGGGTCGGTCGTCGGTTACCACTCGAACCGCCGCTGGGTCCCGCCGGGCACCCGACGTACGGTCGCCGACCTGTACGCGCGGGTCCGGGCCGCGGAGGCGGCGCACACCCGGACGCCCGACCAGCTCGCCGCGGGTGCCGCGGCGCTCGACGGGGCGCTGGCCGACCTCGGCACGACCTACGACGAGCTGGTGTGGTCCCTCGCCGGCGGCGACGACGCGGTGGACCCGTCCCGGGTCGGGACAGCCGGGGGTGCCCGGTGAGCCGGGGGAGGACCGTGGTCGACGAGCCCGGGCTCGACCCCGCCACGCGGGAGTCGCTGGACCTCGTCGCGGCGTTCTGCGACCGCCTCGCCGCCGGTGACCTCGAGGACCGGCTCCCGGCCCTCGACGGCGACCCGGCGGTGCAGCGTGCCCGCGACGCCCTCAACCGGGTCGCCGACCTGGTCGACGCGTACGTGCGGGAGTCCCAGGCGTCGCTGGCCGCGGCGGAGGAGGGGCGGTTCCACCGGCGGTTCCTGCGCCGCGGGATGCCGGGCGCGTTCCGGGCCGGCGCGGTGCGGATCGACGCCGCGCGGGCCGGGCTCGAGCGGGCGGCCCTGCGGACGTCCCGGGACCAGGCGGAGCGGGACGACCTCGCCGACCGGCTCGTCGGGGTCGCCGCGCGGGTGGCCGACTCGGCGCAGGGCCTGGCGGCGTCGGCGGCCGCACTGACAGCGGCGTCCGCGTCCGCGACCGACGCGGCGCGCGACTCGCGGTCCACCGTCCAGGAGCTCACCGACACCTCCGCGCAGATCGAGGCCGCCGCCGGGCTGGTGAAGTCGATCGCGAGCCGCACCCGGCTGCTGGCCCTGAACGCCACCATCGAGGCCGCGCGTGCCGGCGAGGCGGGTCGCGGGTTCGCGGTCGTCGCGTCCGAGGTGCGTTCGCTCGCGGACGACTCCGCGGGCCGGTCGGACGACATCGCCCGGCAGGTGGTGGCCGCCCAGGCCGCGGCCGACGAGGCCGGCCGGGCGATCGGCCGGATCGACGACATCATCGCGGGCATGTCCGACCAGGTCGACGCCGTGGCGGGGGCCGCCGGGCGCGGGGACGGCACGGGTCTCGCGGAGCTCGCCGACGCCCTGCGGGAGGAGATCGCGGCGTTCGCCGCCCTGCGCTGACCCCGGGCGTGACGCCGGCGGTTCGGCGGTCGGGCGGCTCGGTGCGCGGGTGCGTCGGCGCGTCGGCGGCTCGGTGCGTCGCCGAGACAGGTCCGCCGCGCCGAGACAGGACCCCCGACGGCCCTGTCTCGGCGCGCAGGTCCTGTCTCGGCGGAGGGCACCCGGGGCGACGGGCACCCGGGGGCGTCGGTCAGGGGGCCAGGGTGATCGCGACCGTACCCGGCGCGGGGGTCGGGGCGTCCGCGGGGGCGGGTGCCCAGCCGGCGCCGCCGCGCTCCCACCGGCCGCCGGCCACGTCGACCGCCACCGCGTCCAGGGCCTCCGCCGCGGCGACCGCCCACTGCGCGACGGCCCAGCCGGAGCGGGCGGGGTCGCCGCCGGACACCGCCGTCAGCCCGGCGGCGTCCAGCTGGAGCACCACGCCGGTCGCGGGGTCGGCGGAGGCGTCCACGGCGGCCGACACGGTCCCGCCGAGGTCGCGCTGCACCCGGGCCAGCGCCGCGTCGGTGTCGGCGGTGCCCTCGACCGGGTCGAGGTCGCAGTGCAGCACGCCCGTCGACCAGCCGGTGAGCGCCGACGCCCACGCCCGGGACCGGCCCTCGTGCTGCGCGTACGCGTCCGGGAACCCCGAGCGCTGCACGGCCTGCGCCGCCTCGGTGACCGGCAGCTCGGTGTACCCCGGGACCCCGACCAGCCCGTCGTAGAACTTCCCGGTCGAGTACACCGGGTCCATGATCTGCTCGACGGTCCCCCAGCCCTGGGACGGCCGCTGCTGGAACAGCCCGACCGAGTCGCGGTCGCCGTAGTCGATGTTGATCAGGCGCGACTCCTGCAGGGCGGTCGCCAGCCCGATGGTGGCGGCGCGCGCGGGCAGGCCCCGGTAGGTCGCGGTGAGCGCGATCAGCGCGGCGTTGTCCGCCTGGTCCGCGGAGAGCGCCCACGCGGTGCCGTCGAGCGTGGCCGTGCACTGCCGCGACGCGAGGGCCGGGCTGCGGTCGTCGAGGAACCAGACCACCCCACCGACCGCCGCGACCAGGACGACCAGCGCGGCGAGCGCCGCGCAGCCGAGGCGGGACAGCCTGTGGGCCACGCGGGTCAGTTCGCGTGCAGCGCGGCGTTGAGCGTGATGCCGGTGCCCGTGCGCGCGACCGCCTCGACCCCGCCGGTCAGCGAGTTGCGGCGGAACAGGATGCCGTCGGAGCCGGACAGCTCGCGGGCCTTCACCACGCGCGGGGCGCCGTCGGGACCGGTCTCGCCGACCAGCGTGACCTTGGTGCCGGCCGTGACGTAGAGGCCGGACTCGACGATGCAGTCGTCGCCGAGGGAGACACCCAGGCCGGCGTTGGCGCCGAGCAGGGACCGCTCGCCGATGGACACGCGCTCGCGCCCGCCGCCGGACAGGGTCCCCATGATCGACGCGCCGCCGCCGATGTCGCTGCCCTCGCCGACGACGACGCCCTGGGAGATCCGGCCCTCGACCATCGACGTGCCGAGCGTGCCGGCGTTGAAGTTCACGAAGCCCTCGTGCATGACGGTCGTCCCCGCCGCGAGGTGCGCGCCGAGCCGCACGCGGTCGGCGTCCGCGACCCGCACGCCGTCGGGCAGCACGTAGTCGACCATCCGCGGGAACTTGTCGACGCCGTAGACCGTGACGGGGCGACCGGACTCGGCGCGGAGCCGAGCGCGGGTCGTCTCGAAGCCCTCGACGGCGCAGGGCCCCCGGTCGGTCCAGACGACGTTCGGCAGCACGCCGAACACGCCGTCCAGGTTGATCGTGTTCGGCGCCGCGAGCCGGTGCGACAGCACGTGCAGGCGCAGGTACGCGTCCGCGGTGTCGACGGGCTCGCCGTCGAGGTCCACGACGGTCAGCACGGTCTCGGTGCGCACCCCGCGCGGCTCGTCGGTGCCGACCAGGGCGGCGAGCTCCTCGGGGCACTGCGCGGCCTCGGGGACGTCGCCGAGGGCGGGCTGCGGGTACCAGGTGTCCAGGACGGAGCCAGAGGCGGTCACGGTGGCCAGGCCCCAGCCCCAGGCGGTGCGGTCGCTCATGCGGGCCAGCCTACGGGGGGCCGGAGGCTGAGTGGTGGCGCCCGAGTAGGGTCGCGGGGGTGACGACGACCACGCAGCTGGACCTGACCGCCGACCTGCTCACACTGACCCGGCAGGTCTGCGACATCCCCTCGGTGAGCGGGGACGAGACGGCGCTCGCGGACGCGGTCGTCGCGGCGCTGGGGGCGTACCCGCACCTGGAGGTGCTGCGCGACGGGGACACCGTGGTCGCCCGCACGCACCTCGGCCGGCCCTCCCGGGTGGTGATCGCGGGCCACCTGGACACGGTGCCGGTCGCGGACAACCTGCCGACCCGGCTGGAGGGCGAGGGCGCCGACGCCGTGCTCTGGGGCCGCGGCACCGTGGACATGCTCGGCGGCGTCGCGGTGCAGCTGGCGCTCGCCGCCGCGCTCGACGCGCCGACGCGCGACGTCACCTGGGTGTTCTACGACCACGAGGAGGTCGACGCGTCGCTGAACGGCCTCGGGCGCGTGTCCCGGAACCACCCGGACTGGCTGACCGCGGACTTCGCCGTGCTGTGCGAGCCGACGGACGCGGGCCTGGAGGGCGGCTGCAACGGCACGCTGCGCGCCGAGGTGCGGGTGCCGGGCGTCGCCGCGCACTCCGCGCGGGCCTGGACGGGCGTGAACGCGATCCACGGGGCCGCGCCGGTGCTCGCCCGGCTGGCCGCGTACGAGCCGGCGTCGGTCGAGGTCGACGGCCTGGTCTACCGCGAGGGCCTGAACGCGGTGCTGATCAGCGGCGGGATCGCCACCAACGTCGTGCCCGACTCCTGCGTCGTGACGGTGAACTACCGGTTCGCCCCGTCGCGGTCCGTCGACGAGGCCGCCGCGCACGTCCGCGCCCTGTTCGACGGCTTCGAGGTCGTCGTCACCGACGCGGCGGCGGGCGCGCGCCCCGGGCTGGACGACCCGGCCGCGGCCGAGTTCGCCGCCGCCGTGCTCGGCGTGACCGGCGGCGCGCCCGCGCCCAAGTACGGCTGGACCGACGTGGCACGGTTCTCGGCCCTCGGCATCCCGGCCGTGAACTTCGGCCCGGGCGACCCGCTGCTCGCGCACAAGGACGACGAGCGGCTGCCCGTCGGCCAGCTCGCGCTCTGCCACGACGCCCTGCGGGCGTGGCTGACGGCCTGACCAGGGGTGACCCCGGGAGTTCGCCCGCCCGCACCCGGGTGCGGGCCTTAGAGTCGGCGCCATGAGTGACGACGGCGTTCCGGCACCCGGGTCCGGCTACCGCAAGGGCCCCGTGCTGCTCCGGCGCGGGCAGATCCCCGCGACCACCAGCGACCAGCGCCTGCTGTCCCGCGGCGAGGGCGCGGGCTGGCTGCACGGCGACCCCTGGCGCGTGATGCGGATCCAGTCGGAGTTCGTCGAGGGCTTCGGTGCGCTCGCGGAGCTCGGCCCCGCGGTCAGCGTGTTCGGCTCGGCGCGGACCCTGCCCGAGCACGCGGACTTCGCGATGGGCGAGGCCGTCGGCCGCAAGCTCGCCGAGGCCGGGTACGCGGTCATCACCGGCGGCGGCCCCGGCATCATGTCCGCCGCCAACAAGGGCGCGACCGAGGCGGGCGGCCTGTCCGTCGGGCTCGGCATCGAGCTGCCGTTCGAGCAGGGCATGAACCCGTGGGTCGACCTCGGCGTCAACTTCCGGTACTTCTTCGCCCGCAAGACGATGTTCGTGAAGTACGCCGAGGGGTTCATCGTGCTGCCCGGCGGGTTCGGCACGTTCGACGAGCTGTTCGAGGCGCTGACCCTGGTGCAGACGCACAAGGTCACCGAGTTCCCGATCGTGCTGGTCGGCACCGACTACTGGCAGGGGATGATCGACTGGCTGCGGGGACCGGTGCTCGAGCGCGGCATGATCCGCGAGGCCGACCTCGCCCTGCTGCAGCTCGTCGACGACCCCGAGGACGCCGTCCGGATCGTCCGGGACCGCGGGGCCGAGATCCGGGCCGCCGAGCGCGCGGCCGCCGCGGCCGCCGAGCAGGCGCAGGAGGCCTCCGAGGCGGAGGTGGACGCCGAGGCCGGCGTCGAGGACGGCGCGGGTGGTCGCTGACCCCGGGCCCGGGCCCGGTCCCGCGCCCCAGCCCGTGCCCGCGGCCGGCGCGCCGCTGCTGCTGCGCGGGCGCTGGTTCGGCCCCGGGCAGCCGGTCGTCATGGCGGTGGTCAACCGGACGCCCGACTCGTTCTACGCCGCCGCCCGGTACGACGACGCCGGGGCGGACGCCGCGGTCGCGCGCGCCGAGGAGGAGGGCGCCGACCTCGTCGACCTCGGCGGCGTGCGCGCCGGGCGGGGACCGCGGGTCGACGTCGCGGAGGAGATCGCGCGCGTCGTCCCGCTCGTCGAGCGGGTGCGCCGTCGGCACCCGGACCTGCTGGTCAGCGTCGACACGTGGCGCGCCGAGGTCGCCCGGGCCGCCGCCGACGCCGGCGCCGACCTGCTGAACGACACCTGGGCGGGGCACGACCCGGCGCTGGTCGAGGTGGCCGCCGAGCGGGGCCTCGGTGTGGTCTGCTCGCACACCGGAGGCCTCGCACCGCGCACCGACCCGCTGCGGGTGTCCTACCCGCTGCCCGACGACGCCCCGGCGGACGCCGACCCGCGCGACGGCGTGCTGCACGACGTGCTCGGCACGCTGCGCACCGCCGCGGCCCGTGCCGTCGACCTCGGGGTGCACCCCGCGAGCGTGCTGGTCGACCCGACCCACGACTTCGGCAAGAACACCTGGCACTCGCTGCACCTGGTGCGACGCACGGCCGCGCTGACGGCGCTCGGCCACCCGGTGCTGGTCGCGCTGTCCCGCAAGGACTTCGTGGGGGAGACCCTCGACCTGCCGCCCGAGGAGCGCCTCGAGGGCACGCTGGCGGCGACGTCGGTCGCGGCCTGGCTCGGGGCGCGGGTGTTCCGGGCGCACGACGTCCGGGCCACCCGACGGACCGTCGACGTGGTCGCGGCGCTGCGCGGGGAGGCGCCGCCGGCCCGCGCGGTCCGGGGCCTGGCGTGAGCCGGACCGACCCCCGCACCTGGCCGTGGTGGCTGCAGGCGCTCGCGGTGTACGCGGCGGCCCGGGCGTTCTCGGCGGTCGTGCTGGTGGTGGTCGCGTCGCACCAGGCCGCGACCGGCTGGACCGGCGCCGCCCCCGGGTACGCCGAGTACACCGGGCTGATGTGGGACGCGTCCTGGTACCGGCAGATCGCCGAGGGCGGGTACCCGACGACGCTGCCGGTCGGTGCCGACGGGGTGGTGCAGCAGAACGCGTGGGCGTTCTTCCCGCTCTACCCGGTGCTCGTGGGCGCGCTCATGCACCTGACCGGCGGCTCGTGGGCCGTCGTCGCGCCGACGGTCTCGCTGCTGCTCGGCGCGGGTGCGGTGCTGCTCGTGCACCGCACCGTCGTCGCCGGCGCACCCCGCGCGGTCGCCGCCCGCCCGGGCCTGCCGCTGGCGACGGTGCTGCTGGTCAGCGTCTTCCCGACATCCGTGGTGCTCCAGGTCGGCTACACCGAGTCGCTGGCGCTGCTGCTGGTCGCCGCGTCGCTGCTGGCCGTCGTCACCCGCCGGTACGGCTGGGCGTGCCTGGCGGTGCTGGCGCTCGGGTTCACGCGCGCGGTCGCGCTGCCGATGGCCGTCGTCGTCCTGGTGCACGCCGTCGTGCGGTGGCGCGAGTGGCGCGCCGCGGGGGATCGGCCGCCCGCGCGGGACCTCGTGGGCCTCGGCGCGCTCGCGGTCACCGCCGTGGTCTCCGGGTTCGCGTGGATCGGCGTCGTCGGCTGGGCGACGGGCGTCCCCGACGCCTACCTGCAGACCCAGGAGGCGTGGCGCGGCGAGCGGACCACCGCGCCGTTCGCGGGGTGGGCGTACGTGCCGCAGTTCTGGTTCGGGTCGGCCGCGCCGTGGGTGGTGCTCGCCGCGGCGGCCTTCGTGGCCGTGTGCCTGCTCGCGCCGGCGACCTGGCGCCTGGGCCGGGAGCTGCACGCCTGGTCGGCCGCGTACCTGCTCTACCTGGCGGCGGCGGTCGAGCCCGGCAGCAGCCTCGCGCGGTTCCTGGTGCTCGCGTTCCCGCTGGCGGCGGCCACGGCGGGGGTGGTGGCACGGCCCCGGTGGGCCCGCCGGGCGTGGACCGGTGCGGTGGTCGTCGTCATGCTCGCGCTGCAGGTCGTCTGGGTGTGGCAGATCTGGCGGCTGGTGCCGCCGTCGGGGTGGCCGCCGTGACCGCGGGGGCGCTCCCGCGGCACGGATCCGCAGCGCACGGCCCTGTTCGTCGCCCCGGTGAACTAGACTGACCGTTGGACATCCGGGTGCCGGAGCCCCGTCCGCGCCCGTGCCGCCCCACGCGGTGCGCGCGTGATCAGGACCCGGCCACCCAGCCACGACGCGAAGGAGAGCCCCGCATGGCCGCGATGAAGCCGAGGACTGGTGACGGTCCCCTCGAGGTGACCAAGGAGGGTCGCGGCATCGTCATGCGCGTCCCGCTCGAGGGCGGCGGCCGGCTCGTCGTCGAGCTGAACGCGACCGAGGCCCAGGAGCTGGGCGAGGCGCTCACCTCCGTCGTCTCCTGACGGCACGGACGCGCGCTGACGTGGCTCGTTCCCTGACCACCGCCGCCGTGCGCGTCGGCCGCGAGGTGCCGGCGGTCTCGCTGACCGCCGGCACGCTCGCGTCGTCGGAGCTGCTCACCGCGCCCGACGTCGACGCGGTGGCCGTCCCGGTCGCCCCGGCGGCGCCGGACGACACCGACCTGCAGCCCCGGCGCGGCACGGCGGACGCCGCCGCCCGGTACGGCATCGACCTGGCCGAGCTCGCCGAGCGCGCCGGCCTGACCGGTGCGCCCGGTGAGGCGTGGACGCTGCTGCTGCCCCGCCCCGTCGGCAGCGCCGGCACGGCCCTGCCCTGGTCCGGTCTGCCCCGGCGCCTCGTCCTGGTGGGCGTCGGCGACGGGACGCCCGACGACCTGCGCCGTGCGGGTGCGGCGCTCGCCCGGGCCACGCGCGGTCTGGGCCGCGTGCTCACCACCGTCGGCACGGAGCCCGGCGCCGACGGCCCCCGCTCCGTGCGGGCACTCGTCGAGGGGTACCTGCTGGCCGCCTACCGCGTGCAGCGGATCGGCGCGCCCGCGAGCCCGAAGGACGCCCCGGCGGCCGAGCTCGTCGTCGTCGGCCGTGACGGCGCCCCCGCGCAGGACGCCCTCGCCGACGCCGTCCGCGGCGCCACCGCGACGTGGCTGGTCCGCGACCTGGCGAACACCCCGTCCAGCACCAAGGACCCCGAGTGGATGGCCGACCGCGCCGGCGAGCTCGCCCGCGCCGCCGGCCTGCGCGTCGAGGTGCTCGGACCGCGCGAGCTCGCGGCCCAGGGCTTCGGCGGCATCCTCGCCGTCGGCGGCGGCTCCGCGTCGTCACCGCGCCTGGTCACGGTGACGTACGAGCCCGCGACGGCCTCCGGCTCGCGGCGGCCCCGGCACGTCGTCGTGGTCGGCAAGGGCATCACGTACGACACCGGCGGCATCTCCATCAAGCCGCGCGAGGCGATGGTCCCGATGAAGACCGACATGGCGGGTGCCGCCGTCGCGCTCGCCACGGTGCTGGGCGCCGCGGCCGCCGGGGTCCCGCACCGCGTCACGGCGGTGCTGCCGCTCGCCGAGAACCACTTCGGCGCGTCCTCGTACCGCCCGGGCGACGTCCTGCGGATGTGGGGCGGGCGCACGGTCGAGATCGCGAACACCGACGCAGAGGGCCGTCTGGTCCTCGGCGACGCGCTGGCCTGGGCCGACGCGACGCTCGACCCCGACGTGCTGCTCGACGTCGCGACGCTCACCGGTGCGGCGAGCCTGGGGCTCGGCCGGCAGCACGCCGCGCTGTACGCCACCGACCCGCGGCTGACGGCGGCGCTCGAGGAGGCCGCCGCGGACTCCGGCGAGCCCGTCTGGTCGATGCCGCTGGTGCCCGACTACGCCGACGCGGTGCGGTCCACCGTCGCGGACCTCCGGCACGTCGCGCAGGACCTGAAGTACGGGGGCGGCTCGATCACGGCCGCGCTGTTCCTGCGGGAGTTCGTGGGCAGCCGCACGTGGGCGCACCTCGACATCGCCGGCCCGGCGCGCGCCGCCGCCGACAAGCACGAGGTCACCGAGGGCGCGACGGGTTACGGCGCGCGTCTGCTCCTGCGCTACCTGGCCGCCCTGCGCTGACCCCGCCGGCCCCACGACGCCCGCGTCCCCGTCCCCGGGGTGCGCGGGCGTCGTGCTGCGTGCACGACCGGGGCCCCGGCGGCCGCCGGGCGGTGCGACCTCGGTGCGGGGGTCAGCGGCGGACGGCGACCAGGAGGCCGTCGCCCGCGGTGAGCAGCGCCGGGAGCAGGCGGTCGTCCTCGCGGACCCGCCGACCGGTCTCCCGGACGATCGTCGTGGCCTCGTCGCGCCGCGCGGGGTCGGCGACCCGGTCGTGCCACAGCGCGTCGTCCACGGCGAGCACGCCGCCCGGGCGCAGCAGCCGCACCGCCTGCTCGACGTACGCGGGGTAGCTCTCGACGTCCGCGTCGACGAACACCAGGTCGTACGCGCCGTCGGTCAGCCGCGGCAGCACGTCGAGCGCCCGGCCGGAGATCGTCCGGGTGCGCGCGGGCCGCACGCCCTCCTCGGCGAACGCCGCCTTCGCGGCGCGCTGGTGCTCGACCTCGACGTCGATCGTGGTGAGCACGCCGTCCGACGGCATCCCGCGCAGCAGGTGCAGGCCGCTGACCCCGGCACCGGTGCCGACCTCGACCACCGCGCGCGCACGGGCCGCCGCCGCGAGCACGGTCAGCGCCGCGCCCGTCCCCGCCTGGACCGGCGTGCAGCCGAGCTCGCCGGCGCGGTCGCGGGCCCGCAGCAGCGTCTCGTCCTCCGGGCTGAAGCCCTCGGCGTAGACCCAGCTGGCGGCCTTGTCGGTGGCGATGGTGTCCTCCTGGGACGTGCGTGGTGCGCCGGGCACCGGCGTGCGTGCGGCGCGGGTGCGCGCGTGCGTCAGCCTAGTGCGCGCGCACCCGCGAGCCGGTCGGGGAACTCGGCGGGTCGCGCGCGCGTTCTCCCCTGACCAGGCCGGTTCGCCACCGGACCGCGCGCCTGGGATGATGGACCACCGAGCCGCACCCGCGCGGCCCTCGACGTGAAGGACGTGGATGGCGACCTCGTTGCCCGACCCGGACTGGCAGCCCCCGACGTGGGAGGCGATCGTCCGGGAGCACTCCACGCGTGTCTACCGCCTGGCGTACCGCCTCACCGGCAACCGGCACGACGCCGAGGACCTCACGCAGGAGGTCTTCGTCCGGGTGTTCCGGTCCCTGTCGACGTACACGCCCGGGACCTTCGAGGGGTGGCTGCACCGCATCACGACCAACCTGTTCCTCGACGGCGCGCGACGCCGGCAGCGGATCCGGATGGACGCGATGGGCGAGGACGGCGACCGCTACCCGGCCACCGACGGCGGCCCGGAGCGTGCGTTCGAGCACGACAACCTCGACGTCGACATCCAGCGCGCGCTCGACGAGCTGCCCCCGGAGTACCGCGCCGCCGTGGTGCTCTGCGACATCGAGGGGCTGTCGTACGAGGAGATCGCCGTCACGCTCGGCATCAAGCTCGGCACCGTCCGCTCCCGCATCCACCGGGCCCGGGCCCGCCTGCGGGTCTCCCTCGAGCACCGCGCGCCCGCCGCGGTGCGCGCCGGCCTCGCGGAGCCGGCCGACGCCGACCTCGGCCCCGGGGTGACCGCCACGGCAGGCTCCCGGTGAGCGCCCACCTCGGCGACCGCGTCAGCGCCCTCGTCGACGGCCAGCTCAGCCCGGCCGCCACGGAGCGCGCGCTCGCGCACGTCACCTGCTGCGCCCGGTGCGCCGCCGACCTCGCCTCCGCCCGCGCCGCGCGCCGGGTGCTGTCCGACGCGCACGACGTCCGGCCCGCCGGCGACCTCACCGCGCGCCTGCTCGCGCTCGGCTGCCCGCCGGACCCCCGCGCGGTGCCCGGCACCGACCGGCAGCGCACCGCCGGTGAGACCGCCCGCGCCACCGCCCGGCCGATGGACCCGTTCGTGCCGCCGTCCGGCGCGCGGCCGGTGCAGCACACCGGCGCGTCCGGTGCGCTCGACGGCCTGCTGGCGGGTGGTCGCACCCTGCTCGGCCAGGGGCAGGGCGTCCTCGGCTCGCGCCCCGTGCTGGGCGGCCGCGGTGTCCTCGCCGGCCCTGGCGCCGGCCGCCGGGGCCTGCGCGCCGCCGTCGGCTCCCTCACCGGGCTCGGCGTCGTCGCCGTGGGGCTGTTCCTGCTGGGCGACCGCCCGGAGGTCGCCCCCGCGACCGCCTCCGCGGACGCGCTCCAGGTGCTCGGCAACGGCGGGGCACCCGCGCTCCCCGCGGCCGTCACCGACCCGGTCGCCGAGCCCGCCGAGGGTGCCTCCACCCAGGAGTACCTGGACTGGATGCGCGCTCAGGGCTGGACCTGCCCCGCGGAGGTCCCCGAGGGCTGGTCCGTCACCTCGGTGCGGCTGCGCGACGCCGGCAGCACCCTCGAGCTCGACCTGACCGGACCGACCGGCGGCGAGGTCGTCGTCACCGAGCAGCAGGGCCGCCTCGACGTGTCCGCGCTGACCGCGGCCGACCGCCTCGACCTCGACGGCCGCACGGTCTACCTGCTGTCCACCGCGCCGTGGCACGCCGCCTGGCAGTCGGGGGACACCGTCGTCGAGGTCGTCTCCGCCGGCAGCGGACCGGAGGTCGCGACCGTCGTGCAGCAGTTCCCCGACGGCGGGTTCGACGCCGGGATCCCCGCCCGCCTGACCCGCGGGTGGGATACGTTCACCGCCGCGATGCACCTGCCGTGACGACGCCCGAGCAGCCGCTCCCGCCCGGGCAGCACGACCGCGACGTGCCCGCGCCGCAGGACCGCAACCCGTTCGCGCCGCCGACCCGCCCCGCGACCCCGCCCGCCGACCCGTTCGCCCCGCCGGCCGCCGCGCCCGCGGGCTGGACGGCGCCGCCGGCCGGCTGGGCCGTGCGCCCGGGCACGCACCGCCCGGCGGCGTGGCCCGCCGCGGCGCCGCTGCCCACCGACCCCGGCGCCGCCCCCGCCCCGGCGCCCGGCGCGGGCCCCGTGCCGGGTGCGGGCCCGGGCGTCCTGCCGTACCCCGACCTGGCCCCGCCCACCCGCCCGCGCCGCCGTCGCCGGATCCCGCTCGGCGTCGTCGCCGGTCTCGTCGTCGTCGCGTTCGGCGCCGGCCTGGTCGGCGGGGTCGTCGGCAGCCGCGTCGAGTCCGACGACGCCCGGCTCGTGGATGCCGGTCTGCCCGCGTCCGTCGGCACGGGGGCGGGGGACCGGGCGCCGGACAGCGTCGCCGGGATCGCCGAGCGGGTGCTGCCCTCGGTCGTGTCGATCGAGGTCTCCGCGGCGTCGGGGTCGTCCACCGGCTCGGGGTTCGTGCTCCGGCAGGACGGCTACATCCTCACCAACCACCACGTCGTGGCGGCCGCCACCACCGCCGGTGCGACGGTCGTCGTCCTGCTCGCGGACGGCTCGCAGCTCGACGCGACGGTCGTCGGCAGCACCGCGGAGTACGACCTCGCGGTCCTCAAGGTCGAGGCCGAGGGCCTCACCCCGCTGGTGCTCGGCGTCTCCGAGGACGTGCAGGTCGGCGACCCGGTGGTCGCGGTCGGCGCGCCGCTCGGGCTGGTCGGCACGGTCACGTCGGGCATCGTGAGCGCCCGGAACCGCCCGGTGGCCGCCGGTGACGGCGCCGAGTCCACCGCGTTCATCAACGCGATCCAGACCGACGCGGCGATCAACCCCGGCAACTCCGGCGGTCCGCTGGTGAACGCCGCCGGTGAGGTCGTCGGCATCAACTCCGCCATCGCGCAGCCGCCCGGCACGTCCGCGACCAGCGGCGGCAGCATCGGCCTCGGGTTCGCGATCCCGTCCGACCAGGCGCGCCGCACCGCCGAGCAGCTGATCGAGACCGGCCGCGCCACCTACCCGGTGATCGGCGTCCTGCTCGACTCCGGCTACACCGGTGAGGGCGTGCGGGTCGCCGGCGAGCCGCAGGCCGGCCAGCAGCCGGTCACCCCCGGCGGCCCCGCCGACCGTGCGGGCATCCGGCCCGGGGACGTCGTGCTGTCCATCGACGGGCGCCCCGTGACCGCGTCGGACGAGCTGATCGTCGCGATCCGGGCGCGGACGCCCGGCGAGGCCGTGCTCCTGCGGGTGCGCGACGCCGGCGGCGCCGAGCGGGACGTGCGCGTCGTCCTGGACGAGTCCCCGCGGGGCTGACCAGGGCAGTGTCCGCCGCGGGCCCCGGACGGTAGCCTGGGGCGGTGTTCTTCGACATCAACGGCGGCGAGTTCCTCGTGATCCTGCTCGTCGCCGTGATCGTCGTCGGCCCCAAGCGGCTCCCCGGGTACGCGGAGCAGCTCGCCCGCCTGGTCAAGCAGGGCCGGGGCATGCTCGCCGACGCGCGCCGCCGCGTGGACGACGAGCTCGGCGACGAGGTCAAGGACATCGACTGGGAGGCGCTGGACCCCCGGCGCTACGACCCGCGCCGCATCGTCCGGGACGCCCTGCTGGACACCGACGCCGCCCCCGCGGGCGCGCGCACCGCCGCGTCCGCCGCCGGTGCCGGGGCCGCCGGCCGCGCCGCCCGGGCCGCGGCACCCGCGCCGCCCGCACCCACCCCGCTCGAGCCCGGCGCGCCCGCGCCGTTCGACGACGAGGCCACCTGAGGCGACCCCGTCCCCACCCGTTGTCCGGGCCCCCGCCCCCGAACCGTCAGAATGGACTCATGGTCTCCGCCCGCCCCCGCATCTTCTCCGGGATGCAGCCCACCTCCGACTCCCTCCACCTCGGCAACTACCTGGGCGCCCTGACCCAGTGGGTCGCCCTGCAGGACGCGTACGACGCCCTGTACTGCGTGGTGGACCTGCACGCCCTGACCGTCGCCCCGGACCCCGCGCTGCTGCGGGAGCGGACGCGGCGGACGGCCGCCCAGTACCTGGCGGCGGGCGTGGACCCGGAGCGGTCGATCCTGTTCGTGCAGTCGCACGTCGCGGAGCACGCGGAGCTGTCCTGGCTGCTGTCCTGCGTCACGGGCTTCGGCGAGGCCGGGCGGATGACGCAGTTCAAGGACAAGTCCGCCAAGCACGGTGCCGAGGGCACGACCGTCGGGCTGTTCACCTACCCGATCCTCATGGCGGCGGACATCCTCCTGTACGACACGGCCCTCGTGCCGGTCGGCGAGGACCAGCGCCAGCACCTCGAGCTGACGCGCGACCTGGCGCAGCGGCTGAACTCGCGGTTCGGCGACGACACCGCGGTCGTCCCCGAGGCGCACATCGTCAAGGCGACCGCCAAGATCTACGACCTGCAGGACCCGACCGCGAAGATGAGCAAGTCGGCGTCGAGCCCGAACGGCATCATCGAGCTGCTCGACCCGCCGAAGACGGTGACGAAGCGCATCAAGTCGGCCGTCACCGACGCGATCGGCGAGGTCCGCTACGACCGGGAGCACCAGCCCGGGGTCGCGAACCTGCTGACCATCTTCTCCGCCCTCACCGGCCGGGACGTCGACGCGATCGTCGCCGACTACGCGGGCAAGGGCTACGGCCACCTCAAGGTCGACCTGGCGGAGGTCGTCACCGACTTCCTCACCCCGTTCCAGGAGCGCGTCGACGGCTACCTGTCGGACCCGGCCACGCTGGACGCCGTGCTCGAGGACGGCGCCGAGCGCGCCCGGGACATCGCGCAGCGCACCCTCGACCGGGTCTCCGACCGGTTCGGCCTGCTGCCGCGTCGCCGGACGACATGAACCCCACCGGGCCGTTCGGCGAGGAGGTGCGGATCGGCGTCGCCGTGACCGTGCCCCCGCCGTTCGACGCCCAGCTCCGGGCGGCCCGGGCCCGGGTCGGCGACCCCGCCGCGGACCTGATCCAGCCGCACATCACGCTGCTCGGCCCCACGGTCCTGCCGGTGGCGTCCCTGCTCGCCGTCGAGGAGCACCTCCGGGAGGTCGCCGCCCGGCACGCGCCGTTCGCCGTGCACCTGCGCGGGACGGCGTCGTTCCGGCCGGTGTCGCCGGTGGTGTTCGTCGAGGTCGTCGAGGGCATCGCGTCCTGCGAGCTGCTCGAGATCGACATCCGGACCGGCGTGCTGGAGCAGGACCTGCGGTTCCACTACCACCCGCACGTCACCGTGGCGCACGACGTCCCGAACGACGCGCTCGACCGGGCCTTCGTCGAGATGGCGGACTTCGAGGCGCGCTTCGACGTCGCCGAGATCCACGCGTTCGAGCACGGCGACGACGGCGAGTGGCGCACGATGGGCGCGTTCGCCCTCGGCGGGGCCTGACCTGCACCTCGAGCCGGTGGCTCGGGATGCCGACCCGCGGGCGGCCTCCTAGGGTCGGGCGCATGGGTATCCCGGCCGAACCGCGAGGCGCCGGGCGCGCGCACGCCGACGTGAGCAGCACCGAGGACGTGGCCGCGGGCAACCGCCGGGACATCGGCCGTCGCGCCTACCCGGGCGGGTTCGCGGGCGTCGTCGCCCGGGTGCAGGCCCTGGTCGGGTGGTGGCAGCGGAGCCGCCCGGGGCGCGCCAACGCGCGGTTCGGCGCCGCCGGCGGCGGGGTGCTCACCGGCGGCATCGCGTACGCGACGATCTTCTCGGTGTTCGCCGGGCTGACCATCGGCTACACCGTCTTCATGGCGGTGCTCGGCAACAACGACGGGCTCCGGCAGACCGTCCTCGACACCGTCGACGCGAACCTGCCCGGCCTGGTCAAGACCAGCAGCGAGGACAACGGCGTCATCGACCCGGCCGACCTGGTGCTGAGCACCGGCGTCGGCGTCGCGGGACTGGTCGCCCTCGTCGTGCTGCTGGTGAGCGCCATCTCCGCGATGGCCGCGCTGCGGACCGCGGTGCGGGCGATGTTCCAGGCCGACGGCCCCGGCGGCAACATCGTGGCCGGCAAGCTCCGGGAGCTCGGCGGTTTCGCGGGCATCGGCCTGGCGATCCTGCTGTCCGCGGTGCTGAGCATCGTGACGACGACCGCCGCGGACTGGGCGCTGGCCGCGCTCGGGCTGGAGGACTCGACGGTCGGGTCGATCGTGCTGCGGTGCGCGGGCATCGCCGTGGCGTTCGTGGTCGACGCCGTGACGTTCTGGCTGATCGTCGTGGTGCTCGCCGGGCAGCGGCCGGCGTGGCCGGACCTCCGCCAGGGGATGCTCGTCGCCGGCCTCGGGCTCGGCGTGGTCCGGGTGCTGGGGACGTCGGTCGTCGCCGGCTCCGCCGACAAGAACGCGGTGCTGGCGTCGTTCGCGGTGATCGTGACGCTCCTGATCTGGATCAACCTGATCGCCCGGATCGTGCTGCTCGCCGCCGCCTGGACCGCCGACCCCGAACCCGCCGACCCCACCCCCTGACCCGCCCCGCCCCGCCCGCCCCCCGCCCCGCCCCGCCCCGCCCCGCCCACCCGCCCCGCCCCGCCCCGCCCGCCGGGGTGGATCCATCCCGGGAGGCTCGCCGAGGTGTGTCGACACGAGCGCTCCACCCCAGGACCTGACCGCGCGGAGTGGATCCACCCTGGCTGCGGAGGGGACGACGCACCGGTGCGCGGTGGTGCGCGGTGTGCAGGATCGCCGGGCAGATCTCCGGACCGCGCCCGGGCGACGACGCGGCCCCGAGCCCTCCACAGGTGACTCAGCCGCCCGTCGTCCCCAGGCGGTGGGGAGGCGCAACGGCTCCGGGCCGTGATCGGGTGCAGCGTCGCCGCATGAGAACCCACGACGCACTCCCCGCGGTGCTGACCACGCGTCAGGCCGCTGACCGCGGTGCCCTGGCGCTGCTCAGGAACGGGACGTACCGGCGAGTCGGCCACGGCGTCTACTTAGTCGCCGGCGCGGACCGCTCGGACCCGGACGTACGCACGGCCGTCGCCACCGCCGGTCTGCCGCCCGGCGTGGTGGTCGGAGGCTGGGCAGCGGCGCGAGCCCATGAACGGCGGTCGCTACGGAGAGGCGACGTGGCGCAGTTCGACGGCTGGGACCGCGGTCGACGCGCGCCGCGCGCGGTGCTGCTGCTCGCCGGGCGGAGGACCCGGCTCGTGGACACGCCGTTCCGCCGGCTCCTCCGGAGTCCGGTCGGGCCGGACGAACGGTGCCGCGTCGACGGGCTGGTGGTGACGACCCCGCTCCGCACCGCCTTCGACCTCGCGCGCCTGACAACGGTCGACGAGGGGGTGATCGCCCTGGACAGGTTACGGGCGATCGACGTCATCGACCCGGACGCCCTGGCACGTCTCGTCGCGGAACGCAGCCGTTGGCAGGGCAGCGCGCGGGCTCGCCGGGTCCTCGCGCTCTCGGCCGACGGCGTCGAGTCGCCCCAGGAGTCCGTGCTGCGACTGCTCTGGCAGGAGGCCGGTCTGCCGATGCCCAGGTGCAACGCGTCGGTCTTCGACGGTGCGGGGGCGTTCGTCGCCCGCGTCGACCTCATCGACCCGGCGTTGGGCCTGGTCGGCGAGTACGACGGCGCGGTGCACGCCGCGGCTCAGCGGCGGAGCAGGGACGCCGAGCGGCAGGAGCGGCTCGAGGCGCTGGGGCTGGTCGTCGTGCGCGCCACCGCGACCGACGTCGCCGACGGGGCGGGGCGGGACGACTGGTGCGCCCGCCTGCGTCGTGCGGCCGCCCGGGCTCGCCTCCGTACCGGGCCGATGCCCTGGACCGTGCGCTGATCGAGGTCGGCCGGTCCCGTGGACGATTCGTGTCGACACGCATCGGCGCGCCTACCCGTGTGGATCCACCCTGGACTGGTTCGCGGGGTGGATCCACACGGGGAGAGGCGGGGCGGGACGGGGAGGGGTCAGAACGCGCGGGTGATCATCGCGCGCTTGACCTCCTGGATCGCCTTGGTGACTTCGATGCCGCGGGGGCAGGCCTCGGTGCAGTTGAAGGTGGTCCGGCAGCGCCAGACGCCCTCCTTGTCGTTGAGGATCTCGAGCCGCTGGGCGGCCCCCTCGTCGCGGCTGTCGAAGATGAACCGGTGGGCGTTGACGATCGCCGCGGGGCCGAAGTACTGGCCGTCGGTCCAGAACACCGGGCAGGAGCTCGTGCACGCGGCGCACAGGATGCACTTGGTGGTGTCGTCGAACCGGGCGCGCTCCTCGGCGGACTGCAGCCGCTCGCGGGACGGCTCGGTGCCGGTGGTGATGAGGAACGGCATGATCTCGCGGTAGGAGGCGAAGAACGGCTCCATGTCCACGACGAGGTCCTTGATGACCGGCAGGCCCTTGATGGGCTCGACGGTGATCGGCTTGTCGGGGTTGAGGTCCTTGAGCAGGGCCTTGCACGCGAGCCGGTTGCGGCCGTTGATCCGCATGGCGTCGGAGCCGCAGACGCCGTGCGCGCAGGAGCGGCGGAACGTCAGCGAGCCGTCCATCTCCCACTTGATCTTGTGCAGGGCGTCGAGCAGCCGGTCGGTGCCGTGGGCGGTGACCGTGTGCTCCTCCCAGTACGCCTCGTCGCCGTGCGTCTCGGGGGTGTAGCGGCGGATCTTGAGGGTGACCTCGAACGAGGGGATCTCCCCGGCCTTGGGCTCGGCGGCGGCCGAGCGCTCTGCGACAGCAGTCATCAGTACTTCCGCTCCATCGGCTGGTACACGGTGGTCACGACGGGCTTGGTGCCCAGGAGCACGACCGGGCGGCCCGGCCCGGGCGGCGGGACCTCCTCGCCCTTCGGCGCGGAGCCGGCGGGGGAGTCGACCGGCACGCCGGGGACCCGGCGGTAGGCCATCGTGTGCTCCATGAAGTTCTCGTCGTCGCGGTTCGGGTAGTCCTCGCGGAAGTGCCCGCCGCGGGACTCGCGCCGGTTGAGCGCCCCGACGACGACGGTCTCGGCGATGTCGAGCAGGAACCCGAGCTCGAGCGCCTCGATGAGGTCGGTGTTGAACGCCCGGCCCTTGTCCTGGACGGACACCCGGGAGTAGCGCTCCTGGAGCACCTGGATGTCGGCGAACGCCTGGCGCAGCGACTCGGCGGTCCGGAACACCTGGGCGTTGGTGTCCATCGTCTGCTGCAGCTCGCGGCGGACGTCGGACACGCGCTCGCCCTGGGGTCGTTCGCGCATCTGCTCGAGCTGGGCGACGACCGCGGCCTCCGGTGTGTCGGGCAGGTCGACCCAGGGGGCGGTCGCGGCGTACTCGGCGGCGGAGATGCCCGCGCGCTTGCCGAACACGTTGATGTCGAGCAGGGAGTTGGTGCCGAGCCGGTTCGACCCGTGGACGGACACGCACGCGACCTCGCCGGCGGCGTACAGGCCCTTCACCACGTGGTTCGTGTCCCGGAGCACCTCGGCCTCGACGTTGGTCGGGACCCCGCCCATCGCGTAGTGCGCGGTCGGGTAGACGGGCACGGGCTCGGTGTACGGCTCGATGCCGAGGTAGGTGCGGGCGAACTCGGTGATGTCCGGGAGCTTCGCGTCGATGTGCGCGGGGTCCAGGTGGGTCAGGTCGAGCAGCACGTAGTCCTTGTTCGGGCCCGCGCCGCGGCCCTCGCGCACCTCGTTCGCCATCGCGCGCGCCACGATGTCGCGGGGCGCGAGGTCCTTGATGGTGGGTGCGTACCGCTCCATGAAGCGCTCGCCGTCGGCGTTGCGGAGGATGCCGCCCTCGCCGCGCGCGGCCTCGGACAGCAGGATCCCGAGGCCGGCGAGGCCGGTCGGGTGGAACTGGAAGAACTCCATGTCCTCCAGCGGCAGCCCGCGGCGGTAGGCGAGCGCCATGCCGTCGCCGGTGAGGGTGTGGGCGTTGGAGGTCGTCTTGTAGATCTTGCCGGCGCCGCCGGTCGCGAGGACCACGGACTTGGCGCGGAAGATGTGGATCTCCCCGGTGGCGAGCTCGTAGGCGACGACGCCCGAGACGGCCACGTCCTCGCCGTCCGGCACCTCGCGGCCGGTGAGGTCGTGGGTGAGCAGCAGGTCGAGCACGTAGAACTCGTTGAAGAACGCGACCTCGTTCTTCACGCACTGCTGGTAGAGCGTCTGCAGGATCATGTGCCCGGTGCGGTCCGCCGCGTAGCAGGCCCGGCGCACGGCGGCCTCGCCGTGGTTGCGGGTGTGCCCGCCGAACCGGCGCTGGTCGATCCGGCCCTCGGGGGTGCGGTTGAACGGCAGGCCCATCCGCTCCAGGTCGAGCACGGCGTCGACGGCCTCGTTCGCCATGATCGTCGCCGCGTCCTGGTCGACGAGGTAGTCGCCGCCCTTGACGGTGTCGAAGGTGTGCCACTCGGGGTTGTCGTCCTCGACGTTGCCGAGGGCGGCGCACATGCCTCCCTGGGCGGCGCCGGTGTGCGAGCGGGTCGGGTAGAGCTTCGAGATCACCGCGGTGCGGGTGCGGGCCGAGGACTCGAGCGCGGCACGCATGCCCGCGCCGCCGGCACCGACGATGACGACGTCGAACTGGTGGGTCTGCATCGGGGTCGATGCCTCCAAAGCTGTGCGAGGGGGGTCAGGCGGTGCAGAACGACGGCAGCAGGTCGGCCGGGCTGTTCGGGGGGCACGGGTCGAACGTGAAGATCACGAGGGTGCCGAGCACGACGACGACGGTGAACGCCACGTAGAGGGCGAGCTTGAGCACCAGGCGGGTGCCGTCCTTGCGGGCGTAGTCGTTGATGATCGTCCGCACGCCGTTGGTGCCGTGGATCATCGCGAGCCAGAGCATCAGCAGGTCCCAGATCTGCCAGAACGGGGACGCCCACTTGCCGGCGACGAAGCCGAAGTCGATGGCGGAGATGCCCTCGCCGGCGACCAGGTTGACGAACAGGTGGCCGAAGATCAGCACGAGCAGGACGACGCCGGACGCGCGCATGAACACCCAGCCGTAGAGCTCCCAGTTGCCCCGGGAGGTCCGGCGGCCGGGGCCGGCGGCGCGGGTGCGGGGGGCGGGGATCGTGGTCATCACTCGCCTCCGAAGACGTGCATGAGGTGGCGCGGCAGGAACCCGGCCATCGTGAGGGCGAACAGCCCGAGCACGACCCAGAGCATGACGCGCTGGTACTTCGCGCCCTTGGACCAGAAGTCGACCAGCATGATCCGGATGCCGTTGAAGGCGTGGAACACGATGGCGGCGACGAGGCCGGCCTCGCCGAGCCCCATGACGGGGTTCTTGTAGGTGCCGATCACGGCGTTGTACGCCTCGGGGGAGACCCGCACGAGCGACGTGTCGAGCACGTGCACGAGCAGGAAGAAGAAGATCGCGAAGCCGGTGATGCGGTGGGCGACCCAGGACCACATGCCTTCGCGGCCGCGGTAGAGGGTGCCGCCGGGGCGCGGTGCCGTGGGGGCGGCGTCGTTGCGCGGTTCGGCTGGCGCAGTGGGCACGGGAGGCCTCCTGGCGAGTTCGGGCGGGACTGCAGTGTCCGGTCAGATCACTGTAGTGATGGTGCGACCTGCCGCCCCTCCCGGAAGACTCGAACGCCCCGACTGTGACCAAGCGCACACGTCGATCGGGACCGAGGTCCCAACCGGGCGGCGCGACCGGGAGGCGGCACCCACCCGGGTGACGGCGGCCCGGTTCATCCCGGTCCCTCCCGATACGCTGCCCCGCATGTCCCAGACCCCGGCGACGTCCGCTGCGCCCGCCCAGCCCCAGCCGATCGACGGCTTCCACGCGGTCGTGCCCGCCGGCGGTGCCGGGACCCGGCTCTGGCCCCTGTCCCGCCAGGGCGCGCCCAAGTTCCTGCACGACCTGACCGGCACGGGCCGCACCCTGCTCCAGGGCACCGTCGACCGGCTGCTGCCGCTCACCGGCGCGGCCGGCGTCCTCGTCGTCACCGGCGTCCGGCACGCCGAGGCCGTGTCGGCCCAGCTGCCGGAGCTCGGCGCGGAGCAGGTCGTCGCCGAGCCGTCGCCCCGGGACTCGATGGCCGCGATCGGCCTCGCCGCCGCGATCCTCGCCGAGCGGCACGGGCCCGACGTCGTGCTCGGCTCGTTCGCCGCGGACCAGGTCATCGAGGACCTCCCGCAGTTCTGGTCCGCGGTCACGGAGGGCGTCGCCGCGGCGCGCGCCGGGTACGTGGTGACCATCGGCATCACCGCGACGGCGCCGTCGACGGCCTTCGGGTACGTCCGGTCGTCGGAGCCGCTGGGCGTCGCGGGCGCGGCGAGCGCGCGGCACGTCGCCGGGTTCACCGAGAAGCCCGACTCCGAGACCGCCGCCGCCTACCTCGCCACCGGCGACTACCGCTGGAACGCCGGCATGTTCATCGTGTCCGCCGGCGTGCTGCTGGACCACCTCGCGACCCAGCTGCCGACGCTGGCCGCGGGACTGCGCACGATCGCGGCGGCCTGGGACGACCCGGAGAGCCGGGACGCCGTGCTCGCCGAGGTCTGGCCGGGGCTGACGAAGATCGCCATCGACCACGCCATCGCGGAGCCGGTGGCCGCGACCGGCGGCGTCGCCGTGGTCCCCGGCGACTTCACCTGGGACGACGTGGGCGACTTCGCCTCGCTCGCGACCCTGCTGCCCCCGGTCGACGCGGATGGCGCGCGCACCCTCGGCGACGACGCGCTGGTGCAGCGGATCGACGCCCCGGGCGCGGTCGTGGTGCCCGCGGACGGGCGCACCGTGACGGTGCTCGGCATCCCCGACGCCGTGGTGGTCGACACCCCGGACGCGCTGCTCGTCACCACCCGGGCGCACGCCCAGGCCGTGAAGAGCGCGGTGGACGGCTGGCGGGGCCGCGGGCGCGAGGACCTGGCCTGATCCGTCCGCGGGCCGGGCGCGCACCTGCCGCGACCTGCGCCGCGGACTAGGGTCGGTCGGGTGATCGTCGACCCCACCCGCGTGACCCGGATCGTGACCGCGCTGCACCCCGAGCTGGTGGAGCTGCGGCGGGACGTCCACGCGCACCCCGAGCTCGGCCGTACCGAGCAGCGCACCACGCGGGTGGTCGCCGACCGGCTGCGCGCCGCCGGGCTGTCCCCGCGGCTGCTGCCCGGCACGGGCCTCGTCTGCGACATCGGGCCGAGCACCGTCGACACCGGCCGGCGCCGGATCGCGCTGCGCGCCGACATCGACGCGCTGCCGGTCCAGGAGACGACCGGGCTGCCGTTCGCGTCCACGGTCCACGGGGTCGCGCACGCCTGCGGGCACGACGTGCACACCGCGGCGGTGGTCGGCGCCGGCCTGGCGCTCGCCGAGCTGCACGCCGCGGGGGAGCTGCCCGTCGGGGTGCGCCTGGTGTTCCAGCCCGCCGAGGAGGTGCAGCCCGGCGGCGCCCTGGACGTGATCGCCTCGGGCGCGCTGGACGGCGTCGACCGGATCTTCGCCGTGCACTGCGACCCGAAGGTGGACGTCGGCCGGATCGGCTCGCGGATCGGCCCGATCACCTCGGCCTCCGACGAGGTCACCGTCGTCGTCACCGGGCCGGGCGGCCACACGTCGCGCCCGCACCTGACCGGGGACGTCGTGTACGCGCTCGGCCAGGTCATCACGCAGGTCCCCGCCGTGCTGGGCCGCCGCCTCGACCCGCGCTCCGGGGTGAACCTCACCTGGGGCGCGGTGCAGGCCGGCCAGGCGCACAACGCGATCCCCGCGTCGGGCTCCGTCCGCGGCACGCTGCGCTGCCTCGACGTGCGGGCCTGGGAGCGGGCGTCGCAGGTGTTCCACGAGGCGGTGGACCAGGTCGTCGCGCCGTACGGCGTCGAGGTCGAGGTGCGCCACCAGCGCGGCGTCCCGCCGGTCGAGAACGACGAGCGCGCCGTCGCGGTGCTCGAGGCCGCGGCGCGCGACGTGCTCGGCGAGGAGTCGGTGCTGCTGACCGAGCAGTCGCTCGGCGGCGAGGACTTCGCCTGGTACCTGACCAAGGTGCCCGGCGCGATGGCCCGCCTCGGCACCCGCACGCCCGGCGGCCGGACCTACGACATCCACCAGGGCGACCTCGTGGTGGACGAGCAGGCCATCGCGGTCGGTGCGTCGCTGCTGGCCCGGACGGTGCTGCGCGTCGGGGCGAGCGCGTCCGCCTGAGGCGTCCCGCGCGCGTCCGCCCGAGCGGTCGCCGCCCGCCCGCGGGTGGTCGCGCTGCTCCGGTCGGGTGACCGGGGGCCCCGGCCAATGTTCCAAGTCCGTAACGAAGGCCCTGTGTGACCCCCCGGTAACACTGCGGATACCTGGGCGTGGCTAGGGTTCGTGGCGAACACCGGACGGCCCCGTCCGAAGTCGCGCGCAACGGTGCGCGCGCAACGGCGGCACACCCGGACCGGTCGACGACGAGAAGCAGGAGTGTCGCGTGAAGAAGATCATCCGAGTGGCCGCCCTCACGGGGGCTGTCGCGCTCGCCCTCGCCGCCTGCGGCAGCGCGCCGGAGGAGTCCGAGGGGTCCGCGGGCTCCGAGGGCGGCGCCGACTTCAAGGCCTGCATGGTCTCCGACGAGGGCGGGTTCGACGACAAGTCGTTCAACCAGTCCGGCGCCGAGGGCCTGGACCGTGCCAAGGCCGAGCTGGGCATCGAGGAGGTCAAGGTCGAGTCCTCGGCCCCGACCGACTACACCCCGAACGTCGACTCGCTCGTCGGGCAGGACTGCAACCTGATCATCGGCGTCGGCTTCAACCTGGCCGACGCGCTGACGGCCGCGGCCGAGGCGAACCCGGACGTCGAGTTCGCGCTGATCGACTCCGGCTTCGGCAGCGAGATGGACAACGCCAAGCCGCTGCTGTTCAACACCCAGGAGGCCGCGTACCTGGCCGGCTACGTCGCCGCGGGCACCTCCGCGACCGGCACCGTCGCGACGTTCGGCGGCATCCAGCTGCCGTCCGTGTCGATCTTCATGGACGGGTTCGCCGACGGCGTCACCAAGTACAACGAGGACAACGGCGCCGACGTCAAGGTCCTCGGCTGGGACAAGGAGGCCCAGACGGGCTCCTTCACCGGTGACTTCGAGAACCAGACCAACGGCCAGAACCTGGCCAAGGGCTTCATCGACCAGGGCGCGGACGTCATCATGCCGGTCGCCGGCCCGGTCGGCCTCGGTGCCGCCGCCGCCGCGCAGGAGGCCGGTGACGTCTCGATCGTGGGCGTCGACGCCGACTGGTTCGAGACCTCGCCCGACTACTCGTCGATCGTCCTGACCTCGGTCATGAAGCAGATCGGCCAGGCCGTGTTCGACACCGTGTCGGACGCCGTCGACGGCAACTTCACCTCCGAGCCGTACGTCGGCACGCTGGAGAACGAGGGCATCGGCATCGCGCCGTTCCACGACTTCGACGCCAAGGTCCCGGCCGAGGTCAAGACGGCCGTCGAGGACCTCAAGGCCCAGATCATCTCCGGTGACCTGGTCGTGGAGTCCCCGAGCCAGAACTGACGCACCACGCACCACGCACGCACCACGGTGGCCCGGGCAGCGAGCCTGCCCGGGCCACCGGTGCGTCCACACCCGGCGCGCACGGGTGAGCGGCTGTCCCTGGCCGCCCGAGTTGTCCTAGTGTGCGCACGACGACCGACCGAAGGAGCAGGCCCACGTGAAGCTGGAGCTGCGGGGGATCACCAAGCGTTTCGGCGCCCTGGTGGCGAACGACCACATCGACCTCGTGGTCGAACCCGGCGAGATCCACGCGCTGCTGGGGGAGAACGGCGCGGGCAAGAGCACGCTGATGAACGTGCTGTACGGGTTCTACGACCCCGACGGCGGCGAGATCCGCGTCGACGACCGCGCGGTCACCTTCGCCGGTCCCGGCGACGCGATGGCCGCGGGCATCGGCATGGTGCACCAGCACTTCATGCTGGTCCCGGTGTTCACCGTCGCCGAGAACGTCGTGCTGGGCTACGAGCCCGTCAAGGGCGGCGGCTTGATCGACCTCGCCGAGGCGCGCCGCCGCGTCCGCGAGATCTCCGACCGGTTCGGGTTCGACGTCGACCCCGACGCCCTGGTCGAGGACCTCCCCGTCGGCGCGCAGCAGCGCGTCGAGATCATCAAGGCGCTGTCCCGGGACGCGAAGGTCCTGATCCTCGACGAGCCGACCGCGGTGCTGACGCCGCAGGAGACCGACGAGCTGATCGCGATCATGCGCCAGCTGAAGGCTGCGGGCACGTCGATCGTCTTCATCACCCACAAGCTCCGTGAGGTCCGCGCCGTCGCGGACCGGATCACGGTGATCCGCCGCGGCAAGGTCGTCGGCAGCGCGTGGCCCGACGCCGCCGAGACCGAGCTCGCCTCGCTCATGGTCGGCCGGTCGGTGTCCCTCGGCGTGGACCGCGCCCCCGCGCAGCCGGGCGACGTCGCCCTGCGGGTGCGGAACCTGTCCGTGCTCGACGAGGCCGGCGTCCGCCAGGTCGACGACGTGTCGTTCGACGTCGCGCGCGGTGAGATCGTCGCCGTCGCCGGTGTGCAGGGCAACGGCCAGACCGAGCTCACCGAGGTCATCCTCGGCCTGCAGCAGCCCGTCGCCGGGTCCGTCGTCCTCGACGGCACCGAGCTGGTCGGCCGCACGGTCAAGGAGGTGCTGCTCGCCGGGGTCGGGTTCGTCCCGGAGGACCGCACGGAGGACGGCGTCGTCGCCGACTTCTCGGTCGCCGAGAACCTCATCCTCGACCTGTACGACCAGCCGCCGTTCGCGAAGAACGCGTTCGCGATCGACCCGCGCGCCGTCCGGGAGAACGCCGAGCGCCGCACCGTCGAGTTCGACGTCCGCACCCCCTCGATCGAGGCGCACGCGGGCACCCTGTCCGGCGGCAACCAGCAGAAGGTCGTGCTGGCCCGCGAGATGTCCCGGCCGCTGCGCCTGTTCATCGCCTCCCAGCCCACCCGCGGCCTGGACGTCGGCTCCATCGAGTTCGTGCACAAGCGCGTCGTCGCGGAGCGGGACACCGGCACCCCGGTGATCATCGTGTCCACCGAGCTCGACGAGGTGCTCGCGCTGGCCGACCGGATCGTGGTCATGTACCGCGGCCGGATCGTCGGCATCGTCCCCGGCGGCACCGACCGCGACGTGCTCGGCCTGATGATGGCCGGCGTCCCGCAGGCCGAGGCCCAGCAGCAGGCCGCGACCCACCACACCGTGCTCGGCGAGGCCGACGTCGACGCCTCCGAGGAGGAGAGCAAGTGAGCCAGGCGACCCCCGCCCCCGAGCAGCCGGCCGGGTCCACCGCGCCCGCGCCGCGGCCCGACGACGGGCTCGAGGCCCGCTCCCAGGGCGCGCTGCGCGAGATGCTGGCCAGCAGCTGGCTGGTCACCGTCGCCGCGCTCGTGCTGGCGCTGCTGATCTCCGGCGTGCTGATCGCCGCCGCCGACGCCGACGTGCAGGACGCCGCGGTGTACCTGTTCGCCCGGCCGTCGGACTTCTTCGTCGCCGTGTGGGACGCCGTCTGGGGCGCGTACGTCGCGCTGTTCCAGGGCGCCGTGTTCGACCCGACGGCCTCGACGTTCGTCCGCGCCGTGCGGCCGATCACCGAGACCATGACCGTGTCGGTCCCGCTGATCCTCGCGGGCCTCGGCCTGGGCATCGGCTTCCGCGCCGGCATGTTCAACATCGGCGCGCAGGGCCAGATCATCCTCGGCGCGGTGTTCGCCGGGTACATCGGGTTCTCGTTCGACCTCCCGCCCGTGCTGCACCTGCTGCTCGCCGTCATCGGCGCCGCGGTCGGCGGCGGCCTGTGGGCCGGGATCGCCGGGTTCCTCAAGGCCCGCACCGGCGCCAACGAGGTGATCGTCACGATCATGCTCAACAACATCGCGATCTACCTGGTCGGGTACCTGCTGACCACGTCCGCGTTCAAGCGCGAGGGCAGCAACAACCCGATCTCCCCGCCGATCGGCCCGAACGCGGAGTACCCGCTGCTGCTCGGCTCGCAGTTCCGGCTGCACCTGGGCTTCGTCGTCGCCGTGCTCGCCGCGGTGTTCGTCTGGTGGCTGATGAACCGGTCGACGCTCGGCTTCCAGTTCCGCGCCGTCGGGTCCAACCCGCGCGCCGCCCGGACCGCCGGCATCAACGTCAACCGGGTGTACCTGCTGGTCATGGTCGTCGCGGGCGCCCTCGCGGGCCTCGCCGGCTCCGCGCAGCTGCTCGGCACGGAGAAGGTCCTCACGGCCGGTGTCGCGGCGAGCTTCGGGTTCGACGCGATCACCGTCGCCCTGCTCGGCCGGTCCAAGCCGCTGGGCACGTTCCTCGCGGGCCTGCTGTTCGGCGCGCTGCGCGCCGGCGGGTTCGCCATGCAGGCCCGCACCGGCACGCCGATCGACATCGTGCTGGTCGTGCAGTCCCTGGTCGTGCTGTTCATCGCGGCGCCCCCGCTGGTGCGGGCGGTGTTCCGCCTCCCGTCCCCGGGCGGCCACGGCGGCGCACCCGCCCCTGAGCTGTCCGCCCCCGTCGTCAAGGAGGCCGCCGCGTGAGCGCCGTCACCGCCACCGCGCCGCGCGCGTCCGCCGCGGCCAAGCCGCTGCCGCCCATCAGCTACCGGGCGCCGATCGTCTACGGCGCCGTCGCCGTGGTCGCCCTGCTGCTGTTCGGCATCCTCCCGGCCTCCGGGCGGCGCACCACCTTCACGGTGTCCACCGGCAAGGACTTCTTCCAGATCGAGCCGTTCTCGGTGCCGTCCAAGGTCACCGCGATCGTGCTCTGCCTCATCGCCCTCGGGCTGGCCGCGTGGTCGTTCCAGGCCGCGCGCACCCGCCGCAAGGTGGGCATCTGGCTCCCGGCGGTCTACGCCGTCGCGCTGATCTTCGCGCTGCTGGTCTGGGCGGTCGCCGGCAAGTCGCAGGCGCTGCCGCTCACCAGCCTGCTGCAGGGCTCGCTGTTCCTCGCGGTGCCGCTGGTGTTCGGCGCCCTCGCGGGCCTGCTGTCCGAGCGGTCCGGCATCATCAACATCGCGATCGAGGGCCAGCTGCTCGCCGGTGCGTTCCTCGCCGCGGTGGTCGCGACCGTCACGCAGAGCGCGTACCTCGGCCTGATCGCCGCACCCATCGCCGGCGCGCTGGTCTCGCTGCTGCTCGTCGCGTTCGCGATCAAGTACATCGTCGACCAGATCATCGTCGGCGTGGTGCTCAACGTGCTCGTCGTCGGCATCACGAGCTACCTGTTCTCCACCGTCCTGACGGAGAACCAGAGCGGGCTGAACTCCCCGCCGCGGCTGCCGACCATCGACATCCCCGTGCTGTCGCAGATCCCCGTGCTCGGCCCGGTGCTGTTCCGGCAGACCGTGCTGGTCTACGCGATGTACGTCGTCGTGGTCGTGCTGCAGGTGATGGTGTTCCGCAGCCGGTGGGGCCTGCGCCTGCGCGCGGTCGGCGAGCACCCCAAGGCCGCCGACACCGTCGGCATCAAGGTGAACCGCACCCGCGTGTGGAACACCGTCCTCGGCGGTGCGGTCGCGGGCCTCGGCGGCGCGTTCTTCACCGTCGCCAACGGCCTGGCGTTCGGCAAGGAGATGACCGGCGGGAAGGGCTACATCGCCCTCGCCGCGATGATCCTCGGCCGGTGGAGCCCGAAGGGTGCGCTCGCCGCCGCCCTGCTGTTCGGGTTCGCCGACAACCTGCAGGTGGTGCTCGGCATCATCGGCACGCCGATCCCCAGCCAGATCATGCTGATGACCCCGTACGTGGTGACGATCTTCGCGGTCGCCGGCCTCGTGGGCCGCGTGCGCGCGCCCGCCGCGGAGGGCATCGCCTACGTCAAGTGAGCCACCGGCCGCCGCCCGCGCACCCCGCGCGGGACGGCGGCCGTCGTGGTCGTCGGGCGGTCCGGCCGCCCGGGAAGGAACCGACATGACGACCCCCGAGATCGACTGGGACGCCCTGCGCGCCGCGGCCACCGAGGTCATGCACCGCGCGTACGTCCCGTACTCGAAGTTCCCCGTCGGCGTCGCCGCGCTGGTGGACGACGGCCGCGTGGTCGTCGGCTGCAACGTGGAGAACGCCTCCTACGGCCTGACCCTGTGCGCCGAGTGCGCGCTGGTGTCCGGCCTGCACGTGTCCGGCGGCGGGCGCCTCGTGGCGTTCGCCTGCGTGGACGCGCACGGCAACGCCCTGATGCCGTGCGGCCGCTGCCGTCAGCTCCTCTGGGAGCACGGCGGACCCGACCTGCTCGTCGACACGGTGAGCGGGATCAAGCCCATGACCGAGGTGCTGCCCGACGCGTTCGGGCCGAGCGACCTGGTCGAGAGGAAGTCTTCGTGAGCACCGAGCAGTTCGACGCCGTCGACGTCATCGTCGCCAAGCGCGACAAGAAGCGGCTGAGCGACGCCCAGATCGACTGGGTCATCGACGCCTACACCCGCGGGGTCGTCGCCGAGGAGCAGATGTCCGCCCTCAACATGGCGATCCTGCTCAACGGCATGGACCGCGCGGAGATCTCCCGCTGGACCGCCGCGATGATCGCGTCGGGCGAGCGGATGGACTTCTCCGGGCTGCGCCGGCCCACCGCCGACAAGCACTCCACCGGGGGCGTCGGCGACAAGATCACCCTGCCGCTCGCGCCGCTGGTCGCGGTGTTCGACGTCGCGGTGCCGCAGCTGTCCGGCCGCGGCCTCGGCCACACCGGCGGCACCCTGGACAAGCTGGAGTCGATCGCCGGCTGGCGCGCGGCGTTGTCGAACGAGGAGATGATGGCGCAGCTCGACGGCGTCGGGGCCGTCATCTGCCAGGCCGGCTCCGGCCTCGCGCCCGCCGACCGCAAGCTCTACGCGCTGCGCGACGTCACCGGCACGGTCGAGGCCATCCCGCTGATCGCGTCGTCCATCATGAGCAAGAAGATCGCCGAGGGCACCGGCGCGCTGGTGCTCGACGTCAAGGTCGGCTCCGGCGCCTTCATGAAGGACCTGGACCGCGCCCGCGAGCTCGCGCGCACGATGGTCGACCTCGGCACGGACGCGGGGGTCAACACCGTCGCGCTGCTCACCGACATGTCGACGCCGCTGGGCCTCACCGCGGGCAACGCGCTCGAGGTCCGCGAGTCCGTCGAGGTCCTCGCCGGCGGCGGCCCCGCGGACGTCGTCGAGCTCACCGTCGCCCTGGCCCGCGAGATGCTCGCCGGCGCCGGGAAGACGGACGTCGACGTCGAGGCGGCGCTCCGCGACGGGCGCGCGATGGACGCCTGGCGCCGGATGATCGCGGCCCAGGGCGGCGACCCCGACGCCACGCTGCCGGTCGCGCAGCACACCGAGCAGGTGCTCGCGCCCGCCGACGGCGTGCTCAGCCGGCTCGACGCGTACGCGGTGGGCATCGCGGCGTGGCGCCTCGGCGCCGGTCGCGCCCGCAAGGAGGACCCGGTGCAGGCCGGCGCCGGCGTCGAGCTGCACGCCAAGCCGGGCCAGACGGTCCGCAAGGGCGAGCCGCTGATGACGCTGCACACCGACACCCCGGAGCGCTTCGCCCGCGCGCTGGACGCCCTGGAGGGCGGCTACGAGGTCGGCGGCGCGTACGAGGCGACCCCGCTGCTGCTGGACCGCGTCGACGCGCACTGACCGCGCCCGCCCTAGCCCGCGGCGCCGCCCGACCCGGCGGCCCCGCGGGCTCGCGCGCGTCCCGCCATACTGACGAGCGGTCACGACTCGCGGGCTCCCACGGACCGCGACCAGCGTGTCGTGACCACTCGACCACCCGAGGAGCAGACGTGAGCAGCAGCACGACGTGGCGGACGGGGCAGCTGACGTCGCTGCTGCGGGTCGTGCGCGGGCGGACGGTGCCGGCGGCCCCGGCCCCGGCCCCGCGTGCGGCGGCGGGTGCGGGGGCCGGAGAGCTCGCCGATCCGGCGTCGCTGCCCGCCGCGCCCGTGCCTGCCGGGCTGGACGCGCTGGTCGACGGCCTCGACCCGGCCCGGCGCCGGCAGGTTGTCGCACCGCTCGACCTGCGGGCCGGTCGCACCGTCCGGTGGGGGACCGCCGCCGCGCGCCAGGTGGACGGGACCACGTGCGGCGCGGCCGTGCTCGGCGTGCTCGCCGCCGCCGGGGACCCGGTCCTCGCGGCGTGGCTGGTCACCGGGCGGCTGCCCGACGGGGTCGTCCCGCCGGAGCTCGACGGCCTGGTGCTGCCGGAGCCCGCGGACCCCACCGACCCCGACGCGCCGGTGTGGTTCCGGTCGCCCGACGACCGGGTGGTGCACGCCGCCGCCACCGGCACCGAGGCGTCCGCGACCCGGTGGGCGCTGCTCCAGGCGGCCCTGCACCGGCGGAGCACGACGCGCGCCGTCGCGGGCGTGCTGCCCTGGCCGCGGAGCCTCGGCACCCCGCCGTGGGGCGCGGCCCGGGTGGCCCGGTTCGGCCGGGTCCCGGGCCTCCGGTACCGCGCGGTGATGGTCGACGACACCCGGACCGACGAGGTCGCCGACCTGCTCGCGCGCGTGGACGCGGCCCTCGACCGCGGGGTGCCCGTCCCGCTGTACTCCGGCGGCGACCTCCGCGACGGCATCGCCGCCGCGCTGCCCCGGCACGTGGTGCTCGCGGTCGGCCGCACCGCCGACGACTACCGGGTCTACGAGCCCGGCGCGGGGGCCGTGCTGCCGCTGCCCCGCGCGGCGCTGCTCGCCCCGGACGGCCCCGTGCCGGCGCTCGGCGCGTGGACGCACCTCACCTGGGCCCTGCTGCCGGTACGCGCCTGCTGACGGGTCCGGGCCGGTGGCGCCCGGCGGCCTCCCGCGTGACGATGGAGGCGTCCTGCCCCGTCGACGTCGAGGAGCCGACATGAGCACGGTGCCCGGTGACCCCAGCTGGACCGACGCGGGCCTCGCGGAGCCCGCGCTGACCGACCTCCCCGAGGTCGAGCCCGACGACGACGCGGACGCCCGCGAGGGTGGTTACGCGCCCGACGAGCCGCGCCCCGACCTGGTGGGCGAGGCGGACCCCGGGGACGTGGCCGAGCAGTCCGCGCCGGTCCCGGACGACGAGCGCGACGACTACCCCTGAGCGGCGCCCGCGATGCGGGGATATCGGACCCCGGGAAGTAGCGTTGCCCCCATGACCGTGACCTTCGAGCAGATCGTCGCGCTGCCCAAGGTCCTGCTGCACGACCACCTCGACGGCGGCGTGCGCGCCGCGACCGTCGTCGACCTCGCCGCGCAGACCGGGCACGCCCTGCCCACCACCGACGTCGACGCCCTCGCGGCCTGGTTCCACGACCAGGCGCACAGCGGCTCCCTCGAGGCGTACATCGACACGTTCGTGCACACCGCCGGGGTCATGCAGACCGCCGACGCGCTGCGCCGGGTCGCCCGCGAGGCCGTCGAGGACCTGGCCGCCGACGGCGTCGTCTACGCCGAGGAGCGGTTCGCCCCCGAGCTGCACCAGTCCGGCGGGCTGTCCCTGCAGCAGGCCGTGGACGCCGTCCGCGAGGGCCTGGCCGAGGGCGAGGCCGCCGCCGCCGCGCAGGGCCGCACCATCCGCACCGGGCTGCTGCTGTGCGCCATGCGCCAGTCGGACCGCGCGGACGAGATCGCGGCGCTGGCCCTGGCCAACCGGGACCGCGGCGTCGTCGGCTTCGACATCGCCGGGCCCGAGGCCGGGTTCCCCGCCAGCGGCATGGGCGCGGCGTTCGCCCAGCTGCGCGGCGCCCGGTTCCCCGTGACCGTGCACGCGGGGGAGGCGGCGGGCGCCGAGTCCGTCGAGCAGGCCGTCGACGTCGGCGCGCTGCGGCTCGGGCACGGCATCCGGCTGACGGACGACATCCGCACCGGCGAGGACGGCGAGCCCCGTCTCGGCCGCCTCGCCCACTGGGTGCGGGACCGGCGGATCCCGCTCGAGGTCTGTCCCTCGTCGAACATCCAGACCGGCGGCGCGACGTCCGTCGCCGACCACCCCGTCACGACCCTGCTGCGGCTCGGGTTCGCGGTCACCGTGAACACCGACAACCGCCTGCAGTCCCGCACCAGCCTGAGCCGCGAGCTGCATCTGCTCGTCACCGAGGCCGGCTGGACCGCGGACGACCTCCGGACGGTCACCCTGACCGCCGCGAAGCACGCGTTCCTCCACGAGGACGCGCGCACCGACCTCGTCGACCGGGTCATCCTGCCCGGCCACGCCCCGCACGGAACAGGAAGGCACCGCGCATGACCGCCTCGTTGGACGCCGCAGGACTCGCGAAGTTCGTCGACCACACGCTGCTCAAGCCGGAGGCGACCGTCGCGGACGTCGAGGCGCTGATCGCGGAGGGCGTCGAGCTCGGCGTCTACTCCGTGTGCGTCTCGCCGTCGTTCCTGCCGCTGGACGCGAAGGGCCTCAAGGTCGCCACGGTCTGCGGGTTCCCGTCGGGCAAGCACCACAGCGACGTCAAGGCCGCCGAGGCCGCGCGCTCCGTCGCCGACGGCGCGGACGAGGTCGACATGGTCATCGACGTCGGCGCCGCGAAGGCGGGCCGGTTCGAGGCCGTGCAGGCGGACATCGCCGCCGTCCGGGCCGCGGCCCCCGCGCCGACCGTCCTCAAGGTCATCATCGAGTCCGCCGCGCTGACGGACCACGAGATCGTCGAGGTCTGCAAGGCAGCCGAGGCCGCGGGCGCCGACTTCGTCAAGACCTCCACGGGCTTCCACCCCGCCGGCGGGGCGTCCGTGCACGCCGTCGAGATCATGGCCGCGACCGTCGGCGGCCGCCTCGGCGTCAAGGCGTCCGGCGCGATCCGGTCGACGGCCGACGCGCTGGCGATGATCGAGGCCGGCGCGACGCGCCTGGGCCTGTCCGGCACCGCCGCCGTCCTGGGCGGCTTCGAGGCCGACGGCGGGTACTGAGCCGCCCGGCCCGTGCACGACGACGGCCCGCCTCCCGCTCGCTGCGGGGGGCGGGCCGTCGTCGTGCGGCGTGTGCGGGGCAGTCAGAGCCCCAGCGCCGCCGCGACGTCCGCGCGGACCTGGTTCAGCCGCGCGCGGGCCGCGCGGCGGGCCTCGCCGACCGACTCCGGCGACGCGTGCTCCTCGACCGGGATCACGACCTCGAGGTAGCACTTCACCTTCGGCTCGGTGCCGGAGGGGCGCACGATGACGCGGGTGTCGTCCTGGGTCAGCAGCCGGATGCCGTCGGTCGGCGGCAGTCCGTCGCGGTCCGCGTCGGAGCCGGCGGCGAGGTCGACGACCTGCATCACGGGCGACCCGGCCAGCAGCACCGGCGGGTGCTCGCGCAGGCGCTGCATCGTCTCGGGGATCTGCGACAGGTCCGTGAACCGGGCCGACAGCTGGTCGGTCAGGTGCAGGCCGTGCCGGCGGGCCAGGTCGTCGAGGACGTCCGTGGTGGTGCGGCCCTCGACCTTGAGCCGCGCGGCGAGCCCGGCGAGCGTGAGGGCGGCGGAGATGCCGTCCTTGTCGCGGACGAACGCGGGGTCGACGCAGTAGCCGAGCGCCTCCTCGTAGCCGAACACCAGGCCGTCGACGCGCGAGATCCACTTGAAACCGGTGAGGGTCTGCGCGTGCCGCAGGCCGGCGTGCGCAGCGATCCGGCCGAGCAGGCGGGACGACACGATCGAGTTCGCCAGCACGGGGGCGTCGTCCGCGCCCGGGGCGCCGGGGGTGCCGAACTTCTCCGCGACGACGCTGCCGAGCAGGGCGCCGGTCTCGTCGCCGTGCAGCATCCGCCAGCCGTCCGACGCCGCGGACTCCGTGCCGGTGTGGGTGCGGGCGCGCAGGTCGATGATCGCGGCGCCGCAGCGGTCCGCGTCGGGGTCGAGCGCGATGACCAGGTCGGCCCGGACCTGCGCGGCGAGCGCGACGGCGAGGTCGATCGCGCCGGGCTCCTCGGGGTTCGGGAACGCGACGGTCGGGAAGTCGGGGTCCGGCTCGGCCTGCTCGGCGACCACGTGCACGTCGGTGAAGCCGGCCTCCGCGAGGACGCGCTGCGCGGTCGCGCCGCCGACGCCGTGCATCGGGGTCAGGACGATCCGCAGGCCGGCGGCGGCGGCACGGGCCGCGTCCGAGGTGTCCGCGAGGGCGCCGACCTGGGCGACGTACGCGTCGACGATCTCGGGACCGGCCGTGGTCCAGCCGTCGGTGGCGCGCGGGACCGCGGCGACCGACGGCACGCGGGCGATCTCGGCGGCGATGGCGCCGTCCATCGGCGGGACGATCTGCGCGCCCTGGCCGGAGTCGGACACCACGCGGCCGCCGAGGTAGACCTTGTAGCCGTTGTCCTGCGGCGGGTTGTGGCTCGCGGTGACCATGACGCCTGCGTCGGCGTCGAGGTGCCGCACGGCGAACGCGAGGACCGGGGTCGGCAGGTACGGCGGCAGCACGACGACGTCGATGCCGACGGCGGTGAGCACCGCGGCGGTGTCCCGGGCGAAGTCGACCGAGCCGTGCCGGGCGTCGTGCCCGACGACCACGCGGGGCGCCGGCGTGACGCCCTCGAGCTCGCCCAGCAGGTAGGCGCCCAGACCGGACGCCGCGCGGATCACCACGGCGCGGTTCATCCGGTGCGGACCGCCGCCGACGGCGCCGCGCAGGCCCGCGGTGCCGAACTGCAGCAGCCCCTGGAACCGGTCGGCGAGCTCGTCGCGCGCGGCCTGCACCTCGGTGGCGACGTACTGGTCCGCGAGGCTGTCGCCCGGGTCGTCGGGGACCGGCTCGGCCTCGGCGCGCTGCAGGAGCGCGGTCAGCTCGGCCGCGGTGCGGGGGTCGGGGTCGTCGGCGATCCAGGTCCGGACCTGTGCGGCCAGCGCGGCCCAGGCGTCCTGCTCGGTGGACTGGCTCATCGGATCGGGTCTCCCTCCGGGGCGCGGCGGCCCCGACCTGTGGTGCGGCGTTCGGGTGGTGCGGCTGCCGCGGCCCCGCGGGTGGGCGGGGCCGCGGCGACGGTCAGATGCGGCCGACGATGTCCGCGAGCAGACGGCTGATCCGCGGGCCGGCGGCCTTGCCGGCCTCGATCACCTCGGCGTGGGACAGCGGCTCGTCGCCGACGCCGGCGGCGAGGTTCGTCACCAGGGAGATGCCGAGCACCTCCATGCCGACGTGGCGCGCGGCGATGGCCTCGATCGTGGTGGACATGCCGACCAGGTCGCCGCCGAGCACGCCGGCCATCTTCACCTCGGCCGGGGTCTCGTAGTGCGGGCCGCGGAACTGCACGTAGACGCCCTCGTCCAGGCTGGCGTCGACCTCGCGGGCCACGCCGCGCAGCCGCGCGGAGTACAGGTCGGTCAGGTCGACGAACGTGGCGCCCTCCAGCGGGGACACGGTCGTCAGGTTGATGTGGTCGTTGATGAGGACCGGCGTGCCCGGGCCCCACGACGGGTTCAGCCCGCCGCAGCCGTTCGTCAGCACGACCGTCGAGCAGCCCGCGGCGGCGGCGGTGCGGACGCCGTGCACGACCCGGCGGACGCCCTTGCCCTCGTACAGGTGGGTGCGCGAGCCGAGCACCAGCGCGTGCTTGTCGGTCGCGGCGATCCGCACCGAGCGGATCGTGCCGACGTGGCCGACGACCACGGGGGCCGCGAAGCCGGGGACGTCGGTCGCGGCGATCTCCGCGACGGTCTCGCCCAGCAGGTCGGCGGCGCCGCCCCAGCCGGAGCCGAGCACGAGCGCGACGTCGTGCTGCGCGACACCGGTGGCCTGCGCGAGGTACGCGGCGGCGTCGGCGGCGACGGCCAGCGGGTCGGTGGTGAGGTCGTCGAGGCGGGCGTCGTCGGCCATGCGGGTGCTCCTCCTGGGGGCGGCTGCTGCGGTGTCGAGCCTGCACCCGGGCGCACGAGGGCGTGTGCGGGCGCAGCAGTCGAGCCTACCGGCCCGCGCCCCGCGCCCACCTCCCCCGGAGGTCCCGCCCGCGCCCGCGCCGCCCCGCCCCGCCGCCCCCCGCGCCCCCGCGTCCGCCGAGATGGCAGTCCTCGCCTGTGGCGACCCGCGGCAGCAGACGCGCGGACTGCCATCTCGGCGAGCTGGGGACCGGGGACGCGCGGACGGGCGGCGCGGCGCGGCGTGGTGGGGGTGCGGTGGCGCGGGGAACGGGGAGGATGGGAGGCGTGACGCAGCCGACCCCCACGCCCGCGCCCGCCGACCCCGACGCCACCGCGGCCGAGACCGTCGCCTCCGGTGCCGAGGCCCCCGCCACCCCAGCCGCCGGGCCCGCCACCGGCCCCACGGCCCCCGCCGCCGCGCCCTCGACCCCCGTCGGCGGCCTGCCCGACCGGACCGCCCCGCGGGTGGTCGTCGTCGGCGGCGGTCCGGGTGGCTACGAGGCCGCGCTGGTGGCCCGCCGCCTCGGCGCGCAGGTCACGGTCGTCGAGCGGGCGGGCCTCGGCGGCGCCGCGGTGCTGACCGACGTGGTGCCGTCCAAGACGCTGATCGCGACCGCGGAGTGGATGACCATCGCCGAGCGCGCGCCGGACCTGGGCATCCGCCTGGACGTCCCGGCCGGCCCGACGGAGGAGGAGACCCCCGGCCCCGACGGCGACGGGGGGCGGCGCCGCCGGCACAGCATCGACATGGCGGTGGTGAACGCCCGGGTCCGGGACCTCGCGCTCGCGCAGTCGCAGGACATCCGCGGCCGCCTGGAGCGGGAGGGCGTGCGCACGGTCATCGGCCACGGCCGGCTGGACGGTCCGGAGCGGGTCGTGGTGACCGGTGACGACGGCACGGAGGCGCTGGAGGCCGACGTCGTCCTGCTCGCCACCGGCGCGACCCCGCGCACGCTGCCGGACGCCCCGCCGGACGGCGAGCGCATCCTCACCTGGACGCAGCTGTACCACCTGGACGAGCTCCCCGAGCGGCTGATCGTGGTCGGCTCGGGCGTGACGGGCGCGGAGTTCGCGGGCGCGTACGTGTCGCTGGGCTCGCAGGTGGTGCTGGTCTCGAGCCGGGACCGGGTGCTGCCGGGGGAGGACGCCGACGCCGCGACGATGCTGGAGGAGGTGTTCCGGTCCCGCGGGATGGAGGTCGTCGGGCGCTCGCGGGCGGTGGCGGCACGACGGACGCCGGACGGCGTGGTCGTCACCCTCGCGGACGGCCGGGAGATCGAGGGCTCGCACGTGCTGATGGCCGTCGGGTCGGTGCCGAGCACGGGCGACCTGGGGCTGGCCGAGTCCGGCGTGCGGACGACGCCGTCGGGGCACATCGAGGTCGACCGGGTGTCGCGGACGTCGGCCCGCGGGGTCTACGCCGCGGGGGACGTCACGGGCGTGCTGCCGCTGGCGTCGGTCGCGGCGATGCAGGGCCGGATCGCGATGTCGCACGCGCTGGGCGACGCGGTCGCACCGCTGAAGGTCAAGGGCGTCGCGGCGAACATCTTCACCGCCCCGGAGATCGCGACGGTCGGGCTGTCCGAGCAGGCGCTGATCGAGCGCAGCGCGCACTTCGTCACGCACACCCTGCCGCTGGCCCGGAACCCGCGGGCGAAGATGCTGGGCGTCCGCGACGGCTTCGTGAAGCTGTTCGCGCACTCGACGGCGGGGACGGTGCTCGGCGGGGTCGTGGTGGCACCGCGGGCGTCCGAGCTGATCTTCCCGATCACCCTGGCGGTGTCGCACAGCCTGACGGTCGACGACGTGGCGAGCGCGTTCACGGTCTACCCGTCGCTGTCGGGCAGCATCGCCGAGGTCGCCCGGGTGCTGCACCAGACCGAGTAGCCGGGCGGGCGGGTCGGGTCCCGGGGCGGGGGGTCAGTCCCCGAGGCGCACGGTGGTGACCACCGCGCGGTGGTCCGAGGACGTGTCGTCCAGCACCCGCGCCTCGCCGAACGTCACGCCGCGCCCGAGCACCCAGTCGATCCGGACGTCGGGCGCGTCGCTCGGGTGGGTGCGCACGTCCGGGTCGCCCGCGGTGTCGACGGCGCTGGACCACCCGGCGGCGTCGAGGGCGTCGAGCTCGGGGGAGCCGGGCTCGGCGTTGAGGTCCCCGGCGAGCACCGACGGGCCGTCGTCCGGCACGGCGGCGTCCAGCGCGGCGAGCTGGTCGAGGCGGGTCGGGGTGTTCGACTCCCGGTGCTGGAGGTGCACGGACGTGACCCGCACCGGGGTGCCGTCCGGGCCGACGGCGAGCGCGGTGAGCGCCGAGCGCTGCTGCGGTCCGGCGCCGTACGGCAGGTCGACGACCCGGACGTCGGTCAGCGGCTCGCGGGACAGCAGCGCGTTCCCGAACTGCCGGTCCGCGGCGGGCGCGAACGCCACGTGCATGCCGAGCCGGTCGCCGAGCCAGGTCGCCATGTCGGCCCCGCCGCCCAGCACCCAGCCGCGCGCGACCTCCTGGAGGGCGACGACGTCGGGCTGCTCGGCCTCGATGGTCCGGGCGATCTGCTCGAGGTCGACGGCGGTGTCCGCGGCGACGCCGTAGTGCAGGTTCCAGTCGAGGACGACGAACGTGCCGGCGTCCCGGTCCACCGCGGGCGCGGGGGTGAGCACGACGCCCTGCCACCAGCCGACCGCGAGCAGCGCGACGGACGGCAGCACCAGGAACCGGAGCGCGTTGGCGCGCAGGGGCGGGGCGGGCTCGTGCGCGGGCGGCGCGGCGGGGCTCCACCAGCGCAGGCCGCCGGCGGTGACCAGCGCGGCCGCGACCACGACGACCCAGGCGTTGTCGACCCCGAGGGGGACGTCGTAGTCGAGCAGGTAGACCAGCAGCACCCCGATGAGGCTCAGCCCCACGCCGGCGGTGGCGAGGGCGGTGCGCGGGACGCCGGGGGGTGCCGGGCGCCGGGTCTTCAGCGCGACGGCCAGCACGACCCCGGCGGCGGCCTCGGCGAGCACGAGCGCGACCAGCGCGACGACGCCGGAGGTGAGCATCGTGACCGCCACGGCGACGGGCAGCACCGCCGCCGAGGTCCAGCGCGCGGGGCGCCCGAGCGCCCCGGGGAGCAGCAGCAGCCACGCCGTGAGCGCCGACGCCAGGACCACGGCGGTGCCGGCGACGGGCAGCGGCAGCCCGGACTGGGAGGCGGCGAACGCGGGGTTGGCGAGCACCATGACGACCAGCGCGAGCGCCGGCCCGAGCACCCAGGTGCGGCGGGCGCGGCCCGTGGGCTCCTGACGGCGGGCGACCGCAGCCAGCGCGACCGCGACCCCGACGAGCGCCACGGCCACGGCGGTCCCGACCACGCCGCCGCGCCACAGCGGGTCCCAGGTGCCGAGGGCGAGCTGCAGCGCCGCGGACAGCCCGGTGCCGAGCGTCAGCCCGAGCGCGGCCTGCCGCCCGCCGGTGGCTCGGCCCGCGACCAGGGTGGTCGCCAGCACCAGCGCGGCGACCGCGAGCGAGGCGGTGACCAGCCCCGCGGCGAACCGGGCGCCGTCGTGCACGGCCTGCGTGACCAGGCGGGCGAGGCCCAGGGCGACGACGACCGCGAGCACGGTGCGGCCGGACGCGCTCCCGGGGACCCGCCGCCCGGTCGCGAGCAGGGCGACCGCGGTGACCAGCCCGGCGGCGGCGAACGTCACGAGCGCGGTCAGCGCGACGGTGACCGTGCCGACGGTGAACGCCCGGTCGAGCACCGGCCCGGCGGCGCGCACGGCGTCCACGGCGAGCACGGTGACCAGCGCGAGCAGCGAGACGCGGGTGGCGACGCCCGCGTCCGGGGGGAGGGGGCTCCCCGTGGGCGGCGTGGCGGGCGGCGCGGACGCGGGGACGCTCATCCGGTCAACCTACGACCCGGCGCACCGCGGGGGCGAACCCGCCCTCGGGCGGCTCAGCGCCCCGCGGGGTCCTCGACCTCCGGCGGGAGCCCGGCGCGCAGCACGGGCCAGGCCTCGGCGAACGCCGGCAGCAGCGGCAGGTCGGCGACGTCGTCGAGCGGTACCCAGTCGACCGCGAGGCTCTCGTCGTCGGTCGGTCGCGCGTCCACCGGCCCGTCGGCCACGGCGACCACCGTGGTGTACGACCAGTCGGTGTGGTCCAGCACGTGCTCGCCGACGACCCGCACGGACGCGGGCTCGATGCCGGCCTCCTCCGCGGACTCCCGGAGCGCGCCGTCGACCGCGGACTCCCCGGTGTGCCGCGCGCCGCCCGGCAGCGCCCAGGTGCCACCCTGGTCGCTCCACAGGGCGCGGTGCTGCAGGACGACGGCCGCGGGGGCGTCGCCCGTCGCGGGTCGGGCGAGCAGCAGCCCGGCGGCGCCGGCGGTGCCCCAGTGCCGACGGCCGCAGCGGCACTCGACCCAGCCGTCGCCGGGGTGCCGGGGGCGGTGCCGCAGGCGGTCCGCCGAGGCGCCCCCGACGGCGGGCTGGTCGGTCACCGGGTCAGTCGACGATCTCGCAGATGGCCGAGCCGGCCGCGACCATCCCGCCGACCCCGGCGGACAGGGACGCGACGGTCCCGGCGCGGTGCGCGACGAGCGGCTGCTCCATCTTCATCGCCTCGAGCACGACCACCAGGTCGCCCTCGGCCACCTGGTCGCCCTCGCCGACGGCGACCTTGACGATCGTGCCCTGCATCGGGGAGGTGAGCGTGGTCCCCGACGGGGCGACGGCGCCGCTGCGGCCGCCGTTGCGGCGGGGGGCCGGGCGTCGCGGGCCCGCCGAGCGCCCGCGTCCCGCGCGCAGGGCCAGCGCGGCCGGCAGCACGACCTCGAGCCGCTTGCCGCCGACCTCGACGACGACGCGCTCCAGCTCGGTCGGCTCGGGGTCGTCGTCGGAGGTCTGCGTGGTGACGGCGGGGGCGCCGGTCAGCGTGGGGAGCACGTCCGCGAACTCCGTCTCGATCCACCGGGTGTGCACGGTGAACGGCTGCTCGGGGTCGGCGGGCACGAACGCGGGCGCCTCGAGGACGGCCCGGTGGAACGGGACGACCGTCGGGATGCCGGCGATCTCGAGCTCGGCGAGCGCGCGGCGGGCGCGCTCGACGGCCTGGGTGCGCGTGGCGCCGGTGACGACCAGCTTCGCGATCATCGAGTCGAACGCGCCGGAGACGGTGTCGCCCTCCACGACGCCCGAGTCGACGCGCACACCCGGGCCCGCCGGGAAGCGCAGGGTCGAGATGCGGCCGGGCGCGGGCAGGAACCCGGCGGCCGGGTCCTCGCCGTTGAGGCGGAACTCCAGGGAGTGGCCGCGGGTCTCGACGTGGTCGTAGCCCAGCGGCTCGCCGTCGGCGATGCGCAGCTGCTCCCGGACCAGGTCGATGCCGCTGATCTCCTCGGAGACCGGGTGCTCGACCTGCAGGCGGGTGTTCACCTCGAGGAACGAGATGGTGCCGTCCGCCGCGACCAGGAACTCGCAGGTCCCGGCGCCGACGTAGCCGGCCTCCTTCAGGATCGCGATCGACGCGTCGACCAGCTGCGCGCGCTGCGCGTCGGAGAGGAACGGCGCGGGGGCCTCCTCGACGAGCTTCTGGTGCCGGCGCTGCAGCGAGCAGTCGCGGGTGGAGACGACGACGACGGTGCCGTGCTCGTCGGCGAGGCACTGGGTCTCGACGTGCCGCGGGCGGTCGAGGTAGCGCTCGACGAAGCACTCGCCGCGCCCGAACGCCGCCGTGGCCTCGCGGACCGCGGAGTCGTACAGCTCGTCGATCTCCTCCGACGTGCGCGCGACCTTGAGGCCGCGGCCGCCGCCGCCGAAGGCCGCCTTGATGGCGACGGGGAGCCCGTGCTCGGCGACGAACGCGTGCACCTCCTCGGGGCCGGCGACCGGGTCGGGGGTGCCGGCGACGAGCGGCGCGCCGGCGCGCTGGGCGATGTGCCGGGCGCTGACCTTGTCGCCCAGCCCGCGGATCGCGGACGGCGGCGGGCCGACCCACACCAGGCCGGCGTCCAGCACGGCCTGCGCGAACTCGGCGTTCTCGGACAGGAACCCGTAGCCGGGGTGCACGGCGTCGGCGCCGGACCGGCGGGCGACGTCCAGCAGCTTCGCGATGTCGAGGTACGTCTCGGCGGCGCGGGCGCCGTCCAGGGCGTACGCCTCGTCCGCGACGCGCACGTGCAGCGCCTCGCGGTCGGGGTCGGCGTAGACGGCGACGGAGCCGAGACCGGCGTCCCGGCAGGCTCGGGCGATGCGGACGGCGATCTCGCCGCGGTTGGCGACGAGGACCTTCGAGATGCGGGGCACGGCTCACGGTAACGCGAGGGTCCCCCGCGGGACACGCTCGCGGGGGTGTGCGCCGCGAAGACTGCGGAACCGGCTCAACCAGCGCGTGGTGCGTTGGAGGTTTCGTCAACCCATACCGGCACGAGGTCCCGCAAGGCGGGCGCGCCCTTGTCCGGAGCGGACAACCCCCGCGGCGCCGCGGTCAGGACGGCAGCAGGGTCCACAGCGCCGTGACCGTCACGTCGCGCCGGGCCAGGAGGTCGCGCAGCAGCGGCAGGCTGAGGCCGACGACGCCGTGGTGGTCGCCCTCGACGCCGCGGACGAACGACCCGCCGAGCCCGTCGATCGTGAACGCCCCCGCGACCCACAGCGGCTCTCCGGTCGCGACGTAGGCGTCGATCTCGGCGTCGGTGACGTCCGCGAAGTGCACGACGGTCGTGGACGTCGCACCGACCTCGACGGGCTCGCCGCCGACGTCCCGGCCGTCGTCGCGCGCGTCCACCAGCCAGTGCCCGGTGTGCAGTCGGCCCGACCGCCCGCGCATCGCGCGCCACCGGTCGGCGGCCTCGGCGGCGTCGGCGGGCTTGCCCAGCACCTCGCCGTCCAGCTCGAGCATCGAGTCGCAGCCGAGCACGAGGGTGCCCGGGTGGCCGGGCGCGACGTCCCGGGCCTTGGCCTGGGCCAGCAGCAGCACGGCCTGCGCGGGCGGCACGGCGCCGGCCGCGCGCAGCACCGCGGGCTCGTCGACGGCGGACACCGCGACGCGGGGCTCGATGCCCGCGGACCGCAGCGTGGCGAGCCGGGCGGGGGAGGCGGAGGCGAGGACGAGGGTGGTCACGCCGCGAGCCTAGGCGGGCCGAGCGGCGCAGGGGTCGGCGGACCGGTCGGTCGGGACCTGCGTCCCGGGCTCCGGGCGGTCGCCCTGCCGATGATGTCCGGGAAGCTCCCAGGGGAGGATGCGACGATGACAGGCGTGACGCAGCACAGCGCCCCGGACGCCCGCGCGGCCGGAGACCTCGACGACCACGACGGCCCGGACGACCTGCTCGACGCCGACCCCACGGCCGGAGAGCTGGACGACCCGGACTCCGCGCCCCGGCGGGCCTGGCGGCGCCGCACCGCGATCGAGATGGTCGTCTCGGGGGTGCTCGGGCTGTACACGTCGTTCGTGCTGTCGATCGAGGCGTGGCACCTCGCGGCGAACCCGCAGGCGACGTTCAGCTGCGACCTCAGCTCCGTGGTCTCGTGCGGCACGGTGGCGCGGTCGTGGCAGGCGCAGCTGCTGGGGTTCCCGAACGCGTTCCTCGGCATCGCGTTCGAGGTCGTGGTCATCACGATCTCGGTCGCGGCGATCGGCGGCGTCCGGTTCCCGCGCTGGTTCATGCTCGGCACGCAGGCGCTCTACACGGTCGCCCTGCTGTTCGCCTACTGGCTGTTCCACCAGTCGTACTTCGACATCGGCGCCCTGTGCCCCTGGTGCCTGCTCATCACCGTCACCACCACGCTGGTGTGGGCCGGGCTCACCCGGTGGAACGTCCGCGACGGCCACCTGCGGCTGCCGGGTCGGGCAGGGCCGTGGGCGCGCGACTTCGTGGCCGCCGGGACCGACTGGTACATCACGGTCGCCTGGCTGGTCCTGCTCGCCGCGGCGGTGCTGCTGAAGTACGGCCCGTCGCTCCTGCCCGCCTGACTCCACCCCGTGCCGATGACGACGGCCCCGGACCTGGTGGTCCGGGGCCGTCGTCGTGCGGGCTCCGCCCGTCAGGACAGGGCGCCGCGCAGGACGTCCAGGGGCAGCGCGCCCATGCCGAGCGCGCGGGCGTGGAACTCCCGCAGGTCGAACGCCTCGCCGCGGGCCTGGGCAGAGGCCGACGCGCCGTCGCGCACCTGCTCCCAGATGCGCTGGCCGATCTTGTACGACGGCGCCTGGCCCGGCCAGCCCAGGTAGCGGTTCAGCTCGAACCGGATGAACTGCTCCGGCATGTTCACGTTGGCGCGCAGGAACTCCCACGCCTTGTCCGCGTCCCAGGTGCCGCCGCCCCAGCGCGCGGGGGCGGGCAGGCCCAGGTGCACGCCGAGGTCCAGCACGACGCGGGCGGCGCGCATCCGCTGCCCGTCGAGCATGCCGAGCCGGTCGCCCGGGTCGTCCATGAAGCCGAGGTCGGCCATCAGGCGCTCGGCGTACAGGGCCCAGCCCTCGCCGTGCCCGGAGACCCAGCACGCCAGCCGGCGCCACGAGTTGAGGGTCGCCCGCTGGTAGACGGCCTGGCCGATCTGCAGGTGGTGGCCCGGGACGCCCTCGTGGTAGACGGTCGTCTTCTCGCGCCAGGTGTTGAACGTGGTGACCTCCGGCGGCACGGACCACCACATGCGGCCCGGGCGGCTGAAGTCGTCGGACGGGCCCGTGTAGTAGATGCCGCCGTTCTGCGTCGGGGCGATCTTGCACTCGAGGGTGCGGATGGCGTCCGGGATGCTGAAGTGCACGCCGTCGAGCGCGGTGATCGCGGCGTCCGACGTCGCCTGCATCCACTCCTGCAGGGCGGCGGTGCCCTCGAGGCGGCGGCCCGGGTCGGCGTCGAGCGCGGCCACGGCCTGCTCGACCGTCGCGCCGGGGCCGGCGATCTCGGCGGCCACGCGCTCCTGCTCGGCGACGACGCGGTCGAGCTCCTCGAGGCCCCACTGGTAGGTCTCGTCGAGGTCGACCGTCGCGCCGAGGAAGTACCGGGACCACAGGGCGTAGCGGTCGCGCCCGGCGGCGTCGGCCTGCGGGGCCTGCGGGGCGAGCTCGTCCTGGAGGAACGTCACCAGGCCGGCGTACGTCGCGCGGGCGGCCTCGGCGCCGCGCTCGAGGTCGGCGCGCAGCGCGTCGCCGCCGCCGGCCGCGACGGCGGCGCGGGCCTCGGGGCCGTCGACGAACGAGGTGAAGAACGAGGAGGCCGGGTCGGCGAGCTCCTTCGCCTGGACCAGGGCCTCGCGGACCTGGCGGATAGCGGGGGTGCGGCCGCGCGAGGCGGCGAGCCGCAGCGACTCCGCGTAGCCGGCGCCGGCCTCGGGGAGCGCGTTCAGCCGCTGGGCGATCGTCGACCAGGCGTCGGGGCCGTCGGTGGCCATCAGGTCGAACACGTCGCGCATGCTCTGCAGCGGCGAGGCGATCACGTTGAGGTCGGCCAGCGTCTCGCCGGCGTCGTGCAGCTCGACCTGCAGGCCGAGCCGCTCGCGCATCGCGGCCAGCGTGACCTCGTCGACCTCGTCGGCGGGGGCGGTGCCGTCGAGCGCGAGCAGCGTCGCGCGCGCGGCGTCGGCCCGGGCGTCGTGGCCCACGGGGGAGAAGTCCGTCATCTCGTGGTCGTGGCCCGGGATGCCGAGGACGGTGGCGTCCATCGGGTCCAGGGTCGCCAGCGTGGCGACGTAGGAGTCGGCGATCGCGTCGATCGGGGTCGCGGGACGCTCGGGCGCGCCGCCGTCGGGGGTGGGTGCAGTGGTCACCCGGACGACCTTACCCAAGGCCCCCAGCGGCCCGGCGCCCCCGGGCACGCACGTTCAGCCGCGCAGGCTGCTGCGCCACGCGTCGGGCCCGGGACGCCAGGTGGCGCCCGCGCCGGGGACGGTGCGGGCGCGGTCGGACCACGCCGCGCGCGGCTCCGCGTCGTCCGCGGCGTCGTCGTCCGCGGGGCCGGACGCGGCGACCAGCCCCGCCACGAGCGCGGCGAGCTCCACGTCGTCGGGCGTGCCCCGCACCACCTGGACGTGCGGGGCGGCGACGGGCACCGCGGACCCGTCGCGCCCGGTCACGCCTGCTCCTCGTCGGTGCCGTCGTCGGCGTCGTCGTCGTCGAACGAGACCGGGCCGCCGCGGGACGCGCCCCAGCCCTCGACCGTGAACCCGCTGCTCAGCAGCCGCTCGACGATCTCGGCGCCGCCGTTGTCGACGATGCCCAGCACGGCGTCGATGGTCTGGTCGCTCGGGTCCCCGGGGACGCTCACGACGAACCCCAGGTGGAACTCGTCGGTGTCCTCGTCGGCGAGCGGCTCCGTCGCGGGGCGCGGCTCGTCCTCCCACGTCATGCCGGTGAGCTCGGAGTGCATCCCGAGGTGCGCGTGCAGCAGGTCGTACAGGCGCGCGTTCAGGCCGGAGACGCGGGTCTCCAGGGCCAGCACGCGGGGGTCCTCGTCGGCCTCGGAGGCACCGAACTCCGCCCGGACGCCCGCGGCGGTGTCGACGTAGTCGTGCAGCGCCGCGGCGAGCGCGTCCACGGTCGCGTGCATCGCGGACGTGTCGACGTCGGGCAGAGGGTCGGGGCCGTGGGCGCCGTCGCCGTGGTCGTGTCCGTCGTGCCCGTGGCCGTCGTGCGCGTCGTGGTCGTGGCCGTCGCCGGGCACGGTCGGGTCGCCGGTCACAGCGGGATGTTCCCGTGCTTCTTGGGCGGCAGCGCGGCGCGCTTGGTGCGCAGCACGCGCAGCGCCCGCACGATCTGCGACCGGGTCTGCGCGGGCGCGATGACCGCGTCCACGTAGCCGCGGTCGGCGGCGTCCCAGGGGTTCACGATGGCCTCCTCGTACTCGCTGGTCAGGCGGGCGCGCTCGGCGTCGACGTCCCCGCCCGCGTCGGCGACCTGCTTGAGGGCCCCGCGCTGCAGGATGTTCACCGCGCCCCCGGCGCCCATGACCGCGATCTGGGCGGTCGGCCACGCGAGGTTCACGTCGGCACCCAGCTGCTTGGACCCCATGACGATGTACGCGCCACCGTACGCCTTGCGGGTGATGACGGTGACGAGCGGGACGGTCGCCTCCGCGTACGCGTAGATGAGCTTCGCGCCGCGGCGGATGATGCCGTTCCACTCCTGGTCGGTGCCGGGCAGGAACCCGGGCACGTCCACGAACGTCAGCACCGGCAGCCCGAACGCGTCGCAGGTCCGCACGAACCGGGCGGCCTTCTCGGCGGCGTCGATGTCCAGCGTGCCGGCCATCGTCAGCGGCTGGTTCGCGACGACGCCGACCGGCCGGCCCTCGACGCGGCCGAACCCGACCAGGACGTTGCGCGCGAACAGCGGCTGCACCTCGAGGAGCTCGCCGTCGTCGAGCACGTGCTCCACGACGGTGCGCATGTCGTACGGCTGGTTGTCCGAGTCCGGGACGAGCGTGTCGAGCTCGAGGTCCTCGTCGGTGACGTCGAGCTCCGCCTCGTGCGGGTACGCCGGCGGGTCGGTGAGGTTGTTCTGCGGCAGGTAGGACAGCAGCTGGCGCACGTAGTCCAGCGCGTCGTCCTCGTCGGAGGCCAGGTAGTGCGCGACGCCCGAGCGGGTGTTGTGCGTGGTCGCGCCGCCGAGCTCCTCGAAGCCGACGTCCTCGCCGGTCACCGCGCGGATCACGTCCGGGCCGGTGATGAACATGTTGGAGGTGCCGTCGGCCATGACGATGAAGTCGGTCAGCGCGGGGGAGTACACCGCGCCGCCGGCCGACGGGCCGAGGATCAGGCTGATCTGCGGGATGACGCCCGAGGCCGCGACGTTCCGGCGGAAGATCTCCGCGAACTGCGTGAGCCCGGCGACGCCCTCCTGGATCCGCGCGCCGCCACCGTCGCTGATCCCGACCAGGGGCATCCCGGTGCGCAGCGCGAGGTCCATCACCTTGGTGATCTTCTGGCCGTGCACCTCGCCCAGGCTGCCGCCGAACACCGTGAAGTCCTGGGAGTAGACGGCGACCGGCCGGCCGTCGACCGTGCCGTGGCCGACCACGACGCCGTCGCCGGGCACCCGCTTGCGGTCCAGGCCGAAGTTCTGCGAGCGGTGCCGGACGAACGCGTCGAGCTCGGTGAACGAGCCCGGGTCGAGGAGCGCCTCGATGCGCTCGCGGGCGGTGCGCTTGCCGCGGGCGTGCTGCTTGTCCTGCGCGGCGAGCTCGGGCTCGGTCACCGCGCGGCGGTACCGGTCGGCGAGGTCGGCGACCTTGGCGGCGGTGCCGGCGGGGAGCCCGGGCGCCGCGGGCGTCGTGGTCGAGTCATCAGTCACCCGGTGAAGGCTAGTGCTCCCGGCCCGCTGACGGCCCTGGTCGACGGGCACGGACCTCGGCGCGCCGCGTCGTGCGGATGCCACAACCGCCCGCGCGCGGCGGCCGGGGAGGATGGGCCCGTGGACGACACGACGCACGACTCCCCGGCCCCGCTGCGCGCCGACGAGGTGCGCTCGGCCCTGCTCGCACCCGCCGGCCCCCTCGCGCGGTGCGCCGTGGTGCCGCGGGCGGGCTCGACCAGCACCGACCTGCTCGCGCTGCTCGCCGCCGACCCCGCGTGGGCCGACGGGGGTCTGCTCGCCGCCGAGCACCAGGACGCCGGGCGCGGCCGCGCGGGCCACACCTGGACGACGCCGCCCGGCTCGGCGCTGACGTTCTCGCTCGCGCTGCGCCCCGGCGTGCCTCCGACGCACTGGGGCTGGCTGCCGCTGCTCGCGGGGCTCGCGGTCGCCCGCGCCGTCCGGTCGACCACGGGCCTGGCGGCCGGGGTGAAGTGGCCGAACGACGTGCTGGTCCCGGCGGCCGACGGCGCCGACCTGCCCGGGTGGGGCCGGTACCGCAAGGCGGTCGGCGTGCTGGCGGAGGTCGCGCCCGGGGGCGGGGCGGGTACGGCGGGAGCCGCCGTCGTGCTCGGCATCGGCGTCAACGTCGGCCAGGCGCCGGAGGAGCTGCCGGTCCCGAGCGCCACATCGCTGCGCGCGGCCGGCGCCCCGCACGCGGACCGGACGACCGTGCTGGTCGCGGTCGTGCGCGAGCTCGCGACCCTGGTCGACCGGTGGCGCGCGGCGGCCGGTGACGCGGCGCTCGCGGGGCTCGACGCCGAGGTCGCGACGGTCTGCCTGACGCTGGGCGAGGTCGTCCGCGCGACGCTGCCCGACGGCGCCGAGCTGCGGGGGACGGCCGAGCGGATCGCGGCCGACGGCGCCCTCGTGGTGCGCGACGCCGCGGGGGTCGCGCACGTGCTGCTGGCCGGTGATGTGCGTCACGTGCGGCCCGTCGGTGAACTAGGGTCGCAGGCGTGACGGACGCGGTGCAGGACGAGCAGCACGACGGGGCGCAGGCGCTGGACGCGCTGCTGCTCGGCGGTCCCCGCACCCTGTCGCTGCGCGACCTCGCCGACCGCGCCGGGCTCGACCTGGAGCTCGTCCGGCTGTACTGGCGGACGCTCGGGCTGCCGCACCCGGACGCCGACGACGTCGCGTTCACCTGCCGGGACGCCGAGGCCGTCGAGCGCGTCGCCGGGCTGCTGCACGAGGACCACCTGGGCAGCCGCACGATGATCTCGCTGACCCGCGCGCTCGGGCACACCAGCGACCGCCTCGCCCTGTGGCAGGTCGAGGCCCTCGTGGAGGACATGGCCACCCGGCACCACCTCGACGACCCGGCCGCCCGCCGCGCGGTGCTGGACGAGCTCCCCGGCCTCGCCCCCGTGCTCGAGGCCCAGCTGCTGCACGCCTACCGCCGGCACCTGGCCGCGATCGCGTCGCGGTACTCGGTCGAGTTCGCCGCCGGGCAGGACGTCGGCGGGGACCCGGCCGCGCTGCCGCTCGCGCGCGCCGTCGGGTTCGCGGACATGGTGTCGTTCACTCGCCGCACCGCGGGCCTCGGCTCCACGGACCTGTCGGACTTCGTGCAGCGGTTCGAGACGGCCGCGCGCGACGTCGTCACCCAGGGCGGCGGCCGGGTGGTGAAGACGATCGGCGACGCGGTCCTCTTCGTCGCCGACGACGTGCGGACCGGCGCCCGGGTGGCCCTGGAGCTCGCGCGGGTGCTCGGCGGTGACCTCGACGTGGAGCGGGAGAAGGGCGCGGGCGGGATCGCCGAGGGCGCTCGCGGCGTCACGCCGGTCCGGGTCGGGGTGGTCTGGGGCCGGGTGCTGTCGCGGTTCGGCGACGTGTTCGGGCCGTCGGTCAACGTCGCCGCGCGGCTCACCGACGTCGCCGACCCGAGCACGGTCCTCACCGACCCCGCGACCGCGCGGCTGCTCGTCGACACCCCCGGGCTGCTCCTCGAGCCGCTCCCGGCCCGCGAGCTCGAGGGCATCGGCACCCTGGCCCCGGTCCGCCTCCGCACCACCTGACCCACCCCCACCCCACCACCCACCCTCCGCGCGTCCCGCGAGGGCGGGGCGGGAGCGGGGCGGGGTCGAATCGATTCGCTGGCTGCGCGGGTCGCGTGGGAACATCGGACAACATGAGCACCGGCGAGCCACCCACCCCGGGTACCCCCAGCACCACCGAGCCGGTCTTCCGCCCGAACGCGAAGTACGTCCTGCTGCTCGGCGTGATGACCGCGCTGCCCGCGGTGACCACCGACATCTACCTGCCGTCGCTGCCCGACGTCGCGCGCGAGCTCGACACGAGTCCTGCGGCCGCGCAGCTCACGATGACCGCCATGCTGATCGGCGGCGCCGTCGGGCAGCTCGTGATCGGGCCGCTGTCGGACCGGTTCGGCCGGCGCAAGCCCGTGCTCGTGGGCGTCGCCCTGCACGTCGTGACCTCGCTGCTGTGCGCGATCGCCCCGGCGATCATCCCGCTGATCGCGCTGCGCACCCTGCAGGGGTTCTTCAACGCGTCCGCGTCGGTGATCGCGATGGCGGTGATCCGGGACCGGTTCGTCGGCCCCGACGCGTCCCGGCTGCTGTCCCGGCTGATGCTGGTCATCGGCGTCGCGCCGCTGTTCGCCCCGAGCGTCGGCGGGCTGATCGCGGGGGAGTTCGGGTGGCGCGGGGTGTTCGTCGCCCTGGCGCTGTACGGCGCGGCGCTGTGGGTGGTGGTGTTCTTCCGGCTGCCCGAGACGCTGCCCGCGAGCCGGCGGATCGCCTCGACCGGCGGCGCGTGGCGCGGGTACCGGGTGCTGCTGCGGGACCGGCACTTCGTGGCGCTGGCGGTGCTGCCCGGCCTCGGCCAGGCGGTGCTGATGAGCTACGTCGTCGGGTCGCCGTTCGTGCTGCGCGAGGGGTTCGGGCTGAGCGCCAACCAGTTCGCGCTGGTGTTCGCGGTGAACGGCATCGGGCTGGTCGGGGGCGCGCAGGTCAACGCCGCCCTGGTGCGGAAGTTCGCGCCCATCCAGATCATCCGCACCGCCCTGCCCGTGTCGTTCGCGTGCACCGTCCTGCTGCTGGTGCTCGCGGTGACCGGCGCGGGCGGGCTGCCGGCGCTGCTGGTCGCGCTGTTCCTCATCATGTCGCTGGTCAGCTTCACGCCGCCGAACGCCTCGGCGATCGCCCTGTCCCGGCACGGCGAGCGCGCGGGCACCGCCGCGGCGTTCATCGGGTCGCTGCAGGCCGGCGTCGCGGGCGTGGTCAGCCCGCTGGTGGGCGTGCTCGGCGAGGACGCGGTGGCGATGTCGACCGTGATGGCCGGTGCGGCAGCCGGTGCGCTGCTGGTGCTGGCGCTGGCGACCCCCGCGTACCGCCGCGGCGGCTGGACCCAGGCGGAGCACACCCGGCGCTGACCGGTGCCCACCGGCGTTGACCGGCGCGGGCGGGCGGGCCTGCGGTCAGACGGTGAGCGCCGCCAGCCGGTCCACGGCCGCGCGCAGCACCGGCTCCTGCTTGACGTAGGTGAACCGCACCGCGGTGCGCAGGGCCGCGTCGGCGGCGGAGCCGGGGTGCGTGAACGCCCCGACCGGCACGCCGACCACGCCCGCGAGCCCGGGCAGCGCCCGGCAGAGGTCCGCGGCGTCCCGCAGCCCGTGCCCGGCGAGCGGCCCGGACAGCAGCGCCGCGGCGTCCGCGACGACGAAGTACGTGCCCTGCGGCCGCACCACGGTGAACCCCGCCGCGGACAGTCCCGCGCTCAGCAGGTCGCGCCGCGCGGCGAGCGAGTCGCGCAGCCCGCGCACGTAGCCCGCGTCGGGACCGTCGGTGGTCTCCAGGTCCAGCGCGTGCGCGACGGCCGGCTGGAAGGGGGCGCCCGAGGTGTAGGTCAGGAACTGCTTGACCGCGCGCACGGCGTCGACCAGCGGCGCCGGGCCCGTGACCCAGCCGATCTTCCAGCCGGTGAACGAGAACGTCTTGCCCGCGGACGAGATCGTCAGCGTGCGCCCGGCGGCGCCCGGCAGCGTGGCGAACGGCACGTGCTCGGCGCCGTCGTAGGTGAGGTGCTCGTAGACCTCGTCGGTGACGACCAGCACGTCGTGCCGCTCGGCGACCTCCGCCACGGCCGCCAGCTCCTCGCGGGTCAGCACCGCGCCGGTCGGGTTGTGCGGGGTGTTTAGCAGGATCACGCGGGTGCGGTCGGTGACGGCGGCCCGCAGCGCGTCGGTGTCCAGCCGGAACCCGCCTGCGGTCGCGACCAGCGGCGCGGTGGTGTGCCGCGCGCCGGCCAGCGCGATCACCGCGGCGTACGAGTCGTAGAACGGCTCCAGGGTCAGCACCTCGTCGCCCGGCTCGGTCAGTGCCAGGAGCGCGGCGGCGACGGCCTCCGTCGCCCCGGTGGTGACCAGCACCTCCGTGCCCGGGTCGACGGCGAGGCCGTAGTGCCGCAGCTGGTGGGCGGCCACGGCGGCGCGCAGCTCCGGCGCCCCCGGCCCCGGCGGGTACTGGTTGACGCCCGCGGCGATCGCCTCGGCGGCCACGCGCTTGACGGACTCCGGGCCGTCGACGTCGGGGAAGCCCTGGCCGAGGTTCACGGCCCCGGTGCGCGCGGCGAGCGCGGACATCTCGGCGAAGATCGTCGGCCGCGGCACGCCGTCCGCGCCGAGCAGCCCGGTGGCCCGGGCGGCGTCGCGCCACCGCCCCGCGGGCGCGGCCGGGGCGGGGGCGTGGGGGCTGGTGCTGCTCATCGCGGTCCGTTCTCCAGGAGACCCGAGGAGCCTACCCACCCACCCGCTCCGCCCCCTCCCGTCCCACGAGAGGTCACGACACGCGGGAGCGCGGATCCCCGGGCCCGCGTGTCGTGACCACTCGTGGGGGTGTGGGACGCGCGCGGGGGTGGGGCGCGCGGTGGGGTGCGGCGCGGGCGCGGGGCGCGCGCGGTGGGGGGCAGGTCAGAGGGCGCCGGAGGCCGCGGCGAGGCCGCCGAGGACCAGGAGGGCCAGCGAGCCCCACGCGCACGCGATCCACCACGGCACGTGGTGCCGGGTGCGGGTGCGCGGGTGCTGCGTGGTCATGCTTGTGTGATCGGCAGCACGTCGCGCGGCTTGAACCCTGCCGGGGTCGCTCCTGCGGGTGACGTCTGCGCGGGGCGCCCGCGCCCGACTCGCCCGCGCCGGACTCGCCTGCGTGGTCTGTGCGCGGCCCCGGTCAGCCCTGCTCGGCCTGCTGCACCTGGTCGGACAGCTCCTGGACCTGCTGCGCGAGGCGGTCGAGCCCCTCGGCGGTGGTCGCGTCGACCTGCCCGGACGCCTGGTCGAGGGCCGCGCGCGCGGTGTCGAGCGAGCTGCGGGCGGCGTCGAGCTGCTCCTGGGTGGCGGCGCCGCCCTCGGTGCGGGCCTGCTCGAGGGCCGCGGTGGCGTCGGTCATCGCGGTGCTCGCCTGGTCGAGGGCACCCTGGGTCGCCGTGCGGGCGGTGGCGTCCAGCTCGCCGAGGCGGGCGGAGACGTCGTCGACGGTGGCGCGGGCGCTCTCGACGCTCGCGCGGGCGGAGTCGGCGAGCTCGCCCAGCCGGTCGGCGGCGTCGCGGGCCGAGTCGACGGCGGACTGCGCCTGGGACGTCGCCTCCTGGACCTCGGCACACGCGCCGAGGAGGGCCGTGGCGGCGAGCAGCGCGGGGACGGCCAGGGCGGCGCGGGCGCGGCGGGACGGCGACGTCCGGGCGTGCGGGGTGCGGGTCGGCAGGGCGGTGCGGCGGGTGGTCATCTCCAGGCCTCCTCGTCGGGGACGGTCAGTGTGGCAGGTGCACCTGGGAGCACGCAGAAGAGCGCCCCGCCCGCGGTGGTCCGCGGGCGGGGCGCTCGGCGAGCAGCGACCCTCAGGGGGTCAGGAGGCGCTGGTGGCGCCGTCCTCGGCCGGGGCCCCCGCCCCGGCGGGCGCGGCGACCGCGCCCTGCTGCTCGCGGCGGCCCCGGACCTCGGTGACGGAGGTGCCGTAGTAGGCCGCAGTCATGATGTCCTTCATGTCCGCACGCATCGGCATGCGGGGGTTCGCGGGAGCGCACTGGTCCTCGTACGCGCCCATCGCGACCTCGTCGAGCCGGGACAGGAAGTCCTGCTCGTCGACGCCCTGCGCCTGGAAGGACGACGGGATGCCGACCTTCGCGCGCAGCGCCTCGATGGCCAGGGCGTAGGACTCGACGCCCTGCTCCGGGGTCTCGGCCGGCAGGCCCAGCATCTGGGCGATCTGCTGGAACCGCTCCGGCGCGACGTAGTGCTCGTACTTCGGCCAGCTGGTGAGCTTGGTCGGGATCTTGCCGTTGTACCGGATGACGTGCGGCAGCAGCGTGGCGTTCGTCCGGCCGTGGACCAGGTGGAACGTCGAGCCGATGACGTGCGCCATCGCGTGCACGATGCCCAGGAACGCGTTCCCGAACGCCATGCCGGCGATGGTGCCCGCGTTGTGCATCTTCTCGCGGGCGTCCTTGGTGGCCGGGTCGGCCGGGTCGCCGTTCACCGACTGCGCCAGGTTGTCGAAGATCAGGCGGATCGCCTGGAGCGCCATGCCGTCGGTGAAGTCGTTCGCGTAGACCGCGACGAACGCCTCGGTGGCGTGGGTCAGGGCGTCGAAGCCCGAGTCGGCGGCGAGCGAGCGGGGCATCTTCGCGGTGAGCACCGGGTCGATGATCGCGACGGTCGGCGTCAGGGCGTAGTCGGCCAGCGGGTACTTCTTGCCGGCGTCGGGGTCGGAGATGACCGCGAACGGCGTGACCTCGGCGCCGGTGCCCGAGGTGGTCGGGATGCAGACGAGCTTGGCGAGCTCGCCCAGCGTCGGGAACTTGAAGGCGCGCTTGCGGACGTCGAAGAACTTCTGCTTGAGGTCCGAGAACACGATCTCGGGGTGCTCGTACAGCAGCCACATGACCTTGGCGGCGTCCATCGGCGAGCCGCCGCCGAGCGCGATGATCGTGTCGGGACGGAAGTGGCGCATCTGCGCGGCACCGGCCTGGACGGTCTTCACGGAGGGCTCGGGCTCGACCTGGTCGATGATCTGCAGCGCGACCTTGTTGGTGCGCCGGCCGAGCACGTCGATGATCTTGTCGACGAAGCCCAGCGTGGTCATCGTGGCGTCGGTGACGATGGTGACGCGCTCGACGTCGGCCATGTCGGACAGGTAGCGGATGGCGTTCGGCTCGAAGTACGTCTTGGCCGGGACCTTGAACCACTGCAAGTTGTTGTTCCTCCGGCCCACGCGCTTGATGTTGACGAGGTTGATCGCCGACACGTTGTTCGACACCGAGTTGTGGCCGTAGGAGCCGCAGCCGAGGGTGAGGGACGGGATGAAGGCGTTGTAGATGTCGCCGATGCCGCCGAGCGAGGACGGGGCGTTCGCGATGACGCGGATGGCCTTGACGCGGTTGCCGTACTCCTCGGTGAGCGCGTCGTCCTGGGTGTGGATGGCGGCGGAGTGGCCGAGGCCGTCGAACTCCACCATCTGCTCGGCGAGCTGGATGCCGTGCTCGGTGGACGTGGCGCGCAGCACCGCGAGGACCGGGCAGAGCTTCTCGCGGGTGAGCGGCTCGGCGGGGCCGACGCCGGAGACCTCGGCCAGGATGATCGAGGTGTCGGCGGGGACGGTGAAGCCGGCCTGCTCGGCGATCCACTGCGGCGACTTGCCGACGACGGTGGGGTTCAGCTTGGCGTCGGCGCAGTTCTTGCCCTTGGCCTCGACGCCGAAGATGAACTTCTCGAGGAGCGCCTTCTCCTTCTTGGACGCGCGGTACGCGTGCAGGACCGCGAACTCGTCGAGCGCGGTGTCGTAGATGACGTCGTCGATGATGACGGCCTGCTCGGAGGCGCAGATCATGCCGTTGTCGAACGACTTGGACAGCACCACGTCGTTGACCGCGCGCTTGAGCTTGGCCGACTTCTCGATGTAGGCGGGGACGTTGCCGGCGCCGACGCCGAGGGCGGGCTTGCCGCAGGAGTAGGCCGCGCGGACCATCGCGTTGCCGCCGGTCGCGAGGATGGTGGAGACGCCGGGGTGGTTCATGAGGAGGCCGGTGGCCTCCATCGACGGGGTCTCGACCCACTGGATGCAGTGCTCGGGGGCGCCGGCGGCGACCGCGGCGTCGCGCACGACGCGGGCGGCGGCGACGGACGACTGCTGCGCGTTCGGGTGGAACGCGAAGATGATCGGGTTGCGGGTCTTCAGCGCGATGAGCGACTTGAAGATCGCGGTGGACGTCGGGTTGGTCACCGGGGTCATCGCGCAGATGACGCCGACGGGCTCGGCGATCTCGGTGATGCCGTTGATCTCGTCGCGGCTGATGACGCCGACCGTCTTGAGGGCGGCCATCGAGTTGGTGACGTGCTCGCAGGCGAAGATGTTCTTGACGGCCTTGTCCTCGAAGACACCGCGACCGGTCTCCTCGACGGCGAGCTCGGCCAGGTGGCCGTGCTGGTCCAGGGCGGCGACGGCGGCCTTCTTGACCAGGCGGTCGACGTCCTCCTGGGTGAAGTGCGCGTACTCCGCCAGCGCCTTGGTGGCGCCGGCGACCAGCTGGTCGATGGCGGCGGCTGTGCCGGTGTCGGTGCTCGTGGTGCTCACGGGGGCTCTCCCGAGGGTTCCGATGGGGTGGGGTGGAGGGCTCCGTCGACCTCACGAGAAGACCGTATCGAGAAACTTTTCACAAAGTCTGGGACCGGAGTCCTGCGGACGTAGGTCCCGGGGTGCGGTCGGGCCCGCGGGGTCGCGCGACCGGTCGCCCGACGCCCGACGGCCGGCGCGCCGGATCGTCCGCTTGTGAGATGAAATGGCACGTCCGTGGCTTTTGCGGCATTGGTGAACATGGTCATCCGGCGCATTGCGGGAATGTCCCGGAATGCCGCTAGGGTGCTCGGGTCCCCGCCCGTGACCAGGAGGAACCCGTGCCCAGCCTGCAGGAGTCCGCGCAGAGCCTCATGTCCCTGGACGGCGCCGTCGCCTTCGCCGTCGTCGACCACACCAGCGGCATGACGCTCACCACCGTGAATGCCGTGCCGTTCGACATCGAGCTCGCCGCCGCGGTCGCGACCGAGGTCGTCCGGGCCCAGATGCGCGCGATCGACCAGCTCGGGGGTGAGCAGCTCGTGGACGACATCCTCATCACCCTGTCCGGCCAGCTGCACCTCGTCGTGATGAGCCGCGACCCCCGCTTCGCCGGGCTGTTCTCCTACCTCGTGCTCGACCGGGAGCGGGGCAACCTCGCGCTCGCCCGGCACCGGCTGCGCGCCGCGGCGGCCGACGTCGAGCTGTGACCCGGGCCGTGTCCGGCGTCGACGGCCTGCTCCGCGCGCTGGACGGCGTGCTGCCGCTGGACGCGCGCGTCGCCTGGGTCCCGGCGGACGGGCACGCGACGGCAGGCGCGCGGCTTCCCGCCCCGGTCGCCGACCTGCTGCCCGGGCTCGCGCAGATGCTGCGTCGCGCGGACGGCGTCGCGCCCGACGGCCGGGCGCGGCTGCTCCTCGAGACCGCCGACCGCACCCTGCTGGTCTGGGGCCTCGGTGAGGACGGGATCCTGGCGGTCGACCTGCGGCCGGACAGCAACGTGGCGCTGCTGCGCCGGGGGGTCGAGCCCGCGCTCGCCGCGTTCGTCGCCGACCGGCCGGCGCCCACCCGGCACCGGCGCGCGGTCCGGGCCGCCGGAGCCGTGCCCGACGCGAGTCCCGGCACCGCGGGCGAGCGCCCGGACGACCCCGACGCGCCCCCGGCCGACCTGCCCGGCACGATCTCGCTGCGGTACCTGGTCCAGGTCACCTGAGGTCCCGCGCGACGAGGCCCGCCGACCCCGGACGGGGTGGCGGGCCTCGGTCGTGCAGTCCGAACGGGTCGGTCCGGTGGGGTCAGTCGTGCGCGCCCGGCGGGGGCGTCAGCACCGTGGGGTGGTCCGGCACGGTCGCGGTCATCAGCGTGCCGTCGGCGCGCCGGGTGCCCTCGATGTCCCGGACCGTCGGGGTGCCGATCAGTCGCGGTGCGGGCGCGAGGGCCACGACGACGGGCTCGCCGGCGGTGACCGTCACCGGCTCGCCGCGCACGACCAGCCGGGCGGAGTCGCCCTCCTCGACCGTGAGCCGCAGCTCGGTGTGCCGCACGTCCACCCGGACGCGGGTGCCCCGCAGGGTGAGGCGGAACGTCAGCCCGTCCCAGACCTCCGGCAGCCGCGGGTCGAGGGACACGACGCCCTCGTGGTCGCGCATGCCGCCGAACCCGCAGGCCAGCGCGCTCCACACGCCGCCCGCCGACGCGACGTGCACGCCGTCCGCGGTGTTGTGGTGCAGGTCCGCCAGGTCCACGTACAGCGCGGACGTGAAGTACCGCAGCGCGAGCTCCTGGTACCCGACCTCGGACGCGACGATCGACTGCACGACGGCCGACAGGGTGGAGTCCCCGGTGGTCAGCGGGTCGTAGTAGTCGAAGTCCGCGAGCTTCTCCTCCGGCGTGAACTGGTCGCCCTGCAGGAACAGCGCGAGCACCACGTCGGCCTGCTTGAGCACCTGGAACCGGTAGATCACCAGCGGGTGGTAGTAGAGCAGCAGCGGGCGCTTGCTCGGGTCGGTGTTCGCCAGGTCCCACAGCTCCTTCTCGAGGAACTGCGCGTCCTGCGGGTGGATGCCGAGCCGCTCGTCGAACGGGATGTGCATCCGCTCGGCGGCGTGCGCCCACTCGTCGAGCTCGGTCTGCGTGAGGTGCAGCCGGGCCAGCAGCGCGGCGTGGTCGGCGGGGCGCTCGCGGGCGAGGCGGTCGACGGCCTCGACGGCGCCGCGCAGGTTCGCGCGGGCCATGACGTTGGTGAACAGGTTGTCGTTCACGACGGTCGTGTACTCGTCGGGCCCGGTGACGCCGTGGATGTGGAACGACGAGTCGCCGTTCGTACCGCGCCAGAACCCCAGGTCCGCCCACATGCGCGCCGTCTCCACCAGGATGTCGACGGCCTCGCGGGCGAGGAACCCGTCGTCCCCGGTCGCCGCCACGTACTGCCGCACGGCGTGGGCGATGTCCGCGTCGATGTGGTACTGCGCGGTGCCGGCGGCGTAGTAGGCCGAGGCCTCCTCGCCGTTGATGGTCCGCCACGGGAACAGGGCGCCGTGCTGGTTGAGCTCGGCGGCCCGCGCGCGGGCGTGGTCGAGCATCGTGTACCGGAACCGCAGGGCGTTCCGGGCGACCCGCGGCGACGTGTAGGTCAGGAACGGCAGGACGTAGATCTCGGTGTCCCAGAAGTAGTGCCCGCTGTACCCGGAACCGGTCAGGCCCTTCGCGGCGATGCCGTTGCCCTCGGCGCGGGCCGTGGCCTGCGCGATCTGGAACAGGTTCCACCGGACGGCCTGCTGCAGCTCGGGCTGGCCGTGCACCTCGACGTCGCTGCGGGCCCAGAAGTCGTCGAGCCACGCGCGCTGCTCGGTGAGCTGCTGCTCGACGCCCGTCGCCTGCACCCGGTCCAGGGTCCGGCGGCAGCGGTCCGCGAGCTCGCGCGCCGGCACGCCCCGCGACGAGTGGTAGGTGACGACCTTGGTGATGAGCACCGGCCGGCCGCGCTTGGCGTCCACCCGGTACACGTGCTTGGCGAGGTCCGGCTCGACGGCCGAGAGCTCCTCGTAGGAGTTCTCGGTCTCGATCGCGTGGTCCGCGGCGACGGACAGCGTCATGCCCGAGTCCGCGGCCCGGTACGACAGCACGTACCGGCCGTCGGCGCCCCAGTGGCTGCGGGGCTCCAGCACGCGGTCGGTCAGCGTCTCCGACTTGCGGGGGTCGAAGCCCTCGCCCATCGCGGCCGAGCGCACGTGGTACTCGTCCTGGCCGTCCTGGCGGTTGAGGATCTGGCTGCTGACCACGACCGGCGCGTCGGCGTCGAGCATCGTGACCTCGTAGGTCATGACCGCCAGGTGCCGCTCCGCGAACGACACCATGCGGCGCGACCGGACCCGGACCTTCTTGCCGGACGGGGTCTGCCACACCAGGTCGCGCTTGAGCACGCCGTCGCGGAAGTCGAGGCTGCGCTCGTACTCGTGCAGGTCGGCGACGGTGAGCAGCAGCGGCTCGTCGTCGACGTACAGCCGCAGGATCTTCGCGTCCGGGACGTTGACGATGGTCTGCCCGACGCGGGCGAAGCCGTACGCCTCCTCGGCGTGCCGGATCGGCCAGGTCTCGTGGAACCCGTTGATGAAGGTCCCGTGACTGTGGCTGTCGCGACCCTCCTCGACGTTGCCGCGCATGCCGAGGTAGCCGTTGCCGACGGCGAACAGCGTCTCCGTGCGACCCAGGTCGGACGCGTCGTGCTGCGTCTCGCGCAGGGCCCACGGGTCGCGGCCCCAGCGGTGCCGGTCGAGGGGGTCGGGGGTGAACAGGGAGGTCGCGTTCACGGCAGGGTGGTCTCCGCGTCGTCGGGGGCGGCGAGGAGCTCGGCGAGGTCCTCCACCACCAGGTCGGCCCCCTGCTCCATCAGCACTTCGGCGCCCGCACCGCGGTCCACGCCGACGACGAGCCCGAAGTCCCCGGCACGGCCGGAGGCGACGCCGGACTCGGCGTCCTCCACGACGACCGCGCGCTCGCGGGGCACGCCCAGCTGCGCGGCGGCGTCGAGGTACGTCGCGGGGTCGGGCTTGCCCCGCAGCCCGCGCGCGGCGGCGACGAGGCCGTCGACCACCACGGGGAACCGGTCGGTCAGGCCGGCCGCCGCGAGCACCGGGACGGCGTTGCGGCTGCTCGACACGACGGCGACCTTCCGGCCGGCGGCGATCAGCGCGTCCACCAGACGCACGGACCCCGGGTAGGGCGTCACGCCCTCGGTCTCGAGCACCTGGGTGAACACGGCGTTCTTCCGGTTGCCGAGGCCGCACACGGTCTCGGTGTCCGGGGAGTCGGCGGGGTCGCCCCACGGCAGCTCGATCCCCCGGGAGGCGAGCAGCGAGGCCACGCCGTCGTACCGGGGCTTGCCGTCGATGTGCGCGAAGTAGTCGGCGTCGGCGTACGGCTCGACCCCGCGGGCGTCGAGCAGCGGGGCGAACAGGCGCGCCCACGCGTGCATGTGGACGACGGCGGTCGGCGTGAGGACGCCGTCGAGGTCGAACAGGACGGCGTCGAGGCCGTCGAGGACCGCGGCGGGACGGTCGGGGGCGGGTGCCACGGGAGCTGCTCCAGGTGCGTGTCGGTGTCGGGCTCGGGCGGGCAGGCGGTCGGCGGACGACAGGCTGGTCCGTGCCGCGACCAGCGCCTTCGCACCCAGTCTGGTCGCTCCTGCCCGGCTCGCCAGTCCGGCGCGCCCGGGGGCGGCCGGATCGCGCCCGTCGTCGCGCACCACGTCGCGGAGGGCGGGGGTGGAGCACGGGGCAGCGCGAGGTCCGTCGGGACGGGGGTGTGCACCGGCCGGGCAGAGCCGCGTCGTTCGACCGGACCGTGGTCGATCCTCCCGCCGTGCGCGTGGCGGTGTCAAAGGTGCTGGACGAGTCGGACGAACCCGGCAGACCCCGTCCCGCCAGGGCGTTCACGGGTGCCGGAGGGGGGTCGGGTGTGACTAGGGTGACACCCATGACGTGGCTGACGACGCCCGCGCACGCCCGCTGGCTGGAGACCGAGACCGACCGCCTGCTCGCCTTCGGGAGGGCCTCCGCGGTGCCCACCGGCGGGTTCCTCCGGCTGGACGACGTGGGCCGCCCGCTGCCGGGTCCCGCCGAGCTGTGGATCACCTGCCGGATGACGCACGTGTACGCGCTCGCGCACCTGCTCGGCCGCCCGGGCAGCGCCGCCCTGGTCGACCACGGGCTCGCCGCGCTCGACGGGCTGTTCCGGGACGCCGAGCACGGCGGCTGGTTCGCCGAGGTGAACGCCGACGGCACCCCGCGCGACGCCGAGAAGGCCGCCTACCCGCACGCGTTCGTGGTGCTGGCGACCTCGTCGGCGGCGGCCGCGGGCCGGCCCGGTGCGCAGGCGCTGCTCCGCGAGGCCCTCGAGGTCTCCGAGCGGCGCTTCTGGGACGACGAGGCCGGCATGGCCGTCGAGTCCTGGGACCGCACCTTCACGCACCTCGACGGCTACCGCGGGGTGAACGCCAACATGCACACGGTCGAGGCGTACCTCGCGGCGCACGGGGTCACCGGGGAGCGCGTGTGGCTCGACCGTGCGGTCCGCGTGCTGAGGCGCGTGGTCGACGGCTTCGCGAAGGACAACGCCTGGCGGATCCCCGAGCACTTCGACGCCGACTGGGTCGCGGACCTGGAGTACAACGCCGACACCCCGGCGCACCCGTTCCGTCCCTACGGCGCGACGATCGGCCACTGGCTCGAGTGGGCGCGCCTGACCCTGCACGCCCGGGCCGCGCTGACCGCCGCCGGGGACGTCGCGCCCGCCTGGATGCTCGAGGACGCGGTCGCGCTGTTCGACGCCGCCGTGCGCGAGGGCTGGGACGTCGACGGCGCACCCGGGTTCGTCTACACGGTCGACTGGTCCGGCGCGCCCGTCGTCCGCGAGCGGATGCACTGGGTCGCCGCCGAGGGGATCGCCGCGGCCGCGACGCTGCACGCCGCCACCGGCGACCAGCGGTTCGACGACTGGTACGCGACCTGGTGGGACTACGCGCAGGAGCACCTGGTCGACCGCGACGGCGGCTCGTGGTGGCACGAGCTCGGCACGGACAACACCGTGTCGCGGACCGTCTGGGAGGGCAAGGCCGACCTCTACCACGTGGTGCAGGCGACGCTGATCCCGCGGCTGCCGCTGACGCCCGTCCTCGCGCCCGCGCTGGCGGCGGGGCTGCTGGACTGACCTCGGCGTCCTTCCGGGCGGTCCTGCCGGGCGCGGGGGACGCGGCGGTCCTAGAGTGCCGCCGTGTCCCGGCGTCGACGTGCTGTCCCGTGGTGGGCGGTCGCCGTCGTGGCGGGCGCCGCTCTGGTGCTGTCCGGGGCCCTGCCCGGCCACGACGCGGCGGCCCTGGCCGAGCGGGTCGGGCCGGTGCTGCTGTTCGTCGCCGCGCTGACCGTCGTCGCCGAGCTCTGCGGCGCGGCGGGCCTGTTCGACGCGGCGACCGACGCCGCCGCCCGGGCCGCCGGCGGGCGCCGCTGGGTGCTGTGGCTGCTGGTCGTCCTGATCGCGGTCGCCTCGACGGTGCTGCTGTCGCTGGACACGACCGCGGTGCTGCTGACCCCGCTCGCGATCGCGCTCGCCCGGCGCACCGGGACGTCGCCGCTGCTGCTGGTGCTGACCGTGGTGGCCCTCGCGAACACCGCGTCGTTGCTGCTGCCGGTGTCCAACCTGACCAACCTCCTGGCCGACCACCGGTTCGTCGAGCAGGACGTCGGGTACGTCGCCCTGATGTGGGCGCCCGCGCTGGCGGCGGTGCTGGCGACGGTGCTGGTGCTGGGTGTGCGGGGCCGCGCGGCCCTGCGCGGGCGGTTCGAGCCGGGCCCGCGGTACGTCGCGCCGGACCGGGTGCTGCTGCTCGCGACCGGAGCCGTGACCGCGGTGATGGCGGTCGGGTTCGTCGTGGGGCTGCCCGTGTGGGCGGTGGCGCTCGCGGCCGCGGTGCTGCTGCTCGTGGTCTTCGGGGTGCGCCGACGGGCCCTGCCGGGGCGGGCGCGCGACCTCGTGCCGTGGCGGATGCTGCTGATCGTCGGCGCGCTGTTCGTGGGGGTGGAGACCCTGCACGTGCGCGGCCTGGGGGACTGGCTGGTCGACGTCGCGCCGGCCGGCGGGTCGACGGCCGCGCTGCTGGGGGTCGCCGGGCTGTCCGCGGGTGCCGCGAACGTGGTGAACAACCTGCCCGCCTACCTGGTGCTGGAGCCGGTCGCGGGCGGCGACCCGCTGCGGCTCGCCGCGGTGCTGATCGGGACGGGCGTCGGGCCGCTGCTCACGCCCTGGGCGTCCCTGGCGACGGTCCTGTGGTGGCAGCGGTGCCGGCAGGCGCTGGTGCACGTGCCGGTGCGGGCGTTCGTCGTGCAGGGGCTGTGGCTGACGCCTCTGGCGGTCGGGGCGGCCGTGCTCGCGCTCGTCGCCGTCGCCTGAGGGCTACTCCGGGGTGCCGCGGCGGGTCGGCCGGGCGCGGACGTGCATCCGCTCGCCCTGGGGCCCGAACAGGCTCAGCGCCTCCGCCGGACCCGGCCCGGCGTTCGTGATCCAGTGCGGCACCCGGGTGTCGAACTCCGCCACCTCACCGGCCTCGAGGACGACGTCGTGCTCCCCGAGCAGCAGCCGGACGCGCCCGGACAGCACGTAGATCCACTCGTAGCCCTCGTGCGTGCGGGGGTCGGGCGGGCCCGCGTGGTAGCCCGCGGGGAACACCTGCTTGTACGCCTGGAGGCCGCCCGGGCGCCGGGTCAGCGGGACGTAGGTGACGCCGTGCCGCTCGAACGAGGACAGGTGCACGCGCGGGTCGCCCGTCTCCGGGGCGCCGACCAGCTCGTCCAGCGGGACCTGGTGGGCCCGGGCCAGGGGGAGCAGCAGCTCCAGCGTGGGGCGGCGGCCGCCCGACTCGAGCCGGGACAGGGTGCTCACCGAGATGCCGGTGCTGCGGGACAGGTCGGCGAGCGTCGCCCCCCGGCGCTGGCGCAGGTCGCGCAGCCGGGGGCCGACGGCATCGAGCACGGGGTCGAGGTCCGGCTGGTCGGTCACCGGGCCAGTTTGCCGGTCTGGCAACAAGGTTTGTCAACCCGGGGTCGACGGCGGAAGGTGGTGTCACCCCGACGACAGGAGAGCCCCGATGGACGCGCAGGACCGCTACGACGTGCTGGTGATCGGCGGCGGGGCCGCGGGCCTCAGCGGCGCCCTCACGCTCGCCCGGGCCCGCAAGCGGGTGCTCGTCGTCCACGACGGTGCGCCCCGCAACGCCCCCGCGGCGCACATGCACGCGTACCTCGGCCTCGACGGCCTGCCCCCCGCCGAGCTGCTCGCCCGCGGCCGCGCCGAGGTCACCGGCTACGGCGCCGAGGTCGTCGAGGGTCGGGTCGCGGACGTCCGGCGCGCCGACGAGGGGTTCCGGGCGGCGCTCGCGGACGGCCGCGTCGTGCACGCCCGCCGGGTGCTGGTCGCCACCGGCCTCGTCGACGTGCGGCCCGACGTCGAGGGCGTCGCCGAGCGCTGGGGCCGAGACGTGCTGCACTGCCCGTTCTGCCACGGCTGGGAGGTGCGGGACCGGCCGGTCGCCGTGCTCGGCACCGGGCCGCTCGCCGTGCACCAGGCGCTGATGTGGCGCGGGTGGACCGACGACGTGACGCTGCTGCTGCACACCGCCCCCGAGCCGACCGACGACGAGTGGGAGCAGCTCGCGGCACGGGACGTCCGGGTCGTCGACGGGCGGGTCGGCGGGCTGCTGGTCCGCGACGACGCGGTCACGGGCGTCCGGCTCGCGTCGGGGGTCGAGCTGCCGTGCGCCGCGGTCGTGGTCGCGACCGGGCTCGAGGCGCGGCTGGACGGTCTGGGCTGGCTCGGTCTGGCGGTCGAGTCCGTCGAGATGGCCGGGCACGTGGTCGGGCACCGGGTGGTCGCCGGCGCGGACGGGGTCACGGAGGTGCCCGGGGTGCGGGTGGCCGGCAACGCGACCGACCTGCGGGCCCAGGTGCAGGTCGCCGCGGCCGCCGGGCTCGCCGCGGGGGCGGCTCTGGTGGGCGAGCTCGCGGCGGAGGACCTGGCCGCCGCGGTCGCGCGCCGTCGGGCCGAGGAGGCCGCGCCGTTCTCCGCCCGGGCGGAGCGGGAGGTCGCCGAGCTGGTCGCGACCGCTGCTCGGCACGGGCACGGCGCCGACCACACGCCGGCGCACGGTCCGCACGGGCACCCACCGGTGGGCGAGGAGCGGCACGACCGGGAGTTCTGGGAGGAGCGCTACCGCGCGCGGCCGCGGATCTGGAGCGGCCGGCCGAACCCCCAGCTGGTCGACGAGGTCGCGGACCTGCCGCCCGGTACCGCGGTCGACATCGCGTGCGGCGAGGGCGGGGACGCCCTCTGGCTGGCCGGCCGCGGGTGGACGGTCACCGGGGTGGACCTGGCGCAGACGGCGCTGGACCGGCTCGCGGACGCGGCGACCCAGGCCGGACCCGAGGTCGCCGCCCGGGTGCGCACCGTGCGCGCGGACCTCGGCGACTGGGACCCGGGCGCCCAGCGCTACGACCTGGTGACGTCGCACTTCCTACACCTGCCGCCCGCGGCGCGGGCCGCGGGCTTCCGGCGGATGGCCGCGGCGGTCGCGCCCGGGGGGACGCTGCTGGTCGTGGCCCACCACGCGAGCGACCTCGCCACCACGATCGGGCGCCCGGACCTGCCCGACCTGTTCTTCGAGCCGGCGGACGTCGTCGCCGCCCTCGACCCCGCCGGCTGGGACGTGCTGGTCGCGGAGGCCCGGCCCCGCACCGCGACCGACCCCGACGGGAACGAGATCACCATCCGGGACACGGTCGTGCGGGCCCGCCGGCACGGCTGAGCCCGGCCGGGCCGGGCCGGTGGCACGGCTGGGCCGGGCCGGTGGCAGGATGCTCAGGCATGAGCGACGACCTCGACCTCACGGCCCAGATCACCGCGGTGGAGCGTCAGGAGCGCGAGCTCCGGTTCGCCACGTTCACCCACGACGACGCCTGGGAGCTCGGCACCCTGCTGGTGCGCCTCGCGGTCGAGCGCGACCTGCCCGTGACGGTCGACATCCGCCGCGGCACGCAGCAGCTCTTCCACGCCGCGCGCCCGGGCACCGTCGCCGACAACGACACGTGGGTGGAGCGCAAGGTCCGGGTCGTCGAGCGGTTCGGGACGTCGTCGTTCCTGCAGGGGCTGCGCGCCCGGGCGAAGGGCACGACGTTCGCCGAGGTGCACGACCTGCCGCTCCAGCAGTACGCCGCGCACGGCGGGGCGTTCCCGGTGCACGTCGACGGCGTCGGGGTCGTCGGCGTCGTCACCGTCTCCGGCCTGCCGCAGGCCGACGACCACGCGCTGGTCACCGAGGCGATCCGCACGTTCCTCGCCGGCTGACCCGCTCCCGCCGCCGTCGAGGTCGAGGGTTTCCCGCGAGGTCGAGGGTTTCCGAGGCCGCCCGGCGGCGAAACCCTCGACCTCAGCGGCCGGGGGGTGAGGGGAGGGGGAGCGTGGCGCGGAGCCAGGGGAGGACGGCGGCCGTCACCGCGGCGAGGTCGCGGCGCAGGGCGTGGTCGCCGGGGACCGTGACCACCGTGCGGCCGGCGGCCGGCGGCGGGGTGCCGTAGGGGTCGCGGTCGCCCTGGACGACCAGGACCGGCGCGTCGACAGCGTCGAGCTCGGGGAGCCGGCTCGGCGCGTCCGGGCGGCCCGGCGGCCGCGTCGGGAACGCCAGGCACAGCACCCCCGCCGCTCCGGTGTCGGACGCGGTGCGGCAGGCGGTCCGCGCGCCCGCCGACCGGCCGCCGGTGACCAGTGGTCCGTCGAGCACGTGCGCCCGCAGGTGCGCCACGACCGCCGCCCACGCGGAGTCGAGCGCCGGTCCGCGGGGCCCGACGCGGCGCCCCGCGACCCGGTACGGCTGCTCGACCAGCACGACCGCCAGGCCCAGCTCCGTCGCCGCGGCGGTCACCGCGACGAGGTCCGGGGCACCGATGCCACCCCCCGCGCCGTGCCCGAGCACCAGCGCGCCCGGGACCGAGACGCGGGCGTCCGGGCCGAGTGCGCCAGGGCGGGATGGGTCGTGGCGGGGCGCGAGGCCGGCGGGCAGGAACAGGTGCCCGCGGGCGAGCCCCTGCGGCGTCTCGACGTCGACCACCCGGTCCGGCACGGCCAGCTCATCCGTCACCCCCGCCACGCTACCCACCCACCCGCGCGCGCCGTTCGCCGAGGGCGGTGGAGACACCACGAGGGCGCAACCCGCAGGTTGCGCCCTCGTGGTGTCGGTTGCGCCCTCGCGGGCAGCGGTGCGGCGGGAGCGGGTGGGTGGGATGGGTCAGGTGGGGTCGACGAGGCCGCGCTCGATCGCGCGGGCCAGGCGGCGGGGGGCGTCGACCACGCGGCCGTCGGGGGTGCGGACCGGGGTCAGCGGGACGGGCGTCGCCTTCCACCGGCTGCGGCGCGACCGGGTGTTGCTGCGGGAGAGCTTCCGCTTCGGGACGGCCATCAGCCCTGCCTCGCCTTCCAGCGCGGGTTCTTCTTGTTGATGACGAAGGTCTTCCCGTGGCGGCGCACCACGATCGACCCCTCCTTCTGCTTCAGCGAGCGCAGGGACGCGCGGACCTTCATCGGGTCTCCTCGGGGGTGGTCTGGCCGTAGCGGCGGCGGAACTTCTCGACGCGGCCGGCGGTGTCCAGGACGCGCGAGCGGCCCGTGTAGAACGGGTGGCTCGCGGAGGAGACCTCGACGTCGACGACGGGGTAGGCGTTCCCGTCGGTCCAGAGGACGGTCGCGTCGGACGTCGCGGTCGACCGCGTGAGGAACGCGAAGTCCGCGGAGGCGTCACGGAACACGACGGGGTGGTACTCGGGGTGGATACCGGGCTTCATGGGGTGCTCCTCACCAGCTCGACTTCGTGACACCGGGCAGCTCGCCGCGGTGGGCCATCGCGCGCATCCGGACGCGGGACAGGCCGAACTTCCCCACGTAGCCGCGGGGTCGGCCGTCGGCGACGTCGCGGTTGCGCACGCGGGTGGGCGAGGCGTCGCGGGGCAGGGCCTGCAGCGCGGTGCGGGCGGCGACGCGCTCCGCCTCGCTCCGGTGCGGGTCGACGGACGCGGCCTTGAGCTCGAGGCGGCGTTCGGCGTACCGGGCGACGACCTCCTTGCGCTGCTCGTTGCGGGCGATCTTGCTCTTCTTGGCCATCTCTCAGCGCTCCTCGCGGAAGTCGACGTGCCGGCGGACGACAGGGTCGTACTTCTTCAGCACGAGGCGCTCGGGGTCGTTGCGGCGGTTCTTGCGGGTGACGTAGGTGGATCCGGTCCCGGCGGTCGAGCGGAGCTTGATGACCGGGCGCAGGTCGGCGGTGCGGGCCATCAGACCTTCTCCCCGCGGGCGAGGATCCGGGCGACGACGACCTCGATGCCGAGCCGGTCGATCGTCTTGATGCCGCGGGCGCTGACGGTCAGCCGGACGTGCCGGCCGAGCGAGGGCACCCAGTAGCGCTTGTGCTGGATGTTCGGGTCGAACCGGCGCTTGGTCCGGCGGTGGGAGTGGGAGATGGAGTGGCCGAATCCGGGGGAGGTGCCCAGGACCTGGCAGTGAGCGGACATGCGACGACTATACGTAATGAGAATCAGTCCCGACAAGCGCTAGAGTGCCACCATGCGCGTGCTCCGTGACCCCAAGCCCCTGGTGGTGCTCGCCACCGTCGACCCCCTGCTGCGCGACGCCGTCGCGTTCGGCGTCGTGATGGACCGGCCCCGGACCGTCGTCCTGCGGCACGACATCGTGGACGGCCCCGACGGCGGCGGGATCCGCCGCGTCGTCGCCGACGCCGGTGGCGTCATCGAGGACGTGCTCGTCCCGCTGGAGCACGCCTGCCTCAGCTGCTCGGTGCGCGAGGACGCGGTGCCGACGCTCGAGCGCCTCGCCCGCGACCCCCGGTGGGACGCCGTGGTCCTGGCGCTCCCGGTGTCGGCCGAGTCGCTGCCGGTCACGCGCGCGCTCGGGTGGGCCACGCGGCGCGGCGGCGGGCTGCGCAGCCTGCGGCTCTCCCGGGTGGTGGCCGCGCTGGACCTCGCGACCTTCGCCGACGACCTGCTCGGCGACGACCTGCTGGACGAGCGCGGGCTCGCGCTCACCCAGGACGACGGTCGCGCGGTCGGCGAGGCGCTCGCGGCCCAGGTCGGGCACGCCGACGTCGTGCTGGTCGCGGGCGACCCCGCGGAGCACCCGGTCGCGTCCGACCTGCTCGACCACGTCCGTGCCGCCGACGGCGCCCGCGTCGACGGCATCTACGCCGCCGACGCCGACGCGCTGTTCGCCGCCGCGCACGACGTCCGCGCGGGCGACCGCCGGCTCGACCCCCTGCACGTCGCCCCCGTGCCCGGCGCCCCGACCGGCAACGGCGTGTGGACTCTCGAGCTCGCCGCCGACCGGCCGATGCACCCCGAGCGGCTGGTCGAGGACGCCGCCAGGCTCGGCCAGGGCGCCTGCCGCAGCCGAGGGCACTTCTGGGTGCCGAGCCGCCCGGACTCGGTCTGCGTCTGGGACGGCGCGGGCGGGCAGCTCAGCGTCGGCGCGCTCGGCACCTGGGGTCGGCGGACGCCGGGCACGCGGCTCGTGCTCACCGGGGTCGAGGACGTCCGGGCCGACCTGCTCGCGGCGTTCGAGGACCTGCTGCTCACGCCCCAGGAGCACGCCCGCGGCCTCGCCCCGTGGCTCGGCGCCCCGGACGCCCTGGCCCCCTGGCTCGGCGACCGCGCGGCCTGACCGCGTCCGTTCCCCTCCCGGGGTGGATCCATCCGGTGCGGCGCGCCGAAGCGTGGCGGCAGCCTCGTGCCACGGCGGCCCCGGGTGGATCCACCCCGGCGGTGGTTCGGGATGCGCGGGCCGAGGGGTGCGGGCAACCTCAGGGGGACGGGCGTGTCGAGACGAGGAGGGCGTCGTGCCGCAGCGAGACCCCGGTCCCAGCGTGAAGGACGCGGAGCTCTACGAGGAGCTCCGCGACGAGGGCAACAGCAAGGAGAAGTCCGCGCGGATCGCCAACGCGGCGGCGGCGCGCGGTCGGTCGGCGGTCGGGCGCGCGGGCGGGGAGTCCGGGTCGTACGAGGACTGGACCGTCGCGGACCTGCGCCGCCGGGCCGCCGAGATCGGGGTCGAGGGCCGGTCGACGATGCGCAAGGCCGCCCTGATCGACGCGCTCCGGAACCACTGACGCCGACGCTTCACCCCGCAGGGATCAGGGGGTGCAGGTGAGGCCGGTGGTGAGGGCGTCGAGGTTCGCGCGCATGATCGCGAGGTAGTCGCGGTCGTCGTCCTCGGTCAGGCCCTCGAGGGGGTCGAGGACGGCGGTGGCGACGCCGAGCTCGTCGGCGAGGGTCCGGGTGACCTTCGGGCTGGCGAGCACCTCGAAGAACAGGGTCCGCACACCCTCGGCCTCGACGGTGGCGGCGACGTCGCGCAGCCGGGCGGGGGACGGTTCGACCTCGGGGTCGATGCCGCTGATCCCGACCTGGTGCAGGCCGTAGCGCTGCGCGAGGTAGCCGAACGCCTCGTGCGAGGCGACCAGGGTGGCGCCCGCGCAGGCCGCGAGACCGTCGGCGAGCTCGGCGTCGAGCGCGTCCAGGTCGGCGGCGAGGTCGTCGGCGGACGCGGCGAACTCCGCGGCGTGCTCCGGGTCGACCTCGGCGAGCGCGTCCGCGACCTGGTGCGCGACGGCGGCCAGGCGGGTGGGGTCCAGCCAGAAGTGCGGGTCGAGGGCGTCGGAGCCGCCAGAGCCCGGGTCCACGCCGTCGGGGCCGGCCTCGAGCGCGGCGGCCTCCGCGGCGTCGACGACGTGGTCCGGCCCGGTGGACGCGACGGCCTCGTCGGTCGCGGCCTGGAACCCCGAGAGGTAGACGACGAGGTCCGCGTCGCCGAGGCCCGCGACCGCGCTCGGGGACAGCTCGAGGTCGTGGGACTCGCCACCGGGCGGGGTCAGCGAGCGGACGTCGACGTGCTCGCCGCCGACCCGCTCGGCGACGAACTGCAGGGGGTAGAACGCGGCGACGACGTCGTGGGTGCCGTCGTCGCCGCTGCTGCTGCCGGGAGAGCAGGCCGCGACTCCGGTGACGACGAGGGCGGTCAGCGCTGCGGCGGCGATGCGGGCGGTGCGGGGCACGGGAGTTCCTTCCGGGGTGGGACGACGCCCCGGGTGGATCCACCGGCCCGACACGCATCGGCGTGTCCGACCGGGTGGATCCACCCGGGGCTGAGAGGGAGCGGGAGGGGGAGGGGGGAGTTCCGGGGGGATGGAGGGGTCAGTGGGTGTGGGCGCCGTGCTCGGGGGCCGCGCCGGAGACGCTGGTGAGCTCGTTCGGGGTGACCTCGAGGGTGGTGGACAGCCAGACCTCGCCGGTCGCGATGTCGACCGCGTGCACGGACGCCGTGGCGGGGTCGGTGATGTAGGCGGAGCCGTCGAGCACGGTGATCGCCGGGCGCGGGTCCTGCCACGTCTCGGACTCCTCCCACGCGTCGATCACGGGGATCGAGCGGACGAGGGTGCCGGACTCGGGGTCGATGACGTGCAGGGCGCCGTCGGTGCCGAGCACCAGCGCCTCGCCGGCGTCGCCGCGGGCGAGCGAGCGGAACGTGTACGACGACGGCAGGTCGACGAGCCGCAGGGACGCGTCGCGGGTGTCGATCAGGGACACGCGGGTCGGACGCTCGAGGTCGGCGTCGGGGTCGGACTTGTAGTCGCCGAGCACGATCGGGGAGGACTCGGTGCCGGCCTGGTTGCCGATGCGGCCGTAGGCGTCGGGCGCGGCGACCTTGGCGATGCTGCCGCCGGCGTAGACGACGGCGCCGTCCTCGCAGCCGATGACGACGGCCTCGTCGGCGGCGACGGCCTCGCCGTGCACGCCGGGGCAGGTGTCGTTCGCGGCGATCTCGGCGCCCTCGGCGTCGAGGACGCGGATGCCGGTGCGGGCGTCCTCGGTGCCCTCGGAGACGACGAGCGTGCCGTCGGTGAGCTCGACCGCGACGCCGTGGTGCGCGGCGGGCAGCGTGACGTCGCGGGTGTCGGCGTCCGGGTCGGCGAGGTCGCCGGAGTCGAGGACGGTGACCGTGCCGGTGCCGTCGTCGAACAGCGCGGTGCGGCCCTCGTGCACGACGACGTGGCCGGGCTTCTCGGCGGCCCAGGTGACGTCGGTGAGCACCGGGTCGCTGGTGTACGAGTGCGTGTGGTCGCCGTGCGGCTCGGTCCAGGTGCCCGCGTCGAGGATCTGGAAGCCGCCGGTGGTCGACACGGCGACGTGCCGGTTGTCGCCGACGCCGTTGAGCCGGTTGAAGCCGTCGAGCGGGATGTCCGCGACGAGCTCGAGGGTGGACGCGTCGAGCACCTGGATGCCGCCGTCGTAGGTGAGCGCGAGGCGCGGCTTGGCGGTGGCGACCTCGGTCGCGGCGGGGGCGGCGGCCGTCTCGTCGGCGGTGGCGGACGGCGCGGCGGACGTGCCGTTCTGGGCGCACGCGGCGAGGAGGGTGACGGACAGCCCGAGGCCGAGGGCCGCGGCGACGCGGGGTCGGGGGCGGGTGGTGGCGTTCATGGCGGTGACGCTAGCACAACTGATTCTCAGTCTCAGTAAGCGATCCGCACAGCGGACCGGGGTGAGGTCGCTGGTGGCGGGCCCGGAGCACGTAGCCTCGACCCGGAGGAGGCGGCGCCCGCGGCGCCGTCGGACGCAGCGGCGACGACAGGAGCGCGGGCGATGGACCTGCTGATGATCGGGGTGATCGCCGCCGTCGCGGTGGTGACGGTGACGGCGCTCGCGCCGCGGGTCGGGGTGTCGGCGCCGCTGCTGCTCGTGGTGCTCGGCGTGCTCATCAGCCTGGTGCCGGCGGTGCCCGCGGTCGAGATCGAGCCCGAGTGGATCCTCGGCGTGGTGCTGCCGCCGCTGCTGTACGCGACCTCGGTGTCGATGCCGACGATGGACTTCCGGCGCGACCTGACGGCGATCAGCGGGCTGTCGGTGCTGCTGGTCGTCGTGACGTCGGTGGCCCTCGGCCTGCTGTTCTCCTGGTTGATCCCCGGGGTCTCGCTGGCGACCGGCATCGCGCTCGGCGCCGTCATCAGCCCGACGGACGCGGTCGCGACGTCGATCGTCCGCCGGTCCGGGGTCAGTCCCCGGGTGGTCACCGTGCTCGAGGGCGAGAGCCTGCTCAACGACGCCTCCGCCCTCGTGCTGCTGCGGTCCGCGATCGTCGCCACCGCGGCGTCCGTGACGCTCTGGGAGGTGGCCACGGACTTCGTGTTCGCGGTGGCGGTCGCGGTGCTGATCGGCGCCGTGGTCGGCAAGCTCAGCCTGTGGGTCCGTGCCCGGGTGGCCGACCCGCACCTGACCACCGCGATCTCGTTCATCGTGCCCTTCGTCGCGTACATCCCCGCCGAGCACCTGGACGCGTCCGGGCTGGTCGCGACCGTCGCCGCCGGGCTGGTCGCGGGCACCGGCAGCGTCCGGCTGCGGCCGCAGGACCGCATCGCGGAGGCGGCGAACTGGCGCACGCTGGAGCTGCTGCTCGAGGGCGCGGTGTTCCTGCTGATGGGGCTCGAGCTGTACGGCCTGGTCGTCGAGGTCCGCGACGACCACGGCAGCCTGTGGGTGGCGCTCGGGCTCGGGGCGCTGGCGGCCACGGTCGTGCTGCTGGTGCGGACCGGGTACGTCGCGTTCCTGCTCGCGACGCTGTCCCGGCGGGCGCGGCGCGGCGAGTCGGCGCGCGGGTTCCTCACGGCGATCAACGACCGGGTCGACGCGATCGGCGACCTGCGGCGCGAGGACCTGGCGGCGCTGCGCCTCCCGGGACGGCCGCCGGGCGACGAGGGCGGGCGGGGCCCGCGCGCCGCGGGGCGGACCGAGCGCCTGCGCACCCGGATCACCCGCCGGATCGCTGACCTCGACTACCTGCGGGCCGAGCCGCTGGGTCCGCGCGAGGGCGCGGTGCTGGTGTGGGCGGGGATGCGGGGCGTCGTCACCCTGGCCGCCGCGCAGTCGCTGCCGTCCGACACCCCGCACCGGGCACTGCTCGTGCTGGTGGCGTTCGTGGTCGCGGCCGGCACCCTGCTGGTCCAGGGCGGGACGCTGGGCTGGCTGGTGCGCCGGCTCGGGCTCGCGCGCGACGGCGCCGAGGACCGCGCGGACCTGGACCGCCTGGTGGGGGAGATGGCGCGGGCCGCGGGCGACCTGCTCGGCAGCGCGGACCTGCGCCGGCCGGACGGCAGCCCGTACTCCCCGGACGTGCTGGACAAGGCCCGCCGCCTGACGGTCCGCCAGGGCGCGGAGGTCGACGAGGACGCCGACGCCGAGGCGGACCGCACGTCCGTGGCCGCGCAGTACCGGGAGCTGCGGCTCGCGGTGCTCGAGGCGCAGCGCGCGGCCCTGCTGCGGGTGCGCGACCTCGGCACCGCGAGCTCCGGGGCGCTGACCGAGGCGCTGAAGGTGCTGGACGCCGACCAGATCAGCCTGGAGCTGCGCACCCGCGAGTGACGCCCGGTGCCTGCGCGCCCCCGGCGGCCTGCGCGCCCCCCGCGACCCGCGCGCCCCCCGCGGCCCGCGCCCCGCGGGTCACGGCAGCGGGCCGCCCCGCGCGTCGAGCATGTCGTGCAGCACCCGCAGCTCGCGCTCCTGCGCGGTCACGATGCCGCGGGCGAGCGCGACCACCTGCGGTCGCTGCGCGTGGTCGACGGCGTACTGCGCCATCTCCACGCCGCCCTCGTGGTGCGGGATCATCAGCTCGAGGAACAGCCGGTCGGCGTCGGTGCCGGTCGCGGCGGTGAGCCGGGCCAGGTCCGCGCGGGACACCCACCCGGGCATCGCGGCGTAGCCGGCGTCGCCCGCCCCGGGGGTGGCGGCCCCTCCGGCGTGCCCGTGCTCGCCGTCCATCCAGGCCATCACGGGCGCGGACGAGGCCGCGGGCAGGCCCCAGGTCGCGAGCCAGCCGGCCATCTGGCCGATCTGGTTCTGCTGGGTGAGCAGGATGTCGAGCGCGACGGTGCGCACCTCCTCGTCGGTGCTCCGGTCGCGGACCAGCACGGCGAGCTCGACGGCCTGCGCGTGGTGCGCCTGCATGTCCCGGGCGAACCCGGCGTCGACGGAGGCCTCGGACGCGGCGGTCAGCGCGGGCTGGCGCGCGAGCACCGCGCCGCCCAACCCGCCGAGCACGAGGGCCGCCACCGCGACGACCACGAGCACGCCGCGCCCGGGGAGGCCGGTGCCGGTGCGGTCGGTCACGCCGGGACGCCCACGCCGTTCGAGCAGGGCGCGCCGACCTCGGCGAGCTCGGGGTTCAGCAGGTACTTCTGGACGAACACCGGCAGGCGCTCGTCGTCGGCGGAGTCGAGCTGCAGCTGGTAGCCCCAGGCGCTCACCGCGACGGGCGAGCCGAGGCCCTCGTACGGGGACACCAGGACGTAGGACTGGTTCGCGGCCAGGGCCTCGAGGGTGGCGACCTGGTCGGCGGGCAGCGACGGGTCGTAGGTGATCCACACCGCGCCGTGCTCGAGGGAGTGCACGGCGTTCTCGTTCGGCACCGGCTCGGTGTAGACGCCGCAGTTCAGCCACGCCGCGGCGTGGTCCCCGCCGACGGGCGGCGTCTGCGGGTAGTCGACCGTCGTGGTCACGTGGTTGAACGTGAGGCCGTCGAACTGCTCGACGCCCTCGATGTCCGCGTCCGCCTGCGCCTGCACCGCGGCGCGGTCGCGCGCGGCACCCACCAGGACGAAGCCGGCGATCCCGACGAGGGCGAGCACGAGCACCCCGGCGACGGAGCCGATCACGATCGTGCGGCGGCGCTCGGACCGACGCTGCTCGGCGCGGACGGCGGCCAGGCGGGCCTGGCGCTCGGCCGCGGAGGGCTTGCGGTCGGGCATGGGAACTCCTCGGGTGGGGCGGCGCGGCGCGGTCGCGCCGGTCGGTTCGCAGAGATTACTTGAAGAATCTACTAATGCCCAGGCTCGCGGGCAGCCGGGGCGCCCCCGGCGCGCGCCGACGCGCTGCGGACCCGACCCGTCGGTAGGGTCGCGCGGGGGACGACGTCGCGGGACCCCGCCGCGGCGCCGGGGGAGGAGAACGCATGAGGCAGCAGCTCGTGCTGCGGATCGTCGTCACGGTGACGCTGGTCCTCGGGCTGAACTACGTGGTCTGGCGCTGGCTGGACTCGGTCAACTGGTCGGCCTGGTGGATCGCCGTGCCGCTCGTGATCGCCGAGACCTACTCGTTCATCGACGTCGGCCTGTTCGGCATGACGATGTGGCGGGCCCGTCGGCGCGAGGCCCCGCCCGCCCCGCCCGAGGACCTGACCGTCGACGTGTTCGTCACCACGTACGACGAGCCCGTGGACCTGGTGATGGCCACGGCCGTCGCGGCCCGGGACATCCGCTACCCGCACCGCACGTGGGTGCTGGACGACGGCGGCCGGCCGGAGCTCGCCGCGGCGGCCCGCGCCGCGGGGGTCGGCTACATCGAGCGCTCCGAGGACTGGGTCGACCGTCCCCGGCACGCGAAGGCCGGCAACCTCAACAACGCGCTGTTCGTCACCGAGGGCGAGTTCCTGCTCATCCTCGACGCCGACCAGATCCCCGACCCCGCGATCCTCGACCGCACGCTCGGCTACTTCGAGGACGACCGGGTCGCGCTCGTCCAGACCCCCCAGTTCTTCACCAACGTCACCGAGGCCGACCCGCTCGGCAGCCAGGCGCCGCTGTTCTACGGCCCAATCCAGCAGGGCAAGGACGGCTGGAACGCCGCGTTCTTCTGCGGGTCCAACGCCGTGCTGCGCCGGGACGCCCTCATGCAGCTCGGCCTGGTCGGCTACGTCCGCGAGACGGAGCGGTCGGTCCGTGAGGCGCTGCACGCGTCGCGCCGGCTGCTCGCGCAGGCGCAGAGGACCGCCCCGGACGCGACCCAGGCCGCGGTCCTGCACGAGGTCCAGGAGGCCGCGGCGCAGGCGCTCGGCGCGCTGGACGCCGGCGAGCCGCTGTCGGACGTGACCTACGGGTTCCAGCGCCGGGTGGACGCGATCTCCGCCTCGGTCGTCGCCCAGGACGTCGCGAGCATCGAGGCGGACCTCGCGGCCATCGCGGCGCTGCCGATCGCCCGGGACGACCAGATCGGCGCCGTCGTGGTGGACGAGCCCGCGCTGGCCCGGCTCGCGGACCGCGAGTGGTCGCCGATCGGCGCGATCGAGTCGGTGCAGGCGCTGGTGCGGGCGGTCGACGTCGACCGGTCCGGCGAGGCGCAGGCCGTGATGCCGGTGGCGACGCTGTCGGTCACCGAGGACATGGCGACCGCGATGCGGCTGCACGCCCTCGGCTGGCGGACCGTCTACCACCACGAGTCGCTCGCGCACGGCCTCGCGCCCGAGGACCTGGGCACGATGATGACCCAGCGGCTCCGGTGGGCCCAGGGGACCATGCAGGTGATGCTCAAGGAGAACCCCCTGGGCGTCCGCGGCCTCAAGGTCGGCCAGAAGCTCATGTACTTCGCGACGATGTGGTCGTACCTGTCGGGGTTCGCTGCGCTGGTGTACCTGGCGGCGCCGATCATCTTCCTGTGCTTCGGCGTGCTGCCGGTCACGGCGTGGACCGTCGACTTCTTCGTGCGGTTCATCCCGTTCTTCCTCGCGAGCCAGGTGCTGTTCCTGGTGGCGGCGCGCGGCGTGCGCACCTGGCGCGGGCAGCAGTACGCGCTGGCCCTGTTCCCGGTGTGGATCAAGGCGGTGTGGACGGCCGCGGCGAACGTGTGGTTCGGTCGGCCCCTGGGCTTCGCGGTCACCCCGAAGGTGCGGCCCTCGGGGTCCACCGCCTCGTGGCGTCTCGTGTGGCCGCAGCTGCTCGCGATGGTGCTGCTGGTCGTCGCCGCGGTCGTCGGGGTCGTCCGGGCCTCGCTCGGGCTGTCCTGGTGGGTCGGCACGGCCGTCAACCTGGTCTGGGTGGTGTACGACCTGGTCGTGCTCAGCGTGGTGGTCCAGGCGCTGCGGTACCGCGGCTACACCGGCGCGGGCGCCACGCCCCCCGACCTGAGCGAGAACGCGGCGCGCACGCGCCGCGGGAACTGAGAGGACGACGCATGGAGCTGGTGACGGAGCAGGTCGGGACCGCGGGGGTGCTGCGGGTGCAGGGCCGGCTGACGATGGCCGCGGCGGGGGAGCTCAAGGCCGCGGTCGACGCCGAGATCGCGGCGGGCCGCCCGCTCGTCGTGGTCGACCTCGCCGGGACGACGTTCCTGGACTCGTCCGGGCTGGGCGCCCTGGTCGGCGGGCTGCGGGCCGCCCGCGCGGCCGGCGGCGACCTGCGGATCGCGCACGTCGGGCCCCAGGTCCGCACGGTCCTCGAGCTCACCACGATGGACCGGGTGCTCCGGCCCTACGACACGGTCGAGGACGCGGTCGGTGACGGCCGCTGACGGGGCCGTCGAGCTCCGGGTCGACGGGACCGCGGAGCCGGCGTGGCTCGACGACGTGCACGGCGCCCTCGCGCGCCTGTGGTCGGCCGCGCCCGACGTGCCGGAGCTCGACCGGCTGCGGTTCGAGACGGCGGTGATCGAGATCGCCACGAACATCGTCCGGCACACGGTTCCCGGCGCGGCGACGCCCGGTTCGACGACCCCCGCGGTCATCCGCGCGACCGCCGTGCTGCGGGCCGTCCCGGGCCTGGTCGAGGCCGTGCTGTCCGACGACGGTGCCGAGGTGGAGGTCGACCTCGACCCCGCGCCCGTGGACGACCTGGCCGAGAGCGGCCGCGGCATCGCCCTGGTGCAGCGCGCGGTCGACACCCTCGAGCTCCGGCGGGTCGACGACCGGAACACCTGGCGGCTGACGCGGGTGCTGCCCGGGTGACACGCCGGTGCCGGGGGACGGGTCGCGGCCTGGCTTAGGGTCGGAGGTGATGGGAACGACGACGACAGCACCAGCACCCCGCGAGCAGGACCGCCTCGCGGCGCTCCACCGGCTCGGGGTGCTCGACACCCCCGCGGAGGCCCGGTTCGACCGGGTGGTCCGCCTGGCCCGCCAGCTGTTCGGCGTGTCCACGGCGATGGTGTCGCTCGTGGACCGCGAGGTCGTGGTGCACAAGGCGATGGCCGGGTTCGACGAGCGGGTGGTGCGGCGCGAGGACTCGTTCTGCAGCTCCGCGATCCAGGGCGCCGGCACGTTCGTCGTCGAGGACGCGTCGGTCGACCCGCGGTTCTCCGCGAGCCCCTTCGTGACCCCGGTCGACGGCATCCGGTTCTACGCCGGGCAGCCGCTCGTGGCGCCGGGCGGGTTCCGCGTCGGGACGCTGTGCATCGCCGACGAGACGCCGCGGGCGTTCGAGGCCGAGAGCGCGTCGCTGCTGCGCGACCTCGCGTCCTGGGTCGAGAAGGAGCTCGTGATCGACTCCGAGCTCGCGCGCGCCGCCGAGGTCCAGGCCGGGCTGCTGCCGCGCTCCGCCCCCGCGGTCCCGGGTTACCAGGTGTCGGGTGCCTGCCTGCCGAGCCTCGCGGTCGGCGGGGACTTCTACGACTGGGCGACGACGCCCGACGGCGGGCTGGTGCTGAGCCTGGTCGACGTGATGGGCAAGGGCGCCGCGGCCGGCATCCTCGCGGCGGCGGTCCGGGCGGTGCTGCGCGGGTCCGCGTTCGGGGCCGACGTGGCGCAGTCGCTGCTGCACGCCGGTGCGATCCTGCACTCCGACCTGTCGGGCGCGGGGGTGTTCGCCACCGCGTTCCACGCCGCTCTCGACCCCCGCACGGGCGAGGTCCGGTACGCGGACGCCGGGCACGGCCTCACCGTGCTGGTCCGGGCCGACGGCACCGACGAACGGCTCGAGGCGACCGGCCTGCCGCTCGGCGTGCTGGACGAGCCGGCGCGCGAGCAGCGCACCGTGCACCTCGGCCCGGGGGACCTGCTGGTGACGTTCAGCGACGGGGTCCTGGACCTGGTGGACGGCACGCTCGGCGCGGTGCCGCGGGTGGTCGACGCCCTGCGCGGCGCGACGTCCGCCGACGCGGCCGTGGAGGCGGTGCTGCGGATGTCGGTGGGCGTGGGCGACCGACCGGACGACCTGACGGTGGTGGCGGTCCGCCGGGACGGCTGACGCGCGGGCTGCCGGACCGGGTGGTGCCGACCACCCGAGGGCTCAGGCCGCCCGGCGCAGCGTCACGACCGTGAGGTCGTCGTCGAGGTGCCGGGTGTCCTGCACCAGGGACACCACCGCCTGGGCCGCCTCGTCGGCGGTGTCGGTGCCCCGGATCGCGTCCTGCACCCGGTCCAGGTCCCGCATGGAGCCGCCCAGGGCGTCCAGCACCCCGTCGCTGAACGTCACCAGCAGGTCCCCGGGCGCCAGCCGGTCGCGCGCCGACGTCCGCGCCGGACCCGTGGCGATGCCGAGCGGCAGCCCGGTGGCACCCAGCCGCCGGGAGGTGCCGTCCTGGCCGATGATGAGCGACAGCCCGTGCCCCGCGTCGGTGTACTGGATGCTGCCGTCCGAGGAGTCGACGAACGCGCGGAACATCGTGACGAACGCGCCGGCGTTCACCAGGTCGGCGTCCATCGCGAGCTCGGTGGCCGACAGGGTGCCCGCGACGTCGTGCAGGCCGATCTGGGCGTGCAGGACGGACCGCGTGGTCGCCGCGAGGATGGCCGCGGCGGGGCCCTTGCCCATCACGTCGGCGAGCGTGAGCACGAGCCCGTCGGGGACGAGCTCCCAGTCGTAGAAGTCGCCGCCGACCGACCCGGCGGGGACGAACCTCGCCGCCAGGTCGAACCCGGGGACGTCGAGCCCGCGCGACGGCAGCAGGCTGGCCTGGACCTGCGCGGCGCGGCGCAGCTCGGTGCGCTCGGCGGTGACGTCCCGCAGGACGGTGACCACCCCGCCCCCGGACGCGACGGGGATCGGGCGCGCGGAGAACGTCACGATCCGGGGTTCGGGGGAGCCCGGCACCCGGACCAGCAGGTCCTGGTCCTCGACCTCCTCCCCGCTGAGCGCCCGGCGGAACGGCAGCTCGTCGGGCGGCAGCGGCGAGCCGTCCAGGCGGGTCAGCCCGTCCAGGTCCGAGGTGCTGTCGCCGAGCGGCAGGTGCGGGGTCCCGGTGAGCAGCAGCGACGCCCGCGGGTTGCGCACCACGACCCGGCCGCGCGCGTCGACCACCCGCAGGCCCTCGCTCATCGTGTCGACCACGGTGCCCAGCAGGGCCGCCTGGGCGACCGCCCGGTCCCGCGCGGCGGCGAGCTCGGCCACCAGCACCGCGCGCTCGTCGCGGGCCAGTGCGAGCGCCAGCCCGATCAAGGTCACCAGCCCCACGTACAGCTGGGCGATCACGACCTGGGCGGCGACGCCGGGGAGGTCGACGAACGGCCCGATGCCGGCGAGCGTCAGCTGGATGACGAGCGTCCCGCAGACCAGGGTGTGCAGCACCACCGAGGGGGTCGGCAGGCGCGAGCCGGCCCACACGGTCAGGCCGATCAGCGGGAACACGACGGCGATCTCGGACAGCCCCACGAACCACAGCAGGTAGAGCAGCGGCGCGAGCACCAGTGCGGCGAGGTAGGCCGCGCCGTGGTCCTCGGTCCACCAGGCCAGCCGCTCGTGCGTGCCGCGGGCCCGGCGCCCGCGCCACCACGCGCCCAGCGCGAGGCCCATCGTGACGACGCCGAGCACGGCGACGGTGTTCCGGACCGCCCACAGCACGGCGGGCTGCCACGCCCAGGTGCCGCCGTCGAGCCGGAGGGCCAGCGTCACGACCGGGGCGGAGACGACCGAGCCCCCGACCGCGCCGAGCACGAACCACCACAGGTCGGTGACCCGACGCAGCTGCCGGGTCCCGCGGGCCGCCCAGACCTCGGGGACCCACCGCGCGAGCACGACCGCCCCGGCGAGCGCCTGCACCGTGGCGGCCACGCCGCCGAGCACGGCGACGGTCCCGGACCCGCCGGTCAGCCGCACCACGACCGCCGTGACGGCGGCCAGCACCACCGCGTCGAGCCAGGGCCAGGGCCGCTGCGCGCGGGCCACGAGCCACAGCACGGACACGCCCGCGGCGGGCCAGACGAGGCTCACGGTGCCGCCCTCGACGACCGTGCTGCGCCCGAAGAAGCACGCTGCGGCGTACAGCGCGGCGTAGGCGACCACCAGGCGGACGTCGCGGACGCCGGGGCGTCGGCGGCGCACCACCCGGGGCGGGGTCGGGGGGACCGGCGGGGTCGTCGGGGCGAGCGGGCCCGGGGGCGTCGGGGCCCCCGTGGTCTGCGGTCCTGCCGTCACCGCACGCCTCCTGTCACCGTCGGTCGTCCTTGCAGGCTACGGGGCGCGGCCGGGGGGCGCAGGCCGCGCGGTCGGACCGGGTGACCAGCGGGTGATCCGGTGCGCTCGCCGGGACCTTCGTCCCGGGCGGCCGGTACCGTCGACCTCATGGACACGGCCCCGCTGCTGCGCGCGCTCGCCGCGTGGCGGGTGCTGGCGGTGGCGACCACGGTGCTCGCGCTGGGTTCCGGCGCGCACGTGCTGGGCGGCGGGCACGCCCCGAGCCCCGCCGTCGCCGCCCTGCTGGGCGCGCTCGTGCTGCTCGGCGCGGCGGCCCTGGCCCGGCGCCCGCTGTCGGTGCGCGTGCTGCTGCCCGTGGCCCTGCTGGGTCAGCTCGGCGTGCACGTCGCGCTGACGTGGCTGGGGTCGGGTGCCGGGGCCGGGCCGGTCGTCGAGGGCCACCACGGTGCGCTGCCCGCGCTGCCCGCCGGGGTCCTGGTGCCCGGTGGCGCGGTGGACCCGGTCGGCGTGCTCGGCCACGCGCACCCGGGGGCCGGGCCGATGCTCGCCGCCCACGTCGTCGCGATGGTCGCCACCGTGCTGCTGCTGGTCGCGACGGAGCGGGGCGTGCTCGGCCTCGTCCGGCGCTGGTCCACCCTGCTGCCCGCGCTCGCCGGGCCCGCCCCGGTCGTCGGTCCCGGACGTCCCCGCCGGGCCCTCGGCCTGGTCCCGCCGCTGCGCCGGCTGGTCGCCCACCGGGGCGGTGCCGCACGGCGCGGGCCACCGGCCGTGCCGCGCCCCCGCACGGCCGCCGCCTGACCGACGCCCCCCCGGGTGCTCGGACGGCCCCGGTCGTGCCGTCCTGCGCCGCCCCGCGCCGTCCCGCCGTGCCCGTGCCCCTGCCGGGCCGCACGTCGGACACGCCGCGCGGTGCTCCCGCTGCACCCCCGGAGGTACCCCTGTGTCCACGACCCCTGTCCGCCCGCTCGTCCGTCTCGCGACCGGCGCGGTCCTCGCCGGCGCCCTCGCGCTCGGCACCGCCGCGGCGGCGTCCGCGCACGTCCGCGTCGTCCCCGAGACCACGGCCGCCGGCGCGTACGCCCTGCTGACGTTCCGCGTCCCGAACGAGTCCACCACCGCCAGCACCACCGCGGTGGCGGTCGACCTGCCCACCGACCACCCGCTGACCTACGTCGGCGTCGAGCCCGTGCCGGGCTGGACCGCGACCGTCGAGGAGGGCGACCTCCCCGAGCCCGTCGAGGTCGACGGCGCCACGATCACCCGCGCACCGGTGCGGGTGGTGTGGACCGCGGACGACGGCGTCGGCATCGGCGACGGCACGTTCCAGCGGTTCGTCGTCTCCGCCGGGCCGCTGCCCGAGGCCGGCACCGACCTGGTGCTGCCGGCGCACCAGACCTACTCCGACGGCACGGTCGTCGACTGGGACGAGGTCGCGGAGGGCGACGCCGAGCCGGAGAGCCCCGCGCCGGCGTTCACCACGACGGCCGCCGAGCCCGACGCCGCGCACGCGACCGACGAGGCGGCCGATGCCGGGGCCGGGACGCCCGGTGGCACCCCGGAGGCGTCGGACGACGGCGCCCTGCCGGTGGTGCTCGGCGCTGCCGGCCTGGTGGCGGGTCTCGTGGCGCTGGTGCTGGCCGTGCTGGCGTGGCGTCGCGCGGGGGCTGAGCGCCGCTGACCACCCGCTCGTCGCGCACAACACCGCCGCCGGCCCCGGGACGTCCGGGACCGGCGGCGGTGCCGTGCGGTCAGCCCTCGACGGTGCGCTCGACCAGGTAGGACGACCCGTCCGGCCCGACCACGCGGACGAACTCGGTGCGCAGGGCGCGGTCGCGCTCCCGGTCGGCGTCGGCGACCTCGCGGTCGGGGGCGAGGGGGTCGCCGACCTGCGCGGGTCCGAACACGCTGAGCAGCGCCGCCTCGCGCCGGTCGTGCGCCCTGCCGATCCTGGCCATGTCCCGCTCCCGTGGTCGATGAGTGCCCTCATCGTATGCGCACGAACGGATCGTCGGTACCATCGCGGACGTGCCCGATCCCACCGTCCCCGCTGCCGACCCGGCTCGCGACGAGCCCGATGCCGACCCGGCCGCCCTCGACCCGCTCGCGCTCGAGGCGCAGGTCTGCCTCGCGATGTCGGCGGCCTCGCGGGCGCTCGTCGCGTTCTACCGGCCGCTGCTGGAGCCGCTCGGGCTCACGCACCCGCAGTACCTCGCCATGCTCGCGCTCTGGCAGCACGGCGACCTGACCCTCAAGGCCCTCGCCGGCCTGCTGCACCTGGAGCCGGCGACCACCTCGCCGCTGGTCCGGCGCCTGGAGCAGCTCGGCTACGTGGACCGTGCCCGCCGCGGCGACGACGAGCGCGCGCTGGCCATCCGGGTCACCCCCGCGGGTCGCGCGCTGCGTGCCCGGGCGGTCGGCGTGCCCGCGGCGATGCTCGACGGCTTGGCCCTCACCCCCGACCAGGCCGCCACGATCCGCGACGCCGCCGACCTCCTCCTGGCGGCCTGCACGCGCAGCACCGCCTCCTGACGCCGAGGTCGAGGGTTCGTCACCGCGAGGGGCGTTGGAACCCTCGACCTCGCGTGGAACCCTCGACCTCGACCTCGACCTCGGGGAGGGGCCGGGTCAGCGACCGAGCGCGTGCTCGACGACCGTGCACGGGTCGCCGGGGTCGGCGTCGCGGTACTCGCACGCGGCGCGGCGCAGCAGGAGGCCGACGGTGCGGCGGTCGTCGGGGGCGAGGGCGGCGAGCACCACGTCCTCCGCGGCGTCGACGCGGTGCTCCAGGTCCCCGAGCCGGGCCGTCCCGTCGGCCGTCGGGACCACGCGGCGCTGCCGGCGGTCGGCCTCGGCGACCCGGCGCTCGACCAGGCCCGCGGCGACCAGGTCGTCGATCAGGTAGGTCATCACGGTGCGGTCGATGCCGAGGTGCCCGGCGAGCGCGAGCTGGCTGGGCTGGCTGCCGCGCACGACCTCGCGGAGCAGCTGGTACCCGCGGTAGCCGTGCGGCAGGTCGCCGAGCGCCGAGGTGAGCGCCCGCTCGTAGGCCCGCAGCAGCACGCCGAGCGACCAGCCCAGGTCGGAGTCGTGCTGCTCGGTGGTCGCGCTCATGCGCGGAATGCTAACCCCGGACCCGGGGTTGAGCCAATCATCTGCACAACATACGATCGGTGGCACCACCGGTCTTCGCGAGAGGCGCACCATGACGGACTACGGCCACGACCTGCTGTTCGGGTCGTTCATCACGCCGACGCACGCGGCACCGGAGCGTGTCGTCGGGCTCGCCCAGGTGTCCGAGCGGGCCGGGCTCGACCTCGCGACGTTCCAGGACCACCCCTACCAGCCGTCGTTCCTGGACACCTGGACGCTGCTGTCGTGGGTCGCCGCGCGCACCGAGCGCATCCGGCTCGCGCCGAACGTCGCCAACCTGCCGCTGCGACCGCCGGCGGTGCTGGCCCGGGCCGTGGCCAGCCTCGACCTGCTCTCCGGCGGCCGGGTGGAGCTCGGGCTCGGCTCCGGCGCGTTCTGGGACGGCATCGAGGCGATGGGCGGCACCCGCCTCACGCCGGGGCAGGGCGTCGACGCGCTGTCCGAGGGCATCGACGTGATCCGCGCGCTCTGGGACACCACGGACCGCAGCCGCGTGGACGTCCGCGGCCGGCACTGGTCCGCCGTCGGCGCGAAGCGCGGCCCGGCCCCCGCGCACCCGGTCGGCATCTGGGTCGGCGCCTACAAGCCACGGATGCTGCGCCTCACCGGGGCGAAGGCCGACGGGTGGCTGCCCTCGCTGTCGTACCTGTCCGGCCCGGCGGACCTCGACGCGGGCAACGCGCGGATCGACGACGCGGCGCACGCGGCCGGCCGCGCACCCGCCGCCGTCCGCCGCCTGCTCAACGTCGGTGGGCGTCTCGACGCGCGGCGCGGCGACGCGCTGCTGTCCGGGCCGCCGGAGCAGTGGGTCGAGCAGCTGGCCGCCCTCGCGCTCGACCACGGGACCAGCGCGTTCATCGTCAGCGGCGACGACCCGACGCTGCTCGCCGTGGTCGGGCAGGAGATCGCGCCCGCCGTCCGCGAGGTGGTGGCCGCGGAGCGCGCGCGCCGCGGCACGGCACCGGTGGACCCGACGACGGCGGGGGAGTGACCGTGGACCTCGGGCACCCGCTGCAGATCGGCGTCGAGCTCCCCGTCGACGCCGCCGCCCCCGACGCCGGACCGGACCGTGCCGCCGCGGCCGAGGCGCTCGGGCTGGACCTCGTGGTGGTCCCCGGCGACCGCGGCGCCGACGCGCTCGACCCGTGGACCGCTCTCACCTGGGCCGCCGGCAGCACCGACCGGGTCGCGCTCACCACCCGCGGGCTGCGGCTCGCGGGGCCGGCGGCGGTGCTCGGCCGGGCCGTGGCCGGGCTCGACCACCTGACCGACGGCCGCGTGCAGCTGGGGCTGGCCCTCGACGCCGACGACGACGGGGTGGACGCGCTCGCGGAGGGCGTCGCCGTGGTCCGCGGGATGTGGTCCGCGACCGACCCCGGCCCGCTGGTGCTCGACGGCCGGCACCACCGGGCGCTCGGCGCGCAGCGCGGCCCGGCGCCGCGGCACGACCTCGTCCTCTGGCTGGGCGGGGCGGGCGGCGCGGGGGCTGAGGCCGGCGCGGGCACGGGCGCCGGGAGCGACGACGCGCTCGCGCTCGCGGCGCGGGTCGCCGACGGCTGGTGGCTCGCCGCGCCGTCCGCCGACCTCGTGCGGGTGCGGGCCGAGCAGGCGGCGCTGGACGCCGCGCTGGCCGCCGTCGGGCGGGACCCGCGCGAGGTCCGGCGCGGCGTCGTGCTCGACCCGGGGACCGCAATGGTCCCGGGCGCGCTCGTCGAGCTCGTCGTGGCGGCCGGCATCGCCACGCTCGTGCTCGCCGCGGACGCGGGTGACGACGACCTGGCGGCGTTCGTGGCACTGCTCCCGGAGGTGCGCGCGCGGGTCGCCGCGGTCCGGGCGGAGCGCGGGACCGTCGTCGGCACGGTCCGGCCCGCGGCGGTGCTGGCGGCGCGGCGCCCGGGCATCGACTACGCGGGCGTCCCGGCGTCCCTGGTGGGCAGCGCCGTCGAGCCGGGTGACGCGGCGTACGCCTCCGTGCGCTCGACCTACATGCGCGGCGGCCGGCCCGGTCTGGTGCTGCGGCCGTCCAGCACCGCCGAGGTCGTCGAGGCGCTGGCCTTCGCCCGGGCGCAGGACGTCCCGCTCGCGGTCCGCAGCGGCGGCCACGGCATCAGCGGCCGGTCCACGAACGACGGCGGGATCGTCATCGACCTGGGGCGGATGGCCGCCGTCGAGGTGCTGGACGTCGCCACCCGCCGGGTCCGGGTCGAGCCCGGCGCGCGCTGGGGCGACGTGGCGCAGGCGCTGCACCCGTACGGGTGGGCGATCACCTCCGGCGACTCCGGGGGTGTGGGGGTCGGCGGGCTCGCGACGGCCGGGGGCATCGGCTTCCTGGTGCGGCAGCACGGTCTGACCATCGACCACCTGCGCGCGGCCGAGGTCGTGCTCGCGGACGGCACCGTGCTGCGCGCGTCGGCGGACGAGAACCCGGACCTGTTCTGGGGCGTGCGCGGCGCCGGGGCCAACCTCGGGATCGTCACGTCCTTCGAGCTCGAGGCCGACGAGGTCGGCGACGTCGGCTTCGCGCAGCTCGTGTTCGACGCGTCCGACACCGCGCAGTTCCTCGAGGACTGGGGCGCGACCGTCGAGGCCGCACCGCGGGACACCACGGCGTTCCTCATCATGGGTCCGCCGCGCGGCGGGGCGGTCACCGCCCACGTGATGGCGATGGTCGACTCCGACGACCCGGACACGATCATCGACCGCCTGCAGCCGTTCGCGCGGATCGCGCCGCTGGTCCAGCAGCAGGTCCAGGTGCTGCCGTACCCGGCGGTCGTGCAGGCGCCCGCGGTGCAGCACACCTCGGACGGTGAGCCCGTGACCCGGACGGCGATGGCCGAGCACCTCACCCCGGCGCTCGCGGCCGACCTCGCCCGGCTGGTCCGCAGCGGCGTCACGCCGTTCTTCCAGATCCGGGCCGCCGGGGGAGCGGTGCACGACGTGCCCGCGGGCGCCACGGCCTACGCCCACCGGTCCGCGCACTTCAGTCTGCTGGCGATGGGCAGCAGCCGGCGGCGGCTGGACGCCGTGTGGGACGCGATGGCCGAGCACTTCGACGGGCTCTACGTGTCCTTCGAGACCGACCGCCGGCCGGAGCGGGTCGCCGACGCGTACCCCGGCGCGACCCTGGAGCGGCTGCGCGGGCTGAAGCGGCGGTACGACCCGCAGGACGTGTTCCGGCACAACTTCTCCGTGGCGGAGCCGCCCGCCGTCGTCGGCTGACCTCCCCCGCCAGGGGGACGGTCGTCCGTCTGGAGGACGACGCCGTACCCCCTGGGCGGTACCGGAAGATACGACGCCCGGCCGATCCGCTGCGGGGGTCGGGTCGAGCAGGATGGAACCTGTCAGCGGATGAGGGTCGGACACCGGCCCGGGAACAGCCAGGAGCAGCAGATGTCGTCGCAGGTGCTGATCGTCGTCGCCGGCCTCACGGCCGTGATCGTCGTCGTGGGCCTGGGCGACCTGGTGCAGCGGTTCCTCCAGACGCGCGGACGCGTTCCCCGCTGACCTGACGGCGCACCGGCGCCCGTGCCTGGAGGGGACACGGGCGTCGGTGGGGCCGGTCCTGCGTCGCGGGTGTCAGCCCGCGCCGTGCGCCTCGGTGCACAGGATCCCGGCGACGTCGGACGACGCCTGCGCCACCACGGTCCGGGCGGCGTCGCCGAGCGCGGCGAACCCGGCCGGGCCGAGCGCGTCCACCACCAGCCGACGCACCTCGCGGACGTGCCCGGGCGCGGCGGTGCGCAGCCGGTCCCACCCGTCCGGCGTCAGGTGCGCGCCCGTGCGCTTGCCCGCCTCCGTGCACTCGGCCCGCGCGACCCAGCCGGACCGCTCCAGCCGGGCCACGGCGTGGGACAGCCGGGACGGCGAGCCCTGCGTCATGCGCGCGAGGTCCGACATCGGCAGCGCGCCCTGGTCGTGCTCGGACAGCGCGACGAGCACCTGGTACTCGTACAGGTTCATCCCGGCGTCCCGCTTGAGCTGGGCGTCGAGGGCGGCGGGGAGCGTCCCGAGCAGGCCGACGAGCGCCTTCCAGTCCTCGATCTGCGCGGCGTCGAGCCACGGCACGGGGACCTGCGGGGGCGCGTCCATGAGCTCAGCCTACCGGTGTTGAATGTTCAACACGCGTCCTCTATCGTCCGTATTGAACATTCAACACCCGACTTCGCTGGAGGACTTCCCATGACCGTGCTGCGCGTCGACGCCACCATCCAGGGCGACCGGTCCGCGAGCGCCGCGCTCGCCGACCTCGTCACCGCCGAGCTCACCGCCGCCCGCCCGGGGGAGACCGTCGTGCACCGGCACCTCGGCGCCGACCCGCTGCCCGCCGACGCCTGGGCGACCGCCGTGGGCGCGGGCTTCGTCCCTGAGGCCGACCGCAGCCCCGCGCAGGTCGAGGCGCTGGCCCTGGCCGGGCGCGTCGCCGACGAGCTGCGCACCGCCGACGCCGCCGTCCTGGCCCTGCCCCTGTACAACTGGGGCGTCTCCCAGCACGTGAAGACCTGGATCGACCTGGTCGTCGCCGGCGGCACCCCCGGCGAGCCCGTGCTCGCGGGCAAGCCGGTCGTCCTCATCACCACCCGCGGCGGCTCGTACGCCCCCGGCACCCCCAAGGAGGGCTGGGACCACGGCATCGGCTACCTGCGCCGCATCGTCGGCGACGTCTGGCAGGCCGACCTCACGGTCATCGAGCGGGAGCTGACGCTCGTCGGCGTCAACCCGGCCCTGGACGCGTTCGCCGAGCCGGCCGCGCTGATGAAGAAGGAGGCCGAGGAGGCCGCCGCCGCTGCCGGTCGGGCCCTCGCGAGCCGCTGACCGGTCCGTCGGCCGGCGGTCAACGGGCGTAGAAGACGGTGCTGGCGAGCAGCAGCACGAGCGCGACGCCCAGGCCGCCGGCCACCCGGGCCGATGCCCGTCGGTCGCGGGCCGAGCGGTCGAACCGCGCGAGCGTGTCGGACGCCGCGAACGCGGCCAGCAGCGACAGGGCGGCCGCCCCGAGCGGCCACCAGGACCCCCGGTCGACGGCCACGACCACGGCGAGGACCGCCAGCGCGCCGGCGACCGGGGCGACCGCGCGGGCCCGCCAGCCCCACGCACCAGAGGCGTCCGCGCACCGGCGCAGCCCGCGCGGGTCGGCCGGGTCCACGTGGGCCTCGCCCGGGGCGAGGGGCTCGACGCGGGTGACCAGGCCAGGCACCGCGGGAGGGCGTCGACGGGGCACGCGCCGACGCTACCCGACGGCCGGGCGGCGCTGGTCGACAGCCGTCGGCCCGGTCGTCGTCGCCGCGCGGTCGCCCCGCGTTCACCGGGCCCGCGCAGACTCGCGTCCACCGCCACGACGAGGAGGACGACCATGCAGACGGTGCGCGACGTGGGCACGCGGTACACGGGGGTGCAGGTCGACGCCCCGACCTACCTCGTCGAGTTCGCCGCCGGACGCGGCGCCCCCGCCGAGCGGTGGCGGCTGGTCGACGTGGACGACGCGCTCGAGGTGTTCGAGTGGGTCGCCCGCCACCAGCGCGGGCGGAGCGCCTCGGTGGGCGTCGAGCTGTCCGACGCGCTCGGGTCGACCCTGGTGCGGCTCACGCCGTCGCACGGGCTGCGGAACGTCGCGGGCTGGTAGCGGCAGACGCCCTCGCGGAGGACGACGAAGGCCCGGCACCTCGTGGGTGCCGGGCCTTCGTGCGTACGTGCCCTCGATAGGATTCGAACCTACGACCTTCTGCTCCGGAGGCAGACGCTCTATCCACTGAGCTACGAGGGCGGACCGCACCGCTCGACCGTGACCGATCGGCGCGAGGCACGAGACTACCAGCCCTTCAGTCCTCCCCGAGCAGCCCGGACAGGTACGACGTCGTCTCCTCGACCGCGCGGCGGTCGTCGCCGGCGACGATGGCCTCCACGAGCGCGTCGTGGTTGTCGCCGTCCTGCAGGATCTGCGCGAAGTTGAACCGGATGTTGTCGGTGATCGCGCCGACCAGGTTCTCGTACATCGACAGCAGCACGGGGTTGCGGGCGGCGCGGGCGATGGCGCGGTGCAGCGCCAGGTCGGCGGCGACCATCCGGTCCAGCGCCCCGGAGCGGTACGCCTCGGCGCGCTCGTCGCGCAGCGTCGTGATCGTCGCCACGTCGCTCGTGGTGCGGCGCCGGGCGGCGAGCCGGGCGGCCTCGACCTCCAGGCTGCGTCGGACCTCGATGACGTCGCGCTGCCGGGCGTCGGCGATCTGCCGGCCCATGCTCACCGCGAGCTCGGACGCGGACAGCACGTAGGTGCCGGAGCCCTGCCGCCGCTCGACCAGACCCGCGTGCACCAGGGACTGCACGGCCTCGCGCACGGTGTTGCGGCCGACGCCGAGCAGCTCGACCAGCCGGGGCTCCGGCGGGATGCGGGTGCCGACGGGCCACTCCCCGGACGTGATGCGCGTGCGGAGCTGCGCCACCGTCGCGTCGATGAGGCCGGTGCGTCGCGTCATGCGGAGTAGTCTCCCTGGTCAGTTGTGCCGCGATTCAACACGAACCCGGCACCCGTCCGCCAGCGCCCACCGCCGCGCGCCCTCGCCACCCCCGTCCCCGAGGTCGCATGTCGTCTGCATCCCCGTCCGCCGCCCTGCCCGCACCGTGGCGGGGCCGCCGCGTCGTCCTGCTCGGGGTGGTGCTGGTCGCGCTGAACCTGCGGATCGCGGTCGCGTCGGTGTCGCCGATCCTCGACCTGGTGCGGGCGGACGTGGCGCTGTCCGCGACCGAGGCCGGGCTGCTGGGGACCATCCCGGTCGTCTCGTTCGCGGTGTTCGGGTCGCTGACGCCGGTGCTCGCGCGGCGGGTGGGCCTGGAGCCGCTGCTGATCGCGGCGATGCTGCTGTCCGTCACGGGCGAGATCGTGCGCTCCGGCACGTCGACCGCCGTGGGGTTCCTCGGCTGGTCGGTGATCGCGCTGGCCGGGATGGGCATGGGCAACGTGCTGCTGCCGCCGGTGGTGAAGCGGTACTTCCCGGACCGGATCGGCGTGGTCACGTCGATCTACTCGGTGACGATGTCGTTCAGCACCGCGCTGCCCGCCCTGCTCGCCGTCCCGGTCGCCGAGCGGCTGGGGTGGCGGACGTCGCTGTCGATCTGGGCCGTCGTCGGCGTCCTGGCGGCGGCGCCGTGGCTGGTCGTCGTCGTGCGGTCCGCGGCGGCGCGCACGCAGCTGTCCGGCCTGCTGCGGAGGGCGCCGGCGACCACGCCCGCGCTGACGTCCCGGCACCGCGCCGGCGGCCGGGTGTGGCGCAGCCCGCTGGCGTGGGGGATGGCGGTGACCTTCGCGATGAACTCGCTCGACTCGTACGCGATGTTCGCGTGGCTGCCGCAGATCCTCATCGACGGCGGCACGTCGGCGCACGACGCCGGGATCTGGCTGTCGGTGTTCGCGATCCTCGGGCTGCCGCCCGCGCTGGTGGCGCCGATCGCGGCGGCCCGGATGCGCAACCCGATCGGGCTCGTCGTGTTCTTCGTCGCGTGCTTCGCGGCGTCCTACGTCGGTCTGCTGCTCGCCCCGGGCGGCCCTGTGTGGCTGTGGATCCTGCTCGGCGGGTTCGGGCCCGGCGCGTTCCCCGTGCTGCTCGCCCTCATCAACCTGCGCACCCGCACCGCGGCCGGCGCGGCCTCGCTGTCCGGGTTCACGCAGGGCGTCGGGTACGCGATCGCCGGCACCGGCCCGCTGCTGATCGGCGTCCTGTACGACGCGACCGGCGGCTGGACCGCGGCCCTGCTGTTCCTGCTCGGCACGCTCGTGGTGCTCCTGGGCGCGGCGACCGTGGCCTGCCGGCCGGTGATGCTCGAGGACACCTGGGGTCCGCGGGCCCCGCGCGAGGTCTGAGGCACGGGCGCGGTCTCGCTACGCTTGTCCGGTGACCCCCGCTGAGCTCTCCGAGTCCCTGCGCGCCGCCCTCGCGGGCGCCGTCGCCGACGGGACCTTCGCCCTGGACGCCGCCGACCTGCCCGCCACCGTGCACGTGGAGCGACCCCGGCAGCGCGAGCACGGCGACTGGGCCACCAACGTCGCGCTGCAGCTCGCCAAGAAGGCCGGCACCAGCCCGCGGGCCTTCGCCGAGGAGCTCGCGCGCCGTCTCGCCGACGCCCCGGGCGTCGCGAAGGTCGACGTCGCCGGCCCCGGGTTCCTCAACATCACGCTCGACGCGGCCGCCGCGGGCGAGCTCGCGCGCTCCGTCGTCGAGGCCGGCGCCACGTACGGCCACGGCACGTCGCTCGCGGGTCAGAGCATCAACCTCGAGTTCGTGTCCGCGAACCCCACCGGCCCGATCCACATCGGCGGCGTCCGCTGGGCCGCGGTCGGCGACAGCCTCGCGCGCGTGCTCGAGGCGTCCGGCGCCCGGGTCGGCCGCGAGTACTACTTCAACGACCACGGCGCGCAGATCGACCGGTTCGCCCGCTCCCTGCTCGCCCGCGCGAAGGGCGAGGAGGCGCCGGAGGACGGCTACGGCGGCCAGTACATCGCCGACATCGCCGACGCCGTGATCGAGCAGGCCGTCGCCGCCGGCGAGCCCGACCCCCGCACGCTGCCCGATGCCGAGGCGCAGGAGGCGTTCCGCGCCCGCGGCGTCGAGCTGATGTTCGGCGAGATCAAGCAGGCGCTGCACGAGTTCGGCGTCGACTTCGACGTCTACTTCCACGAGGACACGCTGCACGAGACCGGTGCCGTCGACCGCGCGGTCGCCCGCCTGCGCGAGAACGGGCACATCTTCGAGGCCGACGGCGCGACCTGGCTGCGGACCACCGACTTCGGCGACGACAAGGACCGCGTCATCGTCAAGTCCGACGGCGAGGCCGCGTACATCGCGGGCGACCTGGCCTACTACCTGGACAAGCGCGAGCGCGGGTTCGACCGCGTCATCATCATGCTCGGCGCCGACCACCACGGGTACATCGGCCGGATGATGGCGATGTGCGCCGCGTTCGGCGACACCCCGGGCGTCAACCTCGAGATCCTGATCGGCCAGATGGTCAACCTGGTCCGCGACGGCCAGCCGATGCGGATGAGCAAGCGCGCGGGCACGGTCGTCACCCTCGAGGACCTGGTGGACGCCGTGGGCGTCGACGCCGCGCGGTACGCCCTGGCGCGGTCCTCGGCGGACTCGTCCATCGACCTGGACCTCGACCTGCTGGCCAGCGCCACCAACGAGAACCCGGTCCACTACGTGCAGTACGCGCACGCCCGGACCTGCTCGGTCGCGCGCAACGCCGCCGAGGCCGGGGTGCGCCGCGAGGACGGGTTCGACGCGTCGCTGCTCGACCACCCGACCGAGGCCGCGCTGCTCGGGCAGATCGCCGAGCTGCCGCGGATCGTGGCCCAGGCCGCGGAGCTGCGCGAGCCGCACCGCGTCGCCCGGTACCTCGAGGAGCTCGCCGGTGCCTACCAGAAGTGGTACGAGCAGCGCCGCGTCATGCCGTTCGGCGACGAGGAGGTCTCGGACGTGCACCGCACGCGCCTGTGGCTGAACGACGCCACCCGGCAGGTGCTCGCCAACGGTCTCGCGATGCTCGGGGTCAGCGCGCCGGAGCGGAAGTGACCGTCGCCTCGCCGCTCGGGAGCCCGTGGCCCGCGCACGCGGTCCGGGGCGCCGACGGGGCCGTGCGGGTCGCGGGCGTGGACGTCCGCGACCTCGCCTCGGCGCAGGGGACCCCGGCCTACGTGCTGGACGAGGCCGACTTCCGGGCACGGGCGCGCGCCTGGCGCACCGCGCTGGCGGGCGCCTTCGCGGGGATCGGGGCCGAGACCGACGTCTACTACGCCGGCAAGGCGTTCCTGTCCGTCGCGGTCGCCCGCTGGGCGCACGAGGAGGGGCTGCGCGTCGACACGGCCACCGGCGGGGAGCTCGCCGTCGCGCTGCGCGCCGGGGTCCCCGGCGCCGACATCGGCCTGCACGGCAACAACAAGTCCGACGCCGAGATCGCCCGCGCGCTCGACGCCGGAGTCGGGCGGCTGATCGTCGACTCGCTCGGCGAGGTCGACCGCGTCGTCGCGGCCGTCCGTGCCCGCGGGGACGGCGCGCCCCCCGCACCCGTGATGGTCCGCGTGACCACGGGCGTGCACGCCGGCGGCCACGAGTACATCTCCACGGCGCACGAGGACCAGAAGTTCGGCCTGTCCGTCGCCGCACCGGCCACCGGCGGCGACAGCCCCGCGATGACCGCGCTCACGGCCGTGCTCGACCACCCCGAGCTGCGCCTGCTCGGCATCCACTCGCACATCGGGTCGCAGATCCTCGACCCCGCCGGGTTCGCCGTCGCCGCCCGCAGCGTCCTCGGCCTGCGCGCCGACCTCGCCGCGCGCACCGGGTACCTCGTGCCCGAGGTCGACCTGGGCGGCGGCTTCGGCATCGCGTACCTGCCGGGGGAGGTGCCGCTCGACCCCGAGCGCGTCGCGAAGGACCTCGCAGCGGCCGTCGACGAGGCGTGCGCGACGCTCGGCACGCCCGTGCCGCGGCTGTCGTTCGAGCCCGGCCGCGCGGTCGTCGGCCCGACCACGCTGACGCTCTACACCGTCGGCACCGTCAAGCCGGTCACCACCGAGGACGGCCGGACCCGGCTGTACGTCGCGGTGGACGGCGGCATGAGCGACAACATCCGGCCCGCGCTCTACGGCGCGCACTACCACGCGGCCCTCGTCGGCCGACCGGGCGCGGGGCGGACCGTGCTCGCCCGGGTGGTCGGCAAGCACTGCGAGAGCGGCGACATCGTCGTGCACGAGGTGCAGCTGCCCGCCGACGTCGCGCCCGGCGACCTGCTGGCCGTCGCGGCGACCGGCGCCTACGGGCGGTCGATGGCCTCGACCTACAACCACGTGCCGCGCCCGCCGGTCGTGGCCGTGCGCGACGGGTCGACGCGCGTGCTGGTGCGCCGCGAGACCGAGGACGACCTGCTGGCGCTCGACCTCGGCTGACGCGGCGCGCGACGACGTCCGACCGACGCAGCCCCCGGGTGGATCCACCCGGGGGCTGCGTCGTCCCCAGGCGCAGAAGTGGGGGTTCCCGTCGGCGACCAGCGCCGACAGCATGTGCTCTCACGGCGCGGACGGGGCGTCGTGACGGGACGGAGGTCGACGTGGTGGACGGTGACGGGTCGGACGGGGTCGAGGCGAACGGGGTAGAGGCAGACGGGGTCGAGGCGGACGGTGGCGGGCCGGGCGACCGGGTGGACGACGGGCCGACGCCGGGCGGGACGCCCCCGGGCTCCCCGGTCGAGCAGGCGTTCGGCGCCTACCTGGCGGACACGGCCGCACGCGCGGACCGGCTGCGGGCCGAGGCGTCGCGGTCGCTCGTGACCGCCGCGCGGCAGGCGGCCGGACTGGGCTGGAGCCAGCGCCGGATCGCCGCCGCGCTCGGCCGCAGCCAGCCGGAGGTCGGTCGGCTGCTGCGCCGGGTGGACCTCGTCCACGCGCCCGGTGACGTCGAGCTCGCGGACGGGGGTCCGCACGCGCCCACCGACGCACCTGCCCCGGAGACGATGCTCAGCCGGGTCCTCGGACGCCACCGGGACGCGATCGTCGCCACGGCCGCGCGCAACGGCGGGACCAACGTGCGGGTGTTCGGGTCCGTGGCGCGAGGGGAGGACGGGCCGGAGTCGGACGTCGACCTGCTGGTCGACCTCGACCCGGGGACGAGCCTGTTCGACCTCGGGCGGATGGAGGTCGCGCTCGTGGAGATCCTGGGACGCCCCGTCGACGTCGTCCCGGCGCGGATGCTCAAGCCGCGGGTGGCACGCACGGTCGAGGCGATCGCGCTGTGAGGCGGACTGCGGCGGACCTGGCGGACGAGGCGCTGGAGCACCTGGACGTGCTGCGGGAGCACGTCTGGCTCGCAGGGGTGGAGTCGCGCACGGCGATCGACGCGATCTCCCTGCGTCGGTCGAGCGCTCTCGACTGCATCGGCCAGCTGCCGCCGGACGTGCGCGACGCGGTGTGCGACCAGGAGTGGCCGGCGGTGCGCTCGACCCGGAACCGGATCGCGCACGGCTACTCCGTCGTCGACGCCGACGTGATCCGTGCGGCGGTGGCGACCCGGCTCGACGCGCTGGAGGAGCGACTGCGCGTCGTCGCCGCGTCCGGGACGGGGTCGTCGTGACGCGCGCGTCCCCTCCGCCCAGGGTGTGGATGAGGCACGGGTGCGACGGGGGCGACCCCTATCCTGTGGTCCGGCCCGGCCTCGTGCCCGGCCCGAGCACCCAGGACCCGGACCGACCGGGCGTGATCGAGAGGCGTACGCGGTGACTGCACGCGACGAGACCGTCCGACCCGCCACGCCTTCCGGCGACCGACCCGCCGTGCGCGTGGCCCTGCTCGGCTGCGGCGTCGTCGGGACCGAGGTCGTCCGGCTGCTCACGACGCAGGCGCAGGACCTCGCGGCCCGCGTGGGAGCGCCGCTGGAGCTCGTCGGCGTCGCCGTCCGCGACGTGGACGCCCCGCGCGACCCCGTCGTCGACCGGGCGCTGCTGACCTCCGACGCGGACGGCCTGGTGGCGCGCGCGGACGTCGTCGTCGAGGTCGTCGGCGGGATCGAGCCCGCCCGGTCCCTGCTGCTCCGGGCGATCGAGCACGGCGCGGCGGTCGTGACCGCGAACAAGGCCCTGCTCGCCGAGGACGGCCCGACGCTCTACCAGGCGGCCGACGCCGCCGGGGTCGACCTCTACTTCGAGGCCGCGGTCGCGGGTGCCATCCCCCTGGTCCGACCGGTCCGCGAGTCGCTCACGGGCGACCGCGTGCACCGCGTGCTCGGCATCGTCAACGGCACCACCAACTACGTGCTCGACCGGATGGCGACCGAGGGCATGGAGCTCGCGGACGCGGTGGCCGAGGCGCAGGCGCTCGGGTACGCGGAGGCCGACCCGACCGCCGACGTCGAGGGCTACGACGCCGCCGCGAAGGCCGCGATCCTCGCCTCGCTCGCGTTCCACACCCGGGTGTCGATCGACGACGTCGACCGCCAGGGGATCATGTCCGTCACCGCGGACGACGTCGCGTGGGCCGCGCGCACCGGGCACGTCATCAAGCTGCTCGCCATCGCCGACCGGCGCACAGCCGACGACGGCCGGGACGGCGTCCAGGTCCGTGTCCACCCGGCGCTCGTGCCGCTGACCCACCCGCTCGCGGGCGTGCGCGGCGCGTTCAACGCCGTGTTCGTCGAGGCCGAGGCCGCCGGCGAGCTCATGTTCTACGGCCGCGGGGCCGGTGGTGCGCCGACGGCGTCCGCGGTGCTCGGCGACGTCGTGTCCGCCGCGCGGCACCGGGTGCACGGGGGCCGCGGTCCCGCGGAGTCCTGGTACGCGGCGCTGCCCGTGCTGCCCGCCGAGTCGGCGCGGACCCGCTACCAGGTGCGGCTCGACGTCGACGACCGGCCGGGCGTGCTCGCCCAGGTGTCCGCGGTGCTCGCCGAGCACGGCGTGTCGATCGAGGCGGTGCGCCAGTCGCCCGCCGACGGCGCCAGCACCGACGAGGCCCCGGGCGTCGCCCGCCTCGTCATCACCACGCACGAGGCGCCGGAGGCCGCGCTGGCCGCCACCGTCGCCGCGATCGACGACCTCGCCTCCGTGCGCGCGGTCGTGTCCGTCCTGCGAGTCGAGGGAGCCTGATGGCACACCAGTGGCGCGGCGTGATCCGCGAGTACGCCGACCGGCTGCCCGCCCACGTGCAGCAGCACGTCGTGACGCTGGGGGAGGGCGGCACGCCGCTCGTCGAGGCGCCCGCGCTCTCGGCCCTCACCGGCGCGGAGGTGTTCGTCAAGGTCGAGGGGATGAACCCGACGGGGTCGTTCAAGGACCGCGGCATGACCACCGCGATCTCGGCGGCCGCCGGCCGCGGGGCGAAGGCCGTCGTGTGCGCGTCCACCGGCAACACGTCGGCGTCCGCCGCCGCCTACGCCACCGCGGCGGGCATGGTCTGCGCCGTGCTGGTGCCGGACGGCAAGATCGCGATGGGCAAGCTCAGCCAGGCCGTCGCGCACGGCGCGCGCCTGCTCCAGGTCGACGGGAACTTCGACGACTGCCTGGTCGCCGCGCGCAAGCTCGCGGAGGCGTACCCGGTGGAGCTCGTGAACTCGGTCAACCCCGACCGCATCGAGGGCCAGAAGACGGGCGCGTTCGAGATCGTCGACGCCCTCGGCGACGCCCCGGACATCCACGCGCTGCCCGTCGGCAACGCGGGCAACATCACCGCGTACTGGAAGGGCTTCCGCGAGTACGCGGGCCTCGACGCGGGCGCCGAGCACGACGCCGTCGCCACGCACACCCCGATCATGTGGGGCTTCCAGGCGGCCGGCGCCGCGCCGATCGTCGCGGGCTACCCGATCACCGAGCCGGAGACCATCGCGACGGCCATCCGGATCGGCAACCCGGCGTCGTGGACGCAGGCCGAGGCCGCGCGCGACCTGTCCGGCGGCCTGATCGAGGCCGTGACCGACGACGAGATCCTCGCGGCGCACCGCGTGCTGTCCTCCCAGGTCGGCGTGTTCGTCGAGCCGGCGTCCGCCGCGGGCGTGGCGGGCATCCTCAAGCTCGCCGAGCAGGGTCGGGTCCCCGCGGGCGCGCGCATCGTCGTCACCGTCACGGGCCACGGGCTCAAGGACCCGCAGTGGGCGCTGCGCACCGCCGACGGCTCCGACGTCGAGACGACGCGCGTCCGACCGGACGTGGTGGAGATCGCCGCCGCGCTCGGCCTGGGCTGAGCCCGCGATGCGACTGGGATCCGACCGGGCGCGCGTCCGCGTCCCCGCGACGAGCGCCAACCTCGGGCCGGGGTTCGACGCGCTCGGCCTGGCGCTCGCCCTGTACGACGACGTCGAGGTCCGGGCTCTCGGGTCGGCGGACGTCGTCGTGGACGTCGTCGGCGAGGGCGCGGACGAGGTGCCGGGCGGCGAGGACCACCTCGTGGTCCGGGCGCTGCGGCACGCCCTCGACCACGTCGGCGCCCCGCAGACCGGCCTGCACCTGACCTGCCGGAACCGCATCCCGCACGGCCGGGGCCTGGGGTCGTCCGCGGCCGCGGTCGTCGCCGGGCTGCTCGCGGCGCGGGCGCTGGTGTCCGAGCCGGAGTCGCTCGACGACGACGTGGTCCTGCGCCTGGCGACGGAGCTCGAGGGGCACCCCGACAACGCCGCCCCCGCGCTGCTCGGCGGCGCGACGGTGGCCTGGTCGGACACGGAGCCGGCCGGCTCCGGCGTGCACGCGGCACGGCTGCCGGTCGACCCGACGGTGCTGCCGATCGCGGTGGTCCCCGGCACCCGCCTCGCGACGTCGCACGCCCGCGGGGTGCTCCCCGCCCAGGTGCCGCACGGCGACGCGGCGTTCCAGGCGGGCCGGTCGGCGCTGCTCGTCGAGGCGCTCGGCAGGCGTCCCGACCTGCTGCTGCCCGCGACCGAGGACCGGCTCCACCAGGGGTACCGGCGCCCGGTGATGGCCGAGAGCATGGCCCTCGTGGACGCGCTGCGCGCCCGTGGCGTGGCCGCCGTCGTGTCCGGGGCGGGGCCCACGGTCCTCGTGCTGGCGCGGGCAGCGGGTGAGATCGCGGACCCCGCCACCACCCCGACGGACGCGGACGACGCGCTGGAGCGGGTGTTCGGCGGGGCGATGGGCGGCTGGCGCATCGTGCACCTGGGGATCGACCCCACCGGGGCGACCTGGCGCCGCCTGGCCTGAACCCCCGCGGTGCTATGCTGCGGGGGTTCCCCGGACCTCGTCCTGATATCCGCTCAGCCTTCTTCCGGTGCAGCGCCGCTCAGGTGCCCCGCCCCGCGGAAAGGGCCCGGGTCCCACGTGATCCGAGACCGGGAACGTCCAGCCCACCCACGTCGACGCTCCTGCGCGACCGGTGCGGCCACACCAGACGTGCCGGACCCGTTCGAGGGCCGGACACGGATCGCGCCCCCCAACGCGGGTGCCGGTCCCTGACGAGGGGGAAGGGTCCTTCGTGACAGAAACCATCGAGCCCGCCGTGAGCACGGTCTCCGGCGGCTCCACCCGGAGCGGCGCCATCGCGGCGATGCGGATGCCCGAGCTCCAGGCCCTGGCCGCGCAGCTCGGCGTGACCGGGACGTCCCGGATGCGCAAGAGCGACCTGGTCGAGGCCATCACGGCCAAGGACGGCGCCGGCACCGGACGCGCCCGCCGCTCCGCGACCCGCGACGCCGGCCGACCCGAGGGCGACGCCGCCCCCGCCGCCGCGCCGACGTCCTCGGCCTCGACGAGCACCGCGCCGGCGACGGCCCCGTCCGTCCCCGCCGGCGAGGACGCCCCGCGCGCAGGTCGACGCCGCTCCGCGCGCGCCGAGTCCGCGGCGCCGCCCGCCGAGGCCCGCGGCTCCGAGACCCCCGCCTCCGAGACCCCCGCCTCCGAGGCCCGTGGCACCGAGGCGCGCGGCACCGAGGCACGCGGCCGCGCGGTCGACGTGCTCGCCGGGCTGGAGGCCGCTCTCGACAGCCGGCAGCACGCCCAGCCCGCCGAGGACCGGCCCGCCCGCGGGTCGGACGGCGCCGGCGAGCGCCGCTCCCGGCGTGCCGGTCGCGGCGCCGGGGCGCCGACCGTGGACGTCACCCTCCCCGAGGGCCCGACGTCCGGCGGCGACCGCGAGGGCCGCGGCGCGCGCGACGGCCAGCGCCAGCAGCGCACGCAGGACCAGTCGCGGGGGCAGGCCGACGGCGGCCAGCAGCGCGGTCCCGAGCAGCGCACGCAGGACCAGCGCACCGCCGACCAGCGAGCTGACCAGCGCACCCCCGACCAGCGCCCGCAGGACCAGCAGCCGCAGGAGCAGCGCGGCCAGGACCAGCAGGACGACGAGGAGCGCGGCGGTCGTCGCCGGCGCTCCCGCGACCGGTACCGCGACCGGGACGGCCGCAAGCAGCGCGGTCGCGGCCAGCGCGGCACGCTCGCGGGTGACGCGGGCGCCTACGAGGAGATCGAGATCGACGAGGACGACGTCCTGGTCCCGATCGCGGGCATCCTCGACGTCCTCGAGTCGTACGCGTTCGTGCGCACCACCGGCTACCTGCCCGGTGCCACGGACGTCTACCTGCCGCTCGGCCAGGTCCGCAAGGCCGGGCTGCGGCGCGGCGACGCGATCACCGGTGCCGTGCGCGCGCCGCGCGAGGGGGAGGCCCAGCCGCAGGGCCAGGGCGGACGGCCGAACAAGGCCAACGCCCTCGTGCGCCTCGACACGGTGAACGGTATGTCGCCGGACCAGGCGCGTCAGCGCCCGGAGTTCTCCAAGCTCACGCCGCTGTACCCGCAGGACCGGCTGCGCCTCGAGAACGACCCGCACCAGCTGACGCCGCGCGTCATCGACATCGTCGCCCCGATCGGCAAGGGCCAGCGCGGCCTCATCGTCGCGCCCCCGAAGGCCGGCAAGACGATCATCATGCAGCAGATCGCCAACGCGATCACCGCGAACAACCCCGAGGTCCACCTCATGGTCGTGCTCGTCGACGAGCGCCCCGAGGAGGTCACCGACATGGAGCGGACCGTGAAGGGCGAGGTCATCGCCTCGACCTTCGACCGGCCCGCGTCGGACCACACGATGGTCGCGGAGCTGGCGATCGAGCGGGCCAAGCGGCTGGTCGAGCTCGGCCAGGACGTCGTGGTGCTGCTCGACTCGCTGACCCGGCTGTCCCGCGCGTACAACCTGGCGGCCCCGGCCTCCGGGCGGATCCTGTCCGGTGGCGTGGACGCGTCCGCGCTGTACCCGCCGAAGCGGTTCTTCGGTGCGGCGCGCAACATCGAGAACGGCGGCTCGCTGACGATCCTCGCCTCGGCGCTGGTGGAGACCGGCTCCAAGATGGACGAGGTCATCTTCGAGGAGTTCAAGGGCACCGGGAACATGGAGCTGCGGCTGTCCCGGTCGCTGGCGGACAAGCGGATCTTCCCGGCCGTGGACGTCAACCAGTCCGGCACCCGGCGCGAGGAGATCCTCATCGCCCCGGACGAGCTCAAGATCGTCTGGAAGCTCCGTCGGGTCCTCGGCGGCCTCGACCAGCAGCAGGCGATCGAGCTGCTGCTCGGCAAGCTGCGGGACACGCGGAGCAACGTCGAGTTCCTGCTCCAGGTCCAGAAGACCTCGCCCGGCACGGGCGGCAAGAACGACGACTGACGCAGTCGGACGCGGCGGGGCGGTACCTCCACGGGGGTGCCGCCCCGCGGCACGTCCGGGCCCCGGTCAGCGGCGGCGCGTCCGGGCCCGGGTCAGCCGCGGCGCCGCGCCAGCGCCTCGTCGTACCAGGTGAGCGTCTGCCGGGTGATCTCGTCGGCGTCGAACCGCCGCGCCGCCGCGCGCTGCGGCGCCACCGCCGCGACCCGCGCGTCCGCGTCGTCGACCCAGCGCGCCAGCGTGCGGGCGAACGCCGCGGTGTCGCGCGGGTCCACGAGCTGGTCCTCGAGCCCGGCCATCGGCGTGCGGTAGCCGGGGTTGTCGCCGGCGAGCACCACCCCGCCCGCGTCGGCCAGCGCCTCGACCACCGACATCCCGAAGCTCTCGCCGCCGGTGGACGGCAGCGCGACCACGTCGGCACCCGCGAGCAGCGCGGCCTTGTCCTCCTCGGCGACGAACCCGGGGAAGTCGACCCGGTCGGCGATCCCCGCGGCGGCGGCCCGGGCGCGCAGGTCGGCCAGCAGCGGCCCGCGGCCGGCGAGCGTCAGCGTCCAGGGACGGGTGCGCGGCATCGCGGCGGCGGCGTCGAGCAGCTCGCGCGGCCCCTTGCGCTCGACCAGCCGGCCGAGGAACACGATCCGCACGGGCGCGTCCGGGTCGGGCGTGCGCGCGGGTGCGGTGCCGGCGCCGAGCTCGACGGGGCCGCCGATCACCGGCACGTCGCGGCCGTACGCCTCGCGCACCGAGCCGCGCGCGGCCTCCGACAGGGCGCTGATCGCGTCGAACCGCCGCAGCCGCCGTCGCTCCAGGCGGCCGAGCACGCGGATGCCCCACCGGGTCGCCGCGTCCTGCGGGTAGATGACGAACGACCCGACCACCGCGGTCCGCGGACCGGCCGCGGACACCACCCGGCCGGCGAGCACCGGGCTGTACGGCATCGTCACGTGCAGGACGTCGAACGGGACGTCGGCGAGCAGGCGCCGGATCCGGGCGCGGGACGCGGGCAGCGGGGTGCCCAGCCGGTTGCCGTTGAACTTCACCGACACCGTGCGTCCGAGCACGTGCAGGTGCGGCAGGTCGGTGCGGGTCGTGGCGGAGGTCAGGTAGTGCACCTCGTGGCCCAGGGCGGTCAGCCGCCGGCCGAGCGTGAGCACGATCTGCTGCACCCCGTCCGGTCGGTCGAGGCCGTCGTCGATCACCAGGCCGATACGGAGCATGGCGCCCAGCGTAGGGGCGTCGGCGGCGGACTCCGGACCGCCGGGAAGATTTCGCGCCCGGCCGCTGTTCTGGCAGACTGTTCCGTCGGTCTGCGGTTCACGTGTCACGGCTCACGTGCACGACCCGGAGGCCCTTCCCCGAGGAGAACACCTGTGAAGACTGACATCCACCCCGAGTACGTGGTGACCCAGGTGACCTGCACCTGTGGCAACACGTTCACCACGCGCTCCACCTCGACCTCCGGTGAGATCCGGGCCGACGTGTGCAGCGCCTGCCACCCGTTCTACACGGGCAAGCAGAAGATCCTCGACACCGGTGGCCGCGTGGCCCGGTTCGAGGCGCGCTACGGCAAGAAGTCGGCCAACTAGCGACCTCGACGCCGGTGACCGGCGGTCCCTCGCGGACCGCGGTCACCGGCGTCTTCGCATGTCCGGGGCCCTTCCCGCCCCGGTGGGTCGAGGGTGCGTCCCGGCTGCGGCCGGCGGCGCCCGACAGGAGACAGCGATGAGCGACCCGTTCGCCGCAGCACGTCCGTTGCTGGACGAGCACGCCCGGATCGAGCAGCAGCTCGCGGACCCGGCGGTGCACGCGGACCAGGCGCTGGCCCGGAACCTGGGCCGCCGGTACGCCGAGCTCGGCCGGGTCGCGCAGGCGCACGGGGCGTGGCGGGCGGCCGCCGACGACCTGGCCGACGCCCGCGAGCTCGCGCAGGAGGACGAGGCGTTCGCCGCCGAGCTGCCGTCGCTCGCCGCCGCGGAGGAGCAGGCCGCCGAGCGGCTGCGCCGCGTCCTGGTGCCGCGCGACCCCGACGACGCGCGCGACGTCATCCTGGAGATCAAGGCGGGCGAGGGCGGCGAGGAGTCGGCGCTGTTCGCCGGCGACCTGCTGCGGATGTACCTGCGGTACGCCGAGCGCCGGGGGTGGCGGACCGAGACGATCGAGGCGACCGAGTCCGACCTCGGCGGCTTCAAGGACGTCCAGGTCGCCGTGAAGGCGCGCGGGTCGGTCACCGACCCCGCCGACGGCGTCTGGGCGAGCCTGAAGTACGAGGGCGGCGTGCACCGCGTCCAGCGGGTGCCCGTCACGGAGTCCCAGGGCCGGATCCACACCTCGGCCGCGGGCGTGCTCGTGTTCCCCGAGGTCGACGACCCGGGCGAGGTCGAGATCGACCCGAACGACCTGCGGATCGACGTCTACCGGTCGTCCGGGCCGGGCGGCCAGTCGGTGAACACCACCGACTCCGCGGTCCGGATCACCCACCTGCCGACCGGCATCGTCGTGTCGATGCAGAACGAGAAGTCCCAGCTGCAGAACCGCGAGCAGGCGATGCGCGTGCTGCGGGCCCGGATCCTCGCGGCGCGCCAGGAGGAGGCCGCGGCCGCCGCCAGCGCCGCCCGCCGGTCGCAGGTGCGCACCGTCGACCGCTCCGAGCGGATCCGGACGTACAACTACCCGGAGAACCGGATCGCGGACCACCGCACCGGCTACAAGGCGTACAACCTCGACGCCGTGCTGGACGGCGACCTCGGCCCGGTCGTCCAGTCGGCCGTCGACGCGGACGAGGCGGCGCAGCTCGCGGCGGCGGGGGAGCAGGCGTGACGGCGACGGACGCGCCCTCGCTGCGCGCGCTCGTCGAGGGCGCGACCCGGGTGCTCGCCGACGCCGGCGTGGGCTCGCCGCGGCACGACGCGACCGCGCTGGCGGCGTACGCGCTCGGGCTGCCCCGCGTCGACCTCGTGCTGCCGCCCCCGGTGCCGGACGGGTTCACCGAGGAGTTCGCGGACCTCGTGGACCGGCGTCGCCGGCGCGAGCCGCTGCAGCACATCGTCGGGTCGACCGTGTTCCGGTACCTGACGCTGCGGGTCGAGCCCGGGGTGTTCGTCCCGCGGCCCGAGACCGAGGTCGTCGCGCAGGTCGCCGTGGACGAGGCCGCGCGCCTGGCCACCGAGGGCCGCACCCCGCTGGTCGTGGACCTGTGCTGCGGCGCCGGCGGCATCGCCCTGTCGGTGGACACGGAGGTGCCCGGCGCGCGCGTCGTCGCCGTGGACGCCTCCCCGGAGGCCGTCGCGCTGACCCGGCACAACAGCGGCGCCTCCGGCTCGCTCACGATGCGCGTCGAGCTCGGCGACGTCACCGACCCGACCCTGCTGGCCGACCTGGACGGCACCGTCGACGTGGTCGTGTCGAACCCGCCGTACATCCCGCCGGACGCGGTGCCGGTGGACCCCGAGGTCCGCGACCACGACCCCGACCTCGCGCTGTACGGCGGGGGAGCGGACGGCCTGGCGGTGCCACGCGCCGTGCTGGCCGCCGCGGCCCGGCTGCTCGTGCCGGGCGGCCTGCTGGTGATGGAGCACGCGGAGGTGCAGGACGCCGCTGCCCGGGAGGCCGCCGAGGCGACGGGGGCGTTCGAGGCCGTCGAGTCGCGGCCGGACCTGACCGGCCGCCCCCGGATGCTCGTCGCCCGCCGCCGCGCCACGACCCGCCCCGACCCCGGCCCGGGCGAGCCGCGACCGACCGCCCAGCCGGGCGTGGGACACTCGCAGCCGTGACTGCCGCCGCCGCGCTCGACGCCACCGACCCCGCGACCTGGGGCCCGGCCCTCGACGCCGCCGTGCACACCGTCTCGCGCGGTGGGCTCGTCGTGCTGCCGACCGACACCGTCTACGGCATCGGGGCGGACGCGTTCACGCCCGAGGCCGTCGCCGCGCTGCTGGCCGCCAAGGGCCGCGGCCGCCAGATGCCCCCGCCGGTGCTGATGCCGGACGTGCGGACGCTGGACGGCCTGGCGATGGGCGTGCCCGCCGCCGCGCGCGACCTCGCCGAGGCGTTCTGGCCGGGCGGGCTCACGATCATCTGCGTCGCGCAGCCCTCGCTGATGTGGGACCTGGGCGACACGCACGGCACCGTCGCGCTGCGCGTGCCCGACCACCCCGCGGCCCTGGCGCTGCTGAGCCGGACCGGCCCGATGGCCGTGTCCAGCGCGAACCGGACGGGCCAGCCGTCGGCGCTGGAGGTCGAGGAGGCCCGCGAGCAGCTCGGCGACCGCGTCCAGGTGTACCTCGACGGCGGGCGCACGCCGGGGCAGGTCGCCTCGACGATCGTGGACGCGACGGGTGACGGGCTCCGCGTGGTCCGCCAGGGCGCGATCAGCCTCGAGCGGCTCCGTGAGGTCGTGCCGTCGGTGGTGGGTGACCCCGGCCGGTGAGGGCGTACCTGCTGCTGCTGCTCATCGCCGCGGCGGCCACCTACCTGATGACGCCGGTCGCCCGGTGGTGCGCCCTGCGCTGGGGTGCCATCACCGCGGTGCGGTCGCGGGACGTGCACTCGATCCCGACGCCGCGGCTCGGCGGGTTGGCGATGTGGGCCGGGATCATGGTGGGCCTGCTGATGGCCAGCCGGCTGCCGTTCCTGCAGGACGTGTTCGACAACCCGCGCCCGATCATCGGCATCGCCGCCGCCGCCACGATGGTGTGCGCGCTCGGCGTGGCGGACGACATCTGGGACCTCGACTGGATGACCAAGCTGGTCGGCCAGGTGCTCGCCGCGTTCGTGATGGCCTGGCAGGGCCTGACGCTCTACCAGCTGCCGATCGACGGCGTGATCGTCGGGTCCAGCCGGGTGTGGCTCGGCCTCACCGTGCTGACCGTGGTGGTCGCGATGAACGCGGTGAACTTCGTCGACGGGCTGGACGGGCTCGCGGCCGGGCTGATCGCGATCGGCGGCACCGGGTTCTTCCTCTACTCCTACCAGCTGACCCGCGAGGGCTCGCCCGGCGACTACTCGAGCCTGGCGACGCTGATCATCGCGCTGCTGGTGGGCGCGTGCATCGGGTTCCTGCCGCACAACTTCAACCCCGCGCGCATCTTCATGGGCGACTCCGGGTCGATGCTGATCGGCCTGGTCATCGCCGCCGCGGGCATCCAGGTCACCGGGCAGATCGACCTGGCCGTGGTGAACACGCGCCAGTCGTTCCCGGCGTTCCTGCCGATCCTGCTGCCGCTGGCGGTGCTGCTGCTGCCCCTGCTCGACATGGGCCTCGCGGTGATCCGCCGCGTGGGGTCGGGCAAGTCGCCGTTCCACCCGGACCGGATGCACCTGCACCACCGGATGCTCGCCCTCGGCCACTCCCACCGGCGCGCGGTCGTCATCCTGTACGTGTGGACCGCGGTGTTCACCGGCGCCGCGACCGCGCTCGTGTGGTTCTCCACCACCGCCGTGCTGGTGGGCCTGGGCCTCGGCGTCGTCGCGGCGCTGCTGCTGACGCTCGGCCCGCTGCGCGGGCGCACGCCCGGACCACCCGAGACCCCGCGGCACGCCTCCGGGCCGCACCCCCTGCCCGACCACGGACCGAGGACGGACCTGCGATGACGACGACCCCCGAGCCCACCCCCCGACCGGGTGACAGCCCCGAGGCCGCCGCGGTGTTCCGCCGGGCCCTGCGCGACATGGTCGTGCTGGTGGTCGGCGTCGCCGTCCTCGGCTCCCTCGTCGGCTACCTCGTCGCCGGCCTGCCCGGCGTGTGGGGCGCGCTGATCGGCGCGGGCATCGCGCTGGTGTTCTCCGGCGCGACCACGCTGTCGATGCTGAAGACGTCGGGCACCGCCCCGGGCACGATGATGGCCGTCATCATGGGCACCTGGCTCGGCAAGCTGGCCGTGGTCATCGTCCTGCTCGCGGTGCTGCGGGGCATGGACTTCTACGACCGGTACGTGCTCGCCGTCGTCGTGGCGGTGGCCGTGATCGGCTCCGCCCTGCTCGACTACCGGGCGGTCGCGCGCGGCAGGGTGCCCTACGTGACGCCCGCCGGGTCTGGGACCGAGGTCCCGAATACGGACGACCCGGACAGGACCATCTGATTCCGTAGGCTAGGCTTCCAGCCGAACCACCCACGACGGCCGGGTCCCGGTGGCGTGACCCTTCCTGGGAACGCCCGCCGGAGCCTTCGACCTACAGGAGACTGCTCTGTCCAGCCTTGCGACGATCCTGCCGCTCGCAGCCGAAGGCGAGTCCGGGTTCCACCAGCCGTCGATCGCGGAGTTCTTCCCCCCGGCCATCTGGTTCGAGGACACGTTCTACGAGATCAACCGACTCCAGGTCGTGCGCTTCGTCGCCGTGGCCGTGCTGCTCGTGCTCATGGTCGTCGCGGCCCGCCGCGCGCGGCTCGTGCCGCGCCGCGGTCAGAACGTCGCCGAGCTGCTGCTCGACTTCGTCCGCGTCAACGTCGCCGAGGACATCATCGGCAAGGAGAAGGCGCACAAGTACGTCGCCTTCCTCACGACGCTGTTCTTCGCGGTCCTCGCGTTCAACATCACCGGCGTGATCCCGGGCCTGAACATCGCGGGCACCTCGCTGATCGGCCTGCCGATCATGCTGGCCCTCTGGGTCTACGCGATGTACCTCGGCGCCGGCGTCCGCGCCCACGGCCTCGGCGGGTTCCTCAAGAGCTCGCTGTTCCCGCCCGGCGTCCCGTGGCCGCTGTACGTGCTGCTGACGCCGGTGGAGTTCCTCCAGGTGTTCGTGATGCGACCCGCCACGCTGGCCATCCGGCTCATGGCGAACATGGTCGCCGGCCACCTGATGCTGGTCCTCTGCTTCGCGGCCACGCAGTTCCTGCTGATCGACTCGGGCAGCGGCGCGCTGATGCCGTTCGGTGCCCTCACGCTCGTCGGCGGCTTCGCCATCACCCTGTTCGAGGTGTTCGTCGCCGCGCTGCAGGCCTACATCTTCGTCGTCCTGACGGCTGTGTACCTCAGCCAGTCGGTCGAAGAGGAGCACTGACCCAGCACCACCCCGCGCAGGGCCCTCGTGGCCCGGCGCCCCTTGAGACGACCGCCGCCCGACCGGACGGCGGCCAAACGGAAGGAACGAGCACAGCGTGTCTCTTCTCGCGGACCCCAGCGTCATCCTTGCGGCCGAGAACGCCATCTCGGGCAACATCGCGACCGTCGGCTACGGCCTCGCGGTGCTCGGCCCGGGCATCGGCCTCGGCATCCTGATCGGCAAGACCGTCGAGGGCATGGCGCGCCAGCCCGAGGTCGCCGGCCAGCTCCGGACCACCATGTTCATCGGTGTGGCCTTCGTCGAGGTCCTCGGCCTCCTCGGCCTCATCACCGGCTTCCTCTTCACGTGATCGTCGCCGCGCTCCCCGCGGCGAGCATCCAGGCCGCGGAGACCGAGACGGTCGAGGGCTGGCGTCTGCTGGTCCCGGCCAGCTACGACCTCTTCTGGTCGTTCGTCGTCCTCGTCGTCATCGCCGCCGTCTTCTACAAGCTCGTGCTGCCGAAGTTCCAGGCGGTGCTCGACGAGCGCACGGAGAAGATCGAGGGCGGGCTCGCCCAGGCGGCCCACGCCCAGGAGGAGGCTGCCGCGGCGAAGGCCGAGTACGAGCAGCAGCTCCAGGACGCCCGCACCGAGGCCGCGCGCATCCGCGAGGACGCGCGCACCGAGGCCACGGCGATCGTCGCGGAGGCCCGCGACAAGGCGACCACCGAGCAGGCGCGCATCGCCGAGACCGCGCGTGCGCAGATCGAGGCCGAGCGCCAGCAGGCGTCCGTCCAGCTGCGCGCGGACGTCGGCTCGCTCGCCACGGAGCTCGCCTCCAAGATCGTCGGCGAGTCGCTCGCGGACGAGGCGCGTCGGTCGCGCGTCGTGGAGCGGTTCCTCGACGACCTCGACGCCCAGACCACGGCGACCGCGGGTAAGGGGAACTGATGCGCGGGACGAGCCGGGCGTCGCTGGTCGCCGCGGAGGGCCGGTTCGAGCCGGTGCTGCGCGAGGCCGGCACGCAGGGTCGGCTGCTCGGCGAGCAGCTGTTCACGCTGGTCGACGCGCTGGACTCGTCCGGCTCGTTGCGACGCACCCTGACCGACCCGTCGGCGCAGGCCGCCGCGAAGACCGCGCTCGTCACGCGGCTGCTCACCGGCGCGGACCCCCGCGTCGTGGCCGCCGCGGGCGACCTGGTCGCCGCGCGGTGGTCCGCCGAGGCCGACCTCGCGGACGCCGTCGAGCAGCTGGCCTTCTCGGCCGTGCTCGCGTCGGCGGAGGCGGACGGCGACCTGGACCAGGTCCAGGTCGAGCTGTTCCGGCTCGGTCGTGCGCTCGCCGGCCAGCGCGAGGTCCGTCGGCTGCTCTACACCGACACGGTCCACGCCGACGCGCGGGGCGTCCTCGTCGACAAGCTGCTGAACGGCTCCGGGGCCGCAGCGACCCAGGTGCTCGCGCGCCGGGCCGCCGTGGCGCCGCGCGGCCGCCGGTACGTGGCGACGCTGGGTCACCTCGACGACCTCATCGCCGAGCGGCGCAACCGCACGGTCGCGACCGTGACGAGCGCCGCGGAGCTCGACGCCGCCCAGCAGCAGCGGCTCGCCGAGATCCTCGGCCGCGCCTACGGGCGCGACATGCAGGTGCAGGTCCTGGTGGACCCGCACGTGCTCGGCGGCCTGCGCGTGCAGGTCGGCCCCGAGGTGATCGACGCGACGGTGCTCGCCCGGCTGGCCGACGCCCGCCGACGACTTGCCAGCTGACGGCTCCCGCCGGGCCGGCGCACTGACCCAGACCACGTGGGAAGCGCACGCAGGACGCGTGCGACACGACAGGAGAGATGCCATGAGCGAGCTGCAGATCCGGCCGGAGGACATCCGCGCCGCGCTGGACAGCTTCGTCACGACGTACGAGCCGACCGGCGCCGCCGCCGAGGAGGTCGGTCGCGTCACGCTGGCCGGCGACGGGATCGCGCGGGTCGAGGGCCTGCCCGGCGCGATGGCCAACGAGCTGCTGCGCTTCGAGGACGGGACGCTGGGCCTCGCGCTCAACCTCGACGTCCGCGAGATCGGCGTGATCGTGCTCGGCGAGTTCACCGGCATCGAGGAGGGCCAGGAGGTCCGCCGGACCGGCGAGGTCCTGTCCGTCCCGATCGGTGACGCGTTCCTCGGTCGTGTGGTCGACCCGCTCGGCCAGCCGATCGACGGCCTCGGCGAGATCGTCGCGGAGGGCCGCCGCGCCCTCGAGCTGCAGGCCCCCGGCGTCATGGCCCGCAAGTCGGTCCATGAGCCGCTGCAGACCGGCATCAAGGCCATCGACTCGATGATCCCGATCGGCCGCGGCCAGCGGCAGCTCGTCATCGGCGACCGCCAGACCGGCAAGACCGCGATCGCGATCGACACGATCCTCAACCAGAAGGCCAACTGGGAGACGGGCGACCCGGACAAGCAGGTCCGCTGCATCTACGTCGCCATCGGCCAGAAGGGCTCCACGATCGCCGCCGTCCGCGGCGCGCTCGAGGAGGCCGGCGCCCTGGAGTACACGACGATCGTCGCGTCCCCCGCGTCCGACCCGGCCGGCTTCAAGTACCTCGCGCCCTACACCGGCTCGGCCATCGGCCAGCACTGGATGTACGGCGGCAAGCACGTCCTCATCGTGTTCGACGACCTGTCGAAGCAGGCCGAGGCCTACCGCGCCGTGTCGCTGCTGCTGCGCCGCCCGCCGGGCCGCGAGGCGTACCCGGGCGACGTGTTCTACCTGCACTCCCGCCTGCTGGAGCGTTGCGCGAAGCTGTCCGACGAGCTCGGTGGCGGCTCGATGACCGGTCTGCCGTTCATCGAGACCAAGGCCAACGACGTCTCGGCGTACATCCCGACCAACGTCATCTCCATCACCGACGGGCAGATCTTCCTGCAGTCGGACCTGTTCAACGCGGACCAGCGCCCGGCCGTCGACGTGGGCATCTCGGTGTCCCGCGTCGGTGGTGCCGCGCAGGTCAAGGCGATGAAGCAGGTCTCCGGCACGCTGAAGCTGGACCTCGCGCAGTACCGGTCGCTCGAGGCGTTCGCGATGTTCGCGTCCGACCTGGACGCCGCGTCCCGCGCCCAGCTGACCCGGGGTGCGCGCCTGATGGAGCTGCTCAAGCAGCCCCAGTACTCGCCGTTCGCGGTCGAGGACCAGGTCGCCTCCATCTGGACGGGCACCAAGGGCAAGCTCGACGACGTGCCGGTGGAGGACGTCCGCCGGTTCGAGTCCGAGCTGCTCGACCACCTGCGCCGCAACACCTCGGTCCTGACGACCATCGCGGAGACCGGCAAGCTCGGCGACGACCTCGAGGCCGAGCTGGCCGCCGCGGTCGACGCGTTCCGGTCGAACTTCCTCAAGCACGACGGCTCGCCGCTCATCGGCGGGGAGTCGGACGACGAGGAGACCGTGGTCGAGCAGGAGCAGATCGTCCGCCAGAAGAAGGCCTGAGCATGGCCGGACAGCAGCGGGTCTACCGGCAGCGGATCAAGTCGACCCAGGCGCTGAAGAAGATGTTCCGCGCCCAGGAGCTGATCGCCGCCTCGCGCATCGGTCGTGCGCGCGCCCGGATGGCCTCCGCGGCGCCGTACGCCCGGGCGATCACCCGCGCGGTGTCGGCCGTGGCGACGCACTCCGACGTGCGGCACCCGCTGCTCGCGGAGCGTCACGACACGAACCGCGTCGCGGTGCTGCTCATCGCCTCCGACCGCGGCATGGCCGGCGCCTACTCGGCGTCGGTCATCCGCGAGACCGAGCGGCTCGTCGAGAAGCTCGAGCAGGAGGGTAAGGAGGTCGCGCTCTACGTGAGCGGCCGCCGTGCCGAGTCGTACTACCGGTTCCGGAACCGCGAGCTCGCGGCCGCCTGGACCGGCCAGTCCGACGCCCCGACCTCGGACCTGGCGGAGGAGGTCGCGGACACGCTGCTCGCGGCCTTCGACGCGGCGCCCGAGGACGGTGGCGTGGGGGAGCTGCACATCGTGTACACGCAGTTCGTGAACATGGTCAGCCAGCGCCCCCAGGTCATCCGGATGCTGCCGCTCGAGGTCGTGGAGGGGGTGGCACCGGCCGGTGACCACGAGGCCCTGCCGCTGTACGACTTCGAGCCGAACGCCGCCGAGGTCCTGGACGCCCTGCTGCCGCGGTACGTCCGCAGCCGCATCTTCTCCTGCCTGCTGCAGGCCGCCGCGTCGGAGCTCGCCTCCCGCCAGCGCGCCATGCACACGGCCACGGAGAACGCCGAGGACCTGATCCGCATGTACACGCGACTGGCGAACCAGGCCCGCCAGGCCGAGATCACCCAGGAGATCAGCGAGATCGTGTCGGGCGCCGACGCGCTCGCCTCCTGACCCGCACGCACGACCCGAACCAGCCCGCCGGCTCCCCGGCGGACGACCGAAGGCAGGCAGACATGACCGCGACCACCGTCGACGCGAAGGACACCACCGCCACGCCGGGCGTGGGCCGCGTCGCCCGTGTGATCGGGCCCGTCGTGGACATCGAGTTCCCCGCGGACCAGATCCCCGACATCTACAACGCGCTGACCGTGCACATCGACATGTCCGGTCAGGGCGAGGGCGAGACCCAGGGCGGCTTCACCATGACGCTCGAGGTCGCCCAGCACCTCGGCGACTCGCTCGTGCGCGCCATCGCGCTCAAGCCCACCGACGGCCTCGTCCGCGGCGCCCAGGTGCAGGACACCGGCGCGCCGATCAGCGTGCCCGTCGGCGACATCACCAAGGGCCACGTCTTCAACGTGACCGGTGAGGTGCTGAACCTCGCCGAGGGCGAGAAGTTCGAGGTCACCGAGCGCTGGCCGATCCACCGCAAGCCCCCGGCCTTCGACCAGCTGGAGTCGAAGACCCAGATGTTCGAGACCGGCATCAAGGTCATCGACCTGCTCACGCCGTACGTGCTCGGCGGGAAGATCGGCCTGTTCGGCGGTGCGGGCGTCGGCAAGACGGTCCTCATCCAGGAGATGATCCAGCGCGTCGCGCAGGACCACGGCGGTGTGTCGGTGTTCGCCGGTGTCGGCGAGCGCACCCGTGAGGGCAACGACCTCATCGTCGAGATGGAGGAGGCGGGCGTCTTCGACAAGACCGCCCTCGTCTTCGGCCAGATGGACGAGCCGCCGGGCACGCGTCTGCGCGTCGCCCTGTCCGCCCTGACGATGGCGGAGTACTTCCGCGACGTGCAGAAGCAGGACGTGCTGCTGTTCATCGACAACATCTTCCGGTTCACCCAGGCCGGCTCCGAGGTGTCGACCCTGCTCGGCCGCATGCCGTCCGCCGTGGGCTACCAGCCCAACCTGGCCGACGAGATGGGCCTCCTGCAGGAGCGCATCACCTCGACCCGCGGTCACTCGATCACCTCGCTGCAGGCGATCTACGTCCCCGCGGACGACTACACCGACCCGGCCCCGGCCACGACGTTCGCGCACCTGGACGCCACCACGGAGCTCTCCCGCGAGATCGCGTCGCGCGGTCTGTACCCCGCGGTGGACCCGCTGGCGTCGACCTCGCGCATCCTCGACCCGCGGTACGTGGGCCAGGAGCACTACGACGTCGCCACCCGCGTGAAGTCGATCCTGCAGCGCAACAAGGAGCTCCAGGACATCATCGCGATCCTCGGTGTGGACGAGCTGTCGGAGGAGGACAAGACGGTCGTCGGCCGTGCGCGTCGCATCCAGCAGTTCCTGTCGCAGAACACCTACATGGCCGAGAAGTTCACGGGCGTCGTGGGCTCGACCGTCCCGGTGTCCGAGACGGTCGAGGCGTTCCAGAAGATCGCCGACGGCGAGTTCGACCACATCGCCGAGCAGGCCTTCTTCAACATCGGCGGCCTCGAGGACCTCGAGCGCAACTGGGCCCGCATCCAGAAGGAGTACGGCGTCTGACGACGTCCGCTCCGCCCGTCCCGACCCGCCCCGCAGCAGGAGGAACCCGTCTCATGGCCCAGCTCGAGGTCGACCTCGTCGACACCGACGGCACCATCTGGTCCGGTGAGGCGCGCCAGGTGAGCGCGCCCGCCTCCGACGGGGAGATCGGCATCCTGGTCGGGCACTCCCCGGTCCTCTCCGTGCTCCGGCACGGGGAGGTCCGGGTGCTCGAGGCCGGTGGCACCGTGCACCGGTGGACCGTCGAGGGCGGCTTCCTGTCCGTCGACGGCGACCAGGTCACGGTCGTGGTGGACTCCGCCGAGGCGGCGACCGCCGGCACGTCCGCGCACTGACGGGAGCGGCGGCGGCGATGAGCGGGCAGGTCGTGCTGATCGCGCTGCTGCTCGTCGTCGCCCTGCTCGTCGTCGCGGGCCTCGCGTTCTCCCGCTGGCACTCGCTCACCAGCCGGGTCGGCTCGTTCCGCTGCTCGCGGCGGGTCGGGGGCCGGTGGGTCCGCGGCATCGCGCACTACGGCGCCCGCCAGCTCTACTGGTGGCGGCTGCGCTCCCTCGCCCCGCGCCCGGAGCAGGTCTGGCCGCGCGGCCAGATCGCCGTGCTGGAGCGCCGGTCCGCCGTCGAGGGCGCGGCCCCCGGGGGCCCGCTGCTCGTCACCTGCCGGGTCGCCCCCGGTGAGGAGGTCGAGCTGCTCATGACCCCCGAGGCCTACGCCGGCCTCACCTCGTGGCTGGAAGCCGCGCCGCCCGTGGCGCGCACCGTCATCTGACCGTCCCGGAGGACCCCCGATGCGCCTGCTCGTCGCGCGCTGCTCCGCGCGGTACAGCGGCCGGCTGAACGCCCACCTGCCGCTCGCCACCCGCCTGGTCGTGGTGAAGGCGGACGGCTCGGTGCTGCTGCACTCCGACGGCGGCTCGTACAAGCCGCTGAACTGGATGAGCCCGCCCTGCACCCTCAAGACGCAGGACGCGACCGGCGAGGCCGTCGAGCGCGGCGTCGCCCAGGTGTGGACCGTCCAGCACACCAAGTCCGACGACCGCCTGGTCATCGAGGTGCACGAGGTCCTGCACGACTCCGCCCACGACCTCGGCGTCGACCCCGGGCTCGTCAAGGACGGCGTCGAGGCGCACCTCCAGGAGCTGATGGCCGCGCAGATCGAGGTGCTCGGCTCCGGCCACACGCTGGTCCGCCGCGAGTTCCCGACCGCGATCGGGCCTGTCGACATCCTCGCGAAGGACGCCGCCGGTGCGACGGTCGCGGTGGAGATCAAGCGCCGCGGGGACATCGACGGTGTCGAGCAGCTGACCCGCTACCTCGAGCTGCTCAACCGCGACCCGCTGCTGGCTCCCGTGCGCGGCGTGTTCGCCGCGCAGGAGATCAAGCCCCAGGCGCGCGTCCTCGCGACCGACCGGGGGATCGCCTGCCTCGTGCTCGACTACGACGCCATGCGCGGCGTCGACGACGTGGACTCGCGGCTGTTCTGACCCCCCCCCGGGGTGGATCCACCCCGCGCGGGTGGACGATTCCGGTGCGCCACGCCGTGCGTGTCGTGCCGGGTGGATCCACACCGGGCCCCGCAGCGCCACCTCTCCCTGCCAGAATGTCCGCGTGAGCTCACCTGCCGACCTGCCGCTGCCGCCCGTCGTCCTGCGCGGGGAGGTGGTGACCCCGACCGAGGTGCTGACCGACGGGGCCGTCGTCCTCGCCGAGGGCCGCATCGTGTGGGTGGGACCGGCGGCGCAGGTGCCGGCGCGCTGGGCCGACGAGGTGCCCGGCGACCCGACCCCGGGCACCACGCTGCTGCCGGGGCTGGTGGACCTGCACGACCACGGCGGCGGCGGGTCGAGCTTCCCCGACGCGACGACGCGCGAGGAGGCGCTGGTCGCCGCGACGGAGCACCTGCGGCACGGGACGACGAGCCTCGTCGCGTCGCTGGTCACGGCGCCGCGTGATGTGCTGCTGGCCCGCGCCGCGCTGCTGGCCGACCTGGTGGAGTCGGGCGACCTGGTGGGCATCCACGCGGAGGGGCCGTTCCTGTCCGCCGACCGGTGCGGCGCGCAGAACCCCGCCGACATGCTCGCCGGCGATCCGGCGCTGGTGGCCGACCTGGCCGCGGCGGCGCGTGGGCACCTGGTGACGATGACCGTCGCCCCGGAGGTGCCCGGGGTCGCCGACGGCGGCGACGGGCGCGACGACGCCCTGGCGGCGCTCGTCCGGTCGGGAGCCGTGCCGTCGGTCGGGCACACCGACGCCGCGGCGGAGCAGGTCGACGCGGCGGTGCAGCGCGCCCGGGCGCTCCTGGGTGGCGGCCGGCGCGCGGCGGCCGCCGGCGGGGGACCGGGGCGCGGCCGTTCCGCGCGCCCCACGGCGACGCACCTGTTCAACGGCATGCGCCCCCTGCACCACCGGGACCCGGGGCCGATCGCGGCGTGCCTAGCCGCTGCGGCACGCGGCGACCTCGTGGTCGAGCTGATCGCCGACGGCACGCACCTCGCCGACGGGACGGTGCGTGCGGTGTTCGACCTGGTCGGGCCCGGATCGATCGCCCTGATCACCGACGCGATGGCTGCGGCGGGCATGGCCGACGGGGACTACCGGCTCGGGCCGATGGCGGTCCGTGTGGGCGACGGCGTCGCCAGGATCGTCGAGCCGGACGGCACCGCGGGCGCGATCGCGGGCGGCACCGCGCACCTGCTCGACGTGGTGCGCACGGTCGTCGGCGCGGGGATCGGGCTGGTCGCCGCGGTGCGGGCGGCGGCGACGACGCCCGCGGAGGTGCTCGGTCGCCCGGACCTGGGCGCGCTGGCGGTCGGACGGCGCGCCGACGTCGTGGTGACCGACGGGGACCTGGGCTGCGTCGCGGTCTACCGCGCGGGACGGCTCGTCAGGGGCTGAGCCTCAGCAGAGCCCGGAGCGGCGGACGGCGCGTCGTCGGCGCACTCGTCGATCACCGCGGTCTCCATCCGCGCCTCGACGGCCAGGGCGTAGCGGCGCAGCGTCGACAGGGTCGGGTTCGCGTCGTAGCGCTCGAACGCGGCCACCGTCGGCTGGCTCACACCCATCCGCTCGGCGACCTCCGCCTGCGTCAGGCCGTGCGCAGCCCGCATCGCGACGAGGTCCCGCAGCAGGCGTGCGTGGCCGTCGACGAGTGCATCGGCGCGACGGTCGAGCGTGTCCAGGTCGGGAATCATAGATCGAAATCTATTCCCCGCGTCGGGGTCGAGGCAACCCCGACGAGCGACGCAGGCCCCAGAGCGACCCGACACCCGCGTGGTAGCGGTCGAGCGCGACCCTGATCTCCGCGTCCTGCCGGGCGCGGGCCGTCGCGTCGTCCTGTCCGTGCGGCTTCTCGTGCGCGTGCAGCCCGACTGCGCACACCGACAGCGCCAGGGGTTCCGCGTGCAGGAGGCGCGCGCCGGTCGTGGAGTGCCGGGAGCTCCCGTCCGGGGCGACCTCCGTGACCGGGATGTCGAGCCACCGGATTTCGAACAGGGCGTCTCCCTCGCCGATGGGCTTCACCTGGTCCACCGGTCGCAGCTCGCCCCGGGCCGCGGCCCGGAGCCGCCCGCGGATCTCGGCGAGCACCATGCGTTCCGCGAACGGGTTCCAACGCCGCCCCGGGCGTCCAAGGGCGCGGAACACCGCCGCGGTCGCCGCGGCGACGTGGTCCTCGGGCTCCACGCACGCGTGCCAGTAGAGGTCCACGGGCACGCCGAGGCTGCAGTTCGACGTCCGTCGGGTGGTCGGCACTCTTCGAACGTACGGTGCCGTGCGAGGGTGGTCCGCGCGGCCGCACCACCTACACGCGCGCGACGCTCCCGTGGTCGGTGTACGCGGGGGCGACGAGGCGGGTCTCGGCGAGGTCCTCGCCGGCGAGGCGGGCCATCACCATCTCGACGGCGATCCGGCCGATGCGCGCGCCGGGGACCTCGATGATCGAGACCGGCACGGGGAGTGCGGCCGCGAGGTCGGCCGGGCTGATCGCGACGATCGACAGGTCCTGCGGCACCCGGAGCCCGCGCTCGGCCGCGCGGGCCAGCAGCCCGCCGAGCGCGGCCTCGTTGTGCACGACCAGACCGGTGGTGCCGGGGTGGTCGGCGAGCACCCGGTCGAGGGCCTGGGCGCCGCCGGTGAACGTGGGCTCGGCGGGCACGACGGCGGCGGACACCCCGCTGGTCGCGGCCTGCTCCTGGACGCCGTGCCGCATCCGGACCGCGTAGTTCGCGCGGTGGTCGAGGCGGTCCTGCGAGGCGCCGACGAGCACCAGGTGCTCGTGCCCGTGGGCAGCGAGCTCCCGGACGGCGAGCCGGCCGGCGCCGGCGAAGTCGAGGTCGACGCAGCTGAGGCCGGTGGTGTCGTCGGGGACACCGATGAGGATGCTGGGCAGCGCGAGCGCGCGCAGGGCGGGCAGCCGGGCGTCGTCCGCCTCGATGTCCATGACGATCAGCGCGTCCGCGGTGGAGCTCGCGGCGACCCGGGTCATGCCGGCGGGGTCGTCCTGGGTGAGGACGAGGACGTCGTGGTCGTGCTCGCGGGCGGTGGTCACCACGCCGGCGACGAACTGCATGATGATCTGCACGTTGATCCCCGGCCGGAACGGGACCATCAGGGCGATCACGTTGCTCCGGCTGGACGCGAGCGCGCGGGCGCCGGCGTGCGGCCGGTACCCGAGGTCGGCGATCGCCCGCTGCACCCGCTCGCGGGTGGGGGCGGAGATGGTGCGCTTGCCGCTCAGCACGTAGCTGACGGTCGACACCGAGACGCCCGCCGCGCGGGCCACGTCGCCGATCGTCGCCATCGGCCCAGGGTAGTGGGGCGATCGCCCTGGTGGGTGCAGGTCCGCGGTCCGGGTCGACGTGCGCGCGCCGGGCCCCCGCGGCGGCGGTGCGCATGCTCCAGCAGGCACGCGATAGTGTGCAAGCGCTTCGACAGTGAGTGTGCAGGCCACGCCGCATTCCGGGGTGTGCGATGCACGAGCTGGCGTCGCGATCGGGATCAAGCGGGACATCCGACCCCTCCAGGCGGTCGAATCGCTTCGACCAGTGTCGTGATCGTTTCGATACCTGCGGCCCTGGACAGCACCCCGCGACCCGGTCTAGGTTGGCGGCGCGCGAAGCGCTTCGACACCTCATCGCGGAGGGTCGGGAAGCCGTCGAGGAGGAGGGCACGTGGTGGTGACCATGCAGGACGTCGCACGTCGTGCCGGCGTCGCGCTCTCCACGGTGTCGGCCACCCTCACCACCTCCCGCCCGGTGTCGGCCGCGACCCGCGCCCGCGTCGAGGCCGCGATGGTCGAGCTCGGCTACCGCCGCAACGCCCTCGCCCGCGGCCTGGCGACCCGGCGCAGCCACGTGCTCGCGCTGACCCACCCGGTCGGTCCCGCGGGCCTCAGCCGCACGTCGGCCGAGTTCCTGCTGAGCGCGGCCGCCGTCGCCCAGGAGCGCGGCTACCAGCTGGTGCTGTGGCCGTTCGCCGCGGACGACGCCGACGGCGTCCTCGAGGTCGCCCGCCAGGGACTCGCGGACGGCGTGCTCGTGATGGAGGTGCACCGCGACGACGTGCGGGTGCGCCGGCTGCGTGAGGCGGGCGTGCCGGTCGCGCTGATCGGCCGCACCGACGCGCCCGACGACGCGGCGCTGCCGAGCGTGGACGTGGACTTCGACGCGACGCTCGTCGAGGCGGTCGAGCACCTGGTCGCGCTCGGCCACCACCGGATCGCGTTCGTCAACCACGCGCAGCACCGCCTCGCCGACGGCCACGGCCCGACCGTGCGCGCCGCCGCCGCGTTCGAGCGGACGGCCGCCCTGCACGACCTGGTGTCCACGCAGGTGTTCGCCGACGAGTCGGTGGCCGGCGGCCGGACGGCCACGGCGCGGCTGCTCGACGGCCCCGGCCCGGCGCCCACCGCCGTGGTGACCATGAACGAGGACGCGACCTTCGGCGTCGTCGCCGAGCTCGCCGCCCGGCGGGTCGACGTGCCCGGCGCGGTGTCGGTGCTCGCCGTCGTGTCGTCGCCCGCCGTGACCGGCCAGACCGTGCCGCCCCTGACCACACTGCACGCCCCCGGCGCGCGGCTCGGCCGGGCGGGCGTGGACGCGCTGCTCGCCCTGATCGAGACCGGCAGCGCACCGCTGCCCGCGCTCGAGCGGTGCCGGTTCGTCGACTGCGGCAGCACCGCGGCGCCCCCCGTCGGCACCGGCCGGCACCCCCAGACCCCCTAGCGGGACCCACGGGGCGGCGCGCACCGGCGCACCGCCCACCGGACAGCACAGCAGGAACTCGACGAGGAGGACGTGTGATGGCAGTTCAGCGGAAGCGGAAGGTGGCTGCGGCCGGAGCGTTCGTGCTCGCCGGCGTGCTCGCCCTGACGGCGTGCGGCGGCGACAGCGGCGGCGGTGGCGGGGACGGCGGCGACGCCGACACCCTGACCATCTGGCACTACGAGAACGACGACTCGGCGATGGGCCAGGCCTGGGCGCGCGCCGTCGAGATCTTCGAGGAGGAGAACCCGGACGTCGACGTCGTCGTCGAGAACCAGACCTTCGAGCAGATCCAGAAGAACGCCAAGATCTTCCTCACCGGCGACGACGTCCCGGACGTCATGGAGTACAACAAGGGCAACGCCACCGCCGGCCAGCTCGCGTCGCAGGGCCTCATCACCCCGCTGACCGACGAGGCCGAGTCCCGCGGCTGGACCGACACCCTCCCGGCGTCGATCCAGACCACCGCGATGTACGACGAGCAGGGCCTGATGGGCTCCGGCGACTGGTACGGGGTGCCGAACTACGGCGAGTTCGTCGGCGTCTACTACAACCAGGACATGCTCGACGTGCAGGGCCTGACCCAGCCGACGACGTTCGACGAGTTCGAGGCCGCTCTCGCCACGTTCAAGGCCGCGGGCATCACGCCGCTGGCCGAGGCCGGCGCCGAGTACCCGATGGGCCAGCTCTGGTACGAGCTCGTGCTGCACTACGCGGACCGCGACCTGGTCGACGCGTACCAGCTGTTCACCGAGGACGTCGACTTCCAGGACGAGGCGTTCACCCAGGCCACCGAGAAGCTCGACGAGTGGATCAAGGCCGGCTACGTGGCCTCCGACTCCGCGGCGCTGACCGCCGAGGACATGGGCGTCTCCTTCATCAACGGCACCTACCCGATCATGGTCTCCGGCTCCTGGTGGTTCGGCCGCCTGACCGAGGAGATCCCGTTCACGTGGAGCCAGGCGCTGTTCCCGGAGAACACGATGCACCCGGGCTCGTCCGGCAACCTGTGGGTCGTCCCGGAGAACGCCACCGCCAAGGACCTCGCCTACGAGTTCATCGACATCACGCTGCGCCCCGAGGTGCAGGAGATCCTCGGCCAGGCCGGTGGCCTGCCCGTCGCGGGTGACTCGTCCGCCATCACGGACGAGAAGACCAAGGAGATGACCGAGAACTTCGAGTCGATCCTCGCCGAGGACGGTCTGGCGTACTACCCCGACTGGCCGGTGCCGGGCTTCTACGACGTGATCGTCAGCGAGCTCCAGTCGCTGATCAACCAGTCGAAGACCCCGTCCGAGGTGCTCGACGGCCTGTCCTCCGCGTACGAGGACGGCAAGACGGACCTGCTCGAGGGCTGACCGCCCGACGGGCCCGGCCGGCGACCGCACGCCGCCGGCCGGGCCCGGACACCCGCACCGCACCTCGAGGAGCCGTATGACCACCGTCGACCGCGCCGCGCCGCCCACCCGGCGTCGCAGCCGTCGCTCGCGCGACTGGGTCGGGTACCTGCCCTACCTGCTGCCCGGGCTGATCGCCTTCGCCGTCGTCATCCTGATCCCGTTCGGGATGAACATCTGGTACAGCCTGCACAAGTGGAAGGGCGGCAACGCGCCGCTGCGCTGGTACGGGCTGGGCAACTACACCGACCTGCTCGCCGACGAGCAGTTCTGGACGTCGTTCCGGAACTCGATCGCGATGATCCTGGCGATGGTGGTGGTGCCGACCCTGGTCGGCCTGCTGCTCGCGACCACGCTGTTCGACGTGCTCGGCAAGCGGTTCGGGCCGCGCGTGGCCTCGGTGCTGCGCGCCACCTACTACCTGCCGCAGATCCTGCCGGTCGCCGTCGCCGGCGTGCTGTGGAACTGGATCCTCAACTCCCAGACCGGCGCCGTGAACGTGGTGCTGCGGGAGATCGGGGTCGCCAACCCGCCGAACTGGCTCGGCTCGACGGACACCGCGCTGCCCACGGTGATGCTGGTGCTGATCTGGATCCAGATCGGCTACCCCGTCGTGATCTTCATGTCCGCGCTCCAGCGGGTGGACCCCGAGCTGTACGAGGCCGCCGAGCTGGACGGCGCGGGCTGGTGGCACCGGTTCCGCGCGATCACGATCCCGCAGATCAAGCCGGAGACCTTCGTCATCACCCTGACCTGCACCGTCGCCGCGCTGAAGGTGTTCGGCCCGATCTACGTGCTGACCCGCGGCGGCCCCGAGTCCTCGACGCTGGTGCCGAGCTACTACTCGTACCTGAACTTCTTCGACAAGTCGAAGGTCGGCTACGGCGCTGCCATCGCGAACGTCCTGACGGTCCTGATCATCCTCATCGCCGTCGTCATCATGGTGCTGCAGGCCCGCAGCGCCCGCCGTGAGGAGGAGGGTCGCTGATGGCCACCCCGATCGAGACGCTGCCGGCGTCCAGCACCGTCGGGGCGGGCGTCCCGCCCCGCACCCCGCGCCGCCCCCGCCGCCCGCGCACCGCCGCCGTCGACGCCCGGCACCGCCGCGGCGCCGCCCGCTGGTTCGTGCTCGCCGGCGCGGTGCTGGTGGCCGTCGTCATGATGGTGCCGTTCGTCATCATGGTGCTGAACGCGTTCAAGGCACCCGCGGACTACTCGCAGAACGGCCCGCTGTCGTTCCCGGTGGAGTTCTACACCGACGGGCTGCGCACGTTCTGGGACCGCGTGAACTTCCCGGAGAAGCTGGTCAACTCCATCTGGATCTCCGGCGCCGTGGCCGTCTTCGGCGTGACGCTGTCGCTGTTCAGCGCGTACGCGCTGGGCGTCGGCAAGGTCAAGGGCCGGATGTCGATCGTCACGCTGTTCCTGCTCGCGAACATGCTGCCGCAGGAGGTGCTGGTCTACCCGCTGTTCCAGATGGCGCAGCAGGTCGGCCTCTCGAACAACCAGTGGTCGGTCATCATCATCTTCACCGTCATCCAGGCGGCGTTCGGCACCTACCTGCTGTCGTCGGTGCTCGGGACGTTCCCGAAGGCCCTGCTCGAGGCCGCGTCGCTGGACGGCGCCGGCCGGTGGCGGACCCTGTGGGGCGTCGTGTTCCCGGTGGTCCGGCCGACCCTGTCGGTCCTGGTGATCTTCTTCTTCATCTGGACCTGGAACGAGTTCTTCATCCCGCTGGTCATGCTCACGACCAACGCCACCCAGACGATCCCCGTCGCCCTCGCGTCGTTGCAGGGCGACCGGATGATGGACGCCCCGACCACCAACGCGGGCGCGCTCGTCTCGATGATCCCGGCGATCGTCTTCTTCCTCATCTTCCAGCGCACGCTGACCCGCGGCATCACCGCGGGTGCGGTCAAGTAGGAGCCCCACCCATGAAGTTCACCGACGGCTACTGGCAGAACCTCCCCGGCGTCACCGTCCTGCGCCCGCGCGCGGTCGACGAGGTGGTGCTCGGCGAGCGGTCGCTGACCGCGTACGCGGGCACCGGCCGCCTCGAGACCCGGGGCGACACCCTCAACCACCCGCTCATCACGATCACGCTGGACTCGCCGGCCGAGGGCGTGCTCGGGGTCACCGTGGAGCACCACCAGGGCGCGGCGCCCGCCGGCCCCGCGTTCGAGCTGCACGACACCCGCCCGGACGTGACCGTGGCCGGTCCGACCGCGGGCGACGGCCGCGCGTCGCTCACCACCGGCAACCTCACCGCCCGCGTCGCGACGTCGGGGGAGTGGGCGCTGGAGATCGAGGTCGACGGCCGCGTCGTCACCGGGTCCTCGGCGCGCGGAGTCGGCGTGGTCACCGACGCGCAGGGCCGGCCGTTCGTCCGCGAGCAGCTCGCGCTGGGCGTCGCCGACCACGTCTACGGGCTCGGCGAGCGGTTCACCGCGTTCGTCAAGAACGGGCAGACCGTCGACGTCTGGAACGCCGACGGCGGCACCTCGTCCGAGCAGGCGTACAAGAACGTGCCGTTCTACCTGACCGACGCGGGCTACGGCGTGCTGGTCGACCACCCCGGCCACGTGTCGTTCGAGGTCGGGTCCGAGGTCGTGTCGCGGACCCAGTTCAGCGTCCCCGGCGAGCGGCTGCGGTACTACGTCGTCGCCGGCCCGACGCCGAAGGACGTGCTGCGGCGCTACACCGCGCTGACCGGCCGCCCCGCGAGGGTGCCGGACTGGTCGTACGGCCTGTGGCTGTCCACGTCGTTCACCACCTCGTACGACGAGGAGACGGTGATGTCGTTCATCGACGGCATGGCCGAGCGCGGGCTCCCGCTGTCGGTGTTCCACTTCGACTGCTTCTGGATGCGCCAGTTCCACTGGTGCGACTTCGTGTGGGACCCGGCGACGTTCCCGGACCCCGAGGGCCTGCTGAAGCGGCTGCACGATCGGGACCTGCAGGTGTGCGTGTGGATCAACCCGTACATCGCGCAGCGCTCGCACCTGTTCGAGGAGGGTCGCGCGCTCGGCTACCTGGTGCAGCGCGCCGACGGCTCGGTGTGGCAGTGGGACCTGTGGCAGTCCGGGATGGCGCTGGTCGACTTCACCAACCCCGACGCGACCGCCTGGTACCAGGGCAAGCTGCGCGCGCTGCTCGACATGGGCGTCGACGCCTTCAAGACCGACTTCGGCGAGCGGATCCCGACCGACGTCGTCTGGCACGACGGCTCCGACCCCGAGCGGATGCACAACTACTACACGCAGCTCTACAACAAGGCCGTCTTCGAGCTGCTCGAGGACGTCAAGGGCGAGGGCGAGGCCGTGCTGTTCGCCCGGTCCGCGACCGCGGGCGGCCAGCAGTTCCCGGTGCACTGGGGCGGTGACTGCGAGTCGACGTTCGTCTCGATGGCGGAGTCGCTGCGTGGCGGCCTGTCGCTCGCGTCGTCCGGGTTCGGCTACTGGTCGCACGACATCGGCGGGTTCGAGGGCACGCCCGACGCCGCCGTGTTCAAGCGCTGGCTGGCGTTCGGCCTGCTGTCGTCGCACTCGCGCCTGCACGGGTCCAGCTCGTACCGGGTGCCGTGGGCGTTCGACGACGAGTCGGTCGAGGTGACGCGGCAGTTCACCGAGCTCAAGCTGTCGCTGATGCCGTACCTGTCGGCGGTCGGCCGGGAGGCGCACACCGACGGCCTGCCGGTGATGCGGCCGATGGTCGTCGAGTTCCCCGACGAGCCCGGTGCGGCGTCGGTGGACACCCAGTACATGCTGGGCGAGTCGCTGCTGGTCGCGCCGGTGTTCACCGCCGACGGAGACGTCGACGTCTACGTGCCCGAGGGCGAGTGGACGTCGCTGCTCGACGGCTCGACGGTGTCCGGACCGCGGTGGCACCGGCAGCGGCACGGGTTCGCCTCGCTGCCGCTGCTCGTGCGGCCCGGCACCGTGCTCCCCGTCGGAGCACGCACGGACCGCCCGGACTACGACCACGCCGAGGGCGTCACCCTGCGGCTGTTCGGCCTGGCCGACGGCCACGACTCGACGACCACGGTCGCGCGTCCGGACGGCGAGGCCGCGTTCCGGGTGACCCGCTCCGGCGGGACCGTGCGGGTCGCGGTGACCGGTGCCGTGCCGTCGGCGTGGTCCGCCGCCCACGGGCTCGGCTCGCCGGTCGCGGCCGAGGGCGACACGCTGGAGCTGCCCGCCGTGTGAGCGTCGCGCTCCCGCTCCGCCCGCCGCCCGCGCGGCAGGGGGAGCGGGAGCGCTTCCACGGTCCTGTATCGTATCGATTCGACACCGCCGTCAGACCGACCCGAGCACCCCGAGGAACCCTGATGACCACCTCTCGTCCCTCCGGACGCCAGTTCCCCGCCGACTTCCTCTGGGGGTCGGCCACCGCGTCGTACCAGATCGAGGGCGCGGCCACCGAGGGCGGCCGCGGGCCGTCCATCTGGGACACGTTCTCCGCGAAGCCCGGCGCCGTCCTCAACGGCGACACCGGCGCCGTCGCCGCCGACCACTACCACCGCGTCCCCGAGGACGTCGCCCTGATGCAGAGCCTCGGCCTGCAGGCCTACCGGCTGTCGATCGCCTGGCCGCGCGTCCAGCCGACCGGCTCGGGGGAGTGGAACGCCGAGGGCATCGCGTTCTACGCCGACCTCGTCGACCGCCTCACCGCCGCCGGCATCAAGCCCGTCGTCACGCTCTACCACTGGGACCTCCCGCAGCCGCTCGAGGACGCCGGCGGCTGGGCGAACCGCGACACCGCCTACCGGTTCGCCGACTACGCCCGCAAGCTCGCCGAGGAGCTCGGCGACAAGGTCACCGTGTGGACCACCCTCAACGAGCCGTGGTGCTCCGCGTACCTGGGCTACGCGTCCGGCGTGCACGCGCCCGGCCGCACCGAGCCCGCCGCGTCGCTCGCCGCCGTGCACCACCTCAACCTCGCGCACGGCCTCGCCGCCCGCGCGATCCGCGAGGTGCTCGGCGACGCCGCGCAGATCTCGATCACCCTCAACCTGCACGTGACCCGCGCCGCGTCCGACGCCCCGCAGGACGTCGCCGCCAAGCGCCAGGTCGACGTCGTCGCCAACGAGGTGTTCCTGCAGCCGCTGCTCGAGGGCCGCTACCCCGCCGAGGTCGCAGCTCAGACCGCCGCCGTCTCCGACTGGTCGTTCGTCCAGGACGGCGACCTCGAGCTGATCCGGGTCCCCATCGACCTGCTCGGTGTGAACTACTACTCCACCGGCCGGGTGCAGCGCCTGCAGGGCGAACCCGTCGTCGGGGACGGCAGCCCCGGCGTCGACGGCCACAAGTCGTCCGAGGTCAGCCCCTGGGTCGGCTGCGACGACGTCGAGTGGCTGCCCCAGCCCGGCCCGCACACCGCGATGGGCTGGAACATCGAGCCCGCCGGACTCACCGAGCTGCTGGTCGAGCTGCACGAGCGCTACCCGACGCTGCCGCTCGCCGTCACCGAGAACGGCGCCGCGTTCGACGACGAGGTGTCCGCCGACGGCCGCGTGCACGACGTGCCGCGCGTCGAGTACCTGCACGACCACATCGACGCCGTGGGCGCCGCGATGGACGCCGGCGCCGACGTGCGCGGGTACTTCGTCTGGTCGCTGATGGACAACTTCGAGTGGGCCTACGGCTACGACCGCCGGTTCGGCGTCGTCCGCGTCGACTACGACACCCTGGAGCGCACGCCGAAGGACTCGGCGCTCTGGTACCGGGAGCTCATCGCCACCCGCACCATCGCGCCCGCGGAGTCGGCGGCCACGCTGTCCTGACTCCCCGTCACCGCCGGAGGGCGGCCGCCGCACGCCGGTGGCCGCCCTCCGGCGCGTCCCGGACCTGCCGCACCCGCGCGGGCGGGGGAGAATCGGGACGTGCCGTCCTCCCGCCGCTCTAGCAAGCGCCCGTACGCCGCGGGGCACGTGCCCCTCGACGCCGAGCGGGTCCGCGGCGGCCGGACCTCCGAGGAGGGCCCCGACGGCAGCTGGACCGTGCAGCGCGTCGGCGGCTCGGAGCGCACCTACCGATGCCCGGGCTGCGACCAGGAGATCCTGCCCGGCACGCCCCACGTCGTCGCCTGGGCCGCCGACGGGCTGTTCGGCCCCGACGCCGCCCTCGCCGACCGACGGCACTGGCACAGCGTGTGCTGGACCGCCCGGCTGCGGCGGGGCCCGACCCGGCGCTGACCTCCCGCGGGGCCGGGTCCGGGACTACCCTCGACGGCGATGACCACCGACGCCGCGCCGACCTCGGCCACCCCGATCCGCTCCCTCACCGTCCTGCCCGCGCACCGCGAGGACGTCGAGCTGCACACCGCCGACGGCCTGACGCTCGTGGGCGAGCTCGCGCTCCCGGTGCACCCGGACGGCACGCCGAGGACGCCCGCGGCGACGCTGGTCACCCTGCACCCGCTGCCCACGCACGGCGGCTACATGGACTCGCACGTGCTGCGCAAGGCCGCGTGGCGGCTCCCCGCCCTGGCCGACATCGCGGTGCTCCGGTTCAACACCCGGGGCACCAGCAGCCCGCGCGGCACCAGCGAGGGCGCGTTCGACGAGGGGCGCTCCGAGAAGCTCGACGTGCACGCCGCGATCGAGCTCGCCGAGTTCCGCGACCTGCCGCACCCGTGGCTCGTCGGCTGGTCGTTCGGCACCGAGCTCGCGCTGATGCACGGCCTGGACCCGGTCGTCGAGGGCGCCGTCCTGCTGTCCCCGCCGCTGCACCGTGCCACCGACGCGGACCTCGACGCGTGGGACGCCGACGGCAAGCCGCTGGTCGTCCTCGTCCCGGAGCACGACGACTACCTGCGCCCCGACGCCGCCCGGGAGCGGTTCGCGCGCGTCCACCAGGCCGAGGTCATCGGCGTCGACGGCGCCAAGCACCTGTGGGTCGGCGAGCCGTACGTCCGGCGGGTGCTCGACGAGATCGTCCGGCACGTCCGGCCCGACGTCGCGACGCCGCTGCCGACCACCTGGGACGGGCCCAGCGAGCAGGCCGACGCGCCCGCCGTGCCGCAGTCGGTCGAGGACACCGGGTTCGCCGGCTCGGAGCAGGAGGACGCATGACGCACACCCCGACGGCCACCGCCGTCCTGCACGAGCTGCGCCCCGGCACCGGCACGCCGCTGGTGCTGCTGCACGCGTTCCCGCTCGACGCCCGGATGTGGGCGGACGTCGCGGCGCTGCTGCCCGGCGACGAGCCCGTCCTCGCCGTGGACCTGCCCGGGCTCGGCGCCGCGGCCGCGCACCCGCTGCCGGAGCCGTCGCTCGAGGCGGCCGCCGACGCCGTCGCCGACGCCCTGACCCGGGCCGGGCACCGGCGCGCGGTCGTCGCCGGGCTGTCGATGGGCGGCTACGTCGCCCTCGCGCTCGCCGAGCGGCACCCCGACCTGGTGGTCGGCCTCGGGCTGCTCGACACCAAGGCCGTGGCCGACGCCGACGAGGCGCGGGCCAACCGGCTGCGCGTCGCCGACACCGTGGAGGCCGCGGGCACCGTCGACGCCGTGCTGCCGATGGCCGCGGACCTGCTCGGGGCGGCAGCCCGCACCCGCGTCGGCGTCGTCGCCCGCGTCGAGGGCTGGATCGCCGCGCAGCCGCCCGCCGGGGTCGCGTGGTCGCAGCGGGCGATGGCGGCCCGGCCGGACCGGCTCGCGGTGCTCGAGGCGTTCCGCGGCCGGCCCGCGCTGGTGCTCGTGGGGGAGGAGGACCGCCCGACGCCGGTGGCCGAAGCCCGCCGCACCGCCGACGCGCTCGGCGTCGAACCGGTGGTCGTCCCCGGGGCCGGGCACCTCACGGCCGTCGAGGACCCGGCCGCGGTCGCCGAGGCGCTGGGCGTGCTGGTCGCGCAGGCCTGACCGGCGGCGTCGGCCCGCGCTGGACCGGCGGTGTCAGCCCGCGGCGGGCGCGTCGCCGAGCGCCCGCGCCAGTGCGACGGGGAGGTCGAGCGACTCGCCGTCCTTGCCGCCCGCCCCGATCACGAGCGGCGGGTCCTGCGGCTCCGGACGCACGCCGCGCAGCCGGCCGGCGAGCGACGGCGGCACCGTCAGCACGTAGAAGCCGCCGTCGGTGCCGACCGCCACGGTGCGGTCCCGGCGCAGGTACCAGCCGGTCAGCGGCGTGCGGTACCGACCGCGCCCGCCGTAGCCCTGCGCGTGCAGCGGCTCGGGCGCGACCCCCCGCGCCCCGGCGTCCGCGACGAACCGCGCGATCAGCTCGCGGGCCCGTGCGGACTCCGCCTGCCGCCGGGCGCGCAGCGCCGCCTCGTGCGCGTCGGCCGCCTCGCGGCGCCGGGAGCGCCAGTCGCCCGCCGGGTCCGTGGGCGCAGCGGCCGGGTCCGAGGGCGCGGCGTCGTCCGCCGCGCCCACGGACTCGTGGTCCGTCACTTGTCGGCCGACGCCGCGGCCACCTCGTCGGCGGGCGCGTCACCCTCGCCGGCGTCGCCCTGACCGCTCGCGGCCGGGGCCGTCGGGGTCTGGCCGACGGCACCGGCGCGCTGCTGGGCGGCCGGGGTGCCGCGCTCGGGCGTCGGGGCGGGCGACGTGGCGCCGTCGCCCGCGTCGGCCGAGGGCGCGGCGTCGGCTGTCGGCTCGGCGCCCTTCGGCTCGACGGCCTTCGGCTCCGCGGCCTTCGGCTCGGCCGCGCCCGCCGGCTCCGGGGCGGCCGGCTGGGCCACCGCGGGCGTCGCGGCGGACACCGGCGCGGGCCGGCCCTTGCCGCCCTTCGCCGGCCGAGCGGCCGGCCGGGCCGCCTGCTTCTCGAACTGCGCCTGCGCCGCGTCCGCCCGCTCCAGCGTCTGCTTGTTCGGGACCGGGTCGTGGCCCAGGAGGTTGCGGAGCTCGTCCAGGTACGAGGTGATCGACTCGCGCTGCCGGTTCAGGTCCTCGACCTGGCGCGTGGCGGTCGTGCGCTCCCGCTCGGACTCGGCCATCGCCTCCGAGAGCGTCTTCTCGGCGTGCTCGCGGGCCTCGGCCACCACGCGGTCGGCGTTCTGCCGGGCGTTCGACAGCAGCGACTTGCTCTGCTCCTGGGAGTCGACGCGGATCTTCTCCGCCTGCTCCAGCGCCTTCGCGACCCGCTGCTCCGCGTCCGCGGCGTGCGCCTCGGCGTCCTGGACCAGCTTCTCGGTCTCGGCGCGGGCCGTCGCGTACCGCTCGGCGTCGGCGCGCTCGGCGGCCTCCCGCTGCGCGGCGATCGCGAGCTCCGCGTCCGCCAGCTGCTGGCGCGCCTGCGCCACCAGTGCGTCGGCCTCCGTGCGGGCCCGGGCCCGCAGGTCGTCTGCGGTCCGCGACGCGTCGGTCACCTGCCGCTCGACGTCCAGGCGGGTCGCCTCGCGCAGCTCGGCCACCTCGCGGTCCGTGCGCTCGCGCAGCTCGGTCGTCTCCCGCTCCGTCGTGGAGCGCAGCTCGGTCGTCTCGCGCTCGGCGAGGGCCCGCAGCGTCGTGGTCTCGTGCCGGGCACGGTCGCGCAGCTCGGCGGACTCGCGCTCGGCGCCGGCGCGCAGCTCGGACGCGTACTGCTCGGCCTCGGCCCGCAGGGCGGTCAGCGCCTGCTCGGCCTCCTGCCGCGCGGCGGCGACCTCGTCGGCCACCGCGGCCCGCAGCTCGCCGGTCTCGCGGTCGGCGGTCGCGCGGACGAAGCCGGAGTACTGCTCGGCCTCCGTCCGCAGTGCGGTCGTCTCCGCGGCGACCCGCTGCTGGAGCTCGGCCGCGGCGCGCTCGGCGGCGGACCGCACGCCGTCCGCGTACGCCTGGGCGTCCGCCCGCAGCGTGGTGACCTCGTCGCCCACCGCCTGCCGCGCCTCGGCGATCTCGGTCGCGGCCAGCGAGCGCTGCAACGCCGCCCAGCGCTCGGCCTCGGTGCGCAGCTCGGCGAGCTCCGCCGTCACGCGCTGCCGCAGCGCCGTGGTGTCGGCGTCCGCCTGCTGGCGCAGGTCCTGGTCGTAGCGCTCGGCGTCCGCCCGCATCGCGGTCGTCTCGGCCTCGGTCGAGGACCGCAGCGCGGCGGCGGCCTGCTCGGTGCTGATCCGCAGCTCGGTGGTCTCGCGCTCGACCGTCGCGCGCAGGGTGCCGAGCTCGCGCTCCAGGCCCGAGCGGCGCTCGCTCTCCTCGGTCGCGATGGCGGTCTGGATGCGGGCGGCCTCGCGCTCCGCGGAGCCGACCAGCTCCTCGGCGCGGCGCTGCGCGCCGGTGAGGGCGCTCTCCGCCTCGGCGTGCGCGGTCGTGCGCTCCTCCGTCGCCTCGCGCTTCGCGGTCGCCAGCATCTCCGCGACCTCGTTCTCGGCCCGTGCGCGCAGCTGGCCCGCGGCGAGCCGCGCCCGCGCCAGCGCGTCCGACGCCTGCGCGTTGGCCTGCTGCACCACGTCCGACGACTGCTCCTCCGCGGACCGCATCAGCATCTCGATGCGCGAACCCAGCCCCGAGTACGTCGGACGCTCGGCCTCGCGCAGCTGCCGGTGCGCCTCCGACAGCTCGCCGGAGATCTGCAGCACGCGCTCGTCGAGCGAGGCGACCTGACCACGGGCATCCTGGAGCGCGCGGTCGAGCTCGTCCATGCGGGCGTCGACCGGCGCGCGGTCGTAGCCACGGAAGTTGACCACCGGGAAGGTCGAACGGTCTTCTGCCACGAAGTTCCTCCTGCGGGCGCGCGAGCGCTTGTGAGGACGGCCTCCGGGCGGGAGGCTCAGGGCGTCGGTCGGCCCGCGTCCGCCGTCCAGGGTATCGGGACGAACCCGGCACGGGACACCGTCCTGCGCGAGGTCGTCCGGGGGCGTCGGGACCGGCCCGGTGCCGGGTGTGCCAGGCACCTCGCCTATCCTGGGCCGTCACGTTCGAGAGGAATCCGTGTGCTCCAGCGACTGATCGCCGCCCTGCTCGGGCTGCTCGGCGTCGCCTCGGTGGGACTCGGCGTCGCGTCGGCCACCGCCTGGCGCGCCGACGACCCCCTGATCGCCACCGCCGCGCCCGGGGGCGACGTCCGCACCCTGGTGACCGACCCCGGGGTGCTCGAGCTCGCCGGGGACCCGGTCACCGTCACCGTCCGCGCCGAGGGCTCGCCCGTCGTGCTCGCGATCGGACGGGACACCGACGTGACCGGCTGGGTCGGCTCCGACCCGTACACCCGTGTCACCGGGCTGTCCGACTGGCACACGCTGGCGACGACCGCGGGGGAGCCCGCGACCGACGCACCGTCCACCGACCCCAGCGCCGACGCCGCCGCCGCGACCCCGGTGCCGGAGCCCAGCGCCTCGGCGCCGGCCGCCGACGGGTCCGCGGCGACGGCCGCCGACCCGACCGGCTCGGACATGTGGGTCGTCGAGACGTCCGGCGACGGCTCGGCGTCGCTCGAGTGGCCCGCGCAGGACGGCCGCTGGTCGCTGATCGCGGTCAGCCTCGGCGACACCGCCCCGACGCTCGACCTCTCCTGGCCCCAGACCGTCACCACGCCCTGGCTCTGGCCGGGCGTGGCACTCGGCGTCCTCCTGCTCGCGGTCGCGGCGATCCTCCTGGTGCGTATCGTGCGGCACCGCCACGACGGCGACGAGGCCGAGTGGCACTCCGTCGCCACCGGGACCTTCGCGACCGTCACCGCGCCGCCGGGGAGCCTGGCCGCGGCCGCACGTCCCGGGGCGCCCGGCACCGCGGACGGCGGCCACGCCGCGACGGCCCCGTCGAGCACCGGCGCTGCGGGTGGGGAGGGCGCGGGTACGGGCGCGTCGGGTGCGGTGCCGCTGGGCACCGTGACGCCGACCACCGGCCCGCTCACCCGGCGTCAGATCCGCGAGGCCGAGGCCGCGGCGGCCGCGCAGCGCAAGGGCCGTCGGCCCGGCACCGGCGCGATCCCGGTGGTGACCGGTGCGACCCCGGTCCTCACCGGTGCGACGCCGGTGGTGACCGGTGCGACGCCGGTGCCCGGTCCCACGCCGGTGCCTGGTTCGACGCCGACGCCCGACGGCGGCTCCGCCGAGCGCCCGCCCGCCGCCCCGCGCGAGGGTGGTCCCGGCCCGACCACGTCGGCGGCCGACCGCCCCACCGGCGTCGTGCCGGCGGTCGCCCCCGTCGCCGCTCCCGGTGCGCCGTCGCCGACGGACCAGCCCGTGCCGGCCGACGAGACCCCGGACGCCGGACGGCGCCGGGGACTCGGTGCCCGGATGCCGTGGAGCCGCACCCCCCGGTCGGCCACGCGCGGACCGGACCAGCCCGGCACCCCCGACGAGCCCCCCGCCCGGACGGCTCCGGCCACCGGCACGGCGTCGGCAGCAGGGGCGTGGGCCCCCGCACCCGGTGCGGCACCCGCGACGTCGCCGGGGTCCTGGCGCCCCACCCCCCAGCCGGACCAGTCCGCGCCCGGGGGCGCCGCCCCCGCCCGCCCCGGCGGTCGACCCGCCCCCTCGGCGGCACCCTCGGCGGCACCGGGAGCCACGGCCGCCGCGTCGGCCCCGGGCGGACCGGGAGCCGCCGGCGACGAGGAGGCCTCGCGCGCCCAGCGCGCCGACGCCTGGCGTCGCATGTGGGGCTTCCCGGCGGACGGAGAGCCGCAGGCCGAGGACGCGAGCACGCAGCAGGGGACGGAGGAGGACCGGTGACCGCACGCATCCACGGGGGTCGCACCCCTCGTCGCCGCACCGCCGGTGCCACCGTCGCGCTCGTCGCGCTGCTCGGGCTCGCCGCCTGCGCGAACCCCGTGCCGGAGCCCGTCCCCGACGCGGCCCCGGCGGTCCCCCCGCCGGTCATGGACGTCGCCCGGTCGACCCGGGTGCTCGACCAGGTCGGTGCGGTGCTGGCCGAGCGCGACGCCGCACTGGACCCGGCCGGGCTCGAGGCGCGCCTGAGCGGCCCGGCCCTGGCGATCCGGAGCGCCGAGTACGTGCGCGCCGTCGCCACCAACGGCGAGCGTCCCCCGGTGACGCTGCCCATGACGGCGCAGACGACGATCGTCCCCGACACGGACACGTGGCCGCGCACCCAGATGGTCGTGACCGAGCAGCCCGCCGACCTCCAGGCCCCGCTGCTGCTCGTGCTGCAGCAGGACGGACCGCGCGAGCCCTACCGGCTGTGGAGCTGGGCGCGGCTGGGCCCGTCGGTCCAGATGCCGGCGACGGCGGACCCCTCGGTCGGCAGCGAGCCCGTCGCCGCGGACGACGACACGCTCCTGCTGACTCCGGCAGAGGCGCTCGGGCAGTACGCCGACGTCCTGACGAACGGCGACGCCTCGGCCGCCGCCGCCACGTTCCCGCCGGACTTCTTCCGCACCGCGCTCGGCGAGGCCCGGAACCAGACGGCGGCGAGTCTCCAGGCGGTCGCGACGGTCGCCGAGACGGTCGCCCCGGTCGAGGGGGCGGTGACCGCGCTGCGCACGGCGGACGGGGGAGCGATCGTGGTGGGCCAGCTGAACACCGTCACGACCGTGACCCTCAGCCAGGGCAGCATCACCCTGAACGACCCGTTCGACGCCGCGCTCGCCGGTAAGGGGAGCGTCACCAGCAACCTGGTGCGCACCTGGACCGACGTCGTGGCGCTGTACGTCCCGCCGGCGGGCGCCGCGACGCAGGTGCAGGTCCTGGCCGCGGAGCACGCCCGCACCGCGGTGTCCGGCGAGTGACCACGACAGTCCACGCGAGATCAGGAGCGACACGAGCATGAGCCAGAACCCGGGACCGCAGCCGCGCCTCGACGCGCGCGGCGCGGTGGACCTCTCCGCGCTCGGCCGTCCGGCCACCCCGCCGCCCGGGACCCCGGGCGGGCTGCCGACGCCGGGCCCATACGTGGTGGACGTCGACACCGAGGGCTTCGCCGCGATGGTCCAGTCCTCGACCGAGCACCCGGTCGTCGTCCTGCTGTGGGCCTCGTGGAGCGAGACGAGCATCAACCTCGCCCGTGACCTCGGGACTCTCGCGGACGAGTACGCCGGGCGCCTGCTGCTCGCGCGAATCGACTCGGAGGCCAACCCGCAGATCGCGCAGGCGTTCCAGTCGCAGTCCGTCCCCGCGGTGCTGGCGGTGCTCGCCGGTCAGCCGCTGCCCCTGTTCCAGGGTGCGCCGCAGCTGGACCAGGTCCGCGGCGTGCTCGACCAGGTGCTGGAGGCAGCGGCCGCGAACGGGGTGACCGGCACGGTCGCCCCGCGGGACGTCGCGCCCGAGGCGGTGGCCGAGCCGGAGGAGCCGCCCCTGCCCCCGCTGCACCAGGCGGCGTACGACGCGATCGAGGCCGACGACCTCCCGGCTGCGGCCGCCGCCTACGAGCAGGCCCTGCGGGAGAACCCCCGCGACGACATGGCCCGGGCCGGTCTCGCCCAGGTGGGTCTGCTCACCCGGACGCGCGATGCCGACCTGGCCCAGGTGCGCAAGGCGGCAGCCGACGCGCCGCACGACGTCGACGCCCAGCTGGCCGTCGCGGACGTGGACGTCCTGGGCGGTCAGGTCGAGGACGCGTTCGCCCGGCTCGTCGACACGGTGCGCGTGACCGCCGGCCCCGAGCGGGAGCGGGTGCGGGTGCGGCTCGTGGAGCTGTTCGAGGTCGTCGGCAACGACGACCCGCGCGTCGCCGCCGCTCGTCGCGCGCTCGCCAGCGCGCTGTACTGACCGCACCCCCGGTCGCTGACCGCACCTCCCGTCGGGGTGGCTCCGGACTCCGGAGCCACCCCGATCCGCGTGAACACGCGGGTGACCGCGATCACGTCCTGCGAAGTTGACGCTCCGGTCCGGCCTGCGTAATGTTCTACGACGTCGCCCGGCAGGGAGGAACGGACACCGGAGAGCATCCGGTGGCTGGTCCCGCGGACGACAAGCCCCTCAGCTCGACCGGTACGGGTACTTCGGTTCCCGAATCTCGTCGCGCCGAGGATCGATCTGCCTGGTCAGATGGTCCGCACGGACTTGACGGGCCGGAGCGGGTCGGATAAGTTTGAACGGTTGCCTCCGGTCAGGAGCCCGCAAGGGTGAGTGAGGGATGCGCGTCTGTTCTTTGAGAACTCAACAGTGTGCCTAGTAGTTGATGCCAAGATGGTTCATCGGCTCGGGTGGTCGCCTCGTTCGGGGTGGTTGCGTGAGATCGGTGAGTCTTGGTTGACGTGGGATCGGCCCTGCTCCGTCTGGGTCGGACCACAAAGCCAAATTTAACTGATGCCTTGCTCGCCAGCGAGTGGGGTGTCGTTCGTGTGTCGGTGGACTGCTGCTTTCGGGTGGTGGTTGCCATGTAGACATCTACGGAGAGTTTGATTCTGGCTCAGGACGAACGCTGGCGGCGTGCTTAACACATGCAAGTCGAACGGTGAAGCCCAGCTTGCTGGGTGGATCAGTGGCGAACGGGTGAGTAACACGTGAGTAACCTGCCCCTGACTCTGGGATAAGCCTTGGAAACGAGGTCTAATACCGGATACGAGACGCTCGGGCATCCGAAGTGTCTGGAAAGATTTATCGGTCAGGGATGGACTCGCGGCCTATCAGCTTGTTGGTGGGGTAGTGGCCCACCAAGGCGACGACGGGTAGCCGGCCTGAGAGGGCGACCGGCCACACTGGGACTGAGACACGGCCCAGACTCCTACGGGAGGCAGCAGTGGGGAATATTGCACAATGGGCGCAAGCCTGATGCAGCGACGCCGCGTGAGGGATGAAGGCCTTCGGGTTGTAAACCTCTTTCAGCAGGGAAGAAGCGCAAGTGACGGTACCTGCAGAAGAAGCGCCGGCTAACTACGTGCCAGCAGCCGCGGTAATACGTAGGGCGCAAGCGTTGTCCGGAATTATTGGGCGT
>NZ_JBHVZE010000002.1:924163-954455 GCF_042880135.1 Cellulomonas sp. NPDC058312 | reverse complement strand
TGGTACTGCACTCGCCAGGGTGTGGGAGAGTAGGACGCCGCCGGACACCATTTCGCGAAGAGCCACCCCGCAAGGGGTGGCTCTTCGTGTTTCCCCACCCATATAGCCCGCGCACGGGCCCTGCACGACCGCCGAGACACCGACGAGTGGTCACGACACGCCGGCCCGCGACGCCGTGCACCCGCGTGTCGTGACCACTCGCCACGCGATCACACGGCCGCGGGGTTGCGCACGTCCAGGGTCGGACGAGACCTGCCGCGCTCACGCACCCATGCGTTCGCCTCACCGGCACACCCGGTTGTCAGTCCTCGCCGAGATGGCAGGGCTCGCCTGCGCGCCGACACCCGGGCAGACGCGCAGGATGCCATCTCGGCGCCCCAGGGTCGTCGGGCCCCGGCGAGAGGTCACGACGCGCCGGCCCGCGACGCCGCGCACTCGCGTGTCGCGACCACTCGCCACGCGATCACCGGCGCGCGCACGGCGTCGGCAGAGCCTGCGCGGTGCCGCTTCCGCCCCACGCACGCCCGCCCTCGCCGAGATGGCAGAGCTCGCCTGCGCGCCAACGCCCGGGCAGACGCGCAGGATGCCATCTCGGCGCCCCAGGGTCTTCGAGCACGGGCGAGACGTCGCGACACGCTGGCGCGCGACGCCGCGCACCCGCGTGTCGTGACCACTCGCCAGTGCGGGGCGGCGGCGGGGGCCCGCAACGGGTGCGCAGCGAGGGCCCGGGACGCTGTTGCGTCCCGGGCCCTTCTGGATCAGACCGTCACCAGATGCGGACGCGCTCCTCCGGGGCCAGGTACAGGCCGTCGCCGGGCTGGACGTCGAACGCGGCGTAGAACTCGTCGACGTTGCGGACGACCGCGTTGCAGCGGACCTCGTCGGGGGAGTGCGGGTCGACGGCGAGCCGGCGGATGACCTCCTCGTCGCGGCCCTTCGCGCGCCACACCTGCGCCCAGCCGAGCAGGACGCGCTGCACGCCGGTCATCCCGTCGACCACCGGTGCGTCGTCGAGCTCGCGGCGGGTGCCGTCGGCGCTCAGCGCGATCCGGTAGGCCTTGAGCGCGATCGACAGGCCGCCGAGGTCGCCGATGTTCTCGCCGATGGTGAGCGCCCCGTTGACGTGGTGCGAGCCGTTCAGCTGCGCGGGGGAGAACGCGTTGTACTGCTCGATGAGCGCGGACGTCCGCTTCTCGAACTCGGCGCGGTCGGACTCGGTCCACCAGTCCTCGAGGCGTCCCTGGCCGTCGTACTTCGAGCCTTGGTCGTCGAAGCCGTGGCCGATCTCGTGGCCGATGACCGCACCGATGCCGCCGTAGTTCACGGCGTCGTCGGCGTCCGCGTCGAAGAACGGCGGCTGGAGGATCGCCGCGGGGAAGACGATCTCGTTCATGCCCGGGTTGTAGTAGGCGTTGACGGTCTGCGGGGTCATGAACCACTCGTCGCGGTCGATCGGCTTGCCGATCTTGTTCAGCTCGTGGTCCTGCTCGAACGCCGACGCGCGGCGGACGTTGCCGAGCAGGTCGTCGGCGCTCAGCTCCAGCGCGGAGTAGTCGCGCCACTTCACCGGGTAGCCGATCTTCGGGGTGAACGCGTCGAGCTTCGCGAGCGCCTTCTCCCGGGTCTCCGCGCCCATCCAGTCCAGGGCGGTGATCGACTCGCGGTACGCCTCGACGAGGTGCCCGACGAGCTGCTCCATCCGCTCCTTGTGCGCCGGCGGGAAGTGGCGGGCGACGTAGACCTCGCCGACGGCCTCGCCGAGGACGCCCTGGACGAGGGAGACGCCGCGCTTCCAGCGGTCACGCAGCTCCTGGGCACCGGTGAGCGTCCGGCCGTGGAAGTCGAAGTTCGCCTCGACGAGCTCCGAGGACAGGTACGGGGCCCGCGCGCTGATCGCGTGGTACGCCAGCCAGGCCTTCCAGCTGTCGACGTCCTGCGCGGCCCACAGGGCGGCGAACGCGGTGGCGAACGACGGCTCCCGGACCACGAGCTCGTCGAGCGAGCCCGCCGGCGCGCCGAGCGCGCGCGCCCACGCCGCCCAGTCGAAGCCGGGGGCGTCGGACGCCAGCGCGGCGAGCGTGGTGGGGTTGTAGGTGAGGTCGGCGTCGCGGTCCTTCACGACGTCCCAGTGCCCGGCGGCGAGCTCGGACTCGAGGGCCAGCACCCGTCCGGCGCCCTCGTCCGCGGCGGCGTCGTCCGCCGCCCAGCCGCCGAGCCGCAGCATGCGCGCGACGTGCGGGCGGTAGGCGGCGAGGATCGGGGCGTACTGCTCGTCGCGGTAGTAGGACTCGTCGGGCAGGCCGAGCCCGGACTGGTAGAGGTAGACGACGTACCGCTCGGGGTCCTTGGCGTCGTTGTCGACCCAGAAGCCCGCGGCGCCGGCCGCGCCGGTGCGCTGCAGGGCGCCCAGGACGTCGGTCAGCTCCTCGCGGGTGGTGGCGCCGGCGATGGCGTCGAGGTCGGGGCGCAGCGGGTCGGTGCCGGCGGCCTCGACGGCGTCGGTGTCCATGAAGCTGGCGTACAGGGCGCCGATCTGCGCCTGGACGCCGCCGCCGGCCGCCTGCTCCGCTGCCTCGGTGATGATGTCCCGGACCTGCTCCTCGGCCTGGTCGTGCAGGGCCCGGAAGGAGCCGTCCATCGCGCGGTCGGCGGGGATGACGTGCTCCGCCGCCCAGCGGCCGTTGACGTGCGCGTACAGGTCGTCCTGCGGGCGGACGGCGGGGTCGAGGGCGGAGGAGTCGATGCCGCTGCGGGTCATGGTCGCCGGGTGTTCCGTTCTGCCGGGGTCGGGGCGCGGGCACGCACCACCGGCCAGCCTAGGACTCCGGGAGGGCGAACGCCCGGGCGTGCGGCAGGATGTCCCTATGCGTATCCATGTCGCCGCTGACCACGCCGGGTTCGAGCTGAAGGTCGCGATCGTCGAGCACCTGCGCGCCGCAGGTCACGACGTCGTCGACCACGGGGCCGCTGAGTACGACCCGCAGGACGACTACCCGGCGGTGTGCTTCGCCGCGGGCGAGGCCGTCGTCGCGGACCCGGGGAGCCTCGGCGTGGTGATCGGCGGGTCGGGCAACGGCGAGCAGATCGCCGCCAACAAGGTCACCGGCGTGCGCGCCGCGCTGGCCTGGAACGAGGACACCGCGCGCCTCGGCCGTCAGCACAACGACGCGAACGTCGTGGCGATCGGCGCCCGGCAGCACTCGGTGGACGCGGCGATCGAGCTGGTCGACGCGTTCGTGGCGGAGCCGTTCAGCCAGGACCCGCGCCACCAGCGCCGCATCGACCAGCTCGCCGCGTACGAGGCCGCGCGCGCCTGACGCGCGGGACCCCGTCCCAGCGAGGCTCAGAACACCCAGGGGCAGAGCGGCGCGATCGGCCAGCCGAACGCGGTCGCGGTCCGGTGCAGGGCGTCGGGCCGGTGCGCCGTGACCTGACCGACCGCGGCCAGCGCCGCGAGCGACCGCCCCCCGAGGTAGGCGGCGCCGAGCTCGCGCACGTCCAGCTCCAGGTCGGCGGGCGCCTGCGCCCGCTCGACGTGCGCGCCGTACGTGCCGTCGGTGCCGGCCTCCCCGGTCACCACGCGCCAGGCGCCGTCGTTCCCGGGCAGCAGCGCGTCGCGCACGTGCAGGACGACGTCGAGCGGGGCCGCGTACCGCCGGCCGGTGAGCGCGGCGGGGACGTCGAGCAGCCGGACCCAGAGGTTGTCGCTGAGCTTCGGGACCGGTCGGCGGGTGTCCACGAGCAGCGCGAGCAGCGGGTCGTCGACGGCGAGCATCCCGGTGCTCACGGTGCTGGTCAGGTCCAGGTCGAGCAGGAACGACCAGAGCCGGTGGGTCGCGGCGGCGTCGACCGCCGCGGCCGCGCGGACCCGCACCGGGTACTCCGCGCCGCCGTCCGCCCAGGTCTGCACGCGCCGCAGCAGGGCGTAGCCGCGGACGTCGTCGGCGGCGTCGCGGACGGTCACCAGGCGGGCCGGCTCCCCGCCGGCGCGCCACGCGGGCGGGTCGGCGACGGCGATCGTCCGCAGGGCGTCCGAGCCGCGCAGCACCCAGCCGGGACGCCCGGCGCCCGCGGCGGCGTGCAGACCGTCGACGAGGTCGCGGTGCGCCTGCGGGTCGAGGCTCTCGAACCGGACCCGCAGCTCCGCGGAGCCCGGGACGTCGCGCAGCGCGGCGCCGCGGGGCAGGGTCAGCCGGACGTGGTCCGCCGCGGAGCCGTAGCCGTACCGGCCGTAGATCCCCGGCTCGGCGGCGAACAGCGCGGACACCGGCTCCCCGCGGCCCAGCGAGCGGTCCAGGTGCGCGCGCATCATCGTCGACAGCAGCCCGCGGCGGCGGTGGTCGGGGCGCACGCCGACCCAGGTCAGGCCCGCGCACGGGACCTCGCCGCCGGGGGTGGGCAACCGGAACGCGTAGGAGCCGTGCACGGCGACGAGCTCGCCCGCGTCGGTCTCGACCCCGACGGCGCGGTCGAGCGGGACGGCGAACGGCACGGCGGCGTCGAGCGCGGTGTCCCGCGCACCCTCGGCGAACGCGAGGGCGTCGATGCTGCGGTACTCCTCGACGCGGTCCTCGGTGATCTCGGTGAGCCGGTACCCGGCGGGGGCGGTGTGCATGCGCCCCATCCTGGCTCCCGCGGCGGCGGACCGGCACGTCGATTTCCCTGGTGGTGCACGTCCGGGGGATGTCGGGTGCCGTCGGCGGCTGGGTACGCTCGGCCGGTGGGGGAGCTCAGGTGACGGCGGCGCGCACCGGGCGCGGGCGGTCCGCGCGCGCCCTCGACCGGGTCCGGGCCCGCCTGCACCGGTGGCACGCGGGCTCGCAGCCGGCGCTGACCGCGCTGCTCGTGGCGCTCACCCTGGTCGCGTCGGTCGGCGTGGTGACGATCCGCCCGTGGGTACCGCCGTCGACGTACCTGCTGATCGAGATCCTGGGCGTGTTCCTGCTGCGGGTGCGGGGGATGGTCGTGCTGTGCGCGGCCGTCGTCGCTCAGGTGCTCGTCATCGCCCTGACCGGGTGGGGGGAGTTCACGCCCGGCACCTACCTGCTGCACGGCGTCACGATCGCGGCGGTGCTCGCGTTCGCGGCCTACCGGGACCGGCTCGGCCTGCAGGGCGCGCCGGGCGACCTGATGATCGTCGACCTGCGGGACCGGTTCGCCGCGCACGCCACCGTGCCGACGCTGCCAGGCGGCTGGCACGTGCAGACGGCGCTGCACGCGGCGCACCGCGAGGCGTTCTCCGGCGACTTCGTGCTGACGGCGACCCGGCAGGAGGGCGCGCTGCTCGAGGTCGCGCTCGTCGACGTGTCCGGCAAGGGCCAGGACGCGGGCGTGCGGTCGCTCCAGCTGTCCGGTGCGCTCGCGGGCCTGCTCGGGGAGCTGGACAGCGCGGACTTCCTGCCCGCCGCGAACGCGTACCTGCTGCGCCAGGACTGGGACGAGGGGTTCGCGACGGCGGTGCACGTCACCGTCGAGCTCGCGACCGGCGCGTACACGGTCGCGTCCGCCGGGCACCTGCCGCCGGTGCACCTGCACGGCGGGTCGGGGCAGGTGGAGCTGCTGTCCGTGCCGCCGAGCCTGGCGCTCGGCGTGCTGCCGGGCGCGACGTTCGGGACCGCGCGCGGCCGGATCGAGCCGGGTGACGTGCTGATCCTGTACACCGACGGCCTGGTCGAGACGCCGGGGCGGGACCTGGACCTCGGCATCGACCGGCTGCGCGGCGCCGTCGAAGCCGTGCTGGCGACCCACCGCGGCGGCGCGGACGACGTGATCGCGCGCATCGGCGCGAGCGAGGGCGACGACCGCGCGCTCGTGCTGGTGCGGAAGGACTGAGCGGCGCCGTGGACGAGACGTACCTGGAGGCGGTGCTCGACCTCGTCGACGCGATCCCGCCGGGGCGGGCGATGACGTACGGGACGATCGCCGAGGTCGTCGCGGACCGGTTCGTGGCGCAGGGGCTGCCCGCGCGCGGCGGGGCCCGGCAGGTCGGGCAGATCATGGCGCGCGGCGGGTCGGGGGTGCCGTGGTGGCGGGTGGTGAACGCGTCCGGCGCGCCGCCGCCCCACCACGTCCGCGCCGCGCTGGAGCAGCTGCGGGCCGAGGGCACGCCGCTGAGCGCGGACGGGACGCGGGTGGCGCTGCGGCGGGCGATCTGGTTCCCGGACGACTGAGCGTCGCTCGGCCGACGTCGCGGGGTGCCACGGCGGTGCGCTGATACCGGTGCCGCCCCCGCCGAGACAGGACCTCCGCGCCGAGACAGGGCGTCGGTGGGTCCTGTCTCGGCGGGACGGTCCTGTCTCGGCGATCCTGCGGGCGGGGCAGGTCCGGGCGGGGCAGGTCCGGGCGGGGCAGGGTCGGGCGGGGCAGGTGCGGGCGGGGCAGCCCCGGTCAGTGCGCGACGAGGGCCGCCTCGGGCGCTGCGGTGCCGGCGGTGCGGGCCTCGCGGTCGCCGCGGGTGCGGAACAGCACGGCGGCGAGCACCGCTCCGCCCGTGAAGATGACCGCGGACCAGGCGTAGGCCGTGTCGAACGAGTGCAGCGCTGCGGCGGCCATGACCTCGGGCGTCGCGGGCGCGTGCGTGGTGACGTACGCCGTCGCGGCGGTCGCGGCCAGGGTGTTGAGCAGCGCGGTGCCGATCGCCCCGCCGACCTGCTGGCTGGTCGACACGAGCGCGGACGCGGCGCCGGCGAGCCGGGGCGGGACGCCGAGCGTGGCGAGCTGGAACGACGCGGGCATGATCGACGCCATCCCGACGCCCATCAGCACCAGGCCGGGCAGGACGTGCACGTAGGTGCTGTCGACCTCGAGCGCCTGGAACGACAGCATCGCGCCGGCCGCGAGCAGCATGCCGATCGGCACCAGCACCTTGGGCCCGAACCGGGGGATGAGCACGTTCGACTGGACCTGCGCGGTGACGATGATCGAGACGACCATCGGCAGGAACGCGAGCCCGGTGCGCATCGGCGTGTACCCGAGGGTCGACTGCAGGTAGTAGGTGAGGAACAGGAACACGCCGAACATGCCGGACCCGGCGACGAGGATCGCCAGGAACGACGCCCCGCGGTCGCGGTCCAGGACCACGTAGAGCGGCAGGACGGCGTTCGCGGCGGTGCGCTGCCGGACGACGAACCCGACGAGCAGCAGCACGCTGGCGACCAGCGGGCCCCAGGTGAGGGCGGAGTCCCAGCCCTGCGGCTCGGCCTGGGAGAACCCGAACACGAGCGCGAACAGGCCGACCGACCCGAGCAGCACGCCGGGGACGTCGAGGCGGTGGCCGGCGGCGCCGCCCGCGCGGGGCAGCAGCACCGTGCCGGCGACGAGCGCGACGGCGGCGATCACGACGTTGACGTAGAGGTTCCAGCGCCAGTCGAGGTTCTCGGTGAGGTAGCCGCCGAGCAGGAGGCCGATGGCGCCGCCCATGCCGGCGATCGCGCCGAAGACCCCGAACGCCCGGGCACGCTCCTTCGGGATGGTGAACGTCGTGGTGAGCACGGACAGCGCGGCGGGGGCGAGGACCGCGCCGAACACGCCCTGGAGCGCACGCGCGGCGACGAGCAGCTCGAACGAGGGCGCCGCGCCGCCGAGGGCCGACGCGGCGGCGAAGCCGATCAGGCCGACGAGGAACATCCGGCGACGGCCGAACATGTCGGACAGCCGACCGCCGAGCAGCAGCAGGCTGCCGAACGCGAGGGCGTAGGCGGTGACGATCCACTGCCGGTCGTTGTCGGAGAAGCCGAGCTCGGCCTGCGCGGACGGCAGGGCGATGTTCACGATGGTGGCGTCGAGCACGACCATCAGCTGGGCGAGGGCCACGGTCGCGAGGACGAGCCAGCGGCGGCGTCCGGCCTCGGGGGTGGCGACCGCGGCGGGGGCTGCGGGTGAGGACATGGGGGTGCTCCGGTGGTTCCGACGGTGGGGGATGCGACGACCGTAAACCAAGACCGGGCAGTTCCGGAACCCCCCGGTCTCGATTTGGTTCTCGCTGACGCGGCAGGCATGATGGCGGGGTCGAGAGGAGCCGGCATGCCCGCGCGCGAGGACGCCGTGACCGCAGACCCGCCCGTGCCCACCCGCCGGCCCGGCCGCCGCCGGGACGCCGGCAAGGACGACGTCATCCTCGGCGCCGCCCGGGCCCTGCTCATCGAGCGCGGCTACGACGGCATGACGATGGACGCCGTCGCGGAGCGCGCCGGCGCGGGCAAGGCGACCGTCTACCGGCGCTGGCCGTCGAAGGTGCAGCTCACCGTCGACAGCGTGCTGTGCAGCAAGCAGGTCACGATCGACGAGGTGCCGGACACGGGCTCCCTGCGCGAGGACCTGCTGAGCATCGCGACGATGGCGAGCCGGTTCAAGAACGACGAGCTGATGTCCGGGCTGCTGTCGGCGATCCGCGAGGAGGCCGAGGTCGCGGCGGTGTTCCACGAGCAGTTCGTGTCCGGCCGGGTCGGTCTGATGCGCGCCGTGCTCGAGCGCGCCCGGCTGCGCGGCGAGATCGCCGCCGGGGTCGACCTGGACATGGTCGCGGCCGTGGCGCCGGCGATGATCCACTACCGCAAGGCCGTCGCCCACCTGCCGCTGGACACGGCGTTCGTGGAGCGGCTGCTGGACTCGGTGATCCTGCCCCTCGCGTTCAGCCCAGCGCGCGCCGCGAGCTGATCACCCCGGTGTCGAAGCCGGCGAGGTGCAGCCCGCCGTGGAACCGGGCGTGCTCGATCTTCACGCACCGGTCCATCACGACGTCCAGCCCCGCGGCCTCGGCGCGCGCCGCGACCTCCTCGTGCCAGGACCCGAGCTGGAGCCACAGGGCCTTCGCCCCGACCGCCAGGGTCTCGTCCAGCACGGTCGGGAGGTCGTCGTGCCGGCGGAACACGTCCACCAGGTCGGGGACCACCGGCAGCGCGGCGAGCGACGGGTACACGGGCTTCCCGAGGATCTCGGTCTCGCGCGGGTTCACCAGGTAGACGTCGTACGGCGTGCTGGACAGCAGGTACGTCGTGACGAAGTACGACGCCCGGGCCGGGTTGTTGGACGCGCCGACGACGGCGACCGACCGGGTGCGCCGCAGCAGGGCCAGGCGCTCGGGAGCGGTCGGGCCCTGCCAGGTGCGGGCGGGGGTGCTCATCGGGTGGCCTCCGGGAGGGCGCAGGCGTCGGCGGCGACCGGCGCGGGGAAGCCCGGCGCGGACGCCGGTGCGGCGGGCGCCGGTGCGGCGGGCGCGGTGGCGGCCGTGAGCGCCTGGTCGAGGTCCCAGAGGATGTCCTCCGGGTCCTCGAGCCCGACGCTGATCCGCACCAGGTCCTCGGGCACACCGGCGACGGCCAGCTGCTCGGCGGACAGCTGCTGGTGCGTCGTCGACGCGGGGTGGATGACCAGCGTCCGCGCGTCGCCGACGTTGGCGAGGTGGCTCGCGAGCTGCAGGTGCTCGATGAACCGGCGCCCGACCTCGCGGCCGTCGCGGTCGGCGGTGGCGGCGAGCCGGAACGCGAACACCGAGCCGGGGCCGAGCGGCAGGTAGCGGCGCGCGCGCTCGTGGTGCGGGTGCGACGGCAGCCCGGCCCACTGCACCGCGGTGACCCGGGGGTCGGCCTCCAGCCACTCGGCGACGGTGCGGGCGTTCGCGAGGTGCGCGTCGAGCCGCTGGGGGAGCGTCTCGACGCCCTGGAGCAGCTGGAACGCGGACTGCGCGGACAGCGACGGGCCGATGTCCCGCAGCTGCTCGGAGCGCAGCTTGGTGAGGAACCCGTACTCGCCGAAGTTCTCCCACCACTTCACGCCGTTGTACGACGGGACCGGCTCGGTCATCTGCGGGAACTTGCCGTTGCCCCAGTCGAACCGGCCCGACTCCACGACGACGCCGCCGAGCGTGGTGCCGTGCCCGCCGAGGAACTTCGTCGCGGAGTGGATCACGATGTCCGCGCCGTGCTCGATCGGCCGCACCAGGTAGGGCGTCGACAGCGTGGCGTCGACGACCAGGGGCACGCCCGCCGCGTGCGCGACCTCGGCGAGCCCGGCCAGGTCGGCGACCTCGCCGGACGGGTTCGCGACGACCTCGGTGTAGACGACCTTGGTCTCGGGGCGGATCGCCGCGGCGTAGTCGGCCGGGTCGGTGCCCGCGACGAACGTCGTCTCGACGCCGAACCGGCGCAGGGTCACGTCGAGCTGGGTCACGGTGCCGCCGTAGAGCTGGGCCGACGCGACCACGTGGTCCCCGGCGCCGACCAGCGCGGCGAACGTGATGAACTCCGCGGCCATCCCCGACGCGGTCGCGACCGCGCCGATGCCGCCCTCGAGCGAGGCGATCCGCTCCTCGAGCGCGGCGACCGTGGGGTTGCCGAGCCGGGAGTAGATGTTCCCGTACTTCTGCAGCGCGAACAGGTTCGCGGCGTCGGTGGTGTCGGAGAACACGAAGGACGTCGTCTGGTAGATCGGCACCGCGCGGGCGCCGGTCGCGGCGTCGGGGACGGCCCCGGCGTGCAGGGCGCGGGTGCGGAACCCGAAGCGGTGTTCGGTCATGCGCGGGAGGCCTCCTCGGCGGCGGTGCGGTCGGTCGGCGGGGTCGTGGCTGGGGTCACCGTAGCGCCGGCGGCGAGCAGCGCGGCGACCTGGTCCACGGCCCACGGGTTCTGCAGCGAGGTGATGTCGCCGAGCGGTCGGCCGTCGTGCAGGTCGGCGAGCAGCCGGCGCAGGATCTTGCCGGACCGGGTCTTGGGCACCTCCGGCACCAGGACGACGTGCCGGGGCTTGGCGACCGGGCCGATCTCGCGGGCCACCTGCGCGCGCAGGTCCTCCCGCAGCGCGGCACCGGCGGCCCGCCAGGCGGCGACGTCCTCGACCGGGCCCGGCGGGACCGCGGGCACGACGAACGCCGCGACGGCCTGGCCGCCGACCGCGTCGGCCACGCCCGCGACGCCGGCCTCGCCGACCGCCGGGTGCGCGACGAGCGCGGACTCGATCTCGATGGTCGACAGCCGGTGACCCGCGACGTTCACGACGTCGTCCACCCGGCCGAGCAGCCAGATGTCGCCGTCGGCGTCCCAGGACGCGCCGTCGCCGGCCAGGAACCAGCCCTGCGCGGCGAACGGTCGCCAGTACGAGTCGAGGTAGCGCTGCGGGTCGCCCCACACGGTCCGGGCCATCCCCGGCCACGGGCGGTCGAGGACCAGGTAGCCGCCGGAGCCCCGCGGCACCTCGGTACCGGCGTCGTCGACGACCCGCGCGCCGAAGCCGGGCAGGGGCCGCGTCGCCGAGCCCGGCTTCAGGGTCGTCACACCGGGCAGCGGGGCGATCACGGCGGCACCCGTCTCGGACTGCCACCAGGTGTCGACCACGGGGGCGGCGTCGGCGCCGAACTGCGACCGGAACCAGACCCACGCCTCGGGGTTGATCGCCTCGCCGACGGTGCCGAGCAGCCGGATGCTCGACAGGTCGTGCCCGGCGGGCAGGCCGTCGGGGAACCAGGTCATGAACGTCCGGATCAGCGTCGGCGCCGTGTAGTAGACCGTGACGCCGTACCGCTCGATGACCTCGAGGTGGCGCTCGCGGTGCGGGGTGTCGGGGGTGCCCTCGTAGATCACCTGGGTCAGGCCGTTGCTCAGCGGCCCGTAGATCTCGTAGGTGTGCGCGGTGACCCACGCCAGGTCCGCGGTGCACCAGTGCACGTCGTCCTCGCGGGCGTCGAACACCGCCCAGTGCGTCCAGGACGCCTGCGTCAGGTAGCCGCCGGTGGTGTGCACCAGGCCCTTGGGCTTCCCGGTGGTGCCGGAGGTGTAGATGATGAACAGCGGGTGCTCGGCGTCGAAGGCCTGCGCCTTGTGCACCGGGCTCGCCGGGTCCACGACGTCGTGCCACCAGACGTCGCGGCCCGCGGTCCAGGCGACGTCCTGGCCGGTGCGACGCACCACGAGGACGTGCTCCACGTGGTCCAGGCCCGCGACCGCCTCGTCCGCGGCGGACTTCACCTCGACCGCCCGGCCCCGGCGGTACTGACCGTCGCTCGTCACCAGGAGCTTCGCGCCGGTGTCCTGCACCCGGAACCGCACGGCCTCCGCCGAGAACCCGCCGAACACCAGCGAGTGCACCGCGCCGATCCGCGCGATCGCCAGCGTCACGACGATCGTCTCGACGATCACCGGCAGGTAGACCACCACGCGGTCGCCCGGCCCGACGCCCAGGTCGGTCAAGGCGTTCGCGGCGCGGGACACCTCGCGCTGGAGGTCGGCGTACGTGTACGACCGGCGGTCGCCGCGCTCGCCCTCGGCGTGGATCGCGACCTTGTCCCCGCGCCCGGCGGCGACGTGCCGGTCGACGCAGTTCACCGCGGCGTTGAGCCGGCCGCCGACGAACCACTGCGCCTCGGGGACGGTCAGCCCGCCGTCCGGGCCGTCGACCGCCGGGGACCAGGTGTGCGCGGTGTGCCACGGCTCGGCCCACTCCAGCCGGCGCGCGGCGTCCTCCCAGAACCCGACCGGGTCCGCGGCGGCGCGGGCGAGCAGGCGCTCGTGGTCCGCGGGGCCGATGTTCCAGCTGCCGGCCGGGGCGTCGAACGCCCGGGTCTCGGTCTGCAGCGCGTCGAAGGTCCGGTTCGTCGTGGTCGTCATGCCCACCTTCTCAGGAGCGACTTCTCGGCCAGGCCGATCAGCGCGTCGGTCAGCTTGCCCAGCAGCGCGAGCAGGACGATCGCCAGGATCATCCGGTCGACGCGGCCGTTGTTGCCGGAGTCCATCAGCAGGAACCCCAGGCCCATCGAGGAGGCGATCAGCTCGGCCGCCACCAGGAACAACCACGACTGCGCGAGAGCGAGCCGCAGCCCGGCGACCACCGACGGCACCGCCGCCGGCAGCTGCACGACGCCCAGCAGGCGCGGGCCCCGCAGCCCGTAGGCCCGGCCCGCCTCGACCAGGTGCGCATCGACGTGCCGGAGCGCGGCGACGACGGTCGTGTACACGGGGAAGAACGCGCCGATCGCGATGAGGGTCAGCTTGGACTCCTCGCCGATCTTCATCCAGAGGATCAGCAGCGGGACCCAGGCCAGCGACGGCACCGCGCGGACCGCGCCGAGCGTCGGCTCCAGCAGCGCACCCGCCAGCCGGGAGAGCCCGACCAGCGAGCCGACCGCCAGGCCCAGCGCGGCGCCGATCAGGAACCCGAGCACCACGCGCTGGGTCGAGATCGCGACGTACTGCCCGAGCAGCCCGCGCTCCGCCAGGTCGACCGCGGCCGTCCACACCGAGGCCGGGCTCGGCAGCTGGTACGGCGCCACCAGGCCCGCGGACGTGACCCCCTGCCACGCCGCCAGCAGCAGCACCGGGAGCAGCAGCCCGAGCCCGGCCCGCACCGGCCGGCGTGCGAGGACGCCCCGGCGCAGGCGCGGGGCGCTTACCCCCGGGCTGAACGGGTTCAGCCCGGGGACGAGCCGGCCCTGACGGTCGGTCACGGGCGCGACGGTGCCGGCGAGGGTCGCCGCGGGCGCGTCGGTCATGTCGGTCTCCGTCCGGGGTGGGGGTCGGTCAGCCGGCGATGGTCGACGGGTCCGCGGCCTCGGCGAACGTCGGGTCGAGCAGCTCGTCCAGCGCGGCGTCGATCAGGTCCTGGCTCGCGACGTCACCGGACTCCACGAAGATCGGGCCGACCACCTCGAGCACGTCGCGCTGCGCGTCGCCCGGCACCGGGTCGATGTCCAGCGCGGTGCGCTCGGTGATGACGGTCTCGGCGACCGCCGGGTCGATGCCGGCGACGTCGGCGAGGATGCCGACGACCTCCTCGGGGTTCTCGATCGCCCAGGCGCGGGCCTTCTCGTACGCGTCGACGACCACCTGCGCCAGGTCGGGGCTCGCGGCGAGGAAGTCCTCGGTCGCGTTGAGGAACCCGTACGTGTTGAAGTCGACGTTCCGGTACAGGAGCGTCGAGCCGGCGTCGGCCTCGCTCGCGGCCATCAGCGGGTCCAGGCCCGACCAGGCGTCGACGGAGCCGTTCTCGAGGGCGGCCTTGCCGTCCGCGTGCTGGAGGTTCTGCACCTCGACGTCCGCCGGGTCGACACCCGCCTCGTCGAGCGCCTGCAGCAGGAAGAAGTACGGGTCGGTGCCCTTGGTCGCGGCGACCGACTTCCCGGCCAGGTCGGCGACGTCGGTGATCTCCGAGCCCGCCGGCACGACGAGCGCCGCCCACTCCGGCTGGGAGTAGATGTCGATCGTGCGGATCGGCGAGCCGTTGGAGCGCGCCAGCAGCGCCGCGGAGCCCGCGGTCGAGCCGACGTCGACCGCGCCGGCCCGCAGCGCCTCGTTCGCCTTGTTCGACCCCGCCGACTGGACCCACTCGACGGTGACGTCGTCGCCCAGGGTCTCCTCGAGCCAGCCCTGGTCCTTGATCACCAGGCTCAGCGGGTTGTACGTGGCGAAGTCGAGCGTCAGGGTGTCGGCGCTCCAGCCCTCGGCGTCGCCGGCGGCTGCTGTCTCCGGGGTGTCGGCCTGCGCCTGCGCCTCGCCCTCGCCGGAGACGCAGCCGGCGAGCAGCAGGGTCGCGGCGACGGCTGCCGCGCCGAGCGCGATCGGGCGGCGCGCGCGGGCGGCGGCGGTGGTGGGGCGGCGGGTCATGGTCGTCTCCTGTCGGGGGTGGAGCTCGGGTGGGGGGGTGGGTCAGATCTGGTGGTGCGGGTCGTGCACCGGGTGGTGGGTCGCGACGCCGAGCCCGTCGAGCAGCTCGGCCCGCAGCTCCGCCAGCCGGGCGTCCGCACGGTCCCGGGGCCGGGCGCCGGGCACCGTGATGACGGACCGCACGGAGGTGCCCGTCTCCTCGGGGGAGCCGAGCAGCACGACGCGGTCGGCCAGGTACAGCGCCTCCTCGACGTCGTGCGTCACCAGCAGCACCGTCGTGGGCTGCCGGGCGTGCACGTCCAGCAGCAGGTCCTGCATCCGCAGCCGGGTGAGGGCGTCGAGGGCGCCGAACGGCTCGTCCAGGAGCAGCACCCCCGGCCGGCGGGCCAGCGCCCGGGCGAGCGACGCGCGCTGCGCCATCCCGCCGGACACCTGCCGCGGCCGCAGGTCCGCGGACCCGGACAGCCCGACCAGGTCGAGCAGCCGCGCGACCTCCTCGCGGGCCTGCGCCCGGGGCGTGCCGCGCGGCAGGCCGAGCGCGACGTTGTGCGCCAGCGTCCGCCACGGCAGCAGCCGCGGCTCCTGGAACGCGACGGCGGTCCGCGCGTCGTAGGGGGCGACCGGGGTGCCGCCCAGCACGACGGCGCCCGCGTCGGGGGCGTCGAGGCCGCCGACCTGGCGCAGCAGCGTCGACTTCCCGCAGCCCGACGGGCCGATGACCGCGACGACCTCGCCCGCGGCGATCCGCAGGTCGACGTCGGCCAGCACGGCGCGCGGGCCCGTCGGGGTCGCGAACGTGCGCGCGACGCCGCGCAGCTCCACGGGGCGTGCGGTGGAGGTCGCGGCGGGGGCGGTGCTCAGCGCGGTCATGGGTGGGTCCCTGGGCGTCGGGCCTGGTGGGGCGCGGGGAGGGCGGGGAGCGAGGGCGGGTGCGTCCTGCGGGTCACGGCCGTGCGGGGCACGGGCGGCAGCCTGCGGGGGCACGGGCCGCGGCGGGGCAGGCGTCCGGAGTCCGACTGGGCGCGGGCTCGGCTGGGGCGCGGGCTGGGCCGGGGGACGTGCGCCGGTCGGGCCGGGGTGCTGCGGCGCGGGCGGCGCCGAGCGCGTCAGATGGACGCGGTCAGGCGGCGCGGCGGGCGCGCGGACAGCTCGCCGAGCGCCGACAGCATCGGCCGGCGGTGGGCATCGGCAGGCCCGGACGCGGGGTCGTGCGCGGGTGCGTCGACGGGGTCACGGGCTGCCTCCTCACGTTGTCTCGCCTGGTGAGACGCAAACGATCACGCCTCGGGATGCGGCCGACAGTAGCGCGCTCGGCGCCCGGGAACAACCCGCTGTCCACGCCCGACGCCCCGGCGCTCTCGCGCCGGCCGCTCCGCGCCCCGCTCCGCTCCGCGCCCGCCCGCGCCGCGCCCCGCCCCGCCCGCGCCACCCGCGCGACGCCCCCCGGGGGCGAGAGGTCACGACACGCGAGCGCACCGTGACCCGGGCCAGCGTGTCGTGACCTCTCGTGACTGAGGGCGCGGGTCGAGGCGCGGCGTGAGGACGCGGGGGAGTGACGCGGGCGCGGAGTGAAGGGGCGGGGTGAGTGGCGCGGAGGCGCATGTCGCGGGGGGCGAGAGGTCATGACACGCGGGTGCAAGGCGCCCCGGGCCAGCGTGTCGTGACCTCTCGCGGCTGCGCGGCTGCGCGGGTGCGCGGCTGCGCGGGTGTGTGTCGCGCGGGGGCGCAGCGTCGGGAGTCGGGCGGCGCGCACCGTACGCGCGGGTCAGCGGCGGCGTGCGCGGAGCGCGAGGTGCGTCGCGGTGCCCGCGAGCAGGCCCCAGAACGCCGCCGAGATCCCGCCGACCGCGATCCCCGACACCGTGACCAGGAACGTCACCGCCGCCGCCTCGCGGTGCGTCGCGGGGGAGAACGCCCCGGCGAGCGAGGACGCGAGCGTCCCCACCAGCGCGAGGCCCGCCGCTGCCGCGATCAGGCCCGCGGGTGCGGCGAGCGCCACCGCCGCGACGGCTGCCGACGCCGCGCCCAGCACGACGTACCCGAGGCCCGCCACCACGGCGGCGCGCCACCGGCGGCGGGGGTCGGGGCCGCCCTCGGGGCCGGCGGCGAGCGCCGCGCTGATCGCGGCGAGGTTGATCGCGTGCCCGCCGAACCCCGCGGCGAGCACGGTGCCCGCGCCGGTCACCAGCATCACCGGCCGCAGCGGAGCGGTGTAGCCGAACCCGGCCAGCACGGCGACGCCCGGGATGTTCTGCGACGCCATGGTCACGACGAACAGGGGCACCGCCACCGACACCACCGCCGACCAGCTGAGCGCCGGGGTCGTCCAGGTCGGCGACGGCAGGAGCGCGCCCGGGTCGAGGGCGCGGACCCCGGGCGACGCGACCGCCAGCGCGACCGCGAGCCCCATCGCCGCGGGTGTCGCCCACCGCGGGGAGAACCGCAGCAGCACCAGCCAGACCAGCACCACCGGGCCGACGAGGAGCGGCCGGTCGGCGACGGCCAGCACCGGTTGCAGGCACAGGTCGACGAGCACGCCGGCCAGCATCGCGTTCGCCAGCGGCACGGGGATGAGCCGCACCCACCGCTCGAGGCGCCGCCACAGCCCGACGGCCGCGAGCAGCACCCCGCAGAGCACGAACCCGCCGACGGCCTCGGGCCAGCCGCCGGCCGCGGTGCCGGTGGTCGCGAGCAGCGCCGCGCCGGGTGTCGACCACGCGACCGTGATCGGCAGCCGGGTGCGCCAGGCCAGCAGGACGGTGGCCGCGCCCATCGCGAGCGTCACGGCGAGCAGCCCCGACGCGGCCTGGGCCGGGGAGGCCCCCACCGCCCGCAACCCGCCGAGCACGACCGCGAACGCGCTGGTGAACCCGACCAGCGCGGTGACCAGGCCGGCGGCGACGTGGGTCGAGGTGTCGTGCGGTCCGGCGGGGGCGGCGCTGGCGGGCGTGGTCACGCGCCGGACCGTAGCGGACGCGTGTGTCGCCGCGGTTGCGCGTCCGTCAGGCAGCCCCGGCGTCCCCGAGCAGCCCCGCGATCACCGGCAGCTGCTCCGGCGCGGCCTGGACCAGCAGCGTCGTCACCGCCGTCGAGCGCCACGCCCGCGCCTGGTCCCGCACGTCCTCGGGGGTGCCGACGAGCGCGACGTCGCGGACCAGCTCGGTCGGCACGGCCGCGGCGGCGCGCGCCCGGTCCCCGGCGGCGTAGTGCGCCTGGATCTCGGTGCAGGCGTCGGCGTACCCGAGCCGGGCGAGGGCGTTCGCGTGGAAGTTGGCCCCCTTGGCGCCCATCCCGCCGGCGTACAGCGCCACGAACGGCCGGACCGCGTCGGCGGCGGTCTCGACGTCCGGCCCGAGCACCACCGGCACGGTCGCGGTGACCTCGAAGTCCTCCACCGGGCGGGTGCCCGCGAGCCGGCGGTCGAACCCGTCGGCGAGCAGCCCGCGGAACTCGTCGTCGAGCCGGGGCGTGTAGAACAGCGGCAGCCACCCGTCGGCGACCTCGGCGGTCAGGGCGATGTTCTTCGGGCCCTCCGCGGCGAGGTGGATCGGCAGGTCCGCGCGCAGCGGGTGCACCGTCGACCGCAGCGCCTTGCCGAGCCCGGAGCCCTCGTCCTCGGGCAGCGGCAGCCGGTAGAACGGCCCGCCGGCGCGCACGGGGCCCTCGCGGCGCAGCACGTCCCGGACGATCGCGACGAACTCCCGCGTCCGGGCCAGCGGCCGAGGGTACGGCTGGCCGTACCAGCCCTCGACGACCTGCGGCCCCGACACGCCCAGCCCGAGGGTGAACCGGCCACCCGACAGGTGGTCGAGCGTGAGCGCCGCCATCGCGGTCGCGGTCGGCGTGCGCGCGGCGATCTGCGCGACCGCGGTGCCGAGCCGCACCCGGGTGGTCGTCGCGCCCCACCAGGCCAGCGGGGTGAACGCGTCGGACCCGTACGCCTCTGCGGTCCACACGGAGTCCAGCCCGAGCCGGTCCGCGGCCTGCACCGCCTCCGCCGCCCCCGGCGGGGGGCCCGCCGACCAGTAGCCGGTGTGGTAGCCGAGCCGCATGCTGCCTCCCTCGTCGCGCGCTCGCCGGTGAGCGCGCCCGACGGACATGCTGCCGTGCGCGACGGCCGGGCGCGAGGGTGCGCGCGCCCCCGCGGGTATGTCACCCGACCGGCCCGACGGCGCCGCCGCGGCCGGGCGCGCCGGCGCTCTAGGGTGTGCCCAGGCGCGTACCCCTGCGCGCGCCGCAGGCACCACGGAAGGACCCCGCCATGCCCGGCGCCGTGCACCACATCGCCCTCGTGGCCCACGACAACAAGAAGGTCGACCTGCTCCGCTGGGCGGAGTTCAACCGGGGCACGCTGTCGCGGCACCACCTCTACGCGACGGGCACCACGGGCACCATGCTCGAGTACGAGCTCGGCCTGCCGGTGACGCGGCTGCTGTCCGGCCCGGTCGGCGGCGACCAGCAGATCGGCGCGAAGATCGCCGAGGGCGTCATCGACATGCTGGTGTTCTTCTGGGACCCGCTGGAGCCGCAGCCGCACGACCCCGACGTGAAGGCCCTGCTGCGGATCGCCGCGGTGTGGAACGTCCCGATGGCCGCGAACGCGGCGACCGCGGACATGCTGATCTCGTCGCCGATGATGTCCGAGAAGTGGACGGGCCGACCCGAGTTCGCCCCGCGGGACTGGGACGGCGGCACCCCGGTCGTCGCGGGCTAGATGTAGATCGCCGGGTCGTCGACGTCGGGCTCCGGCGGCGACTGGTCCGGGCGGCGCCGGACCGTCGCGGGGACGCCGACCGCCAGCGCGCCCGCGGGGACGTCCTTGAGCACGACGGCGTTCGCGCCGATCTGCGCGTCGTCGCCGATCCACACGGCGCCGAGCACCTTCGCGCCGGCGCCGACGACCACGCGGTCGCCGACGGTGGGGTGCCGCTTGCCGCGCTTCATCGTCTTGCCGCCGAGCGTCGCGCCGTGGAACAGCACCACGTCGTCGCCGATCACGGCGGTCTCGCCGACGACGACACCCATGCCGTGGTCGATGAACAGCCGGCGGCCGACGGTCGCACCGGGGTGGATCTCCACCCCGGTGACCGCGCGGGACACCTGCGACAGGAGCCGGGCCGGCAGGCGCAGGCCCGGCTCCCGCCACATGCGGTGCGCCACCCGGTGCACCCACACGGCGTGCAGCCCCGGGTAGGCGAGGGCGACCTCGACCCGCGAGCGGGCGGCCGGGTCGCGCCGCTGCGCGGCGTCCAGGTCCTCCCGCAGCGTGCGCCCGAACCGCCGCAGGCGTCGCCAGTGCGCACCGAGGTCGTCGGCGCGGGTGGCGGCGCGCGCCGGGGTCGGCACCGCGGGACCGGGCGTGCCGGGTCCGGTGGCGCCGCCCGGTCGCGGCAGGCGGGTGGTCGAGGTCATCGCGATCAGTCCAGGAGGTCGGCGTAGAGGATGGACGACAGGTAGCGCTCGCCGAACGACGGGATGATGACGACGATCAGCTTCCCGGCGTTCTCGGGGCGCTTGCCCAGCTCGACGGCGGCGTGCAGCGCGGCGCCCGAGGAGATGCCCACGAGCAGGCCCTCCTCGCGGGCGGCCCGGCGGGCGACGGTGACGGCGGTCTCGGCGTCCACGTCGATGATCTCGTCGTAGACGCCGGTGTCGAGGATCTCGGGCACGAAGTTCGCGCCGATGCCCTGGATCTTGTGCGGGCCGGGCGCGCCGCCGTTGAGGATCGGCGACTCCGCGGGCTCGACGCCCACGACCTGCACGCCGGGCTTGCGCTCCTTGAGCACCTGGCCGACGCCGGTGATCGTGCCGCCGGTGCCGATGCCCGCGACGAGGATGTCGACCTCGCCGTCCGTGTCGGCCCAGATCTCCTCGGCCGTGGTGCGGCGGTGGATCGCGGGGTTGGCCTCGTTGGCGAACTGCCGGGCCAGGACGGCGCCGGGGCGCTCCGCGACGATCTCGTTCGCGCGGTTGACCGCGCCCTTCATGCCCTCGGACCCGGGCGTGAGGATCAGCTCGGCGCCGTAGGCCCGCAGCAGCGCGCGGCGCTCCTTCGACATGGTCTCCGGCATGGTCAGCACGACGTCGTAGCCGCGCGCCGCACCGACGAACGCCAGTGCGATGCCGGTGTTGCCGCTGGTCGCCTCGACGATGGTGCCGCCCGGCTTGAGCTCGCCCGACGCCTCGGCCGCGTCGACGATCGCGACGCCGATGCGGTCCTTGACGGAGCTGGCGGGGTTGTAGAACTCGAGCTTGCCGACGATGGTCGCGCCGACGCCCTCGGTGAGCTTGTTGATCCGCACCAGCGGGGTGTTGCCGATGAGCTGCGTCGCGTCGTCGTAGATCCGTGCCATGTCCGGGTCCGTCCGTCCTGTGGGTTCCTACGGGTGGGTGCTGGGGTGCGCGCGGCGGTGCGGGGCCGCCGGGGGCGTCGGGGCGAGCGCTGGCGGGGCACCGGGTGCCCGTGGTCGCCGCGGGCGCCGACGTGCGGCGGGGCGGCCAGCGCTCTACAGACAGCGACAGGCGCGCGGGACGGGGCGGGCGGCGTGGCGCAGCCCGACGAGCACGGTGCGCGGCGCGGCGTGGCGCATGCCCGGCTCCTCTCCCGTCAGGTCGGCGTCGGAGCCGACCGGCCCGACAGTAGCGGTAACGCGCGGAGGGCGACAAAGATGCCCGGGGCCACCCGATCGGGTGGCACGATGCCGGGATGACGGTCGACGACGCCATCCCGGACGTGCTCGGCGGCGACTGGGTGCAGCGCACCCTGCACCTGCGCCCCGACGCGCAGGGCGACGCGGTGGCGACGCTGGTGCACCGGCGCGACGCGGGCGCCGACCGGGCGCGGCCCGCGGTGCTCTACGTCCACGGGTTCGTGGACTACTTCTTCCAGACCCACGTGGCCGAGGCGCTCGCGGACCGCGGGTACGACCTGTACGCCCTGGACCTGCGCGACTACGGCCGGTCGATCCGCCCGGGGCGGGAGCCGAACCACACCACCGAGCTCGCCATCTACGCGGAGGAGCTCGACGCCGCCGTCCGCCTCGTGCGCGCCGAGCACGACCAGGTGGTGCTGCTCGGCCACTCGACCGGGGGTCTCGTCGCGTCGCTGTGGGCGCACCACCGCCGGGCGCGCGGCCTGGTCGACGCCGTGGTGCTCAACTCGCCGTGGCTGGACGTGCGCGGGACGTGGCTGGAGCGCACCGTCCTGTCGTGGCTGCTGCTGCACGTCGTCGGCCGGGTCGCCCCGCGGCTGGTCGTCGCGCACGTCGGTGCCGACTACGGGGAGGCGCTGCACGCCGGCACCGGCGGGGAGTGGGCGTACGACCTGGCGTGGAAGCCGCACGAGGGCTTCCCGGTGCGGGCCGGGTTCGTGCGCGCGATCCGCCGGGGCCAGGTGGCGGTCGCGCGCGGCCTGGACGTCGACGTCCCGGTGCTGGTGCTCGCCTCCGACGCGTCCGGCCCCGACGACCGGTGGCACGACGGCCTGCTCACCACCGACTCCGTGCTGGACGTCGCGGACATGCGGCGGCTCGCGCCGCGGCTCGGGCCGGACGTCACGTACGAGGAGGTCGCGGGCGGGGCGCACGACCTCGCGCTGTCGCCGCTGCCCGCGCGGACCCGGTACCTGGACGCGGTGACGGCGTGGCTGGATGTCACGCTGGGTCGGTCGGGCGGCCCGGGGTCCGACCGCTAGAACAGCGGCCAGGGCACCGCGGGCATCTCGCCCTCGGGGCCCGGGAAGACGCCCTGGGCGAGCAGCCGGTCGCAGCGCGCGACGAGCGCGGCGACTTCGTCCGCGGCGAGCAGCCCCCCGAGCTCCCGCCCGAGGTCGCCGTCCAGCGCGGCGCGGACCCGCTCGACCCCGGCGCGCTCCTCGGCGTCCAGCGGGTCGCCGAGCCAACCCCACAGCACCGTGCGGAGCCGGGGCTCGACGTGGAAGGTCACCCCGTGGTCGACGCCGAGCCGGCGCCCGTCGGCCTGGGGCAGGACGTGGCCGCCCTTGCGGTCGGCGTTGTTCAGCAGCACGTCGAGCACGCACATCCGGCGCAGCGCGGGGGAGTCCTCGTGCACCAGCGTCACCGGGTCGCCCTGCTCGTCGCCGCCCTCGAGCACGGTGCGCCACCCGGTCGCGGGCACGGCGCCGGTGGGCACGACGTCGACCGGGTCCTGGTCGCGGTCGGGCTCCTGCCACAGCTGCACCATCCCGGGGCCCAGCGGCCCGTCGCGCAGCCAGGTGCGGGGCACGACACCCCAGCCGGTGGCCTCGGACACGCGGTGCGCGGCGACCTCCCGGCGCGCGAGCGTGCCGTCCGGGAAGTCCCACAGCGGCTTCTCGCCCGCCACGGGCTTGTAGACGACCCGGACGTCGCCGATCTGCGCGAGGAAGGTCGCGTTGGACGCGACGGTGATGCGTCCGACGACCTCGACCGGGTCGGCGTCCAGGTCCGGTGCGGTCACTGCAGCGGCGGGCAGACGTGGCCGTCGGGGTCCATCGGCCGACCGCACAGCGGGCACTCCGGGCGACCCGCGAGCACCACCCGGCGGGCGCGCTCGGCGAACGCACGGGCCGTGCCCACGGGCATCCGCAGGATCAGCTCCTCCTCGGGCACGAGGGTGCCCTCGCGCTCCAGGCGCTCGGCCTCCTCCTCGGACTCGACCTCGACCAGGGGGTAGGCCTCGACGACGACCTGCGCGGTGGACCGGTCGAAGCTCAGCCGCATCTGGCCGAGGCGGAAGTCCTCCTCGACGGGCTGCTCCACCGGGTCGTCGTCCAGCAGCTCGGGCAGCGCGCGCGGCGGCACGCTGAACCGGTTGTCGTCCTCGGTCATCAGGCCGTCGAGGATCTCGTCGATCTTCTCCGCGAGCGACGCGGCCCACTGCTTCTCCAGCGCGACGGAGGTGAGCCGGCGGCCGGTGCGGGCCTGCAGGTAGAAGGTGCGCGCTCCGGGGCGTCCGACGGTGCCGATGACGACGCGGTCGGGCCAGTCGTGCTCGTGGACGATCGTGCTCATGACCCCATGCTAGGAGCGCTCGCCCGCCCCGGCGCGTGGGTCGCCCGGACCGGCGCCGCCGCCGACCGGCGCGTCCCCCACCGGGGCGGCGGCGCGCAGCCACGACAGGTCGCCCGCGTCGGTGTTCGTGGCGACGACGTCGGGCCGGCTGCGGCCGTACCGGACGACGGAGACCGACGCCGGGCCGGCGCTGAGCCGCTGGAACAGGTCGAGGTGCATCCCGAGGGCGTCCGCGAGCAGCGCCTTGATCAGGTCGCCGTGCGTGACGACCGCCCACACCGCCCCCGGCCCGTGCTCGGCCTCCACGGCGGCGTCCTGCTCCCGGACGGCCGCGACCGCCCGGGCCTGCATCGCGGCGAGCGACTCGCCGCCCGGGAACGTCACCGCGCTCGGCTGCCCCTGCACGGTCGCCCACAGGGGCTCCGGCGCGAGGTCACGCAGGTGCCGGCCCTGCCAGGTGCCGTAGTCGCACTCCACGACGCGGTCCTCGACGCGCAGCGGCGTCCCCGGCGGCTGCCGGTCGAGGACCGCCTGCGCGGTCTCGCGGCACCGCTCCAGCGGGCTGGTGACGACCGCGACCAGCGGCACGTCCGCGAGCCGGGCGCCGGTGCGTGCGGCCTGGTCGCGGCCGACCTCGTCGAGGTGGACCCCGGGCGCGCGCCCGGCGAGGACGCCCTCGGTGTTCGCGGTGGTGCGCCCGTGACGGACGAGCAGGACGGTGGCCATGCGGCGAGCCTAGGCACCCGCCCGCCGGGTGCGCGCACCCGGCGGCCTCCGCGTGGGCTACCGTCGCCCGGTGCGGACGGCGGGAGTGGTCGGCGGCGGCCCGGCGGGGCTGATCGCCGCGGAGGTGCTGGCGACGGCCGGTGTGGCGGTCACCGTCTACGACCGGATGCCGTCGGTCAGCCGCAAGCTCCTGCTCGCCGGGCACGGCGGGCTCAACATCACGCACTCCGAGGACCGCGACCGGATGCTGCCGCGGTACGGGCGCGCCGCGGACCTGCTGGCGCCGATGGTCGACGCGTTCACCCCCGCGGACCTGCGCGACTGGTGCGCGGGCCTCGGCGAGGAGACGTTCGTCGGGTCCAGCGGCCGGGTGTTCCCGCGGTCGTTCCGGGCGACGCCGCTCGTCCGGGCGTGGCTGACGCGCCTCGACGGCCTCGGCGTGACGATCGAGAAGCGGCAGCGGTGGACCGGCTGGTCCGGCGACGCCCTCCGGTTCGCGGGCGTGGTCGACGGCGTCGAGCGCGAGGTCGCGCACGACGTGACCCTGTTCGCGCTCGGCGGTGCCTCCTGGCCCCGGCTCGGCGCGGACGGTGGCTGGATCCCGGCGTTCGAGGCGCGGGGCGTGGCGGTCGCGCCGCTGCGGGCCGCGAACGTCGGGATGCGCGCCGCCTGGTCCGCGCCGTTCGCGGAGCGGTTCCAGGGCGTGCCGCTCAAGAGCGTCGCACTGACCGTCCGCGGCCAGGGTCGGCCCGCGGTGCGCGGCGACGCGATGGTGACCCGCACCGGCATCGAGGGCGGTCCCGTCTACGCGAGCGGCGCGGCGGTCCGCGACGCGCTCGACGCCGACGGGCGCTGCGTCCTGGAGGTCGACCTGCGGCCCGACGTCCCGCTGGACCGGCTCGCGCAGCGGCTCGGCCGTCGACGGCCCAAGGACTCCCGGTCCACCTGGTTGCAGCGGTCGGTCGGGCTCGACCCCGTCGCGATCGGGCTGCTCCGGGAGGCGACCGGCAACGCCGTCCCCGACGACCCCGCCGCCGTGGCCGCGCTGGTCAAGGCGGTCCCGGTCGAGATCACCGCGACCATGCCGATCGACAAGGCCATCTCCAGCGCCGGTGGCATCCGCTGGTCGGAGGTCGACGACGACCTCATGCTCCGCGCGGTCCCGGGGACGTTCGTGGCGGGGGAGATGCTCGACTGGGAGGCGCCCACCGGGGGGTACCTGCTGCAGGCGTCGTACAGCACCGGGGTGTGGGCCGCGCGGGCGATGCTGCGGCGGCTCGCGGGCTGAGCGCCGCGGGGCCGCCTCGCCGGACGGGCCGGGGGAGGAACCAGGGAGCGGATGACGGGAATCGAACCCGCGTAGCCAGTTTGGAAGACTGGGGCTCTACCATTGAGCTACATCCGCGCAGGCCCGTGACGTACCCGGGCTGCCGGACCAGGGTACCGGGTCCGCGAGGGGGGTCCGTGCGTCACTACACTCTGGGCCGTACGGGATGTGGCGCAGGTTGGTAGCGCGTCCGCTTTGGGAGCGGAAGGTCGGGAGTTCGAATCTCCCCATCCCGACTCGCGCTCCCTCACCACCCGCCCGGGTCGGACCGGTCGGCGGCCGGCCCGTCCCCGGGTCCGCTCCCGCCTCGGCGCGTCCTCTCTCTCGCCCGGTGTCGCCCGGCGCCCCGGTGTGCCACGATAGGTAGACGAGTTCGTCTACCGAGGGGTCGTCATGGCGGAGCAGCAGGCAGAGCACGGCCGGGAGATCGGGCGGAACGCCGGGCGGGTGGGCCTCGGGGCGCTGCTGGCGTTCGCGGGCACCAGCCACCTGACGTTCGCGCGCGAGGAGTTCCAGGCGCAGGTCCCCGAGTGGTTCCCGGTCGGCGACGACGCGGTGGTGCTCGGGTCCGGGGTGGTGGAGATCGCGCTCGGCACCGCCCTGGTGCTCGCGCCGAAGCAGCACCGGGCGAAGGTCGGCTGGCTCGCGGCGGCGTTCTTCGTGGCGATCTTCCCCGGCAACATCTCGCAGTACGTCACGCACACCGACGCGTTCGGGCTCGACACCGACGCCAAGCGCCTCGCCCGGCTGCCGTTCCAGGCGGGCCTGGTCGCGTGGGCGCTGTGGGGGACCGGGGCGTGGCGCGCGTGGCGCCGGTCCCGCGCCGCCCGCTGACGGTCCTGGTAGCGGACACCCGCAGGGGGTAGCGCCGGGACGCCCGGTGCGCGGATCGTGGTCCGAGAGCAGGACGATCCGAGGGGGCGGGGCGATGTCCGGGACCGGTCTGGACGTGCAGCAGCAGGAGCGGGCCCGGGCGCGCGTCGCCGAACGCACACCGGAACGGGTGGCCGCGTGCGCCGCGCTGCGGGAGGGGCCGTTGCTCGCGGTGAACGACCCCGGTCGCGCGGCGCTGCGCGTCGACCGGGTCAGCCGGTACCGGACCGGGACCGACGGGGTCCGAGCGGCCGCCCCGGGCACGGCCGAGGACCTGCTGCGCGCCGCCGCGGAGCGCCTGGACGCCGACCCGGGCACGGCGCCCGCGGTGCTGCTCGAGGCGGTGGTGAACACCCCCGACTTCCTGCCCGCGCGCTACCTGGAGGACGGCGCCGTCGCGCAGCGGGCCGTCGGCCGGGTCGAGATCCGCGACGCCACGGGCGACGTGCTCGGGCACGGCACCGGGTTCCTGGTGTCGCCCCGCCTGCTGCTGACCAACCACCACGTGCTCCCCGACGCCGCGACCGCCGGGTCGAGCGTCCTGCAGCTCGAGTTCCAGGAGGGCGGGGACGGGCGCCCGCGCCCGGTGACGACGGTCGGGCTCGAGCCCGCCGCGCTGTTCGTCGCCGACCCGGAGCTCGACTTCGCCCTGGTCGCGGTGGCGGACCCGGCGCGGACGGTGCCGTTCGGCTGGCTGCCGCTCACCGCCGCGCAGGGCACGGTGGTGATCGGCGAGGCGGTGACGATCGTGCAGCACCCCGGTGCGCGGCCGAAGGAGGTCGTCCTCCGCGAGAACGAGCTCGTGGACATCGCCGAGCAGGTGCTGCACTACGTCGCGGACACCGAGCCCGGGTCGTCCGGGTCGCCCGTGTTCAACGACCAGTGGGAGGTCGTGGCGCTGCACCACGCGAGCGTCCCGAGCCCGGACGCGGACGACGCCTACACGGTCGTGAACGAGGGGATCCGGATCAGCCGGGTCCTGGCGCACCTGGCCCGGGTGACGGTGGGCGGCGCGCAGCGGGCGCTGCTGGACGGGCTCGGGACGGCGCCGACGGTGCCGGAACCGCCGGTGCGCGGGGGAGAGGGCGCCACGCTCGGCCCGGCGTCGGGCGACGCCCTCGCGTCGGTGACCGTCGACGTCCCGCTCCAGGTCACCGTCACCGTGCGGGCGGGTGCGTCGACGGGCACGTCGTCCGGCGCGGCGCCCGCGACCGCCGAGCCGCGCGGCACCGGCCCGGCCCCGGACGCCGAGGCCCGCGCGGTCGACCAGGACTACGCCGACCGCCGCGGCTACGACCCGGACTTCCTCGGCGTGCCCCTGCCGCTGCCCGGGCCCGGCCGGCACGCCGCCGCCGCGGGCGACCCGCTGCTCTACCACCACTTCACCGTCGTCCTGCACCGGACCCGGCGGCTCGCGCTGCTGGCCGCGGTGAACGTGGACGGCGCCGCGCTCGACCCGCCCGTGCGGTCCGGCGACCGGTGGATCCTCGACCCGCGGGTGCCCCGCGAGGAGCAGACCGGGGCCGAGGTGTACCGGGACAACGCCCTCGACCGCGGCCACCTGGTCCGGCGCGTCGACCCGGCGTGGGGGCCGCTGGCGCTCGCGGCGAACGACGACACCTTCCACTACCCGAACTCCGCCCCGCAGCACAGCGCCGTCAACCAGGGCTCGCGGTTGTGGCTCGGGCTGGAGGACCACGTGCTCGGCATCGCCACCCGGGACCGGCTCCGGATCAGCGTGGTCAGCGGCCCCGTGCTCGCCGACGACGACCCGCCGTACCGCGGGGTGCTGCTGCCGCGGCAGTTCTACAAGCTCGTGGCGGTGGTCGACGACGACGGGCGGCTCGCCGTCACCGCCTACCTGCTCAGCCAGGTGGACCGGCTGCCGGGGGTGCTCGCGCAGGAGGGCGCGTTCGGGCCGTACGAGACGTTCCAGGTGCCGGTGGCGACGGTCGCGCGCCTCACGGGACTCGACCTGGACGTGCACGCGGCGGCCGACCCGCTCGCCGGGCAGGAGGCGGCCGGGGCCGCGCGCCGGCTGCGCACCTACGCGGACGCGGTGCTTTGGCGGCGGAACAGGCAGGTGCCGTAGGATCGGGGGCCGGTGCGCGCGTCCAGTCATGCCCGCACGCGCCGGAGCGTGCCGCCCGAAGCGGGGCGTGTCCCGCCCCGTCGGCGCGCCGAGCGCCGCACGCCGGACCCCCGGCGCAGACCGTCCGAGCAGTTGGAGATCACTGAAGTGAAGAGCGCCGTCGAGACCCTGGAGCCCACCAAGGTCAAGCTGACCGTCGAGGTGCCGTTCGACGAGCTCAAGCCGAGCATCGATCACGCCTACGAGCACATCGCCGAGCAGGTGACCGTCCCCGGCTTCCGCAAGGGCAAGATCCCGCCGCGCATCATCGACCAGCGCGTGGGCCGCCCCGCCGTCATGGAGCACGCCGTCAACGAAGGCCTGTCCGGCTTCTACGCCGAGGCCGTCCGCGAGCACAAGCTGCGCCCGCTGGGTCAGCCCGAGGTCGACGTCACCAAGGTCCCCGGCCTGGTCGCCGGCGACCAGGGCGACCTGGTCTTCACCGCCGAGGTCGAGGTCCGCCCCGAGATCGAGGTCCCCGCGCTCGACGGCCTGTCCGTCACGGTCGAGGGCCTCGAGGTCACCGACGAGGACGTGCAGGGCCGCCTGGACGCGCTGCGCGAGCGCTTCGGCACCCTGGTCGGCGTGGACCGCCCGGCGGCCGAGAAGGACTTCGCCGTGATCGACCTGGTCGCGAAGATCGACGGCGAGGAGGTCGACACGGTCTCCGGCGTCTCCTACCAGATCGGCTCGGGCAACATGCTCGAGGGCCTGGACGAGGCGCTCACCGGCCTGTCGGCCGGCGAGACCACCACGTTCGAGACCGTCCTCGTCGGCGGCGACCACGCGGGCGAGACCGCCCAGGTCACCGTCACCGCGACCTCCGTCAAGGAGCGCGAGCTGCCCGAGGCCGACGACGACTTCGCCCAGATGGCGTCGGAGTTCGACACGGTCGCCGAGCTCCTGGCCGACCTCCGCGAGCAGGCCGGCAAGGTCCGCGCGCAGAACCAGGCCGTGACCGCCCGCGACCTGCTGCTCGAGCAGCTGCTCGCCCAGGTCGAGATCCCGGTCCCGTCCGGCGCCGTCGAGGCCGAGGTGCACCGCCACCTCGAGTCCGAGGGCCGCCTGGAGGACGACACGCACCGCGCCGAGGTCACCGAGCAGGCGACCACCGCGCTGACGAACCAGATCCTCTTGGACACCCTGGCCGAGAACCTCGAGGTCAAGGTCAACCAGGGCGAGCTCGTCGACTACCTGGTGAGCGCGTCGCGCCAGTACGGCATGGACCCGAACACGTTCATCCAGACCGTCGACCAGCAGGGCCAGATCCCGGCGATGGTGGCCGAGGTCGCGCGCTCGAAGGCGCTCGCCGTCGCGCTGCGCCGCGTGGCCGTCGTGGACGCCGCCGGTGCGCCCGTCGACCTGAGCGAGTTCATCGGCTCGGACGAGGACGACGCCGCGCAGAACGCGCTGGAGGAGGCCGTCACCGAGGCCGCCGCCGAGGGCACCGAGGCCGACGCCAAGGCCTGACCCCCGCACCACGAGGGCCCCGCACCGCTCCGGCGGCGCGGGGCCCTCGCACATCCCCACCCCCCCGGGCCTTCGGCGGTCGAGGTCGAGGGGGGGGGGAAGTGGCGGCTGGACACAAGCCCGTAGAGGAAGAGGATGAACCTGCAGATCACGGTCGGGGGGTTCT
>NZ_JBHVZE010000002.1:360170-924153 GCF_042880135.1 Cellulomonas sp. NPDC058312 | reverse complement strand
GGGGCCGGGCGGCGCGCGCCCCGCTACCTCCCCCCCCCCGCGGGCGGGGCGGGGGCCTGGGTGTTGGGTACGGCGGGCCGGCGGGGCCTGAAACCCTCGACCTCGACGCAAACCCTCGACCTCGACCGCCGGCCGACGAGGGGAGGGGAGCGTGCGCCGTCAGCGAAACGGGGGGTGGGCGGGACGGAACCGGCCGGGTGCGGGCGTTAGGGTCGCTGACAAGCAACCAAGCCTGACGAGGGAGCCTTCGTGAACGACCAGACGCCGGCGATCGCCCGGGCCGAGTCCGGGGGACTCGGCCTCAACGACTCCATCTACAACCGGCTCCTCAAGGAGCGGATCATCTGGCTGGGTTCGGAGGTCCGAGACGACAACGCGAACGCCATCTGCGCGCAGATGATGCTGCTCGCGGCGGAGGACCCCGACAAGGACATCTTCCTGTACATCAACTCGCCCGGTGGCTCGATCACCGCGGGCATGGCGATCTACGACACCATGCAGTACATCCAGCCCGACGTCGCCACCGTCGCGATGGGCATGGCCGCCTCGATGGGGCAGTTCCTGCTCTCCTCGGGCGCGAAGGGCAAGCGCTACGCGACCCCGCACGCCCGCGTCATGATGCACCAGCCGTCCGGTGGCATCGGCGGCACCGCCACCGACGTGCGGATCAACGCCCAGCTGATCCTGCACATGAAGACGGTGCTCGCGGAGCTGATCGCCGAGCAGACCGGCAAGACGCACGAGCAGATCACGGCCGACTCGGACCGCGACCGCTGGTTCACGGCGCCCGAGGCGCTGGAGTACGGGTTCATCGACAAGGTCGTCACGCACGCCGGCGCGGTCACCGGCGGCGGCGGCACGCGGTCCTGACGCCGCGCCGACCACACCAGACCACGCAGAAGGAGAACCCGTGAGCACCGAGTCGCAGTTCATCGCCCGTGCCGGGCGCCTCGCCGGCGGCTGGGGCGGCGCGCCCGCCCAGTCGCCGTCGTCCCGCTACGTGCTGCCCCAGTTCGAGGAGCGCACCGCGTACGGCTTCAAGCGGCAGGACCCGTACACCAAGCTGTTCGAGGACCGCATCATCTTCCTCGGCGTGCAGGTGGACGACGCCTCCGCGGACGACGTCATGGCCCAGCTGCTGGTCCTGGAGTCGACCGACCCCGACGGCATCATCACGCTGTACATCAACTCGCCCGGTGGCTCGTTCACCGCGCTGACCGCGATCTACGACACGATGCAGTACATCAAGCCGCAGATCCAGACGGTGTGCCTCGGCCAGGCGGCGTCCGCCGCGGCGGTCCTGCTGGCCGCCGGCACCCCGGGCAAGCGCCTGGCGCTGCCGAACGCCCGCGTGCTGATCCACCAGCCCGCGATGGAGGGCGGCGGCTACGCCCAGGCGTCCGACATCGAGATCCACGCCAACGAGCTGATCCGGATGCGCGAGTGGCTCGAGGCGACCCTCGCGCACCACACGGGCCGGCCGCTCGAGCAGGTCCGGCAGGACATCGAGCGCGACAAGATCCTCACCGCCGCGCAGGCGCACGAGTACGGGATCGTCGACCAGGTGCTCGAGAGCCGCAAGGGCGTCGTCGCGACGACCGTCGAGCCCTGACGCACGGCACGCACCACCGACGACGCCCCGGCGGGCCGCGAGCAGCGGCCGCCGGGGCGTCGGCGGGTGCCGGGGGCCGCCGGGCTGGGCCGGACGGGTCTCACCCGGGCGACACGCCCGGCTCCGGGGCGTGTGCAGGCTGACACCGGGCTGAACGTGGTGTGCAATGGACCGATGGGCGGGTCCCCGCGACGGGGACGCGCGCGCAGCACCGACGCGACCGCGACGGTCGCACCGAGGGAAGGGGACGCACGTGGCTCGCATCGGGGACGGCGCCGACCTTCTCAAGTGCTCGTTCTGCGGGAAGTCGCAGAAGCAGGTCAAGAAGCTCATCGCGGGGCCGGGCGTCTACATCTGCGACGAGTGCATCGAGCTGTGCAACGAGATCATGGAGGAGGAGCGCGCGGAGGCCACCGAGATCGGCATGGTGGAGCTGCCCAAGCCGAAGGAGATCTTCGCGTTCCTCGAGCAGTACATCGTCGGTCAGGAGCCCGCCAAGCGGTCGCTCGCCGTCGCGGTCTACAACCACTACAAGCGCATCCAGGCGGGTGAGGCCACCCCCGCCGTCGGCACCGCGCAGTCCGACGAGGCCGTCGAGATCGCGAAGTCGAACATCCTGCTGATCGGCCCGACGGGCTGCGGCAAGACGTACCTCGCGCAGACGCTCGCGAAGATGCTCAACGTCCCGTTCGCCCTCGCGGACGCCACGGCCCTCACCGAGGCGGGCTACGTCGGCGAGGACGTCGAGAACATCCTGCTCAAGCTGATCCAGGCCGCCGACTTCGACGTGAAGAAGGCCGAGACCGGGATCATCTACATCGACGAGATCGACAAGATCGCCCGCAAGAGCGAGAACCCGTCGATCACCCGCGACGTCTCCGGCGAGGGCGTGCAGCAGGCGCTGCTCAAGATCATCGAGGGCACGACCGCCTCGGTGCCGCCGCAGGGCGGCCGCAAGCACCCGCACCAGGAGTTCATCCAGATCGACACGACGAACGTGCTGTTCATCGTGGCCGGTGCGTTCGCCGGGCTGGACGAGATCATCACCTCGCGCGCGGGCCGGCGCGGCATCGGCTTCGGCGCCCCGCTGCACTCCGCGGACGACCGCGACGTCTACGGCGACGTCATGCCGGAGGACCTGCTGAAGTTCGGCCTGATCCCCGAGTTCATCGGCCGCGTCCCGGTCATCACGACGGTGTCGCCGCTCGACCAGTCGGCCCTGGTGCGGATCCTCACCGAGCCCCGCAACGCGCTCGTGAAGCAGTACCAGCGGATGTTCGAGATCGACGGCGTCGAGCTGGAGTTCACCGCCGACGCGGTCGAGGCCATCGCCGACCAGGCGCTGCTGCGCGGTACCGGTGCGCGCGGGCTGCGGGCCATCATGGAGGAGGTCCTCCAGCAGGTGATGTTCGAGGTGCCGAGCCGTGACGACGTCGAGCGCGTGGTCGTGACCCGCGAGGTCGTCCTGGAGAACGTGAACCCGACGCTGGTGCCCCGCCAGGCGCCCGCGAAGCGCACGCCGCGCGAGAAGAGCGCGTGAGCCTCGCAGACGCCGGCGGTCCGCCGCCGGAGCTGGCGCGCCTGCGCGGCAGCATCGACAACATCGACGCCGCGCTGATCCACCTCCTCGCGGAGCGGTTCAAGGCGACCCAGCAGGTCGGCGTGCTCAAGGCGCGCCTCGGCCTGCCCGCGTCGGACCCCGGCCGCGAGGCCCGGCAGGTGGCCCGGCTGCGGTCGCTCGCGCACGACGCCGACCTCGACCCGGTGTTCGCGGAGAAGTTCCTCGCGTTCATCGTCGAGGAGGTCATCCGGCACCACGAGGCGATCGCGGCGGGCGGCGACGCCCCGGGCGCGGTGCCCCCGGCCTGACCTGGCGCGCCACCGCGACCGGGACCCGGTCAGGGGTGGCGCTCGGCGCCGACCTGGCCCAGGGTGGGAGGGGTCAGGACAGGTCGGCCGCAGGGGCCCGGCAGGCGCCTCATCGGCTCGACCGACGCATCCGAAGAACCCTCGGAGGTCGCCCCGTGGAACTGCACTGGCTCAAGCCCCTGCTCGGCCGTCCCGCTCCGTTCGTGACGGTCCACCTCGACGCCACCCGCGCCGACGCGTCCGGTGACGAGGAGGTGGCGGGCCGCTGGCGGTCCCTGCGGCGGGACCTCGAGCGCGCGGGTGCCGCCGCCGGCGTGCTGGACGAGATCGAGCAGGTCGTCACCCGGCCCACGGGTGTCACCACGCCGCACGGGCGGGTCGTCATCGCGGACTCCCGCGGGGTGGTCGTCGACCGCGTGCTGAAGTCCCCGCCCGCGCAGTCGACGGCCGTGCTCGACGACGTGCCGGTGCTGCTGCCCGCGGTCCGGGCCGCGGACGAGGCGACCCGGTTCCTCCTGGTCGAGATCGACCGGCAGGGCGCGGACCTCACCTGGTCGGACGGCTCGGGCGTGCGCGGGTCGTCGAAGGAGACGGTCGAGGGCGACCACGACGTGCTGCACAAGGTGAAGGAGGGCGGCGGCGCCTGGGCGCACAAGCGCGTGCAGGTCCGCGCCGAGGACTCCTGGGAGCGCAACGCCGAGACCGTCGCGGCCGACCTCGACAAGCAGGTGGTCGAGAAGAAGCCGGAGATCGTGCTCGTCACCGGCGACGTCCGTGCCGTGTCGCTGCTCTGCCACGCGGTGGCGCCGCGCACGCGCGAGCTCGTGGTCGAGGTGCAGGGCGGCTCCCGCGCCGACGGCGTCAACCAGCAGGCGTTCCACCAGCGCGTGTCGGAGGCGCTGGAGACGTTCCGGCGGACCCGGCGGACCAGCGTGCTCGACCGCTACCGCGAGGCCCTCGGTCGCGGGGAGGCGGCGGTGACCTCGGTGGACGACGTGGTGACCGTGCTCCAGCGGGGGCAGGTCGCGGAGGTCGTGCTGCACGAGGACGCCACGCTGCCCGGGTCGTCGCTGTCCGAGCGCCGGCTGTGGGTCGGGCCGGAGCCGCTGCAGATCGCGAGCAGCGAGTCCGACCTGGCGGGCATCGGGGTCACCTCCGGGGCCCGGCAGATGCCCGCGGACGTCGCGCTGATCCGGGCGGCGCTGGGCCAGGACGCCGGGCTGACCATCGCCTCGGACGGGCAGGTCGAGGTCGTCGACGGCATCGGGGCGGTGCTCCGGTGGAGCGACGACTCGACGCCGAGCGAGTCGATCCCGACCCAGTCGGACGACCAGTCCCGCCTGCGCGACGTGGTCTGACGCCGGCGGCGGATCCGCCCGGCCGGCTCCGCCCGGCCTGACCCGCCCGGCCTGGTCGCCGAGACAGGGCCGCCGCGCCGAGACAGGGCGCTGGACGGCCCTGTCTCGGCGCGCGCGTCCTGTCTCGGCGCCTGCTGGCCGGAGTCGGGCGGCGCGGGGGGTCCGGGCTCGGGGCCGGGCGTCAGGCGAGCAGGCCGGCGCCCACGTAGGAGTCGTCCACCAGGGAGCCGTCCGGGGCGATCCGGGGGACGCCCGGTGGCACGGCGAACTGGGCGGACGCGGTGTGCTGCAGGTACTCGGACATGAGGTCCTGCTGGGCGAGCGCCTGCTGGACCGGGACGTAGTGGGTCCGCGGGTCGCGGGTGAACGCGATGAAGTAGAGGCCGGCGTCCAGCCGCCCGAGCGCGTCGTTGCCGTCGGTGAACGTGTACCCGCGGCGCAGCATCCGGGTGCCGCCGTTCGACGTCGGGTGGGCGAGCCGCACGTGCGACGCGGGGTCGATCAGCGGCGTCCCGTCGGACCCGGCACGCTCGAAGTCGGGCGCGGTGTGCTCCACGCCGCCGGACAGCGGGGAGCCGGAGCCCTTCGTCCGGCCGACGACCCGCTCCTGCTCGCGCAGCGAGGAGCGGTCCCAGGTCTCGACGGTCATCCGGATGCGCCGGCCCGTCAGGTACGTGCCGCCGGTCATCCAGGCGGAGTCGGTCCCGGTGTCGGCGCGCGCGTCGGCGGCCTGCACCCACACGTGGTCCTCGAGGGCGGTGGCCTCCTCGGCCATGATGTTCGCGGTCCCGTCCTTGAAGCCGAACAGGTTGCGCGGCGTCTGCTGGGCGGTCGACGTGGACGACGTGCGCCCGTAGCCGAGCTGCGCCCAGCGGATCCGGGCGGTGCCGAACGCGGCGCGGGACAGGTTCCGCACGGCGTGGAACGCGACCTGCGCGTCGTCGGAGCACGCCTGGACGACCAGGTCGCCGTCGCTGCGGTCGGCGTCGAGCGCGTCCCCGGGGAAGTGGGGCAGGGGCGCGAGCGCGCCCGGCAGCCGGCCGGCGAGCCCGAACGGGTCCGAGCCGCCGTCGGCGCCCACGAACAGCGACCGGCCGAACCCGAAGGTCAGGGTGAGGCCGGCGGGCGGCAGGTCCGCGGCCTCGCCGGTGTCGTCGGGCGGGGCGTCGTAGCTGCCGCGGTCGAACCCGAGCGGTCCCGCGCCGAGCCCGGCGGTGAGCCGGGCGGCCATCGTGGTCCAGGTGCGCAGCAGGTCGACGAGCGCGGCGCGGTCGGTGGTCGTCAGGTCGAACGCGGCGACGTACAGGCGGTCCTGCGCGGGCGTGACGATCCCGGCCTGGTGCGCGCCGGCGAACGGGTAGGTGCGCGCCTCGACGGCAGCGGCGCGGTCGGGGGCGGTGGCGCGTCCGCCGGCGAACGCGGCACCGGCGACCGCCGCGGCGCCGGCCGCCGCGCCGCCCCCGAGGAGGACGGCACGGCGGCTGAGACCGCGCGGGCGGTCGTCGCCGGCGGGTGCGGCGGGGTCGTCAGGCCGCATCGGTGATCGTCGCGGTCAGGCGGGACAGGGGCTCGCTCACGGCGTCGACGGCGGCGGCGAGCTCGGCGACCTGCGCGGGTGTCAGGTCGGTGTACGAGGCGAAGCCGGCGTCGACGGAGCCGTGCTGGGCGAGCAGGGCGTCGAGGTCCGCGAACCGGTCGTCGAGCTCGGTCACCAGCTCCGGGTCCTGCTGCTCGGCGACGCCACGCAGCACCCCGAGGGCGACCTCGGCCCCGTCGACGTTCGCGCGGAAGTCCCACAGGTCGGTGTGGGACCAGATCTCCTCCTCGCCGGTGACCTTGCCGGTCGCGACCTCGTCCAGCAGCTCCTTGGCGCCGTTGGAGATCTGGAACGCCTCGAAGGTGAAGTCGTCGGCGGTGACGCGGGCCTCGAGCTCGCCGGTGAGCTCGACGAGGGTGTCGGCGGCCTCCTGGCGCTGCTCGGGGGTCAGCGGGGTGTACGTCTCGCCGCCGTTCGCGTCGGGGGCGGGCTGCCAGAGGTCCTTCTCGATGTAGTGCCAGCCGCTCCACTCGTCGCCCTCGGCGAGGTCGGCCTCGCGGGCGTCGAGCAGCGGGTCCAGGTCGCCGAAGGACTCGGCCACCGGCTCGACGCGCTCCCAGTGCACGCGCACGGCGGCGTACCGGGACCGGGCGGTCGCGTCGTCGCCCGCGGCGTACGCGTCGGCGAACTCCTGGGTGCCGGTGACCAGCGAGCCGACCTGGTCCTTCACGTACGCGACGTAGTCGGCCTGCGCGGTCGCGAGCTGCTGCGCGACCGGACCGGACGGGCCGACGTCCGCGCCGGAGTCGGTCACGGTGAACGCGGCCGTGATGCCGTCGCCGACCATGCCGGGCTTGCAGGCGGTGTAGTAGTCCCCGGCCGGGACCTGCACGACGAGGTCGCGGGTGATGCCGGGGCCGATGTTCTCGACCTCGGAGACCACGCGCAGGCGGTCGTCGGCGAGCAGGTAGAACTCGGTCACGTCGTCGCCGCTGTTGGTGACGGTGAACGTGACGGTGCCGGACGGCGCCTCGGCGGTCGCGACGTCGCAGGCGTCGGCGGTGGAGTCGACGGTGATCGCGCCGGGTCCGGTGGCGTCGGCGCCGGCGGCGCCGTTGTCGACGCACGCCGCGAGCGGCAGCACGAGCGCGGCGAGGGCCGCGGCGGACGTCAGGCGGGCGGTGGGCAGGGAGCGGGACATGGGGTCTCCGGGGTGGTGGCAGGTGCGGGGTGACGGGCGCGCCGGACCCGGGGGGCCGGGTCGTGCGGCGCGCGTGCCTGCGGCGAGGAGGCGGTGGGGGCGGCTCGGGCGGGGCGCGAGCCGGGCCGTTGCGGGCCGGTGCCGGCCGGGTGCGCTACCGGTCGGGTCAGGAGCTGGCGGGTGCGGCGCCGGCGGGCGCGGCGCCGGCGGCCGGGGCGGCGGCGGGCGCGGGGGACCGGGGCCGGGCGGACCCGCCCCACACCTGCCGCACGTACACGGTGCCGACCACGGCGAGGTAGCAGGTCCACGCGACGACCTGCGCCCAGGTGGGGGCGGGGCTGAACGTGAACATGCCGGCCAGGACGGTGCCGACCCAGCTCGACGGCGGGATCAGGGCGGAGATGTCGTAGGCGACGGCGCCGAGCCCGGGCAGCACGCCGGCCTCCTGCAGGTCGTGGACGCCGTAGGCGACGACGCCGGCGGCCACGACGACGAGCAGCATCCCGGTCCAGCTGAAGAACCGGCGCAGGTCGAGCCGGACGGCGCCGCGGTAGACGGCCCAGCCGAGGACGACGGCCACGGCGATGCCGAGCAGCGCGCCGACCAGGGGTCCCGTCAGGGAGGACGACGCCTGCGCGCCGGCCCACAGGAACAGCGCCGTCTCGAGGCCCTCGCGGCCGACGGCGAGCAGCGCGACCACGTAGACCGCGCGCGGTCCTGCGCCGAGCGCGGCGCCGAGACGGCCCTCGAGGTCGGACTTCATGTGCCGCGCGGTGCGGGCCATCCAGAGGGTCATCCAGGTCAGCAGCCCGGCGGCGACCAGCGACAGCGAGCCGCCGATGATCTCCTGCGCCTCGAACGTCAGCCCCTTCGGGCCGAACGTGAGGGCGGCGCCGGCGACGAGCGACACGGCGACGGCGGTGGCGACCCCGGACCAGAGCGCGGGGACGAGGTCGCGACGGCCGGTGCGCACGAGGTAGGCCAGCAGGATGCCGACGACGAGCGAGGCCTCGAGGCCCTCGCGGAGCCCGATGAGGACGTTGGCGACCACCGGTACCTCCGTGGACGTCCGGCGACCCGCCGTGGGGATGAGGTATGCCTTACCTCACCGCGGGCGACTGTAGCGCATGGGGTCGGGTCCGCCGGACCCTCCTCGCGGCGGTGAGACACCCCGGACGCACCACCGGCCGGGCGCTCGTGCGCGGCCGGCCGGTGGTGCGGTCGCTCAGGAGCCGATGGCTGCCAGCGTGCCGGAGGCGATGTTGCCCACGATGCCGAGCACGAACAGGACGGCGGTGACGATCCAGGCGATCTTCTTGTTCTGGTCGTAGCCGGCCAGCGACCGGCCCTCCTTGTCCTTCTGCGCGCCGGCGAGCACCAGGATCAGGTCGATCAGCGCCCAGACGCCCAGGCCGCCGAGGGTGACGAGCTTGAGGACGCCGGTGCCGATCTTGCCCAGGTAGAACCGGTCGACGCCGAGCCCGCCGAGGAACGCGGACAGGAGCCAGGTCGCGACGAACGACTTGGAGGACTCGCCGGCGGTGGACGAGTAGGCGGAGGTGGACGGCTGCGGGTAGGACACGGAGGGGCTCCCGGGATCGAGACGGCTGCGGCACGAAGTGTCCCGCGCGCCGCTGAACCTATGAGTCCGCTGTGGCCCCTGTCCCGCCCTCTGAGGGTGACGTAGGTCACATGCTGCGACCGGTGCTCAGTGCTCCCGGGTGTCGACGTAGAGCTCCTCGACGTCCGCCGCGAAGTCCTTCAGCACGAGCGCGCGCTTCACCTTGAGCGACGGGGTGAGGTACCCGTTCGCCTCGGTGAAGTCGCCGTCCAGCACGCGGACCTTGCGGATCGACTCGGCGCGGGACACGGCCTCGTTGGCCCGGGCCGCGGCGCGGTCCAGGGCCGCCAGCACCTCCGGGTGCCGACCGGCCGCGCGCACGTCCATCGCCGGGAGCCCGTGCATCGACAGCCAACCGGGCAGCATGTCGGCGTCGAGGGTGACGAGCGCGCCGATGAACGGGCGCCCGTCGCCGACCACGACGACCTGGCTGACCAGGGGGTGCCCGCGGAACCGGTCCTCGAGCACCGCGGGGGCGACGTTCTTGCCGCCGGCGGTGACGATGAGCTCCTTCGCGCGGCCGGTGAGGCGCAGGTAGCCGTCCTCGTCGAGCGTGCCGATGTCACCCGTCGCGAACCACCCGTCGGCGTCCAGCACCGCGGCGGTCGCCTCGGGGTCGCCGTGGTAGCCGCGGAACACGTGCGGGCCGCGCGCGAACACGTTGCCGTCGTCGTCGACCCGCAGGGAGGTGCCGGGGTAGGCGGGGCCGACGGTGCCGATCTTGATCAGGCCCGGCCGGTTCACGGCCGACGGGGCGGTCGTCTCGGTCAGGCCGTAGCCCTCCAGGACGCGCACGCCGATGCCGCGGTAGTAGTGGCCGAGCCGCTCGCCGAGCGGGGCGCCGCCCGAGATCGCGTAGCGGAGGTTGCCGCCCATCGCGTCCTTGAGCCGGCGCAGCACCAGCGTGGTGGCGAGGGCGTGGCTCGCCTTCAGCGCGGCCGACGGCCCCTGCGGGGTGTCGAGCGCGCGGGAGTAGGTGATCGACACCTTCGCGGCCCAGCGGAACAGCTTGAGCTTCGCGCCGTGGCCGGCCTTCTGCTCGGCGGAGTTGTAGACCTTCTCGAACACGCGCGGCACCGCGAGGATGTACGTCGGCCGGAACGACGCGAAGTCCGCGAGCAGGTTGCGCGTGTCGGGGGTGTGGCCGATGGGGGAGCCCGCCGCGATCGCGACCATCTGCACGAACCGCGCGAACACGTGCGCGAGCGGCATGAACAGCAGCGTCCGCGAGCCGGGCACCGCGCACACCTCGGCCAGCGAGGCGACGCCGTTGCGGGCGTTGTCGACGAAGTTGCCGTGGCTCAGCTCGACGCCCTTGGGTCGGCCGGTCGTGCCGGAGGTGTAGATGATCGTCGCGAGGTCCGCGGCCTGCGCGAGCCCGCGGCGGCGCTCGATCTCGGCGTCCTCCACGGCCAGGCCGTCGGCCACGAGCCGGGCCAGCCCGCCGTCGTCGATGACGAACACGCCCCGTACCGCCGGGACCGCCGCGCGGACCTGCCCGACGACGGCGGCGTGCGCCGCGGTCTCGACGACGACCAGGGACGTCCCGGAGCTCGCGAGGATCCACTCGACCTGCTCGGCCGAGGAGGTCTCGTACACGGGGACGCCGACCCCGCCCGCGAACCACACCGCGAAGTCGGTCAGGGTCCACTCGTACCGGGTGCGCGACATGATCGCGACGCGGTCGCCGGGCTCGAGCCCCTGGGCGACCAGGCCCTTGGCGAGCGCGGTGACCTCGCGGACGAACTCCGCGACCGTGACGGGCTGCCACGAGCCGCCGAGGCCGGTGGACCGCTCGACGAGCACGCTCGACGGGTCGCGCCGGAGCCGCTCCAGCAGCAGGCCGGGCACGTTGAGCGCGGGGTCGTGCGGGACGGGTGTCTCGGCGCTGAACTCGCGCATCGGTGCTCCTGGTCGGTGACGGCGGGGGGTTCGCCATGCTATCCGGCGCCGGGTCCCGGGTCCGGGACCCGGCGCCACCTACCCGGTGGGGGCGGTTCAGGCGGTCCCGGTGTGCGTGGGGTCCAGGACCCGCTGCAGGAACGCCCGCGTGCGGGCCTCCCGCGGTGCGCCGATGACGTCGGCCGCGGGGCCGTCCTCGACGACCACGCCGCCGTCCATGAACACGACGCGGTCGCCCACGTCCCGCGCGAACGCCATCTCGTGCGTGACGACGATCATCGTCATGCCCGCGTCGGCGAGGTCCCGCATGACCGCCAGCACGTCGCCGACGAGCTCGGGGTCCAGCGCGGACGTCGGCTCGTCGAACAGCATGAGCTGCGGGTCCATCGACAGGGCCCGGGCGATCGCCACGCGCTGCTGCTGCCCGCCGGACAGCTGCGCGGGGTGGGCGTCGGCACGGTCGGCGAGCCCGACGCGCTCGAGGTTGGCGCGGGCGATGCGCTCGGCCTCGTCCCGGGACCGACGCAGCACCTGGCGCTGGGCGACCGTGCAGTTCTCCAGGACGGTCATGTGCGCGAACAGGTTGAACTGCTGGAACACCATGCCGACGTGCGTGCGCACCCGGTCGATGTCCACGTCCGGGTCGGTGACCTCGACGCCGAGCACGTCCACACGGCCGCCGGTGGGCTGCTCCAGCAGGTTGATGCAGCGCAGCAAGGTCGACTTGCCGGAACCCGAGGGGCCGATCACGCAGACGACCTCGCCGGCGCGGACATCGAGGTCGATGCCGGTCAGGACCTCGCGCTCGCCGAAGGCCTTGCGCAGCCCCGCGATCCGCACCACGGGGGCGTCGGCGGGGGTGGGGGTGGGCGTGGTCATCAGCGGCTCCTCGCTCCGGTGCGCTTCTCCAGGTACCGGGACAGCTGCCCGAGCGGCAGGGTGATCAGCAGGTAGCAGGCGCCGATCAGGAACAGCGGGGTGAGCCCGCCCGTGGCGCTGTTCAGCGCGTCCCGGCCGATCTTGGTCAGGTCGAACTGGTCGGCCGCGAGCCCGAGCAGGAACACCAGGGACGTGTCCTTGGTCAGCAGGATGAACTCGTTCGTCATCGGCGGCAGGACGATGCGGAACGCCTGCGGCACGACGACGGTCGCGAGCGTGCGGCCGTGCGACATGCCGAGCGAGCGAGCCGCCTCGACCTGGCCGCGCGGGACCGCCTGGATCCCGGCGCGCAGCGTCTCCGCGATGTACGCGGCGGACACGAGCCCGAGCGCGAGCGCCGCCTTGGTGGTCACCGAGCCGATGTTCACCCCGAACGCGATCGGCACCGCGTACCCGAACGACACGACGACCAGCAGCGCCGGGATGCCGCGGAAGAACTCGATGTAGACCACGGCGATCCACCGGTAGAGCGCGACCGCGGACAGGCGCATCAGCGCGAGCACCGTGCCCAGCGACAGCCCGACCGCGAAGCCGGCCAGCGTGTAGACCAGCGTGTTCCTGAAGGCCGTCGGCAGCAGCGGGAGGATGTCGCGGGCCGCGTCGACGTTGAAGAAGTTGGTCCCGACGTCGCCCCAGTCGATGGCGGACGCGACGAGCGCGAGCAGCGCCACCAGCAGCAGGTACTGCACCGCGCGGAACGCCCGGGCGCGCCGGCGCGGGCTCCACCGGCGCCGGGACGCGGGCAGCGTCCCGGGCGCGGGGGTGGTGGCGGTCACGTCAGCCGTCCGACGGGCTCGGCTCGGCCGACGCGGTCGCGGCGCCGGTCGAGGACGAGGCGGGCGCGGTGCCGATGAACTCCGTGTAGAGCGCGTCGTAGGTGCCGTCCTCGCGGATCCTGTCGAGGGTGCCGTTGATCGCGTCCAGCAGCGCCGTGTTGCCCTGCTTCACGCCGAGGCCGTACTGCTCGCCGGTGGAGAACTCCGCGGAGACCTCGAAGCCCTCGGAGACGAACGAGCCGAGCACGGCGATGTCGTTGACGGCCGCGTCGATCTGGCCGGTCTTGAGGGCCTGGACCTGGAGACCGAGGTCCTCGAACTGCACGATCTCCAGGCCGTTGTCCTGCGCCCAGGTCTCGCCGGTGGTGGCCTGCTGCACACCGATCTTCTTGCCCTCGAGCGCGGCGACGGAGTCGAGGTCCGAGCCCTCGGGCACGAGCAGGCCCTGGTTGGCGTCGAAGTACGGGTCGGAGAAGTCGATCTTCGCCTGCCGCTCCTCGGTGATCGTGATGCCCGAGGCCACGACGTCGCAGTTGCCGGTGTTGAGGTCGGCGCCGGACTGGATGCCCTCGAACGGCGTCACCTTGGTGACCACGTCCACGCCGAGGTCCTTGGCGACCTCGCCGACGATCGCGATGTCAAGGCCGACGATCTCGCCGTCCTCCTCGTACTCGAACGGCTCGTACGGCGGGTTGGTGCAGACGGTCAGCGAGCCGTCGGAGACCAGCTGGACGCCGCCGTCGCCCGCGTCGCCGGAGGCGTCGTCGCTGCCGCCGCACGCGGCCAGCAGGAGGGACGCCGCGAGCGCGGCGGGGAGGACGGCGAGGTGACGCGTGCGCATGGGGGAACTCCTCGTGGGGGAAACCGGCCGCAAAAGTATACGTGGCCGACGATACGTATGCATAACCGGGGTCGGCGGGACGTCGGTCCCAGGGTCGCACCACCCCACGGACCCCGCCCGTCGCCGCCGACCACCGACGGGACCGGGGACGACGCAGGGCACGTCCCCCCGGATCGGGAGGACGTGCCCTGCGTCTGACGGGTGCCGCGGCTCAGGCGGTCGGCTTCTGCTTCGGCTCCGGGGGCAGCAGCTCGGCGTCGTGCGCGACGACCGTCGCGTCCGGGCCGTCCGCGACCTCGACCACGTCGAGCTCGCCGGTGGCGCGGCCCGCGGCGCGGACGTCGTCCAGCGCGACCCGCACGCCCGGGAGCAGGCTCGCCGGGACCTCGAGGCGGGCGCGGAGGATCTCGGTGCGCATCGACACCTTGGCCTCGGACTTCACCTTGCGCAGCGCGGCGAGCGCGGCACCGGCGGCCGCGACCACCGTCGGGTCGCCGTCGCCCGCGGCGGCCCGCAGCGGCGCGGCCTCGGGCCACGGGGCGCGGTGCACCGAGCCCTCGCGCCACCAGGACCAGACCTCCTCGGTGGCGAACGGGATCACCGGGGCGAACAGCCGCAGCAGCACGTCGAGCGCGATGCCCAGCGCCGCGCGGGCCGAGGCCGTGGCGGCGGTGACGTCCGCGTCCGCGGCACCCGCTCCGTACGCGCGGTCCTTGACCAGCTCGAGGTAGTCGTCGCAGAACGTCCAGAAGAACGTCTCCGTGAGCTCCAGCGCGCGGGTGTGGTCGTACGCCTCGAGCGCCGCGGTCGCGCGGTCGACCACGTCGGCCAGTCCGGCGAGCATCGCGCGGTCCAGCGCGTCGGTGACCAGCGCCGGGTCCAGGGCCGCGGAGCCCTGCTCGGCGGAGCCGAAGCCCAGCGCGAACTTCGAGGCGTTCAGCACCTTGATCGCCAGGCGGCGGCCGATCTTCATCTGGCCGACCTCGAACGCCGCGTCGGTGCCGAGCCGCGCGGACGCCGCCCAGTAGCGGACCGCGTCGGAGCCGTGCTCCTCCAGGAGCCCCATCGGCGTGACGACGTTGCCCTTGGACTTCGACATCTTCTTGCGGTCGGGGTCGAGGATCCAGCCGCTGATGGCCGAGTCCTTCCAGGGCAGCGTGCCGTGCTCCAGGTGCGAGCGGACGACCGTCGAGAACAGCCAGGTGCGGATGATGTCCTGGCCCTGGGGGCGCAGGTCCATCGGGAACACCCGCGCGAACAGGTCGGGGTCGCTGCGCCAGCCGCCGGCGATCTGCGGGGTCAGGGACGACGTCGCCCAGGTGTCCATGATGTCGGGGTCGCCCACGAACCCGCCCGCGACGCCGCGCTGGTCGGCGGTGTAGCCGGCCGGCACGTCGGAGGACGGGTCGACCGGGAGCTGGTCCTCGGTCGGGACGATCGGGTGCGCGTGGTCGACCTCTCCGGCCGCGTCCACGGGGTACCAGACCGGGAACGGCACGCCGAAGAACCGCTGCCGCGACACCAGCCAGTCGCCGTTCAGGCCGCCGACCCAGTTCTCGTAGCGGACGCGCATGAAGTCGGGGTGGAACCCGAGCTCCCGGCCGCGCGCGATGAGCGCGTCGCGCAAGTCGGCGTCCCGGCCGCCGTTGCGGATGTACCACTGCCGGCTGGTCACGATCTCGAGGGGCTTGTCGCCCTTCTCGAAGAAGTTGGCCTTGCGCTGCGTCGGCTGCGGGTCGCCGTCCAGGTCGCCGGTCTCGCGCAGGCCCTCGACGACCACCTCGCGGGCGGAGAACGTCGTCTTGCCGGCCAGCTGCTCGTAGGTCGCGCGGCCCTCGGGGGCGGTGATCCACTCGGGGACCTCGCGCAGCAGGCGGCCGTCGCGGCCGATCACCGAGCGGGTCGGCAGCTGCAGCTCACGCCACCACTGCACGTCGGTCAGGTCGCCGAACGTGCAGCACATCGCGATGCCGGCGCCCTTGTCCATCTCCGCCATCGGGTGCGCCAGGACGGGCACCTCGACGCCGAACAGCGGGCTGGTCACCGTGGTGCCGAACAGGTGCTGGTAGCGCTCGTCGTCCGGGTGCGCGATGAGGGCCACGCACGCGGGCAGCAGCTCGGGGCGGGTGGTCTCGATGTAGACCGGCTCGCGGCCGGCGCCGTGGAACGCGACCCGGTGGAACGCGCCCGGGTAGTCGCGCGCCTCGAGCTCGGCCTGGGCGACGGCGGTCTGGAACGTGACGTCCCACAGGCCGGGGGCCTCGGCCTGGTACGCCTCGCCGCGCGCGAGGTTGCGCAGGAACGCCTGCTGGGCGACGGCACGCGCCTCGGCCGAGATGGTCTGGTAGGTCATCGCCCAGTCGACGGAGAGGCCGAGCCGGCGCCACAGCGCCTCGAACTGCTGCTCGTCCTCGACGGTCAGGCGCTCGCACAGCTCGACGAAGTTGCGGCGGCTGATCGGCACCTGGTCCGCGGCCTTGACGCTCTTGCCCTCGCCGCCGACGTGCGGCGGCTCGAAGTCCGGGTCGTAGGGCAGCGACGGGTCGCACCGCACGCCGAAGTAGTTCTGCACGCGACGCTCGGTGGGCAGGCCGTTGTCGTCCCAGCCCATCGGGTAGAACACCTCGGCCCCGCGCATCCGGCGGAACCGGGCGACGACGTCGGTGTGCGTGTACGAGAAGACGTGGCCGACGTGCAGGGAGCCGGAGACGGTGGGCGGCGGCGTGTCGATCGAGTAGACCTGCTCGCGGCTCTTCGTCCGGTCGAACGTGTACGTGCCCTGCGCGGTCCAGTCGGCGTCCCAGCGGCCCTCGACGCCGTCGAGCGAGACCTTGTCCGGTACCTCGCGTACCGCGCGTACGGCCGACACGGGGGCGGTCGTCGGGGCAGCGGACGTCGAGGCAGAGGGCAGATCGGTCATGTGCCCATCCTCCCAGACGCCGACGGTCCGATCGACGTCGTCCACAGGCGCCGTCCGCGGCCGGTCCGGTGGCCGCCGGACGAACACCAGGCGGCGCGTCGGTGAACAGGCCCGGCCGGGCGGGGAGAGGCTGGGAGGCGTGTGCGACAGTGCCGGTCGCGCACGCCGAGCGGCGGGCGCAGGGCGGAGGAGCACGTGGTCGGGACCGACGGACTGCTGCGGGCGACGCTCGCGGCGGACCCGCGCACGCTGGCGGACGTGCTCGCGGCGACGGTCGCGGCGCACGGCGACGCGCCGGCGGTCGACGACGGCAGCACCGTGCTCACCTACGCGGAGCTCGCCGAGGTCGTCCGCGCGGCCGCCACGGCGCTCGAGGTCGCCGGCATCGGCCCGGGCTCGCGGGTCGGCGTGCGGATCCCGTCCGGCACCGCCGAGCTGTACACCGCGATCCTCGCCGTGCTGGTCGCGGGCGCGGCGTACGTGCCCGTGGACGTCGACGACCCGGACGAGCGGGCGCGCACCGTGTTCGCCGAGGCGGCGGTCGACCGGGTGCTGGCCGAGGGCGACCTGCGGGCGCTGGTCGCCGCGGGCAGGCGCGCGGGCGGACCGGCCCCGGCGGGACCCGGCCTCGACGACGACGCGTGGATCATCTTCACGTCGGGGTCCACGGGCGCCCCCAAGGGCGTGGCCGTGACGCACCGGTCCGCGGCGGCGTTCGTGGACGCCGAGGCGCGGCTGTTCCTCGCCGACGCGCCCCTCGGCCCCGGCGACCGGGTGCTGGCCGGGCTGTCGGTGGCGTTCGACGCGAGCTGCGAGGAGATGTGGCTCGCGTGGGCGCACGGCGCCTGCCTGGTCCCCGCCCCGCGCGCACTGGTCCGCACCGGCATGGACCTCGGGCCGTGGCTCGTGGCTCAGGGCATCACCGTCATCTCGACCGTGCCGACGCTGGCCGGGCTGTGGCGCGCGGAGGAGCTCGCGGGCGTGAGGCTGCTGATCTTCGGTGGCGAGGCCTGCCCGCCCGAGCTCGCCGCACGGCTCGTGACCCCGGACCGCGAGGTCTGGAACACCTACGGCCCCACCGAGGCCACCGTCGTCGCGTGCGCGGCCCGGCTCACCGGCGAGGGCCCGGTCCGGATCGGCCTGGCGCTGGACGGCTGGGACCTCGCGGTCGTCGGGGAGGACGGCACGCCGGTGGCCGAGGGCGAGACCGGCGAGCTGATCATCGGCGGCGTCGGGCTGGCCCGGTACCTCGACCCCGCCAAGGACGCCGAGAAGTACGCGCCCGCGCCGGGCCTCGGCTGGGAGCGCGCGTACCGCAGCGGCGACGTCGTGCGCCTCGACCGCGCGGGGCTGCTGTTCGTCGGCCGCGCGGACGACCAGGTCAAGATCGGCGGTCGGCGGATCGAGCTCGGCGAGGTGGACGCGGCGCTCGGTGCGCTGCCCGGGGTGGCCGGGGCCGCCGCCGCGGTGCGCCGGACGCCCGCCGGGACGGCCGTCCTCGCCGGGTACCTGGTGGCCGCCCAGGGCGCGACCGTCGACCTGCCCGACGCCCGGACCCGGCTGCGCACGGTGCTGCCCGCCGCCCTGGTGCCGCAGCTGGCCGTCGTCGACGCGCTGCCGACCCGCGGCTCCGGGAAGGTCGACCGCGACGCGCTGCCCTGGCCGCTGCCGGGCGTCGCCGCGCCGGCCGCCGGCCCGGCCGGGCTCACCCCGACCGCCGCCTGGGTGGCGGAGCGCTGGACCGCCGCGCTCGGCGCGGAGGTCGCCGGGCCCGACGAGGACTTCTTCGCCAGCGGCGGCGGCAGCCTGGTCGCCGCGCAGCTCGTCTCGGCGCTGCGCGAGCGGTACGGCACCGTCACGGTCGCGGACGTCTACGAGTACCCGCGCCTGGGCGACCTCGCGCGCCGGCTCGACGAGCTCGAGCCCGCCGCGCCCGTCGAGCACCGCGTGGTCCGCCCGACGCCGCGCCGCGCGCAGGTGGTCCAGACGCTGCTCGGGGTGCCGCTGGCGGCGCTGGTCGGCCTGCGGTGGCTCACCTGGCTGCTGGCCGCCGAGCAGCTGCTCGCCGTCACCGGCGTGGTCCCGTGGCTGACCCCGGTGGCGGGCGCGTGGTGGTGGCTGGCCGCCGGCTGGCTCGTGCTGATCAGCCCGCTGGGCCGGATGGGCAGCACGGTCCTGGTCGCCCGGACGGTGCTGCGGGGCCTGCGCCCCGGCCGGTACCCGCGCGGCGGGTCGGTGCACCTGCGGCTGTGGTTCGCGGAGAGCTGGGCCGCGGCCGCCGGCGCCGAGAACCTGTCCTGCGCGCCCTGGACCGCGGCCTACGCCCGGGCGCTCGGCGCGCAGGTCGGCGCGGACGTCGACCTGCACACCCCGCCGCCGGTCACCGGGATGCTCACGCTCGGCGACCGCTGCGCCGTCGAGCCCGAGGTCGACCTGCGCGGGCACTGGCTGGACGGCGACGTGCTGCACCTCGGCCGGGTGCGGATCGACAAGCGCGCGACGGTCGGCACCCGCAGCACCCTCGCGCCCGGCGTCCGGATCGGGCAGGGCGCGCAGGTCGCGGCCGGGTCGGCGGTGCTGGCGAGCGTGCCCCCGGGCGAGCTGTGGACGGGGTCGCCCGCCGAGTTCGCCAAGCCCGCGAGCGAGTCCTGGCCGGCGCAGCGCGCCCCGCGGGGTCGTCGGTGGGTCCTCGTCTACGGCGCCACCGCCGCGGCGCTGGCCGCGCTGCCGGTGCTCGCCTCCACCACCGGCCTGCTGGTGGTCGGGGCCGGCATCCGCGGCTCCGGCGCGTGGGCCACCGCCTGGGACGACGCGCTGCGGGCCGCACCGCTGGGCGCGCTCGCGTCGTTCGTCGTGCTCGCGCTGGCGACGCTGGTCGGCGTCCGGCTGCTCGGGCGCGGCGTCGAGGCCGGCCACCACGCGGTCCGCAGCCGCACCGGCTGGCAGATCTGGGCGACCCAGCGGCTGATGGACGACGCCCGCACGACGCTCTACCCGCTGTACGCGAGCACCCTGACGCCGGTGTGGCTGCGGGCGCTCGGCGCGCGGATCGGCCGGGACGTCGAGGCGTCGACCGTGCTGATGCTGCCGTCGCTGACCACCGTCGGCGGCGGGGCGTTCCTCGCGGACGACACCCTGATCGGCTCCTACGAGCTCGGTCGCGGCTGGATGCGCGTCGAGCGGGCGAAGGTCGGCAAGCGCGCGTTCCTCGGCAACTCCGGGATGATCGCCCCCGGGCGCTCCGTGCCGAAGCGCGGCCTCGTCGCCGTGCTGTCCGCCACGCCGGAACGCGCCAAGGCCGGGTCGTCCTGGCTCGGCTCGCCGCCCGCCCCGCTGCGCCGCACGCCGGGGGAGTCGGACACCAGCCGGACGTTCGACCCGCCCACCCGGCTGCGCGTCGCTCGGGCGCTCGTCGAGGCGTGCCGGCTGCTGGCGGTCGTCGTCGCGTTCGGACTCGGCGTCGGCGTGCTGCTCGTGCTCCAGGTCGTCACCGCGCGGCACGGCCTCGGGGCGGCGGCGTTGCTGTCGCCCGTGGTCGTCGTCGGCGCGGCCGTCGTCGCGTGCGCGGTGGCGGTCGTCGCGAAGTGGCTGCTGGTCGGCCGGATCCGGCCCGGCGACCACGCGCTGTGGAGCGGGTTCATCTGGCGCAACGAGCTCGCGGACAGCTTCCTGGAGGTCGTCGCCGTGCCGTGGCTCGGCCCCGCGAGCGTCGGGTCGCCCGCGATGAACCTGTGGCTGCGCACGCTCGGCGCCCGGATCGGCCGGGGCGTGTGGTGCGAGACCTACTGGCTGCCGGAGGCGGACCTGGTGACCCTCGGCGACGGCGCCACCGTGAACCGCGGGTGTGTGCTCCAGACGCACCTGTTCCATGATCGGGTGATGAGCATCGACAGCGTGCGCCTCGACGCGGGCGCCGGCATCGGCCCGCACGGGGTGATCCTGCCCGCCGCTAGCCTCGGCGCCGCCGCGAGCGTGGGCCCCGCCTCCCTCGTGCTGCGCGGGGAGTCCATCCCCGCGGGCAGCCGCTGGACCGGCAACCCGGTGGCGCCGGCGTGACCGGCACCCCGGTCGACCCCTACCTGCCCGACCACGTCCCCGGCGGCCTGCACGTCGCGCGGTACGACCTCGACCTCGACTACCGCGTCGCGAGCAACCGGCTCGACGGCCGCGCCCGCGTGCACGCCACCGCGACGGACGACCTGGAGCGGCTGTCGCTCGACCTCGTCGGGCTGCGGGTCTCCAAGGTGCTCGTCGACGGCCGACGGCCCGGGCGGTTCGCGCAGCGCGACGGCCGGCTCGAGGTCCGACTCGCCCGTCCCGTCGCCGCCGGCGCCGGCGTGGTCGTCGAGGTGGAGTACGGCGGTCAGCCCGGACCCCGGCGCGGGCCGTGGGGCGAGGTCGGCTGGGAGGAGCTCACCGACGGGGTGATCGTCGCCGGGCAGCCCGACGGTGCGCCGTCCTGGTTCCCCTGCGACGACCGGCCCGGCGCCAAGGCCGCGTTCCACATCGCCGTGACCACCGACGCCGGCTACGAGGTGGTCTGCAACGGCGTCCTCGTCGGGCACCGGGTCCGGTCCAGCCGGGTGCGCTGGGAGTTCGACCAGCCCGAGCCCACCGCGCCGTACCTCGCGACCGTGCAGATCGGCCGGTACGAGCGCACGCCGCTCGCCGCCGGGCCCGTCCCGCAGGACGTCGTCGCCCCGCCCCGGCTCCGGGCCGCCCATACTCACGACCTCGCCCGGCAGCCCGCGATGATGGCGCTGTTCACCGACCGGTTCGGGCCGTACCCGTACCCGCGGTACGACGTCGTCGTCACCGACGACCCCCTCGAGATCCCGCTCGAGGCGCACGGGCTGTCGGTGTTCGGCGCCAACCACGTCGACGGCCGCCGGGGGTCCGAGCGGCTGGTCGCGCACGAGCTCGCGCACCAGTGGTTCGGCAACAGCCTGACCGCGTCGACCTGGCGGGACATCTGGCTGCACGAGGGGTTCGCCTGCTACGCCGAGTGGCTGTGGGAGGAGGAGTCCGGCGGTCGGACCGCCGACGCCCAGGCCCGCACCGTGCACACCCGCCTGCGCGGGCTGCCGCAGGACCTCGTGATCGGGGACCCCGGGCGCGAGGACATGTTCGACGACCGGCTCTACAAGCGCGGCGCGCTCACCCTGCACGCCCTGCGGCACGCGGTCGGCGACGCGGCGTTCTTCGAGGTGCTCCGCACCTGGACGGCCCGCTACCGGCACGGGTCGGTGGACACCCCCGCGCTGGCGGCGACGATCACCGACGTCACGGGGTACGACGCGGCGCCGCTCCTGACCGCGTGGCTCGGCCTCCCGGCACTCCCGCCCCTCCCGCGCCGCTGACCCGCACGCGCCCCCTCCCGCCGAGGGCGCACACGCCCGCTCCCGCCGAGGGCGTACGAGACATCACGAGGGCGTACGCCGTGGAGTACGCCCTCGTGGTGTCTCGTGCGCCCTCGGGAGCGGGAGCGGGAGCGGGAGCGGGAGCGGGAGCGGGAGCGGGAGGGAGTGGGGGTGCAGGTGGGCGAGGGCGGCTCGGTGCGTGCGGGTGCGGGGAGGGTCGAGGGGGAGGTCCTCGAGGTGCCAGCGGGTGCCGGGGGGTGGGGTGAGCGGGCCGGGGGTGGCGTGCTCGACCGTGATGCTGCCCGCGACGTCCGTGACCCGCAGCGACCTCGGGTCGACCGCGAGGCCGGTGCCTGCCGCCTTGAGGACCGCCTCCTTGCGGACCCAGGTCACCAGCAGCCCGCCGGGCCCGGGGGCGGGAGGCTCGCCGTCGGCCAGCACGACGTCCGGGCGCAGGCCCGCGCCCGCGGTCGTCGGCTCGAGGTCGATGCCGACCGGGCCCGACGCGACGGCGACCGCGACCAGGTCCGACGTCCGGCTCAGCGACAGGTGCGGCGCGGCGGCGCCGTCGGCCCGGGTGACGCGGGGGACGCCGTGGGCGGTGCTGCCGCAGCGGGGGCAGCGGCGGTCGACGCGGACGGCGGCGGGGTCGACGCCGCAGACCTCCGCGACGACGAGCCGGGCGAGCAGCAGGACGGAGGCGACGGCGTCGCGCTCGGGTGCGGGCGCGCGGTCGAGCCGGGCGCGCTCACCGGCGTCGAGGCGCGGGAGCAGGTCCGCCGCGGGCCGGACCGGAGCGGTGCGGACGACGGGCGCCGGCTCGGGGCGGGGGAACGGCACGCGTCCATCATCGACGACGCCCGGCCGCCACCCGTGCGGGGCGGCGGCCGGGCGTGGCGGTCCGGGGCGGGTGGACGTCAGGCGGTGACGGCCTCGCGCGTCGTCTCCCGGGCGGTGAACCGGCGCACGGTGCCGCGGACGCCGACGTCGCTGCGCCGGGCGAGCGCGAGGCCGACCACCAGCGCGCCGAGCAGCGGGCCGACGCCGCACGCGACCATGCCGGTACGGGCGCCGAGGTGCTCGCAGATCCACCCGATGAGGGTGCCGGACACGGCCTGCGCGCCGAGCAGCACCAGCACGTAGAGCGCCATCACCCGGCCGCGCAGGTGCGGGGCGACGGTCGTCTGGACGAGGGTGTTGCTGCCGGTCAGGTAGAGCAGCGTGACGACGCCGGTGCCGATGAGCACCGCGATGAACAGCGGTCGGCTCGGGGCGGCGGCGGCCAGCAGCTGCAGCACGCCGATGCCCGCGGCGAGCAGCACGAGGTGCGTGATCCGGCTGCCGCGGCGCCGGGTGGACAGCAGCGCGCCGCCGAGGGCGCCGACCGCCAGCATCGACGTCAGCAGCGCGTAGCCGCCGGCGTCGGTGCGGAACACCTGGTCGGTGTAGGCGGCGAGGACGGTCGCCATGTTGACGCCGGTGACCGCGACGAAGCCGACCAGCACGACCGACCACAGGATCCGCGGGCTGCGGCGGACGTACGCGAGCCCCTCGCGGAGCTGGCCCTTGGCGCGGGCGACGACGGGGGTGGCGGTCAGCTCGGACGCGCGCATCACGGCGAGCAGCGACACGGCGGCGAAGCACGCGGCGCCGTTGACCAGGAACGTCCAGCCCTCGCCGACCGCGGCGATGAGGCCGCCGGCGACCGCGGGGCCGACCAGACCGCCGAGCTGGAACACCGCGGAGTTCACGCTGATCGCCTGGCGCAGGTGCTGCGGGCCGGCGATCTCGTGCACGAACGCCTGCCGTGCCGGGTTGTCGAACACGGTCGCGAGGCCGGAGACGAACGCGGCGAGCAGCACGTGCCACGCCTGGACGTGCCCGGACAGCGCGAGCACGCCGATCGCGAGCGTCGACAGGCCGAAGACCGTCTGCGTGACCATGAGGACGCGCCGGCGCGGGTAGCGGTCGGCGACGACGCCGCCCACGAGGCCGAGCAGCAGCATCGGGACGAACTGCAGCGTCACGGTCAGGCCGACCAGGGCGGCGGACCCGGTCAGGCTCAGCACCAGCCAGTCCTGCGCGACGCGCGCGGCCCAGCCGCCGGTGTTGGTGAGCACCTGGGAGGCCACGTAGAGCCGGAAGTTGCGGACGCCTAGCGCGGCGAGCGTCGCGTTCCGGGGGCGGGGCGTCGCGGCTGCCGCGGCGGCGTCCGCCGGGGTGTCGACGGCGACGGCGGGGCGGCGGTGCAGCGCGAGCCGGGGCCGGTGCCGGGTGGCGGCGGTGCCGGTCGTGCCGGGGCCGGCGGGCCGGGCGGCGGGGGCGGCGGGGGCGGGGCGACGGGTGCGGGTCGGGGACAGGGACGGGCGACGAGCCGAGGGCACAGGTGTTCCTAGCTGGTGGTACGCGAGAGGGTGAGGTGCGGAACGGATCCGGGACGAGTCAGTACCCCCAGGCTACGGCTCGGCGCCTCATTTTTCGACGTCATGACGGCTATCAGTGCCATGATGATCCGTAATGATCGAGCGGTGTCCACGCAGGTCGTGGGCGGTATGTCCGAACCGGAGGAATGGCGTGTTTGACCCCGACCAGCTCCGCACTTTCCTCGCCGTTTCCGAGACGTTGAACTTCACGCGCGCCGGGGCCCGCCTGGGGCTGTCGCAGCCCACGGTGAGCCAGCACATGCGCAAGCTCGAGGACACCGCCGGACGCCGGCTGCTCGACCGCGACACCCGCGGCGTCGCCCTCACCGACGACGGCCAGGCGATGGCGACGTTCGCCCGGACGATCCTCGCGGCCCACGACGAGGCCACCCGGTACTTCACCGGGTCCGCCATGCACGGCCGCCTGCGGTTCGGCGCCGCCGACGACCTCGCGCTCGCGCAGCTGCCCCGGGTGCTGCGCGACTTCCGCCGGCTGCACCCCCGGATCAACCTCGAGCTGACCGTCGCGCAGAGCGGCGCGCTGCACCGACGGCTGCGGGCCGGCCAGCTCGACCTCGTCTACATCAAGGAGGCCACCGGCCACGCGGAGGGGCAGCTCGTCCGCCGCGACCGGCTGGTCTGGGTCGCGCTCCCCGGCACCCCCGTCGACCCCGACGCCCCCGTGCCGCTCATCACCTACCAGGGGACGTCGCTGACCCGGCAGGCCGCCGTCGCCGCCCTCACCGAGGCCGGCCGGCCCTGGCGGATCACCTGCAAGACCGTCGAGGTGAACGGCGTGCTCGCCGCCCTGCGCGCGGGCATCGGGATCGCCGTCCTGCCGCAGAGCCTGCTGCCCGACGACCTCGTCCAGCTGCCCGCCGGGCTGCGGCTCCCGGAGCTCGGGGACGTCGACATCACCCTCGTCGCGAACCCGCAGTCGCCGCGCGAGCCGATCGAGGCGCTGACGAGCGCGATCCTCGGGAACGCGCCGCGGTAACCTCTGCGCGGCCCCGACCACGGAGCCGACCAGACCAGCCCCGAGGAGCGCCCCGTGCCCAGCGTCGACTACTTCCTGTCCGGCTCGCCCGACGCGGCCCGCGCCGCGCTCGTCGCCGCCATCGAGGAGCACGGGTTCGAGGTCGTCACCAACCCCGACGGGTCGTGGGGGGTGTCCCGCGGCAGCGTCGCGATGACCGCGCTGTTCGGCGCCCTCGCGGGCCGCAAGAAGCAGCGCCTGGTGTACGCCGTGCAGCACCTCGACCACCAGGGCACGCCCGTCGCGCGGTTCTTCCGGGAGTCCGGCGCCGGGGTCATGGGCGGGGCGATCGGCGTCAGCCGGTCCGACGACGTGTTCCGCGAGGTCAGCGAGGCCGTCGCCGCGCACCTGCACGGGCAGGGCCACCTGGCGCACCTGGTCCGCGGCGCCTGACACCCGCGCGACCCCCGTCGGGAATCCGCCGGACACACGCGCTGGTTACGCTCGACGCAGGCCCGTGACCGAGCGGGCAGCCGTACGCGAGGGAGATCGTTCACGTGGCACAGGGTGTGGTGGCCGAGGGCCTGCAGGTCGGGTACGCGGCGATGCTGGAGCAGTTCCATCCGACGGAGGCCGTGGAGCTGTCCGCCTACGCCGAGTCCCAGGGGTTCCTCGGCACGATGGCGGCCGACCACTACCAGCCGTGGGTCCCGCAGCAGGGGCAGTCGGCGTTCGTGTGGAACGTGCTGTCCGCGCTCGGTGAGCGCACGACGGGGGACATGGGCCCGGGCGTGACCGCGCCGACGTTCCGCTGGCACCCGGCGATGGTCGCGCAGGCGTCGGCGACGCTCGCCGCGATGTACCCGGGCCGGCACTGGCTGGGCCTGGGCTCCGGCGAGGCGCTGAACGAGCACATCACCGCGTCCTACTGGCCCGAGGCCCCCGAGCGGATCAACCGCATGTTCGAGGCCATCGAGATCATCAAGAAGCTGTTCTCGGCCTCCCTGGCGGGCAAGGACGTCAAGCACGCCGGGCAGTTCTACAAGCTCGAGTCGACCCGGCTGTGGACGATGCCGGAGGTCGCGCCGGAGATCCTGGTCGCCACGGCCGGCCCCGTCACCGCGAAGCGCGCCGGTCGGCACGCCGACGGCCTCATCACCGTCGGGGCGCCGCTGGAGAAGATCAGCGGCCTGTTCGGCAAGTTCGACGAGGGCGTGCGCGAGTCCGGGCGCGACCCGCAGGACCTGCCGAAGGTCCTGCAGCTGCACCTGTCGTGGGCGGGTACCGACGAGGAGGCCATGACCAACGCGATGGTCGAGTGGCCCAACGGCGGCATGAAGTTCCCCAAGGGCGACATCCGCTCGCCGTTCGACTTCGCGCAGATGGCCAAGCTCGTGCGCCCCGAGGACTTCGAGGGCCGCATGGTCATCTCGGCGGACCCCGACGTGCACCGCGCCGAGATCCAGAAGTACGTCGACCTGGGCTTCGACCGCATCTACCTGCACAACGTGGGCCGCAACCAGCGCGAGTGGATCGACGTGTTCGGCCGCGACGTGCTGCCGAAGCTGGTGCGCTGACCGTGCACGGCTCGTCCGCGGCGGACCTCCTCACCGCCTGGGGCGTCCCCGGCATCGGCGAGGTCCGCCCGGGCGACGACCTGGCCGCGCTGCTCGGTGACGCCCTCGAGGCCGACGCCGAGGCGCGCCCCGCCACGACGCTGGCGGACGGCGACGTCCTCGTCGTGACCAGCAAGATCGTGTCCAAGGCCGAGGGGCGCGTCGTGCGCGCCGCCGACCGCGAGGCGGCGATCACCGCCGAGACCGTGCGCGTCGTCGCGACCCGCGAGCACGCCGCGGGCGTCACCCGGATCGTCGAGAACCGGCTCGGGCTGGTCATGGCCGCCGCCGGGGTGGACGCGTCCAACACCCCCGACGGCACCGTCCTGCTGCTGCCCGAGGACCCCGACGCCACCGCTCGCGCGCTGCGGGTCGCGCTGGCCGAGCGGTTCGGCGTCCGCGTGGGCGTGCTCGTCTCGGACACCGCCGGTCGGCCGTGGCGGCAGGGGCAGACGGACATCGCCATCGGCGCCGCGGGCGTGCGGGTGCTCGACGACCTGCGCGGCACGACCGACACCCACGGGCGCGCGCTGCAGGTCAGCGTCGCCGCGCTCGCGGACGAGATCGCCGCCGCCGCCGAGCTCGTCAAGGGCAAGGCCACCGGGGTGCCGGTCGCCGTCGTGCGGGGCATGGCGCACGCCGTGACCGCCGAGGACGGCCCCGGGGCGCGGGCGCTGGTCCGGGTCGGCCCGGACGACATGTTCGCCGAGGGCACCGCCGAGGCGTACGCGCGCGGCTGGAAGGACGCCGCCGGCTCCGACGCGTGAGCCTCGCGGGCCCGCGGTCGGCGCCGGGCTAGCATCGCCACGCACGGCCGCACGCCGGCCCGGGCACGCACTGCAGGGGACGACCAGGAGGAGGCCCGTCGTGGCTGACGGCGAGAAGTTCACGTACGGCGGCGGCACCTGGGGCGGCGACCCGGCCGCGACCCCGAGCCTGACCATCGAGGTCCAGCACGGCGACATCGCCGTCATCGACTACCTGCCGTCGCCGACCGCCGCCGGCCGGTTCTACCTGGGGTTCCAGCCCCGGGACTTCTTCGACAACCCGGACGAGAGCGCGCCGGTCGACATCGACGCCGAGGCGGAGTGCTTCGCCGCGTGGGCCGAGCTCGTCGGTGCCGAGGACGTGCAGCCGAACGAGGTGCGGCGGCTCATGGCCGTCGAGGGCGGCGAGCCGGACGACACGTTCGTCGAGGAGACCGTGGTGCGCCTGCTGCGCCTGGTCAACCTGCCGCTCCCGGACGGCCTGCACGCCTGACGCGGTCGAGCCGACCGGGCCCGGGGTGGTGCCGGGCCCGGACGGTCGGGTCAGGCCAGGGGCGTCTGGGCGGCGATCTGCGCCGACTGGCCCGTCGCGCCGGGCTCGCCCGCCGCGATCGGCTCCGCGATGACCGCCGTCCCGTAGGCGCAGACCTCGCTGAACTGGCCGATCGCCCCGGTGTCGAACCGCATCGCGACGATCGCGTTCGCGCCCCGCTGGGCGGCCTCGGCCGTCATCCGGCGCATCGCCTCGTGCCGGGACTCGTCGACGATCCGGGTGTACTCGGGGATCTCCCCGCCACCGATGGACCGGAAGCCCGCGGTGAAGTTCGAGCCGATGTTCGTCGAGCGGACCGTCAGGCCCATGACCTCCCCGAGGACCGCCTGCACGCGGTAGCCGGGGATCTCGTTGCTGGTGACCACGATCATGCGGCGATGCTGCCACGTCCTCCGAGGCGGGCGCGCCCGCCGCGGGGGTGACTCAGCCCTTCGCGGCGCGCGCGGCGGCCTTCGCGGCCTTCTTCGTCTCCCGCACCCGGCCCAGGGACTCCGGGTCCCGCACGTCGGCGATCGACCGCGGCACGTCATCCCCGTAGGCGCCCGCCGCCTCGCGCCAGCCCGTCGGCTCGACGCCGCGCTGCTTGCCGAGCAGCGCCAGGAAGATCCGCGCCTTCTGGTCGCCGAAGCCCGGCAGCGCCTTCAGCCGCTTCAGCACGGTGGCGCCGTCCGGGGTGCCCTCGGTCCAGAGGCGCGTCACGTCGCCGTCGTACTCGTCGACGACGGCACGCGCGACGGCCTGCACCCGGGCGGCCATCGACCCCGGGAACCGGTGCACCGCCGGCGGGGTCGCGCACAGGGCGGCGAACGCGTCGGGGTCGGCGTCCGCGATCCGGGCGACGTCGAAGCCGCCCATCCGGTCCGCGATCTTCGCCGGGCCCGCGAACGCGGACTCCATCGTCACCTGCTGGTCGAGCAGCATCCCGACCAGGAGGGCGAACGGGTCGGCGTCGAGCAGGCGGTCCGCGTCGGCGTCACCGGTCAGCCAGAGGGTCATGCGGCGATTCTCGCACCGCGGCGTCGGTACGGGCCCGACGTCACGGCCCCGCGGGGTCCGCGGGCACGCCGTGCGCCGTCGTCGCCGGCCACCGCAGGTCCGGGCACTCGGCCGCGGTGCGGCAGAACCGCAGCGGCTCGTGCGCGCCCCAGCCGAGGGGGATCGCGACGAGGCCGGTCAGGCACCCGGCGAGCACGAGGACCGACATGACGCGCTGCCGCAGCCGCACGGGTCCCACCGCCTCTCGCCCTCGCCCGGAGCGACCGCCGACCGGACGTCCACCTGTTCCATCGGCCGACCGAGGGTCCGGCGCTGGGGTCGGCGGCGGAACCACCCGGTCGGCGGGGGTACCGCCCGGCGTGGCGCGGTGCCACGATCGGGCGACCACCGAGGACGGGAGCGGGCCGTGGGCGAGGTCGCCGAGTACGTCGCGTCGCTGGACGGGGCGCAGCGGGAGCTGGTCGGGCGGCTGCTCGACCGGGCGCGCGATCGGGTGCCGGACCTCGAGGAGGGCACGTCGTACGGACTGGCGGCCCTCCGGTACCGGGGGCGGCCGCTGCTGAGCGTCGTCGCGGCGGCGTCGGGGTGCACCGCGTACCCGTTCAGCGCGGACGTCACCGCCGCGGTGCTCGCCACCCTCGACGGGTTCGACGCGACGAAGGGCGGCATCCGGTTCACGGTCGAGCGCCCCCTGCCGGACGCGGCGCTCGACGCCCTCGTGCAGGGGCGCCGGGCGGAGATCGACGCCGCCCTCGCCCGACCCCGACGCCGGACCCCGACCGCCGGCTGAGCGGCACGTCCGCGGCACCCGCGCGCCCGCGTAGGGTGCGGGGGTGCTGCACGCCCGGTGGGTCCTGGTCGTCCCGGTGAAGGACGCGAGCCGGGGCAAGACGCGGCTCGCCGACGTGCTGGAGCCCGGCGCCCGCGCCGCCCTCGTCCGGGCGATGGCGCTCGACACGGTCGAGGCCGTCCTCGCCGTGCCGCGGGTCGCCCGCGTGGTCGTGGTCACCGCCGACGCGCCCGTGGCCCGCGACGCCGCCGCGCTGCCCCGGGTCCGGGTGCTGCCGGAGCCCGCCGCCGCTGCGGGGGACGCGCCCGGCGGGTGGGCGTCGCTGGACCGGGCGGTCGCCGCCGGGGTCGCCGCCGCGCGCGCCGAGGCGCCGACCGCGCACGTCGGCGTGCTGCTCGGGGACCTGCCCGGGCTCGACCCGCGCGAGCTCGACGCTGCGCTCGCGGCCGCCGGGGCGCACCCGCTGGCGGTGCTGCCCGACGCCGACGGCACCGGGACGACCCTGCTGACCGCCCGGGCGGGGGAGCGGCTGCGCCCGGCGTTCGGCGGCGGGTCGGCCGCGGCCCACGCGGCGCTGGGGCACGCGACGATCGACCTGCCCGACGACACGACCCTCCGGCACGACGTCGACGTGCCCGCGGACCTGACGGCGCTGCTGGCCCGCGGCGTCGGCGGTCGGACCGGGGCGCTGCTGCGGCGGCTCGGGCCGCTGGGCTGAGCCGCCGGGCCCGAGGGGCCGGACCGCCGGGTCAGCGCCCGACGAGCGCCAGCGCCGCCGCCGCGATCCGGGCCGTCTCGGGGACGTCGTGCATCAGCGTGCCCGTCGCGGCGGCCCGCCAGCCGTCGGCCGCCAGCGCCGTCGCCGCGTCGGCGTCGACCGTGTCCACCAGCCACGCGTCGAGCACCCCGGGTGCGTCGGCGGGGCGCGTGCGGTCGCCGCGCAGGCCGTAGTGCCGGGCGACCGCCTCGGCGGTGGCGTCGACGCCGATCGTCGCCAGGCACTCGGCGGCCATCCCGCGCACGGGCGCGCCGCCCACGATCGGGGACACCCCGACGACGGCCGCGGAGGTCGAGGCCAGCGCCGCACGGACGCCGGGCACCGCGAGGACCGTGCCGACCGACACCACCGGGTTGGACGGCGGGAGCACCACGACGTCGGCGTCGGCGAGCGCGTCGAGCACCCCGAGCGCCGCCGACGCGGTGGCCAGCCCGACCTGCTCGAACCGCCGTGCGGGCAGCGCCGCGCGGTGCCGGACCCACCACTCCTCGAAGTGGATCAGGCGCTCGGGGTCGTCGACGACCACGTGGGTCTCGACGGGCTGGTCGGACATCGGCAGCAGCCGGACGCCCTGCGCGGCGAGGTCCCAGCGGCGCGTCAGGCGCTCGGTCGCCTCCGACAGCGTCAGCCCCTCGTGCAGCCACTGCGTCCGGGCCAGGTGGGTGGCGAGGTCCAGGTCGCCGAGCGTGAACCACTCCCAGCCGACGTCGTACGCGGCGAGGTCCGCGCTGACCCGGCTGGACTCGTCGCGGCGGCCCCAGCCCTGGTCCTCGTGGACGGCGCCGCCGAGCGTGTACATCAGCGTGTCGAGGTCCGGGCAGACGCGGACGCCGTGCAGCCACATGTCGTCGCCGGTGTTCGCCACGACCGTGACCTCGGCGGTCGTGCCGCCGCGCCCGTCGGGCAGCCGGTCGCGCAGCAGGGCCAGCAGGCCGCGGGTGAACCGGGCGCCGCCGACGCCGCCGGACAGGACGGTGATCTTCACGGTGCTCCTTCGACGGGGACGAGCGCGGGCACCGGACCGGGGTCGCCGAACGCGATCACCGGCCGGCCCGTGCGCGGGTGGGTCAGGACCTCGGCGTCGACGCCGTAGACGGCCCGCACCAGGTCGGCGGTCAGGACCTCGCGCGGGTCGCCGGCCGCGACCAGCCGGCCCTCGGCGAGCACCAGCACGTGCGCGCAGTACGCCGCCGCGAGGTTGAGGTCGTGCAGCGCGGCGACGGTGGTGCGGCCGAGGTCGCGGACGAACGCCAGCAGCGACAGCTGCGCGCTGACGTCGAGGTGGTTGGTCGGCTCGTCGAGCAGCAGCAGGTCCGGCTCCTGGGCGAGCGCACGGGCGATGTGGACGCGCTGCCGCTCGCCGCCGGACAGCGCGGCCCACGGCCGGTCGGCCAGGTGCGTCGCGTCGGCGGAGGCCAGCGCGCCGTCGACGGCCGCGGCCTCGGCGGTGTCCGTGCCCCACAGGGTCCGGTAGGGGATGCGGCCCAGCGCGACGACCTCGCGCACCGTCAGCGGGACGGTGGACGTCGACTCCTGCTCCAGCAGGGCGATCCGGCGCGCGCGCTCGCGGCGGGGCACGGTGTGCACGGGGACGTCGTCGACCAGCACCGCACCGGCCTCGGGGTCGAGCAGACCCGCGACCAGCCGCAGCAGGGTCGTCTTGCCCGCGCCGTTCGGGCCGAGCAGGCCGGTCAGCGCCCCGGACGGGGGAGTCGCGTCGACGCCGTCGACCACCCACCGGCCGCCGAGCCGGGTGCCGACGCCGGAGATCGTCAGGTCCACGCGCTGCCCCTCCCGCGACGTAGCAGCACCGCGAACACCGGGACGCCGATCAGCGCGGTGACGATGCCGACGGGCAGCTCGCGCGGGTCGAAGACCGTCCGCGCGCCGGTGTCGGCCCACACCAGGAAGATCGCCCCGACCACCGCCGCGACGGGCAGCAGCCGCCGGTGCGCGGGCCCGGTGAGCGCCGAGACCGCGTGCGGCAGCACCAGGCCGACGAACCCGATCGACCCGCTGACCGCGACCATCGCCCCCGTGAGCAGCGCGACGAGGGTCATCAGCACCCAGCGCGTCCGGTCCACGTCGATGCCGAGCGCGGCGGCCGCGGTGTCCCCGAACGCGAACGCGTCCAGCCGCACCGCGGACCCGACCAGCACCGTGCCGACCACCAGCAGCGCGACCCCGGCGATCGCCACCGACTGCCACGTCGAGCCGGCGAGCGAACCCAGGAGCCAGTTGAGGATCTCCCGGTAGGAGTCGCCGGTCGCGGACCAGAAGATCACGAACGACGTCCCCGCCGCCGCGAGCTGCGACACCGCGAGCCCCCCGAGCACCGCGCGGCCCGGGGTCAGCACGCCGCCGACCCGCGCGAGGCTCAGCGTGGCGACCAGGGCGGCCAGCGCCCCGGCGAACGCCGCCACCGGCAGCAGCAGCCCGACGCCCAGGACCAGCACCGCGACCGCCCCCAGCGACGCGCCCGACGACAGTCCCAGCAGGTACGGGTCGGCGAGCGGGTTGCGGGTGAGGCTCTGCATGACCGCGCCCGCCAGCGCCAGCCCCGCGCCGACGGCCGCGCCGGTGAGCACCCGCGGCAGCCGCAGCTCCCACACGATCGCGTCCGTCAGCACCGGCACCCCGCCGTCCGCGCCGGCCACCGGGCCCAGGCCCAGGTGCCCCGCGATGCTCCGCGCGACGTCCGCGACCGCGATGTCCGCCGGTCCGATGGTCACGGTGACCAGCACCGTGGCGACCAGCAGCAGCACGCCCACGACCAGGGTCGCCGGCAGCGGCGGTCGCCACGGCGCACGGGTCGCCGCGGGGGCGGCCGCGGTGCGGGGCGGGGTGGTGGTCATCGGCGGTCGGTCAGCCGTCCAGCGCGGCGAGCTGCTCGGACAGGCTGACGACCGCCTCGGCGTTGCGGACCCCGGCCTCCGCGGCCGGGAACGGCACGGTCAGGTACCGGTGCTCCTTGACCGCGGTCAGCTGCGCGGTCGCCGGGTTGCCCTCGAGCAGCGCGATCTTGCTGTCGGCGGTGTTCCAGGTCGCGTCGACCAGGACGATGACGTCGGGGTCCGCGGCGACGACCTGCTCCCAGCCGGCCGACGTCCAGGTGTCGTGCACGTCCGCGAAGATGTTGGTCAGCCCGGCGGCGTCCAGCATCATCTGCGGCGCGCCGATGCCCGCCCCGACGTACGGCGTGTCGGTCCCGGACGAGTACCAGAGCGCGGTGGTCTCCTCGGCCGGGGGCTCGACGCCGTCCAGGAGGTCCTGCTGCTCGGCGACGACCGCCTCGGCGCGGTCCTCGACGCCCATGATCGACCCGATCTCGCGGATCTCGTCGAACAGGCCGTCGAACGTCAGGGGGTCGGGCATGTACCCGTCCTCCTTGCACGCGGCGGGGGACACGTACGTGCCGATGCCCAGGCCCTGCAGCGCGGACCGCTCGCCGGCGCCGTCGTCGGAGAAGTTCGACTCCCAGCCCGCGTAGACGAAGTCGGGCTGCGCCTCGAGCAGCGCCTCCTGGCCGGGGACCTTGTCCGACAGCACCGGGACGGCGTCGTACGCGTCGGCGTAGGCGTCGGGCACCGGGCCGTCGGCGAACGCCGTGCCGACCAGGCGGTCCTCCAGCCCGAGGGCGAGCAGCATCTCGATCGACGTCGACTTGATCGCGACGACGCGCTCCGGCGGGCTGTCGACGGTGACCTCGGTGCCGCAGTTGTCGACGGTGACCGGTGTGAAGGCGCTCGCGGTGGCGCTCGCGGACGTGCTCGCGGCGGGCTGGTCGGCGGACGTGCCGCCGCAGGCCGCCAGCGCGGCGACTGTCAGCGCGGCGGGGGCGGCGAGGGCGAGGCGGCTGGCACGGGTGGTGCTGCTGGTCCTGGTGGTGCTGCGCACGGTGGGGCTCCTGACGGGTGCGACCCGGGCCGCCTCACGGCGGTGTCCCGGGTCGGTGCGGCCGCGCGCCCGTCGGACGCCGCGGTCCGACGGTGGACGGCTGGGGGCCTGCCCGCGCGCGAGGACGTCCGCGGGGGCGGGCCGGAGGGGAGGGGGTGCACGTCGCGCCCGGTGGCTGCGCCGCCCATGCGCGGGCGGCGACGTCCAGGCCACATCCGGCCTGGTCCAGCCCCCACCTTACGCCCGCCCCCGCCCCCGCCCCCGCCCCGCCCCGCCCCGCCCCCCGCCCCGCCCCGCCCCCGCCCCGCCGTCCGCCGAGATGGCACTCCTCGCCTGCGCGGGCCCCGGGCGCCACAGGCGAGGAGTGCCATCTCGGCGAGCGGGTCCGCGCGCAGCGCGTGGGGGCGTGCGCGCGCGGGGCGGCGGGTCAGGGGGTGGCAGCGCGGGCGAGGGCGTGGGCGACGCGGGCGACCTCGGAGGGGCCGCCGGACAGGGCGCCGACGGTGACGCGGACGTGGCCCGCGCCGGCGTCCGGGGGCGGGACGGCGCGGAACGGGCGGCCGCGGGCGACGCGGATCCCGGCGGCCTCCAGCCGGACGAGGGCGGTGGCCTCGTCGGCGACCGGGACCCACACGTTGATCCCGTCGCCGGGCTGGACCACGACGCCGTGCTCGGCGAGGGCGGTGCTGAGCGCGCGCTGCCGGGCGTAGTAGATCCGCCGGGCCTGGGCGACCGCGGCCAGGGCCTCGCCGTCGACGAGCAGGTCCGCGAGCAGGTGCTGCAGCAGCCTGCTGGTCCAGCCGGGGCCGAGCATCCGGCGCGCGATCACCCGGTCCAGCACGGCGGCCGGCCCGCCGACGGCCGCGATCCGCAGGTCGGGGCCGTGGGACTTGGAGTAGGACCGCACGTGCACCACCCGGTCGGGCAGGTGGCTGCCGAGGGAGACGTCCGCGGAGGACGCGATCTCCCCGGAGTGGTCGTCCTCGACGACGTGCACGTCGGCGGCGGGGTCGGCCGCGAGGTGCCGGCGGATGACGGCGGCGATCTCGCGGGCGCGGGTGGAGGTCATGCTGACGCCGGTGGGGTTGTGCGCGCGGGGTTGCAGCACCACCACCTCGGCGCCGGTCCGCAGCGCCGCCTCGAGGGCGTCGGGGCGCATCCCGTGCCGGTCGAGCGGGACGGGCACCCGCTCGAGGCCGAGCTGGTCGCACAGGTCGAAGATCGGCGGGAACGAGGGGTCCTCGACGATGACGCGCCCCCCGAACCCGGCGAGCTGCTCCAGGGTGCGGCTCATCGCGTCGACCGCGCCGTCGACGACGGTGACGCGCTGGGGCGTGAACGGCCAGGACGCGCGCAGCAGCCGCTCCAGGGGCTCGATGACCGGCGCGCCGAGGTAGGTGCCGGTCCCGGCGGCGGGGGTGCGGGCGGCGATCCGGCCGAGGGCGCGCTGCAGCGGGGGCAGCAGCTCGGGGTCGGGCGTGCCGGTCGACAGGTCCAGCCGGGACGCGGGGCGCGGGGGTGCGGCCGCGGGCTCGGGGACGGCGTCGACGCGGCCGCCGGCGGCCATGTCCCGGTACCGGGGCGGCAGCCACGACGCGGGCTCGGGCAGCACCACCGTCCCGGCGCGCCCGCGCGAGGTGACGAGCCCGACGGCGGCCAGCGCCTGCCACGCGCCGCTGACGGTCGCGGGGCTGACACCGAGGTCGGCGGCGAGCCGGCGCACCGTGGGCAGGCGGTCGCCGGGCTGCAGCTCGCCGCTGCGCACGAGGCGCGACACGGCGGCGGCGATCCCCCGAGGACTGCGGTCCTCCACGTGCTGGGCCACGTCCATGCCGGCCATCGTGCCGGGCGCCGCAGGGCCGCACCGACCGCCGCGACCACCGGCGCCGAAGTGTTTACAGCGCCGACACGCGCGTTCTCGCCGCCGAAACCGGCAGAAACGCCGCAGAAATGTTCAACCCCCAGAGTCACATTCCTCACCGGGGTCCGGCGCCCCGGTGGTCAGCCCCTCGAACCGCGGAGGTCCTCCATGTCAGTCGTGCGTGTCGCGTTCACCCAGGCCACCTGGACGGGCGACAAGGAGTCGATGATCCAGCTGCACGAGGACTGGACCCGGAAGGCCGCCGCCGAGGGCGCGCAGGTCATCGGGTTCCAGGAGCTGTTCTACGGCCCGTACTTCGGCATCACGCAGGACACGAAGTACTACGAGTACGCCGAGACCGTGCCCGGCCCGACCACCGACCGGTTCTCGGCGCTGGCCAAGGAGCTCGGCATCGTGATCGTGCTGCCGATCTACGAGGAGGACCAGCCGGGCGTGCTCTACAACACCGCGGCGGTCATCGACGCGGACGGCACCCTGCTCGGCACGTACCGCAAGCACCACATCCCGCACCTGCCGAAGTTCTGGGAGAAGTTCTACTTCCGTCCCGGCAACCAGGGGTACCCGGTGTTCGAGACCGCGGTCGGGAAGATCGGCGTGAACATCTGCTACGACCGGCACTTCCCGGAGGGCTGGCGGGTGCTCGCGCTGAACGGCGCGGAGATCGTGTTCAACCCGAACGCCACGGCGCCCGGCATCTCGAACAAGCTGTGGGAGGTCGAGCAGCCGGCGGCGGCCATCGCGAACGGCTACTACGTCATCGCCAACAACCGGGTCGGGCTCGAGGACAACGAGTACGGCGACGAGGCGGTGAACTTCTACGGCTCGTCCTACGCGGTCGGACCGGACGGCAACTACGTCGGCGAGGTCGGCTCGACGTCCGAGAACCAGCTGCTGATCCGCGACCTCGACCTGGACGTCATCCGCACGACCCGCGAGCGCTGGCAGTTCTTCCGCGACCGCCGCCCGGACGCCTACGGGCCCATCGTGGCGCCGTGAGCGGGGGCGACCGTTGAAGACCCTCATCACCGGCGGCACCGTCGTCAACGCCACCGGGCGCGGCGCGGCGGACGTGCTGGTCGACGGCGAGACCATCGTCGCCCTGCTCCAGCCCGGGTCGACGGCCCTGGGCGTGGACCTGAGCGCCACGGTCGACCGCGTGATCGACGCGACCGGGAAGTACGTCATCCCGGGCGGCATCGACGCGCACACCCACATGGAGATGCCGTTCGGCGGCACGTTCGCCTCGGACACGTTCGAGTCGGGGACGACCGCGGCGGCGTGGGGCGGGACGACGACGATCGTCGACTTCGTGGTGCAGTACCCGCACGAGAACCCGGTCGACCAGTTCGCGCTGTGGCAGGCCAAGGCGGCGGGGCAGTGCGCCGTCGACTACGCGTTCCACCAGATCCTGTCGGACGTGCAGGACTCGTCGCTGCACGCGATGGACGAGCTGATCGCCGAGGGCGTCACCAGCTTCAAGCTGTTCATGGCCTACAAGGGCGTGTTCCTGTCGGACGACGGGCAGATCCTGCGGGCCATGCAGAAGGCGTCCGACAACGGCGCGATGATCATGATGCACGCGGAGAACGGGTCGGTCATCGACACCCTCGTGCAGCAGCACGTCGCCCGCGGCGAGACCTCCCCGTACTACCACGGCGTCTCCCGCCCGTGGCAGGCGGAGGAGGAGGCCACCCACCGCGCGATCATGCTCGCCGACCTGACGGGTGCCCCGCTCTACATCGTGCACGTGTCCGCGAAGCAGGCGGCCGAGCAGATCGCCCAGGCGCGCGACCGCGGCCAGAACGTGTTCGGCGAGACCTGCCCGCAGTACCTGTACCTGTCGCTCGAGGACCACCTCGGGGCCACCGGGCAGGAGTGGGGCGAGTTCGAGGGCGCGAAGTACGTGTGCTCGACGCCGCTGCGGTCCAAGCACGAGGGCCACCAGCACCAGATGTGGAACAGCCTGCGCACGAACGACCTGCAGCTGGTGTCGACCGACCACTGCCCGTTCTGCATGAAGGACCAGAAGGAGATGGGCGTCGGGGACTTCTCGAAGATCCCCAACGGCATCGGCTCCGTCGAGCACCGGATGGACCTGCTGTACCAGGGCGTCGTCACCGGCGAGATCAGCCTGGAGCGCTGGGTGGAGATCTGCTGCACCACGCCCGCGCGGATGTTCGGCATGTACGGCAAGAAGGGCGTGCTCGCGCCCGGCGCCGACGCGGACGTCGTCATCTACGACCCGGACGGGCACACGTCGATCGGCGTCGGGAAGACCCACCACATGCGGATGGACTACTCCGCCTGGGAGGGCTTCGAGGTCGACGGCCACGTCGACACGGTGCTGTCCCGCGGCTCGGTGGTCGTCGACGGCGGCGCGTTCCACGGCCGCGCCGGCCACGGGCAGTACGTCAAGCGCGGCCTGTCGCAGTACCTCATCTGACACCCGCCCCCGAGACCGAGAGGAGACCCGGCATGGAGTTCGGCGTCGTCATGCAGAACGACCCGCCCGCGTCGCGCGTGGTCGACCTGGCCCGCCAGGCGGAGACCCACGGGTTCGACTACGTGTGGACCTTCGACTCGCACCTGCTCTGGCAGGAGCCGTTCGTCGTGTTCTCGCAGATCCTGGCCGCGACCCGCAAGGTCAAGGTCGGCCCGATGGTGACCAACCCGGCCACCCGGGACTGGACCGTGCTCGCCTCGTCGTTCGCGACGCTCAACGAGATGTACGGCAACCGCACGGTCTGCGGCATCGGCCGCGGGGACTCCGCGGTGCGGACCCTGGCCGGCAAGCCGTCCAACCTCGCGACGCTGCGCGAGTCGATCCACGTCATCCGTGAGCTGGCGAACTCCCGGGCGGTCGAGCTCAACGGCCGCACCGTGCAGTTCCCGTGGTCGAAGGGCTCGGAGCTGGAGATGTGGGTCGCCGCGTACGGCCCGCTGGCCCTGAAGCTGACCGGCGAGGTCGGCGACGGGTTCATCCTGCAGTGCGCCGACCCCGACGTCGCGTCCTGGATGATCCGCACCGTGCGGGACGCCGCCGAGGCCGCCGGGCGGGACCCGGACGCCGTGAAGTTCTGCGTCGCCGCCCCGATGTACGTCGGCGACGGCGACTCCCCGGCCGCCCGGGCGCACATGCGCGAGCAGTGCCGCTGGTTCGGCGGGATGGTCGGCAACCACGTCGCCGACATCGTCGCCAAGTACGGCCAGGGGTCGCAGGTGCCCACGGCGCTGACCGACTACATCGCCGGCCGGCAGGGCTACGACTACAACGAGCACGGCCGCGCGGGGAACTCGCACACCCAGTTCGTCCCGGACGAGATCGTCGAGCGGTTCTGCCTGCTCGGCAGCCCTCGCGAGCACGTCGAGAAGCTCGAGGCCCTGCGCGACCTCGGCGTCACCCAGTTCGCCGGGTACCTCCAGCACGACAACAAGGAGGAGACCCTGCGGCTGTACGGCGAGCGGATCATCCCGGCGATGGCCGAGCACGTCGTGGCCACCGCATGACGTCCGCCCGGGTGCTGCGGGTGCTGCGCCCGGCCGGCCTCGGGATCGCCGCCCTCGTCCTGCTCGCCGCCCTGTGGGAGCTGGTCAAGGCGGTCGTCCCCGACGACGGCTGGAGCATCGGGGAGCTGCGGCTGCTGCCGCGGACGACCGACCTCGCCATGCCGCACGTGTGGGAGATGGTCGCCCGGCTCGGCGACCCGCTGACCGCGCAGCCCGGCGCGGACCCGCTGTGGCTCGCCGTGCTGCGGGCCGGTGGCACCAGCCTGCGGATCGCCGCGGTGTCCTGGCTGATCGGGGTGGTGGTCGGGTTCGCGCTGGCGCTGCTGATGAGCCGGTTCCGGGTCGCGGAGTCCGCGGTGCTGCCGCTCGTCGTCCTCAGCCAGACCGTCCCGCTGATCGCGCTCGCCCCGCTGGTCAAGGGGTGGGGCAGCAAGCTCGAGCTCGGCTTCACCTGGGAGCCCTGGATGTCGGTGGCGGTGATCGCGTCGTACCTGGCGTTCTTCCCCGTCGCCGTGGGCGCGCTGCGCGGCCTGCAGTCGCCCGACACCCTGCACCGCGAGCTGTTCGACGGCTACGCGGCGTCCTGGACCCAGACCCTCATCCACCTGCGGCTGCCGGCCAGCGTGCCGCACCTGCTGCCCGCCCTCCGCCTGGCGGCCACGAGCGCCGTGCTCGGTGTCGTCGTCGCGGAGGTCTCGACCGGGATGCCCGGAGGTATCGGACGCATGATCCTCGAGTTCGCCAACTTCGCCAGCAGCGACCCCGCCAAGCCGTGGGCGCCGATCTTCGGCGCCGTGCTGCTGGGCCTGGTCGCCTCCGGGGCCGTCGCCCTGCTGGGCACCGGCCTGCGCCGGTACCGCCGCGCGGAGGTGACCGCGTGAGCACCCCGGCCCCCTCGACGACGGCCGCGGCCGTCCAGGTCACCGGCGTCGGCCGGGTGTTCGGTGCCGGCGAGCGGGCCGTCGCCGCGCTGGAGTCCGTGCACCTCACGGTCGGCGCCGGCGAGTTCGTCTCGCTGATCGGCCCCTCCGGGTGCGGCAAGTCCACGCTGCTGCGGCTGGTCGCGGACCTGGACCGGCCCACCAGCGGCACGATCGACGTGTTCGGCCGGTCCGCCGAGCAGGCGCGGCTCGGCCACGACTACGGCATCGCGTTCCAGCAGGCGGGGCTGCTGCCCTGGCGCACGGTCCGCGGCAACATCGAGCTGCCGCTGTCCCTGCACGGCGTCGGGCGCGCGGGCCGTCGGCAGCGCGCCGACGAGATGCTCGCCCTCGTCGGCCTGACCGACTTCGCCGACCACTACCCGGACCAGCTCTCGGGGGGCATGCAGCAGCGCGTCGCCATCGCCCGGGCGCTCGCCGAGCGGCCCAGCCTGCTGCTGATGGACGAGCCGTTCGGCGCGCTCGACGAGATGACCCGGGAGCGGCTGCAGTCCGAGCTGGTGCGGATCTGCGCGGAGACGCAGGCGGCGGTCGTGTTCGTCACGCACTCCATCCCCGAGGCGGTGTTCCTGTCCGACCGCGTCGTGGTGATGTCCGCCCGGCCCGGGCGGATCGCGGGGATCGTCGACGTCGGCCTCGGCCGGTCGGGGGAGCGCGGCGACGGGCTGCGCGAGGACGAGGCGTACTTCGGCGCGGTGACCGCCGTCCGCGAGGCCCTGCACGGCGGGTCGGGCGCGGTCCCGGCCCGCGGGGTGGAGACGCGGTGACCGGGCGCTGGGCCCGGGTCGGGCACCGGGCGGCGCCGGTCGTCCTGCTCCTCGCGCTCCTCGCGGCGTGGCAGGCGGTCGTGACGCTCGGCGACGTGCCGGCGTTCCTGCTGCCGAGCCCGGTCGACATCGTCCGCGAGCTCGTCGCGTTCGCGCCCACCATCGCGTCGGCCGCTCTGGTCACCGGGACGAACGCCCTGGTCGGTCTGGTGGTGGGGGCCGTGGTCGCCATCGCCGCAGCGGTGCTGGCCTCGGCCGCGCGGGTCGTCGACGCGCTGCTGTCGCCGGTGGTCGCGGGGCTCGCGGTGGTGCCGATCGTGGCGCTCGCCCCGGTGCTCTACACCATGTACGGCGCGTCGGTGGAGACGGGGCGGCAGATCGTCGTGGCGATCGCCGTCGCCGTGCCGGTGTTCGTCACCACCCTCCGGGGGCTGCGCCAGGTCCGCCCCGTGCACCGCGACCTGATGCGGGCGTACGCCGCGACGCCCCGCCAGGCGGTCCGGGCCGTCACGATCCCGACCGCGCTGCCGTTCGTGTTCACCGGTCTGCGGCTCGCGTCCTCGCTCGCGGTGATCTCGGCGATCGTCGCCGAGTACTTCGGCGGGCCGCGCTCCGGCATCGGGTCGTTCATCACCACGGCCGCGGCGGGCAGCAACTACGCCCGCGCATGGGCGTACGTCCTCGGCGGCGTGGTCGTCGGGCTCGTGTTCTACGGCGCGACCCTCGCCCTCGAGCGACGCGGCAGCCGCGGGGCCCGGCCGACCTGAGCCGGCCCCACCAGACGTCCCGCGGCGGGGGTCCCGCGGGTCGACCCACCCCACCTGCCGACGGCGCCAGGCGGGCACGCACGTGCAGCGCACCACCCGGAAGCAGGACGGAAGGGGACGACATGAGGAACAGCAGGCGCACCCGGATCGGCATCGGCACGCTCGGGCTCGTCGCGGCGCTCGCGCTCGCGGGCTGCGGCGGCTCCGACGACACGGCCGCGGGGGACGAGACCAGCGCGGCGGGCTCCGACGGGCTCACCCCCGTCAAGCTGCAGCTGCAGTGGCTCACCCAGGCGCAGTTCTCCGGCTACTACGCCGCCCTGGACCAGGGGTTCTACGAGGACGCCGGCCTGGACGTCGAGATCATCCCGTCCGGCGGCGACATCGTCCCGCAGGACGCGCTCGCCAACGGCGAGGTCGACTACGCGATCGCGTGGGTGCCCAAGGTGCTCGGCTCCATCGAGCAGGGCGCCGACATCACGAACGTCGCGCAGATCTTCGAGCGGTCGGCCACGCTGCAGGTGTCGTTCGCGGACGCCGGGATCGACTCCGTCGCGGACCTCGAGGGCAAGTCGATCGGCTCCTGGGGCTACGGCAACGAGTGGGAGCTGTTCGCGGGCCTGAACAAGGCGGGCGTCGAGGACTTCAGCATCGTCCAGCAGGCGTTCGACATGAACGCGTTCCTCGCGGGGGACATCGACGCCGCCCAGGCGATGACGTACAACGAGTACGCGCAGCTGCTCGAGACCGAGAACCCCGAGACCGGCGAGCTCTACCAGCCCGAGGACTTCTCGGTCATCGACTGGAACGACGAGGGCACGGCCATGCTCCAGGACGCCATCTGGGCGGACGCCGGCCGGCTCGCCGACGACCCGGAGTACGCCGAGACCACCGTCGCGTTCATCAAGGCGTCCCTGCAGGGCTGGATCTACGCCCGGGACAACGCGCAGGAGGCCGCGGACATCGTCACGGCCGCCGGCTCGACGCTCGGCACCAGCCACCAGCTGTGGATGACGAACGAGGTCAACAAGCTCATCTGGCCGTCCACCAGCGGCGGCATCGGGACGATCGACGACGCCGCGTGGGACGCCACCGTCGAGATGGCCAAGGCCACGTCCAACGAGACGGGCGCGACCATCATCACGGCCGACCCGCCGGAGACGGCCTACACCAACGAGTACGTGCAGCAGGCGCTGGACGAGCTCACGGCCGAGGGCGTCGACGTCGAGGGCGCGGACTTCGCGCCGCTCACCGTCGAGCTCCAGCCCGGCGGGAACTGACCCACCGACCGCCCGGGCCGGGGGTGCCGCCACCCCCGGCCCGGGCCCGACGCCCGCACCGCACCCCGCACACCGGAAGGCCCCGCCCATGACCCTCGACGCCGACGGCGCGCTCGCCCTCGAGCTCGACCGCGCCCACGTGTTCCACTCCTGGTCCGCCCAGGGGGCGCTCGCGCCGCTCGTCGTGCGCGACGCGGCCGGGTGCGAGGTGACGCTCGGCGACGGCCGGACGCTGCTGGACTTCAGCAGCCAGCTGGTCAACACCAACATCGGCCACCAGCACCCCCGCGTCACCGCCGCGATCGCCGAGCAGGCCGCGACGCTGACCACCGTCGCCCCCCAGCACGCGGTCCTGCCCCGGGGCCGGGCGGCCGAGGCGATCCTGCGGCACGCGCCCGCCGGGTTCTCGAAGGTGTTCTTCACCAACGGCGGCGCCGACGCCAACGAGAACGCGATCCGGATGGCCCGCCTCGTCACGGGCCGTGACAAGGTGCTGTCGTTCTACCGCTCGTACCACGGCAACACCGGCGCGGCCGTCGTCGCGACCGGCGACTGGCGGCGCGTGCCCAACGAGTACGCCCGCGGCCACGTGCACGTGTTCGGGCCCTACCTGTACCGCACCGAGTTCTGGGCGACGACGCCCGAGCAGGAGTGCGAGCGCGCGCTGCACCACCTCGAGCGGGTGCTCGTCGCCGAGGGCGCGTCCTCGGTCGCGGCCATCCTCGTCGAGACCGTCGTCGGCACCGGCGGCGTGCTCGTCCCGCCCCCCGGCTACCTCGCGGGACTCCGCGCGATCGCCGACCGGCACGGCGTCCTGCTGATCCTCGACGAGGTGATGGCCGGGTTCGGCCGCACCGGCTCCTGGTTCGCGCTCGACCAGCACGACGCGGTGCCCGACCTCATCACCTTCGCCAAGGGCGTGAACTCCGGCTACGTCCCCGCGGGCGGCGTGCTGATCTCCGACGCCGTCGCCGCGCACTTCGACGACCGGGTGTTCCCCGGGGGCCTCACCTACTCCGGGCACCCGCTCGCGATGGCCGCCGTCGTCGCCACGATCGAGGCGATGGAGGACGAGAAGATCGTCGAGAACGCCGCGCGCGTCGGCGCCGACGTCCTCGGGCCCGGGCTCGCGGCGCTCGCGGACGCGCACCCCTCGGTCGGCGAGGTGCGGGGGACCGGCGTGTTCTGGGCGCTCGAGCTCGTCACCGACCGGGACGCCCGCACCCCCGTCCCCGCCGCCGGGATGGCCGCCGTGAAGTCCGGGCTGCTGGACCGCGGGCTGCTGCCGTTCGTCCAGGACAACCGGATCCACGTCGTGCCGCCGTGCGTCGTCACCGACGCGCAGGTCGCGACCGCCCTGGCCGTGTACGACGCGGTGCTGACCGAGCTCGACGCCACCCTCTGACCCCCGGCCGCTCCGGCGCCCCGACCCCGCGACCGGTCGTAGGGTCGATCCAGGCCACCCACCCGACGTCCGGAAGGACCCCCGCATGTCCGAGACCACCGCCCCCACGCCCACCACGCCCCGCGCCGTCGTCACCGGCGCGTCCAGCGGGATCGGCGCCGCCACCGTGCGCCGGCTGCGCGCCGAGGGCTGGGACGTGGTCGCCGTCGCCCGCCGCGCGGACCGCCTCGAGGCGCTGGCCGCCGAGACCGGCGCCGAGGCGTTCGCCGCCGACCTCACCGTCGACGAGGACGTCGCCCGCCTGGTCGCGCACGTCGAGGCCACCGGCGGGCTCACGTCGCTGGTGAACAACGCGGGCGGCGCGCTCGGGCTGGACCGGGTCGAGGACGCCGACGTCGACGGCTGGCGGCGGATGTACGAGCTCAACGTGCTGGGCACGCTGCGGATCACGAAGGCGCTGCTCCCGGCCCTGAAGGCCAGCGGTCGCGGGGACGTCCTGGTCGTCACGTCGACCGCGTCCATCGCCCCCTACGAGGGCGGCGCCGGGTACACCGGCGTCAAGCACGCCGAGCGGATGCTCACCACGACCCTGCGCCTGGAGCTGATCGGCGAGCCCGTCCGGGTCATCGACATCGCCCCGGGCAACGTCGCGACCGAGGAGTTCTCGCTGGTCCGGTTCGACGGCGACGCCGCCCGCGCCGCGAAGATCTACGAGGGCTACGAGCCGCTGGTCGCCGACGACGTGGCGGACGTCATCGCGTTCGCCCTGACCCGCCCGCACCACGTCAACATCGACACCCTGGTGGTCCGCCCCCGCGCGCAGGTCAGCAACACCCAGATCGCCCGCCGCCCCTGACCGCGGCGCTGCCCCCGCGCCGCCCCAGCCCGCCTCGCGGGGTCAGCCCAGCGTGAGCAGGGGGGTGCCGTCGTCCTGGGGGAGGGTGCCGTCGACCGTGGCGGTGACCTGGAGGGTCCGCAGGGTGACCTCGCCGCGGTACGTGGACAGGAACGCCGTGTCGGTCGCGTCCCGGCCGGTCGCGATCCGCAGCAGCGACGGCCGCGGGGCCAGCCGGGTCGCGTCCACGACGTGCCAGCCGCCCTCGACGTGCGCCTCGACCACCGCGTGGAAGTCCATCGGCGTCAGCCCCGGCGCGTACACCGCGGCCAGCCGGGCGGGCACGTCGCGGGCCCGGAGCAGCGCGATCACCAGGTGCGCGAAGTCCCGGCACACCCCGCGCCGCTTCAGCAGCGTGTCGGTGGCGCCGTCGGTCGGCAGGCTCGACCCCGACAGGTAGCCGACGTGGCCGTGCACCCAGTCGACGACCGCGTCGACCAGCGCCCGGTCCCGCAGCCCGCGGAACTGGTCGCCCGCGAACGCCAGCAGCCTGTCCGAGTCCCCGTACCGGCTGGGCCGCAGGTACTCGACGACGTCGACCTCCTCGACCACGGGCGCGGAGTCCCGGCCGGTGACCACGGCGCGGTAGCCGACCTCGACCTGGCCGGGGTCGCAGTCGAACCGGTGCAGCCGGGTACCGTGCGGCCCCGCGATCTCCCGGACCGCGACCGGTGCGCCGTCGCGGGTGACCGACAGCGTCTCGGTGACGTCGTACGCACCCCGCGCGACCGTGACGGCCAGGACCAGGTCGGCGGGGGCGCGGACCTGCATCGACAGGTGCGAGGTGACGGTACGCAGCACGGAGGTGGGGCTCCTCGGACGGGGGAGGGCCGCGACGCCGCGGCGCCCGCGCGGAGCCGGGCGAGCACAGTGTGCTCCCCGGCGCGCGCGGGCGCCAGAGCCGGTCGCGGTCAGCTCGCCGCGGTGACCGACCCCTCCAGCTCGTCCGCCCGGCGGATGTGCCGGCCGACCCACGGGGACAGCGCCGCGAGCGCCAGCGCGAACAGCAGCGCGACGCCGCCGATCCCGCCGAAGTACAGCGTGTCGGAGGTGCCCTCGGTGGCCTTGATGAGCTGGGCGGTGATCGCCTGCCCGGCGGCCGGCGCGAGGAACCACACCGCCATCGCCTGCGTCCGGAACGCCCGGGGCGCGAGCAGCGTCGTCGCCGCGAGGCCCACAGGGGACAGGCACAGCTCGCCGAGCGTCTGGATCACGTAGACCACCACGAGCACCCACGCCGGGGCCTTGCCGTCGCCGATCGCCGCCGAGGCGGCCGACATCACCAGGAACGACACGGCCGCGAGCCCGAGGCCGAGGGCGAACTTCGACGCCGTCGCGGGTCGGTCCTGGGTCCTCGCCCAGATCCACGCGAACACCGGGGCCAGGATGATGATCGACAGCGGGTTGACCGACTGGAAGAACTCCGGGCTGATCGTCGCGCCGAACAGGTCGAGCTCCGTGCGGTTCGCGGCGAACGCGGCGAGGGTCGTGGCGGCCTGCTCGAAGATCATCCAGAACAGCATCGCCGCGACGAACAGCGGGATGTACGCGATCACGCGCGGCCGCTCGGCGTCGGTGACCTTCGGGGAGCGGTACATCGCGACGAAGTACGCCACCGGCGCGAGGAACGCCAGGTACGACATCGTGTCGATGAACGTGTCGAGGTTGAACCCGCCGGAGACCACGGCCGCGATCCCGCCGACGACCACGACCGCGCCGAGAATGATCGCCAGCCCACGCAGCAGGGCGGGGCGCTCCTCGGGGCGGATCGGGTTCGGTGCGGACCCGCCGGCCGACCCCAGGTACTTCCCGCCGGCGACGAAGAACACCAGCGCGATCGCCATGCCGACCGCCGCGACCAGGAAGCCCGCGTGGTACCCGCCCCACGCCCGGGCCGCCCCGACCAGGAACGGCGCGGTGAACGAGCCGATGTTGATGCCCATGTAGAAGATCGAGAACGCGGAGTCGCGCCGGGAGTCGTCGCGGGCGTACAGCTCGCCGACCATGCTCGACACGTTCGGCTTGAGCAGGCCGGTGCCGAGCGCCACCAGCGCGATGCCCAGGTACGAGGTCGGCGCCGACGGCAGCGCCAGCGCCACGTGCCCCGCCGCGATGATGATGCCGCCGTACAGCGTCGAGCGCCGCGAGCCGATCACCCGGTCGGCGAGCCAGCCGCCCACGACCGACAGCAGGTACACGCTGGTGCCGTAGATCGACACGAGCGCCAGGCCGGTGCGGTCGGCGATCCCGAGGCCGCCGTCCGCGACGGCGTCCGTCAGGTAGTACAGGAGGATGGCGCGCATCCCGTAGTAGCTGAACCGCTCCCACAGCTCGGTGGTGAACAGCGTCATCAGGCCGCGCGGGTGGCCGAAGAACGCGCGGTCGCCGGCGAGCTCGCCCGCGGGGCGTGCCGCTGCGTCGGGGGCGCTCATCGCGGGAGCCCGGTCTGCGGGCGGGCGGCGGACGCCGCGGTGGCGGTGGTGGTGGTCATGTCGTTCTCCTGCACTCGAGAGGCCGAGCGCGCCGCCCCGCAGCACCGCGGTCCGGTCCCGGGGGCTCGCGCAGAGCGGCGGGACCCGCCGTCCAGCATGTCGCCGCCGCTCGCAGCGCTGCAAGGCGAACGTCCCAGCCGCGGGCCCGTTGAGTGGGCAAGGGCGGCAGGCGCGCAAGGTGGGCCAGGTGGGGCTTGAACCCACGACCGACGGATTATGAGTCCGCTGCTCTGACCGGCTGAGCTACTGGCCCTCGTCGCGGTCAGGGTACCGGCCGGGCCGGTGCGCGGCGGCTACCGTGGGGCCTCGTGCCGCTCTTCTCCCGCCGCCACGCCCTGCCCGACGCCGACCGCCGCGCGCTGGACCTCCCGCCCGACGACCGGGTGCTGGCCGCCGCGCGCGTCCCGGGGGGCCGGTGGGTGGCGGCGTCGCGCCGGGCGCTGCACCTTCTCGACGGGGACACCGTGCTCCGACGCCCGTGGACCGACGTCGACCGGGCGTCGTTCACGCCCGAGCCCGCGGCGATCACCGTGCACTGGGTGTCGGGGCAGACCCAGGAGGTGCCGCTCGAGGCCCCCGTGCCGGTCGCCTTCGCGCAGGCGTTCCGCGAGCGGGTGCAGTCGTCGGTGGTGCACGTCGAGACCGTGGCGCTGCCCGGCGGGGCGACGGTCCGGGTGGCGCTGCGCCGCGGCGAGGACGGCGACCTGTTCACGCAGGTGACCGGCCCCGCGACCGTCGACCTCGCCGACCCGGGGGTGGTCGCGCTGCTCGACGAGGCCGAGGCGCGGGTCCGGTCCGCGGCCGGGCTGCGTCCCTGACGGCGGGCACGACGGCGGGCACGGTGGACGTGGCCGGAGCACCCCCGACGGGCTGCTAGAGTTTTCCCCGCACGATCCCTCGTAGCTCAATTGGCAGAGCATCCGACTGTTAATCGGACGGTTACTGGTTCGAGTCCAGTCGAGGGAGCACCCAGACCCCCGGCAGCCGCGGCTGCCGGGGGTCTTCTGCGTCCCGGGCGGCGGTGCACCGCTGCGGTGTGCCGATGGTGACGTGCTGGGTGGCCCGGCGGGTGCGCACCTAGTGGAGCGGTGATCGTCACCTCATGCGGGACCGCTCCGCACGGACCCGGGGGTCGTGGCCCGCTCAGTGGCGGTAGGGAGCGGCAGGCTCGACGTGTCCAACGCGCACCACGGGAGTGGCGGTTGCTGAGTGGGTTCCCGGCGTTCCGGTGCGCGACGTAGGAGATCGAGAGGGATGACTCATGAGCACGACAGCTTCTCCCCGTCGGCGTCGCACGGGCCGGGCGTTCGCGGCGGCCTGCCTGGCGGTCACGATGCTCGCGGGAGTCGGCGCCGTCGCGTCGGCCGCGCCCGCACCGGCCGCGCCCGCACCGGCCGCGCCCGCACCGGCAGCGCCCGCACCGGCCGCGCCGGTCAAGGCGTTCATCGGCGTGGGGCCGAACGGTTCCTTGTACCACGACTTCAAGGCCATCGACATCCCGTCGTCGGAGGCATACTCGTTCGACCGGTACCAGTACATGGAGGTCACCCGGTCGGCCCAGTGGTCGAGCGATGCCAACGCCGTCTCCTTCAGCATCCGGCCGACATCGTTCAAGTACTACTGGGCCTTCTGGTGGAAGACGAACGTAGTGAACGCGACGAGAGTCCACACCCAGGCCTTCCTCCTGAAGAACGGCGTCACCGTCGACCACCGGGAGAAGCGGGAGTTCGTGCTCGGGGACCGCGGCTCGGAGCTCAGCGGCTTCCTGTCGTTCGGGGATCACGGCAAGGGGACGTACTGCATCCGGCTCGAGTCCGCGATCACGGGCATGTACTGGAACGAGCCCAGCTCGAACATCTCGTCCTCGCGGTCGCGCTGCTTCGACCGCTGAGGGCCGCACCAGCGCCGGCGGAGCGAGGAGGGCGTCCTCGCGCCGCCGGCGCGCCGGTGCGCCGGTCAGGCGGCCGTGACCGCCGCGGCGCGCGCTGCTCCGACGAACTCCGTGGGGGTCCGGCATCCCCACCTGGGTGGGGGGGTGCGGGGTGCGGGCCGTGCGCTCGTGGCGGCGGGCCTCGCCGTCGCGATGCTGACGGGTGTGAGCGGGACGGCTCGGCCTTCACCCCGCCGCCGCTGATCCTCTACGAGGAGTACGGCTGGATGCCCGACGGCAGCCCGGTCCGTGACTTCGAAGGCGCTCGACACGACGGCGTCCGGCCGGTACTCGCCGAGCGGGAAGCAGTGGGCCGAGCTCAAGCGCGACAGCCGGTGGTCGAAGCAGAGGAAGGCCGTGCGCGTGCGGATCGAGCCGCGTTCGTACCAGGACGAGTCGGGGTGGTTCTCGTTCAACGACACCTACCGGGTGGAGTCGATGACCACGGCGACGCTCACGGGGCCGAACGGGTACACCACGACCTACCGGAACTTCCAGGTGACCAACAGGACCAGCGGTGCCCTGATGGACGCGAACCTCCCGTTCGGTGGCGCCGGGAAGGGCACCTAATGCATCACGACCACCGGGTCGGTGGGGGGTCCGGGAGCATCGCCGACACCAGGACGACCTGCTTCCCGCGCTGAGCGGCCGGTCGGCACGGGTGCCTCCCGGTTCCGGGCGTCGTGGTGACCAGCACGGACGGCTGAGTGGCCGCCGCGGCTCCACCTCATCCGCCGGTACGAGCCACCTGTTCGGTCCGATTCGGCACGGCATCCGCGTGAGGTGGCGTACCCGGTGCGGACGTCAGCGCGGGACGGTGGCCGCGTCCGATGCGCTCGGCCCACGGCCTGGCTCCGCTGCCGGCGGGGGTGCGGGCGCGATGCGTGCAACAGAAAGCGAGAATGACCATGACCATGACAGCTGCTACCCGCCTGCGCACCGCAGGCCGAGCGATCGCGGGTGCCTGTCTGGCCGCCACGATGCTGGTGGGAGCGGGTGCGGTCGCATCGGCTGCGCCGGCGCCCGCGGTGGCCGTGAAGACCCTGAGCGGCGTCGGACCGGGTGGTGTCATCTACCACGACTACCAGCACATCGTCTCGGCGACCGCTGCGTCGTACTCGTTCGACCGCAACCAGTGGTTCGAGGTGGGGCGGTCGGCGCAGTGGTCGAACCAGGCCAACGCGGTCTACGTGGACGTGCAGCCCAAGTCGTTCGAGTACCACAACGGCTGGTGGTGGGTCTCGAACAAGTCGCAGAAGACCCGGGTCCACACGAGAGCGACGCTCATCAAGATCGGTGACGGCGGCGGCGAGATCGACTGGCTCAGCACCCACGACGTGGTCACGACGAACCGTGGTGGGACCCTGACCGGCAACCTCTCGTTCGGGAAGCACGGCAAGGGGACGTACTGCATCCGGCTCGAGTCCCAGATCTCGGGGATGTACTGGGACCGGCCGAGCTCGGACGTGTCCAACTCGCGGTCGTTCTGCTTCGAGCGCTGAGATGCAGGTGCCGGCGGCGTGCGGACGGATGTCCTCGCGCCGCCGGCACCGGTCAGACCGGCGGGAGCTCGGTCAGCACCGCGTGCAGCGCCAGCCGCGGGTCCGCGAGCAGCCCCACCACGTGCGGCGTCACGTCCCGCACCAGGTCGTCCGTCGCCTCGGCGTCGAGCCCGTGGGCGAGGTCGAGCCGCTCGACGGCCGTGCGCACCCACGCGGCCGCCCCGGCGGTGTCGCGGGGGTCGGGACCTCCGCGCAGCGCGTCGAGCGTCGCCGCGTCGTCGGCGGGTGTGAACCCCGGGACGGCTGCCGCGCCCGACTGGACGACCAGCACCGCGGCCAGCGAGAACGCCGTGAGCGGTGCGGTCGCGCCGGCCCGGGTGCGGTCGACGCGCACGGGCAGGTTGCGGGTGCGCCACTTCGCCACGGCGTTCAGGGCGATGTCCGCGAGCCGGTGGTGCAGGTAGGGGTTCGTGAACCGCTCCAGGATGCCCGCCGCGAACGAGTCGAGATCCGCCCGGTCGCCCGGGATCGTCGGCAGCACCTCGTCGGCCACCAGCCGGTCGACGTAGCGGCGGACGTCGGGGTCGGCGAACGCCTCGCGCACGCTGGTGTGCCCGAGCAGGAGCCCGACGGCGCTCAGCGCGGTGTGCGTGCCGTTGAGGACGCGCACCTTCTGCTCCCGGAACGCGCGGATGTCGGGCATGAACCGCACGTCCAGCCCGGCGCGGTCCAGCGGCAGCAGCTCGCGCACGCGGGGGTCCGCGCCGATCGCCCAGACGTGGAAGTACTCGCCCTTGACGACCAGCCGGTCCGCGAACCCGATCTCGGCCTGGACCGCGTCGATGTCGTCCCGCGGGTAGCCGGGCACGATCCGGTCGACCAGGGTGTCGGCGAAGCTGCACGACTCGTGGACCCAGGTCCGGAACCCCTCGTCGAGCCCGGCGGCCGCGGCGTGCCGCAGCACCAGCTCACGCAGCGTGGACCCGTTGTCCTCGATGAGCTCGCACGCGAGGAACGCGAGCCCCCGGTCGGGGTCGCCGTCGAAGTGCCGGTACCGGTCGTGCAGCAGCGCGGTGACCTTCGCGGGGAACGACGCCGGGGGCGTGGCGGCGAGGTCGTCGCCCGGCACCCAGACGATGCCGGCCTCGGTGGTGTTGGACACGACGACCCGCAGGTCCGGGCTCAGGTACAGCTCCCGGTAGCGGTCGAACTCGCCGTGGGCGGCGACCACCTCCTGCACGCAGTCGACCCGGGTGATCTCCCGGACCGGCTCGCCGGCGCGCACGCCCTCGAGCAGGACGTGGAACAGCCCGTTCTGCTCGCGCAGCAGGTCGAGGGCGGCGTCGGGCGTCGCGGTGGCGTGCACGACGGCCACGCCGGTGTCGGTCACGCCGGCGGTGTTCGCGACCTGGATCATCCAGTCGACGAACCCGCGCAGGAAGTTGCCGCCGCCGAACTGCAGGACGGTGACGGGGCGGGCGGTGCGGGGGACGGTGGTGCTGTCGAGCGGGCGCATGGTGCTCCTGGTGGGTCGGGCCGGGGCGGGGGTCGGCTGCGGGCTCACGTGACGGTCCCGAGCTGCCACGGCACGAACTCGTCCTGACCGAGGCCCAGCTCCTCGCTCGCGGTGCGCTCGCCGGACGCCACCGCGATGATCCGGTCGAGGATCTCCTCGCCGACCTCGGTGACGCTCGCGAGGCCGTCGACGATCCGGCCGCAGTCGAGGTCCATGTCGTCGCGCATCCGGGTGTACATCTCGGTGTTCGTCGCGAGCTTGATCGTCGGTGCGGGCCGGCTGCCGAGCACCGAGCCGCGGCCGGTGGTGAAGCACACGACGGTCGCGCCGCCCGCGACCAGGCCGGTCACCGACACCGGGTCGTACCCGGGGGTGTCCATGAAGCCCATCCCGCGCGTGGTGATCGGGTCGGCGTACTGGTACACGGCCGACAGGTCCGCCTGCCCGGCCTTGGCGACCGCACCGAGCGACTTCTCCAGGATCGTCGTCAGCCCGCCGGCCTTGTTGCCGGGCGACGGGTTGTTGTCGAGGCTGCCCCCGCCGTCGGCGGCGTACCGCTGCCACCAGTCGATCCGCTCGAGCAGGGCGCGCGCGACGTCCGGCGACACCGCGCGCCGGGTGAGCAGGTGCTCGGCGCCGTAGATCTCCGGGGTCTCCGCCAGCACCGAGGTGCCGCCCGCCGCGACCAGCAGGTCGGAGGCGTGGCCGAGCGCCGGGTTGGCGGTGATGCCGGAGTAGCCGTCGGAGCCCCCGCAGTTCAGGCCGAGCACCAGCTCGGAGATCGGCGCGGGTTCACGGCGGCGGGCGTCGAGCGCGGGCAGCATCCGCTCGACGGCGGCGACCCCCGCGGCGACCGACGCCCGGATGCCGCCCTGCTCCTGGATCGTGAGCGACTCCACGAGCGTGTCCGACGCCACGGGCAGCGAGTCGAGGATCGACCGGACCTGCACCATCTCGCAGCCGAGCCCGAGCACCAGCAGCCCGGCGACGTTCGGGTGCGCGGCGTACCCGTGCAGGGTGCGCTGGAGCACGCCACCGCCGGTGGACGCGGGGATCATGCCGCAGCCGCTCTGGTGGGTGAGGGCCACGACGCCGTCGACGTGCGGGTACTGCGCGAGCAGCGGCTCGACGGCCGCGGCGATCATCCGGGCGGTCGCCGCGGAGCAGTTCACCGAGGTGAGGATCGCGACGTAGTTCCGGGTGCCGACCCGGCCGTCGGCGCGCCGGTACCCGAGGAAGGTGCGCGGCGGGCCGGACGGGACGGGGAGCTCGGTGTGCACGCCGCCGAGCTCGTGGGAGTCGGCGCCGGTGTCCATGCCGAGGTTCTGCACGTGCACGTGCGCGCCGGCGGCGATCGGGGCGGTCGCGCGGCCGATCGACTGGCCGTACTTGTGCACCTGGCCGCCTGCGGGCACGTCCCGCACCGCGAGCTTGTGGCCGCGCGGCACGTCGTCGAGGACCTCGAGGTCCCCGTCTGGGGTGGTCAGGCGCGTCCCGGCGGGCAGGCCGCGGGTGGCGACGACGACCTCGTCCGCGGGGGCCAGCCGCAGCGTGACGCGGTCCAGGGGGGTGCCGTCCAGGGGGGTGCCGTCCAGCGGGGTCGTGCTGGTCATGGGGGTCTCCTTGCTCATCGGGGCGTCCCGGGCTCGTCGGCGACCGCGCGGCCGGCCTCGCGGTCGCGGGTCTCGGCGACCAGCTCGGTGATCCGGGCGTCGGTCAGCGGGTACAGGAAGAACAGGACGGCGCCCGCGATCGTCAGGGCGAGGCAGGGGTAGAGGGTCTGCAGGCCCTTGATGCCCTGGAGGATGCCGTCGGCCTGGTCGGCGAGCTCGGGGCGCTCGGTGAACTTCGGCACGTAGCCGATCAGCGACAGGCCGAAGCCTGCGGCGCCGCCCGCGACCGCCTGGGCGATCTTCCGCGAGAAGTTGAACATCGAGTAGGTGATGCCCTCGCGGCGGACGCCGGTGCGCCAGTGGCCGTAGTCGATCGCGTCGGACACGAGCGCCCAGGTGATGCCGTTCGGCAGCGCGACGCCCACGAACGACAGGCTGTAGAGGATCGTGAACGTGACGGTGTTCGTCGGCAGCAGGAAGTTCAGGCCGTCGGCGACCGCGGCCAGGGCGAACCCGGCGATGGCGACGTTCCGCTTGCCGAACTTCGCGACCAGGAACGGGATCGTGAGGATCGCGAGGATCGAGGACCCGATGCCGAAGAAGTTCACGACCGCGAGCAGGTCCTGGTTGTGCAGGTTGTAGTCCGTGAAGTACACGATCATCGCGGGCTTGATGTTGTACGCGGAGATCGAGAACACGGTCATGAGGACCAGCACCAGCAGCGCGCGGTTCCGGCCGATCGTGGTGGCGAACGTCCGCGGCGTGATCTTCTCGGTGGTGCGGGCGACAGGCACGACCTCCTTCGTGCCGCGGAACGTCGCGAAGAACCCGAGGACGCCGACGACGGACATCGCTCCGGCGGCCGCGGCGAACCCGACCCGGTCGTTGCCGAACGCGTGCACGATCGGCATGAACGCGACGCCGGTGATGAGCAGGGCCGTGACCGAGCCCGCCTGCCGGAACGACGCGAGCTGCGCGCGCTGCGCCGGGTTCTGCGTCATCACCGAGGCCAGCGAGCCGTACGGCACGTTGGTGAACGAGTACAGGACGCCCCACGCCATGTACGACAGGTACGCGTACACGAGGTTGACGCCGTGCGTCCCGCCGGGGGTGAGGAACGTGACGACGGTCAGGGTGCCGAGGGCGATCGAGGCGTACATCATCACGGGCTTGAACCGCCCGTGCCGTCCGCCGCCGGGACGACGGTCGACGAAGATCCCGGCGACCGGGTCCATGAACGCGTCGAAGATCTTCGTGAACACGAACACCCCGGCAGCGGCGGCCGGATTCAGCCCGGCGACGTCGGTGTAGAACTTCAGCAGGTACGCCTGCCCCAGGTCGAACATGAAGCCGTTGCCCATGTCGCCCAGGCCGTAGGCGACCTTCGCGCGGAGCGGGAGCTTGTCGTGCAGGGCCGTCAGGAGGCCGCGGGGCGTGGTCGCCTCGGGTGCCGTGGTCATCGTCGTCCTCGGTTCGGGTGTCAGGTGGTGGGGATCAGCCGCGGCGCGCGTAGGCGAGCCGGGGCAGGTGGTAGGCGAGGTCGACCGCGGTCTCGACGGCCTCGTCGACCCGCAGCCGGTGCTCCAGCACCAGGCGGGCCAGGAACCCGGCGTCGACCCGGCGCGACAGGTCGTGACGCGCGGGGATCGACGCGTAGGCGCGGGTGTCGTCGACGAAGCCGGACATGTTCGCGAAGCCGGCCGTCTCCGTCGCGGTCTCGCGGAACCGGCGCATGCCCTCGGGGGAGTCGAGGAACCACCACGGCGCGCCGAGCCGCAGCGACGGGTACGCGCCGGCCAGCGGGGCGAGCTCGCGGGAGTAGACGGTCTCGTCGACGGTGAACAGCACCGCCCGGAACCGCGGGTCCGTGCCGTACGCCTGCAGCAGCGGGCGCAGGGCGCGGGTGTACTCGGTCGCGACGGGGATGTCGAAGCCCTTGTCCTGCCCGTGCGCGGCGAGCACGGCGTCGTGGTGGTCGCGCAGCACGCCGGGGTGGATCTGCATGACGAGGCCGTCCTCGCAGGCCATGCCGGCCATCTGGAACAGCATGTGCGCGGCGAACGCGTGCACCCGCTCCGGCGTCACCGAGGCCGGGTCGGCCAGCGCCTCGGCGTAGACCCGCGCGGCGACGGCGTCGTCCAGCGGCGTGGTGTCCGCCGAGAGGTGGCCGTGGTCGCTCGCGAGGGCGCCGGCCGCCACGAACGCCTGCCGGCGCTGCCGGAGCGCGGCGAGGTAGCCCGCGTAGGAGCCGGTGTCGATGCCCGACACCCGCGCGAGCTCGGCGATGTCCGCGGCCCAGGTCGGGCGGTCCAGGTGCACGACGGCGTCGGGTCGGAAGGTGGGGACCACGCGGTCCCCGAGGCCCTCGGCGGCGAGCTGCGCGTGGTGCTCCAGGGTGCTGGTCGCGGCGTCCGTCGTCGCGAGCAGCTCGATGCCGAACGTGTCCAGCAGCGCGCGGGGCCGGAAGCCCGGCTCGGCGATCCGCGCGGCGATCGTGTCGAACACCGCGTCCGCGGTGGCGGCGCTCGGCTCGACGTCGACGCCGAACACCTCGACGAGCTCGTGCTCCAGCCAGAACCGGGACGGCGTGCCGCGGTACAGGTGCCAGCTCGCGCAGAACCGGCGGAAGATCGCGCGCGAGTCCTGCTCGACCGGCCCGCCGTCGACGCGCGGGATGCCCAGGTCCGCCGGGGCGACCCCCTGGGACACCATCATCCGGGTCACGTAGTGGTCGGGCACGACCAGCAGCTGCGCGGGGTCGGCGAACGCCTCGTCGCGGGCGAACGCCTCGACCTCGACGTGGCCGTGCATGCAGATCAGGGGGAGCCGCGCGGTCTCGGCGTAGATCTCGCGGGCGACCTCGCGCTGGCGGGGGTCGGCCGGCAGGGCCCGGTCGGGGTGCAGGGTCAGCGGGCGCGGGTCGGTCGTGCGCCGGTCCGTCGTGCGGGGGGCGGTCGTGCGGGGGGCGGTCGTCGGGGGAGCGGTCATGGCCACGGGGCGTCCTCGATCCAGGGGTGACGTGCTGTTGGTCGGTGTGCGGGTGACGGGGAGCGTCGCGCTGCACACGATTGCATCGTGGCGTGACGCAGGTCTCATCGCGCGGGACCTAGGTCCGAATCGGCCGCTTCTCATGCACGAACGCGCAGGTCAGGTGTCTGCACACGTATGCAGATCCGGTGGCGCTCTAGCATGGGAGGTCCGTGCCGGGAGTCGGCCGGCTCGGGGCAGGAGGACAGGTGGCAGCGACGATCCGCGAGGTCGCCGACCGGGCCGGGGTGTCGCCGTCGACCGTGTCCCGCGCGTTCACCCGGCCGGAGATGGTCGACACCGCGACCCGCGACCGCGTGCTCGACGTCGCGGGCCGGCTCGGGTACCAGCCGAGCGCGTCGGCGCGGTCCCTGCGGACCGGCCGGACCGGCGCGATCGGCGTCCTGGTGCCCGACCTCGCGAACCCGTTCTTCCCCGAGCTGGTGCGCGGGGCCCAGCGCCGGGCGCGCGAGCTCGGCCACCCCGTCCTGCTCGCCGACAGCGGCGAGGACCCGGACGCCGAGCTCGGGCTGGTGCGCACCCTCGCGCAGAACGTCGACGGGCTCGTGCTCTGCTCGCCCCGCATGTCGGACGCCGCGCTCGCCGAGGCCGCGCGCCTGCGCCCCGTCGTGCTGGTCAACCGCGCCGCTCCGGGGTCGCCCGCGGCGACGGTGCCGCCCGTCCTCATCGACAACGCCGGCGGGATCGAGCAGGCCCTGCGGCACCTGCGGGCCCTCGGGCACCACCGTGTCGGGTTCGTCGCCGCCACGGAGACCAGCCGGTCCCACGCGCAGCGGCTCGACGCGTTCCGCACCCGCACCCCTGCGCACGGCCTCGCCGGGATCGTGCTCGGGCCCTACCCGCCGACGGTGGAGGGCGGCGCCGCGGCCGGGGACGACGTGCTGCTCGCCGACGTCACCGCGGTCGTCGTCGCCAACGACGTCATGGCCGCGGGGCTCGTGGCGCGGCTGTCCCGGCTCGGGCTCGCGCTGCCCGAGCGGCTCAGCATCGTCGGGTTCGACGACATCGCCATCTCCGCCCTGCTGACGCCCGCGCTCACCACGGTGCGGATCCCGCTCGACCGCGCGGGGGTCGTCGCCGTCGAGCGGCTGCACGGGCACCTCGCCGGTGGTGTGGTCGCCGGTGGTGTGGTCGACGGCGGGCCGGGCCCGGGCACGCCGGTCCCGGGCGTCCCGGACGCGCTGCCGACCGAGCTCGTCGTGCGCGCCAGCACCGCCTCGGTCCCCGGCGACCCCCAGGGGTAGCGTCGGGGGCGGCGTCACGGGTGCCGCCGCGCAGGCGGCCACCCGGGGCCCCGCGGTACCGGACGTGGACCTCGCCGACGCAGCACCGGACATCGGAGCACCCCGTGGAACCGACGACCCCCTTCCTGCCCGCACCCCGGCACCCGCGAGCACGCGGCCGTCTCGCCGTCGCGGCCGTCCTCGGCGCCGTCGCGCTGCTGGCCGGCTGCGGCGGTGCCGACGACGCGTCGCCCGGTGCGTCGGCCGGCGCCTCACCGGGGAGCACCGCGGGCGCGACGCCCACCCCGACCGGGCTCGAGCCGGTCGCCGGCTCCACCGCGCCCGGCCTGCCCGACGGCGCCGGGCCCGCACCGGCCGACGCGGGCGCGGGTGCCGGGCGCGCGACCGACGAGGGCCTGCTCCACGTGGTCACCTTCGGGTCCAGCACGTGCCCGGCGGTGCCCGACGACACCGCCGAGTCCACCGGCCCGGCCGCCGTGACGGTGACGTTCCCGGAGCCGGGCGACGGGCCCTGCACCGCCGACCTCGTCCCGACGACCACGGTGGTCGCCCTGCCCGCCGGGACGGACCCGACCAGCGACCTGGTCGTGACCATCGGCACGAACGGCCAGGTCACGCTGCCCGCCGGGTCCACCGACCTCGTCTGGGTGCTCCCCGCGGGCTGACACGCCGGGAGTCGTCCACAGGGACGAGGACGGGGCTCGGCAGGAGGTCCGTCGAGCCGTACAGTCGGGAGCTCAGCCGCGCTCACCTGTCCCCGACCTCGGAGCACTCCCGATGAGCGCACCCGCCGCCGCTGCACCCGCCCCTGCCCCCGAACCCCGAGGAGTCCCCGCCGCCGGACCCGTCCCCGCCCCTCACCGTGCCCCTGACCCCGAACCCCCGAGACGGCGCCGCCGCATCGTGGTCGCCGCGCTCACCGCCGCGGTCCTCGTGCTCACCAGCGGCGGGGCGGTCCTCCACGCCCGCTGGGACGCCCGCGCCGAGCAGGACCTGGCGACCGCGACGGCGGACCTCGCCGACGCGACGCGCCGGTGGCGCTCGGCGCGGACGGACGCACAGGACGCGCTCGCGTCGTCCGCGTTGCGGGTGGCCGACGACGCCGTCCGGCGCGAGCTCGCGCAGCTGCTGACGGGTGTCCCCGCGCTGGGCGTGGACCCCGACGCACCCCGTGCCCACCGCACCGCCGAGGCCCGTCGGCTCGCGGCCGAGGCGGTCCGGCGCGCCGACCGGCTGGCCGTCGCGACAGGGGCCGTGCGCACCGCACGGGCGGCCTGGGAGCTCGAGCGCGCGGCGACCGGGCACGCCGCCGCACGCGACGAGCTCCGGCTCGCGGTCGACGACGCCGGCGCCGTGCTGGCGGCATCGGCGGGCCGGGTCGCGGACGACACCGCCCGACTCGCGCTCGCGGCGGCCGTCGACGCGGCGGTGCTCGTCCGGGACGAGCCCGTCCCGACCGACACCGCCGGGCTCGACTCCGCCAGCGACCGCGTCCGCCAGCACGTGCTCGCGCTGGACGGAGCGCGGCGCGCCGTCGCCGAGGCGGAGGCCGCCTGGCAGGCGGAGCAGGACCGGCAGGAAGCCGAGGCTGCGGCGCGGGCGCGGACCCGGGGGGCGAGCGGTGCGTCCGCGGGCGGCTCACGGCCGTCGTCGGCGGCTCCGAAGCCGAGCACCGGGGGAGCCACGCGGTCCGGCGGCACAGGCGGCTCCGGTGCGGGGTCCGGCGGTGCGTCGGGTGGCGGTTCCGGGGCCGCGGGCTGGGCTTCAGGCGGTCCGGTGCCCGAGGGCTACCGGGTCGAGGTCGAGACCCAGGGCGGTGCGTGGTGCGGCACCTCGCTCGGCGAGGTGTGGGAGTGCTGACGCGCGCGCGCCGCGGGACGGGAGGCGCCGTGACCTGATCCCCGACCCGCTGCACCTCACGAGTGAGGGGCCCGGTGCTGGCACACCGGACCCCTCGTGCCCGAACGACAGTTCCCTCGAGGAGACCTGACCATGCAAGCACCGCCATCCTGGCACGCCCGCAGGAACCCGTCCGCCCCGATCACCGGCGCCCTCGTGGCCGCCGCGGTCGCCGTGCTGGCCGTCCTGCCGGCGCCCCCGCCCGCCCACGCCGCGCCCGCGGCCGGCATCACCGTCACACCCGCGGGCCACGGCCCCGTGCGGCTCGGCCCGCTCGACGGCCCCTTCGGCTCCGAGGAGCACGGCTACTGCCTCCAGGCGCGGGTCACCGCGTCCGGTCCCGCGGACGTCCCCGTCGCCGTGACCACCCTCGACGACCCCGCGCTCGCCGCGGCACTCGCCCGGCACCGGTTCGCCGTGGACGACCTCACCCAGGCCGCGCTCGGCTACGCCGTCCACCAGCGGCACGAGCGGCCCGGCAGCATGGCCGGCGGCGACGTCGCGGCCGTCACGCAGCTGCTCGCCGCCGCGACGCCCGCGGCGGTGCGCGACCGGGCGGCCGACCTGCTCGCCGAGGGCCAGCGCGCCGCCGGTCCGTACGAGGGCGACCCGGGCCAGGTCACCGGCCAGGGTCGCCGCACCGGCGTGATCGAGGGCATCGCGCTGCGGTCCGCCGCCGGGGAGCCCGTGCCCGGAGCGGCGTTCACCGTCACCCTCACCGGCCCGGCGGTGCTCGACGCCTCCGGCACCGCGACCTACTCGGGCACCACCACCGCCGAGCCGCTGCGCCTGACGTGGACGGCGACCGGGCACGGAGCGGTGCAGTACCGGGTGGCCTTCGACGACGTGTGGCGGACCACGCTCACGCTGTTCGACCTCGCGGGCAACCGGCAGGACCAGCTGAGCTACGGCAACCGGCCGGGGCACGACCCGGAGCAGGTCGTCGTCCCGGGGCCCGAGTTCCCGGTCGTGCACGACTTCCGGCCCCGGGCCACGACCACCGTGCAGGACGTGCGGGTCGGCGACGGCGAGCCGCTCGTCGACCGCCTGGACATCACCGCAGCCCCCGGCGACCGGTGGGCCGTGCTGGACGGCGTCCCCGTCCCGGTTCCCGTCGACGTCACCTGGTACGGGCCGTTCGACCGACCGCAGCCGCAGCAGCCGCTGCCGCCGCCCGGCGCTCCCGTCGCGGGCGTCGAGCGGGTCGTGGCGCACGGACCCGGGACGCTGACCACCCCCGGGACGGTGCGGGCGACCGGGGACGGCTTCTACACCGCCGTCGCCACCATCCGCCGGGCCGACGCGGGCGACCTCGCCCCGTACGTCCGGGAGGACTTCACCGCACCGTGGTTCGAGGAGGTCGAGACGGCGGTGAACCGGTTCGACCTCGAGCACACGTCGCAGGCGCGGGAGTTCAACGTCGTGCCGGGCGGGCGCGCCGCCGACACCATCGTGGTCACCGGGTACCCGGCCGACCACGGCGAGTTCGGCGGGCTCGGCGGCTGGCAGGCCGACCTCCCGGACGCCGACGTCACGGTCTACGGGCCGCTGCCCACGCTGCCCGACGGGCCCGAGGTGCCGCCCGGCACCCCGGTGCTGTGGACCGGCACGGTGCCGGCGCGCGACGGGGTCCACGAGGTCGGCCACGACCGCGACCACCCCGTCGTCGCACCGACCCGGGCGACGTACCCCGGCGGCGACTACTTCGTGTTCGTCTACGCGTTCGCCGGCGACGCGCGGGTGGCGCCGTTCGTCAGCCGGTTCGACGACCTGCGCGAGGCGTTCTTCGTCCCGGGGCAGCCCGGGGTCGTCGTCCCGGCGGCGGTCGTGACGCAGGCCCAGCCGCAGGCGGTCCCGGGCGCGCCGATCCACGACCTCGCGCTGGTCACCGGGACCACCGAGGACGGCGACCACCTCGTGTTCGAGGCGTTCGGACCGCAGGACCCCGCGACCGAGGCGGTGTGCGACGACACGACGCGGCTGTGGACGTCCGACCCGGTGCCGGTCGCCGGCCCCGGGTTCTACGGCTCCGGCGAGGTGGCGGCGCCGGCCGTGGCGGGTGCCGTGCACTGGATCGCGACCCTCACCGCGGGCGACGGGACCGTCCGGGACCGCGGCGCGTGCGGCACCTGGTCGGAGACCACGCTCGTGGTGGACGAGCCGCCGGTCGTCTCGCCGGACGACCCGGGCCCCGCACCGACGCCGGTCCCGGCCGGCCCCGAACCCGGCGAGCCCGAGCCTGCGGGCAGCGGCCCGCTCGCGGTGACCGGCAGCGACGTGCTCGTCGCCGGCGCCGTCGGGGCCGCCCTGCTCGTCGGCGGTGTGGTGCTCGTGCTGCACCGGGTACGGGTGCGTCGCGCGCTCGACGAGGTCGACCCCCTGGGCTGACAGGGGCCGGGCGGGGACGGGGTCGACCCGGCCACCGTCCCCGCCCGGGCGCACGACCTCGTGGCAGCACCGCCCGCCGGGTACCCGGCCCGCGTCCGCCACCGTGCCGGCCCGCTCCCGCGCCAGCCGGAGTGCGCCGGCGGGTCTACGATCGCCGACGCGCTGCCGGGACCCCGGACGGCCCCGGTCGGGCACCGACCCCGGTCACGGCGCGACGACGACCAGGAGGACCAGCGGATGACGCGCGGTCGGCTGCGGGTCCTGCTCGGGGCGGCGCCCGGGGTGGGCAAGACCTTCGCGATGCTCGAGAGCGGGCGGGACCTGGTGGCCGCGGGCAAGGACGTCGTGGTCGCGGTCGTCGAGACCCACGGCCGCGTCGCGACCGCCGCCCTCGTCGAGGGTCTCGAGGTCGTGCCGCGGCGGGTCGTCTCCCACCGCGGCGTCGAGCTCGCCGAGATGGACCTCGCCGGCGTGCTCGCGCGCGCCCCGCAGGTCGCGCTCGTCGACGAGTACGCGCACACCAACGCGCCGGGGTCCGAGCACGAGAAGCGGTGGCAGGACGTCGCGGCGCTGCTGGACGCCGGCATCCACGTGGTGACCACCGTGAACATCCAGCACATCGCGTCGCTCAACGACGTCGTCCGCACCATCACCGGAGTGCCGCAGCGCGAGACGGTGCCGGACGCGGTGCTGCGCGCCGCGGACGACGTCGAGCTGGTCGACCTCGCGCCGCAGTCGCTGCGCGACCGGCTGTCGGCGGGGGAGGTCTACCCGGCCGAGCGGGTCGACGCGGCCCTGTCGAACTACTTCCGGCTCGGCAACCTCACCGCCCTGCGCGAGCTCGCGCTGCTGTGGCTCGCCGACGAGGTCGACTCCGCGCTGCGGACCTACCGCGCCGAGCACGCCATCGACGCCCCCTGGGAGGCGCGCGAGCGGGTGGTCGTCGCCCTGACCGGCGGCCCCGAGGGGGAGACCCTGCTGCGGCGAGGCGCCCGGATCGCCGCCCGGTCCGCGGGCGGCGAGCTGCTCGCCGTGCACGTCACCGCCCCGACCGGCCTGCGGCAGTCGGACCCCGCGGCGCTCGCGGCCCAGCAGCGGCTCGTCACCGACCTCGGCGGGACCTTCCACCAGGTCGTCGCGGAGGACGTCCCGCGGGCGCTCGTCGAGTTCGCCCGGTCGGCCGACGCGACCCAGCTGGTCATCGGCCTCAGCCGTCGCGGCCGCCTCGCCACCGCGGTCAGCGGGCCCGGGGTCGGGGGCACGGTGATCCGCGACGCGGGTGCGATCGACGTGCACATCGTCACGCACGCCGCCGCCGGCCGGCGCACCACCCTGCCCCAGGTCGGCGGGGCGCTGACCTGGCGCCGGCGGGCCCTCGGACTCGCGATGTCGCTCGTGCTCGGCCCGCTGCTCACCTGGTTGCTGACGTCGACCCGCACCGAGACGTCCCTGGTCGGCGACGTGCTGTCCTACCAGCTGCTCGTCGTGGTCGTGGCGCTGGTCGGCGGGCTGTGGCCGTCGCTGCTCACCGCGGTGCTGTCCGGGCTGAGCCTGGACTACTTCTTCATCGAGCCGGTGCGGACGATCTCCATCGCCGAGTCGCGGCACGCCGTCGCGCTCGTGCTGTACGTGGTGAGCGGCGCGCTCGTCAGCGCCGTCGTGGACCTCGCCGCGCGCCGCAGCCGGGCAGCACAGCGCGCTCGCGCCGAGTCCGAGCTGATGCTCACGGTCGCCGGCGGGGTGCTGCGCGGGCAGGACGCGCTCGCCGCGCTGGTCGAGCGGGCCCGGGAGGCGTTCGGTCTCGCGGGCGTGCGGCTGCGCTCCGGCGAGGACGTGCTGGCGCAGTCCGGGACCGTGCGCGCGGACGCGACCGCCGTGCCCGTCGACGAGCGGAGCGTCCTCGAGGTCGACCCCGGCGAGCACCCCGCCACCCGGCGGCTGGCGCGGTTCGGCAGCCGCGACCGCACCGTCGGCCTCGGCGGGACCGACCTCGACGGCGCCGGCAACCGGCTGCTCGGCGTGGTGGTGACCCAGATCGCCGCCGCCCTCGAGCACCAGCGCCTCAGTCGCACCGCGGACGCCGTCGGGCCGCTGCGCGAGACCGACCAGGTGCGGCGGGCCCTGCTGTCCGCGGTCAGCCACGACCTGCGCCGACCGCTGACCGCCGCGACCACCGCCGTCGGCAGCCTCCGGTCGGCGGAGGTGAGCTGGTCACCCGCCGACCGCGAGGAGCTGCTCGCCACCGCCGACGAGAGTCTGCGGACCCTCACCGCGCTGGTCACCGACCTCCTGGACGTCAGCCGTCTGCAGGCCGGCGTGACCGGGGTGTCCACGACGCCGACCGACGTCGACGACGTGGTCCTGCCGGCGCTCGACGAGCTCGGTCTCGGCCCGGACGAGGTGCTCCTCGACCTCGACCCGGACCTGCCGGCGGTCGAGGCCGACCCGGCGCTGCTGCGGCGGGTCCTGGTCAACGTGCTGGCGAACGCCGTGCGCGCCAGCCCCGCCGGGACGCGCGCGCGGGTCCGGACCAGCGCGTTCGCCGACCGGGTCGAGATCCGCGTCGTCGACCACGGTCCCGGGGTGCCGGCGGAGCGGTGGCCGGACCTCTTCGTGCCGTTCCAGCGGCTCGGCGACACCGACAACACCACCGGCCTGGGCCTGGGGCTCGCCCTGTCGCGCGGGTTCACCGAGGGGATGGGTGGCACGCTGACCCCCGAGGACACGCCCGGCGGCGGTCTGACGATGGTGATCGCGCTCCGGCAGTCCGGCGCGACGGGAGAGGGGACGCGCGCGTGAAGATCCTCGTCGCGGACGACGACGCGCAGATCCTGCGCGCGCTGCGGATCACGCTGCGCGCCCGCGGGTACGAGGTGCTGACCGCCACCGACGGGGCCGACGCGCTGAACCAGGCCGTCGAGCACCGGCCGGACCTGTACCTGATCGACCTCGGCATGCCGCACCTCGACGGGGTGGAGCTGATCCAGGGCCTGCGGGGCTGGACCACCGCACCGGTCCTGGTGCTGTCCGGGCGCACCGGGTCGGCGGACAAGGTCGAGGCCCTGGACGCCGGCGCCGACGACTACGTGACCAAGCCGTTCGTGGTCGACGAGCTGCTGGCGCGCGTCCGGGCCCTCACGCGGCGGGTGCCGGGGCAGGACGCCGAGCCGCTGACCCGGATCGGCGACGTGGTGGTGGACCTGACGGCGACGACCGTGACGCGCGACGGGACGCCGCCGGAGCCGGTGCGCCTGACGCCGACGGAGTGGCGGGTGCTGGAGGTCCTGGTCCGGAACGCCGGCCGGCTGGTGACCCGGCAGACGCTGCTGCGCGACATCTGGGGCTCGGAGCACGTGACCGACACGGGGTACCTGCGGCTGTACCTGTCGCAGCTGCGCAAGAAGCTCGAGCCGGACCCGGTCACGCCCCGCTACCTGCTGACCGAGCCGGGCATGGGCTACCGGTTCGACCCGACCGGCGGTCACCCGGACGGGCCAGCGGTGGCGGGGCCCGCCGGCGACGTCTAGGGTCTGCCGCCCTGACCTGCGGTTCTGTCCGCTCTCGGGTGGTACTTGCCGATCTGTCCGATTTCTGTATAGTTCTACCCGTTGAGCGATAACGGCAAACCCGCTGCAAGGCGGGGACGCAAAGCCACGGGGCCTACAGGGCCAGCCGGGCTACCGAACCAAGGAGAGATCATGACGTACCCCCTCGAGGCCCAGATCCCGACGCAGGCCACCTCGTCGCTGCTCACCCCCGGTGAGGTCGCGGTCATGTTCCGCGTCGACCCCAAGACGGTCACCCGCTGGGCCCAGGCCGGCAAGCTGTCCGCCGTCCGGACCCTCGGCGGCCACCGCCGGTTCCTCGAGTCCGAGGTCATGCAGCTGCTCGGCGGCGTCCCCACGCAGCCCACGCGTTACTAAGCAGCACGGCACGCACACCCTGATCGGCCCCCGCGAGCACCGCTCGCGGGGGCCGATCTGCGTCCGCCCGCGCCTGCGTCCGCCCGCGCCTGCTTCCACCTGCCGGGGTGGATCCACCCGGTGCGCGTGGAAGATCCGCGCCCGCCGCGCCCGGCGGGTCGGCCCGGATGGATCCACTCGGCGGACCCGTGGTTCCCGCGGAGTGGACCCACCCCGCGGGCGTGGAAGATCCGCGCCCGCCGCGCCCAGCGAGTCTCCCTGGATGGATCCACCCGGCGGCGCGGCAGGCGGGCGTGGCGGCGGCCGGACGGGGCGAAAGTCGGGCTCGGCGGCGGGCGGGCGGGGGCCCGGGCCCAGGCGGGTGGGTCAGAGCGGGTCGAGGAGCGTGGACAGCACCGCGCGGCGGACGTCCGCCACCGGGCGGTCCGGCTGGAACGCCAGCCACTCCAGGCCCGCGACCAGGGTGGCGCCGAACATCGCGGCGGCGGTCAGCGACGGGTCGCGGTGCGGCCAGGACGCGGCGACCACCTCGGCGAACACCGCGAACGCCTCGTCGCGGACCTGGCGGATCGAGTCCTGCCAGTCCCGGCCGGTGCGGAACACCTCGGCGACCAGCACCTTGGCGAAGTCGGGGTGCCCCTGGATCTGCGCGAGCAGCTCGTGCACGAGCGCCCCGACGGCGTCGCTCCCGGTGCGACCGTCCGCGGCGCCCCGCAGTGCGGCGGTGAGCGCGAGCTGGCCCTCGGTGAGGACGGTCTCGAACAGCGCGCCCTTCGACCCGAAGTTGTAGTAGACGCTGCCCTTCGCGACCCCGGCACGCTCGGCGATGTCGTCGACCGACGTCGCCGAGAAGCCCCGGTCGGCGATCAGCGCGACGGTCGCCGTGATGATCGCCCGGCGGGTGTCCCGGCGTCCGGGTCCGGTGGTGGGCTCGGCCTCGACGTCGGCGGCGGGGGTCACGGGCACGGTGGGCATGTCTCTTAGCCTCTCAGATCGGCTGCCGCGGGTCAGATCGACAGCGAGGGGTGCAGGCGGCTCAGCGTCCAGGTCCGCTGCTGCGCCGCGCGCCACGACGTGATCGCGAGCGACCCGACGGTGAACGCCACGAGCGCCAGGACCGACGCCCAGAGGCGCCCGTCGGTGCCGCCGGTGGTGAGCTCGCGCAGTCCGGTGATCGCGTAGGTCATGGGCAGCGCGGGGTGCAGCGCCCGGAAGAACGCGGGTGTGGTCTCCACCGGGTAGGTGCCGCTGGCGGCGGTGAGCTGGAGCATCAGCAGGGCGATGATCGCGACCTTGCCGGCAGCCGCTCCGAGCACGGCGACCAGCATCTGCTGGACCGCGAGGAACGCCGCCGCGACGAGCACGGTGAACGCCACGGTGCCGAGCGCCGTCGACATGCCGAGCCCGAGACCGAAGTGGACCACGGCGAGCAGGACGACGACCTGACCGACGCCGATCGCGAGGGCCGGCAGGTACCCGGCGAACGCGATCCGCCAGCCGCGGGCCGGGGTGGCCAGCCCGCGCGGGGGCAGGGGTCGCAGCAGCAGCCAGGTGATGAGCCCGCCGACGAACAGCGCGAGCGGGATGAAGAACGGCGCGAACCCCTCGCCGTAGTTGCCGGCCTCGGCGACGTCGGTGCTGGTGGACCGCACGGGGTTGCTCAGGGCGTCGGCGCGCTGGGCGCGGGCGCTGTCGTCGTCGTCGGGGATCTGGGCTGCGCCGTCGGCGAGGGAGTCCGCGAGCTGCCGGCTGCCGTCGCCGATCTGGTCCGTGCCGTCGGCGACCTGGGTGGCCCCGGTCGCGAGCGTGGAGGTGCCGGTGGCGAGCTCCCCGGCCCCGTCGGCGAGGGTGTGCGCGCCGTCGTCGAGAGTCGCGGCGCCGGTCGCGAGCGTGCCGGAGGCGGACGCGAGGTCCGCCGCGCCGGAGGCGACGCGGGCGGTGCCGTCGGCGAGCGTGCCGGCGCCGGTGGCGAGCTCGCCGGACTTCGTGGCGAGCGTGCCGAGCCCGGTGGCGAGCGCGCCGGAGCCGTCGCGGACCTGGTGCGCCCCGTCGACGAGGGCGGCGAGCTGCGCTGCGGACTGCTGCTGCTCCGCGGGCGTCGGCAGGTCGACACCGGCGGTCGCGGTCTGCATCGCCCCGATCAGGCGCTGGAGCTCCGCGGCTGCTGCGGGGTCGCCCGCCGCCGCCTGCGCCCGGGCGAGGGCGGCGAGGTCGGTGCCGATCGAGGTGAGGTCGCCACCGAGCGTCTGCGCGGCCGTGCTCAGGCCGGTGACCGTCGCGGCGACCTGGTCGACGCCGTCGCTGACCTTCGTGGCGCCCGCGGCCAGGGTGCCCGCGCTGGTCGAGGCGTCCTGCGCGCCGGCGGCGAGCTGCGTCGCGCCCGAGGCGAGAGTGCTCGCGCCGGCGGCCGCGGTGCCCGCGCCGGAGGACAGCGTGCTCGCGCCGGACGCGAGCTGCGCGGAGCCGGAGCCGAGCCGGTCGGCGCCCCCGGCGAGGTCGGTCGAGCCGGACGCGAGCCGGGCCGCTCCGTCGGCGGCCGAGGCCGCGCCGTCCGCGACCTGGTGCGCGCCCGCGGACAGGTCGCCGCTGGCGGCGGTCAGCGTCAGGGCGCCGTCGGACGCCTGCGCGAACCCGTCGCGCGCCGAGCCGAGGCCGACCAGGACCTGGTTGACGGCCTGCTCGCCGATGGTCTCGGACACGGCCGCGCGGATCTGGTTCATCGCGCTGCGCCCGAGCGTCGAGGCGAGGTAGGAGTTCGCGTCGTTGTAGGTGACGTCGAGCTCGGCGGACGTGGGGTCGTCGCCGCCCGCCGACGCGATGTCGGCGGAGAACGTCGCGGGGATGGTCACCGCGAAGTAGTAGGTGCCGTCCCGGACGCCCGCGGCCGCGTCGTCGGCGTCGACCTCGCGCCAGTCGAGCTTGTTCCCGTCCAGCAGCTCGTCCACGACGTCGTCGCCCGCGTGCAGCGGCTCGCCGTCGGACTCGGCGCCCTGGTCGGCGTTCACGAGGGCGACGGGCAGCCGGTCGAGGTTGCCGGTCGGGTCCCAGTACGCCCACAGGTACAGGGCGCCGTAGAGCAGCGGGATCGCGAGCATCGCGACGACGGCGAGCTTGGGCAGCACGCCGCGGCGGAACCGGCGCAGCTCGGTGCCGGTGGACAGGAAGGACATCATCGGGAGACCTCGGGGTGGATCGTGACGCGGGGGTGGGTGCGGGTGGGTCGACGCTCAGCCGGCGGCGGGCACGGCGTGCGGCCCGGTGGCGAGGACCACGTGCTCGGGGGTCGCCCACCAGTCCATCCGGGCGACCTCGTCGAGCGAGGCGACCGAGGCGATCACGGTGGTGCCGGTGGCGGCGACCGCCTCGAGCCGGGTCCAGACCGTCTGCCGGCGGCGGGAGTCGTGCACCTGGTCGAGGTCGTCGACGACGAGCAGGTCGGGCTGCTGGGCGAGCGCGAGCGTGACGCGGAGCAGCATCACGTCGACCTCGTCGAGGTCCCAGATCACGGTGTCGACCCGGGGGAGCGGCCGTTCGCCGAACACGGGCGCGGCGAGCTCGGCGAACGCGTCCTGCCGGACCCGGCCGGTGCGGCGGTACCAGGGGGCCAGCCAGGCCAGCCGCTCGCGGGTGACGTCGCCGACGGTGACGGCCTCGTCGAGGTCGTCGACGCCGCTGAACCCGGCGACGGCGGCCCGGCGCTGCACGGCGCCCCGGCGGCGGGGGAGCGGCTCGCCGAGGGCGGTGAGGGCGCTGCCGCGGTCGGGGACCATCCGGCCGGCGAGGGTGAGCAGCAGGCTGGACCGGCCGGCCCCCTGCGGTCCCTGGACGACGGTGAGCGCACCGGCGGGCAGGTCGAGGTCGACCGGGCCGTAGACCGGGCCGCGCGACCCGGTGAGCCGCAGGCCGCGCGCGTGCACGGCGGGCGGGGGCGGCGGGGTGGGGGTCGGCTCCGCGGTGGGGTCGGTCTGCTCGGCCTGCTCGTCCGTCTGGCCGGGCGTGGGCTGCGTGGGTGACACCTGCGCCTCACTGGTTCTTCGCACTGACTGGTCAGTACAAAGATAGGACGACTCGTGCGGGCTGTCATGCGCGGCCGGCGTCTCGCACGTCACACCCGGGCGCGCACGGCGACGCACGGCCGTGTCCGATCACCGCCAGAACGAGCGCGTGCGCCGCGGTGGGATGGGTGTCGTGACGACGACCCCAGGCGCGAGGATGAGACCGTGACCCTGCCCGACCCGACGCGCACCGCACCGCCCGACCACGCGCGCACCGCGCCGCTCGACCACGCGCGAACCGCGCCGGGCGACCACGCGCGAACCGCGCCGGGCGACCACGCGCGAACCGCGCCGGGCGACCCGCTGTTCGACGAGCGCTACCGCGCCATCGACGCGCGCGACACCCGGTTCGACGGGCAGTTCGTCACCGCCGTGTCCTCGACGGGCATCTACTGCCGGCCATCCTGCCCGGCCCGGACGCCCCGGCGCGAGCACGTGACGTTCTACCGGACCTCCGCCGCCGCGCACGAGGCCGGCTACCGGGCGTGCAAGCGGTGCCTGCCGGAGGCGACACCGGGCACGCCCGAGTGGGACCTGCGCCGGGACGCGGTCGGTCGCGCCATGCGGCTGATCGCGGACGGCGTGCTCGACCGCGAGGGCGTCGACGCCCTCGGCGCGCGGCTCGGGTACAGCACCCGGCACGTGCACCGGATGCTGGTCGCCGAGCTCGGCGCCGGGCCGGTCGCCCTCGCCCGGGCCCGGCGGGCGCAGACCGCGCGCTCGCTGCTGGTCGGCACGGACCTGCCGCTGGCGGACGTGGCGTTCGCGGCCGGGTTCGGGTCGGTCCGCCAGTTCAACGACACGGTCCGCGAGGTGTTCGCGACCCGGCCGTCCGAGCTGCGGGCGCGCGCCCGCCACCGCGACCGCCCCGGGCCTCGCACCCGCGCCGCCGTGCCCGGTACCGCCGTCCCCGTTCCCGCCGGACCCGCCGTCGCCGCCGGACCCGCCGCCCCCGCCGCCCCCGCCGAGCCGGCCGGCTCGGTCCCCCCCGTCCGGCTGGAGCTCGCCCTGCCGGTCCGGCAGCCGTTCGACGCCCCGGGCGTCCTCGCGTTCCTCGCGGTGCGCGCCGTCTCCGGCGTCGAGGTGGCCGCGCTCGACGACCCGGACCGGCTGCGGTACGCCCGGACGCTCGCGCTCCCGCACGGCCCTGGCGCGGTCGAGGTCGTCGCGACGCGGCAGCGGGACGGCGGGTGGCGGCTCGGGCTGCTGCTCGAGCTGACGTCGCTCTCCGACGTCGGGACCGCGGTCGCCCGGGTGCGGCGGTTGCTCGACCTCGACGCCGACCCGCTCGCGGTGGACGCCGCGCTCGCCGCCGACCCGGCGCTCGCCCCCCTGGTGGCGGCGACGCCCGGCGTCCGGGTGCCCGGCGCCGTGGACCCCGCCGAGCTCGTCGTCCGGGCGATCGTCGGCCAGCAGATCTCCGTCGCCGCCGCCCGCGGCCACCTGGCGCGGCTCGTCGCGGTCGCCGGCGCGCCCTCGGTGTCGACGGTCCCGGGCCTCGACCGGCTGTTCCCGACCCCGGAGCAGGTGGTCCGGCACGTCCCGGCGCCGGTGCCCGGTGCGGCGCCCGACCCGGCGCGGCCGCTGCGGCTGCCGGGGCGGCAGGTGGCCGCGGTGCGGGCGGCGGCCGGCGCCCTGGCGGACGGCTCGCTGGCCGTGCACGTCGGGTCCGGCCCGGTGGAGCTGCGCGAGCGCCTGGTCGCGCTGCCGGGGATCGGGCCGTGGACGGCCGCGTACGTCGCGATGCGGGTGCTCGGCGACCCCGACGCGTGGCTGACCGGCGACGTGGCGCTCGTCGCCGGGGCGGTCGCCACGGGTGCGCTGCCCGCCGACCTGGCCCGGCCCGCCGCGCACCGGGAGCTCGCGGCCCGTGCCGCCGGGTGGGCGCCGTGGCGGTCCTACGCGGCGATGCACCTGTGGCAGGCCGCCGCCGGCTGAGGTCCGGCGGAACCCTCCCGGGTCGTGGGAGAATCGCCGGCATGGCGATGAGAGAGATCCGCGTGGTGGGAGACCCGGTGCTGCGCACCCCGTGCGAGCCGGTGACCACCATCGACGCCCGGGTCCGTGGCCTGGTCGAGGACCTGCTCGAGACGGTCGACCACGACGGGCGTGCGGGGCTGGCCGCGAACCAGATCGGGGTCGGCCTGCGGGCGTTCTCCTGGAACATCGACGACGAGCTCGGCTACGTGCTGAACCCGACGATCGTCGAGCTGTCCGAGGACTTCCAGGACGGCGACGAGGGCTGCCTGTCGGTGCCGGACCTGTGGTTCCCGACGCGGCGCGCCTGGTACGCACGGGTCGTCGGCCACGACCTGGACGGCAAGGAGGTCGTCGTCGAGGGCGTCGAGCTGATGGCCCGGTGCCTCCAGCACGAGGTCGACCACCTGGACGGGCACCTGTACATCGACCGGCTCGACCGGTCCGTGCGCAAGAAGGCGATGCGGGCGATCCGCGAGACCCTCTGACCTGGCTGTCGAAACCGGTCAGATCGGGCAGTTTCCGCTGAGGGGGGTCGGAGCGCTGGTGCGCACCGGCCCCCATCGGGCATGCTGTCCCCAGCACGCCGCGAGACCGTGCGTCGCTCCGTGAGCGGGACGAGGTCGTTGGGGAAGACGAACCTCGAGCCGTCAGGAGGGATGACATGGCAGGTGCGATCACCCGCGGGGTCCTTTTCGTGCACTCTGCGCCGCGCGCGCTCTGCCCGCACCTGGAGTGGGCGGCGGGCAACGTGCTGGGTGCACGCGTGTCCATGGAGTGGACCGAGCAACCGGCTGCCCCGGGCATGCTCCGGGCCGAGTTCTCCTGGCAGGGCGCCCAGGGCACGGGCGCGCGCCTGGCGTCGGCGCTGCGTGGCTGGACCCACCTGCGCTACGAGGTGACCGAGGACGCGAGCCACGGCAGCGACGGCGCGCGCTGGAGCCACACGCCGGAGCTCGGGATCTTCCACGCCCAGACGGACGTGCACGGCAACGTCGTCGTCCCCGAGGACCGGATCCGCGCGGCCCTCGAGGCGGCGGAGACCGGGTCCGTGCGCGAGGAGCTCGCGCTCGCGCTCGGGCAGGCGTGGGACGACGAGCTGGAGCCGTTCCGGTACGCCGGCGCGGGCGCCCCGGTGCGGTGGTTGCACCGGGTCGGCTGACCGCTCACGCGGGACTCCTCGGCCGCTCCCAGGGGATTCGCAGGAACCCTCCCTAGCGTCGTGCCTCGTCAGGGATGCGATCGCATTCAACCAGCCCGGTGCGCAGCCGCCGCCGGGGCTGCCGAGGGAGGGCACGACCATGACGCACTCGATCCGCCGCCGCACGCTCGGCCTGCTGTCCGGCCTGTCCGTCCTGGTGGCCGTCGCCGCGTGCGGCACCGCCGACGCCGCCACCGAGGACGACGGCGCGTCGTCCGGCACCACCCAGCCCGACAGCGCCGACGCCGGAAGCACGGACTCCGGGACCGCGGACGCCGGGACCGCCGACACGGGCACGGCCGCCGGCAGCTTCGCCGACGGGACCTACACCGCCGAGGGCTCCTACGACACCCCGGGCGGCCAGGAGTCCATCTCCGTCGAGCTCACCGTCGCCGACGACACCGTCACCGCGGTCACCGTCACCCCGGAGGCGAGCGGCGGCAACGCGGCGCGGTTCCAGGACGAGTTCGCCTCCGGCATCGCCGACGAGGTGGTGGGCAGCCCGCTCGCCGACCTCGCCGTGGACAAGGTGTCGGGCTCCTCGCTGACGGGTGACGGGTTCAACGCCGCGCTCGACCAGATCCGCGCCGATGCGCAGGCGTAGCACCGGGTTCGACGCGATCGGCACCCGCTGGACCATCGACACCCCCGACCCGCTGCCGGTCGAGGTGCTCGCCGCGGTGCACGAGCGCGTCGCCCGCTTCGACCAGGACTGGTCGCGGTTCCGCGCCGACTCCTGGGTGTCCGAGGTCGCCCGCGCCGGCGCCGGCACGTACCCGCTGCCGGCCGACGCCGGACCGCTGCTCGACGCGTACGACGTCGCGGCGGCCTGCACCGACGGGGCCGTCGACCCGCTCGTCGGGCACGCCCTGGAGCAGCTCGGCTACGACGCGGCGTACACGCTGCGCCCGCGCCGCGACGCCGACGGGGCGCTGCTGACCCGGGCCGCGCCGGGCTGGCGGACCGCCGCCCGGCGCGACGCCGGGACGCTGACCCTCGACGAGCCCGCGCTGCTGGACGTCGGGGCCGGGGGCAAGGGCTACCTGGTGGACCTGGTCGCCGGGGTGCTCGTCGCGCACGGCCTCACCGAGCACGTGGTGGACGCCGGGGGCGACCTGCGGGCCGCCGTGCCCGAGCCGCTCGCCGTCGCGCTCGAGGACCCCCGCGACCCCACCCGGGCCGTCGGCGTGCTGCGGCTCACCGAGGGCGCGCTGTGCGGCTCGGCGACGAACCGCCGGGCCTGGGCGCCCGGCGTGCACCACGTCGTCGACGCCCGCACCGGTGCCCCGACGTCGGACGTGCTCGCCACCTGGGCGGTCGGACCGTCCGCGCTGGTCGCCGACCTGGCCGCGACGGCGCTGTTCTTCGCCGAGCCCGACCTCGTGGCCGCGCGGTTCGGCGTCCGGTACGTGGTGCTGCGGGCCGACGGCGGTGCCCGCTGGTCGCTGGACCTGGACGGAGAGGTGTTCGCCCGATGATCGGTGTGCTCGACGAGCGGCTGGGCCGCGTGACGATGTACCGCCTGCTGACGCTGGGGCTGTCCGCCCTCGCGGTCGTCGCCGTGGTGCTCGCGGCGACCGGGGCCCTGTTCCTCGACCCCCTCGCCATCGTGGTCAGCGCCGCGGTCGCGGTGGCGTCGTCGGTCGCGAGCGCGTGGCTGGTCGCGCTGGTGCTCCGCACCCGCCCGCACACCGAGTCGGCGGTCATCACCGGCCTGATCCTGCTGTTCCTGTTCTGGCCCACGCTCCAGGTCCGCTTCCTCGGCGCGCTCGCGCTCGCCGCCCTGGTCGCGAACCTGTCCAAGTACCTGCTCGCGTGGCGCGGCCGGCACGTGCTCAACCCCGCGGCCGCCGGTGCGCTCGTGATCGGGCTGACCGGCCTCGACTCGACGACCTGGTGGGTGGCGGACCGGTGGCTGCTGGTCCCGGTGCTGCTGCTGACCGCCGTGATCGTCCTCCGGACCCGGCGGTTCGCGCTCGTGGGCGTGTTCGTGCTCGCGTCGGTGGCGTTCGTGACGGTGCGGCTGGTCAGCGGCGAGACGTCCGTGGTCGACGCCGCGAGCACCGCGCTCGTGTCGTACCCGATCCTGTTCCTGGCCGGCGTGATGCTCACCGAGCCGCTGACCCTGCCGCCGCGCCGGTGGCAGCAGCTGCTGGAGGCCGTCGTCGTCGCGGCGGTCCTCGCGGTGCCGTACGACCTCGACCCGCTGCACAGCACGCCCGAGGCGGCGCTCGTCGTCGGCAACCTGCTGGCGTTCGGGTTCGGCCAGCGCGGGGCCGTCCGGCTCACGCTCACCCGGCAGACGCGGCTCACCCCGCGCACGCTGGAGCTCGCGTTCCGCGCGGACCGGCCCGTCCGGTTCCTGCCCGGCCAGTGGGTCGAGCTCACCGTGCCGCACCCGCGCCCCGACGCCCGCGGCACCCGGCGCGTGTTCAGCGTGTCGTCGGCCCCCGCGGCGGACGAGATCACCGTGGCGCTGACGGTCCCCGAGCGGGCCAGCACGTTCAAGCGCGCGCTCGCCTCGCTCCCGGTCGGCACCCGCGTGCGCGCCACGGGCCTCGGCGGCGACTTCGTGCTCCCGGCCGACCCCGCCCGACCGCTGCTGCTGGTCGCCGGCGGCATCGGGGTGACGCCGTTCGCGAGCCAGCTCGCCGCGCTGGCCGCGGCGGGGGAGCAGCGGGACGTCGTGCTCGTCTACTCCGTGGCCGACCACGCGGACCTCGCGTACGCCGGCCCCGCCGCCGCGGCAGGGGCCCGGGTGCTGGTGCTCTCGCCCGACGCCGCCGGCAGCGGCCTGCCCGCCGGGTGGATCCACCTCGGGGAGCGGCGGCTGACCGCGGAGGTCCTCGCGGAGTCGGTCCCGGACCTCGCCGAGCGGGACGCGTACGTCTCCGGGCCGCCCGCGATGGTGGACGGCACCCGGGCGCTGCTGCGGTCGGCCGGGGCGCGGCGGGTGCGGACGGACGCGTTCAGCGGGTACTGACCGCGCAGCCGCCTGCGCACGAGGTCGCCGGAACGGGCCGAGGTCGCCACCTCCAGGTGGCGACCTCGGCCCGTTCGTGCGATGTCGGCGGCCGGCGCGGGCGCCGGGGACGGGCCGTCAGGCGTTCGTGACGACCAGGGCCACGTTGTGCCCGCCGAAGCCGAACGAGTTGTTGATGACCGCGAGGTCGCCGTCGGGCAGGGCGCGCGGGGTGTCGCGGACCAGGTCGAGGACGAGTTCCGGGTCGGGGTCCTCGACGTTGATCGTCGGGGGCGCCTGCCGGTCGCGGACCGCGAGCACCGAGAACACCGTCTCGAGCGCGCCGGCGCCGCCGAGCAGGTGCCCGGTCATCGACTTGGTGGCGGACAGCACCACGGCGTCGGCGTCGGAGCCGAGCGTCTCGCGGACGCCGCGGGCCTCGATGAGGTCGCCGACGACGGTCGAGGTGGCGTGCGCGTTGACGTGCCGGACGTCGGAGGTCGTGATGCCGGCGTCCTTCATGGCCATCCGCATCGCGGCGATCTGCCCGCGGCCCGAGGGCTCGGGAGACGTGATGTGGTAGCCGTCCGACGACAGCCCGACGCCGGCGATCTCGGCGTAGACGCGGGCGCCGCGGGCGGCGGCGTGCGCCTCGGACTCCAGGACGACGATGCCGGAGCCCTCGCCGATCACGAACCCGTCGCGGCCCGTGTCGTAGGGGCGGGAGGCGCGGGCCGGGTCGTCGGTGCGGGTCGACAGCGTGCGGGACGCGGCGAACGCTGCCATCGGCATCGGGTGGATCGTGGCCTCGGTGCCGCCGGCGATCACGATGTCGGCGCGGCCGGAGCGGATCATGTCGACGGCGTAGCCGATCGCCTCGGCGCCGGACGCGCACGCGGACACCAGGGCGTGCGCCCCGGCGCGGGCGCCGAACTCCAGCTCGACGTAGGCGGACGGCGAGTTCGGCATGAGCATGGGGACGGTCATCGGCAGGACGCGGCGGGCGCCCTTCTCGCGCAGCGTGTCCCACGCGTCGAGCGTGGTCCAGATGCCGCCGATGCCGGAGGACACCACGACGCCGAGGCGGTCCTTGTCGACCTCGGGGGAGCCCGCGTCGGCCCAGGCCTCGCGGGACGCGATCATCGCGTACTGCGCCGAGGGGTCCATCTTCTTCATCTCGGGCCGGGGGAGGACCTCCTCCGGGCGGACCGCGAGGGTGGCCGCGAAGTCGACCGGCAGGCCGTACGTCTCCGCCCAGTCGTTGTCGAGGGTGCGCGCGCCCGAGGTGCCGGCCAGGGCGGCCTGCCAGGTGGTGGGCACGTCCCCGCCGAGGGGGGTCGTGGCGCCGAGTCCGGTGACGACGACTCGCGTGCTCATCTGGTGCTCCTCCGGGGTGTGTCGGGCGTGCGGGGCGGTGCGGGTGCGGACCGGGCGACCCGGGTGGGTCACGCGGTCCCGGGCGTGACCAGGGGTCCGCGCCGCGGGGAGCCGTCAGGCTCCCGGGCGCCGGCGCTGGGCCGGCGTGCGGCGCGGACCCCTGGTCGTGCGGCTCAGGCCTGGGCGTTGTTGATGAACGAGACCGCGTCGCCGACGGTCGCGAGGTTCTTGACCTCGTCGTCCGGGATGCGGACCTCGAACTTCTCCTCGGCCAGCGTGACGATCGTCATCATCGACAGCGAGTCGATGTCGAGGTCGTCCGTGAACGACTTCTCGGGCAGGACCGAGTCGGTCGGCAGGCCGGTCTCCTCGCTGACGATCTCGGCCAGGCCGGCCAGGATCTCCTGCTCGCTGTGCGCCATCGGTGTCTCCTTGGTTGTGTGGTGCACCGCACCGTGAGGTGCGGCGACGTTCTGCGGTCGATGAACCGTACTGCGGTCGCGGCCCGGGTCAGGGCAGCACGACCACCTGGGCGGCGTAGACGAGGCCCGCGCCGAAGCCGATCTGCAGCGCCAGCGCGCCGCTGGACACCTGGCCCTCGCGGAGCAGGCGCTCGGTGGCGAGCGGGATCGACGCCGCCGAGGTGTTGCCCGTGTCGGCGATGTCGCGGGCGACCGCCACCGTCTCGGGGAGCTTGAGGGTCTTGATCATCTGGTCGATGATCCGCATGTTCGCCTGGTGCGGGATGAACGCGTCGATCTGGTCGGCGGTCACGCCCGCGGCGTCCAGGGCCTTCTGCGCGACCGGGGCCATCTGCCAGACGGCCCACTTGAAGACGCTCGGGCCCTCCTGGCGCAGCGTCGGCCAGCCGGCGCCGTTGTCGCGGACGTCGATCCAGGAGTGCGTCTGGCGGATCGCCTCGGACTGGCTGCCGTCCGAGCCCCAGACGGTCGGGCCGATGCCGGGGGTGTCGGACGGGCCGATCACCACGGCGCCCGCGCCGTCGCCGAGCAGGAACGAGATGCTCCGGTCGGTGGGGTCGATGAAGTCGCTCATCTTCTCCGCGCCGATGACGAGCACGTTCCGCGCGGAGCCGGCCCGGACCAGGGCGTCGGCCTGGGCGATGCCGTAGCAGTACCCCGCGCACGCGGCCGAGACGTCGAACGCGGCGGCGGGGGTCGCGCCCAGGCGGTCGGCCAGGACGGCGGCGCCCGACGGCGTCTGGTGGAAGTACGTGACGGTCGCGAGGATCACCGCGTCGATGTCCGTGCCCTGGAGCCCGGCGTTCGCGATGGCCTGGCGGCCGGCGATCTCGGCGAGGTCCAGCACATCGGTGCCGGCGCCCGCGCGGACGCGCGTCGCGATGCCGGTGCGCTGGCGGATCCACTCGTCGGAGGAGTCGATGGGGCCGACGATGTCGTCGTTCGGGACGACGTTCTCACCGCGGGCGGCGCCCAGGCCGAGGATCCGCGTGTGGGCGGGGCCGGTGGCCTGGGTCAGGGTGGGGCGGGTCACTTCGCGGTCTCCTGGGAGTCGGCGGTCGAGGTCGCAGCGCCGGACGGGGTCGCGGCGTGGCGCGCGACCAGGTCCCGGGCGGCGGGCAGGTCGGCCGGCGAGGTGATCGCGACCGTCTCCACCCCGGGCAGGCTACGCCGGGCGAGGCCCTTGAGCACACCACCGGGGGCGAGCTCCAGGACGCCGGTGACGCCGAGGTCCGCGAGGGTCGCCTGGCACAGGTCCCAGCGGACGGGCGCGGCGATCTGGGCGACGAGCCGGGCCACGACGTCCGCGCCGGTGGCGTCGTCGCCGTAGGCCGCGCCGTCGGCGTTCGACAGCAGGACCGTGCGCGGGGCGGCGGCCTCCCAGCCGGTCGCGACCGCGCCGAACGCCTCGAGGGCGGGCTGCATGTAGGGGGTGTGGAACGCGCCGGCCACCTGCAGCGGCACCACGCGGGCGCGGGCGGGCGGGTTCTCGGCGAACCGGGCCAGCGCCGCCATCGACCCGGCGGCGACGGTCTGGCCGCCGCCGTTGACGTTGGCGGGCCACAGGCCGGCGGCCTCGAGCGCCGCGGCGACCTCGTCCGGGTCGCCGCCCAGGACCGCGGCCATGCCGGTCTGCTCCGCGGCGGCGGCCTCGGCCATGAACCGGGCGCGGTACCCGACCAGCCGGACCGCGGAGGCGTCCTCGAGGACACCGGCGACCGCGGCGGCGGCGAGCTCGCCGACGGAGTGGCCGGCCGTGGCGTCCGCGTGCACGGCGCCGCCCTCGTCCTCCAGCGCACGCAGCGCGAGGAGCGAGGTCGAGACGATCAGCGGCTGCGCCACCGCCGTGTCGCGGATGGTCTCCGCGTCGGAGGTCGTCCCGTGCGCCGCCAGGTCGGTGCCCGCGGCCTCCGAGAAGGCCGCCAGGCGGTCGGCGGTGCCGGGCAGCTCGAGCCAGGGGCTGAGCATGCCGGGGGACTGGGCGCCCTGTCCGGGGCAGACGATCGCGAGCACCCGCTCACTCTGCCCGATTCGTCCCGTGGTGCCCGCCCACGACGCGCACCAACGTGACGGTCCGGTCTTGTCGGGCTCCCACAACCCCCGGGCCGGTACGGCGGCGGGGTCGGGCGGCGCGCTCAGGCGGGGTGGTCGAGGCGGCCGACCGCCAGGGCCTGCTGCAGCACGTACGCCTCGCGGGGGTCGAGCGGGTCCCAGCCGGTGACCTCCGCGACCCGGCGCAGGCGGTACCGCACGGTGTTCGGGTGCACGTAGAGCGTGCGCGCGGCCGCCTCGAGGCTCCGGCCCGCCGCCAGGTAGGCGGTCAGGGTCTCGAGGAGGCTGCCCGTGCTGGCCAGCAGCGGCACGTACGCCTGGGCGACCAGCACCGCGCGGGCGCTGGTGTCGCCGACCAGCACCCGCTCGGGCAGCAGGTCGTCGGCCAGCACCGGTCGGGGCGCCTGCGGCCAGGCGGACACCGCCACCAGCCCGGCGAGCGCGGCCTTCGCCGACTGCGCGGCCTCCGCGAGGTCCTGCCCCGTGGGGCCGAGGACGACCGGCCCGGGCCCGAACCGGGGCAGCAGCGTCGCCGCGGCCGCCCGGAGGTCGCCGGTGCCGCCGAGGAACACCACGAGCCGGTCGCCCTGGATGCCCACCAGGGCGTCGTCCGCGGCGCGCCGGGTCGCGCGGCGCAGGTCCGAGGTGCGGACGTCGTCCAGCGGCGAGGCCGTCGTGCCCACGACGACCAGGGTGCTGCCCCGGCCGCTCCACCCCAGCGCGGCGACCCGGGAGCGCAGCGAGTCGTCCACGTCGCCGCGCAGCAGCGCGTCCACGACCAGCGCCTCCAGCCGGGCGTCCCACGCGCCGCGGACCTCGGCGGCGCGGGCGTACACCTCTGCCGCCGAGAACGCGACCTCGCGGGAGTACCGCAGCACCGCCTCCAGCAGGTCGCGCTCGCCGCCGGGCGCCGCCAGCCGGTCGCTGTGCGCCTCGACGACGTCCACCACGACGCGGACCAGCTGCAGGGTGTGCTGGAGCGAGATCGACCGGGTCAGCTCGGGGGGCGCCGTCGCGAAGATCTCCCCGACGCCGTGCGGCGGCTTCGACGGGTCCGCGAACCACGTGACGAAGGCGGTGATGCCCGCCTGCGCGACGAGCCCGACCCAGGACCGGTCGTCCGCCGGCAGGGCGCGGTACCAGTCGAGGTCCTCGTCGAGCCGCCGCATCGCGGCCGCCGCGAGCACCCCGCTGCCCTCGCGGACACGGCGCAGCGTCTCGCCGTTGCTCGCGTCCGGGGCGGTGGCGATCCGCCCGGCGCGGGTGCGGGTGCGCGCGGGGGACAGGGCCTCGTGCGGGGCGGCGGGCGCCTCCTGCGGCGCGGCCGGCGCCTGCTGCGGGGCGGCGGGTGCGGTGCCCTCGGGGTCCGGCGCGGCGGCGTCGAGGGCGGCACGGGTCTGCGGCATGGGGCGAGCATAGAGCGACGTTGTGGGGAACCGACAAAGGTCCCGCACCGTGGATCGCGCCGCTGCACCCGTTCGAGCAGTGCGGAACGGGCGCAGCGGATAGTGTCGCCGTCATGGCTCTGCTGCCCCGACTGCGCCGCCTCCTGGGCAGACCTGTGCCGTCGTCGAAGGTCGGCGCCCGCCGACCGTCCGCCGCGACGCGGCACGGCGACGTCCCCCAGGAGGACGCCCTCCGGTCCCGCCTCGGCGACGACCCCAACGACGAGCGTGCCTTCGCGGCGCTCGCCGAGCTGGTCCGCCGCCACGCGGCGACCGGCTCCGACGACGACCCGCTCACCGCGGACGCGGACGACGCCGAGCGGCAGCGTGCCGCCGACCTGGCCGTCTGGTCGCTGGGCGAGGAGCTCGCCGGCAACCCGCGGGCCTGGTACCCGCTGGTCGAGGTCGCGCGGCTGTCCGTGCGCGACGACCTCGAGGGCACCGTCCGCCGCCTCACCACCGCCGCCGAGCGCGACCCGTCCGGCCAGGCGCTCGTCGCCGGCCTGCGGCTGCTGCGCGAGGCCGGGCTGCCGGTGGAGGCCCTCGGGCTCGGCACCGGCCACTGGCACCCCCGCGACCACGACCCCGAGGTCGGGCGCGAGCTCGTGCTCGCCGCGGTCGACGCCGGCCGCCCGATGGACGCCAAGCAGCACCTCGCGAGCCTGGAGCTGTACCCGAAGCAGGACGCCATCGCGCAGATGCGCCGCGAGCTCGCCCGGCTGGTCGAGCAGGCGGAGCGCACCGCCGGCGCCTGACGCCCGCACCGACGCCGGCACGACGAACGGGCCCCGCACCTCTCGAGGAGGTGCGGGGCCCGTTCGTCGTGCGGCCTCAGCCGGTCAGCTGTCGCCGCCCGCGTTGCCGGAGGTGCCGGCGGTCACGTCGTGCAGCCGGTACCGCTCGATGGCCTGCGCGGGGGCGTCCTTCGCGATCTTGCCCTCGCGGGCGAGCTGCTGCAGGACGCGGACCACGGTCGACGGGCCGTCGATCTTGAAGTGCCGGCGCGCGGCGGCGCGGGTGTCGGAGAACCCGAACCCGTCGGCACCGAGCGTCGCGTACGTGCCGGGGATCCACTGGCGCACCTGGTCGGTGACGAGGTGGTCGTAGTCCGTCGTCGCGACGAACGGGCCCTCGGCGCCCTGGAGCTTCGCCGTGATGTACGGGACCCGCTCCTCCTCGCCCGGGTGCAGGAACGCGTGCTCCTCGGCCGCGAGCGCGTCGCGACGGAGCTCGTTCCAGCTCGTGACCGACCAGACGCCCGCGCGGACGCCCCAGTCGTCGGCCAGCAGCTGCTGGGCCTCGAGCGCCCACGGCACCGCCACGCCGGACGCGAGGATCTGGGCCTGCGGGCCCTCGCCCTCACCGGCGGGCTTGAGCGAGTAGATGCCCTTGAGGATGCCCTCGACGTCCACGTCCTCCGGCTCGGCCGGCTGGACGATCGGCTCGTTGTAGACGGTGAGGTAGTAGATGACGTCGGGGTCGCGCCCGTCGTCGCCGTACATCCGGGTCAGGCCGTCCTTGACGATGTGCCGGATCTCGTACCCGTAGGCCGGGTCGTAGTGCACGACGTGCGGCATGGTCCCGGCGATGAGCGGGGAGTGGCCGTCGGCGTGCTGCAGGCCCTCGCCGGTCAGCGTGGTGCGGCCCGCGGTGGCGCCGATCAGGAACCCGCGGGTCATCTGGTCGCCGGCCGCCCAGAACTGGTCGGCCGTCCGCTGGAACCCGAACATCGAGTAGTAGAAGTAGAACGGGATCAGCGGCTCGCCGTGCGTGGCGTAGGACGTGCCGACCGCCTGGAACGCGGCGGCCGACCCGGCCTCGTTGATGCCGGTGTGCATGATCTGGCCGGCCTCGGACTCCTTGTAGGAGAGCATGAGGTCGCGGTCGACGGCGAGGTAGTTCTGGCCGTTGGTGTTGAAGATCTTCGCGCTCGGGAAGATCGAGTCCAGGCCGAACGTGCGGGCCTCGTCGGGGATGATCGGGACGAGGCGCTTGCCGATCTCCTTGTCCTTGACGAGGTCCTTGAACAGCCGCACGAGCGCCATCGTGGTGGCGACCTCCTGCGTGCCGGAGCCCTTCTTCAGCAGGTCGTAGACCTTGTCCTCCGGCAGGGTGACCGGGGTGTGCACGGTCCGGCGCTCGGGCACGTAGCCGCCGAGCGCACGACGACGCTCCTGCAGGTACTGGATCGCCGGGTCGTCCTGGCCGGGGTGGTAGTACGGCGGCAGGTACGGGTTCTCGTCGATCTGCTCGTCCGTGATCGGGATGTGCAGCGAGTCGCGCAGCGTCTTGAGCTCGGCGCTCTTGAGCTTCTTCATCTGGTGCGTGGCGTTGCGCCCGGCGAAGCCGGAGCCCAGGCCGTAGCCCTTGATGGTGTGCGCGAGGATGACGGTCGGCTGGCCGGTGTGCTCCCGGGCCGCCTTGTACGCCGCGAAGATCTTGCGGTAGTCGTGGCCGCCGCGCTTGAGCGCCCAGATCTCGTCGTCGGTCATCTTCTCGACGAGCTGCTTGGTGCGCGGGTCGCGACCGAAGAAGTTCTCCCGGATGAACGCGCCGTTCTCGGCGCGGTACGTCTGGAAGTCGCCGTCGGGCGTGGTGTTCATCAGGTGCACCAGGGCGCGGTCCTTGTCGGCGTTGAGCAGGGTGTCCCACTCGCGGCCCCAGACGACCTTGATGACGTTCCAGCCGGCGCCGCGGAACTGCGCCTCGAGCTCCTGGATGATCTTGCCGTTGCCGCGGACCGGGCCGTCGAGGCGCTGCAGGTTGCAGTTCACCACGAAGGTCAGGTTGTCGAGGCCCTGCTGGGCGGCGTGCTGCAGCATGCCGCGCGACTCGGGCTCGTCCATCTCGCCGTCGCCGAGGAACGCCCAGACGTCCTGCTGGCTGGTGTCCTTGATGCCGCGCAGGTGCAGGTACTTGTTGGTCCACGCCTGGTAGATCGCGGACGCCGGGCCGAGGCCCATCGACACCGTGGGGAACTCCCACAGGTCGGGCGCGAGGCGCGGGTGCGGGTACGACGGCAGGCCGCCGCCCGGGTGCGAGACCTCCTGGCGGAACCCGTCGAGCTGGTGCTCGGTCAGGCGGCCCTCGAGGTAGGCGCGGGCGTAGACGCCGGGGGAGGCGTGGCCCTGGAAGTAGACCTGGTCGCCGCCGCCGGGGTGGTCCTTGCCGCGGAAGAAGTGGTTGAGGCCGACCTCGGTCAGCGTCGCCACGGACGCGTACGACGAGATGTGCCCGCCGACGCCCACGCCGGGGCGCTGCGCGCGGGTCACCATGACCGCGGCGTTCCACCGGTTCCAGGACCGGTAGCGACGCTCCAGCACCTCGTCACCGGGGAAGTACGGCTCGTCGTGCACGCCGATGGTGTTCACGTACGGCGTGTTCAGGTCGGCCGGGACGGCCACGTTCCGCTCCCGCGCGCGCTTGAGCATGCTCAGCAGCACGTAGCGGGCCCGCGGGCCGCCCTTGTCGTCGATGAGCCCCTCGATGGACTCGACCCACTCGGAGGTCTCCTCCGGGTCGACGTCCGGTACCTGGCTCAGCAGACCGTTGATGAGCGGTCCCCGCTCGTCCTTCGAAGCCACCAGTGCTCCTCGCCTCTCCACGCGGCGGGGCCGGTCGGCCCCGGTGCGGTCTCGGCCCGCCGGGTGGGCGCGCCACGTTCCGGTGCGCTCGCCACATGCGGGTAGTAGGACCATTGTCCGCCGTCCGGAGGGCGAAAGTCTCCCCGTCCGTGACGTGGGATGCGTGACGTCCGTGACAATCACCAGTTCCGGGGGTGTCCGCGGTCACGTCCGGGCACGTCAGGGGGGATCCGCGCACCTCCGGCGCGCGCCACGCGGCACTTGCCACGCGCGGCGGGGGTGCTGTGGGCTACCGTTCGGTGATCGACGACAGGCCGCCGCCGAGGGTGCGGTGGCCCGGACGGAAGGAACAGGTCGGGACGTGGCATCCAGCACGGGCGACGCACCTCAGGGCGCGGGCCGTCTCGGGTTCACCTCGGGGCAGGTGGTCCAGGAGTTCGGGTACGACGACGACACCGACGCGGACCTCCGGTCCGGTGTGGAGGCCCTCACCGGCACCGAGCTCGTCGACGAGGACTACGACGACGTCGTGGACGGTGTCGTCATCTGGTTCCGTGACGAGGACGGCGACCTCGCCGACACGCTCATGGACGCGATGACGGTCCTGGACGACGGCGGGCAGATCTGGGTCCTCACCCCGAAGCCGGGCCGCGACGGGCACGTCGGGCACGACGACATCGAGGAGGCCGCGACGACCGCCGGCCTGCACGCGACGAGCACGTTCTCGATCGCGGGCGACTGGTCGGCGACGCGCCTCGGCAGCCGCGGCCGCGGCCGCTGACGCCATGACGGACCCGGGCGCGCCGCCCGGGGTGGGTGGCGGCGCGCCGCCCCGGGTCGGGACCGCCGCGCCGGTGGTGACACTGCCGGACACGCACGGCACGCCGGTCACGGTCGGCGGTCCGTCCGCGCGCCCGACGCTGCTGGTGTTCGTGCCGTTCGCGTTCTCGCGGACCTGCACGGCCGAGCTGACCGCGCTGCAGGCCGGGCTGGACGAGCTCGGCGGCGTCCGCGTGCTCGCGGCGTCCTGCGACCCGGCACCCGCGCTGCGCGCCTGGGCCACGCAGGACGGGTACACCTTCGGGCTCCTGTCGGACTTCTGGCCGCACGGCGCGGCCGCGCGGGCGTTCGGCGTGCTCGACGAGGTGGACGGGTACGCGCGGCGCGGCTCGTTCCTGATCGGGACCGACGGCACCGTGCGGTGGTCGTTGATCCACCCGGCGGGGCAGGCGCGCCCGTTCGCGGCGTACCGGGACGCGGTCGCCGCGCTCTGAGCCCGCGTCGCCGTCAGGGCCTCGGGAAGTGCCAGTCGACCATCGTCCTCAGGTCCTTCGCCCCGCCCACGGGCGAGCGGTCCGGCAGTGGCCCCGCGGCCGACGGCACCGGCACGCCGCGCGCGATCCGCCGGGCGCGGGGCAGCTTCTCCAGCGAGTGCACGCGGTACGTCGACCGGCCGTCCCGGCGCGGCTGCACGGCGTTGCCGACCGCGTCCGCCGCCGGGAGCCCCGGGTGCGCGCCGGCCAGGTACTCGACCAGCACGTAGCGGCGGGGCTCCGTCATGGCCTCACCGTGCACGTAGACGGTCACCCACCGGTCCTCGTCGATCCGGACCGCCCAGACGTCTCCCGCCTCGGCCGGGCCGTCGCCGACGTGCGCGGGGAGTCGCGGGCCGGGCGTCGCGCCCTTCCGGAGCAGCGCCGGGATCGCCACGGTGGCCGTGCCCGCCCGCGCCGGGACCGGCGTCGGCCGCGGGCCGCCGAGGTCCACGGGCTGCGTCCCGAGATGCCCGAACACCTGCTCGACCACGCCCTCGCGCAGGCCGCGGTCCGAGCTCCACCACGCCAGCGGCGCCTGCACCTCGACGCGCACGCTCGGCCGCTGGTCCCGCTCGGCGTAGGTCGTCCAGCGCTCGACCATGCCGGGTCGCTCCGCGGTCGCGACGACCCCGACCAGCGCCAGCTCCTCCAGCACCGACTGGGACGGCCACGCCGTCGACGCGGGCAGCAGCCTCGCGGCCTTCAGCGCGTCGCGGGCCTTGGACGGCCGGGTACGGTCCGGCAGGGTGCGCAGCACGGTCAGCACCGCGCGCAGGGCCCAGACGTCGTACTCGGTGGGCTCCGGGCGCGGGTGGCCCGCCAGGTGCTCCAGCAGCAGCGCGTGCCCGGTGACGTCCCCGTCGATCGGCGCGCCCTGGGTGTGCCAGGACCACCGCGCGTCCGCGACGTCCACCGGGTGCGCCTCCCGGTGCCCGCAGACCCGGCAGGTGTCCGCCGAGCCCGTGTACCGGTCCGCGTCGTGCACCGGGACCGCCTGCCCGAGGACGACGCCCGTCAGGGCGCCGCGCCAGCCGAACGGCGCGGACCACAGGCCCGCCACCCAGGCGTCGGCGGCCTCCCGCAGGGTCCACGTCGTCGCGCGGGCGCGCAGGGCGGCGACGGCCTCGTCGTGCGGCAGCGTGCGGAGGTCGGCCGGGTTGGCCGTGCGCCGCTCGACGGGGCGCAGGCCGGCGACCAGGGCGGGGTGCGTCGGCGCGGGCGGGGTGGCGGACGAGGTGGTGGTCACGCAGGGATCCTCCGGCACGGGACGCGCGCGTGACCAGCGCGGACCAGCGGGCGCACGCGCACCGGTAGGCTGACGCACCGCGCCGCACGGCTGACGTGCCCGGCGCGTGGGGCCTGTAGCTCAGTTGGTCAGAGCGCCGCGCTTACACCGCGGAGGTCGTCGGTTCGAGACCGGCCGGGCCCACCACGACCACCCCCGCGCACCCGGCGTCACGACCCCGCGCACTCCTGCGACTGCTCCGTGAGGATCCACTCGGTGGTGGGGCGGGTCATGACGACCGTGCCGCAGCTGCCCGAGTCCGCGTACGTCACGAACAGCGTGGCGTCGGTCGCGGTCTCGCTCTGCACCTCGACGTCGACCTCCGCGGTCTGCCCGAGGGCCTGGTAGAGCGCCGCCGTCGCCGCGATCATCTCCGCGCAGGTGCCGACCTGCGTCGCTCCGCCGGCGTTGAGCTCGGCGATCATCCGGGCCTGCAGGTCGGGGGACAGCGCCGCGCACGCCGCGTCGACGTCGGGGACGCGCGACGCCGCCAGCCAGGCCAGGTACGCCTCGACCGCTCCCTGGGGCTGCGCGGGCTCGGGGGCGGGCTCCTGGGCCTCCTCCGGCGTGGGCGCTGCCGTCGCGACCGTCGTCGACCCCGCGGCCGGTGGTGCGGGCTTCTCCGTGCCGCTCCCGGGGGCGCACCCGCCGAGGACGACGGTGGCGCTGAGCAGGGCGACGGTGGCGACGGCCCGGGTGGTGACGTGCGGCATGGGGCGAGGTCTCCTGACGGGCGGCGGGACGGGCCTGCGGCGCACCGCAGCGGGGGGACGGATCCCTGCGGGGCCGTGACGTGCGCGGACATCATCACCGGGGACGGGTGTCGCCGGGAAGGGGCGGCGGGTGTCGGATCGGGTTCCCGTTCGCGGGTCCCGCGTCCCGTCGCACCGGCGGGTGGGGCGAGCGGTGCCCCACGCTCCGGGGCGGTGCGACCCGCGGGGCGGCACCATCTCGGCCGACGATGCCGCCCCGCTGCGACCCCTGCGGCTAGAAGATCGTCACGGGACGTCGACCAGTGTCCCGTCGATGATCACCGGCTCCCCATCGTGCGCCGTCGCGGTGGTGGCGGTCGATCCGAGGACCGCTGCGAGTACCGCAGTGGCCGTGAGAGAGCGAGTCGCGCGCACGGCAAGGTCTCCCTACGTCGATCTTCGGGTGGTCATGCAGCGGCTCGTTCTCGACGCTGTCGGGGCCCCGACGCCAGAGCGAGACTCATCCGACCAGCGCCGTCACCCCCGCGCGCCCGCCTCCGCGACGGTCCGCAGCGCCCACCCGCCGTCCACGTCGTCGTGCTGCACCGCGGCGAGCGCGGCCGCCATCGCCTCGCGCGCGTCGGCGGCGGGCAGGCCGATGCCGGCGAGGACCACGGGCCGCACGACGCGCGCGACCTCGTGCTTCGTCGCCGGGGCGTCGGAGCCGAGGACGAGGGTCCCGGGCGCGAACAGGTCGGCGGGGACGCCGCCGGACCACGCGCCACCGAGGACCAGCAGCCCGGGGGCCAGCCGGTCGGTGGCGCGGGCGTCGTCCGGACCCGGCTGGGTCGGCAGCGCGGCGAGGCGCACGTCGGGGCGGGCACCCCAGGGCCCGTCCGCGGCGAGGTGCAGCACGGTGCTCGCGGCGTCGGACCGCAGTGCCGCGCGGCAGCGGGCCGCCAGGGGTGCGGCCGACGGCAGGCCGGTCTCGGCGACCACGACCACGCCCCGGTCGCGCAGCTCGGCGGCGAGCACGGCCATCGGGCGGAACAACGGGCCGTCCGCACGCAGACCGGCGTACCGGTGGAGCGTCGCCGTCGCGGGCTGCGTGACGGTCGGGCTCGGGGTGCGGGGCGCGGTCGTCTCCATGCCCTCCTGATCGGCGCCAGGACCGGGGGTCTGAGGCGGCGCGCGGCCGGGAGCGCGGGGCCCCGCTCATGCGGACCGGATGACGACAGGGCTCGGCGCGGGCGCCGATGCTGGTCGGAGCCTCGCCGGTGCACCCGCCCGGCCCGAGAGAGGGGCAGTGCCGTGGACGGCTTCATGCAGTGGTTCTGGTTGATGCTCTGGTGGTTCGTCTTCGTGATGTACCTGGTCCTGCTGTTCCGGATCCTCGGCGACCTCTTCGGTGACCGGGACCTCAGCGGCTGGTGGAAGGCCCTGTGGGTCCTCGCGCTCGTCGCGCTGCCGTACCTGACGGCGCTGGTCTACGTGATCGCGCGCGGCAAGGGGATGGCCGAGCGGCAGATCGCGGGCGCCCAGAAGGCGCGCGCCCAGGCGGACGCGTACATCCGGGACGTCGCGGGCAGCTCGCCGACGTCCGAGATCGCCCGCGGCAAGGAGCTCCTGGACCAGGGGGCGATCGACGCCCGGGAGTTCGCGGCCCTCAAGGCCAAGGCCCTCGCCTGACGGCGGGCGACCGTGCCGACGAGCCCAGCGGGCACCGGCCCCACCGCCGCGACGACCCGGGACGTCGCCCGCCTGACCCTGCTCGCGGCGCTCGTCGGGCTGCCGACGGGCCTCGTCGCGCTGGCGTTCCTCGGCGCGGTGCACGAGGCGCAGCACCTGCTCTGGGACGTGCTGCCCGACGCGCTGGGGTCCGACACGCCGCCGGGGTACCTGGTCGTCGGGCTGCCGGTGCTCGGTGCTGTGCTGGTCGCGGCGGCCCGCCGGCTGCCGGGTGACGGCGGGCACGGGCCCGTGCACGGGCTGGACCTGTCGCCGTCGCCCCCGTCGCACGCGGCAGGGGTGGCGCTCGCGGCCGGTGGGAGCCTGGCGTTCGGCGCGGTCCTCGGTCCGGAGGCGCCGCTGATCGCGCTCGGCTCGCTCACGGCGACGTGGGTGACGCGCCGGGTCCGGCTGGCGGGTCCGGCGCGCCAGGGGCTCGGGGTCGCGGGCGCCGCGGGGGCGATGTCGACGGTGTTCGGCGGTCCGCTGGTCGCGGGCGTGCTGCTGCTGGAGGCCGGTGGCGCGGCGATGGTGCCGGCGGTGCTGCTGCCCGCGCTCGTGGCGGCGGCGGTGTCGTTCCTGCTGGTCACGGGGGTGGGGGACTGGGCCGGCATCCCGACCGCAGGGATCACCGTGCCCGACCTGCCGGTCTACGACGCCGTGCGGCCCGCGGACCTGCTGGTGGCCGTGGCGGTCGGTGCCGGGGCCGCGGTGCTGCTCGGGGCCGTGCACCGCGGTGCGGTCCGGTTGCACGACGCGCGGGACCGGGTCGGGCGGGCGCCGCTGCTGATCGGGTCCGGGCTGGCCGTGGGACTGCTCGCGTGGGTCGCCGGCGTGCTCGGGGCGGACCCGCAGGACGTGCTGTTCTCCGGCCAGGCGTCGGTGCCCGCGCTGCTGGCGGGGCCGTCGGTGGCGGTCGTGCTCGTCCTGCTCGCCGCGAAGGCGCTCGCGTACGTCGTCAGCCTCGGCGGCGGGTTCCGGGGTGGGCCGATCTTCCCGGCGGTGCTGCTGGGCGTGGGGCTCGCGGTGCTGGCCGGCGCGCCCGTCGGCACGCCGCCGACCGCCGCGCTCGCGATCGGCACGGCGGCGGGCATGGCGGCGATGTCCCGGCTGCCGCTGTCGGCGCTGCTGCTCGCGGCGCTGCTCGTCGGGCGGGCCGGGTTGGAGGCGCTGCCCGCCGCGGCGGTCGCGGCGACGGCGGCGTGGCTGACGGTGCGGGCCCTGGACGGGCAGCCCCGGGCAACCACCACCTGACCGCCGGCCGGCGGCCGGCCCGTGCGGCGGGTCCGCCCGCCGGCGCGCCAGGTCCGCCTGCCGGTCCGCCAGGTCCGCCCGGCGGCGCTCCGCCCGGTCAGACGGACGCGCCGTCCAGGCGGAGCTGGAGGTAGGCGCCCGCGCCGTTGAGCTCGTCGTCGGTGTGGCTCGCCCCGGACTCCGCCTGCGACAGCAGGTTCACGGCGACGACCACGTACCCCTCCTCCCCGGCGGCGAGGCCGTTCAGCTCGAGGTCCTGCACCTCCTCGAACGTCAGGCCGTCCGCGAAGAACGTGGTACCGGCCGACGTCCCACCCATCGTCACCTGGAACCGCAGGCTCGAGCGGTAGCGCGGATCGGTCACCCGGTCGCCGGCCACGTCGTCCGGCAGCTGGTCGACGGAGAGCGTCACGGTGGAACCGAAGGTCGGCGAGTCGTTGCGCACCGGGATGTTGACGCCGAGCTGACCGCTGCCGGGGGCCAGCGGTCGCTCCCCGAGCAGGGCGATCGGCACACCCTCGGGGCCGTCGGCCTCCTGCCACTGCCCGGCGATGAACGCACCGTTCGCGTCGGTCGCGCCGACCTGGAGGTTGTACGCGCTGTCGGCGCCGCCGAGGCCACTGGCACCGATGTTGAGTCGGGCGACGTCGGTGAACGCCGCTGTCGTGGTCAGGGCGGCGACGCCGGCGAGGGACCCCCAGGCGAGCAGCGCCTTGCGGCGACGCCGGCGGTCCTCGGGCGTGCGGGCGGTCGAGGGAGTGGCGGTGGAGTGGCTCAGCACGGGGTGCCCTTCCTGGGTCGGGAACCGCTCGCGGCGAGGCGGAGCGGGCGTCGCGTGGGGGCGACGACCTCAGGATGGGTGGGCGCACCGGGACGTGGGGGCGCCCCGGTGCGCGCTGAGTAGCGTGGGCAGCAGGATGAGTAGGTGCCGGGCGGCGCTGCGCACCTCGTGCGCAGCGCCGGTGACCACTCAGCCCGTCAGGCCCAGGTCCGCGAACGCCGCGACCAGGCCCTCGCGGTCCGGGCCCGCGGCGACGCGGTCCGCCACGGCCAGGAGCCGCGGGTCGGCGCCCTCGATGGCCACGCCGACGCCCGCGTGCGCGAGCATCTCCAGGTCGTTGAGCCCGTCGCCGAACGCGATCACGTCGGCGCGGTCGACGCCCAGGCGCGCGGTGACCGCCTCGATCCCGCGGGCCTTGTGCACGTCGCGCAGGTAGATCTCGCCGGCGGTGTCGCCGCGCGCCGCGACCGAGCTCGGCAGGATCCCGACCGCGTCCCCGATCTCCGCGAGCAGCACCTCGCGGGGCGAGCGCGCCGCGAAGTAGGTGACCTTCGCGAAGGAGCACCCGGTGAGGTCGTCGGACATCCGCAGGTCCGCGAGGATGTCCAGCGGCCGGTCCGCCGGGGTGCCCGGCGCGCGCAGGTGCCCGCGGAGCAGCTCCGTGAGCCGGCGGTCGACGCCCGGACGGCCGTAGAGCGCGTCCGGGGCCTCCAGCACGTACGCGGCGTCGTGGGCGTCGAGCACCGCGACCGTCCGCGCCGCGAGCTCATCGGGGAACCGGGTGTCCACGAGCACCTCGCCGCCGAGCTCGACGTACCCGCCCGCCGAGGCGACCACCCCGTCGAACCCTGCCTCGAGGATCCGTGCGGGCAGCATCGCGGTCGGTCGGCCGGTGCACAGCAGCACCCGGTGCCCCGCGGCCCGGGCCGCCCGGACGGCGGCGACGTGCCCGGCGGGGACGACACCGTGGTCGGCGAACGTGCCGTCGACGTCGAGGAAGACGAGCTTGCGGGCGGTGGTCGGGGGAGCGGACGTCACGGCACGAGCCTGTCACGTCCGCCCGCGCCCGTGCTCACCGCCCGCCCAGCAGGGTCTGCGCGACGTCGGGCTCGACGAGCGCGCGCACGGCCGCGCGTCCGGCGACGGCGTCGGGGGCGTCGAGCGCCGCCGCGGCCATCGCCCGGCACTGCTCGAGGGTGTGGGCGCGCAGTGCGTACCGCACCGCGGGCACGCGCACGGCGGCCATCGACAGGCTGGTGATCCCCAGGCCGGCCAGCACCAGGGCCATCAGCGGGTCGTTCGCGGACTCGCCGCACACCCCGACCGGCTTCCCGGTCGCGACCCCGGCGGACGCCGTGGCGCGGACCAGGTCGAGCACCGCGGGCTGCCACGGGTCGAGCAGGTCGGCGAGCTCGCCGCGCAGCCGGTCGGCGGCCATCGTGTACTGCGCCAGGTCGTTGGTGCCGAGCGACACGAAGTCGACCTCGGCGAGCACGGCCGCCGCGCGCAGGGCCGCCGCCGGGACCTCGACCATGACGCCGACCTTGGTGATGCCGGCGTCCCGGGCCGCGGTCGCGAACGCGCGCGCCTCCGCGGGGGTCGCGATCATCGGGGCCATCACCCACACGTCGTCGCGACGCCCGGGCGGCAGCGAGGTGACGGCGGCGCCGAGCGCCTCGAGCTGGCGCTCGACGATGCCCGGCAGCGACCGGACGAGCCGGTAGCCGCGCACGCCGAGGGCGGGGTTCTCCTCGTCGGACTGGTGCGCGAACGCCAGGGGCTTGTCCGCCCCGGCGTCCAGGGTGCGGATGACGACCTTCCGGCCGGCGTAGGCGGCGACGACCTCCGCGTAGGCGGTGGTCTGGTCGGCGACGGACGGCTCGGTGCGCGCGTCGAGGAACAGCACCTCGGTGCGGAACAGGCCGATGCCCTCGGTCCCGTCGGCGGCGGCGCGCGCGTCGGCGGGGGTGCCCACGTTCGCGAGCAGCGGGACGGCGTGCCCGTCGGCGGTGGCGCCCGGACCCGTGAGCGCGGCGATGGTGCGCTCGCCCGCGGCGCGCCGGTCGACCTCCGCGACGGCGTCCGGCGACGGGTCCGGCACGACGGTGCCCGCGGCGGCGTCGACCAGCACCGGGGTGCCGGCGGTCAGCGTGCCGGCGCCCGCGACGCGGACCACGCAGGGCAGGCCGAGCTGGCCGGCGACGATCGCGGTGTGGCTGGTCGGGCCGCCGAGTTCTGTGACGATCGCGGCGACCAGGTCGAGGTCGAGCGCGGCGGTGTCGGCGGGGGACAGGTCGTCCGCGACGACGACGGCCCGCTCGGTCAGCGTGAGGCCGGGGGCGGGCACGCCGAGCAGCCGGGCCACGACGCGGTGCCGGACGCTGCGCAGGTCGGTGGCGCGCTCGGCGAGGTCCCCGCCGGCGGCGGTGAACACCGCGGCGAACCCCTCGACGGCCCGGTCGACGGCGGTCGCGGGCCCGGTGCCCGCGTGCACCAGCCGCACGGCCTCGGCGGCGAGCGCGGGGTCGCCGGCCATCGTGGCCGCGGCGGCGAGCATCTGCGCGAGGTCGGGGTTGCCGCTCGCGGCGGACCGGGCGCGCAGGTCGTCGCCGACCGCCGCCAGCGCCGCGCGCACCTCGGCCTCGGCCGCGGCGGGGTCCGCGGCGGCGGGCTCGTCGGCGGGGACCACCGGCGGCGGGGTGACGACGGCGACCGGGGCGACCGCCAGGCCGCGTCCGACGCCGATCCCGTGCAGCGTGGTGCCTCGAGACATCTCAGGTTCCCTTCGTCGACGACCGCCCGACGGTGGGCGGACCGTGCCAGGGCAACAAAAAAGACCTGAGGCGCCGGCGCGTGCCGGATCCTCAGGTCTTGCCTGATCTCGCTCAGTGACAACCCTGGTGAGGACCAGTTCTACGGGCGGGCGCAGGGTCCCGTCAAACCCCGGCTCGGGCGCCGCCGCCGGGCGCGTCCGTGAGATCACCCGACGCCCGGACCTACGGCACCGTAGGGTAGGGGTATCCGCACGGCCGAGCGTCCGCTCACCACCCCGGCTGGGAAGTCGAACCGACTCCCCGCAGGAGCGTGCTAGTGCCCCCCACCGCCACGACCGTCGCCCCCCGTCGTCCCCGCCAGGAGGCGGCAACCGGCAGCTACCAGCAGCTCTCCGCCAGCGTGCGCGAGGAGGGCCTCCTCGACCGGACCCACGGGTTCTACGTCGGGCTGATGGTCGTGCTGGGCCTGCTGATGGCCGGTGCCGTCGCCGGGTTCGTGCTGCTCGGCGACTCGTGGTTCCAGCTGCTGATCGCGGGTGGGCTGGGTCTGCTGTTCACGCAGTTCGCGTTCGTCGCCCACGAGGCGTCGCACCGGCAGGTGCTGCGGTCCGGGCGCGCGAACGACCGGCTCGGGCGGGTCCTCGCCAACGGCGTCGTCGGGATCAGCCACTCGTGGTGGATGTCCAAGCACAGCCGGCACCACGCGAACCCGAACCGCATCGGCAAGGACCCGGACATCGAGATGGACACCGTCTCGTTCCTCCCGGAGTCCGCGGCGACCCGCACCGGCCTCATGGCCGCGCTGACCCGGGTGCAGGGCTGGGCGTTCTTCCCGCTGCTGCTGCTCGAGGGCGTGAACCTGCACCTCACGTCGATCCGGTCGCTCGTCGGCCGCGAGGCGCCGAAGGACGGCCGCACGCGCGAGCGCGTCCTGGAGCTGGCGGTCCTGGCCGTGCGCCTGAGCGTCTACGTGTTCGTGGTGCTGTGGTTCCTGCCGCTCGGGCTCGGCTTCGCGTTCCTCGGCGTGCAGCTCGCCGTGTTCGGCGTCTACATGGGCGCGTCGTTCGCGCCGAACCACAAGGGCATGAAGATCATCCCCGCCGACAGCAAGATCGACTTCCTGTCCAAGCAGGTGCTGACCTCGCGGAACATCCTCGGCGGCCGGTGGATGAGCCTGCTCATGGGCGGCCTGAACTTCCAGATCGAGCACCACCTGTTCCCGAGCATGCCGCGCCCGCACCTGGTCCGCGCCCGGGAGATCGTCCGGGACCACTGCCGCACGCACGGCGTGCCGTACACGGAGACGACCCTGGTGAACTCGTACCGGATCGTCGTGCGGTACCTCAACGAGGTCGGCCTCGCGGCGCGCGACCCGTTCGACTGCCCGATGGTCCGGCAGTTCCGCAACGTCTGACCCGGCGTCCGCCCCCGGGCCACCCGGGTACGCAAGAGCCCCCCAACGACCGAGGTCGTGGGGGGCTCTTGTGAGGACGGCGCTCAGATCAGAGCGGCGTGATCTCCGACGCCTGCGGGCCCTTGGGGCCCTGCGTGACCTCGAACTGGACCTTCTGGCCCTCGTCGAGGGAGCGGTAGCCGCTCGTCGTGATCGCCGAGTAGTGGGCGAAGACGTCCGGGCCGTCGCCGTCGGGGGCGATGAAGCCGAAGCCCTTCTCAGCGTTGAACCACTTCACAGTTCCGGTAGCCATGTGAGCTCCTTCAGGTAGGTACGACCCCAGACGACCCAGGACCGGTATTCACGGTGGGGTTTCGTCCGTCGCCCGAACGGGCGATCGAAGACTCAAGCACTGCGACTACCCGTACAGGATAGCCCGGTTTGGGCCCGACATGCGAGAGGGTCCGTCGGGGGCTCGGCCGGACCCGTACTGTGGCGGCATCCGCAGCGGGCCCCCGCTCGGCCGCCACCACTGACGCCGGAGCGCCTGTGACCACCACGCCCGCCGTGACCGACGACGTCCCCGTGCAGCGCCGGCCCAACGCCGTCGTCGCCTCGTACCAGGAGCTGTCCGCGCAGGTGCGCGCCGAGGGTCTGCTCGACCGCACGCCCCGGTTCTACGTCGGTCTGCTGGTCGTCCTCGGGGTGCTGCTGGCCGGTCTCGTCGTCGCGTTCGTGGCGATCGGGGACTCCTGGTACCAGCTGCTCGTCGCGGCGGGGCTCGGCGTCGTCCTGACCCAGTTCGCCTTCGTCGCGCACGAGGCCTCGCACCGCCAGGTGCTCGCCACCGGTCCCGCGAACGACCGGCTCGGCCGGGTGCTCGCGAACGGCGTCGTCGGCGTGTCGCACTCCTGGTGGGTGTCGAAGCACAACCGCCACCACGCCAACCCGAACCGCGTCGGCAAGGACCCGGACATCGACATGGAGGCGCTGGCGTTCCACCCCGACGCCGCGGCGACCCGCACGGGCCTGCGCGCGGCGTTCGCGCGGGTGCAGGGCTGGGCGTTCTTCCCGCTGCTGCTCCTCGAGGGCCTGAACCTGCACGTCACGTCCGTGCGGTCGACGCTGACGAGCGACCCGACCCGCGACGGCGGCCGCAGCGCGCAGGTCCGCGAGCTCGTGGTGCTCGCGCTGCGCCTGTCGCTGTACGTCGCGGCGGTGCTGTGGTTCCTGCCGCTGGGGCTCGGGCTCGCGTTCCTCGGGGTGCAGCTCGCGGTGTTCGGCGTCTACATGGGCGCGTCGTTCGCGCCGAACCACAAGGGGATGCCGATCGTGCCGGCCGACAGCAGGCTGGACTTCTTCTCCAAGCAGGTGCTGACGTCGCGCAACATCCTCGGCGGCACGTGGATGAGCACGCTGCTCGGCGGGCTGAACTACCAGGTCGAGCACCACCTGTTCCCGAGCATGCCGCGCCCGCACCTCGCGCGGGCCGCCGAGATCGTCCGCGACCACTGCCGGGCGCACGGGGTGCCGTACACCGAGACCACGCTGCTGCGGTCCTACGGGATCGTCGTGCGGTACCTCAACGAGGTCGGGCTCTCCGCGCGCGACCCGTTCGACTGCCCGATGGTGGAGCGCTTCCGGCGCGTGTGACCGGGCTGGTACGGTCCGGCGGTCAGGTAAGGCTCACCTCACCGATCGCCGGAGGACCCGTGGCACGCCAGGACGACAGCACCCGCCGCAAGCCCGAGGTGTCGGAGCTGCTGACGCTGCACGTGCTGCGGACGCAGCGGCTGTCCACCGGGTTCGTGCGCGTGACCCTCGGCGGCGGTGACATCGCGCGGTTCCGCCCGATGGGGTTCGACCAGTGGTTCCGGCTGTTCATCCCCGTCGCCGACGAGGCCGACCTGGCGCGGCTGCCTCAGCGCCTCGACACGCTCGCGTACCTCCGGTACCTGACGATCGCGCGGACCCGGCGCCCGGTGCTGCGGAACTACACGGTGCGCGCCCACCGTCCCGACGGGCCCCAGGGCCCCGAGCTCGACGTCGACTTCGTGGTGCACGGCTCGGTGGCGGACGGCACCTCCGGCCCCGCGGCGACCTGGTCGCAGACCTGCGCGCCCGGCGATGCGGTGGCGGTCCTCGACGAGGGGACGACCTTCCCCGCCGCGGCGCACGACGACGTGCTGCTGGTCGCCGACGAGACCGGGCTGCCCGCGGTCGCCGGGGTGCTGGCGTCGCTGCCGCCGCACACCCGCGGGATCGCCGTGGTCGAGGTCGCGCACGCCGACGACCGGCAGGAGCTCGCCGGGCCGCCCGGGGTCGACGTGCGCTGGGTGGTCCGCGACGACCCGCACGCCGTCGCCGGCCCCGCCGCGCTGGCCGTTGTCGAGGCGCTGCCCGCGTCGACCGGCCCGGTGACCGCGTGGGTCGTGGGGGAGCAGTCCCTCGTCGCCGGCGCGCGCCGGCACTGGGTCGCGGGCGGTGTGCCGAAGCGGGACATCGCGTTCTGCGGCTACTGGAAGGCCGCCCGCACCCGCGCCGCCGCCTGACGCCGCGCCGCCCCTCCCGCGCCCCGCGCCGCCCTGCCGCGCCCCGCGCGGTTCGACGAGAGGTCACGACACGCGGGTCGGACGGCCCCGGGACCAGCGTGTCGTGACCACTCGTCGGGCCCTCGGCGCGGAAGGGGGCAGGGCAGCGGGTCGGAGCCTCGGGTCAGACCGGGGCGATGAGGTCCGGGCGGTCGTTCGCGACGTTGCCGACGGCGCGGCCCACCTCGCGCGGGGTCAGGTGCGGCTCGGGGACGTGCGCGAGCATCGCGCCGACCTCGTCGGGCGCCGTCACCGTCGGGTCCAGCCAGCCGTCCCAGAGGTCGCGGGGCAGCAGCACCGGGCAGCGGTCGTGGATGTGCCCGAGGGCGTCCGTCGCGGGGCGGGTGATGATCGTGACGGTCCACAGCCAGCGGGTCGGGTCGTCGTCGGCCTTGGCGTGGTCCCGCCACAGCTCGTACAGGCCCGCGGCGGCCAGCGGCTCCGCGCCGTGCAGGTAGTACGGCGTCTTCGGGCCGTGGTCGTTCGCCTGCCACTCGTAGTAGCCGTCCATCGGCACCAGCGCCCGGCGCCGCGCGGCGGCCTTCCGGAACGCCGGCTTGTCGAGCACGGTCTCCGAGCGCGCGTTGATCATCCGCGACCCGATCGACACGTCCTTCGCCCAGGACGGCACCAGCCCCCAGCGGGCGGTGCGCAGCTGGCGCTGCGGACCGTCGTCCTCCACCCGTTCCAGCACGACGGGCACGTCCTGGGTGGGGGCGACGTTCCAGGACGGACCCCGGTGCTCGCCGAGGATCCGGTCGACCACGAGGTCCCGCTCGAGCTCGTCGGCGGCGCGGGTCTGCGCGTAGCGGCCACACATGCAGCACAGTGTCGGCCCCGCGCGCCCGGCGGGCCAGCGGTCGTAGGCTGCCGGGGTGCGAGCGACTCTGATCCACGGCCCCCGCGACATCCGCCTCGAGGAGGTCCCCGACCCCACGATCCAGCGGCCGACCGACGCCGTCGTGCGGGTGGTGGCGTCCTGCGTGTGCGGGTCCGACCTGTGGCCCTACCGGGGGGTGCGGCCCACCGAGCGGCCGCGCCGGATCGGGCACGAGTTCGTCGGCGTGGTCGAGGAGGTCGGCGCCGACGTGCGGACCCTGCGCCCGGGGCAGTTCGTGGTCGCGCCGTTCACGGTGTCCGACGGCACCTGCGTGCACTGCCGGAACGGGTTCCCGACGTCCTGCGAGCACGGCAGCGGCTGGGGCGGGGACGACGCCGAGGGCGTGTTCACCGATGCCGGCCAGGGCGAGTACGTGCGGGTGCCGCTGGCGGACGGGACGCTGGTCGCGATGCGCGAGCACCCGGACGCCGACCTGCTGCCGGGCGTGCTCTCGCTGACCGACGTGATGGGCACCGGGCACCACGCGGCCGTGTCCGCGGGGGTCCGGCCGGGGTCGACCGTGGCGGTCGTCGGCGACGGTGCCGTGGGCCTGTGCGCGGTGATCGCCGCCCACCGGCTGGGCGCCGAGCGCGTGATCGCCCTCTCCCGGCACGCGTCCCGGCAGGCCCTGGCGCGCGAGTGCGGCGCGACCGACGTCGTCGAGGAGCGCGGCGACGAGGGCGCCGCGGCGGTGCGGGACCTGCTGGGCGGCGTCGGCGCGGACCACGTGCTGGAGTGCGTCGGCACCAAGGAGTCGATGCAGCAGGCGCTCGACACCGCACGCCCCGGCGGGCAGGTCGGCTTCGTCGGCGTCCCCGCGGGCGGGCCGGAGCTGCCGGTGCGCCAGCTGTTCGCCACGAACGTCGGCGTCCGCGGCGGGATGGCCCCGGTGCGCGCGTACATCGAGGAGCTCGCCGACGAGGTCTGGTCCGGCGCGATCCGGCCCGGCAAGGTGTTCGACCTGGTCCTCGGCCTGGACGACGTCGCCGAGGCGTACGCCGCGATGGACGAGCGCCGCGCGATCAAGTCGATGCTGCTGCCCTGAGCGGCGCGCCCGGTAGGTTCGCCCCGTGAGCCCTGACACCCGCGGTCCCGTCGCCACGCTGGCCGACGTCGTGCGGCTGCTCGACCGCCGCTACCCGCCGGGCACGGCCGAGTCCTGGGACCGTGTCGGCCTCGTCACCGGCGACCCGGACCAGCCCGTGCGCCGCGTCCTGCTGGCGGTCGACCCGCTGGCGTCGGTCGTGGACGAGGCGGTGGCCTGGGGCGCGGACCTGGTGGTCGTGCACCACCCGCTGCTGCTGCGTGGGGTCCACTCGGTCGCGGCCACGTCCGCGAAGGGCGCGCTGCTGCACCGGCTGGTCCGCGCCGGGATCGCGCTGTACACCGCGCACACCAACGCGGACGCGGCCGCCGGCGGCGTGGCCGACGCCCTGGCCCGGCTGGTCGGGCTCGAGGGCCTGCGGCCGCTGGTGCCCGCGCCCGCCGAGGCGCTGGACAAGCACGTGGTGTTCGTCCCCGCCGGCGACGCGGAGCGGCTGGTCGACGCGCTCGCCGCCGCCGGCGCGGGCGCGCTGGGGGAGTACGCCCGGTGCGCGTGGACGTCGACGGGCGAGGGCACGTTCACGCCCGGCCCGGACGCGCGGCCCGCGATCGGCACGCCCGGAGCGGTCGCCCGCGTCGTCGAGGCCCGCGTCGAGATGATCGCCCCGCGGCGGTCGCGCGCTGCCGTCGTCGCCGCGCTGCGTGCCGCGCACCCGTACGAGGAGCCGGCGTTCGACGTCCTGGAGCTGGCCCGGTGGGACGGCCCGACCGGCACCGGGCGGGTCGGGCACCTCGCCGAGCCGCTGCCGCTGCGCGCGTTCGCCGAGCGGGTGGCCGCCGTGCTGCCCGCCACCGAGCAGGGCATCCGGTTCGCCGGGCCGCCGGACGCGACGGTGCGGACCGTGGCGGTCGTCGGCGGCTCCGGCGACTCCCTGTTCGACGCGGTGCGGTCCGCCGGCGTCGACGCCTACCTCACCGCCGACCTGCGCCACCACCCGGCCTCCGAGCTGCGCGAGCGGGCCGAGTTCGAGGCCCGCGGCACGGCCGCCAGCCCGCCCTACCTGGTGGACGCCGCCCACTTCGCCTCCGAGTGGCCGTGGCTGACCGGGGCGGCGGACCACCTGCGCGCCGACCTCGCCGCGCACGGCACTACGGTGGAGACCCGCGTCAGCACCCTGCGCACCGATCCGTGGACCGGCCGCGTCCCGAGCCGAGCGCCCCTCGACCCGTCGGAAGGACACCCCTCGTGACCAAGGCCACCCCGCAGGACCAGAAGCGCCTGCTCGACCTGCAGGCGCTGGACACCAAGCTCGACCAGCTCACCCACAAGGCGCGGACGCTGCCGCAGCACGCCCGGATCACCGAGCTCAGCGGCCGGATGGCGGACCTCGACACCGCGATCGCCGCGTCCCGGACCGCCGTCGGCGACCTGCGCCGCGAGCTCGCGAAGGCCGAGTCCGACGTGCAGCAGGTCCGCGACCGCGCCGCCCGCGACCAGGCGCGGCTCGACTCGGGCGCCGGCTCGGCCAACGACCTGCAGGCGCTGCAGAGCGAGCTCGTGTCCCTCGGCAAGCGGCAGGGCGACCTCGAGGAGGTCGAGCTCGAGGTGATGGAGCGGCTGGAGGCCCACGAGGGCACACTGGCCGAGCTGACCACCGCGCACGCCGCGCTGCTGAACGACCGCGCGGCCGTCGAGGCGGAGCGCGACGCCGAGATCGCGGTGCTGACGCAGCAGGCGCAGCAGGTCCGGGCCGAGCGCGTGGCGATGGCCGAGCCGCTGGACGACAAGCTGCTCGCGCTCTACGACAGGCTGCGCGGTCGCCTCGGCGGCGTCGCCGTCGCCGCCCTGCGCCGCGGCCGGTCCGAGGGCAGCGGCATGCCGGTCCCCGGCACCGAGCTCGCGAAGATCAAGGCCACCCCGGAGGACGAGATCGTGTACTGCGAGGACTCGGGCCGGATCCTGGTCCGCGGCGAGGACGCGTTCTGATGGCCGCCGACGGTCCGGCCGACGCCCGCGCGCCGCGGCGGGAGCGCCCGTCCGGCGCAGCACCGCGGTTCGACGACGCCCAGCCGGTCACCGTCATCCTGGTCCGCCACGGCCAGACCGAGATGACCGTGTCCCGCGGCTACTCGGGCTCGTCCGAGCCGGGCCCGTCGCTGACCGACCACGGGCGCGCGCAGGCCGCCGCGGCCGCGGAGCTCGTCCGCCGCGTCGGGCACGACCTGTGGGGCGACGTGCCGTTCCCCACCGAGCTGATCGCGTCGCCGATGGTCCGTACGCAGGAGACCGCCACCGTCATCGGCGAGCGGCTCGGACTCGCCCCGCGGGTCGACGCGGCGTTCCAGGAGGCCGACTTCGGCGCCTGGCAGGGGCTCACCGCGGAGGAGATCGACGCCCGGTGGCCCGGGCAGCTCGAGCCGTGGCACACCCGCGCCGACGTGCGACCCGACGGCGGGGGCGAGTCGATCGCCGACGTCGGCGTCCGCATCGGCGCCGGCCTCGACGCGCTGCTCGCCGCCGGCACCGACCGCACCGTGGTCGTCGTGTCGCACGCCGTGGCGATCCGCGCCGCGCTGGGCCGCACGATGGGCGCGCAGCCCGGGTCGTGGAGCCAGCTCCGGGTCGCGCCCGCGTCGGTGAGCATCGTCCGGCTGTTCGAGGACAAGCGCGACGAGGTCGCGGTGGCCGGGGCCCCCAGCGAGGGCTGGGCCGCGCGAGGCTGACCCGCGCCCGCGCCCGCGCGGCGCCGGCGCCGGCGCCGGCCGGGCCCGTCAGACCGGCGGGTCGACCGGCCTCGCCGGCACCCGCACGCCGGGCACCCCGCCGCCGGACCAGCGCTGCCGGGCGTGACCGGGCAGGGCGCGTGCGGCGGCCAGCCCGATGACGACGCCCAGGGCGATCGCGACCATCGTCGCGGCCGTGGTGACCAGCGTGGACAGCCCGCTCGAGTCGCCCTCCAGCAGGCTGGTCACACCCACGAGGCCGAGCGTCCCGGGCACCAGCATCCAGAACGCCGGCAGGAACGACGCCAGCGGCGACGGCCCGGACGGGAACCGCGCGACCGTCAGCGCGACCGGCGTCATCGCGAGCGCCCCGACCAGCGCGGACAGCACCCCGCCGAGGAACGCGCCGCCGACCACCTGCGCGCCGTACGCGACGGTCAGCACCAGGACCACCCAGCCGATCGTCCGGGGCCGGCCGCACCGGTAGACGACCGTCCCCGCGCCGAACAGCGCCACCCCCAGCCACGGGGCCACCGGCCCGAGGGCCTGGCTCCCGCTGCCGAGGTCCACCGCCGGGACGCCGACGAGGGCGGCCGCGGCGATGATCCCCCCGGCCAGCACGACCAGCTGCATCGTCCCCGCCGCGACCCGGCCGGCGCCGGAGAGCATCTGCCCGGTCGCCAGCTCGATCACCCCGGTGGTGAGCAGCCCGCCGGGCAGGAACAGCGCCAGCGGGGCGACGAGCGCCGGCAGCACGCCGAGGTCGGGGACCACCCGGGCGAGCAGCAGCACGGCGCCCGACACCGCGAACGCGGACGCGACGGTCATCACGACCTCGACGCCCGTCGGCATCGCCCCGACCGCGAGCTGGGACGCGCCGACGGCGAGCCCGAGCGCCCCGGCGACCAGCAGGTCCACCCACGAGCCGCCGAGCAGGGCCGCCAGGCCGACCGACAGCATGAGGTAGCCGCCGAGCCGCGCCAGGGTGCCGAACGGGGGCGCGCCGGCCCGCAGGAACGCGATCCGCGCGGTCGTGTCGGCGGGCGTGGCGTCGCCGGTGGTCGCGTCGTGCAGGACGTCGGCGAGCTCGTCGACCTGGTGCAGCAGCAGCGGGCGACGCCCGGTCGACACCACGGCGGTCGCGACCGACGAGCCGTCCGGCACCGACACGAGCAGCGCCGTGGGCAGCACCACCGTCTCGACGCCCACGACGCCGTGCGCGGTCGCGACGTCCTCGAGGGTGTCCGCGACGGAGGAGACGGTGTGGCCGGCGTCGATCATCGCCTCGCCGGCGACCACCAGCAGGCGCAGCACGTCCGCGGGCGTGGCGTCGTCGCCGGTGCCGGCGGTGGTGGCCGGCACCGGGTCGTCGGAGCGGGACCGGCGGGCGCTCACGACGACGACCGCGACGGCGGCCGCGACGACGACACCCAGTGCCGCCAGCACCTGGGCCCAGGGGACGGACGTGGTCGTCACGACCGGCGGGGTGCTGAACCGGCGGGGGCCGGTGCCGGTGCCGCCGGAGGCGTCGTCGGTCGGCGCCGGGGTGGTCGTGCTGCTCGGCGTCGGTGACGGTGCCGGCTCGGGCGTCGCGGTCGGCGCGCTGCTGGCCGACGCGGACGGCTGCGGCTGCGGCTGCGGCACCGCGGTGGCCGAGGGCGCCGGCTGCGCCGGGGTACGGCTCGGGGCGGGGGACGGGACCGCGCTGGGCGTCGGCGACGGGGACGCGGCGGGCGCCTCCGGGACGACGAGCTGGTCGTCGGTGACGCTCGCGCGGGCACCGGCCGCACCGAGGGCACCCAGGACCCCCGCGAGGGCGAGCAGCAGGACCAGGAGCACCGCCGCGCCCCGTGCGGCGCCGTTCCGTCGCATGCCGCTGCTCCCTGCGTGGTGCTCGAGGTGGGTCCGCGACCGGTCGTGCGGCGCGTCTGCCGACCACCGTAACCGGCGAGACGTCGAGCGGCCGCCCGGTCGGGGGTCAGGCCACGACGAGCGAGAGCGTCGCGGGGCCGGCGGCGGGGGTGTCGAGCTCGACCGCGAGCAGCTCCGTGCCGACCAGCTCCCCGGCGACCCGCGCCAGGTCCCGCGGCGTCGTCGGGGCGTTCCCGCGGCGGGACACCAGGTGCCGGGTCAGGACGCCACGGGTGTGCTTGGCGTGGTGCGACACGACGGAGCGCCGCCCGGCGACCTCCCGCAGCACCCGCACCTGCACCCACGACCGCTGCGCCGCGCGCTCCGGCCGCCACGCGGCCAGGTACGTGGCCGAGCGGCAGTCCACGACCAGCTCGCCCGACGCGGCGCGTGCGTCCAGCACCTCGCGCAGCGGCTCGCGCCACGCCGCCGCCAGCGGCCCGACCCCCGGCAGGTCCACGCCCATCGACAACCGGTACGCCGGGATGCGGTCCTCCGGGCCCACCAGGCCCCAGAGCCCCGAGACCACCCGCACCGCGTCCGCGGCCCGGCGCCGCGCGGTCGGCGTCAGCCGGTCCAGCCCCGCCGCCGCGTACAGGACGCCGGTGTACACGTGTCGCGCCTGCGCCGTCGGGGCGGTGCGCAGGTCCAGGTTCCGGGCCACCTCGTCGGCGATCCCCGCGCCCACCCCCAGCACGTCCACCGCGTCCGGCCGCGCGCTCGCCGCGACCAGCGCGTCGAGCACCGCCTCGCGGGTCGGACCCAGCGCGGGGGAGGACAGGGACGCCAGGTCGAGGGCGTCGCCGCGCACCGGCGCGGTCTTGCCCTCGGACGGGGGGAGCAGGATCAGCACGGGCTGCACTGTAGGCGAACCCGCCCGCGGCGCCCGCCGGACGTGTGAGGATCGGACCCGTGACCGCGAGCCTGCTCGATGCGACCACGCGGCTCTGGGTCCGCGTGACGGGACGCACCGTCGACCTGGCCCGGACACCGTGGCTCCAGGGCCCGGTGGGCGACGCCACCCACGTCGGCGCCGACTGGCTCGCCGCCGAGGGCGCGCGCCTCGGAGCGACGGTCGCTCCCGCCACCGACGGCTCGGGTCCCGACCGCGGGCTGCTCGCGTCGATGGCGGCGCTCGACCGGCCCGGGTTCGCCGCCGAGGCGCTCGCGGACCCGGTCCGCCGGTTCTACGAGCGGACCAGCCGGTGGCGGCTCGACGCCTGGGTCGGGTGGGCGCCGTGGGCGTGGCCGTTCGGCTGGGCTGTCGCGGCGCTGTTCGCCCGCCGGCTCGACCAGCTGGCGCTGCCGATGCGCTCGCTCGACCTCGCGCACGGCATGTCCAGCGCGGTGACCCCGCTGACCCGGGACGGCGAGCAGGTCGGGGCCCTGTGGCTGCGCCGCCTGCGGCGCACCGGGCGGATCGTGTTCAGCGGCCTGTACGGGGTCGTCACCCTCCCCGGCTCCGGTGAACCCGCGGTCCGGGTCGCGTTCCCGCTGCCCGCGGGTCGGCTGGTGGTCCTGCTCCGGCCCGTCGCGCGGCCCGACGGCTCGCTCCTGCTGACCTCGGGCCCCGGTGCCTGGGGGGAGCCCGGCGCGTACCTGGTGGTGGAGGGCCCGCGGCGGGTCCGGGCGCGGCGCATCCCGGTGCACGAGGAGTTCCACGTGCTGCTCGACGCCGAGGGGGTGCTCCGGACCGACCACCGGCTCGACCTCGGCCCGCTCCCCGTGCTGCGCCTGCACTACCGCCTGACGGAGACCTGACCCGGACCTGACCCGGACCCGCCGAGGGGCGTGCGCGGGCGTGTAGTCTGACCGGCGCGGATGAGCTGGCCAGGCGGCCGCGTCGAGCCCTCGGGCTCGCCGAGGAACGTCCGGGCTCCGTAGAGCAGGGTGGTGGGTAACACCCACCCGGGGTGACCCGCGGGACAGTGCCACAGAGAACAGACCGCCGACCACGACCCTCGGGCCGAGGTCGGTCAGGGTGAAACGGTGGTGTAAGAGACCACCAGCGTGCCGGGCGACCGGTGCGGCTAGGTAAACCCCACCCGGAGCAAGACCAGACAGGGAGCGTTCGAGGGCTGCTCGCCCGAGCTCCCGGGTAGGTCGCTGGAGGCGTGCGGCAACGTACGTCGTAGATGGATGGCCGCCACCCGCGCGAGGGCAACCACGCGCGGGGACAGAACCCGGCGTACCGGCCAGCTCATCCGCACTCGTCACGCCGTCGGGCGCCCGAGGGACGCCGTCAGCTCGACGTGCGGCGCACCCGGCGAGCGCGTCTCGACGCTCCCGCCCCGGATGCTGCGGCGGCCGCACCCGCGATCACCCACACGGACGCGAGGTCGGTCTCGCCGAACACCCACCGGGCCACCAGGGCACCGACGGCGGCACCGACCACGGCGGCCACCAGCACGGTCAGCACGCGTCCACGGCGCAGGTCCATCTCCTCATCATGCCGCGTGGCGCGCTGTCGACGTGGACGATCCGCGCAGCATCTGGAGGCCAGGCGACGTGGCGCCCGCCTCCGGCGCGCCCCGACGCCGTGCTCTGAGCAGCCGGCGGGCTCCGCAGGTCCGGTCGGGTCGCACCTGCCAGACTGTCCGCCGTGACCCAGCACCGCACCCCGCCCGGCCCGCTCGACACCGACGCCGCGACCGCCATGTGGCAGGACTACGTCGCCGCCCACCCCGAGGTGGTGCGCGCGGGCGACGAGTACGTGGTCGACCGGTTCGGGGACTCCGTCGAGCTGAGCGACCAGCTGCTCGGCGTCGTCCGGCACGGCCAGAAGCGGGCGACGGCCGAGCTGGTCGACGAGTTCGCGCACCGCGGCGAGGAGCTGCCGCGGGTCGGCGCGCACTGGGTGGCGTGCGACGGGCGCGGCGCCCCGCAGCTGGTGCTCCGCACCGTCGAGCTGCGGATCGCGACGTTCCGGGAGGTCGACGCCGACTTCGCGTTCGACGAGGCCGAGGACGACCGGAGCCTCGCGAGCTGGCGCACCCAGCACCGCATCTACTGGGAGCGGACCTGCGCCGCGCGGGGTGCGACCTGGAGCGAGCAGGACGAGATCGTGCTGGAGCGGTTCCGGGTGGTGTGGCCGCCGGAGGCCGCGGACTGATCCGTCCGCACCGGGCGTCGCCGCGCGGTGGGGAAATCGCTCGCCCGGCCCGCCCCCGCCCGGCACGATGCCGGGATGCACCTGCGACCGGCGACCGCGTCCGACCTCCCGCTGCTCGAGCTGCTGCTGGTGGCGGCGTTCAACTGGACCGGGGAGACGCGGGTGACGCTGGAGCAGGTCCGGTCGGATCCCGACCACCGGCGGCATCTCGCCGGGTGGGGGCGGCCCTCGGACGTCGGGACGGTCGCGGTGGCCGCGGTCGGAGAGCCGGTGGGTGCGGCGTGGGCGCGGGTCGTGCCGGCTGAGCAGGCGGGGTACGGGTTCGTCGCCGAGGACGTCCCCGAGCTCGGTCTCGGTGTGCTCGCGCCGTACCGGGGACGGGGGATCGGTGCCGCGGTGCTCGACGCGCTGCTGGCGCAGCTCCGGAGTGCCGGGTACGACGCGGTCAGCCTGAGCGTGGAGGACGGGAACGACGTCGCCCGGCGGATGTACGAGGCGCGCGGGTTCCGGGTCGTCGGCCGCGAGGGCGGGTCGGACACGCTGCTGCTCGACCTCTGAGGTCGACTCCCGACAGTACAGCGGACCATGTACTGTCGGTCGGGTGGAGACCGTCACCCTCACGCACACCGCCGCGCTCGCCCGGCTCGGGCACGCGCTGTCGGACCCGACCCGCGCCCGCGTCCTGCTCGCACTCCGCGAGGCGCCGGCCTGCCCGTCCGACCTGGCGGACGCGCTCGGCGTGTCCCGGCAGGTGATGTCGAACCAGCTGGCGTGCCTGCGCGGCTGCGGGCTCGTCACGGCGGTCCCCGAGGGACGACGCACCTGGTACCGGCTCGCCGACGAGCAGCTCGCGCCCGCGCTCGGCGGCCTGCTCGGCCTCGCGCTGGCGGTGGACCCGTCCTGCTGCGCCGACGACTGCACCTGCGCATGACCGCCGCCGCGCACCCGCTGCCTGCGGACCGGGGCGCCGTCCTGCGGCGCCGGATCCGGTGGGTCGTCGCCGGCACGATCGCGTACAACGTCGTCGAGGCGGTCGTGGCGATCTCCGCCGGGCGCGCGGCGTCGTCGTCGGCGCTGATCGGCTTCGGGCTGGACTCGGTGGTCGAGGTGCTGTCCGCGGCCGCCGTCGCGTGGCAGTTCGCGGCGCCGGACCCCGAGTCCCGGGAGCGGACGGCGATGCGGCTGATCGCGGTGTCGTTCCTCGGGCTGGCCGCGTTCGTCACGGTGGACGCGGTGCGGTCGCTGGTGACGGGCGCGCGGCCCGACGGGTCTACGGTCGGCGTCGTGCTCGCGGCCGTGAGTCTGCTCGTGATGCCGGCGCTGTCCTGGGTCGAGCGCCGCGCCGGGACCGAGCTCGGATCCGCCTCGGCGGTCGCCGACTCCCGGCAGACCCTGCTCTGCTCGGTGCTGTCCGCGGTGCTGCTGCTCGGGCTGCTGCTCAACGGCACCCTCGGTTGGTGGTGGGCGGACCCGGTCGCGGCGCTGCTGATCGCGGCGTTCGCGGTGCGCGAGGGGATCGAGGCCTGGCGGGGCGACGCGTGCGGGACGCCCCTGGCGGAGCTGGTCGGCGAGGGTCGGCACGAGCGCTGACCGGCGCGCGCCGGGCCGGAGGTCCCACCCCGGACGCCCCTGACACGTCACCCTGGGGTGGGCTGGAGGTGACGGCCCGCCGGAGCAGGTGCAGGGGGACGACCGATGAGGAAGCGACGGCTGCCACGGATAGCGGCGCTCAGCGGGGTGCAGGCGGCCCAGGCCCGGCACGTGCTGGTGCACTCGCCGGTGCGGGCGGGTCCGGCCGTGCTGACCTGGACGCTCACCCTGGTCGCGGACGACGACGTCCCGCTGGCCGAGAGCCGCACCACCTCGCCCGACTTCCCGGTGCCGCTCGCGGACATCGCCCAGGTGCACCTGGACGTCGTCGGCCTGGAGCAGGCGGGGGAGTGGGAGCCGCTGCCGGTGCGGCGGGGCGAGGCCCGGTTCCGCGCACCGGTGCGGGTCGCGACACCCGCGGACGGCTGACCGCCGGGGTCACGCAGCACACCGCCCCGCCCCCGGGAGCCGGGGACGGGGCGGGCGGCGCGGTGGCCGAGTGCTGGAACGGCTCAGTGCTTGAACGCGTCCTTGACCTTCTCGCCCGCGTCCTTGAGGTCCGCCTTCGACTGGTCGGTCCGGCCCTCGGCCTCGAGGCGCTCGTCGTCCGTCGCGCGGCCGGTGGCCTCCTTCGCCTTGCCGGAGAGCTTCTCGGCGGCGTTCTCGATCTTGTCGTCCAGTCCCATGAGGGTCCTCCTTCGACGTTCCTGACCTGATGCCTCGACGGTAGGCCCCGGTGCCCGGGGTCGCATCCGCTGGCGCAGGTCAGGCCGGGTGCTCGTCCGCTGCCACCTCGGCCGGCGTGCGGTGCAGGAGGCAGAACTCGTTGCCCTCGGGGTCGGCGAGCACGTGCCACGCGACCTCGGCCTGACCCACGTCCACCCGGGTCGCCCCCAGCGCCAGCAGCCGCGCGAGCTCGCCCGCCTGGTCCTCGCCGTCCCGGGGTCGCAGGTCGACGTGCAGCCGGTTCTTCACCTGCTTCGCCTCCGGGACGCGGGCGAACAGCCACGGGGTCGCGGCCCCGTCAGGGGGGACCAGCTCGACGACCTCGTCGTCGTCCGGGTCCAGCACGACGCGCCACCCCAGCACCTCGGCCCACCACCGCGCCTGGGCCCGTGGGTCCCGGGCGTCGACGCACAGCTCGCTCACGACGGCTCCCATGCCGCGACCGTACGGCCGCGGCACGGGAGCCGCCAGAGGGAGGCTCAGTCGCCGCGGACGCCCGCGACGGGGGTGCCGGCCTTCGCCGCCAGGGCCGCGGCCCCGACGATGCCCGCGGCGTTGCGCAGCTGCGCCGGGACGATCGGGGCCCGCAGGTGCAGCAGCGGGAGGAACTTCTCGTGGTGCTTGCTGACCCCGCCGCCGACCACGATCAGGTCGGGCCAGAACAGGTCCTCGATGACGCCGAAGTAGCGCTGCAGCCGCTCCGCCCACTGCGCCCAGTCCAGGTCGTCGCGGTCGCGCGCCGCGTCCGATGCACGGGTCTCGGCGTCGTGGCCGTCGATCTCCAGGTGGCCGAGCTCGAGGTTCGGCACCAGCACGCCGTCGGCGACGATCGCGGTGCCGATCCCGGTGCCCAGCGTGCAGACGAACGTCACGCCCGAGGTCGAGCGCGCGGCGCCGAACAGCGTCTCCGCGTAGCCGGCGGCGTCGGCGTCGTTCACCGCGATCACCGGGCGACCGAGCGCGTCGCCGAGGACGTGCTCGATGTTGGTGCCGATCCACGAGCCGTCGACGTTGGCGGCGGACCGCGCGACGCCGTGCTGCACGACCGCGGGGAACGTGACGCCGATCGGGGTGTCCGACGGCAGGTCGAACCGGCCGATCAGCTCGACGACGGTCGCGGCGACGGCCGCCGGGGTCGCGGGCTGGGGCGTGGGGATGCGGATCCGGTCGGCGGCGAACTCGCCGGTCGTCAGGTCCACGGGGGCGCCCTTGATGCCGGAGCCGCCGATGTCGATGCCGAACGCCGTCGAGGCGTGGGGGTGCGTGTGGGTGCTCATGGGAGTGTGAGGATCTCCGCTCCGGTGTCGGTGACCAGCAGGGTGTGCTCGAACTGGGCGCTGCGGCGCAGGTCCGCGGTGACCACGGTCCACCCGTCGTCCCACGTCGTCCAGTCGGGGGTGCCGAGGTTGAGCATGGGCTCGATGGTGAACACCATGCCGGGCTCGATCACGCGGTCGTACATCGGGGCCGCGTCGTAGTGGGGGATGACCAGCCCGGAGTGGAACGCCTCGCCCACGCCGTGGCCGGTGTAGTCGCGGACGACTCCGTAGCCGAACCGGGCCGCGTACTTCTCGATGACCCGGCCGATCACGTTGACCTCGCGGCCCGGGCGGACGGCCCTGATCGCGCGGTCGAGGGCCTCGCGGGTGCGCTCGACCAGCAGGCGGGACTCCTCGTCGGGCTCGCCGGCGAAGAACGTGGCGTTGTTGTCCCCGTGCACCCCGCCGACGAACGCCGTGATGTCGACGTTCACCAGGTCGCCGTCCGCCAGGACGGTGGAGTCGGGGATGCCGTGGCAGATGACCTCGTTGACGGAGGTGCACAGCGACTTCGGGAACCCGCGGTAGCCCAGCGTCGACGGGTACGCGTGGTGGTCGAGCAGGAACTCGTGGCCGATCCGGTCGAGCTCGTCCGTGGTGACCCCCGGGGCGACGTGCCGGCCGACCTCCGCCAGCGCCTGCGCGGCGATCCGGGCGGCCACGCGGATCCGCTCCACGACCTCGGGCTCGACGACGTCGCTGCCGGTGAACGGGGTCGGCGCGGGCCGGTCGACGTACTCGGGTCGCGGGATGGACGCGGGCACGGGTCGCCGGGGACCGATCGTGCCCGGGACGAGCGCCGGCCTCGGCGCGTGGACGGACGTCATACCTGGCAGTCTACGAACCAGCGGCCGCCCCCGAGGAACCGGCGGCCCGCCGGACGCACCAGGAGGGCACCGTGGCCGACGAGTTCTACTACAACACCGAGACCGGGCAGATCGAGCAGGGCAAGCAGTCCTCCTGGACGCACCTGATGGGCCCGTACGACTCCCGCGAGGCCGCGGCGCACGCGCTGGAGAAGGCGCGGTCCCGCAGCGAGGCGTGGGACGAGGAGGACCGGCGCGAGGACGCCTGACCTCCGGCCCCGTCAGCCCGGCGGGGTCTCGCCCCGCAGCCGGGCCGCGACCTCGGCCACCGCGGCCGGGTTCCCGACGATCTCGAAGTGCATCTCGTCCGCGCGGCCCCCGAAGTCGCCGCCCCAGGCGACCACGGGCGCCACCTCGACGAGGATCGACCGGATCGCCTCGACCTGCCGGTCGGTGAACGTCTCGCGGGCCCCCAGCGGGTGCTCGGTGGCGTTCAGGTCGATCGACGTCCCGGAGGCGTGGTTCGACAGGCCGCCCTCGTCGTCGCCCTCGCCGCGCACCGAGCGGTTCGCCCAGCCCCACGAGGAGTCCACGTCGACGGGTTCGACCTCCGCGTCGAACCGGGCCGCGACGTGGTCCAGCACGGTCCGGACGTCGCCGCCACGGAGCCGGCCGGTCACCCACGGGGAGATCTCCAGCAACGGGTCGGCGCCGTCGGCGAACACCGGCCAGCAGTTCTGCGACGTCGACGCGGTGGGCACGCAGGCCGGGTCGGGGACGGCGACGGGGGTGACCGCCTCCGCCCCGGGGCCGGCGAGCAGCCGCACGGCCAGCACGACCAGCCACACCAGGACCGCCACGACCAGGAGCGCTCCGGTCCCGAGCACCACGGCGCCGCGTCGGGTCAGCCGCAGCCGCCCGTGCTGGGTGCCGCGCGCGGGCGCCCCCCGGACGGGCGCGGACCCGGCCGGCACCCGCCGCCCCGGCTGCCCCGGCTGCGCCCGCTGCCCCGGCTGCGCCGCCCCTGCTGCTGGGCGCACCCTCGCGCGCGTGCCGCTCATGCCGGGAATCGTAGGGCCCCCGCCCCCGCCGAGATGGCAGAACGCGCCTGGGGGCCGGCGGGCGGAGTCAGGCGGGGTCTGCCATCTCGGCGGCGGGTGACGGGCGGGCGGCGACGGGCGGGCGACGACCGGCGGGCGCATCAGCGGCGGGCGAGGTGGGCGAGGACCGGGCGGTGGTCGCTGCCGCCGACGGCGTCGAGCACCGCGTAGCCGGTGACCCGCCACACCCGGCCGTCCGCGAGGACGTGGTCGATGGGCGCGCCGAGCACGCGGGGCGCGTCGGCGGGCCAGGTGCCGAGCCCGCCGGCGCCGACCTCGGTCGCGGCGTCCACGCACGGGCCCAGGTCGGCGAGGCCGGGGTGGTCGAGCGTGGCGTTGAGGTCGCCGACGACGACCGCGCCGGGGGTGTTCCGGCAGAGGGCCGCGGTGTCGGCGGTGTGCTCCCGCCAGCCGCCCATCGACCCGAGGTCGGACGGCGCGCGCAGGTGCAGGGCCGCGAGCACGGCGGGCGCCCGGGAGCCCGCGTCGGCGGGCGTCACGGCGAACGAGCCCAGCTCGGGGGCGGGCACGCCGGTCCGGTGCTGCTGCGGCGGCCCGAGCTCGTCGGACCACAGCACCGCGGTGCCCTCGGTGGTGTGCCCGGTGTTCGGGGCGGACAGCGCGGTGGTCGGGCGACCGGCGGCGGTGAGGGCCGCGGCGGCGGCGCGGGCGGTGCGGCCGCTGGTCTCGGGCAGCACGACCAGGTCCGCGCGGTGCTCGAGCGCCAGCCGCGCGAGGGCGTCCCCGTCGACGGTGTCGAGGGTGTTGAACGACAGCACCACCAGGTCGGCGTCCGCGGGGTCGCCGACCGAAGCCCCGCCGGGCCCGGGGCCGAGACCGCGCGCGGCGACGACCGCCCCCTGGCCGACGGCGCCGACCGCGAGCAGCCCGGCGACGGCCAGCGCCAGCGGGGCGCCGGCGCGGGTCGGGACACCGGCGCGGGCGCCGACCCGGACGAGCGCCGCGGCCACGCCCACGGCGGCGAGCGCGCCCACCGCCAGCACCACGGCGAGCAGGCCGCGCAGGGCCACGACCTGGGCGACGGGTGCGCCGCCGGCCAGCCCCCAGCGGTCCGGTGCCTGCAGGACGACGAGGGCAGCCGCGAGGACGAGCAGCAGGACCGCGCCCGCCACGACCAGCGCGGTCCGCCCGGGTCGAGAGGCGCCGGGGCGGCCCGAGGGGGCGCGCAGGCCCGCCGCGTCGCCGCTCAGCTGAGGAACGAGTGGTCGGCGTCGGGGAACTGCCCGCCGCGCACCTCGGCGGCGTAGGCCCGCGCGGCGTCGCCGAGCAGCCGGCCGACGGCTGCGAACTGCTTCGCGAACCGCGGCGACCAGTCGCCCATCCCGGCCATGTCGGTCCAGACCAGCACCTGGCCGTCGCACTCCGCGCCCGCGCCGATGCCGATGGTGGGGATGTGCAGGATCTCGGTGACCCGGGCCGCGACCGGCGCCGGGACCATCTCCAGCACCACGGCGACCGCGCCGGCCTCCTGCACGGCGAGGGCGTCCTCGGCGAGCCGCTCGGCCGCCTCGTCGCCCCGGCCCTGCACGCGGTGGCCGCCGAGGGTGTGCTCGGACTGCGGGGTGAAGCCCAGGTGCCCGACGACCGGGATGCCCGCGTCGGTGAGCGCGCGGATCTGCGCGGCCGAGCGGGTGCCGCCCTCGAGCTTCACCGCGTGCGCGCCGGCCTCCTTGAGGTAGCGCACCGCCGTGGCGAGCGCCTGCGCGGGGCCGGACTCGTAGGAGCCGAACGGCAGGTCGGCGACGACCAGCGCGCGCCGGGCGGCCCGCACCACGGCGCGCGTCGGGGGCAGCATCTCGTCGACGGTCACGGGGATCGGGGACTCGTGCCCGAGCATGGTGTTGCCGATGGAGTCGCCCACGAGCAGCAGGTCGATGCCCGCCTCGTCGAAGATGCGCGCCGTCGCGAAGTCGTAGGCGGTGAGCATCGTCAGCCGCTCACCGCGCTGCTTGGCCTCGGCGAGGTGGTGCACGCGCACCCGGCGGACGGGGGCGGGGGACGCGGTCGGGGCCGGCTGGTCGGACATCAGTGCTGCTCCACGGGCTCGGTGGTCGTGCTGGCGGTGGCGATCGGCTCGCGCCAGCGCGTGGTGATCGGCAGCCTACGGTCCCGGCCGAACGCGAGCGCCGTGACCTTCGGGCCGAGGGGGTACTGCCGGCGCTTCCACTCGGCCCGGTCCACGAGCGACAGGACGCGGTCGACGATCTCCGGGTCGAACCCGCGGGCCAGCAGCTCGGCGCGGCCCTCCGCGTGCTCGACGTAGGCGTCCAGCACCTGGTCCAGCAGGTCGTACGGGGGGAGCGAGTCCTGGTCGACCTGCCCGGGCCGCAGCTCGGCCGACGGCGGCTTGGTGATCGAGCTCTCGGGGATCGGCGGCACGAGGCCCGCGTCGACGGCGTGGGTGTTCCGCCACCGGGCCAGCGCCCACACCCGGGACTTGTCGACGTCCTTCAGCGGGGCGTACCCGCCGACGGCGTCGCCGTAGATCGTCGAGTAGCCGACCGCGAGCTCGGTCTTGTTGCCGGTCGCGAGCACGAGGTGCCCCTCGGCGTTCGACAGCGCCATGAGGATGACGCCGCGCACCCGCGCCTGCAGGTTCTCCGCGGCGACGCCGTCGAGCGCCATCTCGCCCTCGAACGCGTCGACCATCGGCTTGATCGCCTGCACCCGGTAGTCGGCGCCGACCCGCTGCGCGAGGTCGAGCGCGTCGTCCTTGCTGTGGTCGGAGGACCAGCGGGACGGCATCGACACGCCGACGACGTTGCTGCCGCCGATCGCGTCCGCGGCGATCGCGGCGACCAGCGCGGAGTCGATGCCGCCGGACATGCCCAGCACGACGGACCGGAAGCCGTTCTTGCGCACGTACCCGGCCAGGCCGGTGACCAGCGCCCGGTAGATCTCCTCGTCCGCGCCGAGCGGCGGCACCAGCGAGCCGGGCGCGAGCGCCTCGCCGCGGGCCGGGACGTCCCAGGTCAGCAGGTGCTCGACGAACTGCGGCGCGGTCGCCAGCAGCGTGCCGTCGGGCGCGATGACGAACGAGCCGCCGTCGAACACCAGGTCGTCCTGGCCGCCGACCATGTTGACGTAGGCGACCGGCGCACGGACCTCCCCGGCGCGGCGGGCGGCGAGGTCGGTGCGGATGTGCCCCTTGCCCTCCTCGTACGGGGAGCCGTTGACGACGAGCAGCAGGTCGAGGTCGTCGTCGGCCAGCTCGGCGACCGGCCCGTCCTGCCAGATGTCCTCGCAGATCAGCAGACCGACGCGGCGGCCGGCGACCTCGACGACAGTCGGGCCGCCGCCGGGGGCGAAGATCCGGAACTCGTCGAACACGCCGTAGTTCGGCAGGTGGTGCTTGTCGTACCGCTCGTGCACCCGGCCGTCGCGGAGCACAACGGCCTGGTTGGTCGGGCGCGCGGGGGCGCCGTCGTGCTCGCGGGTCGTGGACTCGCCGACCGTCCCGACCACCACCGTCAGCGCGCCCAGGCCGGCGTCCGCGAGGGCTGCGGCGAGCTCGGTGAGCGCGTGCTCGGCGCCCCGGCGGAACGACGCGCGCAGCGCCAGGTCCTCGATCGGGTAGCCGGTGACCGTCATCTCGGGGAACGCCACGAGGTCGGCGCCGGCGTCGGCGGCGCGGCGGGCCCACGCGAGGACGGCCTCGGTGTTCCCGGCGAGGTCGCCCACGCAGGTGTCGATCTGGGCGAGGGCGACGCGCAGGGCGCCGGGACGGGCGGGCGCGGGGGCGGGGGAGCCGGGCTGGTCGGGCATGCCGACGAGCCTATTGCGGGTGACGCGGGCGGTGCGAGACGGCAGGTCGGCGCGTGCGCCACCCGCCGCCCGGAGGATCAGGCAGGATGTCCCCCATGGACAGGCAGCAGGAGTTCGTCCTCCGCACGGTGGAGGAGCGCGACATCCGTTTCATCCGGCTCTGGTTCACCGACGTGCTCGGGACCCTCAAGTCGGTGGCGGTCGCTCCGGCGGAGCTGGAGTCCGCGTTCTCGGAGGGCATCGGGTTCGACGGGTCGTCGATCGAGGGCCTCACGCGGGTGTACGAGGCGGACATGATCGCCAAGCCCGACCCGACGACGTTCCAGGTGCTGCCGTGGCGCGGCGAGCGGCACGGCACCGCGCGGATGTTCTGCGACATCCTCACCCCCGAGGGCGAGCCGTCGCTGGCCGACTCCCGCAACGTGCTCAAGCGTGCGCTGTCCCGGGCGAGCGAGCAGGGGTTCACCTTCTACACGCACCCCGAGGTCGAGTTCTACCTGTTCGAGGCCCCCGCCGACCCGTCGCAGCCGCTGGTGCCGGTCGACCAGGGCGGCTACTTCGACCACGTGCCGCGCGGCACCGCCCACGACTTCCGGCGCGCCGCGATCACGATGCTCGAGTCGATGGGCATCTCCGTGGAGTTCTCCCACCACGAGGCCGGCCCGGGCCAGAACGAGATCGACCTGCGGTACGCGGACGCGCTGACCACGGCCGACAACATCATGACGTTCCGCACCGTGGTCAAGGAGGTCGCGCTCGAGCAGGGCGTGTTCGCCTCGTTCATGCCGAAGCCGCTGGCCGACCAGCCGGGCTCGGGCATGCACACGCACCTGTCGCTGTTCGAGGGCGACCGGAACGCGTTCCACGAGCCGGGCGGCCACCTCGAGCTGTCGAAGACCGCGCGCTCGTTCATCGCGGGCCTGCTGCGGCACGCCGCCGAGATCACCGCGGTCACGAACCAGTTCACGAACTCCTACAAGCGGCTGTGGGGCGGCGCCGAGGCGCCGAGCTACGTCTGCTGGGGCCACAACAACCGCTCCGCGCTGGTCCGGATCCCGATGTACAAGCCGGGCAAGTCCAACTCGGCGCGCATCGAGTACCGCGCGGTCGACTCGGCCACCAACCCGTACCTCGCGTTCGCCGTCCTGCTGGCCGCCGGCCTCAAGGGCGTCGAGGAGGGCTACGAGATGCCCGAGGGTGCGGACGACGACGTCTGGAAGCTCACCGAGGCCGAGCGACGCGCGCTCGGCATCGAGCCGCTGCCGACGTCGCTGGGCGCGGCCATCGAGGTGATGGAGAAGTCCGAGCTCGTCGCCGAGACCCTGGGCGAGCACGTCTTCGACTTCGTGCTGAAGAACAAGAAGCAGGAGTGGGAGGAGTACCGGGCGCAGGTCACGCCGTACGAGCTGCGCCGGTTCCTGCCGATGCTCTGAGGCGGTGGCGGACGTGGGCTCGACGTCGACCGGCCGGGGCGGGACCCTCGCCGGCCGGCTGACGCGCGCCGGGTTCGCCGACGTCGCCCGCGCCGAGCGGCTGCTGGCCGACGCGGCGCTGGTCGACCTGGTCGTGGGGACGCAGGACGTCCCCGGCCCCGCGTCGCTTCTGCCCGCCCTCGCGGACTCCGCCGACCCCGACCAGGCGCTGCTGTCGCTCGCGAAGATCGCCGGTGCCGTCACGGGGGAGCGGCGGTCGCGGCTCGCGGCCGCCCTCGCGCAGGACGGGTCCGCGCGCGAGCGGCTGCTCGCCGTCGTCGGGGCGTCGGTCGCCCTCGGGGACGACCTGGCGGCGCACCCCGAGCACCTGGACGTGGTGCTCGACGACGCCCCCGGCACCGGCGTGCCCGTCGCCGAGGTCCGCGCCGAGCTGCTGGCCGCCGTCGGCGCCGACCCGGCGTCGCCCACCCCGGTCGCCACCGTGGCCGGCGCTGAGGGCGTCGACGCGATGCGCCGCGCGTACCGGCAGCGCCTGCAGCGGATCGCCGCGACCGACCTCACCTGCGGGGAGCCGCTGACCCGGCTGCCCGGGGTGGCGGCGGCGCTCGCCGACCTGGCCGCCGCCGCGCTCGAGGCGGCCCTCGCCCTGGCCCGCGCCGAGCTCGACGACCACGGCGCCCGCGTCCGGCTGGCCGTGATCGGCATGGGCAAGACCGGCGGGCGCGAGCTGAACTACGTCAGCGACGTCGACGTGGTCTACGTCGCCGAGCCCGCGCCCGGCGTCGACGAGGCCGAGGCGCTGGCGGCCGGCACCCGGCTCGCGACCGCCCTGGCCCGGGCGTGCGGCGGGCCGTCGGGGGAGCCCGAGCTGTGGCCCGTCGACGCGGCGCTGCGGCCCGAGGGCAAGGACGGCCCGCTGGTCCGCACGCTCGACTCGCACCGCAGCTACTACGAGCGGTGGGCCAAGACGTGGGAGTTCCAGGCGCTGCTGAAGGCCCGGCCGCTCGCGGGGGACGTCGAGCTCGGCCGCGCGTACGTGGAGCTGACCAACCCGATGGTGTGGCAGGCGGTCCGCCGGGAGAACTTCGTCCAGGACGCGCAGGCCATGCGCCGGCGCGTCGAGCGGCACCTGCCCGCCGCGGAGGCCGACCGGCAGATCAAGCTCGGCGTCGGCGGCCTGCGGGACGTCGAGTTCACCGTCCAGCTGCTGCAGCTCGTGCACGGCCGCTCCGACCCGGAGATCCGCAGCGGCAACACGCTGACGGCGCTCGCCGCCCTGTCCGCCGGCGGGTACGTGGGGCGCGAGCACGCCGCCCAGCTCGCCGTCTGCTACCGGTTCCTGCGGGCCATCGAGCACCGCGTCCAGCTGCACCGGCTGCGCCGCACCCACCTGATGCCCACCGCCGAGCCCGACCTGCGCCGGCTCGCGCGGTCCGTCGGGATGCGCACCGAGGGCGCGACCGGGCTGCTCGACCGCTGGCGGCAGGTGCGCCGCGACGTCCGGCACCTGCACGAGGAGCTGTTCTACCGGCCGCTGCTGCCCGCGACCGCGCAGCTGTCGGCCGCCGAGGTCAGCCTCGCGCCGGAGGAGGCCCGCGAGCGGCTGGCGGCCATCGGCTACCGCGACCCCGCTGGTGCCGTGCGGCACATCGCCGCGCTGACCGAGGGCGTGTCCCGGCGCGCGGCGATCCAGCGGCAGCTGCTGCCGGTGATGCTCGGCTGGTTCGCCGACGGGCCCGACCCCGACGGCGGGCTGCTCGCGTTCCGGCGGCTGTCCGAGGAGCTCGGCGGCACGCACTGGTACCTCAAGCTGCTGCGCGACTCCGGCACCGCGGCGGAGCGGCTGGCCCGCGCCCTGTCGACGTCCCGGTACGTCGCGGACGCGCTCGCCCGGTCCCCGGAGTCGGTGGTGTGGCTCGACAGCGACGCCGAGCTCGAACCGCGCAGCCAGACCCGGCTCGCCGCCGAGGCCGACGCGCTGCTCACCCGGGCCACCGAGCCCGTCCCCGCGGTCACCGCCCTGCGCGCGCTGCGGCGCCGCGAGCTCGCGCGCACCGCCGCGGCCGACGTGCTGGGCGTCGTCACCGGCACCCGCGCGTCCCGCAGCCTGACCGCGACCGCGGACGTGCTGCTCGCGGGCGCGCTGCGCGTCGCGGCCTGGGAGGAGCGCGTGGCCCGCCACCTCGACGCCGACCCGACGACGATGCTCGTCGTGGCGATGGGCCGGCTCGGCGGGCGGGAGATGGGCTACTCCTCGGACGCCGACGTGCTGTTCGTGCACGACCCGCTGCCCGGCGCCGAGCCGGTGCTCGCCCAGGACTTCGCCACCGGCGTCGCCACCCGGCTGCGGCAGCTGCTCGGCGCCGTCGGCCCGGAGCCCGTGCTCGAGGTGGACGCGGACCTGCGGCCCGAGGGCCGCAACGGCCCGCTGGTCCGCTCGTTCGACGCCTACGCCGAGTACTACGCCCGGTGGTCGCTGGTCTGGGAGAGCCAGGCCCTGCTCCGGGCCCGGCCGGTGGCCGGGGACACCGCGCTCGGCGAGCGGTTCGTGGCGCTCGTCGACCCGCTGCGCTACCCCCCGGGCGGGCTCGACCCGGCCTCGGTCCGGGAGATCCGCCGGATCAAGGCGCGCGTCGAGGCCGAGCGGCTGCCCCGCGGCGTCGACCCCACCCGGCACGTCAAGCTCGGCCGCGGCGGGATCGCCGACGTCGAGTGGACCGCCCAGCTGCTCCAGCTCCAGCACGCCCACGAGGTCCCCGGCCTGCGGACCACGTCCACGCTCGACGCCCTCGCGGCCGCGCGGGAGGCCGGGCTGATCGCGCCCGACGACGCCCTGGTGCTCGTCGAGGCGTGGGACCTCGCGTCCCGGCTGCGCGACGCCCTGGTGCTGTGGACCGGCCGCACCGGCGGTGCCCACGCCGACGTGCTGCCCCACGACCGCCCGGTGCTCACCGGCCTGGCCGCGGTCCTCGGCTACGAGAGCGGCTCCGGCCAGGACCTCGAGGACACCTGGCTCCGCGCCTCCCGCCGGTCCCGCCAGGTCGTCGAGCACCTCTTCTACACCTGACCCGGCCCCGCCCGGCCCCCGCCTCCCGCCCCGCCCCCGCACCCGCCCCGCCCCCGCCCCCGCACCCGCCCGGGGTGGATCCACCCGGTGCGCCGCGCCGGCGTGTCGGAGCGCGGATCGTCCACCCACGGCCGGGGTGGATCCACCCGGGGTGGTGGCAGGTGCGGCAGGTTCGGCAGCAGGCCCTGCGGCTGCCGGGCCGGTCAGGGGGTGGGGTCGGGGGCCGGGTCGGGCTTGGGGCGGCCGGTGGCCTCCTCCTCGAGGAGGCTCGGGTCGACGAGCTCGTGGCGGCGCAGGTACGTCGACATCACGGCCTGGATGGTCGCGGCCACCGGCAGCGACAGGAACGCCCCCAGGGCCCCGAACACCGCACCGAACGCGATGACCGACAGGAACGCGACCGCGGGGTTGAGGGCGAGGGACCGCTCGGAGACCTTCGGGGTGAGCAGCAGGTTCTCGACCTGCTGGTACGCGATGATGAACGCCAGCACCGCGAGGGCCCGCAGCGGGGAGACCGTGAGGGCGACCAGCACCGGCAGGGCGCCGCCGATGTACGTGCCGACGGTCGGGATGAACTGCGACACCAGCCCGGTGAACACGGCCAGCGGCAGCGCGTAGGGGATCCCGACGATCACCAGGAACAGCCAGGTCGCGGCGGTGGAGAACGCGGCGAGCACGATCCGCGAGGTGATGAACCCGGCGACCTTCTCCTGCGAGACCTCCCACAGCTTGAGGACCTCGCGCTGGCGGTGCGGGGCGAGGTAGCGGCAGACGGCGGCGCGGAACTTCGGGCCGGCGCTGGCCATGTAGTAGACGACGAGCAGCACGGCGGTGGCGGTGAACAGCCCGCCGGCGATCGAGGTGCCGACGCCGATGACGCCCGGGGCGATGTCGCCGACGTAGTCGCCGGCGTTGTTCAGCAGCTCGTCGGTGCGGGGCAGTGCGACGTCGAACCGGTCGGCGGTGAACCCGCGCAGGTCGGCGTAGTAGCCGGGGATGGACTGCACGAGGTCTACGAGCTGGTTGACGAACAGCCCGCCGAGCATCGCGAGGATGCCGATGCCGAGCACCAGCGAGCCGAGCATCGTGATGCCGGTGGCGAGCGGCCGCTTGATGCCGCGTCGGCCGAGCCACAGGATCATCGGCTCCATCGCCAGGGCGATGAACCAGGAGATGACGATGATCGTGATGACGTTGCCGAGCATGGAGGCGGCGCGCCACACGAGGATGCCGGCGAACACCGCGACGACCGCCATCGTCAGCGCGCGCGGCAGCCAGCGCGGGGGGATGCGCGAGTCCCGGGCGCCGGGTGACCAGCGGCCGGCCGGGGGTGCGGGTGCGGCGGCCGGGACGGTGGGGTCCTCGGGGACGGGCATGGCGGGGCGCTCCGGGGGTCGCGGGGTTGCGGGTGCGGGGGTGCGCCGGTCACGCTACCGGCGCCCGGCCGTCGGGCGGGGGTGCGGCGGTGCGACACGGCGTGCGGCTGACCCGGGACCCCGGTCCCTCACCCCGCGCCGGGCCCGGAGTACGCTCTGTTAGCGTTAACATACAACGATGGAGAAGCCTCCTCGCGGTCCCGCGCAGCAAGCCGGGGCAGCCGCGGGGTCTCGACGAGGAGACGACAGTGACGGACAGCGTCGGCGTCAACCCGATCGTGCTGCAGCGTGCGGACCCGTGCGTGCTGCGCCATGACGGGCAGTACTACTTCACGGGGTCGCACCCGGCGTACGACCGGATCGTGCTGCGTCGTGCCGCGCGGCTGGAGGACCTGCAGGGCGCCGAGGAGGTCACGATCTGGCACGCCCACGCCGAGGGGTCGCAGTCGCACCTGATCTGGGCGCCGGAGATCCACCGGATCGGCGACGCCTGGTACGTGTACTACGCCGCGGCCCCGGACGACCACGGCACGGTCGACGTGCCCGGGACCGCCGAGACGTTCAACCACCGCGTCTACGTCCTGGAGAACACCGCCGAGGACCCGTTCACCGGGCAGTGGGTCGAGCGCGGGCAGGTCGACACCGGCTGGGAGTCCTTCGCGCTGGACGCGACCAGCACCGTCGTCGACGGCGTGCAGTACCTGATCTGGGCGCAGCAGGCGTTCGACGTGCGCGGCCACTCCAACCTCTACATCGCGCGGATGTCGAACCCGTGGACCCTGGACACGTCCGCGGTCGAGCTGACCCGCCCCGAGTTCGACTGGGAGGTCAAGGGCTTCTGGGTCAACGAGGGCCCCTCGGTCCTGGTCCGCGACGGCCGGGTGTTCCTCACCTACTCGGGCGCGGCGACCGGCATCGACTACGCGATGGGCGTGCTGACCGCCCGCGTCGGGGACGACCTCCTCGACCCGGCCTCGTGGACGAAGAGCCCCGACCCGGTGTTCGTGTCCGACCCGTCCGTCGGCCAGTACGGGCCGGGCCACAACTCGTTCACCGAGCTGGCCGACGGCACGCCGGTGCTGGTGTACCACGCCCGCACCTACACCGAGATCGTCGGCGACCCGCTGTGGGACCCCAACCGGCACGCCCGCGCGCAGGTCCTGCCGTTCGACGCCGACGGCAACCCCGTGTGGGGCACGCCCGTGCCCGACACCCGCCCCACCCCGACCTCCACCGAGGTCCTCAGCCCGTCCGGAGACCCGCAGTGAGCACCACCACCCCCACCGGACGCCCGAACGTGCTGGAGTCGCTCAAGCGCGGCGTGTTCTGGAACTACGGCGGCCTGTTCTTCTTCTACTTCGCCATCTGGCAGCTCGCGTTCACGTTCCTGCCGCTGTGGCTCGCCCGCGAGGGCATGGGCACCGGCGCCATCGGCGTCGTGAGCACCGTCTCCGCGATCACGGCGCTGCTGCTCCAGCCCGTCTACGGCTACCTGCAGGACCGGCTCGGATTCAAGAAGTACCTGTTCGCGTTCGTCGTGCTGTGCGCGGCGTTCATGGGCCCGTTCTTCGTGCTGGTGTTCCAGCCGCTGATCGGCGTCAACGAGTACCTGGCGGCGGTCGTCGGCGGCATCTTCCTCAGCCTGTGCCTGAACTCGGGCGTCGGTGTGGTCGAGGCGTTCAGCGAGCGGGCCAGCCGGGCCAACGGCTACGAGTACGGCCACGCCCGGTTGTTCGGCTCGCTGGCCGGTGGCACCGCGGCGCTGGTGGGCGGGTTCATCTGGGCCGCCAACCCGGACAGCATCTGGTGGGCCGGCTCCGTGTCGGCGATCGTGCTCGGCACGCTGCTGTTCCTGGCCCGGGTCCCGCACGAGGCCGAGCGCGCCGGGGCCGAGGCCGCGGGGGGCGCGACCGAGGAGCAGGGCGGCACGCGGATCACGAAGGCGACCATCGTCGGCCTGCTGCGGGACCGGAACTTCCTCGGGTTCGTCATCCTCATGTTCGGCACGGCCGCGCTGTACGACGTGTTCGACCAGCAGTTCCCGAACTACTTCGCCACGTTCGTCACCAGCGGCGACGCCGAGGTGCTGTTCTCCCGCGTCGTCGCGGTGCAGATCTTCGCCGAGGCCGCGTTCATGGTCGCCGCGCCGTTCATCGTCAACAAGATCGGCGCCCGCAAGGGCCTCATGGTGTTCGCCGCGGTGCTGCTGGTGCGCGTGCTCGGCTCCGCGTTCTTCACGCACGAGTGGCTGCTGATCGCCTGGCGTCTGCTCGCGGCGATCGAGATGCCGTTCCTGCTGGTGTCGGTGATGAAGTACATCACCCGGATGTTCGACGTCCGGATCTCGGCGACGGCCTACATGCTGGGCTTCAACTTCGCCAAGCAGATCGGCATCGCGATCTTCGCCTCGGTGTTCGGCCTCGCGTACGAGGGCATCGGGTTCAGCGCGGCCTACGTGGTGATGGCGGGCGTGATCGTCGTGGTCACCGTGATCGCCCGGCTGCTGATGGCCGACGACCGCACGCGGGTCGCCCCCGGTGAGGGGGCCGGGGACGCGCCCGCACCGCGGACGGGGCAGGTCGCCGCGGGGGTCTGAACGCGCCTCGTCGCGGCCGGTGGCTCGCCTATGCTTCGACCACCGGCCGCGACGGGAGGAGACGGATCGTGCCCGACCAGACCTCCCGACCCGCACCCGACGACGCCCGCGGCGCCGCGGTGCAGCGCCTGCTCGGCTCCGTGGGCAACCCCGCGCTGGAGCGCCTCGCCCAGCTGGCGTCCCGGCTGCTCGCCGCCCCGGCGTCCCAGGTGTCGCTGCTCGGCGACGTGCAGACCGTGGGCGCTGCCGCCGGCGCGGCGGTCGGCGTCACGGGGGAGCGGTCCGCGCTGCAGGACTCCGTCTGCCTGGTGACCGCGCGGCTCGGTGAGCCGCTGGTGGTCGCCGACGCGGCCGCGGACCAGCGCCTGTGCGAGATCGGCGCCGTCAGCGACGGGCGGGTGCGCGCCTACCTCGGCGTCCCGCTCGTCGGCAAGGACGGGCACGTGGTGGGCGCGCTGTGCGTGTACGACGCCCAGGTGCGGACCTGGTCCACGGACGACGTGCTGGTGCTGACCGACCTCGCGGCGTCGGCCGTGGCCGAGCTCGAGCTGTCCGCGCTGTCCGTCGAGTACGAGCAGGACCGGGTCCGGTGGCGGCTCGCCGTCACCGCCGGCGGCGTCGGCAGCTTCGACTGGGACCTGACGACCGGCCGGCTGGACTGGGACGAGGCGCTGCACGCGCTGTTCGGCGTCCCCGTCGGCGAGTTCGGCGGCACCATCGCCGCGTTCGACGCGTGCGTGCACCCGGACGACCGCGGACGGGTCGCGAAGGCCCTGGCCGCCGCCATCGCGAGCTGCGGGGAGTACTCCGCGGAGTACCGGGTCGTGCGCCCCGACGGTGCGACGGTCTGGGTCCGCGCCCGCGGGCTCGCGCTCGCCGGGCCGGACGGCGCCGCGGTGCGGGTGCTCGGCGCGGCGTACGAGACGACCCGCGAGCGCGAGGCCGACGCCCGGATCGCGCGCGTGCTGGAGACGATGTCCTCGGCGTTCTTCCTGCTGGACGCGCAGTGGCGGTTCGCCTACGTCAACGCCCGCGCGGAGCGGCTGCTCGGTCGCACCCGGACGGAGCTCGTGGGCGGCGTGATCTGGGACCTGTTCCCGTTCGCGCCGGGCTCGCCGTTCGAGGAGCACTACCGCGGCGCCGTCGCGACGGGGGAGCCGCGCGCGTTCGAGTCCTACTACCCGCCGCCCCTCGACGCCTGGTTCGAGGTGCGCGCCTCCCCGGGCCCGGACGGCCTGTCGGTGTACTTCCACGACATCACCGCCCGGCGGTCGGCCGAGCGGCAGCAGGCCGAGGTCAGCGCGGTCGCCGAGACCACCCGCAAGCGGCTCGAGCTCATCACCACCGTCAGCGAGGACCTCAGCTCGACCCTGGACACCGAGTACGCCGTCGGTCGCCTCGCCCGGCACCTGGTGCGCGACTTCGGGTCCTGGTGCCTGGTGACGCTGTGGGACGAGCAGCGCCACCTGCGGGACATCGCGGGCTGGCACGCGAACCCGGCGCTGCGCCCGACGGTCGCCCGGTACGCGCAGCTGCGCCTCGGCGGGCTGTCCCCGGAGTCGTTCCTGCACCGTGCGCTGCGCACCGGCGAGGTCGTCGTGATCCAGGACGCCACCGAGGCGGTCGCCGGGGTGCTGACCGGGGAGGCGCGCGAGGTGCTGCTGCAGCTCGCGCCGCGCACCGGGTACGCCGTGCCGATGCGGGCCCGCGGCCGGGTGGTCGGTGCGGTGTCGCTGTTCCTCGACGCGGCCCACGCCGACCTGACGGACGAGGACCTGTCGCTGCTGGTGCAGGTCGCCGACCGCGCCGGGCTCGCGCTCGACAACGCCCAGCTCTACGAGAGCCAGCGGCGGATGGCCGAGACGCTGCAGCGGGCGCTGCTGTCCCCGCCGGCCGAGCCGGACGACCTCCAGGTCGAGGTGCGGTACGTGCCCGCGGCGAAGGTCGCGCAGGTCGGCGGCGACTGGTACGACTCGTTCGTCCAGCCCGGAGGCGCCACGGTGCTCGTCATCGGCGACGTGATGGGCCACGACCGGCACGCGGCGGCGGCGATGAGCCAGGTGCGCACCCTGCTGCGCGGCATCGCCGCCACCACCGGCGGGTCCCCGGCCGACGTCGTCCGCCAGCTCGACGGCGCGCTCGAGACGCTGCGGGTCGACGCGATGGCCACGGCCGTGGTGATGCGGCTGGAGCAGACGCCGCAGGAGCACGCCGACGGGGTGACCCGGCTGCGGTGGACCAACGCCGGGCACCTGCCGCCGCTGCTGGTGGACCCCGACGGCACGGTGCGCGAGCTGCGCACGGAACGGCCCGAGATCGTCCTCGGGGTCGCCCCCGACGCGCCGCGGACCGACTCCGAGGTGACGGTCCCGCGCGGGTCGACGGTGCTGATGTACACCGACGGGCTGGTGGAGCGCCGCGACGAGCACCTGCAGACCGGCGTGGACCGGCTGATCCCGGTGGTCCGGGAGGCGCTGACCGAGGCGCGCGCCCGCGCGACGACCCCCGGCGGTGTGGACGTGGCGTACCTCGCCGACGAGGTGCTGGCGCGGAGCCTGCCCGGCGAGCCGGACGACGACGTCGCGCTGCTGGTCGTGCACCTGGGGCTGCAGGACCGCTGACGCGGACCGGGCCGCCCGGCGTCGGGCGGGGTCAGGGCGCGGTGACCTGCGTGGGCAGCACGGGCCCGCGGACGACCCCGGGGGCCGGCAGCACCCGGGCGCCCGCGGCGGTGAGCACGTCGCGCTCGCGCAGCCACGCGTCGGCGGCGTCGGCGGGCATCGGGCGGCTGTGCAGGAACCCCTGGGCCCGGTCGCAGCCCATCCGGCGCAGCTCCTCGGACGTCGCCGTGTCCTCGACGCCCTCGGCGATCAGCCGCAGGCCGAGGTGGTGCGCGAGGTCGAGCGTGCCGGACACGATCGCGCGGGTGCGGTCGTCGGACGTCAGGCGCGCGGTGAACGAGCGGTCCAGCTTGAGCTCCCCGGCCGGCAGCTCGTTCAGGTAGGTCAGCGAGGAGTAGCCGGCGCCGTAGTCGTCGATGCTGAGCCCGATGCCGCGGTCGGCGATGTCCCGGGTGACGGCGACGGCGTGCCGCGGGTCGTGCATGAGCGTGGTCTCGGTGATCTCCACGACCAGGTGCTCCGGGCGCAGGCCGGCGTCGGCGAGCACGTGGTCCAGGGTCGCGAGCAGCCGCGGGTGCTCCAGGCAGGACGTCGACAGGTTCACCGCCACGGCGAGGTCCCGGCCCTCGGCCTGCCAGCGGGCGGCCTGCCGGGTCGCCTGCGCCAGCACCCGCTCGGTCAGGGCGAACATCGAGCCGGTCTGCTCCGCCAGGTCGATGAACGCCACGGGCGGCAGCAGACCGCGCTCCGGGTGCGCCCAGCGGACCAGCGCCTCCATGCCGACCACGGCGCCGTCGGTGCAGTCGAGCTGCGGCTGGTAGTGCAGCTCGAGGCCCCCGAACCGCTCGTCGTCGGTGGTGAGCATGACCCGCAGCTCGTCGGCGAGGGCCAGCTCCGCGCGCTCACGGGCGTCGGCGTCCTCGTCGTACACGCGCACGCCGCCGCCGGAGCGCTTCGCGGCGTACATCGCGGTGTCCGCCCAGCGCAGCAGCTCGCCGTCGCGGTGGTCGCCGAACGCGGTGCTGGCGACGCCGATGCTCGCCTCGAGCCGCACCACCCGCCCGGTGATCTCGATCGGCTCCCGCACCGCCTCCCGCAGCGCCGCCGCCACGGCCGACGCGCGCGCGAGGTCCGGGTCGTCGATGACGACCGCGAACTCGTCGCCGCCGAACCGCGCGAGCAGCCCGGTGCCGGCCAGCCGGTGCTGCAGGCGGCCGCTGATCGTCGTGATGACGACGTCGCCGGCCGCGTGGCCGTACCGGTCGTTGACGTCCTTGAACCGGTCGAGGTCGATCACCAGCAGCGCCGCCCCCGTGCGGGAGGTCGCGAAACGGTCGACGGTCTCCAGCATCGCGCGCCGGTTGGGCACCCCGGTCAGGGGGTCGGTGCGCGCCTCCTTGCGGGTGGACGCGACGAACGCGAGCTCGTGGATGGTGCGGAACATCCGCACGCAGCCCCCGAGGACGCCCACCGCCGCCAGCACGGGGACGAGCAGCCAGTCGCCCGGGTGCAGCGCGTACGCGACCAGGACGCCGACGCCCGTGAGGATCGCGAGCAGCGCGCACACCGTGACCACCTGGGACGACGCGAAGTGCCCGCGCAGGATCGGCGGCCGGACCGCGCCGGAACCCGCGGCGACCAGCGTCAGCGCGGTCCAGCTCAGCACCACGGGCAGCACCGGCGCCGGGGCGACCGCGGCCCCGGTCGCGAGCGGCGCGGTGACGACCTCGACGGCGCTCATCGCCAGCAGCCCCGCGGCGAGCACCCAGGCCCGGGGGTCGTCGAGCAGACCGCCGACGACCGTCACCACCACGGTCGTCACCGCGAGCACCACCAGGGCCGCCAGCCGCACGACGTGGCCCTCCACCGCCCAGCCCGGGCCGTCGGTGACCAGGCTGCTGGCGTCGAGCAGGTACGCGCCGAGCGCCAGGGTGCACAGCACGGAGCCCGCGGCGTTGACCCAGTCGGCCGGGTGCGAGGCGGACGTGCGGAACCGGTTCCAGCTGAGCAGCCCCTGGTACGCGCAGAGCACGGCGACGACCGCCGCGACCGTGAGCGGGGCGCCCCGGGCCCACGCCGCGGCGTCGCCGCGCAGCACCAGGTCGACCAGCGCCTCCAGGGCGAGTCCGACGGCGACCGCGACGGCCGCGTGCCCGACCCAGCGCCACAGCCCGCGCTCCTCGACGGCCCGCAGCGGGACCTGGCGGCGCAGCACGGCCCCGCCGATCCCCGCCGCGACGGCACCGCCGGCCGCCGTCAGGCCCGCCACGTCGGTCACGAGCTCGGCGGTCGCGAGCACCGCGACGAGCGCGGCGGCGGCGCTGAGCAGCAGGGCGGGCGGTCGGTCGCGGGACGGCGGGGGCGTGGCAGGCATCCCCTTTCTCATCGGCCCCCGCGACGCAGCACGCAAGGTCACGGGGTCGATTCACCCGGTGCGCGACGCCCGACCTCACATCCGCGGGGGCTGCGTCGTCCCAGGGGTGGAGCCGGCGCGCACGGTGCGCGGCGGCCGAGGGAGGCAGATCCACATGGCACGCATCGTCGTCGTCGGAGGCGGGTACGCGGGGTTCACCGCGGCGCGCCGGCTGGAGCGGCGGCTCGGACCCGACGACGAGCTGGTGCTCGTCGACCCGCGGCCCTACCTGACCTACCAGCCGTTCCTGCCCGAGGTGGTCGCCGGCTCGGTCGAGGCGCGGCACTCGGCGGTCGCGCACCGCCGGCACCTTCGCCGCACCCGGGTGCTCGCGGCCTCGGTGACCCGGATCGTGCACGCGCAGCGGCGCCTGACCGTGCAGCCCGCCGACGGGCCCGCCCGGGAGCTCGGGTACGACACGCTCGTGCTCACCGCGGGGGCCGTGACGCGGCGGGTACCCGTCCCGGGGGTCGCGGAGCACGCGATCGGCCTGAAGCACGTCGAGGAGGCCGTCGCGATCCGCGACCGCGTGCTCACCGCGTTCGACCGCGCCGCGGCGCTGCCGGCCGGACCGCTGCGGGAGCGGGCGCTGACCGTCGTGGTCGTCGGCGGCGGGTTCTCGGGCGTCGAGGGGTTCGCGGAGGCGCACCTGCTCGCGCTGGACCTCGCCGACCGGTACCCCGAGATCGACCCGGCCGAGGTGCAGTTCCACCTCGTCGAGCTGAGCGACCGGGTGCTGCCCGAGGTCGGCGAGGCGCAGGGGCGGTGGGTGGTGCGGCTCCTGGAGGGCCGCGGCGCGCACGTGCACCTCGGCACGGGCGTGGTGTCGGCCGTCGACGGGGTCGTCGAGCTGTCCACCGGCGAGCGGATCGCCACGGACCTGCTGGTGTGGACGGCCGGCAACGCCGCGAACCCCGTGGTCGCCACCCCCACCGACCTGCCCGTGGACGCCCGGGGGTACGTCGTCGTCCGCCCGGACCTGCGGGTGGGCACGGACGCCGCACCGGTCGAGGACGCGTGGGCGGCCGGTGACGCGGCGGCGGTGCCGGACCTGGCGGCGGACCGCCCGGGCGCCGTCACGGTGCCGAACGCGCAGCACGCCGTCCGGCAGGGCCGCCTGCTGGCGCGCAACCTGCTGGCGGTCCGGGCCGGCCGGGCCACCCGGCCCTACGTGCACCGCAGCCTCGGCGCGATCGCCACGCTCGGCCTCGGCACCGGGATCTTCCAGCAGGGGCGGGTCGTGCTGCGCGGCCGGCTCGCGTGGCTGGTGCACCGCGGCTACCACGTGCTCGCCATCCCGACCTGGGAGCGGAAGGTGCGGGTGCTCGCGGTCTGGGCGACGGCCGGGCTGTTCGGGCGGGATCTCGTGTCGCTCGCCTCGGTCGCGCACCCGCGGGCGGCGTTCCTCGCGGCGGGCACGCCTGCGCGGCAGGACCCGGCACCCGCCCCGGGGCGGCAGCCGGTGGGCTGACCGCGCTGCGAGGGGGCCCGGCTACCCTCGCGCGATGGGGCGGCTGATCTACTCGATGTTCACCTCGCTCGACGGCTACGCGTCGGGCCCGGACGGCAGCAGCGACTGGGGCGGGGCCGACGCGGACGTGCACACGTTCCTGTCCGAGCGGATGCGCGCCGTCGGGACGTACCTGTACGGGCGGCGGATGTACGAGGTGATGGCGTTCTGGCAGACCGCGCACGAGCTGCCCGACGCGCCCGACTTCGTCCGCGAGTTCGCCGCGGTGTGGCAGGCGGCGGACAAGGTCGTCTACTCCACGACCCTGACCGCGCCGACCACCCCGCGCACCCGCGTCGAGCGCGCGTTCGACCCGGCGGCCGTGCGCGCGCTCGTCGCCGGCCGGGACCACGACGTCACGATCGACGGGCCGACGCTCGCCGCGCACGCGCTGCGGGCCGGGCTCGTCGACGAGGTCCAGCCGCTCGTCGCACCGGTGGCGGTCGGCGGCGGGCTGCGGTTCTGGCCCGACGGGCTCCGGTTCGACCTGGCGCTCGCGGACCAGCACCGGTTCGCGAACGGGACCGTCTGGCTGCGGTACCGGCGCGTGCCGGCCGCGTAGCGGGGCCGCGCGGGGCCGCGGTCGGGGTCAGGCGCCCAGCGAGAACTGCGGCACGTACGTGGGGTCGGTGAGCTCGGGCCGGTCGACGCGGAACAGGTCGATGTCGTGCTCGGTGCTGCCGGTCGTCAGCAGGTCGGCCAGCACGGAGCCGATCAGGCTGGCGAACTTCCCGCCGTGCCCCGCCCCGTTGAACACCGCGACGTGCGGGTGCCCCGGGACGGTGTCGAGCACGAACTCCCGGTCCGCGGGCATGTCGTAGACGCAGGTCCGGGCGAGCAGCGGGACGCCGGCCGCCTCGGGCAGGTGCTCCGCGAGGAACCGCAGCGACCGGGCGGTCTCCGTCGCGTCGGTCTCGTGGCTGCGCTGGTCGCCGGTGATGAAGACGCCGCGCATGTCCCGGGCGATCTTGACCGCGGCCTCCCCGTAGACCGGGAACCCGTAGTGCACGTCGGCGCCGTGGTAGACCCAGATCGGGAACCGGTCCGGGGTGAACGCCGCGGGGCGCCGAGCGGCGACGTAGTCGACCTGCTCCTGCGACAGCGTCAACGTGTAGGCCAGCCCGAGGTCCGGCATCAGGTCGCCCAGCCACGAGCCCGCGGCGACGACCAGGGCGCCGGCCTCGACGTCGCCCCCGTCGGTGCGGACGGTGACGGAGCCGTCCCGGACGTCCACCCCGGTGACCCGGGTCCGGGTGCGCAGCTCCGCGCCCGCGGCGAGCGCGAGGGCGGCGTGCGCGGACACCGAGCGCCGGATGTCGATGATCCCCGCGTCCGCCTGGTAGAGCCCCGTGGTCCCGTCGGGGACCCGCCACTGGTCGAACCGCTCCCGCAGCCGGGCGGTCGTCAGGTCCTCGTAGCCGTGCCCCGCGTCCGCCAGCGCCGCACGGACCGGGTCGAGCCGCGCGTCCCCGCCGTGCTCCGGCGGGGCGAGGTCCAGCCCGCCGGTCCGCAGGTACACCGGCAGACCGGACTCCCGCTCCACGTGCGCCCAGGCCGCGAACATCGCGTCCGTCAGCCGGGTGTACTCGGGCCGGTGGTACGACCGGCGGATGATCCGCGAGTGATCGCCCGACGAGCCCAGGGCGTGCCCGAGGTCGTGCTGCTCGAGCACCAGGACGCGGCGCGCACCCCGCTGAGTGAGCCAGTACGCGGCGGCGGCGCCGATCGCACCGGCCCCGATGACGACGTGCGAGTACGTGCGGGACACGCGAACCTCCGGGACGCAGCTGACGGACCCCCATCATCCCCGCCCCGCACCCACCCCTGTCCCGTCCCCGGGTGGATCCACCCGGGCGGACACGCCGACGCGTGTCGGCACGCACCGTCCACACCGGCCCCGCGGGACCGGGTCGTCGGGGCCGGGGTCAGCGCGTCATGACCTCGCGCACGCGGGCGGTGTCCGCGTCGGACCAGTCGGCCGGCGGGGCCACGGCGAGCCAGCCGTCCAGGGTGAGGGCGTCGTAGTTGTGGCCGTGGCCGTCGGGCACCGACTTCGAGTTGACCAGGTCGAACGTCAGCTGCCAGAACGTCACCAGCGGGTACCAGGTCATCGTCAGCCCCGCCTCGCCGGTGGGGTTCTCGGACAGCCAGGCGGGTCGGGTGAGGAGCAGGTCCGGGCTCCACCAGACGATCGGGTCCGACGCGTGCTGCAGGTAGAGCACCCGGGGGTCCTCCCACGCGGTCGGTGGGTCGGCCATCTGGTCGGTGTCCCCGGCGAACCGCACCAGCAGCCCGCTCGCGTACACCGGGGCGTTCGCGGGCGTGCCCGGGTCGCGGCGGTCGACGAGCGCGTGCCAGATCGGGTTGGAGTTCGGCGGGCCGACCCACAGCACGCCGTCGGTGCGCGCGCGGATGTCGGCGAGCGAGGTGTACGCGGTCTCCGAGCCGTACGAGCCGAGGCTCTCCCCGTAGGCGAGCAGCTGGGGCCGCTCGTCCTCGGGCATCGCGGCGACCCGGGCCTCGACGGCCGCGGCGAGCGCCTGGGCCTCGTCGGCCGCACGGGACCGGTCGACCAGGAACGACAGCCAGCTCGGCAGGTACGAGTACTGCGTGGAGACCGCGGCGGTGTCGCCGCCGTGCAGCAGCTCCAGGGCCTCCACCGCCGACCCGTTGACCCAACCGCTGCCGGTGGTCGTGACGATCAGCAGCACCGCGCGGTCGAACGCGCCGGTCCGGTCGAGCTCGGCGACCGCGAGGTCCGCGCGCTCCTGGGCGGTGGGGGCGCTCTCCAGCCCCACGTACACCCGGACCGGGGTGCGGACGTCACCGTCCGGGGTGGCCGCGGCGAGCGCCTCGGGCGACGCGCCCTGCGCCACGAACCGGCGTCCCTCGCGGCCGAGGGTGTCCCAGCCGACCAGCGACTCCGGCGAGCCGGACCGCTCCGGGTCCTGCGGCTGGGTGACCCCGGGGTGGTCGCGGGTGTTCAGCGCCGCGAACGCCGAGTCCGCCGCGGACAGCGACCGCGCGAGCAGCACGTCGTCCACCAGCACCACCACGAGCGCCCCGACGACGACGGTCGCGACGGCGACGGCCAGCACCCGCGGGAACCGCAGCCGGCGCCGCAGCATCCGCTCGATGCGGACCCCCAGCCACCGCACGCCGCGCGCGACCATGACCAGCGCCACGGCGATCACCACGAGCAGCGGCCCGGCGCGCAGCCAGTCGCCCGTCGACGGCGGCGGCATCCCGATCGCGGTGGTCATCTCGCGCTGCCACCGCGCGCCGTGCACGAGCATCAGCGTCAGCGTCGCGACGACGGCCGCGCCGAGCAGCGTGCCCAGCAGGGGGCGGACCCATCGGCGCAGCCGCGGCGGCACCCGGTGCGTCGCCCCGGCCACGAACCGTCGCCAGGCGGGGACGTGGCGCAGCACCCACGCCAGCAGCACGCCCACCGCGTAGCCGAGCGCGCCGGAGATGCCGGACACCAGGCCCTGGAACAGCCAGTCCCGCGGCAGCAGCGAGGGCGTCATGGCGAGCGCCGCGAACAGGGTGCCGACCGCGACGCCGCCGGGGTGCGGGGGCCGGGGGCGTCGGCGCCGCCGCGCGGTCGCGGGGGAGTCGGGGGCGTCCGGCGTGTCAGGGTGCGCGGACGCGGGGTGCTCGGACGCCGGTTCCGGGCCGGGGTCGGCCGTGGGTGGGGACTGCCCGGTGCTGGTCATGCGGTCCCCTCGGGCTCGAAGACGTACGGGTTGCCGAACTCGCGACCACGGAGCGCCGAGCGCTGGGTCGACGTGAGCAGGGCCTGGTCGCAGGCGTCGTCCCAGCCGTCCTCGACCGCACCGCGCACCCGGTCGATGATCGCGTCCGCCTCGGTCGCGGGCAGCAGGAAGTCCGCCGCCGCCTCGCGCACCAGCCAGAGCTGGGACGCCCGCCGGCCGTCGCGGGTGATGCCGATCGCCTGGCTCGACGTCCGGCTGCTGCGGGGCTGGGGCGCCAGGTCGTAGGCAGGGGTCAGCGTGAGCCGCGCGCCGTCCCAGAACGCCGAGTGGTTGCGCAGGTGGTCGTCGTTGTTGCCGACGAGGACGCTCAGCACGAGCCGCCCGTACAGCTCCCGCAGGCTAGCCCCGACGTCGGTCCACGGCCCGGTGCGGATCGCGTCGGCGATCTGCGCGTAGCTGGCGTACCGGGAGTTCATCTCCCAGAGCCCCAGGACGGTGAGCATCGACACCATCTGCCGTCGGGTGTGGCCGGTCGTCCCGTCCGCCCGCGTCACGGGCACGCGGTCGAACCGGTCGACGAGCAGCACCGACCTGCCCGACGCGCGCACCACCCGCACCTCGGGCACCTGGAGCCCCGCACGCCGTGCGAGCAGCATCGCGACCGCCTCGGACTGCACCACGGGGCGTGTGTCCGTGCTCGACGAGAACTTGGCCACCACCCGGCGGTCGCCGTCGCGCAGCAGGGCCTTGGGTCGGGCGCCGCCGATCGACGTCCCGTGCGCGGCCGCGGCGGTGAGCGAGTCGGGGACGGTCTCGCCGCGCTCGACCAGGTCGGTGAGCTCGAGCAGCTGGTGCAGGTCGGCGTCGTCGTCGCGGGCGACATAGCGGTCGGGCGAGGCCTGGAAGTCGAGGGCGCCGATGCGGTCCGAACCCGACGCGAGGAGGTAGATCCGCTCGTCGAGGTCCGCCCCGTGCGTGCCGACCCGCGTGCCCACCCGTGCGCCGAGCCGGGCGTCGACGACGCGCCGGCCCCAGGCGTCCGGTGCTGCGTCCCGCAGCGCACCGGCGATCGGCAGCGGGTCGCGCCCGGCGGCGCGCCGGGGGTCGAACGTAGCCGGGGTGAGCGGCAGCTCGGGGGTGAACAGGGAGATCGCGTCGGGGCGGGCGCGGTAGCTGGCGGCGTAGCGGAACAGCAGCACCGGCTCGCCCTGGAGGTCGTCGCCGCTCGGGTGCAGGACGCCGGCGACGACCGGGTCGGTCGCGCCGGGCAGCCACACCCAGACGAAGACCGACGAGCCGGAGCCGGTGGCGCCGTCAGAAGTCATCGTCGACCTCGACGGAGCGCTGGTGGACGTGGCGGGGGAGCAGCGCGAGGCGGTCGCGCTCGCGGGCGGCGACGTCGCCGAGGTCGCGGCTCCCGACCCCGAACAGCGGCACGCCGCACACGATGGCGGCCTCGAACACGGTGCCGATCGCGGTTCCGGGGGCGCCCCGCTCGATGCGGGAGATCAGGGCGGTGCTGGCGCCCACCCGCTCGCCCAGCTCGGCGGCGGTCCAGCCCAGCTCACGGCGCGCGGCGGCCACCTGGGCGCCGAGCGCGACGAGGGCCGCCTCGGTCGCCGGCAGGTACGAGCGCGCGGTCTTCATGAGTCCATCGTACATAAACATCGAGTATCGCCCGATAGTCGATGTTTATATCGAGTCACTGCGAGCCGACGCCGCCCAGCCCTGCCTGGTACGCCAGGTAGACGAGCTGCGCCCGGTCGCGCGCGGCCGTCTTCATCATGGCCCGGTTGACGTGGGTCTTCGCGGTCGCGGGGCTGATGAACAGCCGCTCGGCGATCTCGGTGTTCGACAGGCCCGCGGCGACGAGCGTGGTGATCTCGCGCTCGCGCTCGGTCAGGTCGGCGAAGCCGGGGACCGGTGCGGGGACCTGGGGCTCCGGCTGCTCGAGGAGGCGCTGCACGACGGCCCGGGTCGCGGCGGGGGACAGCAGGCGGTCGCCGGCCGCGACGGTGCGGATCGCGTCGATCAGCGCCTCGGGCTCCACGCCCTTGCCGAGGAACCCGCTCGCGCCGGCCCGCAGCGCGCCGAGCACCAGGTCGTCGGCCTCGAACGTCGTGAGCATGAGCACACGCACCCCCGCCAGGGCGTCGTCGGCGGTGATCCGGCGGGTCGCCTCGATGCCGTCCATGTCCGGCATCCGGATGTCCATCAGGACGAGGTCGGCCCGGGTGCTGCGGGTCATCGCCACGGCCTCGGCGCCCGTGGCGGCCTCGCCGACCACCTCGATGTCGTCGGTCGCGTCCAGGAGCAGGCGGAACGTGGCGCGCAGCAGCGCCTGGTCGTCGGCGAGCAGCACGCGCACGCTCATCAGCGGGGTCCTCCGGTCGGGGTCGGGGTCGGTGCGGGGTCGGTCGGCTCGGGCGCGGGCTGGGCGGGGAGCGTCGCGACGACCTCGAACCCGCCGTCCGGGGCGGGCCCCGCGCGCAGGGTGCCGCCGGCGGCGGTGGCGCGCTCGCGCATGCCGATCAGCCCGTTGCCGGTGCCGGGCGCGGGGGCCCGGTCGGGGCCGGTGTCCGGGCCTACGGGGTTCGCGACGCGCAGCCGGACGCCCGCCCCGGTCCAGGTCAGCCCGACGTCGACGGTCGCGCCCGGCGCGTGCTTGGCCGCGTTGGTCAGCGACTCCTGGAGGATCCGGTAGGCCGCCAGGTCGGCGTGCTGGTCGAGCCGCCCCGGGGTGCCGGAGGTCGCCAGCTCGACCCGGGTGCCCGCCGAGCGGACGCGGTCGAGCAGCTCGTCGAGCGCGGCCAGCCCGGGGACGGGGCGCAGCGCGGCGTCCGCACCCGCGGCCCCCGGGTCGTCGTCTCGGCTCCGCAGCAGGCCGACGGTCGCCCGCAGCTCGTCGATCGCGCGCCCGGTGTGCTGCGTGATGTCGCGCAGGGCGGACTCGGCGGCGCCGGGGTCGGTGCGCAGCAGGTACCGGGCGACGCCGGCCTGCGCGTTCACCAGCGTGAGGTTGTGCGCGAGGACGTCGTGCAGCTCGCGCGCGATCCGCAGCCGCTCGTCGAGGACCGCCTGCCGGGCGTGCTCGTCGCGCTCGCGGGCCGCGCGGGCCGCGCGCTCCCGCAGCCCCGACCGCCACACCCCGAGCGCCGCGGCGGTCACCACCAGGTAGAACACGACCAGGTCGGTGAGGTAGGTCTCCGTCGACCTGATCGCCACGCCGAGCACGGCCAGGACGGCACCGGCGCCGACCCCGGCGAGCCAGCCCGTCGCCCGCGGTGCCCGGGCCGCGAGCGTCGCCACCGCGAGCATCGACGCGAGCGGGACCGGCTGGTACGCGCCCATGCCGCCGGTCGGGGCGGTGACCGCGTCCGGGACGGCCAGGAAGATCAGGATCGTGGACTCGGCCACGAGCGCGCCCGCCAGCGCGAGCGCCGGGCGCCAGGTGCGCAGCAGCAGCGGTGCCCAGGCCGCGAGCACGGCGAGCAGCAGCGGCGCGCCGGGCCGCTCGAACGTGCCGGTCCGCACGGAGGTGGTGGTCAGCATCGCGGCGAGCCAGAACCCCGTCAGGGCCAGCTGGCCGGGGGTGGGGCGGGTGCCGCGCGTCACGGTGTCGACCGCGCGGACGGCCCGGACGGCCCGGGAGCCGAGCTGCAGCGGGGTGGTCACGGGGCGGGCTCCTCCTGTCCGGCTCGATCGGGTCGCGCCGGACCAGGGTGGCAGACGCGCGTCGCGTCCCAGCATCGCCCCGGGTGCCTCGCCCGTCGTCCCCCTCCGGCGGTGCCCGGTGTACCGCACCCGCGGTACACGGGGGTTCCGTGCCCTCGCGGGAGTCACCCGCGGCGCATGACGACACCGGCCCGGGCGGGAGCCACGGTGGACCCGACGCGCGCAGGCCTCGGCGGAGGGGTGGGCATGCTCGTCCACATCCGGGTCGTCGGACCCGAGCACGACCTCGCCGGTCTGCGCGACTACGCGGACATCGTCGCGGCCCCCACCGCGGACGGCGCGGTGCTGTCCTGCCGGGTGCCGGACCGCGCGGGCCTGACGGGCGTCGTGGCCCTGCTGGGGGACCTGGGCATCGCGATCGCCGACCTCCAGGTGGTCGCCGACCCCGGTCCGCCGGACGGCGACGACACCCGGCGCTACGGTGGGCGCGACGCGGGGGCGTGAGCGATGACCGCACGAGCAGGCAGGTCCGCACCGGGCGCACCGTCCGGCACGACGTCGGGCGCGCCGCCGGGCAAGGTCCGCGCGCCCCGTCCCGCCCCGGGGCTGCTCGCCCGCCCGCGGTGCGTCGCCGAGCTCGACGAGGCCGTCGACCGGCACCGCCTGGTGCTGGTGTGCGCACCGGCCGGGTACGGCAAGACGACGCTGCTGAGCCAGTGGGCGCCCGCTGTCGCCGCCCCGCTGGTCTGGGCCTCGCTCGACCCGCTCGACGACGACCCCGGGCGCCTCGCGGGGGTGCTCGCCGACGCGGTCGCGCAGGCCGCGGCCGACGCGACGGCGTCCCCGAGCACCCCCGGCCGGCTCGGCGCCCCGGGGACCGTCGGCGCCCGCGTGGACGCGCTCGTCGCGGACCTGGACCGGCTCGACGCGCGTGCGGGGACCGGAGCCGGCGCGCCCGCACCGGTCGTGGTCCTCGACGACGTGCACCTGGTGTCCCTGCGCACCGCGCGGCAGGTGCTCACCCCGCTGCTGCGCTACGCGAGCGCGCGGCTGGTCCTGGCGTGCCGGTTCGACGCCGGGGTCCCCGTGAACCGGCTGCGGATCAGCGGGCAGCTCGGCGAGGTCCGCAGCCGGTCGCTGGCGTTCACCGAGCAGGAGGTCGCCGAGCTGGTCGGCGGCCACGGCCGGCACCCCGACCGGGCCCGGGACGTCTGGGAGGTCACCCGCGGCTGGCCCGTCGCCGTGCAGCTGGCACTGGCGGCGGGGGTGCTCGACGACGACGGGGGGCCGCTGCGCGGCGTGGGCGCGCGGGACGTGCCCCTGACCAGCTACCTGCTCGCGGAGGTGCTCGGGTCGCTGCCGCGGGCGCTCGCGGACTTCGTGCTGCGCGCGAGCGTGGCGGGCACGATCGACCCCGACCTCGCGGACGCGGTCGTCCCGGGCGGCGCGGCGCTGCTCGACGAGTGCGTCGCCCGGGGGCTGTTCCTCACGCCCGTCGGCGGGGACGAGGACGGCCGGGTCGCCTACCGGTGGCACGCGCTGGTCGCCGCGCACGCCCGGGCGGTGCTCGCGCGCCGGGACCCCGCCGCGGCGCGGGCCGCGCACCGCGTGGTCGCGGAGCACCGGGCGTCGACCGACCCGGCTGCGGCCATCGGGCACGCGCTCGAGGCCCAGGCGCCGGGGACCGCCGCGTCGATCCTCGGCGAGCGGTGGCCGGACCTGGTCGTGCGGGGCGAGGTCGGGCTGATCGAGCGGCTGCGGTCGGCGCTGCCCGACCCGCACGCCCACGCGCCCGACGTGCTGCTCGCGCTGTCCGCGGCGCGCGCGTTCGACCCGGGCGGTGCGGTCGGCGCGGGCACCGCCCCGGCGGTCGTCGGTGACCTGGTCCGCACGTTCCTGGCCCCGGGCCGTCCGCCGCTGGGCGAGGCGGTCCGCCGGGGTCGGGCGCTGCTCGCGCGCGACGACCTGGACGGTGCCACCCGGGCGCTCGGCCTGTACCTGCTGGGCCGGGCCGAGCAGCAGCGGCTCGGCGCCGCGGCGGACCCGCACGCCGCTGCGCTGCTCGACGAGGCCGCGAGGCTGGCCGCGCAGCGGGGGTGGGGGGCGCTCGCGCTCGGCTGCCGCGCGGAGTCCGCGCTCGCCCGCGCGCAGCTCGGTGACCTGGCCGACGGCCGGACCCGGGCCCTGGAGGTGCTCCGCACGGCGGCCGCGCACGGGTGGTCGGGCTCGGGGGTCGTCGCGACGGCGCACCTGACCTGCGGCCTGGTGGCGTACTGGCGCGACGACCTCGACCACGCGCGTGAGCAGCTGGCGGCGGCCGTCGAGGCGGCCGGGAGGTCCCGCCGGGAGGTCGCCGCGCACGCCGCGGGGATCGGCGCGCTCGTGGCCGTGGCCCAGGGCGACGCCGCGGGCCTGGCGGCGGCGCGCGCGGTGCTCGACGCGCCGTGGACGGACGCGGGGGAGCCCGAGCACCTGCCGGGGTTCCGCGACCTGGTGACGGCGGTGCACCTGGCCGCGTCCGGGCAGGGGCGCGCCGCGCTCGCGCGGGTCGACCGGCGGGCGGCCGCGTTCGGCGACCCGCTGTCGCTCGCCTGGCTCGCGGACGTGCTCCGGCGCACGGGGGACCGGGCGGGCGCGTGGCGGGCGGTGCACGCCGGCCGACCCGCGGCCCCCGGGCCGCCGACCCCGGCGCGGGTCGCGCTCGCGGCGGCCGCCGCGCTGCTGCACGAGCAGGACGGCGCGACCGACGCGGCGCACCGTGCGCTGGAGGACGCCCTGGACCTGGCCGCGCCGCAGGGCGTGGTGCGCCCGCTGCGCGACCGCGCCGCGGACCTGCACCCGCTGCTCTCGGCGCACCTCGAGTGGGGCAGCGCGCACGAGGAGCTGGTGGCCCGGCTCCTCGTCGCGGAGCAGGCCGCACCCGCGGCGCGCACCTCCGCCTGGGACCTCACCGCGCGCGAGCGCGACGTCCTGGCGTGCCTGCGCTCGTCGCTGACCGCCGAGGAGATCGCGGCGTCGCTCTACCTGTCGGTCAACACGGTGAAGACCCACATGCGGGCGATCTACCGCAAGCTCGGCGCGGACGGGCGGCGGGCGGCGGTCCGGGTGGCGGTGCAGCGCGGGATGCTCTGAGCCGCACCGCCGGCGGACCGGTCAGACGTTCTCCTCGAACGCCGCCCGGAGCCGCGCCTCCTCCTCGGCGGACAGGTTCGTCTGGATCAGCTCAGGGTGGATGCCCTGCTCCTTGAGCGCGGGCAGCACCTTGTCCCCGACGGCCCCGGACGACAGCAGGAACAGCGCGGACGTGCCGGGCGTGACCTTGCTGCGGACCGAGTCGATGAACCCGTCGTCGATCCCCACGTCCGTCAGCGACCCGCCGAGCGCGCCCGCCGCGGCGCCGATCGCGGCACCGAGCAGCGGCACGAAGAACAGCAGCCCGAACAGCAGACCCCAGAACGTGCCGCCGAGCGCGCCCGCGACGGTGAGGTTGTTGAGCTGCCGCGTCTTCGGCTTCTTCCGGCTGGGCTCCCACGACACGGTCGCGGCGTCGTGCACCTGGATCAGCTGCTGCTTCTGCAGGGCCTGCAGGGCGCCCTCGGCCCGGTCGGCCCCCTCGGGGGTGTCGAACTTCCACACGCTGAGCGTCGCCACGGCGGTCTCCTCGGTCGGCTGGGTCGGTCCGTCGCCGCCCAGCGTCGCCCGCGGGCGTGCGTCAGGCGCGGGCTGCGGACGCGCCGGCAGCGTCGGTGTCGGCGAGGAACGGGTAGTCCGTGTACCCCGTGGCGCCGGCGCCGTAGAACGTCGCCGGGTTCGGCTCGTTCTCCGGGTGCTGACCCGCCCAGCGCTCGACGAGGTCGGGGTTGGCGATCGCCGCGCGGCCGACGGCCACGACGTCCGCGGTGCCGTCCGCGACGAGCTGCAGCGCCTCCTCGCGGGTGGTCATCGCCGAGAAGCCGGTGTTGGCCATCAGCGGGCCGCCGAACCGGGCGCGCAGGTCCTGGACGAGCTCCCCGGCGGGGTCGGCGTGCAGGACGCTCAGGTACGCCAGGCCCAGGGGGCGGATCGCGTCGACCACGTGCCCGTAGGTGGCCGCGACGTCGGCGGCGTCCGTCTCGAACGCGTCCTGGATGTTGTGCCCGGGGGACAGGCGCAGGCCCACGCGCCCGGCGCCGACCTCGGCGGCGACCGCCGTGACGACCTCGACCACGAGGCGCGCGCGGTTCTCCGGCGAGCCGCCGTACTGGTCGTCGCGCACGTTGGACGCCGGGGACAGGAACTCGTGCAGCAGGTAGCCGTTCGCCCCGTGCACCTCGACGCCGTCCAGGCCCGCGTCGACCGCGCGGCGCGCCGCCTCGACGAACGTCGCGACGATGCCGGGGATCTCGTCGGCGGTCAGCGCGTGCGGCACCGGGTACGCGGTCTTCGAGCCGTCGGGCAGGCGGGTCTCGCCGTCGATCGCGAGCGCGCTGGGGGCGACGATCCGGTCGGTCCCGGTGATCCCGGTGTGCGACACGCGCCCACCGTGCATCAGCTGCATGACCAGACGGCCGCCGCGGGCGTGCACCGCGTCGGCGACCCGGGCCCAGCCCGCGGCCTGCTCGTCGGTGGCGATGCCCGGCTGGCCCGGGTAGGCGCGCGACTCGGCGCTGGGGAACGTGCCCTCGGTGACCATCAGGCCGGTGCTGGCGCGCTGCGCGTAGTGCTCGACGAGCAGGTCGTTCGGCACGCCGTCGGCGCCGGCGCGCGTCCGGGTCAGGGGGGCCATCGCGACGCGGTTGGGGAGCTGGAGGTCGCCCAGGGCGACGGGGGAGAAGAGGTTCACGTCGAGCCGGAACGCACGCGCCGGGCGAAACCTTCCGCCCGGTCGGCGTCGCCTGCGTCACTACCGTGGGTCCATGATCCGGCTGAGCCGCACCGAGGCCCGGCGCGTCGCGGTGCGCGCGCAGCTGCTCGACGGGGGTGGAGACGCCCCGACGGACCTGGTCGGCGTGGTGCAGCGCCTCACGTTCCTGCAGGTCGACCCCACCGCGGCGATCGCCCCCGCCGTCGACCACGTCGTGTGGTCGCGCTTGGGGACGCGCGTGTGGCCGGGCGCGGTCGACGACGCGCTCGCCGACCGGCTGCTCTACCAGCTGGTCGGCACCGTCCGGGCGACGGCGGACCTGCCCCTGTACGCCGCGGAGATGGCCGCGTGGCCGCCGGACGAGCACGGCCACGGCCGCGACTGGGTGGCGGCGAACGACGCGTTCCGCCGCGACGTGCTCGCGCGGCTGCGCGCCGAGGGTCCGCTGCGCGCGCGGGAGGTCCCCGACACGGCCGCCGTGCCGTGGCGCTCGACGGGGTGGACCGGCGACCGGAACGTCACGATGATGCTCGAGCTGCTGAGCGAGCGCGGCCTCGTGGCGATCGCCGGCCGCGAGGGCCGCGAGCGCCTGTGGGACGTCGCCGATCGGGTGTACCCGCCGGTGGAGCCGCTGCCGCTCGCCGAGGCCCGCGCCGAGCGGGTGCGGCGCCGGGTGCGGGCGCTCGGGATCGCCCGGCCTCGGGTCCTGACCGGCGCGACCGGCGAGCCGTGGCGGATGGACCTGCCGGGGGAGCCCGTGGAGGTCGACGGGGTGGCCGGCGAGTGGCGGGTGGACCCCGGTGTCCTGGCGGCGGTCCGGGCCGAGCCGTTCGTGGGCCGTACCGCGCTGCTGTCCCCGTTCGACCGCCTGGTGCACGACCGGCAGCGCCTGCTCGACCTGTTCGACCTGGACTACGCGGTGGAGATGTTCAAGCCCGCGGCGCAGCGGCGGTTCGGGTACTTCGCGCTCCCGGTGCTGCACGGCGACCGGTTCGTGGGCCGGCTGGACGCGCGGGCCGACCGCCGCGCCGGGGTGCTGCGCGTGCACGCCGTGCACCAGGAGGTGCCGTTCGACGAGGAGACCACCGCGGCGGTGGACGAGCAGATCGACGCGATGGCGGGCTGGCTGGGGCTCGCGGTCGACCGCTGACCGCGCCGCGGCCAGACTGGGCGGACCACCCGCCCGCCGACCCCGGAGGTCCCCCCGTGAGCACGTCCCCGCTGCCGTCCGACGCGATCGCGATGCTGCGCCGACCCAACCCCGCCGTCATGGCCACGCTGCGCAGCGACGGCACGCCGGTGTCGGCCGCGACCTGGTACCTCTGGCAGGAGGACGGGCGGGTGCTGCTCAACCTCGACGCGACCCGGGTGCGCCTGCGGCACCTGCGCCGGGACCCCCGCGTGACGCTCACCGCGCTCGACGCCGACGACTGGTACACGCACGTGACGCTGATCGGCCGGGTCGTGGAGCTGCGCGAGGACACGGACCGCGCCGACATCGACGCGCTCTCCCGCCACTACACCGGCCACCCGTACCCGGACCGGGTGAACCCGCGCTGGTCGGCCGTCGTGGAGGTCGACCGCTGGCACGGCTGGGGCGCGCAGAAGGACTGAGGCTCAGGCCACCTGGAGGTGGCACCACACCAGCCGGGAGTCGCCGCGCACCCGCTCGACGCCCCACTCGAACGCGGAGCGCAGCGCCTCGACGGCCCGCGAGCCGAGCCGCTGCGTGGTCGCGGGGCCGCGCGCGGACACCCGCAGCACGGGTCCCACCACGTCGACCTCGAGCCGGATCGTGCCGCCCTGGCCGGCGCGCAGCGCGGCCTCGCGGGCGAGCTCGGTGCCCATGCGGCGGACCTCCGCGCGGTGGGCCGGGGCCACGCCGGCGCTCGCGGCGCACGCGTCGACCCACGCGCGGGCCACGACGGGCGCGCTGTCGTCCGCGCGCAGGTCGACGGCGGCGTACCAGGGCTCGGTGCGGGTGGGGGTCTGCGACGGTGTGCGCACGGGCGGGCTCCTCGGGCCGTCGTCGGCGCCCGGGTGGCGGCGACCCCTCCAGCCTGGCCGTCCGCGGCCCACGGCGGATCAGCCGGGGTGCGCATCTTCGGCTACCCCCGCCGCGGTACGCGGGGGAGCCGGGGTCATCCGCAGGGGTGACGGCTGCCGGCCCCGGGTCAGGGTCGACCCGGGGTCGGCGGCTGTGCCCCGTCAGGCGACCGGTCGCGCGAGCTGCGGGTAGACGACCTCCAGCGGGGCGCTCAGCCCGGCCTTGGCCTGCACGGAGATGTCGTCCGCGAGCACCTCGTACTCGCCGGCCTCGACGGCGTCGAGCACGGCGGCGACCAGGTCGGCCGGGTCGGTCTTCGGGCCCTCGGCGTGGGCGGCCATCGCGGTGTCGACCCAGCCGACGTGCACCCCGACGACGTGCACGCCCTGCGGGACGAGCTCGAGGCGCAGCGAGTTGGTGACCGACCAGAACGCGGCCTTGGTCGCGCTGTAGATGCCCCCCACCGCGTACCAGCTCATCGCGGAGTGGATGTCGACGACCGCCGCGTTCTCCGCCCGGACCAGCAGGGGCGCGTAGGCGCGGGTGAGCAGCAGCGGCCCGACGAAGTTCGTCTCGACGCTGGCGCGGATCTCCTCGTCGGAGTGCTCCAGGATGCCGGCGCCGGCCACGGAGACGCCGGCGTTGTTGACCAGCACGGTGACGTCGGGCGCTGCCTCGACCACCGCGCGGATCGAGGCGGGGTCGGTGACGTCGAGGGCGAGCGGCACGACGCGCTCGTCGTCCCAGGTGCGGGGGGTGCGCGCGGTGGCGTAGACCTTCGCGGCCCCGCGGGCGAGGGCCTGGTGCACGAGCTGGGTGCCGATGCCGCCGTTCGCGCCGGTGACCAGGACGACTGCGCCGTCGAGAGTGGGCATGGGGTGCTCCTTCGGGTGGTGGGACGATGGGCGCCGGACCGGTGCGGATGCACCAGCGTCTGACTACACTCATAACTGACACCAGTCAGGATCTGTTCCGGAGGAGCCCACGTGATGTCCGTCGCCCCTCGACCTGTCGGCCGGCGCGAGCGCAACAAGCAGCAGAAGCTCGAGCGGATCATGGCCGCGGCGGGCGAGCTGTTCGCCGAGCACGGCGTCGACGACGTCACGACCCAGCAGATCGCCGAGCGGGCCGACATCGGTGCGGGCACGCTGTTCCTCTACGCGAGGAACAAGGGCGAGCTGCTGCTGCTCGTGCAGAACGCCGCGTACGCCGAGGCGCTCGCCCGCGGCGTCGCCGGGGCCGCGGGGGTCGACGACGAGCTCGGGGCGGTGCTGGCGATCGTCCGCCCGGTGGTCGAGTGCAACCGCAAGCAGGTCGACAACGGCCGCACCTACCTGCGGGAGATGGCGTTCGGCGACCCCGACGAGCCGCACCACCGCGAGGCGCTGACCATCGCCGCGCAGACCGAGGCGGCCCTCGCCGACGTGCTCCGGCGGGACGGCCGCACGTCGGACGAGGACGCCGCCGCCCTGGCGCACGTCGTGTCCGCGGTGATGTTCCTCGCGATGGCCGCGAGCGCGACCGCCGCGGCCACCGTCGAGGAGATCGTCGCGGACGTCGCCGCGCAGGTCGCGGTGGTCCTGCGCGGGCGCTGAGGGCGACCGTCCGGGCTCAGCCCCGGACCAGCACGGCCTTGCCCCGGACGCGACCGGCGGCGAGGGCTCCCAGGGCGGCGGGGGCGTCGTCGAGCGGGAAGGTCTCGACCGGCAGCGGGCGCAGCGTGCCGGCGTCCACCAGTGCGGTGATCTCGCGCAGCTGCGCTCCGGACGCGTGCATGAACAGGAACTCGTAGGTCACGCCCCGCTGCCGGGCCAGGCGCCGGACCTTGCTGCTCAGGGCGCCGATCGCGAGGCGCAGCACCGGGTTCAGCCCGGCCTGGCGGGCGAACGCCGGCTCCGGCGGTCCGGCGATGCCGATGGCCCTGCCGCCCGGTCGCAGGACGCGGAGCGACGACAGCAGGGTGTCGCCGCCGAGGCTGTCCAGGACCAGGTCGTAGCCGGACAGCTCGGCCTCGACGTCCTGCGAGCGGTAGTCGACCACCACGTCCGCGCCGAGCTCGCGCGCCCGCTCGAGGCCTGCCCCGCTCGCCGTGGTCGCGACGTGCGCGCCCAGGTGCTGCGCGAGCTGGATCGCGAGCGACCCGACCGCGCCCGCGCCGGCCTGCACCAGGACCTTCTGGCCGGCCTGGAGGTGGCCGCGCTCCACGAGGGCCTGCCACGCGGTGAGTGCGACCAGGGGGAGGCCCGCGGCCTGCGCGGTGCTGAGCGTGCGGGGCGCCGGGGCGAGCTCGTCCTGCGGGACGGCCACCCGCTCGGCGAACGTCCGGCCCGCGCCGACGCGCGCGTAGACGCGGTCGCCGGGCGCGAACTCCCGGACCCGCGCCCCGACGCGCAGCACGGTGCCCGCGACGTCGTACCCGAGCACCAGGGGCATCGTGGCGGGCAGGAGGGCCTTGAACTCCCCGGCGCGCATCTTCTCGTCCAGGTGGTTGAGTCCGGCGGCCTCGACGTCGACGAGGACGTCGTCCGGGCCGACGGTGGGCTCGGGGACCTCGATCCGGGTCAGCGGCTGCTGGTAGCGGGTGATGCCGAACGCGTGCACGGGGTGCTCCGGGGACGAGGGAATGAGGACCCTCAAGTCTGAGTGCGCTCACTATGAATGTCAAGACCGGAGGTGCGCCGCCGCGAGGACCGCGTGCGCGACCGGCCCCCGCGCCGCGACCAGCAGGTCCGCCTGCGGGCGCGCAGCAGGCCAGATCCGCGCCCCGACCGCGTAGTGCGAGGAGAAACCCGGGTCCACGAAGGCGGCGTCCGTCGTGCCGAGCAGGTAGGTCATCGCCGCGACCCGGCCGACCGACCCCGGGCTCAGGCGCCGGAACCGCTCGTCGTACGCGTCGAGCAGCCCGTACCAGCCGTCGCCCGACCGCACCTGGAACCCGGTCCACAGCGTCGTGCCTCCCGCGGCGAGCCGCAGCACCCGCAGGTCGCCGTCCGCGCCGAACGCCGTGACCTGGCCCCGGAACCACCGCTCGCGTGCGGGGTCCAGCCCGACGGCGGCGCCCCCACGCGCCGCGTCGCCCTTCCACCCGGCGGCCTGCAGCGCGACGAACCGGTCCACCGCCGCGGGGTCGCCCGACTCGTCGTGCAGCTCCAGGGGGCCGCCCGCCTCCCGCGCGAGACCCCGGGCGACGCGTCGGGTGTTGCGCGCGTCGTCGGTGCGCATGTGCGCGCAGGACAGCGGCGGGTCGACGAGCACGCCGTCGACCGGGGACGGCACCGGCAGGACCGCCACGGCGTCCCGCGGCGCCCACACGCCGACGTCCCGGCTGCGCTCGTGCACCCGCATCCGCCGCCGCCGGACCACCTGCGCGAGGGTCGCCGCCAGCGGGCCCTCCACCGGGAACCGCCGCAGCTGCACCAGACCGGGCAGCCCCACCTCCGCGGTACCGCGCAGCAGGGCGTCCAGCACCTCGACCGCCCGCCCCCGTCGCACCAGCGGGTGCTGGCGGTCGCACTCGCGGGTCAGCATCTCGCCGCCGGTGGTCACCGCCCGCACCGGCACCCGCGGGGCGACCCGCTTCCTGGTGCACGCGAGCGCCGCCAGCCAGGTGCCGCCCTCCCGCACCACCAGCAGGCGGATCTCGTCCGTCTCCGCCCCCAGCGCCAGGGCCGGCAGCAGGAACCGGGGGTCGAGGCACATGTTCGGGGCGAGCGCGTCGGCGGCGAGGTCCTGCCACCGGCGCGCGTCCGCGGCATCGACGTCGGACAGGGCGATCAGCTGGACCTGCACGGCGTCCTCCGGCGGCGGGGAGCGGGCTGCGTCCCCGCCGACGCTAGGAGCCCGCGGTGCCGTGCGAGGGCCGGACACCGGGTGAAGTCCGCCGGGTGACGGCCATGATGGTCCGGTGACCGGACCGATCCTGCTCGCCCCGGACAAGTTCCGGGGGTCCGCCGACGCCGCGGCGGTCGCCCGGGCCCTGCGCGCCGGCATCCAGGACGTCGACCCCGGCGCGGCCGTCGTCGAGGTGCCCGTCGCGGACGGCGGCGAGGGGACCGTCGACGCCGCGCTCCGCCGGGGGTTCCGGGCGGTGTCCGTGACCGTGCGCGGGCCGCTGGGCGACCCCGTCGAGGCCGTCGTCGCCGTCCGCGACGGCACCGCGGTGGTCGAGCTGGCGCAGGCGTCCGGTCTCGCGCTCGTCGGCGACCGCCGCGACCCGCTCGCCGCGACGACCGTCGGCACCGGTCAGCTCGTCGCCGCAGCGCTCGACGCCGGGTGCACCCGGATCGTCCTCGGGCTCGGCGGCAGCGCCACCACCGACGGCGGCGCCGGTCTCCTGCAGGCGCTCGGCGCGACGCTCCGCGACGCCGGGGGAGCGGTGCTGCGGCCGGGCGCCGGCCACCCGCTGGCGGTGGCCTCGGTCGACGTGACCGGCCTGGACCCGCGGCTGCGCGGCGCGCAGGTCGTCGTGGCCACCGACGTGGACAACCCCCTGCTCGGCGCCCGCGGCGCGGCGGCGGTGTTCGCCCCGCAGAAGGGGGCGAGCCCGGAGCAGGTCGCGGTGCTGGAGGCGGCGCTCGACCGGTGGGCCGGGCTGCTCGGACGCCCGGCCGCGGACCTGGCCGGCGCCGGGGCGGCCGGCGGTGTCGGCTACGCGGCGCTGGCCGCGCTCGGCGCGACGGTGCGGCCCGGCGTCGAGGTGGTCCTCCAGCTGGTCGGCTTCGCCGGGCTGCTGGCCGGGGCCCGGCTCGTCGTCACCGGCGAGGGCGCGCTCGACGAGCAGTCCGCGGGCGGCAAGGCGCCGGTCGGGGTGGCGCGGGCCGCCGCCGCCGCGGGCGTGCCGGTGGTCGCGGTCGCCGGGCGCGTCGACCTCGCGCCGGACCGGCTGCACGCCCTCGGGTTCACCCGCGCCTACGCGCTGACCGACCGCGAGCCGGACCCCGCACGGTGCCTCGCCGACGCGCCCCGGCTGCTGCGCGAGGTCGGACGGGAGATCGCGCGGGACCTGGCCGCGGGGGCGGGTCCCGCCGCGTAGCGGACGTGGTGCGGACGTCGGGCGCGGGTCGCGGACGTCAGGCGCGAGTCGCGGGACGTCAGGCGCGCGTCGCCCGGCGACGGGAGTGCACCGCGACGGGCGGTCCGAGGTGCGCCTCCAGGACGGCTCGCAGGCGCTCCCGCTCCTGCGGCTCGTCGGTCCCGCGCTTGGCCAGGACCAGCACCGACACCCGCTGGTGCGCGCGCCGCAGCAGGTACAGCCGCTCGGTCTCCACCAGCCCGGACCACGCGCTCCACCCGAACGTCGAGGCGATGTCGGCCTGGGCGAACCGCACGCCGTGCTCCGCGTCCACCTCCGCGGTGCTGCGGAGCGCGACCTCCGGGTGCCTGCGGCGCAGCAGCGGGACGGTGAGCACCGTCGACGCCGGGGTGAGCAGGAACGCCACCAGCAGCGCACCGACCAGCCCGACCGGGGAACGGGTCAGGACGCCCGCCCCTGCGAGCAGGAGCGCGCCACCGCCCAGCATCGCTGCGGACCGACCGCGACGGCGGAGGTGCACCATCGCGCGCGCGATCTCGACGAGGTCGGCCCGGTCCGTGGTCCACTCCAGGCGGACCGGCCCCGTCCGCGTCGTGCCCGTCATCCTGCCTGCCTCCGATCGTCCGGGACGTCCCTGCGGGCGAGCGTGCCGCACCGCGCGGGGCCGCAGGGCGCCGCGCTCGCGAGTCCACCCGGTCGGAGCAGCGGGCCGGGACCGAGGCCCCAGGCGCCGGGCCGCGCGGCTGGGGCATCCTGGTGGGTGCCGGTGACCCCGGCCGACCACCACCACCGCCCCCACGAGGAGAGCGCCATGAGCACCGTCACGACCACGACCCGCCCCGCCCCGCAGCCCCGCGACCTCCTGACCTGGGTGCGCGAGACCCCCGCCCCGGCGTGCGCCCCCGGGAGCCGCGGCCGCCTCGCCGGCTACGTGGCCGGGAGCATGGTCGCGTGGACGGTCCTCGGGGTCGCGGCGACGGCGGTGCTCGGCGCGCTGGTCGGGCTCGCGGGCTGAGGCGGCGCGGCCGAGGCGTCGCGGCCGGGCCGGTCCCGCGCCGGACCGGTCCGGCGCCGCCCGGCCGGTCCGGTCAGTCGTCGGCGGGCAGCTCCGCGCCGTCCGGCCCGAGCGCACCGACGAGCTCGATGTCCTCGGTCGCCGGGTCCAGCACGCGCTGCCGCCCCGGGCCGGTCGCCGCGGTCTCGAACCGGATCGCCACCCGGCCGTCGTCGCGGGCCTGCACCACCCAGCCGCGGCCGTGCTCCGGGTGCAGGACGTCCAGGCCGGGCACCGCGTCGTCGTGCCGGAGCCGCCCGCGCCGGCGACGGGCGACCGGCCGGAGCGCCACCTCGTCGGACCCGGGCGCGTCGTCGGGCCCGGCCGCCCGCGCGGGCGCGTCGTCACCCCCCGCGAGGTCGAGCATCAGCTGCGCGTGCTCCGACAGCCCGTGGAACGACACCCCGAGCAGCCGGACCGGCTCGGTCAGCTCGACCAGGTCGAGCGCCCTCCCCGCCGCCTCCAGGAGCGCGCCGCGGTCCGCCGTCGGCGACGGCAGCGTCACCGACCGCGACACCGTGCTGAACCCCGAGAACCGCACCTTGACGGTGACCGTGCGCGCCGCGCCACCGTGCCGCTCGAGGCGCAGCATCGCCTGGTCGGTGACCGCGGGCAGCTGCGCCGCCACCTGGGCCCGCCCGTGCAGGTCGCGCTCGAAGGTGTGCTCCGCGCCCGCCGACTTCCGCTCCCGGCTCTCCGCGACCGGTCGGTCGTCCCAGCCGCGCGCGACCCGGAACAGGTTGGTCCCGGCGGCGTCGCCGAGCACCATCGTGAGCGTGTCGAGCGGCTGACCCCGCAGGTCCTCGACCGTCCGGACCCCGATCCGCTCCAGGCGCTCCGCGGACACCGGGCCGACGCCCCACAGCGACCGCACCGGCATCGGGAGCAGGAACGCGTCCTCCTCGTCCGGCGCGACGACCCGCACGCCCGCCGGCTTCGCGGCCGCGGACGCCAGCTTCGCGACCAGCTTGGACCGGCCCATCCCGACCGACACCGGCACCCCGGCGAGCTCGACCGCGCGCGCCCGCAGCGCCTCGCCGACGCCCCGCCAGCCGTCGTCACCCGGCCGGACGGCGCCGAGGTCCGCGAACGCCTCGTCGATGCTCAGCGGCTCCACCGCGTCGGTGAGCTCGCGCAGCGCGGCCATGATCCGCGCCGAGAACGCGCTGTACGCGTCGAACCGCGGCACGACCACGGTCGCGCGGGGGCACGCCCGCCGGGCGCTCTCCATCGACATCGCGGACCGGACGCCCATCGCCCGCGCCTCGTAGGACGCCGCCGCGACGACGCCGCGCGGCCCGGTCCCACCCACCAGCACGGGACGGCCACGCAGGGACGGGCGCTGCGCCTGCTCGACGGAGGCGAAGAACGCGTCCGCGTCCAGGTGCGCGATGCTCGGCTCCGACCGCAGGCGCGGGGCCGTCACCTCGCTGCTCACGCCCACCACTGTGCCGCACGCGGGACGGTGCGGCTGCCGCACGCGGGACGGTGCGGCTGCCGCACCGGGACGGTGCGGCCGCGTCAGCCGCGCGCGACCACCACGGCGGCCAGCTCACGGCCCCACGCACGGGCGGCGTCCAGCTCGCCCTCCGCGAGGCCGTCCGCCATGCCGAGCACGTCGAACGAGCGCGGCGGCGCGACCGGGATCGCACCCCGGTGGCGCAGCAGCCGCTCGGCGGACCGCGCAGCCGAGCCCGGCAGGTTCGGGCGTCGGACCTTGGTGTCGAACGTGGCGACCAGCAGCCCGTGGGACGGCATGCGCAGCACGTCCAGCCACTCGCGGATCCCGGTGTGCCGGGAGATGACGGGCTCGGGGTGCGTGCTCCCGGGCGGCACCTCGCGCGCCGCCGACGCGCGCGTCTTCTCGCGGCTCATCCCGAAGGCGTGCGTCGGACCGCCCACCACGAGCAGCGTGATCTCCTCGGGGACCGTCGTGCCGCCCGGCTCCGCGAGCAGCGCGCCGACCTCGACGAGCCGCACGGGCAGGGTCGCGCGCAGCCCCTCGGCCACCGCGGCCGCGACGTCCCGGGTGCTGCCGAACATCGACTCGTAGACCACCAGCGCGGACACCGCCGTCACCCCGCCCTCCGGTCGACGCCCCGTCGCGGGGCGGTCCTGCCGTGCACGTCCACGTCCCTGCTCCTTCGTGCCGCATCAGCGCGCGAGGTGGACCTCGCCGCTCAGTGCGCGAGGTGGACCTCGCGGTGCTCGATCTCGGAGATGTCCGTCGACGAGGCGTCCAGCAGCCGGTCCGCGAGCTCGCGCAGGGCGCGGGCGGCGGCCAGCTCGTCGCCGATCTCGGGGACGTCCGGCTCCCCGGGGCGTCGGCGCGCGCGGCCGGTGCCGCTCATCCGGGTCGTCGCGCCGCTGCTGAGGATCGCGTGCGCGGTGGTCGTCCGGCGGTCGGACCCCGGCGCGTCCGACGTCTCGAACAGGTCGATCCGCACGTCCCAGGTCCGTGTCATCGTCGTCGCCCTCCGGGTCGTGCCGCGGGGCCGTGGACCCTGCGGCGGGTGCCTGGGGACAGCGTCCCGCGGCCCATGCGGCGCGGACCAGGGCCGGTCGACCCGGATCGCGGGACGTCGGACCCTGCGCGGGGCGGCGGCGGGCGTCAGTCGCGCAGCAGCCGCGCCGCGAGCACGGCGGCCTGGGTGCGCCGCTCGACGCCGAGCTTCGCCAGGACGTGCGACACGTAGTTCTTCACGGTCTTCTCGGCCAGGAACATCCGCTCGCCGATCTGCCGGTTGGTCAGCCCCTCGGCGATGTGGCCGAGGATGCGCCGCTCCTGCTCGCTGAGGTCGTGCAGCTCGTCGGGCTCGGCCGGTCCGGCGCGCAGCCGCTCCAGCACCCGGCCGGTGACCGCGGGGTCGAGCATCGACTGCCCCGCCGCGACGTGCCGGACCGCCCCGACCAGCTCGCCGCCGCCGATCTCCTTGAGCACGTAGCCGGCGGCCCCCGCGAGGATCGCGGCGAACAGCGCCTCGTCGTCGTCGTACGAGGTGAGGATCAGTGCCGCGACCGACGGGTCCTGGGAGCGGACCGCCCGGCACACCTCGATGCCGCTGCCGTCCGGGAGCCGCGCGTCCAGCACCGCGACGTCGGGGCGCAGCGCGGGGATGCGCCGCGTCGCCTCGGCGGCCGAGCCGCTCTCGCCGACCACCTCGATGTCGGGCTCCGCGCCGAACAGGTCCCGCAGGCCGCGGCGCACGACCTCGTGGTCGTCCAGGACGTACACCCGGATCTGGGCACCGGCGCTGCGTTGGGCCATGCTGGTGTTCTACCGCAGACCGCCGGCCGCCGCACCGGTGGCGGGGGCGGGGCGGGACGAGGGGGAGCGCACCCGATGGGTTCCGTGGGGCCGATGTCGCCGCCCGCGCAGCAGCCCGACCGCGCAGCCCGCGACGAGCTCGCGACCGCGCGGCGCCACGCCCGCGCCCTGCTCGCCGCGGTGGTCGCGGTCGACGACGAGGACGACCTGCGCATCCTGCTCGGTCGGGTCGTGCGCGCCGCGTGCGTGCTGTCCGACGCGGGCTGGGGTGCGCTCGGCGTGCTCGACCCCGACGGCCGGGTCGGCGAGCCGGTCACCCACGGGACGCCGCCGCCTGTGCGGGAGCGGGCACCCGGTCGCAGTGCGCTGGCGGTGCCGGTGCGCGCCCGCGACGAGGTGCTCGGGGTGCTCTCGCTCGCGGGCAAGCGCGACGAGGCCGACTTCACCGCCGACGACGCGGAGCTGGTCGGGTCGCTCGCCGCGGCGGCGGGCACCGCGATCGAGAACGCCCGCCTGTACCGGGCGGGACGGCACCGCCAGCGGTGGCTCGAGGCGTCGGTGGAGGTCGAGCAGCAGCTCCTCGCGGGGATGCCGCGGTCCGCCGCGCTCGCGCTGGTGTGCGACCGCGCGCACGCGCTGGCCCGCGCCGACCTGGTGGCGGTGCTGCTGCCCGACGGCCGCGACGACCTGGTGGTGCGGGCCGCGAGCGGACCGGCCGCCCGGGCGATGGCCGGCGCCCGGGTCCCGGTGGGCCGGTCCGTCAGCGGGTCGGTCGTGCGCTCGGGCGTGCCGGAGGGCGTGCGCGACTTCGCCACCGACCACCGGGTCGCGACGATCCGCGGCGCCCCGCCGCTGGGCCCGGCACGGGTGGTGCCGATGACCGCCCGCGGGCACGTGCTCGGGGTGCTGGTGGTCGGCCGGCGCCCGGGCGCCCCGCCGCTGACCCCGGAGGACGGCGCGCTGGTGGACGCCTTCGCCCGGCAGGCGGCGATCGCGCTCGAGCTCGCGGACCTCCAGGAGCAGCGCCGCGGGCTCGCGGTGGCCCGCGACCGGGAGCGCATCGCCCGTGACCTGCACGACCTGGTGATCCAGCGGATCTACGGCACCGGGCTGACGGTGCGGAGCATGCGCCCGCGGCTCGACGCGGACCTGCGGGTCGTCGGGGACGAGGTCGTCGCGGAGCTCGACGCGGCGATCCGCGAGCTCCGGTCCGCGATCTTCGCCCTGCAGCGGACGCCCGGGACCGTGGGCCTGCGTGGTCGGCTGGTGGACACGTGCCGCGCGGCCGCCCCCGCGCTCGGCCGCGAGCCCCGCCTGCGGCTGGAGGGACCGCTCGACACCGCCGTCCCCGACGACGTCGCCGGCCACCTCGCGTCGGTGCTCGGGGAGGCGCTGACGAACGTCGCCCGGCACGCCGCGGCCGGCAGCGTGGACGTCCGCGTGCACGCCCGGACCGACGGGGTGGAGCTGCGCGTCGACGACGACGGCTCGGGCCCGCCGCCCGACCCCGCGCCGCGCGGCAACGGGCTGCGCAACATGCGGTCCCGGGCGACGGAGCTCGGGGGCACCCTGACCCTGACCGCGCGCCCGGGCGGTGGGACGCGGCTGCGGTGGGCGGTGCCCCTCGGGTCGGCCGCGCCGCGCCCGCGCGGCTGACGGGCGCGACGGCACCGGGCGTCGGGCACCGGGACGTCCGGCACCGGCCCAGGGCACACCGGCGCCCGGACCGGCGCCGTTCGGCCCTGGGCCCGGCCCGGCCGGACGGCGCACCGTGGAGATGGCGCCACGACCGCCCGGGGCGTGGCCCGACGAGGGGAGCACGCCATGAGCGGCGAGGTGGTCGTCGGCGTGACCGGCACGACCTCCAGCGGGTCGGCGATCCGCTGGGCGGCCGACCAGGCGGCGGCGCGCGAGGTCCCGCTGGTGCTGGTGCACGCGGTCGCCACCTCCCAGACCGGCACCGACGCCGCATGGGACGACGCGATCGCCGCGGGCGCCGGTGAGCTGCTGGCCCGCGAGGCGGCACGCGTCGGCGTGGACCACCCCGGCCTCGACATCCGCACCGAGGTCGAGGCGCAGACCCCCGGGCGCGCGCTCACCCGCCGGTCCGCCACCGCGCACCTGGTCGTCGTCGGCACCCGCCGGACCACCCCCGCGCGCCGCGTGTTCTCCGGCTCGCTGGCCTACCAGGTCGTCGCGGGCGCCCACTGCCCGGTGGCCGTCGTCCCCCCGGACACCCCCGCGCCGGAGAACCGCGTCGTCGTCGGCGCCGACGGGTCCCCGGAGAGCGTGGTCGCCGTCCGCGCCGGAGCCCGCGAGGCCGACCGGCTCGGCGCCGTGCTCCAGGTCGTGCACGCGTGGCGGGAGCCGGCCGTGCTCGCCTCCGTGGGCTGGGTGCCGCCGGAGCTGCCGTCCGCCGTCAAGGACGAGGAGCGGGTAGTGCTCGCCGAGGCCACCGCCGGACTCGCGGACCGGTACCCCGACCTCGACGTCGAACGCACCCTGGTCCACGCCGACCCGTCCTCGGCGATGCTCGCGGCGGCGGAGCGCGCCCGGCTGGTCGTCGTCGGCAGCCACGGCCGCGGCGGGGTCGCGCGGATGCTGCTCGGCTCGGTCAGCCACGCGCTGGTCCTGCACGCCCCGTGCCCGGTCCTGGTCGTCCGCGGCACCTGACCCCGCACGCCCGCCGCCCGCCCGCACCCGCCCGCGGCCCGAAGTCCGCCGAGATCGCAGAACGCGCCTGCGTCTACCGGGTCACGCAGAGTCGTGTCCTGCCATCTCGGCGAGGCCGAACCGGGGGCGCGCACGCCACGAGGGGCGCCTCCCGGTGGGAGACGCCCCTCGCTGCGTGCTGATCGGGAGCAGCCGATCAGACGTCGTAGTAGAGCTCGAACTCGTGCGGGTGCGGGCGCAGCCGGATCGGGTCGATCTCCGCGGACCGCTTGAAGTCGATCCAGGTCTGGATCAGGTCCGGGGTGAACACGTTGCCGGCGGTCAGCCAGTCGTGGTCGGCCTCGAGGTTGTCGAGCACCTCGCCGAGCGAGCCCGGGACCTGCTGGATGAGCGCGTGCTCCTCCGGGGGCAGCTCGTAGAGGTCCTTGTCGACCGGCTCCGGCGGCTCGATGCGGTTCTGGATGCCGTCGAGGCCCGCCATCAGCATGGCCGCGAAGCACAGGTACGGGTTGGACGACGGGTCCGGCACGCGGAACTCGATGCGCTTGGCCTTCGGGTTCGAGCCGGTCACCGGGATGCGGATGCACGCGGAGCGGTTGCGGGCCGAGTAGACCAGGTTGACCGGGGCCTCGAAGCCGGGGACCAGGCGGTGGTAGGAGTTCACCGTCGGGTTGGTGAACGCCAGCAGCGCCGGGGCGTGCTTCAGCAGGCCGCCGATGTACCAGCGGGCCATGTCGGACAGGCCGCCGTAGCCCTTCTCGTCGAAGAACAGCGGCTTGCCGTCCTTCCACAGGGACTGGTGCACGTGCATGCCCGAGCCGTTGTCGCCGAACAGCGGCTTCGGCATGAAGGTGGCCGTGCGGCCGTCCTCGTGCGCCACGTTCTTCACGACGTACTTGAACAGCTGCACCTTGTCGGCCGACTTGGCGAGCGTGTCGAAGCGGTAGTTGATCTCCGCCTGGCCGGCGGTGCCGACCTCGTGGTGCGCGCGCTCGACCTCGAAGCCGAGCTCGTCGAGCTGCAGGGAGATCTTGTCGCGCAGGTCAGCGAAGTGGTCGACCGGCGGGACGGGGAAGTAGCCGCCCTTGTACGGGGTCTTGTGGCCGAGGTTGCCACCCTCCTCGACGCGGCCCGTGTTCCAGGCGGCCTCGATGGAGTCGATCGAGTAGAACGACGAGTTCTGCTTCGTCTCGAAGCGCACGTCGTCGAAGATGTAGAACTCGGCCTCGGGGGCGAAGAACGCCGTGTCCGCGATGCCGGTCGAGCGCAGGTACGCCTCCGCCTTGGCGGCGACCTGGCGGGGGTCACGCGTGTAGGGCTCGTCGGTGTACGGGTCGACGATGTGGAAGTTCAGGCAGAGCGTCTTCTCGGCGCGGAACGGGTCGATGAACGCCGTCGTCACGTCGGGCAGCAGCTTCATGTCCGACTCGTTGATCGCCTGGAAGCCGCGGATCGACGACCCGTCGAACATCTGGCCCTCGACGAAGAAGTTCTCGTCCACGGTCGCGGCGGGCACGTTGAAGTGCTGCATCACGCCCGGCAGGTCGCAGAACCGGACGTCGACGAACTTGACGTCCTCGTTCTTGATGAAGGCCAGGACTTCCTCCGGCTTGCTGAACATCCGCTGCTCCTCGGTGTCGACACGCCCGTACCGGGCTCCGACGAGGCTAGGCCGGTGCAGTTACCCGGGGGTGTGTGTCGTGTTTCCGGCGTGTTACGTGACCCCGGATCGGTGTTGCGGGGCGATGACGGCCCGGGCCGGCGGGGCCGCGGGCGCCGGTTACCGTGGGGGCATGGTCGATCGCGAGGACGTCGGTTCGTGGCTCGAGGGCCCTCCCGTGGGGGAGCCGGGCCGCGCGAACGGCACCCGGCTGGGGCTGCCGGGCGAGGGGAGCGGGTCGTTGGCGCCGCTGTCGCGCCGGGTCGTCGCCCTCGTCATCGACTGGTTCGCGTGCCAGCTGATCGCGTTCGCGTTCCTGCCCGTCGACGCGCAGGCGATCGGCACCCTGGCGATCTTCGTGCTGGAGAACGTGCTGCTGGTCGGCACCGTCGGCGGCACGCTCGGGCACCGGCTGCTCGGGATCCGCGTGCGCCGGGTGCTGCCCGCGCGCCTCGTGGAGCGTCCCGGCGCCCCGGCCGCCGACCCCGGTCCGGACGTGCCGCCGAACCTGTTCCTCGCGCTGGTGCGGACGGTGCTGCTGTGCCTGGTCATCCCGGCGGTCGTCTGGGACGCCGACGGTCGCGGCCTGCACGACCGCACCGCGGGCACGGCGATCGTCCGCCGCTGACCCGTCCGGAGGCTGCACCCGCCCCGGACGCACGAACGCGCCCGGTCCCGCACGGGGACCGAGCGCGTTCGTGCGTGTCCGGGGTGGCTCAGCGGCCGCGCATGCCCTTGCGGTCGGGGCGCGCGCGCATCGGGTCGACGCCCTTCGGGATCGGCATCTTCACGGCGCCGAGCGCGGTGAGGCGCTTGACGACCTCGCCCGTCTCCTGCTTGGTGAGCTGCGGCTTGAGGCGCTGCACCTTGCGGGCGAGCTGCGGCAGCGGGACCTGACCCTCCTCGCGGCCGACCTCGATCACCGTGATCGGGACGCCGTTCAGGACGCGGGCGGTGCGCTTGCGCTCGGCCTCGAGCAGCTTGCCGATGCGGTGCGCGGGGCCCTCGCCGACCAGGACGATGCCCGGGCGGCCGACGCCGCGGAACACCAGGTCCTGCGTGCGCGGGCCGACGGCGACGGGCTCCTCGGCGAACGTCCAGCCGCGGCGGATCGTGCCGAGGGCGGACATCGCGGCGCCGGGCTGGCCCTCGATGCGGGAGTACGCGGCGCGCTCGGCGCGGCGGGTGAGCACGAACATCGCGGCGAGCGCCGCGAACGGGATGCTCAGCAGCAGCATGTACCACCAGGTGAAGAACACCAGGCCGAGCAGCAGGCCCACCGCGATGACGCCGAAGAACACCGCGAGGATCAGCCAGGTGACCGCCGGGTCCTGCTGGCGGGTCATCTGGTACGCCTGCCAGACCTGGTGGTACCAGCGGGTCTTCTTCACCTTCGGGGGCTTCGGCGCCCCGGGGGCGGTCTTCTCACGGGCCATGCGGGGGAGTCTACCGGCGGGCGGCGGCGTCCCGGGCGCCGGACGAGCCGGACCTGCGACGGCCCGTCGGTGCCGCCGGGACCTCCGTCCCTCGTGCGCCCGGCGCGGCAGGCGTAAGCCTGGGAGGAGGTGGCGGCACCGGCGCCGCGAGCCGGCACGGGGGAGGCGGACATGCGGGTCCTGGTGACGACGGCGTCCCGGCACGGGGGGACGCGGGAGATCGGCGACGCGGTCGCGGAGGTGCTCCGGGAGGCCGGGCACGACGTGACGCACGCCGACCCGGACGACGTGGAGCAGCTGGACGGCTACGACGCGGTGGTGCTCGGCTCGGCGGTGTACGTCGGGCGGCTGGCCGTCGCGATGCGCGACCTGGTCGACCGGCAGACGGAGCAGCTCGCGGCGCGGCCGGTGTGGCTGTTCTGGTCCGGGCCGGTCGGGGTCCCGCCGCTGCCGGCGTCCGAGCCGGACGACGTCCGCTCCGTGGCGCGGCGCGTGGGCGCCCGGGACGTGCACGTGTTCTCCGGGCGTCTGCAGCGCGAGGAGCTCGGGCTCGCGGAGCGGGCGCTGGTCGCGATGATCGACGCGCAGCCCGGTGACTTCCGGGACTTCACGGAGGTCGAGGAATGGGCGGCGGGGATCGCCCGCGAGCTCGCCCGGCCCGCCGCGCGCGCCCGGCGCTGACGGAGCGGTCGGGCGCGGGTCGTCCGGCGCGGGTCGTCGGGCGTCAGGCGGCCGGGGGCTCCTCGCCGCGGCGGGCGACCAGGAGCAGCAACCCGCGCAGCTGGTCGACCTGCTCCGGGGTCAGCCCCTCGGTGACCATCGCCTCGGCGGCGGCGGGGTCGGACGCCTCGACGACGGCAGCGCGCCCGGAGTCGGTGACGGTGAGCACCTGCTTGCGCCGGTCGGTCGGGTGGGCCGTCCGGGTGAGGTAGCCCGAGCGCTCCAGGCGGGACACGACCCGGCTCATCGTCTGCTCGGTGACCTCGCACAGCGCGGCGAGCTCGGCCTGGGTGTGCGGTCCGCGCAGCAGGATCACGAGCACCGGCTGGCTGGCGTGGTTCAGGTCCCAGGAGGCGAGGTGGCCGTTCCAGTCGCGCTCGACGCGGCGCGCGGCGGCCGACAGCAGGCGCCCGACCGGCCAGCCGCTGGGGTCGCGGGCGGACATGCGCTCCCAGCGGGGGTGCGGCTCGGCGCTGCCGTGCTGCGCGTGCCCCTCCACGTCGCGTCCTCTCCGTCGGTCCCGTGCTCGATCGTGCTCGGTCATCGATCGCCCGAGGCACATGTTGCCGGAATCGCTGCCGTCCCGCATAGTGCTCAGCATGCTGAGGAACTGGGTGCGGGGGATCGGCCGCGGTGCGGTCGTGCTGGTGGTGCTGGCCGGGTGGCTGGCGGTCGGGGCGTTCGGCGGGATGGCGCAGGGGCAGCTGTCCCAGGTCCAGACCAACGACTCGGCGGCGTTCCTGCCGTCGTCGGCCGAGTCCACGCGGGCCGCCGAGCTGTCGGGGGAGTTCACCGCCGCCGAGGCGCTGCCCGTCCTGGTGGTGCTGACCGGCGACGACGGCGAGACCCTCGGCGCCGACGCGATCGCGGCCGTGCAGCCCGTGGTCGACGACCTGGCCGGCGTCGCGCTGCCCGGTGCCGACCCCGCCGCGGGCGACCCCGCGACGATCGGCGACGTGCTGTCCGCCGACCCCGTGGTCGTGCCGTCCGAGGACGGCGAGGCGCTGCTGGTGCCGCTGTCCGTCGACGCCGCGTCCGCCGACCTGTCCCTGGCCGACGACGAGAGCGTGGTCGGCGCCTTCGTGCAGGCCGTCCGCGACACCCTGGCGGACGAGCTCGGCGCGACCGCGACGTCCTCCGGCGAGGCGGGTCTGCGGGCCTGGGTCACCGGACCCGGCGGTTTCGTCGCCGACCTGACCAACGCGTTCGGCGGCATCGACGGCGTCCTGCTGCTGGTCGCGCTCGGCGCGGTGCTCGTCATCCTCGTGCTCGTCTACCGGTCGCCGTTCCTGCCGCTCGCGGTGATCTTCACCGCCGTGTTCGCGCTGTGCGCCGCCGCCCTGGCCGTCTACCACCTCGCCGACAACGGCGTCCTCACCCTGAACGGCCAGGCCCAGGGCATCCTCGCGATCCTCGTGGTCGGCGCGTCCGTCGACTACGCGCTGCTGATCGTCGCGCGCTACCGCGAGGAGCTGCGCGCCGTCGAGGCGCCGGCCACCGCGATGCGCCGGGCGCTGCGTCGCAGCCTCGAGCCGATCCTCGCCAGCGCCGGCACCGTCGTCGCCGGTCTGCTGTGCCTCCTGCTGTCGGACCTCGCGTCCAACCGGAGCCTCGGCCCGGTCGGCGCCATCGGCATCGCCGCGGCCGTGCTCGCCGCCTTCACGCTGCTGCCGCTGCTGCTGCTCGTCGCGGGCCGCCGGTCGCGCGCGCTGTTCTGGCCCCGCGTCCCGCGGGCCGAGGTCGGGGCGCACGCCGCCGGACCCGCCGCCGAGCCCGTCCCCGCCGCCACGGACGCCCCGGTGCCCGCGCACCACGGCGCGCACGAGGCGCCCGTCCCCGCCGCCGAGCCGCTGCCCGCGGGCCTGTGGGGCCGGCTGGCCGGCGCGGTCGGCCGCCGCGACCGGGTGGTGTGGATCGGCACCGCCGTCGTGCTGCTGGGCCTGGCCGCCTTCGTGCCGACGTTCCAGGCGTCCGGCACCAGCCAGGCCGACGTGTTCCTCACCGAGGTCGACGCGGTCGCCGGCGAGGACGTCCTCGCCGCGCACTTCCCGGCGGGCACGGTGCAGCCGGCGACCGTGGTCGTGGCGCAGGACGAGGCCGACGCGGTCGTCGAGGCCGCGCTGGACGTCGACGGCGTGGTGTCCGCGGCGCCGTACACCGGCGCGTCGACCACGGGTGGCCCGCCGAGCGGTGCGGCCGGCGGGACCGACGCCCCCGAGCCGAAGGTCGTCGACGGGAACGTCCGGGTCGACGTCGCCACCGAGGACGCCGCCGACACGACCGGGGGCGTCGCCACCGTCGAGGCCCTGCGCGAGGCGGTGCACGCCGTCGCCCCCGACGCCCTCGTGGGTGGCGCGGCCGCCGAGACGCTCGACGCCCAGGACGCCGGCACCCGCGACCTGCGGGTGATCGTCCCCGTGGTGCTGCTGGTGATCCTGCTCATCCTCATGGTGCTGCTGCGGTCCGTGCTCGCCGCGACGCTGCTGATGATCGCGAACGTGCTGTCGTTCGGCGCGGCGCTCGGCATCGCGGCGATCGTGTTCAACCACGTCCTCGACTACCCCGGGGCCGACCCGGCCGTGCCGCTCTACGCGTTCACGTTCCTGGTGGCGCTCGGCGTGGACTACTCGATCTTCCTGATGACCCGCGTCCGGGAGGAGAGCCTGCGGTCCGGGACCCGGGTCGGCGTCCTGCGCGGCCTGGCGGTGACCGGCGGCGTCATCACCTCGGCGGGCGTCGTGCTGGCCGTGACGTTCGCGGCGCTCGGCGTGATCCCGCTGCTGTTCCTCGCGCAGCTCGCGTTCATCGTCGCGCTCGGCGTGCTGCTCGACACGCTGGTGGTGCGCAGCCTGCTCGTGCCGGCGCTCGTGCACGACATCGGCGACCGGGTGTGGTGGCCGAGCCGGCTGTCGCGTCGCGGCGCCGAGCGGCCCGGGAGCGCGCAGGAGGTCGCCGCGCGGTCGTAGGGGTGCAGCGGTCCTAGGGTGGCAGGCATGACGGACGCGCTGCGGGTGGGACTGGTCGGCTACGGATCCGCCGGGCGGGGGATCCACGCCCGGCTGCTGCGGGAGGTCGGCGCCCAGGTGGTGCGGGTCGTCACCCGGAACCCCGAGCGGGCGGCGACCGTCCGCGACGACTGGCCCGGCGCGGCCGTCGACCCGGACGTCGCCGCCCTGCTGGCCCACGCAGCCGAGCTCGACGTGGTCGTCGTCGCCAGCCCGACCGGCGACCACGTCGAGCACGTCACCCTGGCGCTGGCCGCCGGGCTGCCGGTGGTCGTCGACAAGCCGCTCGCCACGACCGCCGACGAGGCCGCGGCCCTCGCCCGGCTCGGCGCCGACGCCGGTGGTCGGCTCACGGTGTTCCAGAACCGGCGGTGGGACCCGGAGCAGATCACGCTGCGGGCCCTGCTCGCCGCCGGCGAGCTCGGCCGGGTGCACCGGTTCGAGCGTCGCTGGGAGCGGTGGCGCCCCGTCCCGCAGGACCGCTGGAAGGAGAACGACACCCGGGCCGGCGGTCTGCTGCTCGACCTCGGCGCCCACCTCGTCGACTCCGCGGTCCAGCTGTTCGGCCCCGTCGAACGCGTGCACGCCGAGCTCCGGGCACTGACCACCCCCGCCGAGGACGACGTGTTCCTCGCGCTCACCCACGTCGCGCAGCCCGACGGCACCGCCGTCATCAGCCACCTGCAGGCCGGCGCGCTCGTCGGCGCGCCCGGGCCACGGACCCGGGTGCTCGGCGACCGGGGCGCGTACCTCGTGACGAGCTTCGAGGGTGAGGCCAGCCCGTTCTCCGTGCTCGACGCGGCGGACGACGGGCACGAGGGCTGGCTGGTGCGCGGCGACGAGCGGGTCCCCGTGCCGCGTGCCCCCGGCGGGCACCCCGACTTCTACCGGGCGGTCGACGCCTGGGTCCGCGCGGGCGGGGACGTGCCCGTCGACCCCGCCGACGCGGTCGTCACCGCCCGCGTGCTCGACGCCGCCCGGGTCTCCGCCCGCGAGCACCGCGCGGTGACGCTCCCGCGCTGACCCGCGCCGCACTGATCCGCGCCGCGCTGCCCCGCGCCGCGCCGCACCCGCCCGCGTGCACCCGCTCCCGCGCGCCGCCACGCGACGAGAGGTCACGACACGCGAGTGCGTGCGTCCTCGCGGCAGCGTGTCGTGACCTCTCGTCGGCGGGCGGGGGCGCTGAGGGGTGCTGCGGCGCGGGGTGGGGCGGTGCGGGCCGCGCGGGTCAGCGCAGGATCGCCGCCGCCGCGTCGCGGGGGGTCGGGTGCCGGTGCTCGAAGCCGCTCGCGGTCAGCGCCGCGGGCGTCGCGCGCAGCGAGCCGAGGATCTCGTCGGAGAACTGGCCCAGGGCGAGCCGCAGCGCGAACCCCGGCACCGGCAGCACCGCGGGCCGGTGCAGGCGCGCGGCCAGGGCGCGCACGAGCTCGATCTGGGACGCGGGCTCGGCGACCAGGTTCACCGGGCCGCTGACCGGCGCGTCCAGCAGGTGCAGGATCGCGCGGACCTCGTCCTCGAGCGTGATCCAGCTCCAGAACTGCCGACCCGACCCGATCGGACCGCCGAGCCCGAGCCGGATCAGCGGCAGCAGCTTCCCGAGCGCCCCGCCGGAGGGCGCCAGCACGATGCCGGTCCGCAGGAACGCCACCCGGACGTCCGGGTGCGCGACCGCCGGAGCGGCGGCCGCCTCCCACTGCTCGACCACCCCGGCGAGGAAGCTGTCGCCGTAGGGGGTCTGCTCGGTGACGACCTCGTCGCCGCGGTACCCGTACGCACCGGTCGCGGAGCCCTGGAGGAGCACGCGCGGCGGCGTGTCGAGACCGGCGACCGTCCGCGCGAGCAGCCCGGTGGTCCGGGTGCGGGACTCGAGCACGACGCGCTTGCGGGCCGAGGTCAGCCGCTTGTCGCCGACGCCGGCGCCGGCGAGGTTCACGACCGCGTCCGCGCCGGCGAGCGCGACCGGGTCCAGCACGCCCGCGTCGGGGTCCCAGGTGCGTTCCTCGGGCCCGCGAGGCGGCCGGCGCACCAGGCGGCGTACCGCGTGCCCCTCCGCGCGCAGCCGCTCCGCGAGCGCCGTCCCGATCAGCCCGCTCGATCCCGCCAGCACCACGATCATGGGCCCGACCCTACGGCCGGGACCTGGGGATCGCCCGGTGACGCGCGACCGCGTGCGGACCGACCAGGGGGCGCGCGGCGCCCTACCATCGCTGGTCATGGACGACGACGCCGCCCGCGCCCGAGCCGGGTCCCTGCCCCCGCTGTCCGTCGTCGCGGCGGACGCCGGTGTGTCGGTCCCCACGGTCTCGAAGGTGCTGAACTCCCGGCCGGACGTCGCCGCGCCGACCCGGGAGCGGGTGACCACCGTGCTCGCCCGGCACGGCTACGCGGTGCGTCCGTCAGGCAGCCGGCGGACGGGGTTCGTGGACCTGCGGATGCACGACCTCGACTCGACCTGGGCGGAGGCGGTGGTCCGGGGCGCGGCCCGGGCCGCCCGGCGGCTCGGCGCGGACCTGGTGGTGACCGTCGACCCCGACGCCGACCCGGCGTCCTGCGGGACGTGGGTGCGGCACGCGCTGGCCCGGGGCACCGACGGGCTGGTGAGCGTGGTGGGCGTGCCGGACGCGGGCTCCCGCGCGGACCTCGACCGGGCGGGGGTGCCGCTGGTCGTCGTCGACCCGCAGGCCCGCGGCGACGACGGGCTGCGGGTGGTCGGCGCGACGAACTTCCGCGGGGGCCTCGACGCGACGGACCACCTGATCGCGCTCGGCCACCGGCGGATCGCCACGATCACCGGGCCGCAGGACCAGGACAACGCGGTGGCGCGGCTCGCGGGCTACCGGACGGCGCTGATCCGGGCGGGCCTGCCGGTCGACGAGGAGCTGGTGCGCGGCGGGGCGTACGGGGTGGACGCGGGGTTCCGCGCGGCGGAGGTGCTGCTGCGCCTCGACGACCCGCCGACGGCCGTGTTCGCGGCGAGCGACGACACGGCGATCGGCGTGCTGCGCGCGGCCCGGGAGCACGGAGTGCGCGTGCCGGAGGACCTGTCGGTGGTGGGGTTCGACGACGTCCCGGTCGCGGCGTGGCTGGACCCGGCCCTGACGACGGTCCGGCAGCCGCTGACGGAGATGGGCGACGCCGCGGTCACGCTGGTCCACCGGGCCCGGACCTCCGACCCGGGCCCCGCCCACGTCGAGCTCGCCACCACGCTGGTCCCGCGGGCCTCGTCCACGCCCCCGGCCGCCCTCCCTCCCCGGGTGGATCCACCCCGCGCGTGAGCCGGGCGGCGTGGAAGGACCCTGTCCGCCACACCCGGCGTGTCGGGCAGGGTGGATCCACCCGGGGCTGAAGTTAGCGGCGGCCGGCCACCACCAGGGTGATGCGGTCGGACGTGGTCGTGAGGCCGGCGTCGTTGGTGGTCGCGGCGGTGAGGCGGTGGGCGCCGCGCTGGGTCACGGGGGTGGCGAGGGTGCAGGTCCACGCGCCGTCGGCGTCCACCTCCGCGGTGCACCACGGGGTGCCGTCGGCGCCGGTGACGGTCAGGTGCGCGCCGGGCTCGGCGGTACCGGACAGCGTCGCGATGCTGCGGACCGGTCGGCGCGGCGCCGGGTCGGTGACCGCGGGCACGACGGGCTCGGCGGCGGAGGAGAACACCTCCTGCTCGAGCACGGGGCGCAGGCGCTGCTCCATCTCGTCGTCGGTCACGTAGTCGCGCAGCGCGCCGTCGTCGAGGTAGTTGCCGATCGCCGCGACGACCATCGCCTGGTCGAGCGAGAGGTACCGCTCGGCGACCGTGCCGGACCGGACGGCCACGGCGTCGTAGAACCCGCCGGGCCCGTAGGCGCCGAGCTCGTCGCGCAGCTTCGTCAGGTTCTGGACGACGCCCCGCGGGTCGTACTCCAGCCCGAGGAACGCGGCGTGCGGCGTGACGACGCCGTCGCCGAACTCGGGGTCGGGGTTCGTGCCCTCGCGGCAGCCGGCGAACCCGGCGTCCACGTCGGTCTCGCCGTCGGACAGGTAACCGTCGGAGCGCATGCCGAGCGAGTCGACCCCGTACTCCGCGTACCCGCCGAACGGGTTGCTGGCGGGGGAGAAGCCCCAGTACCCGTAGCCGGCGACCTCGAGGCCGTGGCGCTGCTGCGCCTGGACGACCAGCGGGTGGTTGACGCCCCAGGACCGCGGGGCCCACTCGGACTCCGGCACCAGCATGTCGGGCATCAGCGCCTCGAACATCGAGCCGCCCCACCCGGGCACCAGCGCGGTGTCGCCGTCGTGGTAGACGCCCTCGTAGACCGGGACGCCGTCGTAGGTGCGCGTGACGCCGCTCGGCCGCTGCTCCTGCCAGCTCCAGTCGCACGTCGACGGGAAGGTGCGGTAGGTGCCCCAGTACGCCTCGGGCGGGATCTCCCCGTCGGTGATGCCCAGGTACAGGGCGATCCGGGTCTCGGAGACCGTGGTGTCGTAGTGGTGGCAGGTGTAGTAGACCGTGTCGCCGCCGGTGTAGTTCCCGGGGACCGAGCAGCCGGACGGCTCCTCGTCCCAGAACCCGCCGCGGATCAGGCCGACGCCGAGGTCGGGCCGTCCCTCGGGGTTGTAGTACACGCCGAAGTGCATGCCGTCGTAGAGCCCGCGGGCCTCGTCGGCGAGGGTCGGCTCGGCCTCGGCGACCACGCGCAGCGCCGCGGCCAGCCAGCCGTTGTCGACGGAGCTGAGGAAGTGCTCGACGGGTGCGCCGTCGTCCGGCCAGGTGTCCACGCGGGCGCCCGTGGCCGGGTCGTACCAGTTGTAGTACATGCCGCTGGCGTCGTGCCGGTCCATCGTCTGCAGGGTGTCGATCGTGGTGGTCAGCCGCGCGCGGGCGTCGTCCGCGTCGATGACCCCCAGGTCGCGGGCCACCACCGTCGACCAGAGGTAGCCGCCGATGTTGGTCGGGGAGGTGTAGGCGCTGGCGGTCGCGGGGTCGAGGGCGCCCTCGATGTTGTCGGCGACCAGGCCGGTCGCCGGGTCGGTCATCGCGTCGAGCGACGTGTAGGTGTCGGCCAGCCAGGTGCGCAGCAGGCCCTCGTCGACCTGCCCGTGACCGGGCCCGCCGTGACCCGGGCCGCCGTGACCGGGCCCGCCGTGGCCGGGACCTCCGTGGCCGGGGCCGCCGCCCACGGGGACCGCCGCCGCGGCGGGGACCAGCGCGGCGCCGGTGCCGGCCAGCACGGCGGCGAGCCCGAGCGCGGCGACCGACCGGGCGCGGCGGCGCCGGGGTGCGGGACCCGGGGTGGGCCGGTCCGCGGCGGGCGTGGGGGAGTCGGGGTGACGCCGGTCGGCGGCGTCGGGTGCTTCTCGCATCGGGCACGTCCTCGTGATCCGGGGGCGCCGAAATTTCGACACCCGTTGTCGAAAGAGCGCCAGCACCGTACCCGCGCATCCGCCTCCCGGCAACGCCCCGACCCCGCGCCCGCCCGACGCCGCCCGCCCGACCCCGGGTACGCCGACGCCCCGGCGACCGCGAGGGTCACCGGGGCGTCGGTCGAGCGCTCAGCGCACGGTCTACAGGCCGACCTCGGCCTCGAACGCGCCCTCCTCGATCCGCTGCTTCACGGTCATGAGGTACCGCGACGCGTCGGCGCCGTCGACCAGGCGGTGGTCGTACGACAGGGCCAGGTAGCACATCGACCGGATCGCGATGACCTCCTCGCCGTCCGCGTCCTTGATGACGACCGGGCGCTTGACGATCGCGCCGGTGCCGAGGATCGCGGAGGTGCCGCCGGGGACGATCGGCGTGTCGAACAGCGCGCCGCCCGAGCCGGTGTTCGTCACCGTGAAGGTCGCGCCGGACAGCTCGTCCGGGGTGACCTTGTTGGCGCGGGTGCGCCCGGCCAGGTCGGCGATCTTGCGGCCGATGCCCGCCAGGTTGAGGTCGCCCGCGTCGCGGATGACCGGCACGACCAGGCCGCGCTCGGTGTCCACCGCGATGCCGACGTTCTCGGAGCCGTGGTAGGTGATCTCCTTGCCCTCGAGCACCGCGTTGATCTTCGGGTGCACCTTGAGCGCCTCGACCGCGGCCTGCACGAAGAACGGCAGGAACGTGAGGTTGACGCCCTCGCGGGCCTTGAAGGAGTCCTTCGCCTTCGCGCGGAGCCGGGCCACCTTGGTGACGTCGACCTCGACCACGCTGGTCAGCTGCGCCTGGCTGTGCAGGGCGTCGACCATGCGCTCGGCGATGACCTGCCGCAGGCGGCTGGCCTTCTCCGTGGTGCCGCGTAGCGGCGAGGGCTCGACGGCCTTCGACGCCGGGGCCGCGGACGGGGTCGCGGCGGGCGCCGGGGCGGCGGCCTTCGCGGCCTGCGCCGCCTTCTCGGCCGCCTCGAGGACGTCCTCCTTGCGGATGCGGCCGCCGACGCCGGTGCCGGTCAGGGTCGCCACGTCGACGCCCTTCTCGGCGGCCAGCTTGCGGACCAGCGGGGTCAGGTACGACCCGCCGGCCTGCGGCGCGGGGGCAGCAGCAGCGGCCGGAGCCGCAGCGGGGGCATCCTGCTTCGGCGCGGGCACCGGGGCGGGGGTGGCGGCGGGCGCCTCCTCCTTCGGGGCCGGAGCCGGGGCCGCGGCCGGGGCGGACGCGGCCGGCGCGGCCGAGCCGGAGCCCGAGCCGATCACCGCGAGCGGGGCGCCGACCTCGGCGGTCTCGTCCTCGCCGACCAGGATCTCCTGGAGCGTGCCGGCGAACGGCGACGGGACCTCGGTGTCGACCTTGTCGGTCGAGATCTCGAGCAGGGGCTCGTCGACCTCGACGGAGTCGCCGACGGCCTTGAGCCAGCGGGTGACGGTGCCCTCGGTGACGGACTCGCCGAGCGCCGGGAGGACGACCTGCTGGCCGTCGCCGGAGCCGGAGTCGGCGGCCGGGGCGGCCTGCTCCTGCGCGGCGGGGGCGGCCTCGGCCTCGGGGGCCGGGTCGGCGTAGCTCTCGCCCTGCGTGTCGGCGGGGGCCTCGGCCTGCTCGGCCGGGGTCTCCTGGGCCGGGGTCTCCTGCGCGGAGCCCGAGCCGGAGCCGTCGCCGATCACGGCCAGGACGGCGCCGACCTCGGCGGTCTCGTCCTCGGCCACGAGGATCTCCTCGAGCACGCCGGCGAACGGCGACGGGACCTCGGTGTCGACCTTGTCGGTCGAGATCTCGAGCAGGGGCTCGTCGACCTCGACGCGGTCGCCCACGTTCTTGAGCCAGCGGGTGACGGTGCCCTCGGTGACGGACTCGCCGAGAGCGGGAAGCTGCACGTTGTCGGACATGACCGCTCGTGCCTCCTTCGAAGTTCGTGTGGTCAGTTGTGGGCGTGCAGCGGCTTGCCGGCGAGCGCGAGGTGCGCCTCCCCGAGAGCCTCGTTCTGCGTGGGGTGGGCGTGCACGAGCTGCGCGACGTCCTCCGGGTAGGCCTCCCAGTTCACGATGAGCTGGCCCTCCCCGATGAGCTCGCCGACGCGGGCGCCGATCATGTGGACGCCGACGACGGGGCCGTCCTTCTGGCGCACGAGCTTGACGAAGCCCTGCGTCGCGAGGATCTGGCTCTTGCCGTTGCCGCCCAGGTTGTACTCCAGGGTCTCGATCGCGTCGGCCCCGTGCACCTCCTTGGCCTTGGCCTCCGTGAGGCCGACCGAGGCGACCTCCGGGTCGGAGTAGGTGACGCGGGGGATGCCCGACTCGACGATCGGCTGCGGGTTCAGGCCCGCGATCTCCTCGGCGACGAAGATGCCCTGGGCGAAGCCGCGGTGCGCGAGCTGCAGGCCCGGGACGATGTCGCCGACGGCGTAGATGTTGCCGACGCCGGTGTGCAGCCGCTCGTTCGTGAGGACGAAGCCGCGGTCCAGGGTCAGGCCCTGCTGCTCGTAGCCGAGGTCCGCGGTGCGCGGGCCGCGGCCGACGGCGACCAGCAGCACGTCGGCGTCGAACGTCTTGCCGTCCTCCAGCGAGACGTGCACGCCGGAGTCGTCCTGGGTGACGCCGGAGAACCGGACGCCCAGGTTGAAGTTGATGCCGCGCTTGCGGAACGCGCGCTCGAACGCCTTGGACAGCGCCTCGTCCTCGTTGGGGACCAGGTGGGGGAGCGCCTCGATGATCGTGACGTCCGCGCCGAACGACTTCCACACGCTCGCGAACTCCGAGCCGATGACGCCGCCGCCGAGGATGATCGCGGACTTCGGGACGAAGTCCATCTTCAGGGCCTGGTCGGAGGTCATGACACGACCGCCGATCTCGAGGCCGGGCAGCGAGCGGGCGTAGGAGCCGGTGCCGAGGATCACGTGGCGGCCGGTGACGCGCTCGCCGTTGACCTCGACGGTGTCCTGGGCGACGAGCTTGCCGTAGCCCTCGAACACGGTGATCTTGCGGGACTTGATGAGGCCCTGCAGGCCCTTGTACAGGCGGGCGATCACCGAGTCCTTGTACTCGTTGACGCCGTTCATGTCGATGCCCGTGAGCTCGGTGTGCACGCCGAAGTGCGCACCCTCGCGGGCGTTGTCGGCCAGCTCCGCCGCGTGCAGCAGGGCCTTGGTCGGGATGCACCCGTTGTGCAGGCAGGTGCCGCCGACCTTGTCGGCCTCGATGAGGGCGACGCTCAGGCCGAGCTGGGCGCCACGGAGCGCGGCCGCGTAGCCGCCGCTCCCTCCGCCCAGGACGACGATGTCGAAAGCGGACCCGGTCGTGTCGGACACGTGTTGACTCCTCCGGCGCAGGCAGTGGTGGGACGCGGTTGTCCGTGGCCCATCTTGTCATCTCCCTCTGGGCCCGACGACCCAGATGACGGGCCGCGACGTGTGATTCTGGGAACAGTCATCCCATGTCTTGTCCGGCCGGTGCCGTCGCGAGCGACGCTGGGCCTCCCGGGTGAATCCCAGCGCGCGTCCAGGGAGCGCCGTTACCCTCCCGGCATGGGTCTGTTCTCCCGCCGCCGCCGCAGCGCCGATCCCGTGGCCGCCGACGCGCCGCCGACCGGCCGCGCCGCCCGCGAGGAGACGCTGGCGCACCTGCGCGAGTTCACCGCGACGCGGGTCGGGGTCGAGGCCTACCTCGAGCCGCAGACCAACGTCACGCAGACGACCCTCATGCTCATCGCCACGGACGGGGAGTGGACCCGGCGCCGCGTCCCGGACGCGAAGGCGGGGTACGAGATCGCCCGGACCCTCGGGATCCCGGTCTACGACGTGCAGCGCACCGGCTACCCGCAGCGGATGCGGGACTGGAACAGCCGCCAGCGCATCGAGCGCCAGCGCGCCCAGCGCGAGCGCGCGGCCCGCCGCGCCGTCGACCCCCGCTGACCCCTCCCACCCGGCGCGGCGCCGAAACAGGACCGCCGCGCCGAGACAGGGCACCCGGAGGTCCTGTCTCGACGCGGCGGTCCTACTTCGGCGCTGCGGCGGTCGGGTCAGCGCTCCGCGCGGGCCTCGAGCAGCGCGAGCAGGGTGCGGACGCCCACGCCGGTGCCGCCGACGGGGGTGTACCCGAACGCGGCCTTCTCGTTGAAGGCCGGGCCGGCGATGTCGAGGTGCGCCCACGGCGTCGTCCCGACGAACTCCTGCAGGAACAGGCCGGCGCTGAGCATCCCGCCGAACCGGTCGCCGATGTTCGCGATGTCCGCGACCTTCGACTTCAGCCCGGCGCGCAGGTCGGCGGGCAGCGGCATCGGCCAGAACTGCTCGCCCGCGGCCTCGGCGGCGTCGACGACCTCGGTGCGCGGGCCCTCGGCACCCATGACCGCGGACACCCGCGGGCCGAGCGCGACCAGCTGCGCGCCGGTCAGGGTCGCGATGTCGAGCACGACGTCGGGCTTCTCCTCGACGGCGGCGACCAGGCCGTCCGCCATGACCAGGCGGCCCTCGGCGTCCGTGTTCAGCACCTCGACGGTCTTGCCGCCGCGGATCGTGATGACGTCGGACGGGCGCTGGGCCGTGCCGGACGGCATGTTCTCCGCGAGGCACAGCCAGCCGGTCACGGCGACCGGCAGCTCGAGCCGGGCGGCGGCGACGACGGTGTGCAGGACGGCGGCGGCGCCGGCCATGTCGGACTTCATCGCCTCCATGCCCGCGGCGGGCTTGATGGAGATGCCGCCGGAGTCGAACGTGATGCCCTTGCCGACGAGCGCGACCTTCGCGGCCGGCCGCGACGGCGTGTAGGAGACCTTGACCAGGCGCGGCGGGCGAGCCGAGCCCTGGCCGACGCCGAGGATGCCGCCGTAGCCGCCGGCCGCGAGGGCCTTCTCGTCCAGGACGCTGATCTTCACGCCCTTGGCGCCGGCGTCCTTGACCGCGGTCTTCGCGGCGTCGGCGAACGCGGCGGGGTACAGGTCGTTCGGGGCGGCGTTGACCAGGTCGCGCACGCCGTGCACGGCGGCGGCCAGCACCTCGGCGCGGGCGAGCGCCTTCGCGGCGGCCTTGTCCCGGGCGCGCGGGGTGAGCACCGCGATCTCCGCGACCGCCGCGTCGGCGTCGCCGGTGCGGTAGCGGGTGTACGCGTAGGCGCCGAGCAGGGCGCCCTCGGCGACGGCGGTCAGCTGCGTGAGGTCCTCGGCGGGCAGGGCCACGGCGACCGAGGCGGTGCCGGTCAGCTCGCGCAGCGCGGCGCCGGCGGCCCGGCGCAGGGTCTCGGCGTCGGGGGTGGTGCGCTCCTCGAGTGCGCCGACGCCGGTCAGCACGACGACCTTCGCGGCGAGCCGGCCCGCGGCGGGCAGCCGGCGGACCTCGTCGGTCGCGCCGGTGATGCCGAGCACGCCGGCCAGGTCGGACACCTGGGTCGCGATCTCGGTCGGCAGCCAGTCGGCACCGACGACGCGGGGGCCGTCCGGGCTGCTGGCGACCGCGACGACGAGGGCGTCGGCGGTCTGGCGGGTGGGGTTCGCGGAGGTCAGAGTCACTCGGGGCACGCAGGCGATGCTATCGGTGCGACCGGTACCGTGGGACCCCGTGACTCCGCCCCTCCTCTACGCCGTCGCCGCGGCGGCCCTGCTGCTCGCCGGCTGGTCCGGGTGGTTCGCGGTCCGGGACCGCGCCGTGGTGCTCCGCCAGCTGTGGGGCGCGGCGGTCGTCGAGGGGCTGATGCTCCTGCAGGCGGTCGTCGCGGGCGTCCGGCAGGCGACCGGCGCCGAGCCCGCGGAGCCGCTCGTGTTCTGGGGTTATGTGGTCACGCAGCTCGTCCTGCTGCCGGCCGCCGCGCTGTGGGCGTTCGCCGAGCGCAGCCGGTGGTCCTCCGTCGTGCTGGTCGTGGCGGCCGTCGCCGTCGCGTTCCTGCAGCTCCGCCTGAACCAGACCTGGGGGTCCTGATGACCGCGCCCGCACAGCCGGCCCGCCGCAGCACCGCGTCCGGTCCGGGCCGCGTGCTCGTGGCCGTCTACGGCGTCTTCGCCCTCGCGGCGACGGCCCGTGCCGCCTACCAGATCGCCGAGAAGTTCGACGAGGCGCCGCTCGCCTACCTGCTGTCCGCGCTGGCGGGGGTCGTCTACGTCGTCGCGACGGTCGCGCTCGCGAAGGACTGGCGGCGGGTCGCGTGGGCCGCGGTCCTCGTGGAGCTCGCGGGCGTGCTGGTCGTCGGGACGCTCTCGGTGCTGGACGCGGGGGACTTCCCCGACGAGACCGTGTGGTCGGTGTTCGGCCAGGGCTACGGGTACGTGCCGCTGGTGCTGCCGTTCCTCGGGCTCGCGTGGCTCCGGCGCACCGGGTCCCGCCCCACGCGCCCCGCCGGCCAGTAGGTTGGTCGACGTGTACGACCTCCTCTTCCGCACGGTCTTCGCCCGCATGGACCCCGAGCGCGCGCACCACCTCGCGTTCGGGGCGATCCGCGCCGCCGCCCGCGTGCCCGTCCTCAACGGCGTGCTGCGCTCCGCGTTCGCGCCCCCGGCCACCGGTGCCGTCCAGGTCCTGGGCCGGACGTTCCCGTCGGCGTTCGGCGTGGCGGCCGGGTTCGACAAGAACGCGGTCGGGGTCCCGGGACTGACGATGCTGGGCTTCGGGTTCGTCGAGGTCGGCACGGTCACCGCGTGGCCGCAGCCGGGCAACGAGGCCCCGCGGCTGTGGCGCGTGCTCGACCGCCGGGCGCTGCGCAACCGGATGGGCTTCAACAACGAGGGCGCCGTCGCGGTCGCCCGGCGCCTGCAGCGGCTGCGCTCGACGCCCGCGGGGCGCGCGCTCGTCGTGGGGGTGAACATCGGCAAGACGAAGGTGACCGCGCCCGAGGACGCCGCGGACGACTACGCGACCAGCGCCGGGCACCTCGCGCCGTACGCCGACTACCTCGTGGTCAACGTGTCGTCGCCGAACACGCCGGGGCTGCGGGACCTGCAGTCGGTCGACGCGCTGCGCCCCATCCTGCAGGCGGCCCGCGCCGCGGCGGACGAGTCGGCGGCGACCGCGCGGCGACCCCGGGTGCCGCTGCTGGTGAAGATCGCCCCGGACCTCGCCGACGCGGACGTGGACGCCGTCGCCGACCTGGTGCTCGAGCTCGGCCTGGACGGCGTGGTCGCGGTCAACACGACGATCGCCCACGACCTCGGCGAGGGCGGCCTGTCGGGCCCGCCGCTGCTGGACCGGGGTCTGGTCGTCGTCGCCCGGCTGCGGCACCGCCTCGGTGCGGACGCCGTGGTCGTGGGGGTCGGCGGCGTCACCTCGCCGGCCGACGCCCGGGCGTACCTGGCCGCCGGTGCCGACCTCGTCCAGGGGTACACGGGGTTCATCTACGAGGGGCCGTTCTGGGCGTCGCGGATCGGCCGGGCGCTGGCCCGCGACGCCGCGGCGACCCGGGTGACCCGCGCGACCCGGCGGACCGCCTGATGGTGATGCAGCCCCACTGGGCGTGGGAGCTCGTCGCCGCGGACGGCACGGTCCTGGACCGTCCGGTCTCGCCGGTGTTCACCACCCGGTACGACGCCGAGGAGTGGCTCGGCGCGCAGTGGCGCGCGCTGCGCGACCAGGGGGTGCGCACCGCCGCGCTGCGCAACGACGGCGCGCCCGTCGCGCCGGTGCACGACCTCGCGGTCGTGCCGGAGCAGGTGTCCGGGGCGCCGCGCGCCTGACCGGCGTCAGACCAGGGCACCCGGGGCGGAGGCCCCGAACGCCCCCGTGTCGGCGACGCCCGGCTGCCCCAGCGCGGCCCACGCCAGCGCGAGGCCGTCGACCGCGCGGCGCAGCTCGTCCGGTTCGGCGGTGAACGGCAGCCGCAGCCGGTCCTCCAGCCCGCCGTCGACCCCGAACGCCGGGCCGGGTGCGACGCGGACCCCGTGCGCGAGCGCGAGCGAGGCGAGCGCCGACGACACGGGGGCGCCGAGGTCGACCCACAGCGTGTGGCCGCCGGGCGGCACGCTGAACCGCCAGCCCGGCAGGCGGTCGGCCAGCAGCCCGGCGAGCAGGTCGCGGCTCCCGCGCAGCTGGTCGCGCCGCTCGACCAGGGGCGCGTCGCCGAGCCGGAGCAGCTCGGTCGCGACGAGCTGGTCGATCACGGCGGTGCCGAGGTCGGCGCTGCGGCGGGCGTAGCCGAGCCGGGTCACCAGCTCGGCCGGGCCGCGCAGCCAGCCGACCCGCAGGCCGCCCCACCAGCTCTTCGACATCGACCCGATCGCCACGACGCGCGGTGACGTCCCGTCGCCCGACCAGGAGTCCGGCGCGGGCCCGTCCAGGGTGAGGTCGGTCAGCACCTCGTCGCCCGCGACGACCGTCCCGGTGCGGCGGGCCAGGTCGCGGACGCGGGCCCGGCCCTCGGCGTCGAGGCTGGCGCCGGTCGGGTTGTGGTGGTCCGGGATCAGGTAGACGAGCCGCGGGGCGACCTGCCTGACCGTGGACTCGAGGAGGTCGAGGTCCGTGCCGCCGCGGCCGGTGGGCACCGGGACGGGGCGGGCGCCGACGGCTCGCACCGCGGCGATGGCGTGCGGGTAGGTCGGCTGCTCGACGACGACGCGGTCGCCCGGGCCGGCGTGCGTGCCCATCAGCAGCGCGATCGCGTGCTGCGCGCCGGTCGTCACGAGGACCTGCTCGGGCCGGGTGGGCGTGCCGCGGGCGGTGTACCGGTCGGCGATCGCGGCCCGCAGCGCCTCGAGGCCCAGCGGGAGGTACCCGTGCCCGCAGTGCCGGGGCAGCGCCTCCACCGCGCGGGCGACGGCGTCGTGCAGGGCGGCGGGGGCGGCGCACGCCGCGATCGTCAGGTCCACGAGCCCGTCGGGGGCGAGCGGCTGGTGGGCGGACCGCGCGGGGGCGGGTCGCGGGGCGGTCGGGCTCGTCCGCGCCGGCCGGCCGGGGGAGTCGCCGGGCAGGGCGGTGACCGTGCCGGAGCCCTGGCGGCTGAGCAGGTACCCCTCCTCACGCAGCAGCCCGTACGCTCCGGTCGTCGTGGTGCGGGAGACGCCGAGCGCCGTCGCCAGCTCCCGCTCGCCGGGGACGCGGGTCGCCAGGGGGAGGTCGCCGGCGAGCACGGCGCGACGGACGGCGTCGGCGAGCGCGGCGTACGCGGGGCCGGGGCGCCGCCACTGCCCGAGGACGGCGGCCAGGCCGGTGCCGCCGATCCGGCGGTCGGAGACGAGGAGCGAGGACATGAGGCCACTCTTGCGCAAGTGGCTATCGAATGAAAGGCCACTTCGGGTCGAGAATGAGGCCATGTCCGCTGAACTCGATGCCACCTCCGGGACCGCCCCGGTGACCGCCACGCCGGCCCCGACCGACTCGCCCGACCCCCGCGCCGTCCGTCGCGGCACCCAGCTGGTCGCCGGCCTGGTGCTCTACGCCCTGTCGATGGCGATGCTCGTGCACGCCGCACTGGGCAATATGCCCTGGGACGTCCTCACGCAGGGCATCTCGAAGCAGGTCGGCTGGTCGTTCGGCAGCGTCACCCTGGTCATCAGCGTGCTCGTCCTCGCGTGCTGGATCCCCCTGCGGCAGCGCCCCGGCATCGGCACCGTCGCGAACGTCCTCGTGATCGGCGTGCTGGTGGACCCGTTCCTCGCCCTGATGGACCTGCTCCCGGACGCCCTGCCGCTCTGGTCGCGGATCGCGCTGACCGCCGCGGGCATCGTGCTCAACGGCGTCGCCGGGGGCCTGTACATCGGCGCGCGCCTCGGCCCCGGGCCCCGCGACGGCCTGATGACCGGCCTGGTCGGGCGGACCGGCTGGCCGATCGGACCGGTGCGGATCGGCATCGAGGTGGTCGTGGTCGCCGCGGGCTGGCTGCTCGGCGGGACCGTCGGCGTCGGCACCATCGCCTACGCCCTGGGCATCGGGCCGCTCGTCCACGTGCTGCTGCCGCGGTTGACGGTGCCGGTCCGGACGCGGGGCTGACCCGCGGGCTCCGGTGGTCGGGAGCGGCGTCCGACCGGCGTCGGCTCGGTAGGGTGGGCGCCGCCCGGACTCCTCGGGCGACCATGCTGAGCAGGGGGAACACGGTGCACCGCATGCGGACGGTGACGGCCCGGTGGGGTGCGCTCGCGCTGCTCGCGACGGTCGTCGCCTCCTGCGCGGGGCCCGGACGAGACCAGGCCGGGCCGTCGCCGTCCGGCTCGCAGGCGGTCCGGCCCTCGATGGAGTCGGTGCTGGACCGCTACGACGCGATGCAGCGCGACATGGTCGCGGCGCTCGACGAGCAGCTGCCGGGACTGACCTGGGAGGTGAACTCCGGGGGGCTCGGGCTCGTCCGCGCGGGCTGCGCCGACGAGGACGCGAGCGACACGGCGGAGGAGGTGAGCCTGCTCAAGCACATGGCGCCCGGCACGCTGGACCCCGCGGACTGGCACCGGTCGGTGGAGGTCGTCCAGTCGGTCGGCGAGCGGTACGGGTTCGACAGCGTGACGACGGTCGTGGACCGGCCGGACGACCTCGAGATCATCGGGGAGGACGGTTTCGGTGGTCGGTACCGGTTCGGCATGGCGGTGAACACGATCCTGTCGGTGACCACGGGCTGCCACGAGTGGGACGCCGTCCCCGCCGAGGGCGGCGAGCGACCGTCGCCGATCGTCGGATGACAGGACGGGACGCTGACTCCCTCAGCGGGACGAGCACGGGACCGTCGGGCCACGCGCAGGCTGCGGCTGACGACCGTCGCCGGGGCCGGCCTGTGGATATCGGCATCCGACGGGCTGCCGCTGGGTAGGGTGAGCGCGCACCTGGATGCGCCGGGCGGCCAGGATGAGCAGGGGGAACACGGTGAGCGACGTCCATATGGCGCCGGCCGATGTCCGCGCGTCCGCCGATCGGATCGCCGAGGCGGGTGAGGCGGTACGGACGTCCGCCCATCCCACCCACGTCGCCCAGATCGCGGCAGCCATGACCGGGAGCCGCAGTGCAGCAGCCGCGCGGCGGGTCTACACCGCGTGGAGCACCGGTGCCAGCGACTGGTCCCGAGCAGCCGCGCGCCAGTCCGCGAACATGGCGGCGGCCGTCACCGACACCGTCGCGCGGGATGCCGCGGTGGCATCGTCGACGCAGCGGATCGCCTCGCGTCTCGAGCAGGCGGCGCGGTGACGTCGGTCAGTGCCGTCCTGGCCTGGGACATCGACGGGCTGGACCGAGCCGCCGACGCCCTCGCCCTCGATCGAACGACCCTCGTCGGTCTCCAGGACGAGCTGGACGACGGTGCCCCTCCAGGGAGCTGGACAGGCGCCTCCAGGGACGCGGCGCGGACCGCTCACGAGCCGCTGGTGGACGGCCTCGCGGACACGGTCGCACAGGTCGCCGCGGTCGCCGCCGCGGTCGACGACGCCGCGGCGTCGCTCCGGGCAGCCCGCGGCGAGGTCGAGGCCGTCCTCGACTGGGCGTGGCGCAACGGCTACAGCGTCGATCGCGCGACCGGCCGCGTGCGCGATTCGCTCTGCTCTTCCGACGACGTGGCCGAGGAACGCCGCGTCGTCGCGTCCGAGACCGCCGACCGCCTGCGTCAGGCGCTGCTGTCCGCTGAGCACGCCGACACCCAGCTGGCTGCGGTGCTCGACCGCGTCTCCACCGGTGGGCTCGCCGCTCGGAGCGACACGCTCGCGGTCGCCGCGGCGGGTGGAGCCAGTGACGGCGGGCTCGGGGTCCGCCCCGCGCCGCTCGACGGCACCCCCGCGGAGGCCAACGCATGGTGGCAGTCGCTGTCGGCCGAGGACCAGGACGCTGTGCTCGCGCAGCACCCCGAGTGGCTCGGCAACACCGACGGGATCCCCGCCGGCGTCCGGGACCGGGCGAACCGCGCACTCATCGACGTCTACCGCACCGAGCTCCAGGCCGAGGCGGAACGCCTGCAGGCGGCCCTCGACGGGAACCGGTTCGGCGGGACGTTCACCAACGACGACGCGCGACTGGCGCTCGTCCTGAGCAAGATTCAGGGACTTGATGAGATCGAGATCGTGATCGGGCGAGATAACCGCCAGTTGTTGGTGCTGGACATCGACGGGTCCCGAGAACTGATGGCTGCCGTCGCGGTCGGGGATGTCGACTCCGCCGATCACGTTGCAGTCTTCACACCCGGTCTTGGCACCACGGTGCAGAAGGATCTCTCCCGGTACGACGACAGCATGCGAGCGCTCTGGGAGACGGCGAGGGACGAGTCCGAGCTCTACGGTGACGGCGGGTCGGTCGCCACTGTGTCCTGGCTGGGTTACGAGGCACCGCAGATGTCAAAGGTCTACGACCTGGGCGGAGGATCGGTAGTCAGCCCTGCAGCCGCCGAACAGGGTGCCGTCCGACTCGCCGACTTCTATCGCGGTGTCGACGCCTCGAGATCGGTCGATCCGCACCTCACAGCAGTCGCACATTCCTACGGTTCGACGACCACCGGGTACGCGTTGCGGGAGCAGACGGGGGTGGACTCCGCGGTGATCTTCGGCTCGCCGGGCATGGGGATATCAGAGATTGGCGAGCTCCACGTCCCGGAAGGCCAGGTTTTCCGGATCGAGGCGCGCAACGACGTCGTCGCGGACCTGCAGCGCTTCGGGCTCGACCCCAGTCACGTCGGTGGCATCGAAGGCCTCTCAGCCGAGGAATCGGTTGTCGATGGTCGGTCGCTCGCCGAGTCCACGGGGCATTCCGCGTACTTGCGAGCCGACACGACGAGCCAGCACAACATCGCAGCCGTCGTCGCCGGCACGTCGGAGCGCATGGTGCGCGACGACGGGCGCGGCCTCGGTGACGTGCTGACCTGGCCCGTGCCGTGGACACGATGACGCGCCCGGATCGGATTCTGGGTATCAGCCTCCTGCTGGCACTCGTCCTTGTCGGCTGCGGACGGAGCGACGTGAACGACGTGAACGACGACGAACGAGAGCAGGTGACGACGGTGAGCACGCGACCGCCGATGGAGGACGTCCTCGACCGCTACGACGCGATGCAGCGTGACATGGTCGCGGGGCTGGCCGCCGAGCTCCCGGGTCTCGAGTGGCGCGCGAACGACGACGGCATGGGCATGGTCCGGTCCGGCTGCGGGGACGACGGGGCGAGCCCGACGGGTGAGAAGGTCAGCATGCTCAAGCACGCTGCGGACGGGACTCCCGCGCGCCAGGACTGGGACCGTGCGGTCGAGATCGTGGAGGAGATCGGCCGCGGTTACGGGTTCACCGACCTGACGCCCGTCGTCGACCGGGACGAGGACCGGATCGTCATCGGGGAGGACGGTTTCGGTGGTCGGTACCGGTTCGGCATGGCGGTGAACACGATCCTGTCGGTGACCACGGGCTGCCACGAGTGGGAGACGGTTCCGTCGGGGGACTACGAGCGACCGTCGCCGATCGTCGGATGACGGCGCGCGGCACTGTGGAGCCGGTGGGCAACGCGCTCGGGCGTCTCTCGTCGCCGCCGCCGTGGCCGTGCTCGCCGCGTGCGCCGGGGGAGCGGACCCGGTGACGCTGGACGGACGACCCTCGATGGAGGAGGTCCTCGACCGCTACGAGGCGATGGAGCGCGACATGGTCGCCGCCGTGGAGGCCGAGCTGCCCGGGCTCGCGTGGCAGGTCGAGGACGACGGGGTCGGTCTGACGCGGTCGGGGTGCGTCGAGGACGTGACGTCGGACCGTGCGGAGAGCCTCAGCCTCGTCGGGCTCTGGGCCCCCGGCACGCTCGATCCCGCGTCCTGGCGCGCGTCCGCGGAGGTGGTGCGCGGCGTCGGCGAGCGGTATGGGTTCGACGACGTGACGACGCTCGTGGACCGGCCCGACGACCTGGAGCTCGTCGGGCAGGACGCGTACGGCGGTCAGTACAGGTTCGGCATGGCCGTGAACACGATCCTGCCGGTGTCCACCGGTTGCCACGAGTGGGGCGCCGTCCCCGGCGAGGAGTACGAGCGCCCGTCGCCGCTGGGTGGCTGACCGGCGAGGCGGCCGACCGGCCCCGGGACGAGTACGACGTAGGGCCGGCCCCCGAGGGGACCGGCCCTACGTCGTACCCGCGCAGTGTCAGCGCGAGGTGGGCGAGTTCTTCGCCGTCTCCTCGGGGTCGGTCACCACGGCGTCGCCGAGGATCTCGTCCATCCGCGTCAGCAGCTCCGCGGGGATCTCGACGCCGGACGCCTTGACGTTCTCGACGACCTGCTCCGGGCGGGACGCGCCGATGATCGCGGCGGCGACGTTCTGGTTCTGGAGCACCCACGCCACCGCGAGCTGCGCGAGCGACAGCCCGAGCTCGTCGGCGATGGGCTTCAGGTCCTGGACGCGCTGGAGCACGTTCGGGCGGTCGAGGAACGACTTGACCATCCGCGCCCCGCCCTTCTCGTCCGTGGCGCGGGAGCCATCGGGCAGCGGCTGGCCGGGCTTGTACTTGCCGGTGAGCACGCCCTGCGCGACGGGGGACCAGACGATCTGCGAGAGGCCGAGCTCCTCGGACGCCGGGACGACCTGCTCCTCGATGACCCGCCACAGCGCGGAGTACTGCGGCTGGTTGGAGACGAGCTGGAAGCCGAGCTCCTTCGACAGCGCGTGGCCGGCGCGGATCTGGTCCGCGGTCCACTCGCTGACGCCGATGTAGAGGGCCTTGCCGGAGCGGACGACGTCGGCGAACGCCTGCATCGTCTCCTCGAGCGGCGTCTCGTGGTCGTAGCGGTGCGCCTGGTACAGGTCGACGTAGTCGGTCTGGAGGCGCTGCAGGGAGCCGTCGATGGACTCCATGATGTGCTTGCGCGACAGGCCGGTGTCGTTCGGGCCCTTGGGGCCGGTGGGCCAGTAGACCTTCGTGAAGATCTCGAGGGACTGCCGGCGCTCGCCCTTGAGGGCCTCGCCGAGCACCTCCTCGGCGACCGTGTTCGCGTACACGTCGGCGGTGTCGAACGACGTGATGCCGTTGTCGAGGGCGGCCCGGACGCAGGCGGTCGCGGCGTCGTTCTCGACCTGCGAGCCGTGCGTGAGCCAGTTGCCGTAGGTGATCTCGGAGATCTTGAGGCCGGAGCGGCCCAGGTGGCGGTAGTTGACCATGACACCACCCTAGGCCGGTCGGCGGGCTGCGCTACTCCGGGTAGTCGCCGTGCTTGACCTGCGGCTTCGGCAGGCGGGCTCGGCGGATCTGGAACACGCGGGTGATCGCGTACATCATCAGGCCCCGCTGGCCGGCGGCGTCGGCGCCGAACTTCGCGGTCAGCTTCTTGCGCAGCCGGCGCCACATGATCACGACGTCCACGACCATCGCGATGATGAAGACGTACAGCAGCACCAGACCGAGGAACGCGAGCTCCGCGCTGATGCCCGTGAGCAGCATGTTGAGCAGCAGCATGACGATCGCGACCGGCAGGAACAGCTCGCCGAGGCTCCAGCGGGCGTCCACGTACTGGCGCACGTACCGGCGGACCGGGCCCTTGTCCTTGGCCGGCAGGTAGCGCTCGTCGCCGGTCTGCATGGCGGCGTACTGGCGGTCGCGCTCGACGCGCTGCGTCGCACGGGCCTCCTTCGCGGCGGCCTTGCGGTCGGCGGGCACCAGGGGGCGCCGGTTCGCGGCCTCCGCCACGCTGCGCTTGGGCGTCGGGCGACCCTTCTTGGACCCGGGGACCTCGACCATGCCGGGGGTCTCGGGGGTCAGGGGCGTGGAGTCCGCCTGCGCGGTGCTGTCCTTGCTGCGTCCGAACACCGCTCCAGAGTAGTCGAGTAGCGTGGCGATCCGTGACAGAGCCCACGCCCACCACCGCGTCCCCGTCCGTGACCGACCCCGCCGTGGTCGCCGACCTGCGCGCCCGCGTCCGCGACGCGTTCGCCGGCGTCCGCGCGGACCTCGAGGCCCTCGTCCGGGTCCCGAGCGTCTCCAACGGCGACTTCGACCAGGCGCACGTCGCCGCCAGCGCGGAGCACGTCGCCCGCCTGCTCGGCGAGGCAGGCCTGCCGGAGGTCCAGGTGCTCTCCGTCGAGCGCCCCGACGGCACCCCGGGGGCGCCCGCGGTCGTCGCCCGCCGGCCCGCCCCCGCCGGCGCCCCGACGGTCCTGCTCTACGCACACCACGACGTGCAGCCGCCCGGCGCCCGCGAGGACTGGGACACCGACCCGTTCGAGCCCACCGAGCGCGACGGCCGCCTGTTCGGGCGCGGCGCGGCGGACGACAAGGCCGGCGTGGTCGCGCACCTCGGCGCGCTGCGGGTGCTCGGCGACGAGCTCGGCGTCGGCGTCACGGTCTTCGTCGAGGGCGAGGAGGAGATCGGGTCGCCGTCGTTCACGCGGTTCCTGCACACCTACCGGGACCTGCTGGCCGCCGACGTCATCGTCGTCGCCGACTCGTCGAACTGGAAGGTCGGCGTCCCCGGGCTGACCACGTCGCTGCGCGGGCTCGTCGACCTCGAGGTCGAGGTCGCGGTGCTCGACCACGCGGTGCACTCGGGCATGTTCGGCGGCCCCGTGCTGGACGCCGTCACGCTGCTGTCCCGCCTGATCGCGACGCTGCACGACGATGCCGGTGACGTGGCGGTCGCGGGCCTGGTGTCCGCTGCCGACCCGGTCGTCGACTACGACGAGGCGGCGCTGCGCGCCGACGCGAGCGTGCTGGACGGCGTGAACCTCGCCGGGACCGGCCCGCTGACCGCGCGGCTCTGGACCCGCCCGACGATCGCCGTGATCGGCCTGGACGCCCCGCGCGTCGCGACCGCGTCGAACACCATCGCCCCGAAGGCCACCGCGAAGCTGTCGATGCGGATCGCCCCCGGGCAGGACCCCGTCGCCGCGCTCGCCGCGCTGCGCGCGCACCTGGAGGGCCACGCCCCGTTCGGCGCCCGCGTCACCGTGCGCGACGGCGAGCTCGGCAAGCCGTTCCAGGCCCCCGCCGACTCGTCGGCCATGCAGGCGGCGCGTCGGGCGTTCGCGGACGCCTGGGGCACCGAGCCGGTCGACATCGGCATCGGCGGGTCGATCCCGTTCATCGCCGACCTGCTCGAGGTCTACCCCGACGCGGCGATCCTGGTCACCGGCGTCGAGGACCCGGACTCCCGCGCGCACGGCGCCAACGAGTCGGTGCACCTGGCGGAGCTGGAGAAGGTCGTCCTCGCCGAGGCCCTCCTGCTGACCGGCCTGGCCCGCCCGGCCTGACGGGTCCCTCCCGCAGGGGTGGAGTGGTCCTGCCCGACGCGCCCGGCGTGTCGGGCAGGACCATTCCACCTCGCGCCGGTCGGCTGCACTCCCCCCGGGTCAGTACTGGATCTGGCGGCGGACGGCCGCGGACGCCGCGGGGGACTCCAGGCGGGACACGAGGTGCAGCGCCATGTCGATGCCGGCCGAGACGCCCGCGGACGTCACCACGTCGCCGTCGTCGACGAAGCGGGCCTCCGTGTCGATCATGACGCTCGGGTCGAGCGCGGCGAGCTCGCCCAGCGCGGCCCAGTGGGTCGTGGCGGGTCGCCCCGCGAGCAGGCCGGCGGCCGCGTAGACGAGCGCCCCGGTGCACACCGACGTCATCAGCGGCGTCGTCGCCCGGACCGTGCGGACCCAGGCGAGGTGGTCGGCGTCCTGCGCCAGCAGCCGGGTCCCGCGCCCGCCCGGGTGCACCACGACGTGCAGCGGACCGACCTCGTCGCGCGACGTGTCGGGCACCAGCCGCAGGCCCTTCGCGCACCGGACGCCGGCCCCGTCGGCGGAGAACGTCACCACCTCGGGGCGCAGCGGGGACATCGCCGCCCACGCGGCCAGCACGTCGTACGGGCCGACGACGTCCAGCTCCTCGGCGTCGTCGAACACGACGACCCCCACCCGCAGCGGGTTCCCGGTGCTCACGTGCGATCCCCCCCTCACGCGCGGTGCGGTCGAGGTCAGTACCCCGGCAGCGCCAGCATCTGGTCGAGCGCGACGCGCGCCCAGTGCGCGTCGTCGGCGTCCACGACGATCCGGTTGACGACCCGGCCGTCCCGCAGCGACTCCATCGCCCAGACCAGGTGCGGCAGGTCGATGCGGTTCATGGTCGAGCAGAAGCAGACCGTCGAGTCGAGGTACGAGATCTGCTTGTCCGGGTGCGCGGCGGCGAGGCGGCGGACCAGGTTGAGCTCCGTGCCGATCGCCCACGCCGACCCCGCGGGCGCCGCGTCCAGGGCCTGGATGATGTACTCCGTCGACCCGACCATGTCGGCACCGGTGACGACCTCGTGCTTGCACTCGGGGTGCACCAGCACGGTGACGTCCGGGACCGCCGCGCGCACGTCGAGCAGGTTCTGCTCCGAGAACCGCCCGTGCACCGAGCAGTGCCCGCGCCACAGGATCATCCGCGCGTCGCGGAGCTGCTGGGTGGTCAGGCCGCCGTTCGGCTTGCGCGGGTCGAACACGACGCACGCGTCCAGCGGGATGCCGAGCGCCAGCACGGCGGTGTTCCGGCCGAGGTGCTGGTCGGGCATGAACAGCACCTTGCCGGTGCCGTCGACGCCGCCGACCTGGTCGAACGCCCAGCGCAGTGCGACGTGCGCGTTGGAGGACGTGCAGACGGTGCCGCCGTGCCGGCCGGTGAAGGCCTTGATCGCGGCCGTCGAGTTCATGTAGGTCACGGGCACGGTGTCCTGCGCGATGCCGGCCTCGACCAGCACGTCCCAGGCGTCCTCGACCTGGTCGATGGCGGCCATGTCGGCCATCGAGCAGCCCGCCGCCATGTCCGGCAGCACCACCTGCTGGGTGTCGGACGTGAGGATGTCCGCCGACTCGGCCATGAAGTGCACCCCGCAGAACAGGATGAACTCGGCGTCGGGGCGCGCCGCCGCCTCGCGGGCGAGCTTGAAGGAGTCGCCGGTGACGTCGGCGAAGTCGATGACCTCGTCGCGCTGGTAGTGGTGGCCGAGCACGAACGCCCGGTCGCCCAGGTCCGCGCGTGCGGCACGCGCCCGCTCCACGAGGTCGGGGTCGCTCGCGGCGGGCAGGCCGCCGACGCACTCGACGCCGCGCTCGGACGCCAGGTCCGTGCCCTGGCCGAGCAGCAGGAGGGCGGAGGCGGCGGGCTCCGCGAAGGTCACCGGGGGATCGAGCAGCGTCACGCGCAGGATCATCCCACAGCGACGCCGGGCGGCGGCCGGGACCCGCACCGCCGCCGGCCCGACGGGGGCGTGCGAGGATCGCCGGCGTGCACGTCCTCGTCGCCCCCGGCCGGTTCGACGCGCGCCCCGACGACGTCCCGGCGGCGCTCGGCGGCCGCCCGTCGACCTCGCCCGCCCCGGACCCCTGGCCCGCGCTGACGGCAGCCGAGGCGGTCGCGGCGGTCACCGACGGCTGGCGCACGGTCGCGCCCCACGACGTCCTGGAGCCGCTGCCGCTGTCCGACGGCGGTCCGGGCCTGCTCGACGCGGTGCGCGCGGCCCGCGGCGGGGACCTGCTGTCGGTCACCACGACCGACGCCCACGGCGCGGTGGTCCCGGGTGCGGTGCTGGTGCTGACCGAGCCGTCGGGCGCGCGGACGGCGTACGTCGACGGCGCGCTCGCGCTGGGCGCTGCGGACCCGGCGGCTCTGCCCGTGACGGCCACGACCTCCGCGGGGCTCGGGACGCTGCTCGCCGCCGCCCTCGACACCGGGGCGGGCCGGGTGGTCGTCGGGCTGGGCGGGCGGCGGACGGTCGCGCACGACGCCGGCGCCGGGCTGCTCGCCGCGCTCGGTGCCGTGCCTGCGGGCGCGGCACGCGGGGTCGACGCCGCCGCCGGGCTCCGCGCGGCCGACCTGGGTGAGCTGGGGGCGCTGCGGGCCGCGCTCGCCGGGCGGGACCTCGTGGCGCTGCACGCGCACGACCTGCCGCTGCTCGGGATGGGCGGCGCGTCCGCGGACCTGGTCGAGGGCGGGCGCGCGGACGCCGCGGCGGCGCAGGACGTCGAGCGCGCGGTCGCGGCGTTCGTGCACGCCACCGCCGCGGCGGCCGGGTCGACGGGCCGGCGGGACCTGCTCGGGTCCGGCGTGACGACCGGTGCCACCGCGGGTGCGACGACCGGCCCGGGCGGCGGTGCGCGACGCGCGCCGGGGTCGAGGGCCGCGCTGGCCGCCGGATCCGGGGCGGGCGGCGGCGCCGGGTACGCGCTCGGGCTGCTCGGTGCGCGCCTGCTGCCGGGCGCGGCGTGGGTCGCGGACGTCGTCGGGCTCGCGGGGCGCGTCGCCGAGGCCGATCTGGTCGTGACCGGCACCGGCGTGCTCGACGGGCTCGCGCTCGAGGACGGCGTGGTCGGCTCGGTCGCCGCGGCGGCGCTGCCCCTCGGCGTGCCCGTCGTCGCCCTCGCGGCCCAGCTGCGCACCGGCCGCCGCGACTGGGGCGCCGCGGGGGTCGCCGGCGGGTTCGCGGTGCTGGAGGGCCCCGGCGACGTCGAGCGGTGGCGGGCCGACCCGACCGCCGCGCTGCGGGCGCGGGTCCCGCGGATCGCCCGGACCTGGTCGCGCTGACCGGGCGCCGCCCACGCGCCCCGCGCACGGCCGCGCCGGTCCCGTGGTGCCGCCCGACTCCGGGCGTACATTGGGAACAGATCACGCGGGGGTGCGGTTGTGCTGGACGCGACCGTCCCGCGGCGCGCGCGCCCGAGCGTGCGTCCGCGACCGAGCCGAGACACGGGAGACATCCATGAGCGAGACCACCGAGACCGCGACGCACGGCGTCCAGCTCACCGACTTCGCGGCCGACAAGGTCCGCAGCCTGCTCGAGCAGGAGGGTCGCGACGACCTGCGTCTGCGCATCGCGGTCCAGCCCGGCGGCTGCTCGGGCCTGATCTACCAGCTGTACTTCGACGAGCGCGTGCTCGACGGCGACGCGCTGGTGGACTTCGGCGGCGTCGAGGTCGTCGTGGACCGGATGAGCGTCCCGTACCTGGACGGCGCGACGATCGACTTCGCGGACACCATCGAGAAGCAGGGCTTCACGATCGACAACCCGAACGCCGGCAGCAGCTGCGCGTGCGGCGGCTCGTTCGCCTGACCGCTCCCGCCCCCGAGAGCCCCGGACCCCCACGGGTCCGGGGCTCTCGCGCGTCCCCCCCACCCCCGCTCCAGCCCGGGTGGATCCATCCGGGGCGGCGCGCCGCGGTGAGTCGCCGTGATCGGTCCACACCAGGTCCGGGTGGATCCACCCCGCACCGCAGGGCGCGCGTGTCAGAGGTCCGTGATGCCCGCCGCGCGGCGGAGCTCGGTGACCACGCCCGGGAGGACGGCGCAGAACCGGTCGACGTCCGCGGTCGTCGTCCCGACCGGCAGCGTCAGCCGCACGTTCCCCTGGGTGAGGGCGCCCATCGCCGCGAGGACGTGGCTGGGCTCCTCGGTGGCCGACGTGCACGCGGACCCGGACGCGACGGCGAACCCGGCCCGGTCCAACGCGGTCACCACGGCCTCCCCGTCGACGTAGAGGCAGGAGAACGTCAGCACGTGGGGGAGTCGTCCGGTCGCCGGCCCGGCGACGTCGACCTCGCGGACCTCGGCGGCGACCCGTGCCCGGAGCCGGTCGACGAGCGCGACCCGCGGGTCGGGTCCGGCGCCCGCGCGGGCGGCCGCGACCTGGAGGGCGACGGCGGCGGCGAGCGCGGCGGGCACCGACACGCCGCCGGGGAACCAGCGGTCCTCGTCGGTCGGGCCGACGGGGGAGCGGCGCACGCCCGCCCGGGTGACGAGCACCGCCACGCCGGGCAGCGCGCCGACGTCGCCGGGGTCGAGGGTCAGCACGTCCCACTCCGGTCCGACGGGCACGTGCCCGAACGAGGAGCCGGCGTCGACCAGCAGCGGCACCCCGGCGGCGCGCGCGGCGGCGTGCACGGCCGCGACCGGCTGGAGCGTGCCGACCTCGCCGTTGGCGTGCTGCAGCGCGGCGAGCGCGACGCCGGGGGACCGCAGCGCGTCGGCGAACGCCTCCGGGTCCACCCGGCCGGCGGCGTCCACCCCGAGGGTGCGACGCTCACCCGGGTCGCCGGTCGGCCGGTCGGCGCCGACCGCAACGTCCGCCGCGTCCAGGACGGCCATCCGCTCGACCGCGGAGACGACCACCGCACTCCCGGCGCGGCGGCGCCCGCGGGCGACGGTGCGGACCGCCCCGTGCAGGGCCGCGGTGTGCGACGGCGCGAGGTCGACCTCCTCGGTCCGGGCCCCGACGAGCGCGGCCACCGCCTCCCGCGCGCCGTCCAGCAGCGCCCGGGCGCGTCGGCCCTCGGTGTGCAGCCGGCGGGGGTCCGCCCAGCCCTCGTCGAGCGCGGCGAGGAACGCCTCCCGCGCGGCCGGCAGCACCGGGGCGCGCCCGCCCGCGTCCAGCAGGACGCGGGCCACCCGGGCCGCGGCGGGGATCGGGGGCGGGGCGGCGTCGGTCACCCGAGCACGGTAGCGGCCCGACCGGTGGCGGTTCCGTGCGCGGCCGGTGGAGCACCTGCGGACGTGATCCAGATGACACTGCGTCATCTCACGGTCCCGAAACGCGGGTCTGGGGCCACGAGGGGCCGGTCAGCGCGCTAGGCTGCTCGGGATCGAGGACATAGGTCCTAGGCGACTTCCCTGTCGGACGGCGCAGCGCAGGCGTCGCGCGCGGCGGGGACCGAAGTGGAAGGCCCCCGGTGCGCTCGCAGACCCCCCGCCCGAGGCGGAACAGACTGGCCGTGGCGGGACTCGTCGGCCTCGCCGCGCTCGCGCTCGCCGGATGCTCGCCGGAGGTCCAGCGCGGCTGGCTGCCCGGTGACTCCGAGAACGAGATCACGAACCAGACCGGCCGCATCATGAACCTCTGGGTCGGCTCCTGGGTCGCCGCGCTGCTCGTGGGCATCCTGACCTGGGGCCTGATCATCTGGTGCGTCGCCGTGTACCGGAAGCGCAAGGACGACGACCAGCTGCCCGTCCAGCTCCGCTACCACGTGCCGCTCGAGATCATGTACGTGATCCTGCCGATCATCATGGTCGGCGTGCTGTTCTACTACACGGCGCGCGACATGACCGAGATCCAGGACACCAGCGCCGAGCCCGACCTCACCGTGCAGGTGATCGGCAAGCAGTGGAGCTGGGACTTCAACTACGTCGACGACGACGTGTACGACACCGGCCAGCACGCGCAGGCCGTCGGCGAGACCGGCGTGCTCGCCGACCAGCCGACGCTGTACCTGCCCGTCGGGGAGAACGTCGAGTTCGTGCTCGACTCCCGCGACGTCATCCACTCGTTCTGGGTGCCCGCGTTCCTCTACAAGCAGGACATGATCCCGGGGCGCACCAACACGTTCCAGGTCGTCCCGCAGGTCGAGGGCGAGTACGTCGGCAAGTGCGCCGAGCTCTGCGGCGAGGAGCACTCGTCGATGCTGTTCAACGTCAAGGTCGTCTCGCGCGAGGAGTACGACGCGCACGTCGAGGAGCTCCGCGACGCCGGCCAGGACGGTCAGCTGGGCCTCGAGTACAGCCGCCTGCAGGACGTCCGGGTCACCGGCGAGGGCGACACCGAGACCGCCGCGGGCGAAGAGGGAGACAACTGATGGCTGCCACCGTCGAGACCGTCCCGGGGCTCGCCCCGCGCCGGCAGACTCTCGGGCGCACCGTCGTCAAGTGGGTCACGTCGACCGACCACAAGACGATCGGCTACATGTACCTGATCGCGGCCTTCACCTGGTTCGCGATCGGCGGCCTGATGGCGCTGCTGATCCGTGCCGAGCTGTTCGAGCCCGGCATCCAGATCGTGCAGAGCAAGGAGCAGTACAACCAGCTCTTCACGATGCACGGCACGATCATGCTGCTGCTGTTCGCGACGCCGCTGTTCTCCGCGTTCGCCAACATCATCATGCCGCTGCAGATCGGCGCTCCCGACGTCGCGTTCCCGCGGCTCAACGCGTTCTCGTTCTGGCTGTACCTGTTCGGCGGCCTGATCGCCGCGGGCGGCTTCCTCACCCCGCAGGGCGCGGCGTCGTTCGGCTGGTTCGCGTACGCGCCGCTGTCGAACTCCGTGTACTCACCGGGTGCCGGTGGTGACCTGTGGGTGTTCGGCCTCGCGCTGACCGGTTTCGGCACGATCCTCGGTGCGGTCAACTTCATCACCACGATCGTGACGATGCGCGCGCCCGGCATGACGATGTTCCGGATGCCGATCTTCACCTGGAACACGCTGGTCACCAGCCTGCTCGTGCTGATGGCGTTCCCGCCGCTGGCCGCCGCGCTGTTCGCGCTCGGTGCCGACCGCCGCCTCGGCGCGCAGGTCTTCAACCCCGAGAACGGCGGCGCCATCCTCTGGCAGCACCTCTTCTGGTTCTTCGGGCACCCCGAGGTCTACATCATCGCCCTGCCGTTCTTCGGCATCGCGACGGAGATCCTCCCGGTGTTCAGCCGCAAGCCCGTGTTCGGCTACAAGGGCCTGGTCTACGCGACCGTCGCCATCGCCGCGCTGTCCGTCACCGTGTGGGCGCACCACATGTACGTGACCGGTGCCGTGCTGCTGCCGTTCTTCGCGCTGATGACGATGCTGATCGCGGTGCCGACCGGTGTGAAGTTCTTCAACTGGATCGGCACGATGTGGCGCGGCAAGCTCACGTTCGAGACGCCGATGCTCTGGACGATCGGCTTCCTCACCACGTTCCTCTTCGGCGGTCTGACCGGCGTCATCCTGTCCAGCCCCGCGCTCGACTTCCACGTGTCCGACACCTACTTCGTGGTGGCGCACTTCCACTACGTCGTGTTCGGCACCGTCGTGTTCATGATGTTCGCGGGCATGTACTACTGGTGGCCCAAGTTCACCGGCCGGATGCTCAACGAGCGCCTCGGCAAGATCCACTTCTGGATGCTGTTCGTCGGGTTCCACATGACGTTCCTCATCCAGCACTGGCTCGGCGCCGAGGGCATGCCCCGTCGGTACGCGGACTACTCGCCGGAGGACGGCTTCACCTGGATGAACCAGGTGTCGACCGTGGGTTCGATGATCCTCGCGATCTCCACGCTGCCGTTCCTGTGGAACGTCTACATCACCTGGCGCAAGGCGCCGAAGGTCACCGTCGACGACCCGTGGGGCTACGGCCAGTCGCTCGAGTGGGCGACCTCCTGCCCGCCGCCGCGGCACAACTTCACGTCGCTGCCGCGCATCCGCTCCGAGCGTCCCGCGTTCGACCTGCACCACCCCGAGGTCGCGGCGATGGACCACGTGGAGCCCGACCCCGGGTTCTTCGACTGGGAGGCCGAGCGCTCCGGCGAGCAGGGCGTCGCCCGGGACCGCATGGCCCACGGCGGCGGCGAGCCCGAGCAGTCGTCCGCGACGATCGTGGACGACCGCCCGCGCACCGAGCGTGACACCGACGACCAGGACGGGAGCACCCGATGAACGCGCCCCTGACGCACGACGCCGGTGGCCGGCCGTCCGAGACCGGTGACGGCGCCCGCCCGCGCCACGCGATGAAGGTCGAGCCGTACCTGTTCCTCGGGGGCGTGCTGTTCTTCATCCCGATCGGGCTGGTCTACGCCTGGTGGAGCGGCGGCGAGGCCGTCGGCACCGTCGGCATCCCGCTGGTCGGTGGCCTGGTGGGCATGATCGGCGGCTACCTGCTGCTGGTCTCCCGCCGGATCGACGCCCGACCCGAGGACGACCCCGAGGCGCTCATCGCCGAGGGTGCCGGCGACCAGGGCGTGTTCAGCCCGTGGAGCTGGTGGCCCATCACGATCGCGTTCGCGGGCGCGCTGGCGTTCCTCGGCATGGCGATCGGCTGGTGGCTGCTGTACGTCGGCGCGGCGCTCGGGATCATCGGCCTGGTCGGCTGGATCTTCGAGTTCAGCCGCGGGCAGCACGCGCACTGACGCGACCCGCACACCGCACGAGGCCGGGCACCCCACGGGGAGCCCGGCCTCGTGGCGTCCGGACCGGTGGCTCACCGGAGCCGGAAGTACCGGAACAGGTGCGCCTCCCGCGTGAGGGCGACGGCGGCCTGGCACCCGAGCACCGCACCCAGCAGCCCGGGCACGGTCGCCGACACCGCGACCGCTACCAGCGCGCCGGGATCCGCACCGCTGCCCAGCGTGATCTGCGCCGCCGCCGCCGCCGCGACCAGGACCCCGGCGGGGAACACCGACGCGAGCGACTCCAGCAGGAGCTGGACGTGCTGGGCGCGGGCGGTGACACCGACGTGCCGCGCCGCCGCCAGCTCCAGCCGCCGGGTGCGGGTCCCGGCGTAGCCGAGCAGCACCCCGGCACCCAGCGCGACGGTGGGGGCGTGCCGTGTCGTCCGGTCCGCGTGGAGGCGCGCGCCGTCGAACGACGTGCCGAGCGTCGTGTTGAGCTGCGAGGTGATCGCCGGCCCGGCACCCTCGTCGGCACCCGGGAGCACGGCGAGGCGCACCAGCGCGGCCAGTCCGGCGGGCACGGGCCAGGCGTTCACCCAGCAGGTGTCGTACGGCTCCGTGCGGTCGGCCGGGACCAGCGCGGCGTAGCCGTAGCCCGACCGCCGGCCGTCGTCGGGCCAGGCGAAGACGCCGCGCACCGTCGTCGGGGTGCTGCTCAGGACGACGGGGTCTCCCGGGCCGACGCCCAGCGCGGCGGCTGCCTGCGCGGCCAGCAGGACTCCCGTGGGTTCGGTGACGTCGACGCGGAGCAGGTCGGCGGTGCCCGGGGTCACGGCGTAGTGCGCCACGGGCCCGCGCGGCAGTGCCGCGGGGACCAGGGGCTCGGGCTCCTGGCGCAGGGCACCGGCGGCGCGGACGCCGGGCACGTCCGCAAGGGCGTCGCAGGCGTCGCCGTCTACCGCCCCGGGTGCGTCGATCGTCAGCACCGCGGCGCCGGAGTCCCGGAACGCGGCACCCCGGTCGAGCAGCGCGTCCACCGAGGCGACGTCCGCTGCGGTGCACCCGCCGACGACGAGGGCGAGGACCAGGGCGGACCGCAGGACGTGGGCGGTGCCGGAGCCGATGTCGCGCGCTGCCTCGCCGAGCACCCACCTCATGCGCCGGACGCTCCCGACGCCGGACGGGGTTCGACACCGGCGGTGACGAGGTCGAGGGTGTCCGTGCAGGCTGCGCGCGTCTGCGCGTCGTGGGTGGCGACCACGACGACGGTCCCGGCGCGCGCCAGCCCGGCGAGGGTGCTGCTCACCCGCGCGGCCGTGCGGGCGTCGAGCTGGGCGGTCGGCTCGTCGACCAGGAACAGATCGGGCCGGGCGGCGATCCCGCGCGCGAGCATCAGGCGCTGCGCCTCACCGCCGGAGAGCGCGGCGAACTCCCGGTCGGCGGCGTCGCCCAGCCCGAACTCGACCAGCAGCGCCTGCGCGCGGTCGCGCGCCCGGCGGCGAGTGAGCCCCTGGACGAGCAGCGGGAGCACGACGTGGTCCAGCGCCGTGCGGCGAGCGACGCCGTGCGGGTTCTGGAACACCCAGCCGACCCGGCTCACCCCGGTGCGGTGCACCCGCCCCTCCGTGGGCTCGAGCCAGCCGGCTAGCAGCGCCAGCAGGGTGCTCTTGCCCGACCCGGACGGGCCGACCAGCGCGTAGACGCGGTTCGGGAGGAGGGTCGCCGTCACGCCGCGGAACAGGAACGGCTGCCGCGGGAACCGGTGGCCGAGGCCAGCGAGGACCACCCGCACCCGTCAGCCGCCGCATCCCGCGGGCGGGTCGGTCCGGACCGCGTCGGGGAGCGACGCCCCGGGGGCCGGCACGACGTAGGACTGGCCGAGCTCCGAGCCGACCAGACCGACCCGGACCGGTCGACCCGCGACGTCCCGCACGCAGCTGGTGGGCGTGCCCGCACCGGCCACGGCGCTCGGCGGGACCACGCCGACCTCGAGCGGCTCCGCCAACGACCAGGTCACGGTCAGCGTCACGTCGGCCGTCGGATCGCCGCCGGATGCGGCGTCGCGGTAGCTCCGCGACGCCGCGACGGCGGCGAGCGACGTCGCGTCGCGGACCTCACCGTCGGGGTCCACGGGCACGGCCTGCTCGTCCACGACGAGGACCCGGTCCCCGGGCGCCGCATCGGCGGGCACACCGACGAGCGCGGCGCCGGAGACGGCCGCCGGGAGCTCCGCGAGGGTGTCGCCGTCCACGACCTGCGTGCCCGCCGTCGCCCTGCAGCGACGCACCGGCACGACGGGTTCCGGGAGCCACACGAGCAGTGCCGGATCGACCTCCGGCACCGCCCGGGGCGTCGGGATCCCGGCTGCCACCGTCGCGGCCGCGAACGCCCGGAGCGTGGCGCGGGTGACCCGGTCACCCTGCGGGGCGTCGTGGCCGAGGGCGCGGAGCGCGGCGTGCAGCGCTGTGACGTCCGGTCCTCGGTCTCCCGGCCCGAGCGGGCGCCACAACGGCTCCGCGGTGTGCAGGTTCAGCAGCCCGGTCCCGTCGACGGCGAACGACGAGGTGCCGCTCTCGACGGTGCCGCCGGCGACGCAGGTCGTCGCGGTCACGAGGCCGTCGCTGCGCGAGGTGAGCGCGCGGGCCTCGCCCGCGGACACCCGGAGGGCCAGGCCGCGGGCGTCGTCGAACGTGCGCGTCGTGACGGGCACCTCGGTGACCGGCGCCCCCGAGGCCAGCATCGGGGGTGGACCCGGGGCGGTCACCGCGACGCCGACGCCGACGCCGCCGGCGAGGGCGGTGAGCACGATCAGCGTCAGGACCGAGGCGGGGCCGGGCCGCATCAGGGTGTGGGCTCCGGATCGACCGCGCCGGTGCCCACGACCGGGACGACACCCAGCGGGTCGATCATGCAGGCGGCCGCGGCCTCCTGCCGGGAGGGCGCCCACGGGACGGCCGCGCCGTCGACCTGCACGAACTCCTCGAGGTCCCGGGCGGTGAAGCCCGGCTCGACGATCCCGCGCTCGACGAGGCACTCGGCCTGGATCGTCGCCGGGTCGAGGTTCTCGGGGTTGAGGCGGATCTGACCGTGCAGGACGACCACGCCCCCGTCGGCGAACTCGCACGTCCCCATGACCTGCATCGGGTCCTCGCTGCCGGTGACGACCGAGACAGTGGCCCGACCGTACGGGTCGTACGTCACCTCGGCGCCGTGGTCCCGGTAGCACTGGTCGACGAGTGCGCGCCCTTCCTCCACCTCGGCATCCGAGATCTCCCCGTCGGCGAGGGCCTGGTGGGCGAACGCGCTGTCCGTGGCTGCGTCGTAGTACGCGAGCTCTGACGCCCACGGGCCACCGACCAGGTCCGAGGGCGCGGCACCGGAGGCCGTGCAGCCGGCCACCAGGCCCACGGCGACCAGCAAGCCCGGAGCGACGGCGTCCCTCCACGCCGAACCCGCTGCCGGATCGACCGAGATCACGCATGAACCATCGTCGGGAAGGCGTAGCAGATGGCAGACGGATTCGTCGACCAGCCACCAGGGAACGCCCAGGCGCCGACCTGGACACCTGTCGTCGACGCCGCGCTGCTCTTGTAGCCGTAGGCCCCGAGCTTGCAGTTGACGTTCTTCACGCTCTTCGAGGTGAGGTTGCTGAAGCTGCACCCGGCGGCATCGGCGCCGGGAGCGGCGACGCTCGCGTCGACCACTCCGATCGTGGTCAGCGCGAGTGCGACTGCTGCCACGCGGAGGAGGTGGGGACGGCGTACGGACGTGCTGCTCATGGCGTGCTCCTTCGGGGAAGCAGGCCGGTATCGGTGCGGCTGAGACACCGGGTCGGTCACGTCGGGACCGACCCGAGCCAGGGTGGTGCACGCCTGCGTGCGTGGGCAAGCGGTGCGACCGATCGGGGGACACGGAGGCCGTGACGCGTCGGCGTGTCGTCCCCGTTCGTCCGGAGTTGTCCGCCGTGCACCGTCTCATGGAGCGGACACGCCGAGGGCCGGCAACCGCGGCGGGTCGCCGGCCCTCGGTGGGTCCGGGTGCGTCAGAGCGCGGGGACGATCAGCCCCGAGGTCTGGCTGCGGGCCCGCTCGAAGCGCGCGCCGGCGTCGGCCCAGCTGACGATGTTCCACCACGCCTTGACGTAGTCCGCCTTGACGTTGACGTAGTCGAGGTAGAACGCGTGCTCCCACATGTCGAGCACGACGATCGGCACGAGGCCGAGCGGGATGTTGCCCTGCTGGTCGTAGAGCTGCACGATGACGAGCTTCTCGCCGATCGAGTCCCACGCGAGGATCGACCAGCCGGAGCCCATGATCGTGGTGGCGTTGGCGGTGAAGTGCGCCTGGAACTTGTCGAACGAGCCGAAGAACTCGTCGATCGCGGCGGCCAGCTCGCCCACGGGCTTGTCGCCGCCCTCGGGGGAGAGGTTCTGCCAGAACACGGAGTGGTTCACGTGCCCGCCGAGGTTGAACGCGAGGGTCTTCTCCAGGCCGGCGACGGCGCCGAAGTCGCCGGACTCCCGGGCGGCTGCCAGCTTCTCCAGCGTCGCGTTGGCGGCCGTCACGTACGCAGCGTGGTGCTTGTCGTGGTGCAGCTCCATGATGCGACCGGAGATGTGCGGCTCGAGCGCCGCGTAGTCGTAGGGCAGGTCCGGAAGGGTGTAGTCGGCCATCAGTGCCTCTCCTGCTCGTGCCGCGGCTCTTGCGCCGCGGCGGCGTCTTGGCGGCAGGCGCACGACCGTCCCGTGCAGGACATGCGCGCCTGCTCTCTGTCGTACCACGTCCCGGGGGTCCTGGCCCGCCGTGGCGGGCGTCGGCCGGGGACGTGGGCACGACCGGGCGCTGGCCGGGACGGCGACGCCCGGGCCGCCCCGGCGTGAGCCGACGCGACCCGGGCGTGGTGTCCCGTTCCTCGCCCACCCGGTCCAACGACCGGGCGGGCGGGATGATTCCCCTGGTCAGGGGGTGGATCAGGAGCGGTGGGTGCCCTCGGTGTCCTCGGGCTCCGGCGCGAGGTGCCGGGTGCCGGCGGACCCGGCCGTGAGCTCCTCGCGCTGCTCGTCGTGCGCGGCCGGCAGGGCGTCGTGCGCCCCGTGCGACTGCGCGGCGGCGAGCTCCGCGGGGGTGACGGGCTCGACCCGGTCCTCGTAGAAGACGCGGGACAGCCGCTGCCGCAGCGCGTCCGTGCGGTAGCCCTTGCGGCGCACGCCACGGGCGTCCTCGGCCGGCTCGATCTCGAGCGGACGTCGGGGCTCGTGCTGCACGCGCAGCCAGCGCTCGTGCGCGTCGAGGGGCTTGTGCACCTCGATGTACTCGCCCGACGCGAACCGGACGATGCGGCCGGTCTCGTGGCCGTGCAGGACCAGCTCGCGGTCCTTGCGCTGCAGCGACAGGCAGATCCGCTTCGTGATCCAGAACGCGAGAGCCGGGGCGATGAACAGCGCGAACCGCAGCACCCAGGTGATGTCGTTGATCGACAGGTGGAAGTGCGTCGCGATGAGGTCGTTCGACCCGGCGAGCAGCAGCACCATGAACGCGGTGAGGAACGCGACGCCGAACGCGGTGCGGAACGGCGCGTTGCGCGGGCGGTCGAGCACGTGGTGCTCGCGCTTGTCGCCGGTCGCGAACGCCTCGATGAACGGCCACAGGGCCAGCACCGTGAACAGCAGGCCGGGGATGACCACGCCGGGCACGAGGATGTTCGCCGACACCGTGTACTGGCCGATGACGAACTCGGCCTGACCGGGCATCAGGCGCAGACCGCCCTCGAGGAACAGCATGTACCAGTCCGGCTGGGCGCCGGCGCCGACGATGCTGGGGTCGAAGGGGCCGTAGTTCCAGACGGGGTTGATCGTCATGGTCGCGGCCATCAGGGCGATGACGGCGAACACCACGAAGAAGAAGCCACCGGCCTTCGCGACGTACACCGGGAACAGCGGGTAGCCGACGACGTTCTTGTCGGTCCGCCCCGAACCCGGGTACTGGGTGTGCTTGTGCAGCACGACCATGAGCAGGTGCAGGCCGATCAGCGCCAGGATCAGCGCGGGGATCAGCAGGATGTGCACCGTGAACAGCCGGGGGATCAGCTCCGTGCCGGGGAACTCGCCGCCGAACAGGCCGAACGAGATGTACGAGCCCAGGACCGGGATCGCGCGGGCGACGCCGTCGGCGATGCGCAGGCCGTTGCCGGACAGCACGTCGTCGGGGAGCGAGTAGCCGGAGAAGCCGGCCAGCAGGCCCAGGATCATCAGGGTGAAGCCGACGAGCCAGTTGAGCTCGCGCGGCTTGCGGAAGGCCCCGGTGAAGAACACGCGCATCATGTGCGTGACGATCGAGGCCATGAAGATCAGCGCGGCCCAGTGGTGGATCTGCCGCATGAGCAGACCGCCGCGGACCTCGAACGACAGGCGCAGCGTCGAGGCGAACGCCTCGGACATCTGCACGCCGTCCATCGCGGCCCAGGGGCCGTGGTAGTGCACCTCGGTCATCGAGGGCACGAAGAACATCGTGAGGAACGTGCCCGAGATCAGCAGCACGACGAAGGAGTAGAGCGCGATCTCACCCAGGAGGAACGACCAGTGGTCGGGGAAGATCTTGCGGGCGAACTCCTTGACCGCGCCGCCGATGCCGGTGCGCTGGTCCAGGTAGTCGGCGGTCGCGGCGGCCGCGCGGGCTCCTGCCGTCGGGGGGGCCGACGGCGTGGAGGGGGATGTCAGGGTGCTCATGTGAGGCGCTCCCAGAAGGACGGGCCGATCGGCTGGTCGAAGCCGTCCTGGGCGACGAGGTAGCCCTCGTCGTCCACGGTGATCGGCAGCTGGGGCAGCGGGCGCTTGGCCGGACCGAAGACGACCTTGGCGCTGTCGGCGGCGTCGAAGGTCGACTGGTGGCAGGGGCACAGGATGTGGTGCGTCTGCTGCTCGTAGAGGGCGACCGGGCACCCGACGTGGGTGCAGATCTTCGAGAAGGCGACGATGCCGTCGTACGACCAGCCCTCGCCCTGCTCGGAACGGAGGTCGGCCGGGTCCATGCGGACCATGAGGACGACCGCCTTGGCCTTCTCGTTGAGGGGGTGCTCGGTGTCCTCGAGCCCCTCCGGGATGACGTGGAACGCGGACCCGATGGTGACGTCCGCGGCCTTGATCGGGCGGCCCGTCGGGTCGAGCACCAGCTTGGTGCCCTTCTTCCACATCGTGTGCTTCGAGCGCGAGACGTCCCAGCCGCCACCGATGTTGCCGACGAGCGGCACGGCGATGGACAGCGGGAACAGCGCGAGCGAGGTCACCATGGCGCCCTTGAGCACACCACGGCGGCCGATCGCGGAGTCCTTGGCACCGTCGCGCAGGGCCTCGACGGCCTTGACGCGGACGGAGTCCTCGGAGCGGATGGCGTGGCGGTCCTCGGAGCGCTCGTGGTCGTTCATCAGGGACTTCGCCCAGTGGACTGCCGCGGCACCGATGCCGATGAGCCCGAAGAACAGGCCCAGGCCCAGCAGCAGGTTCGACGTCCGCATCGACCCGACGGTCTCGCCCGGCGGGAAGAACCAGTACGCGGCGAGCGCACCGACGGTGCCGATGATCGAGATCGTGAACAGGGCGACGACCTGGCGCTCCGCGCGCTTGTCGGCCTTCGGGTCCTGGTCCGCCTGACGGGGGTGGTGCTCGGGGTGACCCGGGTCCTCGAACCGCTCGGGCAGCGCGTGCGTGCCGTGGGCGGTGAGGTCCGTCGAGGGGTCGTGGTGGGTGCTCACGAGGACTTGGCTCCGATCCAGACCGAGGCGCCGATCAGCAGGCCGATGCCGATCACCCAGGCCCACAGGCCCTCGCTGACCGGGCCGACCGAGCCGAGGGTGAGGCCGCCGGGCGACCCCTCCCGCTGCGCGTCGAGGTAGGCGATGATGTCGCGCTTCTCGTCCGGGGTGATGTTGGCGTCGTTGAACACCGGCATCGACTGCGGGCCGGTCTGCATCGCCTCGTAGATGTGCGTGGGGGTGGTCTCGTCGAGCGCCGGGGCCCACTTGCCCTGGGACAGCGCGCCGCCGGCGCCGGTGACGCCGTGGCACATCGCGCAGTTGGTGCGGAACAGCGCGCCACCGGTGGCGACGTCGCCCTTCGTCGGGTCGACCTGCTCCTCGGTGGGGATCGCGGGGCCGGCGCCGAGGGAGGCGACGTACGCCGCGAGCTGCGCGATCTGCTCGTCGTCGAACTGCGCGGGCTTGGCCATGATCTGCGCGCCGTTCATCTGCGCGGGCATGCGGCCGGTGCCGACCTGGAAGTCGACGGCGGCGGCGCCCACGCCGATGAGGGACGGGCCGCCGGCGCCGCCCTCGACGGCCTCACGGCCCTCGGCGGACACGCCGTGGCAGGTGGCGCAGTTGGCCTGGAACAGCTTCTGACCGGCGGCGACGTCGCTCTCGCTCGCCGCTGCCTGCGCCGCGTCGGCGCTGGCGGGCTGGGCGATCGCGTACACGGCGCCGGTCAGCAGCAGCGCCAGCAGGAGCAGCACGACCGGTGCGGACCGGTGGTGCCTGCGGGCGGCGAGTGCCTTCACGGATGGATCCTCGTCTCGGGCGTGCGGGGGGCTTCGGGAGCTGCGGGGGTGCTGCGGGGGCGTGGCGTCAACGGATCAGGTAGATCGTCGCGAACAGCGCGATCCACACGACGTCGACGAAGTGCCAGTAGTACGAGGTGACGATCGCGGTCGTCGCCTCGTGGTGGCCGAACCGGCCGGCGGTGAACGAGCGGCCGAGCAGGAACAGGAAGGCGATCAGGCCGCCGACCACGTGCAGGCCGTGGAACCCGGTCGTCAGGTAGAACACCGAGCCGTACGGGCTGGAGGAGATGGTCAGGCCCTCGTGCACGAGCTCGGCGTACTCGAAGACCTGGCCGCCGATGAACACGGCGCCCATCACGTAGGTGAGGGTCATCCACTCGTTCATGCCCCACCCGCGGATGTTCAGCAGGCTGCCGGAGCGGACCGGCTGGAACCGCTCGGCGGCCAAGACGCCCATCTGGCAGGTGACCGACGACAGCAGCAGCACCGTCGTGTTGATCGCCGCGAACGTGATGTTCAGCTTCTCGGTCTGGACGGCCCACTCCTCGGGGACCGTCGAGCGGAGCGTGAAGTACATCGCGAACAGGCCGGCGAAGAACATCAGCTCCGAGGCCAGCCACACGATCGTCCCGACCGACACGGGGTTCGGTCGGTTGACGCTCACGTGGGGAGCGGAGGCGGGGGCAGCCGTTGCGGTCGTCACGCACGTCAGTATGGCCGATATCCGGCCCACATGGGTCACAAGTCCCAGGGCGTCGCCGAGGTTTCTGTCACACCGTCACCTCGATCCGCGCACATCCCGGGCACGATCCCGCGTGATCGCGCGGCGGGCGCGGCGCGCCGGTCGTCCCGGGTCCCGGGGGTCCGCGGCGTGCCAAGATGCAGGGCAGGGACGCGCGCGAGGCGCCCCGGACGCCCGACGAAGGACCGCGATGTCTGCAGAACTGGCCGCTGACCTGGCCGCCGACCGCCACGACGGAACCGTCGCGGCGCAGGGCCCCCGCATCCTGCTCTACAGCGACGACGCCGACACGCGCGCGCAGGTGCGCCTCGGCGTCGGCCGGCGGCTCGGCCGCGGCGCCCCGGACATCCGGTGGAGCGAGGTCGCGACGGCCGCCGCCGCGCTCGCGCAGGCCGAGACCGGGACGTACGACCTGCTCGTGCTCGACGGGGAGGCCGCCAAGGTCGGCGGCATGGCACTGGCGCGCCAGGTCAAGGACGAGGTGTTCGGCTGCCCGCCCGTGCTCGTGCTCACCGGCCGCCCGCAGGACGCGTGGCTCGCCGCGTGGTCCGACGCCGACGCCGTCGTGTCCCAGCCGCTCGACCCCGTCGAGCTGCAGGCCGCCGTCGCCGGGCTGCTGCCCGCGACGCCCGGCGCATGACGACCGGCGTCACCTGGGCCGACCTGCTGACGACCCTCGTCGAGCGCGGGGACCTCACCGAGGCCCAGACCGGCTGGGCCATGGACGAGATCATGTCCGGTGAGGCGTCGCCGGCACGGATCGCGGGCTTCCTCACCGCGCTGCGGGCCAAGGGCGAGACCGTCACCGAGCTCACCGCCCTCGCCGACCGGATGCTCGCGCACGCACTGCGGTTCGAGGTGCCCGGCCGGGCGGTCGACATCGTCGGCACCGGCGGCGACCGCGCCCACACCGTCAACGTCTCGACGATGGCGTCCGTCGTCATCGCGGGCACCGGCGTGCGGGTCGTCAAGCACGGCAACCGTGCCGCGTCGTCGTCCTCCGGGTCGGCGGACGTCCTCGAGGCGCTCGGCATCCGGCTCGACCACACGCCCGCGCGCGTCGCCGAGCTGGCGTCTGAGGTCGGCATCACGTTCTGCTTCGCCCTGACGTTCCACCCGGCGATGCGGCACGTCGCCGTCGCCCGCCGCGACCTCGGCATCCGCACGGTGTTCAACTTCCTCGGCCCGCTGACCAACCCCGCGCAGCCCGCGGCCGCCGCCATCGGCGTGGCCGACGAGCGGATGGCCGGGCTGGTCGCCGGGGTGCTCGCGCGCCGCGGCACCGACGCCCTGGTGTTCCGTGGCGACGACGGCCTGGACGAGCTCGCGCCGACCGGTACCGCGCGGATCTGGCACGTCGAGGGCGGCGAGGTCGCGGAGCACGCGCTCGACCCGGTCGCCGACCTCGGGCTCACGCGTCTGACGGTCGCGGACCTGCGCGGCGCGGACGCGGAGTTCAACGCCGGCGTCGCGCGTGCCGTCCTCGCGGGGAAGAACGTCCCTTCTCGGGAGACCGTGCTGCTCAACGCCGCCGCCGCGCTGGTCGCGGACGGCAGCCTGCCCGGCACCGGTGCGTCCGGCGGCGACCTCGTCGCCCGCCTCACGGCGGGGCTGGAGCACGCGCGCCGCTCCGTCGACGAGGGCGCCGCGGCGGACGTCCTCGCCCGCTGGCGCGCCGCCTCCGCCTGATCCACCCGCCGCGCCCGCCGCGCACCCGCCCCGCGCGCCGCGCACCCACCCGCCCCGCGCTCGCCGAGACCGGAGTCCGCGCGTCCACGCCCGCACCTCCGCAGCGGCGTGTCCTGTCACCGCGCCACCCGCCAACCCCGAGTCGACCCCGACGAGAGGTCACGACATGCTGGGTGACGGGACCGCGGGGCGGCGTGTCGTGACCCCTCGTGGGGGTGGGTGGAGCGCTGCGCAGCGGGAGCTGGTCGCGGGCCCGGCGCTGACCCGCCCGGGGTCAGTCCTCCAGGCCGAGGGCGAACGCCTGGTCGAGGTCGTGCTGGGAGTACGTGCGGAACGCGATGAAGGTCTGGGTGCGCTCGACCCCGGGGACCTTGCTGACGCGGTCGGCGATGATGTCGGCGAGCTCCTCGTGCTCGCGGACCCGGACCATCGCGATCAGGTCGACGCCGCCGGTGACGGAGTAGACCTCGCTCACACCGGGGATCTCGGCGATGGCGGCGGCGGCCTCGGGGATGCGGGCGGCGTCGGTGTCGATGTGCACGATGGCGGTCAGCATGACGCCATCATGCCGCGCCGGCGGCTCCCGTGGCCGGGTCCTGGGTCCGGTGCGTCCCACGGGCTGCCTCGGCGGTGAACCGGATGTCGCGGCCGGCGCTGCCGTCGAGGTGGCCGGTGCCGTCCAGCGGGTCGTCGAGCACGTCGAGCGCGCTCTCGACCGCGGCCTCGACGGGGGAGTGCGCCGCGACGGCCTCGGCGGGGTCGGTCCGCGCCTGGGCGGACTGCACCGGGTACGCCCAGGGCTCGCTGACGCTGACGATCCGCACCCCGGGCCGGCCGAGCCACGCGAGGACCAGGTCGGCCTCCTCCGGGTGGCCCGCGGGTGCGGGCGGGACGGGTGCGGGTACGTGCTCGCCGGTGACGCGCAGCGAGTCGATCGCGGGCTGCGGGTCGGTGCGCGGCGGGACGAGCGCGGTGCCCGCGAGCCGGCCGTGCCGGACGAGCACGACCTCCCAGCCGCCGACGTCGGTGCGCCGGGCGGCGACGAGCTCCGCGCAGGACGCCAGCGGGGCGAGCCGCTGGGACCGGGCCGCGCCACGCAGGAACGCCGCGAGCCGGTCGCGGACCCCGGCGGCCTCCTCGAAGCGCTCCTGGCCGGCGAGCGCCCGGATCCGTCCCGCGTGCGCGTCGACGACCTCGGCCGGGTCGGTGAGCATCGCGCCGCGGACCCGCTCGATCGTCGCGGCGTACTCGGCCGCGGCCTCGGGGCGGACGCACGGCGCGCTGCACCGGCCGATCTCCGCGAGGTGGCAGGCGGTGGCGCCGGGCGCCGGGACGAGCGGCAGCCGGGTCGTGCAGCGGCGGATCGCGAACGCGTCGTGCAGGGCCTCCAGCGCGGTCTGGGCGGCACCCCGGGAGGCGAACGGGCCGATGTGCGTGGCGTCGGCGCGGACGTCGCGGACCACGGACAGGCGGGGGAACGGCTCGGCGGTCAGCCGGATCCACGGCATGCGCTCGGGGGAGCGGGAGCGGCGGTTGTAGCGGGGGGAGTGCTCGGCGATCAGCCGGAGCTCGCGGACCTGCGCCTCCAGCGGGGTCGCGCACACCACCGGCGTCACGGCGTGGGCGATCCGCACCATCTCCCGCATCCGGGAGCGCTTCTCCGCCGCGGTGAAGTACGAGCGCACCCGGGTGCGCAGGGAGGTGGACGTGCCGACGTACAGCACCTCGTCCTTCGGGCCGCGGAACAGGTACACGCCGGGGGCGTCGGGCAGCCCGTCCGCGAGGGTGCGCTTGCGGCGGACGTCGGCGGGCACCGGGTCGGACGCCGTCGCGAGGTCCTCGAGGTGCGTGATGCCGAGGGGCGCGAGGCGGCTCAGCAGGGCGTGCAGCACGTCGACCGTGGCGCGCGCGTCGGCGAGGGCGCGGTGCTCGGGGGTCGTCGTGGCGTGGAACAGGGCGGCGAGCGTGCCGAGCTTGTGGTTGGGGGCCTCGTCGCGGGTGACGACCCGCCGAGCCAGCCGCACGGTGTCGACCACCGGGAACGCGGGCCAGTCGTGCCCGGTCGCCGCGGCGGCGGCCTTGAGGAACCCCACGTCGAACGGCGCGTTGTGGGCGACCAGCACCGACCCCTGCGCGAACTCGAGGAACGCCGGCAGGACCGCCTCGATCCGCGGGGCGCCGATCACCATCGACGTGGTGATGCCGGTGAGCACCTGGATCTGCGCGGGCACGGGCCCGCCGGGGTCGACGAGGGTCTGCAGCTCGCCCAGCACCTCGCCGCCGCGCACCTTGACCGCGCCGATCTCCGTGATGGCCGAGCTCCCCGGCGCGGCACCGGTCGTCTCGAGGTCCACGACGACGAACGTCACGTCCGACAGGGGCGTGCCGATGTCCTCCAGCGTCACCTGGACCGGGCGCCCGGTGAGGGGCGGCGCGGGCTCGGGACGCAGGGGGACGGGGGACCGGCGGGACATGACCGGCACGCTAGCGGCGGGGTCCGACACGCCCGCGCTCCCGCCGGCCCGGCGCCGGCCACGGGGGGCGACCCCTAGGGTGGCGGACATGCCCGCCCCCGTCCCCGCCGCCGTGCGCACCACCGTGCTGGCGCTGGCCGCGGACGTGCTGGGCGCGCTCGACGGCGCGGCCGTGCCGGTGCCGCTGCGCGCCGTGCGCCGGTTCGCGCCCCGACGACGGGCGGACGCGGGCGCCGGGCCGCTGTGGACCGCCGTCGAGCAGGACGACGCCTTCCGCGCGAAGGTCGCCCGCGCGTGGTCGCAGGCGCACCCGGCCGCCGCCGCGACGCTGCTCGCCCCGGACGCCTCGGACGCCCCCGTGGCCCCGGACGCCCCCGACGCCCCCGACCCGCTCACCCTCGCCGTCGGCGCCGTGCTGCTCCGCCCGGACGGCTGGGCGGAGCGCGTCGCGGCCCTCGTCCCGGCCACGCCCGCCCCGGACCACAGCCAGGCGCAGATGCCGTCCGGCACGCACCCCGCCCGCGCCGAGCGCGGCGACGCCGAGCTGCGCCGCCTCACCGCCCGCGTCGCCGCCGAGACGACGCGCGCCGACGCCGCGGAGGCGGAGCTGGCCGCGCTGCGCAAGGAGCTGCGCCGTCTGCGCTCCGACGCGGACCGGGCGCGCGCGGAGGCCCGGCGGTCCGCCGAGCACGCGGCCGACGTCGCGGCGGCGGCGGAGCGGGTGCACGCCGAGTCGGCGCGCGTGCGTGCCCAGGCCGATGAGGACCGCCGTCGCGCGGACGACCTGGCCCGGACCGCCCGTGCGGACGCCGCCGTGCTCCGCGAGCTCGCCGAGGTGCGGGTGCGCCTGCTGCTCGACACCGTGGTCGAGGCCGGCGCGGCGCTGCGCACCGAGCTCGCGCTGCCCCCGGCGGGGAGGATGCCCGCGGACCTGGTGGCCCCGGAGCACGTGCCGGCGGCGGCCCGCCCCACCTCGCGCGGGCGCGGTGCCGACGACCCGGCCCTGCTGGACGAGCTGCTGGCGATGCCCCGGGCCCACCTCGTCGTCGACGGCTACAACGTCACGAAGCTCGCCTGGCCCGACCAGTCGCTCGCCGAGCAGCGGCGGCGCCTGGTCGAGCGGCTCGCCAACCTCGCGGGCCGCACGGGTGCCGAGGTGACCTGCTGCTTCGACGGCCAGGACGCGCCGCCGGAGCGCGCGCCGTCGACGCCGCGGGGTGTACGGGTGCTGTTCTCGTCGGGGGAGATCGCCGACGACCTGATCCGCCGCCTCGTGCGCGCCGAGCCGACCGGCCGGGTGGTCGTGGTCGTCACCAGCGACCGCGCGCTCGGGGCGGACCTGGAGGCCGCGGGCGCGCGCGTGCTGCCGTCCGCGACCCTCCTGGCGCGGCTCGGGCGGGTCTGAGGCGCGCCAGGAGGGTCGTCGGCCGGCGTCGCGTCAGCCCGCGTGCTCCTCGCGGTAGATCGCCTCGACGTCGGTGGCGAAGTCCTTGAGCACGTGGGTGCGCCGGACGCTGAGCTTCGGCGTCAGGTGCCCGCCGGCGATCGTGAGGTCGCGGTCCAGGATCCGGTAGCGGCGGATCGACTCGGCCCGGGAGACCGCGCGGTTCGCCCGCTCGACGCCCTCGTCGATCGACGCGATCACCTCGGGGTCCACGGCGGCCTGCTCGACCGTCAGCGCGGGCCGCCCGTGCGCGGCGCACCACCCGGGCAGCCCCTCGGCGTCGAGCGTGACGAGCGCCCCGATGTACGGCCGGCCGTCGCCCACGACGACCACCTGGCTGATCAGCGGGTGGGCGCGCAGCCGGTCCTCGAGCACCGCCGGGGCGACGTTCTTGCCGCCCGCGGTGACGATGATCTCCTTCTTGCGGCCGGTGATCCGCAGGAAACCGTCCTCGTCGAGGGACCCGAGGTCGCCGGTGCGGAACCAGCCGTCGTCGAACACCTCCGCGGTGGCCGTGGGGTTGTGGTGGTAGCGCGTGAACACCTGGGGGCCGCGGACCTCCACCTCGCCGTCGGCCGCGATCCGCACGGACGTGCCGGGCAGCGGCGGCCCGACGGTGCCGATCCGGGTCTTCGTGGGCAGGTTGACGGTGGCGGGGGCGGTCGTCTCGGTCAGCCCGTAGCCCTCGAGGATGCGCACGCCGATCCCGCGGAAGAAGTGCCCGAGCCGCTCGCCCAGCGGCGCGCCCCCGGAGATCGCCCACTCGATGCGGCCGCCCATCGCCGCGCGCAGCTTGTGGAACACGAGCCGGTCGGCGAGGGCGTGCTGGGCGCGCAGGGCGAGGCCGGGGCCGCCGGCGTCCTGCGCCCGCGAGTACGCGATCGCGGTGCGGGCGGCCCAGTGGAAGATCTTCAGCTTCCCGCCGGCGGCCGCCTTCTGCTCCGCGGAGTTGTAGACCTTCTCGAAGACCCGGGGCACCGACAGGATGAACGTCGGCTGGAACTCGGCGAGGTCGGTCAGCAGCTGCTTGGTGTCGGGCGTGTGCCCGAGCACCGCGCCCGCCGGGACGCACAGCACCTCGACGAACCGCGCGAACACGTGCGCCAGCGGCATGAACAGCAGCGTCCGCGCGCCGGGCGTCGCGACGACCTCCCCGAGGCCCTCGACCGCGTTGCGCGCGAGGACCGCGAAGTTGCCGTGCGTCAGCTCGACGCCCTTGGGGCGGCCGGTGGTGCCCGAGGTGTAGATCAGGGTCGCGAGGTCGTCGCGGCCGGCGTACCGGGCCCGCCGGTCCAGCTCGTCGTCGGGGACACCCGTCCCGGCGGCCTCGAGGTGCGCGACCGCGCCGTCCTCGATGACGAGCACGTCCCGCAGCAGCGGCGCCTCGGGGCGCACCTCCGCGACCGTGGCGGCGTGCGCGGCGTCCTCGACGACGAGCAGGGTGACCTCGGCGTCGGTCAGGATCCAGTGCACCTGCTCCGCGGACGACGTCTCGTAGACGGGGACGGGGACCGCGCCGGCGCGCCAGAGCGCCCAGTCGAGCAGCGTCCACTCGTAGCGGGTGCGGGACATGATGCCGACGCGGTCGCCGGGGGCCACACCGAGCGCCGCGAACCCGCGGGCGACCGCGCGGACGCGGCGGTCGAAGTCGCGCGCGCCCACGGTGTGCCAGGTGGTGCCCGTCCCGGGCGTCTTGTACTCGATGAGCGGGCCGTCGCCGGTGGCGTCGACGCGGGCGTCGAGCAGGTCGAGCAGGTTCTCGCGGGGACCGGCGTCGACGAGCAAGGGGGTGCTGAACTCCTCCATGTCTGGCTCCATTGTCAGAGGTCGGAAGGTTCTGCGCAGCATAAGGGACCAAGGTCCCGGATGCAGGGAACGGGTCGCGACGTCACCCGCACGTGCGTGCACCGGACGGCAGGGCGCGCTGGGAGCGTGTGCAAGGACGCCTGGTTTGCACGCTAGCGTGGGGGCGCACGCGCGCAGGGCTGCCGCCGGCGCCCGGTGCGTCCATCCCCGGGACCGACGGCCCGCGCGCGTGCGTGACGCAGAACTCTGACGCGGAAGCAGGGCAGCATGCACGCCATCGGTGTGGACATCGGCGGGACGAAGATCGCCGCCGGTGTGGTCGACGAGGACGGCCGGATCATCGCGAAGACGCGTCGTGACACCGACCCGCGCGACTCCGCCAGCGTCGACCGCGGCGTGATCGAGGCGTGCCAGGAGCTCGCCGAGCAGCACGAGGTCGGGGCGATCGGCCTCGCCGCCCCCGGGTTCATCGCGGCCGACCAGGCCACGGTCCTGTTCACCCCGAACCTGCCGTGGCGCGAGCACCCCCTGCGCGACATCGTCGCGAAGGAGATCGGCGACGAGGTGAAGATCGTCGTCGAGAACGACGCGAACGCCGCCGGCTGGGCCGAGTTCCGGTTCGGCGCCGCGCGGGACGTGCAGGACATGCTCATGCTGACCATCGGCACGGGCCTGGGCGGCGCGCTCGTCGTCGCCGGCAACCTGGTCCGCGGCGCGTGGGGCGTGGCGGCCGAGGTCGGCCACATGCGCGTGGTCCCCGGCGGGCACTACTGCGGCTGCGGCCACGAGGGCTGCTGGGAGCAGTACGCGTCGGGCTCCGCGCTCGTCCGCGACGCCCAGTCCGCGCTGATCACCCAGCCCGACCGCGGCGCGCGGCTGCGCGAGCTCGCCGGCGGCGACGCCGACGACCTCACCGGCCCGCAGGTGACGCAGGCCGCGCAGGAGGGCGACCCGCTCGCCGTCGAGCTGCTGGCCGAGCTCGGCCGGTGGATCGGCGAGGGCTCTGCGTCCGTCGCCGCGCTGCTCGACCCCGCGATCGTCGTCATCGGCGGCGGCGTGAGCGCCGCGGGCGACCTGCTGCTCGCCCCGGCTCGCCGGGGGTTCCTCGACCAGCTCTCCGCCCGGGGCCACCGCCCGGAGGCCACGTTCGCCCTCGCCTCGATGGGCAACGACGCGGGCATCGTCGGCGCCGCGGACCTCGCCCGCCGCTGACGGACGCCGCCGGCGCGGTCGCACCACCGCGCCGTCGGCGCGCTCGGACCACCGCGCCGTCGGCGCGCTCAGACCACCGCGCCGTCGGTGTCGTCGTGGTCGTCGTCGCGCCGGTGCGGCATCCGCCACAGCAGGACGCCCAGACCCAGGAGCAGCACCACACCGGACGCCTGCAGGACCGCCGACGGCGCGTCACGCCACGCCACGACGACCACGAGCCAGAGCAGCGGCACGCCGGCGACCGCCAGCCACGCCATCGTCAGCAGCGGGTCGCCGCCGAGCACCGGCCCCGGCTCGGGCGGGGAGAAGCGCTCCGCCGCGTCGACCTCCCGCTCGGCCTCGTCCATCCGGTCCGTGGCGTCCCAGTCGCGGCCGGTCGCCCCGACGCCCTCGGCGCCGGTGGTGGGTGGGTCGTCGTCCCGGCGTGCCGGCCGGACGACGCGCCGGTCGGTGACCCAGGGCGCGACGGGGTAGGTTACGGCGGGACCGGACGCGGTCCGCGGGTCGTCCTGACCCACGGGCCCGGCCGCGGGATCCGCCGGGTCAGCACTCCCGGGACGGGCCCCGGTGCCCGTGTCTCCGAGCAGGTCCGCCACGATGGCGGCCCACTGCTCGTCGGACACGCGCGCGTCGCCGGCCCCGCCGGGTACCGCGTCGCGCTCCTCGTCCCCGTCCGGGGCGGGGTCGTCGGCGGGGTGGTCGGGACGCGAGGCCATGGCAGCACTCTAGAGTCGGCTCCGAGCACACGGCACGAGCACAGCGCACGGGGACGACGCACAGCGGCCCGCGACGAGGGCGAGAGGTGGCAGGTTGTTCTACTGGTTGATGAAGCGGGTCCTGGTGGGCCCGTTGCTGCACCTGCTGTTCCGTCCCTGGGTGCGCGGCGCGGAGCACGTGCCGAGCAGCGGCGCCGCGATCCTCGCCAGCAACCACCTGGCCGTCGTCGACTCGTTCTTCCTGCCGCTGGTGCTGGACCGCGAGATCGTCTTCATCGGCAAGAGCGAGTACTTCAGCGGGCGCGGCCTCAAGGGCCGGCTGACCGCGGGGTTCATGCGCGGCGTCGGCACGATCCCGGTGGACCGCAGCGGTGGCAAGGCCTCCGAGGCGGCTCTGCGCACCGGCCTGAACCGGCTCGCCGAGGGCAAGCTGTTCGGCATCTACCCCGAGGGCACCCGCAGCCCCGACGGCCGCCTCTACCGCGGCAAGACCGGTGTGGCGCGCATGGCCCTCGAGTCGGGCGCCCCGGTGATCCCCGTCGCGATGATCGACACCGACAAGGCCCAGCCGCTCGGCCAGCGCCTCCCGCGCCCGCGCCGGATCGGCGTCGTCATCGGCGAGCCGCTCGACTTCAGCCGGTACCAGGGCATGGAGAACGACCGGTTCATCCTGCGCTCGGTCACCGACGAGATCATGTACGCGCTCATGGCCCTGTCCGGCCAGGAGTACGTCGACATCTACGCGGCGACGCAGAAGGCCCGCATCGCCACCGGCCACCCCGCCGCCACCGGCCCCGCCGCGCCCGAGCCGACCGCCCCCGGCGGCCGTGCCGTGCCCGATGTCCAGGTTCCGGTCCCGCCTGAGGACCCGACGCCGTCTCAGTAGGATGACGTCAGACGCGTCCGCGCCACCGGTGCGGACGCACCCCGGACCTCGGTCCCGGGTCCGGTCCGTCCACGTCGCCTTGAGTGACGTGCGGGCTGGGAACGCCCAGCTGTGCAGTTCAACGAGAGGTGTGTCTCATGTCGGTTCGTCGCGTCGCGCTCCTGACCGCGGGTGGCTTCGCTCCGTGCCTGTCCTCGGCCGTCGGTGGGCTCATCGAGCGGTACACCGAGATCGCCCCCGAGGTCGAGATCATCGCGTACGAGCACGGCTACTACGGGCTGCTCCGCGGGGACAAGATCGTCATCGGCCCCGAGGCGCGGGCGCAGGCCGGGATCCTGCACAAGTTCGGCGGCTCGCCGATCGGCAACTCCCGCGTGAAGCTCACCAACGCGGCCGACTGCGTCAAGCGCGGCCTCGTCCAGGAGGGCCAGGACCCGCTGCAGGTCGCGGCCGACCAGCTCAAGGCCGACGGCGTCGACGTGCTGCACACCATCGGTGGCGACGACACGAACACCACCGCCGCCGACCTCGCCGCGTACCTCGCGGACAACGACTACGGCCTGACGGTCGTCGGCCTGCCGAAGACCATCGACAACGACGTGGTGCCGATCAAGCAGTCGCTCGGCGCGTGGACCGCCGCCGAGGAGGCCGCCGGCTTCGCCGCGAACGTCATCGGCGAGCACCGCTCGGGCCCGCGCATGCTGATCGTGCACGAGGTCATGGGCCGGCACTGCGGGTGGCTGACGGCCGCGTCCGCCGCCGCGTACCGCACGTGGCTCGACGCCCAGGAGTGGGCGCCGGCGCTGGGCCTGACGCGCGAGCGCTGGGACATCCACGCCGTCTTCCTGCCCGAGCTGGCCCTCGACATCGACGCCGAGGCCGCGCGCCTCAAGGCGATCATGGACGAGCAGGGGAACGTCAACATCTTCCTGTCCGAGGGCGCGGGCATGCACGAGATCGTCGAGCAGCTCGAGGCCTCCGGCGCCGAGGTGCCCCGCGACCCGTTCGGCCACGTCAAGCTCGACACGATCAACCCGGGCCAGTGGTTCGCGAAGCAGTTCGCGGAGAAGCTCGGTGCCGAGAAGGTCATGGTCCAGAAGTCCGGCTACTACTCGCGCGCCGCGGCCGCGAACGCCGAGGACCTGCGCCTCATCAAGTCGATGACCGACCTGGCGGTCGAGTGCGCCCTGCGCGGCGAGGCCGGCGTCATCGGCCACGACGAGGAGGACGGCGACCGGCTCAAGGCCATCGCGTTCCCGCGCATCGCCGGCGGCAAGGCGTTCGACGTCGCGCAGCCGTGGTTCGGCGCGCTCCTGGAGGGCATCGGGCAGCCCCTGGTGCCCGCGACGGCGCACTGATGAGCGTCGAGGCCGACCCGGCGGTCCTCGCCGGGCTCGAGGCCTGGCGGGACCTGCCGGTCACCCAGCAGCCCGCCTGGCCGGACGCCGACGCGCTGCGGCGGGTGACGGACCGGCTCGCCGGGCTGCCACCGCTGGTGTTCGCGGGGGAGGCCGACGCGCTGCGGGCCCAGCTCGCGGCCGCCGGTCGCGGGGAGGCGTTCCTGCTCCAGGGCGGGGACTGCGCCGAGACGTTCGCGGAGGCCACGGCCGACAACATCCGCGGGAAGATCATGACCGTCCTGCAGATGGCGGTCGTGCTCACCTACGGCGCCAGCCTGCCCGTCATCAAGATGGGCCGGATGGCCGGGCAGTACGCCAAGCCGCGGTCCTCGGACTCCGAGACCCGCGACGGCGTGACGCTGCCCGCGTTCCGCGGCGACATCATCAACGGCTTCGAGTTCACGCCCGAGGCCCGGACGCCGGACCCGCAGCGGCTGCTCGAGGCGTACCACACGTCCGCCTCGACGCTGAACCTCATCCGCGCGTTCACCACGGGGGGCTTCGCGTCCCTGCTGCGGGTGCACGAGTGGAACCGGGGCTTCATGGCCAACCCGGCGTACGCCCGGTACGAGGAGATCGCCGCGGAGATCGACCGCGCGATCCGGTTCATGGCCGCGTGCGGCGCCGACTTCGACGCCCTGCGCACCGTGGACTTCTACTCGAGCCACGAGGGCCTGCTGCTCGACTACGAGCGCCCGCTCACGCGGATCGACTCGCGGACCGGGCACGCCTACGACTGCTCGGCGCACTTCCTGTGGATCGGGGAGCGCACCCGGCAGCTCGACGGGGCGCACGTCGACTACTTCAGCCGCGTGCACAACCCGCTCGGCATCAAGCTCGGGCCGACGTCGACCGCCGACGACGCCCTGCGCCTGATCGACAAGCTCAACCCCGACGCCGAGCCGGGTCGGATCACCTTCATCACCCGCATGGGCGCGAGCAGGATCCGTGAGCTCCTGCCCGCGCTGGTCGAGAAGGTCACCGCCGACGGGCGTCCCGTGACCTGGGTCTGCGACCCGATGCACGGCAACGGCATCACGTCCGCGTCCGGGTACAAGACCCGCCGGTTCTCCGACGTGATGGACGAGGTCGCCGGGTTCTTCGAGGTGCACCGCGCCCTGGGCACGGTCCCCGGCGGTCTGCACATGGAGCTCACCGGCGACGACGTCACCGAGGTGCTCGGGGGTGCGGAGGAGATCGACGACGCGGGCCTGGCCCGCCGGTACGAGACCCTCGTCGACCCCCGCCTGAACCACCAGCAGTCGCTGGAGCTCGCGTTCCAGGTCGTGGAGCTGCTCCGCAAGAGCTGACCCGCCCGGCTGACGACGACGCCCGCACGACCCCCTCGGGGTGGTGCGGGCGTCGTGCTGTGCGGGGGTGGCGGTCAGACCACGGTGAGGGTGACCGTCGAGCCCTTGGGGACTGCCTGGTCGGCCGGGACGCTCTGGTCCCGCACCGTGCCGAAGATGCCGCCGAGCACGTTGCGGCGCTCGGCCTTGAGCCCGAGCCCCTCGAGGATCGTCTTCGCCTCGTCGTACTGCTTGCCGGTGAGGTTGGGCATCGGGACCGTCTCCGGCCCCTTCGACACCTGCAGCGTCACCGTGTCGAGCCGGTGCCCGGCGGTTCCGGACGCCGGGTCCTGCGCGATCACGTCGCCGGCCGGGACGGTGTCGCTGAACGCCTCCTGCGCGTCGACGCGCAGGCCCAGCTCCTCGAGCTGCGCCTTCGCCTCGGCCAGCGACGCGCCCACCACGGACACGACCGTCACGGGCGCGGGCCCGTCGGACAGCGTGAGGTAGATCGTGGACCCGCGGCGCACGCTCGCGCCCGCCTCGACCGGGTTGCCGTCCGCGTCGGTGGTCGCGAGCACCTGGCCGACCGCGGCGGCGTCGTCCCAGAAGTCGCCCTCCACGTAGTCGACCGCGAGGTCCGCGGCGGTGAGCAGCGCCTCGGCATCGGCCTGGAGCTGGCCGACGACGTCCGCGGGCATCGTCACGAGGTCCGGTCCGCGCGAGACCGACAGCGTGACCGTGCCGTCCTTGCGGACCCGGTCGCCGTCCCCGGGGTCGGCCGCGAACACGTCGCCGGCGGGCACCGTGTCGTGGAACTCCTCGACGGTGGCCGCCTCGAGCCCGGCGTCGTCGAGGCGCGCGACCGCCTGCTCCTCGGTGAGCGACGTCACGGCGGGCACGGTCGTGTAGGCGCCGGGCCCGACGGTCTGGAACCACCAGGCGCCGCCGCCGAGCAGCGCGACGAGCACGACGGCGGCCACGACCCAGGCCAGCCTGCGGCGCCGCGGAGCGGTCGTCCCGCCGGTTGCGGCGCCGCTCGTGGCGACCGCGCCGATCTGCAGCGCGACGGTGCGTCCCGGTGCGTCGATGCGGGTCGTGGCGTCGCCGGCGACGTCCAGCGCGCCGGAGTCGTCGCCGCCGTCGGACCCGGAGGCCTCGTCGGGGTCGGTCGCCTGGGGGAGCGCGACCGATGGGGGGACGTCGACACGGCGGGCCAGGGTCTCGTCGTCCAGCGCGGTCCGGGTCCGCCGCAGCAGCGCGAGCGCGGCCGCGGCGTCCGCCGGGCGGTCGTCGGGCTCGCGGGAGGCGAGCGCGCCGACGAGCTCGTCGACCTCCACCGGCAGCCAGCCCGCGGTCTCGGACGGCGCGGGGACGTCCGAGTTCACGTGCTGGAACGCGATCTGGATCGGGGTCTCGCCGGTGAACGGCTGCGTGCCCGTGAGCATCTCGTAGACCAGGACGCCGGCGGCGTACACGTCGGTGCGCGCGTCGCTCTCGCCGCGGACGACCAGCTCGGGGGCCAGGTACGCGACGGTGCCGAACACCGTGCCCGTAGTGGTGGAGGTGACCTCGGTGACCGCGCGCGCGAGCCCGAAGTCCGCGACCTTGATCCGGCCGTCCGACGCCATCAGCACGTTCTCGGGCTTCACGTCGCGGTGCACGAGCCCCGCGCGGTGAGCGGCGGCGAGCGCGTCCAGCACCTGCTCGGCGACGGCCAGCGTCTCGCCCACCGTGAGGGACCCGCGCTCGGCGAGGTGCCGGCGCAGGTTCACGCCGTCGACGTACTCCATCGTGAGGTACGAGGTCTCGCCGTCGACGCCCTGGTCGTACACGCCGACCAGGCCGGGGTGGGTCAGGCGTGCGGCGGCACGCGCCTCGCGGCGGAACCGGGCGATGAAGTCGGCGCCGGCCGCGCCCTCCGCGAGGTGCGGGTGCATGACCTTGATGGCGACCTCGCGGTCGAGCCGTCGGTCGACGGCGAGGTACACCGTGGCCATGCCGCCGCGCGCGATGCGCTGCACGACCTCGTACCGGCCGTCGACCAGCTGGCCGACGAGCGGATCGGTGACGGTTGCTCCCACGGGCCGCAGTCTACGGGCGCCGGGTGCGCGGACCGGGGAGGCGCCGTGTCAGTAGCGCGCCATGTGGGTCTGGATGTTGGCCACGTAGCGGCGCGTGTCGCTGAACATGCCGTTCCGCTTCACGGAGCCCGAGCCCTGGTAGTACGACGCGATGGCCGTCGGCAGGTCGGGGGAGGACTTCACGAGCTGGCGCAGGATGGCGACGCCCGCGACGACGTTGTCGTCCGGGTCGATCAGGTTGAGGTCGCGGCCCACGAGCTGCGAGGCCCACTCGCCGGACGACGGGATGACCTGCATCGTGCCGATGGCGTTGGCGGGGGACACCGACGTGTGGTTGAACCCCGACTCCTGGAACGCGATCGCCTGGGCCAGCGCGGGGTCGACGCCCATCGCCCGGGCGGTCGCGGCGACCTTCGCCTGCATGTCCGCCTTCGACGGGACGCCCATCGCCAGCAGCGTCGCCTTGTTGGCGTTGGCCGACGCGACGACGCTCGGCGCGTAGGTCCGGCCGAGGAACGTGTTGCCGACCAGGGTCGTGCCGGCGGGGGCCGGCGCGGCGGTCGCGGGTGCGGCGGCGCCGGGGACGGTCAGGGTCTGGCCGACGCGGATGAACGCGCGGGCGTCCAGGCCGTTGGCGGCGGTGACGGCGGCGACGGTGGTGCCGTAGCGCTTCGCGATGGCGGAGACGGTCTCGCCGGAGGCGACGGTGTGGCTGCCGCCGGCCGCGGGGGCGGGTGCGGCGGGCGTGGCGGCGGCGGGCGCGGCGCCGGCGCCGGGGATGGTCAGGGTCTGGCCGACGCGGATGAATGCGCGGGCGTCGAGCCCGTTGGCGGCGGTGACGGCGGCGACCGTGGTGCCGTAGCGCTTCGCGATGCCCGACACGGTCTCGCCGGAGGCCACGGTGTGGCTGCCACCTGACGCCGCCGGGGTCGCTGCGGCCGGGGCGGTGGTGCCCGAGGTGGGGATCGTCAGCGTCTGGCCCTCGCGGATGAACGCCCGGGCGTCGAGACCGTTGGCGGTGCGCACCGCGGCCACGGACGTGCCGTGCTTCGACGCGATGTGGCTGACGGTGTCGCCGGAGCGCACGGTGTACTGCTCGTCCGCGTGCGCGACACCCCCGGTGGCCGTGACCGCGACGGCGGCGATCGCGATCGCGCCCGTCCCGGTGGCGAGACGACGACCACGGCGGGCCGCGGCGCGCGTCGGCGTGCCGTCGCCGCTGGTGCGGGCAGCCTGGTCCGTGAGGGCGAGGGCGGTCTGCGTCATGGTGGTGATCCCTGGGGGTGTGGAGACGTGGTGCTGCTGTTCAGGCAGTGGCCTGTGTGACTCGTGTGACTGGTGTGACGAGAGCGACGGTAGTCCACGGCATCGCACCTGGGAAGCGGGGTGGGCGGTTCGTCCCGATGAGCAGCGGTTTCGCCCGGTCGGCATCACCCCCGCGGACGAGCACGGTGGGCCGCGGGGGTGAACGGCACCCCCGGATGTCCCGGCGACACCCGTCCCCGCCGGACCCCTGAGGTCAGTACGCTGACCGCGTGACTGCACAGCCCCAGCCCGATGACCTGGTCGACGCCTGGTTGACCGTCCCCGACGTCGCCGAGGAGCTCGGCACCGACCCGGGCAAGGTCCGCCGCATGCTCAAGGAGGGCCGGCTCGCCGGAGTCCGCCGGGGCGACCCGCCCGTTCTCAGCATCCCCGCCGCGTTCCTGGTGCCGGTCGACGCCGCCAACCCCGCGGCACCCCGGGGTCGGGAGGAGGACGAGGACGACGACCTCCCCGCGCCGCGCGCCGCGGTGCTCGCCTCGCTCAAGGGCACGCTGAGCGTGCTCGGGGACGTCGGCCTCACCGCCGCCGACTCCATCGCGTGGCTGTTCACCGTCGACGAGACGCTCCCGGGCGGCCCCCGCCCCGTCGACGCCCTGCGCGCCGGCCACAAGACCGAGGTGCGCCGCCGGGCGCAGGTCCTGGCCTGAGCCGCTGACCCGTCACCCCGGTCCGGGGTGACGGGGACCGCCGCGGCGGTCCGGGCCGACGGTTCGGCCTGACGCGCAGGCGCGGACGTCGTGCGCGAGCGTCACGCGCGGCGGTCGACCGCCGCGCGTCCGAGCAGGCGGAGCATCTCCCGGCCGTCCGCACGCATCGGCGCGGCGGCGAGCGCGTCGAACGCCCGCGCGCTGAGCTGGGCGATCAGCGCCTCGACGTCGGCGACCGCGCCGCTGGCGTCGATCCGGTCCGCCAGCGCCCGGCACGCCGCGTCGTCGAGGTCGCGGTCGCCCAGTCCCGCGAGCAGCGCCGCCGCGAGGTCGTCGTCCCCCTCCGCGCGAGCGTGCCCCATCGCACGGGCGACCAGCACGGTGCGCTTGCCCTCGCGCAGGTCGTCGCCCGCGGGCTTCCCCGTCGTCGCGGGGTCCCCGAACACGCCGAGCAGGTCGTCGCGCAGCTGGAAGGCCTCGCCGAGCGGCAGGCCGTAGGCACTGGTCGTCGCGAGCGCCGACGCGTCGGCTCCCGCCAGCACCGCGCCGAGAAGCAGCGGGTGCTCGACGCTGTACCGCGCCGCCTTCGCGATGACGACCTCGCGGGCCCGGGCCTCGTCGGCGGCCGGGTCCTCGCCCCACGGCAGCACCTGCGCGAGCAGGTCGAGGTACTGGCCGACCGTCACCTCCGTGCGCATCCGCTCGAAGACGCCGTGCGCCCCGGTGCGCACCCGCGGCTCGAACACCTCGACCGCGCGGATCATCTCGCGCTCGCTCGCCACCAGGGCCAGGTCGCCCAGCAGGATCGCGGCCGACTCGCCGAACCGGTCCGCGTCACCGGCCCAGCCCGAGGCGGCGTGCCGCGCGGCGAACCGCCGGTGCGCGGCCGGCTGGCCCCGGCGGGTGTCGGAGTCGTCCATGACGTCGTCGTGGAACAGCGCGGCGGCCTGGAACAGCTCGAGCGCCGCCCCGACCCGGAGCACCGCGTCGGCCTCGGGGGAGCCGGCCTCGCCACCGTGCGCGCGCCACGACCAGTAGCAGAACGCGGCCCGCAGGCGCTTCCCGCCGCCGAGCATGTGGCCCAGGGCCTCGGCGAGCGGGGCGGCGCCCTGACCGGCGGCGACCAGCTCGGGCAGGAGCGCGTCGACGTGCTCGGTGAGCAGGGCGTCGACCCGGGTGCGGAGGTCCTCGGCGTCGACGAGTGCGGTAGCGGGGCTCACCCGGCGAGCCTAGGGCCTCGGGCACCGGCGACGCCCGGGAACGCCCGCGCGCGCTGCGCTGCGCAGCCGGCGGGCGGGGTCAGAGCCGCACGGTGCCGCCGAGCGTGAGCGTGCGGACGCCGTCGCGGTCGAGCACCCCGAGCGTCAGCAGCTGGTCGCCGCCGTCCCCGCGGACGAACGTCGACGAGGCGGCCAGCCCGGTCGCGCCCGGGTCCACGACCGTCTCGGCGAAGCCCGCGGCCAGCAGCTGGTCCCGCACCGCCGCCACGAGGTCGGCCGTCGACAGCGGGCTGCGCAGGTTGAGGCTGATCGTCGTCAGGCCGCTCGCCTCGTCGGGCTCGGCGCTCGACACCAGGATCTCGCTGCCCTCGGGCGGCGCGACGACGTCCGTCGGGAACCCCGGCGCGAGGTCGCCCACCGAGCTCGCCGTGGCCGGGGCGGTGGGCAGCAGCGACTCGGTGGGGGACGCGACCGGCGCCGGCGCCACGGCGGTCGGACCGGTCGGCGACGGGTCGGCGCCACCGTCCGAGCAGGCCGCGGTGGCGAGGGCGGTCAGCACGACGAGGGCGGCGGCGAGGGGACGGACGAGCACGCCGGTCAGCGTAGTGCCGCTCCACGGGCGGGTGCCGAGCCCTCCCCAGCGCGGGGTGCCGCGCGTCGTCCCCAGGAACGGGCGTGCGGTGGTCGCTCCTGGCGCGGCGCCGGGGTGAGGTGTCGTCATGACCGCACCCGACACCGTCCCCCGTCCGCTCCATCCGACCCGCCCCGTGCTCCGGCTCGACCACCCGCACGACCTGCTCGCGCTGCTGCCGCACCGCTTCGGGTTCCGGCTGCACGAGTGCGTCGTGCTGCTCGGCCTGCGTGGCCCGCGCCGCGAGGTCGGGGTGGTCGCCCGCCTCGACCTGCGCACCGTGCTCGCGCCCGCCGGACCCGGCGCCCTGCGGCGCTCCGCCCAGCACCTGACCGCCGACGGCGCCGACGAGGTGGTCGCCGTGGTCTACGTCGACGAGGACGACCCCCGCGACCCGGACCGGGGGATGCGGGCCGACCCGACGTCCGGCGTCGCGCGGGCTGCCGCCGCGGTACGGGCCGCGTGCGGCGCGGTCCGGCCGTCGGACGACTGGCCGGTGGACGTCTGGGTGGTCGCGCGCGGGCGCTACCTCGGCCTGGACTGCCGCGACGCCGCGTGCTGCCCGCGCGGCGGCCGGGCCGTGGGGGAGCCCGGTGCCGGGGCGGTCGCCGCCCTCGTCGCAAGACGGGGCCCGGTGCTGGCGTCGCGGGACCACGTCGGCGTGATCCCTCCGGCCGACGCGGCGCCCCGCCGGTCCGCCGCTGCCGCGCGGTCACGGTGGGCGGACGACCGGCTGCGCCGTGCCGAGCGGGCGGACCTGCTCGGTTGGCGGCAGCGGTCGCTGGCGACCTGGCGGTCCGCGCTCGACGGCGGGGGCGCGGCGCCCGCGGCGCTCGGTCGCCTCGAGGCCGCCCTGGACGACCCGGTCGTGCGGGATGCCGTGCTGCTGACGCTGGTCGAGCCGGGCAGCGACCTGCCCGAGGTGCTCGTCCGGCGCGCAGGCACCGCACCGACGTGGGCCGACCCGGACGACCCGGACCCCGGGGTCGATCCGGACCTCGACGACACCGACGGCGCCGCCGGCCACCCGCCCGGCTCCGTGCCGCGCCGGGTGAGCGAGGCGCTGCGGGCGCTCGTGGACCCGGACGTCGCCCGCGAGCCCGACGCCGCGCTGGTCGACGCCGGGGAGGCGCTCCTCGAGTCGCTGGTCGCCCACGGGCGCCGCGGTCGGCAGGCACCCGCTCTCACGCTCCTCGCGATGCTGGCCTGGTGGGGCGGCGACGCGGTCCGGGCGTCGGTGCTCGTCGAGCGCGCGCTCGACGACGACCCGGGCCACCGGCTCGCGGAGCTCGTGGAGCGGGCGCTCGGCGCGGGCCTGCCGCCGGGCTGGCTGCGTCGCCGCTGCTGAGCGCGCCGCGGCCGGTCGTGCGCGGCACGACGTTCCGGTACCGTCGGGGCACGGTCCACTGCCGCACCCGCGCGACGCGCCGGCGGTGCCGTGCCGTAGACGCAGAGCACACGTGCGAGGAGCACTCATGAGCATCGTGGTCGGGTACCTGGCGACGGTCGAGGGGCGCGCAGCCCTGACCGCGGCGACGGGCGAGGCGGTCCGTCGCTCGGAGCCGCTCGTCGTCGTCGTGACCGAGCGGGGCGACGAGTCCGACGAGCAGAAGGCCGAGCTCGCCACCGCCCTGGACGAGGTCCGCGGCTCGCTGGAGTCGCGGGGCCTGCCGCACGAGGTGCGGGTGATCCCCGGCGGCCGCGACGTCGCCGAGACGCTGATCGGCACGGCGGAGGAGACCTCGGCGTCGCTCATCGTCATCGGCCTGCGGCGGCGGAGCCCGGTGGGCAAGCTCATCCTCGGCGCGAACGCCCAGCGGATCCTGCTCGACTCCCCGTGCCCCGTGCTCGCGGTCAAGCCCGACCCCAGCTGAGCACCTCCCTCGCCGGGGCGGACCCCGGCCGAGCAGGACGCCGCCACCCGGACGGCTGAGTCGCCGCGACCGCGCGCTCGGCCGTCCGGGTGGTGCCGTCCTGCGCCGCCACGCCGCCGTGGGCGGGCTCACGGCCGGTGACCGGGGAATCCTCGTGCAGGCCCGCGCGTTGACCACTCCTGACAGGTACACCGGCACGCGCGAGCGCCCTCTCGCCGCCCGCTCCGCAGGTCCCGGCAGGGACGCGGGCCGGTACAATATCGAGGTACCCGATGCGCCGAACCGGGTCCCTTGCTGCCGAAAGGTCATTCGTGACGCCCCAGACTCCCACCCCCACCCTCCCGCGTGAGTTCGAGCACCCTGCCCTGCAGGACCTCGTCCGCGTCGGGCGCACCCAGGGCAGCGTCGACGCCGCCGCCCTGCGCTCGGCGTGCGAGGCCGCACAGGTGGAGGACGCCAAGCGGCTGAAGGCCGTCGTGCGCGGTCTGGCGAACGCCGGCATCACCGTCTCGGAGCCCACCACGGCTCCGCCCGCTCGCCGCGTCGCCGCCGCGACCACCGCCAAGGCGCGCCCCTCGACCAAGGCCGTCGTCTCGTCCGAGGCCGGCGACGACGCCGCGACGCCCGCGGCGAAGAAGACGCGCGCCGCCGCGGCCAAGCCGGCCGCCAAGAAGACCACCACGAAGGCCGCCGCGGCCAAGCCCGTCAAGGCGACGAAGGCGACCGCGGCGAAGTCCGACGAGGACGAGGTCGAGCTCGAGGACGTCGAGATCGAGGACGTCGAGATCGAGACGACCGACGAGGAGACGACCGAGACCGCCGAGGGCGAGGAGACGCCCGCCAAGGCGACCGCCGCCAAGGAGGAGGAGTCGACCGACGCCGGCTTCGTGGTCTCCGACCGCGACGAGGACGACGCTCCCGTGCAGCAGGTCGTCACCGCCGGTGCGACGGCCGACCCGGTCAAGGACTACCTCAAGCAGATCGGCAAGGTCGCGCTGCTGAACGCCGAGCAGGAGGTCGAGCTCGCCAAGCGGATCGAGGCCGGCCTGTTCGCCGAGGAGCGTCTCGCCGCGATCGCCGACGAGCTCGAGCCGAAGGCCCGGCGCGAGCTCCAGTGGATCGCGGGCGACGGCCGTCGCGCGAAGAACCACCTGCTCGAGGCCAACCTCCGCCTCGTCGTCTCGCTCGCCAAGCGCTACACCGGCCGCGGCATGCTGTTCCTGGACCTGATCCAGGAGGGCAACCTCGGTCTGATCCGCGCGGTCGAGAAGTTCGACTACACCAAGGGCTACAAGTTCTCGACGTACGCGACCTGGTGGATCCGGCAGGCCATCACCCGCGCGATGGCCGACCAGGCCCGGACCATCCGCATCCCGGTGCACATGGTCGAGGTCATCAACAAGCTCGCCCGCGTCCAGCGGCAGATGCTCCAGGACCTGGGCCGCGAGCCCACGCCCGAGGAGCTCGCCAAGGAGCTCGACATGACCCCGGAGAAGGTCGTCGAGGTCCAGAAGTACGGCCGCGAGCCCATCTCCCTGCACACCCCGCTCGGCGAGGACGGCGACAGCGAGTTCGGCGATCTCATCGAGGACTCCGAGGCCGTCGTGCCCGCGGACGCGGTGAGCTTCACGCTCCTGCAGGAGCAGCTGCACCAGGTGCTCGACACGCTCTCCGAGCGCGAGGCCGGTGTCGTGTCCATGCGGTTCGGCCTCACCGACGGCCAGCCGAAGACCCTCGACGAGATCGGCAAGGTCTACGGCGTGACGCGCGAGCGCATCCGGCAGATCGAGTCCAAGACGATGTCGAAGCTCCGGCACCCCAGCCGCTCGCAGGTCCTGCGCGACTACCTCGACTGACCCGCACCGACGACGGGCCCGCCTCCACCTGGAGGCGGGCCCGTCGTCGTCCCGGACGCCGGTGCTTCCTGAGCGCCCTGAGCTGCCCCGCACCCACGGCTGCCGCCGACGAGTGGTCACGACACGCCGCCCGCCCCCCCCCCCCCCCCCACGGGTGGCGACACCGCGGGGAGGGGCCGGCCCCGCGCGGGCCGCGCGACCCGGGCGCCGCCCCCCCCCCCGCCCCCCGGCGCCCCCCTCCGCCCCCCCCCCCCGCCGGCGCCCCGCGGGGGTGCCCCCCCCCGCGGGCCCCCCCCCCCCCCCCCCCCGGGTGCCGCCACCACTCGTCGGGATGCGCGGGACGCGGGACGCGCGGACAGCGGACGGGCCCGCCCGGCGTCAGCCGGACGGGCCCGTCGGGGTCGTCCTGGTGCGGAGCAGGTGCGCTCCGCGGTGCGGCTCAGCGAGCGGCGCCCGCTCCGGCGCCGTGCTCGGCGAGGAGCTTGTCGGTCTCGTCCTGCACGGAGGTCGCGACCTCCGAGTACTTGGGCGCGTGCTCGCGGGCGTGGTGGGCGCAGAACAGGAGCTCGCCCACGGGCAGCAGCACGCGGACGTAGGCCTGAGCGCCGCAGCGGTCGCAGCGGTCGGCTGCGGTCAGCGGGTTCGTGGTCTCGATCGTCTCCGTCACGTTGTCATACAACCATCTCCGGCCTGGATCCATCCCGTCGGGGGCGGGTGGTTCGCTCACCGCGAAGCCGATGTCACCCCGCCGTCACACCCCGGCAACACGAGGCGCACCGGAAGCAGAGGTTCCTCTGCCGTGCGCGGCATGGCAGCAGGGGACTGTCGGCGGGAGCGATTACGCTCGGGCCTCGTGTCGACCGCATCCGCCGAGTCCAGCTACACCGCTCGCCACCTCTCCGTCCTGGAGGGGCTCGAGGCCGTCCGCAAGCGCCCGGGCATGTACATCGGGTCCACGGACTCCCGCGGCCTCATGCACTGCCTGTGGGAGATCATCGACAACTCTGTCGACGAGGCCCTCGCCGGCCACGGCAACCGGATCGACATCGTGCTGCACGCCGACTCCTCGGTCGAGGTCCGCGACACCGGTCGCGGCATCCCGGTGGACGTCGAGCCGAAGACCGGCCTGACGGGCGTCGAGGTCGTGCTGACCAAGCTGCACGCGGGCGGCAAGTTCGGTGGCGGCTCCTACGGCGCGTCGGGCGGTCTGCACGGCGTCGGCGCGTCCGTCGTGAACGCGCTGTCCTCGCGCCTGGACGTCGAGGTGGACCGCGGCGGGAAGACGCACCGGATGACGTTCCACCGCGGAGAGCCGGGTGTCTTCGACGACGCCGCGGGTCGCAGCCCGGAGTCGCCGTTCGAGCCGTTCGTCGCGCGGTCGGAGCTGCAGGTCGTCGGCAAGGTCGCGAAGGGCCGCACCGGCACGCGCATCCGCTACTGGGCGGACCGGAACGTGTTCCCGACGTCGGCGGTGTTCTCCTACGACGAGCTCGTGACGCGGGCGCGGCAGACCAGCTTCCTCGTGCCCGGCCTGACGATCACCGTGCGCGACGAGCGCGGGCTGCCGGGCACCCCCGGTGCGGACGGCCCGACGGAGGAGGTGTTCCGCCACGACGGCGGCACCGTGGACTTCGCGGAGTTCCTCGCGCCAGACGCCCCGGTCACGGACACGTGGCACCTCACCGGCCAGGGCTCGTTCACCGAGACGGTGCCCGTCCTCGACGCGCGCGGGCACATGTCCCCCCAGGAGGTGCAGCGCGACTGCGAGGTCGACGTGGCGCTGCGCTGGGGCACCGGCTACGAGACCGAGGTCCGCACCTTCGTCAACATCATCGCCACGCCCAAGGGCGGCTCTCACCTCGCGGGCTTCGAGACCGCCCTGCTGCGTACGCTGCGCAAGCAGGTCGAGGCGAACGCCCGCCGGCTGAAGATCTCCGCGAAGGACGGCGGCGACCGGATCGAGAAGGACGACGTCCTCGCCGGGCTGACCGCGGTGGTGACCGTGCGCCTGGCCGAGCCCCAGTTCGAGGGCCAGACCAAGGAGGTCCTGGGCACCGCCCCCGTGCGCGGCATCGTCGCGAAGGTCGTGGACACCGAGCTCGCGGCGATCATGACCTCGCCCAAGCGGGAGCACAAGGCGCAGTCGGCGCTGCTGCTCGACAAGGTCGTGGGGGAGATGCGCGCCCGAGTGTCGGCGCGCAAGCAGAAGGAGATCTCCCGTCGGAAGACGGCGCTGGAGTCCTCCTCGCTGCCCGCCAAGCTCGCCGACTGCCGCAGCGACGACGTCGACCGCACCGAGCTGTTCATCGTCGAGGGCGACAGCGCCCTGGGCACCGCGAAGCTCGCGCGGTCCTCGGACTTCCAGGCGCTGCTGCCGATCCGCGGCAAGATCCTCAACGTCCAGAAGGCCTCGGTGTCCGACATGCTCCGCAACGCGGAGTGCGCGGCGATCATCCAGGTGCTCGGGGCGGGTTCGGGGCGCACGTTCGACCTCGACGCGCGCCGGTACGGCAAGGTCGTGCTGATGACCGACGCCGACGTCGACGGCGCGCACATCCGCACCCTGCTGCTCACGCTGTTCTTCCGGTACATGCGCCCGCTGGTCGAGGCCGGCCGGGTGTACGCGGCCGTGCCGCCGCTGCACCGCATCGAGGTCATCGGCGCGGGCAGCCGCAAGAACGAGTACGTCTACACCTACTCCGAGGCCGAGCTCGCGGCGACGCTGAAGAAGCTCGACAAGGCCGGCAAGCGCTACAAGGACGACATCCAGCGCTACAAGGGCCTGGGGGAGATGGACGCCGACCAGCTCGCGGAGACCACGATGGACCCGCGGCACCGCACGCTGCGGCGTGTCACCCTCCCGGCCGCCGAGTCCGCGGACGCCCTCGTCCGGAGCGCGGAGGAGACGTTCGAGCTCCTGATGGGGTCCGACGTGGCCCCGCGCAAGGACTTCATCGTGGCCGGGTCGTCCAGCCTGGACGCGTCGCAGATCGACGCCTGACCCCGCACGCCCCGCGAGGCGGACGCCGGTCGGGGGTTTTGCGCGTGACAGGTCGCGCGGGCTCCGGCACCGTGGACGTCATGCCTGAGACCGACGACGCGACCCGCACGACCACGCCGATCGCCGAGCGCGCCGCCGCGCCGGACGCGCTGCCGGAGCCGGATCCCACCGCGACCGGTCTCGCGTGGCGCCCGCTCGCGCGCGGGGACGCACCCGCGCTGGCCACGCTGGTGGCCCGGGTCGAGGAGTTCGACGCCCAGCCGTTCCGGACCAGCCAGGTCGAGGTCGAGGAGTGGTTCGACGGGGACTGGAAGGACCCGGTCGCCGACTCGCGCGTCGGTGTGGACGCCGACGGCGCGCTGCGCGCGTGGGTGACCACCGAGGCTCCGCCCGGAGACGTCCGCACCGTGCGGGTGCACGTCAGCGGCGGTGTCGACCCGCGATGGCGTGGCCGGGGCGTCGGTCGGTCGCTCGTGGCGTGGGGCACGGCGCGCGCCCGGCAGAAGCTCGCCGCGTCCGGCAAGGACGTGCCCGGCCGCATCGCCGCGTACCTCGAGGACCACCGGGACGACGCGCGGGCGTTGTACACCGCCGCCGGGTACACGCCGATCCGGTACTACACGGACATGCGGCGCGACCTGGCCCAGCCGTTGCCGGAGGTCCGCGCGCCCGAGGGGGTGCGGATCGTGCCCTGGTCCGACGATCTCGACGACGCGGTGCGGCTGGCGCACAACGAGGCGTTCGCCGACCACTGGGGGAGCGAGCCGCGCACACCCGAGTCCTGGCAGGTCGGCCGGGCGATGTTCGCCCCGCAGTGGAGCCACGTGGCGGTGGACGAGGCCACGGGTGAGGTCGTCGGCTACACGGTCGCGGGACGGTACGAGCAGGACTGGCCGGTGGCGGGCTACACGTCCGGGTACACCGAGCTGCTCGGTGTCCGCCGGGCGTGGCGCGGCCGGGGCGTCTCCGTCGCGCTGCTCGAGGCGGCGATGCGGTCGTTCCGCGCGGACGGCATGGAGTACGCCGAGCTGGACGTCGACACCGCGAACCCCTCGGGCGCGCACGGGCTGTACGCGCGGCTGGGCTACGAGGTCACCCACGGCTCCGTCCTCTACTCGATCGAGGTGTAGCCCTACGCTGTGGGCCATGACGGCAGTGGAGGACGGTCGCGAGCGGGTCGCCGTGGGTCCGGTCGACGAGGACACGACGTGGCGGATGTACCTCGGGCTGTCCCGGGAGATGTTCACCGCGCTGGAGCGCGGCCTCGGGGCCGACGCCGGGGTCTCCGTGGCGGACCTGGAGCTGCTCGAGCCGCTGCTGGCCGCGGGGGAGCCCGGACTGCGCGCGAAGGACCTGGCGGCGGCGGCGGAGTGGCAGGACAGCCGGGTCTCCCACCAGCTGCGGCGGATGGAGACCCGCGGCCTGGTCACCCGGTCCCGGGACCGCTCGGACGCGCGGGGGACCGTCGTCGGCCTCACCGCGGCGGGGACCGCCGCGGCGGTGGCGGCCCAGCAGACCCGGCGCGCGTTGGTCCGCGAGCTGCTGCTCGCGCCGCTCGACGAGTCCCAGGTCCGGGCGCTGGTCGAGGTGTCGGCCCTGGTCCGCGCGCGCATCGCGGAGTCGGGCCGGGCGCGCTGAGCCGCGTCGCGCCCGGGCCCGCCCGCCGAGACAGGTCCGCCGCGTCGAGTCAGGGCCTCCGGACGTCCTGAGTCGAGGCCGCGGACCTGTCTCGGGGCGGCCCGGGGGGGGCCCCGCCGCGGGGGGGGCCCCCGGCCCCGCCCGGGGGGGCCGAGGGTGGGCCCCCCCGGGCCGGCGGGGGGGGGGGTAGGGCCCGCCGCCCCGGGGGCCCCCCCGCGCCCGCGGGGTGGGGGGCGGGGGGCGGGCCCCGCGGCGCCCCGGCGCCCCCCGCCCCTCCCGCGCCCGCGGCGCAGTCTCCGGCCCCCCGGGCGCCGGGGTCGTGCGGCCCCCCCCCTGCCGCCCCGCGCCGCGGGGCGCGCCGAGACGGGGGTCAGCCGACGGCCAGCGCCGGGGCGGCCAGAGGCTGGCCCGAGCCGTCGCGGCGGTCGTCGGTCTCCGGCAGCTCGACCGGCTGACCGCCCGACCCGGTGGCACGGGCGGGAGCGGCACCGACCCAGGCGAGCAGGAGCGTGTCCTCGCCCTTGAGGAACCGGTGCGCGCGCACACCGCCGGTCGCGCGGCCCTTGCCGGGGTAGCGGCTGAACGGCGTGACCTTGGCGCTGCCGGACTGGGTGCCGGGCAGCGCGTCGGACGACCCGGCGACCGTCACCACGACCGGCCCGCCGTCCTCCTCGGTCCCGGCCGCGGCCTGCTCGGGCAGCGCCCCGAAGTGCACGACCCGCTGGCCGGCGCCGAGCTTGATGCCCGCCATGCCGCCCGCGGGCCGGCCCTGCGGTCGCACAGCCGAGGCCGCGAAGTGCAGCAGCGCGGCGTCCGAGGTGACGAACACCAGCTCGTCGGTCTCGCCGACGGCCGCGCAGCCGACGACCTCGTCGCCGTCCTTGAGCCCGATGACCTCCCACGAGTCGCGGTTGGCGGGCGGCTCGCCGGGGGTGACGCGCTTGACGACGCCCTGGGCGGTGCCGATCGCGAGCGTCGGGGCGTCCGCCGCCACGGACACCAGGCCGACGACGCGCTCGCCCTTGTCCAGCGCCAGCAGCTCGGTCAGCGGCAGCCCGCCGGACAGGTTCGGGGCGCCGTCGGTCGGCGGCAGCGCGGGCAGGTCCAGGACGGAGACCTTGCGCACCACGCCGCGGGAGGTGAGCACGCCGACCTCGCCGCGCACGCTCGTCGCGACCGTGCCCGCGAGGACGTCGTGCCGGGACCGTCGGGCGTCGGGTGCCGGGCGCAGCTGCACGTCGGTGCTGCCGGTGCGGGCCACCAGGCCGGTCGCGGACAGCAGCGCGTAGCAGGGCGTGTCGGCGATCTCGAGCGACAGCGCGGGGGCGGACCGGCCGGACCGGGGCGCGGGCGCGCCCTCGGCGGCGGTGACCCCGCCACCGGCGGACTCCAGCAGGATGGTCCGGCGCGGGGTGCCGTACGTCGCGGCGACCTCGGCCATCTCGTCGGACACCGTCGTCCGCAGCAGCGCCTCGTCGCCGAGGATCGCGCGCAGGGCGGCGATCTGCTCGGTGAGCTCGTCGCGCTCCTTCTCCAGCTCGATGCGGGAGAACCGGGTCAGGCGGCGCAGGCGCAGCTCGAGGATGTACTCGGCCTGCGGCTCGGACAGGTCGAACACGTCGCGCAGGCGGGTGCGCGCGGTGTCCGCGTCGTCGGAGGACCGGATGACCTGGATGACCTCGTCGATGTCGACGATCGCGACGAGCAGGCCCTCGACCAGGTGCAGCCGCTCGAGCCGCTTGCGCAGCCGGAACTCGCTGCGCCGCCGCACCACGCTGATCCGGTGGTCGACCCAGACCTGCAGCAGGTCCCGCAGCCCGAGCGTGCGGGGCTGGCCCTCGACGAGCGCGACGTTGTTGATGGAGAACGAGTCCTCGAGCGGGGTGTACCGGTACAGCTGCTCGAGCACCGCGTCGGGGTCGAAGCCGGTCTTGACCTCGATGACCAGGCGCAGGCCGTGCTGGCGGTCGGTGAGGTCGAGCGCGTCGGAGATGCCGGAGAGCTTCTTGGACTGCACGCCCTCCTTGATCTTCTCGATGACCTTCTCCGGGCCGACCGTGTACGGCAGCTCCGTGATGACGATGCCCTTGCGCCGCGGCGTGACGTTCTCGATCCGCGCGGTGGCCCGGGTCCTGAACGCTCCGCGGCCCGTGCGGTAGGCGTCGCGCACGCCGTCGAGGCCGATGATCTTGCCGCCGCTCGGCAGGTCCGGGCCGGGGACGAACCGCATCAGCTCGTCGAGGGTGGCCTGCGGGTGCAGCACCAGGTGGCGGGCCGCGGCGACGACCTCGACCAGGTTGTGCGGGGCCATGTTGGTGGCCATGCCGACCGCGATGCCGGACGCGCCGTTGACCAGCAGGTTCGGGATCGCCGCGGGCAGCACGCCGGGTTGGGTCAGCTTGTTGTCGTAGTTCGGGACGAAGTCGACGACGTCCTCGTCCAGGCCGGCCGTCATCGCCAGCGCGGCCGGCGCCATCCGGGCCTCGGTGTACCGGGGGGCGGCCGGCCCGTCGTCGAGCGAGCCGAAGTTCCCGTGCCCGTCGACCAGCGGCAGGCGCAGCGAGAACGGCTGGGCCATGCGGACCATCGCGTCGTAGATCGCGGTGTCGCCGTGCGGGTGCAGCTTGCCCATCACCTCGCCGACCACGCGCGCGGACTTCACGTGCGCGCGGTCCGGGCGCAGGCCCATGTCGTGCATCTGGAACAGGATGCGGCGCTGCACCGGCTTCAGGCCGTCGCGCGCGTCCGGGAGGGCGCGCGAGTAGATGACGGAGTAGGCGTACTCGAGGAACGAGCCCTCCATCTCGCTGGTGACGTCGATGTCGACGATGCGCTCGGCGACGTCCTCCGGCGGGAGGTCGGGGGTGCTGCTGCGGCGCGCCATGCGGATGCGGCTCCCGTTCGGTCGGGGTGGGGCGGTGCCCGGCGGGCCGGGCGGGGGACGGCGCCCATTGTCCCCGCAGACCGGGGCTGTGGACGACCACGACGCGCGGCAGGTGCGACGTTAGGCTCGTGGGCATGGCTCAGGGGACGGCAGACGCGCAGGCGCACGGCGCCGCAGGTGAGCCCTACCCGGCCGGCTGGGAGGCGGACGTCGTGCTGCGCGACGGCAGCACCACGCACATCCGGCCCATCCGCCCCGACGACGCCGACGCGCTCCAGGCGTTCCACGTCGGGCAGTCCGAGGCGTCCACGTACCTGCGGTTCTTCGCGCCGCTCGAGCGGCTGCCGGACCGCGACCTCGCCCGGTTCACCACCGTCGACCACCGCGACCGCGTGGCGCTCGTGGCCGTCACCGCGGACGACGCGATCATCGGCGTCGCGCGCTACGACAAGGTCGGCCCCGAGGAGGCCGAGGTCGCGTTCAACATCGCCGACGCCCACCACGGCCGCGGGCTCGGGTCCGTGCTGCTGGAGCACCTCGCGGCCGCGGCGCGCGAGCGCGGCGTGCGACGGTTCACCGCCGAGGTGCTGCCCCAGAACGGCCGGATGATCGCCGTGTTCCGCGAGGCCGGGTACTCGCCCCAGCAGCGGCTCGACGACGGCGTGGTCACCGTGGGGTTCGACATCGACCCCACGGACCGGTCCCTCGCCGTGATGATGGCGCGCGAGCGGTCGGCCGAGGCCCGCAGCGTGCAGGGGCTGCTGACCGCGCGGTCGGTGGTCGTGCTCGGGTCGTCGACGGCCGAGCCGGGGTCGCTGGAGGACCGTCGCGCGGCCCGGGTGCTCGGCGACCTGCTCGCCGGGGGCGGGCGCGGCGACCAGCCCGAGGACCGGACCGGCGCGGTGACCCCCGCAGGCGGGGACGAGCGGCCGGTCCAGGTGCACGTGGTCGGGCGGATCGCGCCCGGAGCCGACGCCACGGACGTCCCCGACGGCTCGGACGCCCTCGACGGCGCTGAAGGCCCCGGCGCCCCCGTGCCGCGCGACGGGGTCCGGTACTGGGCGACGCTCGACGACGTCCCCGGCCCCGTCGACCTCGCCGTGCTCGCGATGCCCTCGTCCGAGGCCGTCGTCGCGGTCCGGTCCCTCGGCCGGCTCGGGGTGCGCGGCGTGGTCGTGCTGTCCGGCGGCTACGCGGAGCAGGGTCCGACGGGCCTCGCGCTGCAGCGCGCCCTGCTGCGGGCTGCGCACGCCGCCGGGCTGCGGGTGGTGGGTCCCCGGTCGTACGGGCTGCTCGCGCACGCCGCCGGCGGGCTGCTCAACGCCTCCCTCACCGAGGACCCGCCGCCCGCGGGCCGGATCGGCCTGTTCTGCCAGTCGGCGTCGACCGCCGTGTCGATCCTCGGCTCGGTCCGCCGCCGGCACCTCGGCCTGGCGCACCTGGTGTCCGCGGGCAACCGCGCGGACGTGTCGGGCAACGACCTCATGCAGTTCTGGCAGGACGACGACAGCACCGACGTCGTCGCCCTCTACCTCGAGTCCATCGGCAACCCGCGCAAGTTCTCCCGCGTCGCCCGCCGGCTCGCGGCCGTGAAGCCGGTCGTCGTCGTCACCGCGGGGCGGTCCGGGCACGTCGTCCCCCCGGGCCACGCCGTGCGCCCGACCCAGACCTCCCGGCACACGCTCGAGGAGGTGATGCGGCGCTCGGGCGTCGTGCTGGTCGACAACACCCACCAGATGCTCGAGGTGGCGCAGCTGTTCGCGCTCCAGCCGCTGCCGCCCGGCCGGCGTGCCGCCGTCGTGGCGTCCTCGTCCGCGATGGCGGCGCTCGTGTCCGAGGCCGCGCACGCCGCCGGCCTGCTCGTGGAGCGCGCGCCCGCGATCCTGCCCGAGGACGCCGACGACGACCGCGTCGAGCGGGTGTTCCGCGACGTGTACGCCGACCCGGACGTGGACGTCGTCGTCACCGTGCACGTCCCGACCGTCGGGCCGCGCGACGACCGGGTCGCCGGCGCCCTCGCGCGGCACGCCGCGGACTCCGGGCGCACGTCGGTCGCCTGCCTGCTCGGGCTGCACGGATCGACCCCGGCGCTCACCGCGCCCGGTGCCGACGGCCGGCTGCGGACGATCCCCGCGTACACGACGCCCGAGGACGCCGTGCTCGCGCTCGGCCAGGCGGTCCGGTACGCGACGTGGCGGTCGGCCGACCGGGGGCGGCTCGTGCACCCCGAGGGGATCGACGCCCGCGAGGCGCGGCGGCTCGTCGACGGCTGGCTCGCCGAGGCCGGCGGTCCCGCCTCGCTCGACCTCGGGCCGGCGCGGACCGCCGAGCTGCTCGCGCAGGCCGGCGTCCGGGTGTTCCCCGCGGTGGGCGTGCACGACGCGGACGAGGCCGTCGCCGCGGCGGACCGGCTCGGCTGGCCCGTGGCGCTCAAGTCCACCGTGCCCGCACTGCGCCACCGGTCCGACCTCGGCGGGGTGCGGCTCGACGTGCACGACGCCGCCGAGCTGCGGGCCGACGTCGCGCAGGTCCTGGCGCTCGCGGGCGGGCACGAGCCCGAGCCCGGTCGGGCGCCGCTCGAGGTGCAGGCGATGGCACCGCACGGCGTCGCCTGCCTGATCCGCTCGTCGGAGGACCCGCTGTTCGGCCCGGTGCTGGGCTTCGGGCTGGGCGGTGACACCACGGACCTGCTGGGCGACGTCGCGTACGCCGTGCCGCCGCTCACCGACGTGGACGTCGCCGACATGGTGCGCGCGCCGCGGTCCTCGCCGCGCCTCTTCGGCTACCGCGGCGTGCCGCCCCTGGACGTCGACGCGCTCGAGGACGTGCTCGCCCGCGTGTCGGTGCTCGCCGACCAGCTGCCGGAGATGCTCGCGCTGGAGCTCAACCCCGTCGTCGTCGCCGAGCGCGGGGCGTACGTCCTCGGGGCCACCGCCCGTGTCGGCGCGGCGGCGGTCCGCGCGGACGGGCCGCGGCGCGCGCTCCCGGTGTGAGCCCGACCCGACCCCGCCCGACCCGACCCCGCCCGACTCGACCCCGCCCGGCGTGACCGCCGGGCCGGTGCCCGACGTGGCCCCCGGGCCGGTGTGTGACGGCTGCGCCCCCCGGGTGGGAGGATGTCCGGGTGCCTGCACCGTCGACCGACCTGATCCGTGACCTGCACCGCGCCGGGTACTACCCCGACCTGGTGGCGGACGTCCTCGACGTCGCCCTGGCGGACGAGCCCGTCCTGGCGCACCTCGTGCACCCCGAGACGACGTTCGACGCCGCGGAGGTCCGCCGGCACGTCACCGTCCTGGCGCTGACCCCGACGCGCCTGGTCGTCGCGCACGTCGACGACCACCCGGCCGACAGCGAGCACCCGTCGGCCAGCGCCGCCGCCACCACCGAGGCCGTCCCGCTCTCCGAGCTCCGCTCCGTCGCGCTGACGCACGTGATCGGCACGCCCGAGCAGCACACCCCGGGCCAGCCGGCCACCGAGCTCACCCTGGCGATCGGCTGGGGCGCCGTCTCCCGCGTGGACCTCGAGCCGGCCACCTGCGCGGACCCGCAGTGCGACGCCGACCACGGCCTGACCGGCACGCTCACCCCGGACGACGTCGTCGTGCGTGTCAGCGCCGTGGCGGAGGGGGCCGGTGCCGTGCGCGACGCCGTGGCCTTCGCCCGGCGGCTGTCCGCGGCGAGCGCCCGCTGACGATGACGGCTGCCGCGTCCACCACCGTCCCCGCCCGGCTCGCGGACGCGGGCCTGGTCCCGCCGGACTACGACGGCCCGTCCCTGTCCGGCCTGCTGCCCGCCGTCGCCGACGCCCTGGGCGTCCCGGTCGACGGCGGTGCCGCGCGGCGCGCGCAGCTCGGGCTGCCGAGCACGCACCGGGTGTGCGTCGTCCTGGTCGACGGCCTCGGGTACGAGAACCTGGCCGAGCGCGCGGGCCACGCGCCGTTCCTGCGGTCGCTGCTCGACGGCGCGCAGGTGCTGTCCGCCGGCTACCCGTCCACCACCGCCGCGTCGATGGGGTCGTTCGGCACGGGCACCAACCCCGGCCGCACCGGTCTGGTCGGCTACACGGTGCGCAACCCGCGCGACGGCCGGCTCGCCAACATGGTGTCGTGGGACGGCCTCGGCCCCGCGCGCGAGTGGCAGCGCGAGCGGACCGTCTTCGAGTCCCTGGTCGCGCACGGCGTCACCGTCACGACCGTCGGCCCGCGCAAGTTCATGGGCTCCGGGCTGACCGAGGCGGCCCTGCGCGGCGGGGGGTACCGCGCCGCCGAGTCGCTGCCCGACCGGGTGGACGCCGCGCTCCGGCTGCTGCGCGAGCCCGGACTGGTGTACCTGTACTGGGGCGACGTCGACAAGACCGGGCACCACGAGGGCGTCGGCTCCTGGCAGTGGGGGGACCAGCTCGAGGCCCTCGACGGCGAGCTGCGCCGCCTGGTCCGGTCGCTCCCCGGGGGCGCCTCGGTCGTCGTCACGGCGGACCACGGGATGGTCGACGTCGACCCGCAGCGGCGCTGGGACGTGGGCACCGACCCCGCGCTGGCGGCGGACGTCGCGCTGGTCGCGGGGGAGCCGCGCGCCCTGCACGTGCACCTCGTGCCGGACGCCGACCCCGAGGTCGTCGCGGCGCGGTGGACGGACGTGCTCGGCGACGCGGCCGTGGTCCTGACCCGCGCGCAGGCCGTGGGTGCGGGCCTGTTCGGCCCCGTGTCCGCCCACGTCGAGCCGCTGCTGGGGGACCTGGTCGTGGCGACCGCAGGCCGCGCCACGGTCGTCGACTCCCGGACGCAGACGCCCGCGTCGATGCGGCTCGTGGGCGTGCACGGCTCGTTGACGACGGCGGAGCTGCGCGTCCCGCTGCTCGCCGTGCACACCTGACCCGCACGACGGAACGAGGAGAGCGTGGCCGAGCTGGTCTTCTTCTGCGGCACGATGGACTGCGGCAAGTCCACCCTGGCGCTGCAGATGCACCACAACCACACCGCCCGTGGGCGGGGCGGGGTGCTGTTCACCCGGGACGACCGCGCCGGCGAGCACCGGCTGTCCTCGCGCCTCGGGCTGTCCGTCCCGGCGCACGAGGTCACCGACGCCACGGACTTCTGGGACGAGGTCGTCGCCCGGCGCACCCGCGGCGAGGCCGTGGACTTCCTGATCTGCGACGAGGCGCAGTTCTACTCCGCCGCGCAGGTCGAGCAGCTCGGCCGGGTGGTGGACGACCTCGACGTGGACGTGTTCGCGTTCGGCATCACCACCGACTTCCGGACGCGGCTGTTCGCGGGGTCCGCGCGGCTGCTCGCCCTGGCCGACCGGGTGGAGACGCTGCAGGTGCAGGCCCTGTGCTGGTGCGGCGCGCGCGCGACCCACAACGCGCGCACGGTGCACGGCGTGATGGTCGTCGAGGGCGAGCAGGTGGTGATCGGTGACGTGGCGGTCGCCGCGGACGACGACGCCGTCGGCTACGAGGTGCTGTGCCGGCGGCACCACCGGCTGCAGGTCACGGCGCTGTCGTCGCACGCCGGGTCGATGTCCCCCCAGACGCTGGACATGCTCGCCGAGGACTGAGCCCGAGCCCGGCTGCACGGGCCTGGCTGCTCCGCCCTGGCTACTCCGGCTTGGCGCCGAAGACGATCTCGTCCCAGCTCGGCACCTTCGGGCGCGCGCGCCGGCTGCCGCTGGTGCGGGGCCGTGCCTCGCGCTCCTCGGCGGCCGGGGTCGGGCGCTCGTCGGGGACGCGCTCACCGGGCTCGAGGGCGACCGGGGTGTCCGGCTCGTCCGCGGCGGGACGGTTCCGGGCAGGGGCGGGGTAGATCCGCGCGTCGGCGGTGGCGTCGGCCTCCACCGGGTGGGAGCCGGGGATCTCCGGGCCGTCGAGCTGGCCGAAGTCGAACGCGTGCTGCGGGCCGAAGCCCGGGAACTCCTCGTCGCCGTCGTCCTCGAGGTCCAGCGTCTGGCGGACGCCGCGCCGGGCCCGCAGGTCGTCCAGCAGCTCGTGGGTGGCGCGCAGGTCGTCCGCCGGGTCCTGGTCCTGCTCGCGGTGGTGGGGGAGGGACGCGGGTCCGTCGACCGCCGCGAGGACGGGCCGCACGTCGGCGTCCACGTCGAACACGACGTCGCGGACCGCGGACAGGTGCCGGCGCGGCACGGGGCCGTCGGCGATCTCCGTCTCGGACAGCCAGCGGGCCTCGTCCTCCTCGGCGTGCACGGAGCGGGTCGACGCGTCGTAGGACCAGCGCGCCTCGCGGGCGTCGTCCTCCACGCGGAACCGGGCGACGACCGTCCAGCCGCCGCCGGTCTCGCGGTACGCGTCCCAGGTGACCCCGGCCGGGTCCACCCCGCGGGCCGCCAGGCGGTCGACCACCAGGTCGCCCAGGACGGGGGCGCCGACGTCGCGGCCCACCCGGGTGCCGCGCGCCTGCTCGGCGACGAACTCGCGCTCGGCGAGCACGGGGCCCTCGAACCGACGGACGTGCTCGACGGTGGTGCCCGTCTCGTCGGCGATCTGCTCCGCGGAGCGACCGGCGCGCACGCGGGCCTGGATCTCGCGCGGGCTCGGCACACCGGACTGCTCCGCGCGGATCTGCTCCAGCTGCGGGCGGTCGCGGCGCACGGCCGCGCGCAGCGGCTCGTCGATGTGCAGCCGGTAGCGCTGCCCGTCGGCCGCGGCGAGCACGAGGTGTTCCCCGTCCTCGTGCAGTCCGATCAGCTCGAGCTCAGCCATCACATCTCCCATCGTCGCGACGAGACTGCCATCGCGCTCTCCCGAACGCGGGGAGGCTCGCGGGTCGCGCCGCCGAACTCCGCGCCCTGCCATGATCACCCCTGTGCTCGACGACTTCCCCATGCAACCCGTGCTCGAGCTGCTGGGCGTCTTCGTGGGGGCGCTGTCCGGCGGCCTCGCCGCGGTCCGCAAGGGCTTCGACATCTTCGGCATCGTCGTCCTGGCGTGGGTCGCGGGCCTCGGCGGCGGCATCCTGCGCGACGTCCTGATCGGCGCCGTGCCGCCCGTCGGCATCGCCCAGGGCGAGTTCGTCGCCACCGCGTGCGCCGCCGGCCTGGTGACGTGGGCCGCCCACCCCGGGCTCGGCCGGCTGCGGCGGTTCGTCCTGGTGCTCGACGCGGGCGCCCTCGCGCTGTTCACGATCGTCGGCACGGTGAAGGCGCTCGAGTACGGCACCGGGGCCACCGCGGCCGTCTGCGCTGGCGTCATCACGGGGGTCGGCGGCGGCGTGCTGCGCGACCTGCTGTGCGGCGAGGTGCCCGTCGTGCTGCACCACCGCCAGCTGTACGCGATCCCGTCCCTGCTCGGGGCGGTGCTCGTGGCGGTGCTGTGGCGGGAGGAGGCGCTGACCGTCGGGACCGAGGTCGCCGCGGTCGTCGCGGTCCTCGTGATGCGGCTCGTCGCCCTGCGGTTCCGGATCCAGGCACCCGGGCCGTGGGACCCGGGCACCGTGCGGATCGGGCGCGCCGGACGCTCGGGTCGGGCGGCCCGCGCCGGGCGGGTCGAGCGCGACGCCCGCGGCCGGCGTCGGCCGCGCGGTCCCGCGTCCGACGAGCCCGCGCCGCTGCTGCGCTGGGTCGCCCGGCTCCGGCGCCGCGGCGCGCACGGTCCCGGCGAGGGCTGACCCCGCTCCGCCCGGCCCCGCCCCGACGACCTCGTCCGGCAGGATGGCGGGGTGACGAGCGCACCTGAGCACCGACCGACCGATCCCGCCCCCACTGCCGCCACTGCCGCCACGACGTCCGCGGCGCTGCCCGGTGCCGACGAGGTCCGGGCCCTGATGGCCGTCGCCGAGCAGGTCGCCCGGTCCGCCGGCGACCTGATCCGGGCCACCCGGCCCGCTCGGGTCCAGGTGGCCGCGACCAAGTCGAGCGACGTCGACCCGGTCACCGCGATGGACCTCGCGTCCGAGGCGCACCTGCGCGAGCTGCTCGCCCGGCTCCGCCCGGACGACGCCGTGCTCGGCGAGGAGGGCGACGACCTGCCCGGCACCTCCGGGCTCACCTGGGTGCTGGACCCCGTCGACGGGACGGTCAACTACCTCTACGGCGTCCCCGCGTACGCGGTCTCGGTGGGGGTCGTCGTGGGGGAGCCGGACCCGGAGCGGTGGACCGTCGTCGCCGGGTGCGTGCACGCGGTCGTCGACGGTCGCACCTACACCGCGGGTCACGGGCTCGGGGCGTACCGCGACGGGGAGCGCCTCGCCGTGAACCCCGCGCGCCCGCTGGCGACGTCGTTGGTCGGCACCGGGTTCGGCTACCGGGCCGAGCGCCGGCGCGTGCAGGGGCGGGTGCTGGCCGAGCTGCTGCCGCAGGTGCGGGACATCCGCCGGATCGGGTCGGCCGCGCTGGACCTGTGCCGGGTCGCCGAGGGGTCGCTCGACCTGCACTACGAGCGGGGCCTGAACCCGTGGGACCTCGCCGCGGGGGAGGTCGTCGCCCGCGAGGCCGGGGCGCTCGTGACGGGTCTGCGGGGCCGTGCGGCGAGCCGGGACATGTCCGTCGTCGGCCCGCCGGAGACCGTCGCGGAGCTCGCGGCGATCCTCGCCGACCTCGGCGCCGACGCGGACGACTGAGCCGGGCTCGCACCGGCCGCCAAAATGAGGCACAATCCGGGGCGCCCGACGGGAACAAACGTCCACCCGGACGACTTGATCCCGCGTACGCCATCACCGACCTGACGGAGCGTGACCCCACCTCATGGCAACCGACTACGACGCCCCGCGCAAGACCGAGGAGGACCTGAGCGAGGACTCGCTCCAGGAGCTCCAGGCCCGGCGCTCCGACAAGAACTCGGGCGTGGTGGACGAGGACGAGACCGAAGCGGCCGAAGGGTTCGAGCTCCCGGGCGCGGACCTCTCCGGCGAGGAGCTCTCCGTCCGGGTGCTCCCGCGCCAGGCCGACGAGTTCACCTGCTCCAAGTGCTTCCTGGTCCATCACCGCAGCCAGCTGGCCTACGAGAAGGACGGCATGCCCGTCTGCTCGGAGTGCGCTGCCTGAGCCGCCGTCCGGACGCGCCCCCCGGCGCGCCCGCACCAGCCGTCACGACGCCGGCCGTGCCCCCGTGGGCCGGCCGGCGTCGTCGTCCCCGGCGGGACCCGCGGCCGGCGCCTCGGGCGCAGCGCCCGCAGCGCCCGCGGCGACCAGCGCGCGCACCAGGTCCTCGGGCCGGCGGGTCGAGACCAGCCACGACGGCGTCGGGTCGGCGGGGTCGGCGACCTCCACGACCACGGCCGTGCGGACCCAGCCGCGCAGCACCACGTGGGCGCGGGCGTCGAACCCGGGGCCCAGCGCGTGCCGGGTCGCGTCGGCGTCGAGCGCCCGGGGCGCACGCAGCAGCGTGGCCGGGATGTGCGCGTCGCCGGCGTGCAGCTCGCCGCCGGCCACCCTCACGGGGGTCGCCAGCCGCACCGCCCCGGCCGTCGCGGCGACGAGGGCGACGCCCCCGGCGACCAGGCCCGCGACGTGGCTCACGGGCCACAGCACGATCGCGGCCATCAGCCCGAGGGCGGGCACCGCGACCCAGCCGGCGGGGGACGGCCAGAGCCGCTCGTCGAAGGCGGGCGGGGGCGGGGGCTGAGTGGTCGGCACGCCCCCATCGTCCCACTCGGTCCCGGTACTGTCGGGGACCGTGACGCACGACGAGCCCCTGACCATCCTGCTCCAGCGCCTCGACGAGGGCGTCCCCGTCCCCGCCTACGCGCACCCCGGTGACGCGGGCGCCGACCTGGTGACCCGGGTGGACGCGACGCTCGAGCCGGGAGAGCGGGCGACCCTGCCGACCGGCATCGCCATCGCCCTGCCCGAGGGGTACGCCGCGTTCGTGCACCCGCGGTCCGGTCTCGCGGCCCGGCACGGCCTGACGATCGTGAACGCGCCCGGGACGGTCGACGCCGGCTACCGCGGCGAGATCGCCGTGACGCTGCTCAACACCGACGCCCGCGAGCCCGTCGTGCTGCACCGCGGCGACCGGATCGCGCAGCTGGTGGTCCAGCGGGTCGAGCGCGCGACGTTCGTGCCGGCGGACGCCCTGCCGGACTCCGTGCGGGGCGCGGGCGGCTTCGGGTCGAGCGGCGGCTGGCAGGCCGCCGACGCGCCCCGCTAGGTCCGTCGGACCGGGCGGACTACTGTGATCGTGTTCGCGCCCGCGCAGCGGGCGACCTGTGGAAGGGACTGAGGGTGGCGCTATTCCGGCGCGGTGCGAAGGGTCGTACCGCCCAGGACGAGACCACGGGCGGCGTCGACGCCCCCGAGGACACCGCCGACCGCGCGGCAGACGCCGGGACGACCGACGTCGTCGCGGACGACGCACCGTCGTCGCCCGTCCCGGACCGGTCCGCCGGCCCGTGGGACGCGCAGGAGGACGTGCCGGCCGGCCCCCGGGTCGACCTCGGTGCGCTCCGGCTGCCCGGGGTGCACGGCATGGAGCTGCGGATGGAGATCGACAAGAAGTCGGGCACCGTCACCGCGGTCGGCGTGACGCTCGACGGGTCGACCCTGCAGATGCAGGCGTTCGCCGCCCCGCGCAGCGACGGCATCTGGGACGAGATCCGCGCCGAGATCGGCGAGTCCGTCGCCAAGCAGGGCGGGGCCGTCGACGACGTCCCCGGCCCGTTCGGCCGCGAGCTGCTCGCGCGGCTCCCCGTGCGCACCCCCGAGGGCCGCACCGGTCACCGGCCCGCGCGGTTCGTCGGGGTCGACGGCCCGCGCTGGTTCCTGCGCGGTGTCATCACCGGCCGCGCCGCGGTCGACGAGGCCGCCGCCGCCCAGCTCGAGGACGTGTTCCGGCGCACCGTCGTCGTCCGCGGCACCGAGGCACGCGCCCCGCGCGACCTCCTGGCGCTCACGCTGCCCTCGGACCAGAAGGGCATCACCCCCCAGCCCGGCACGCCCGCCGACGGCACCGCCGCCGACGGTGCGCCCGCCGGGGCGACCCCCGCGCCCGGCGAGTTCGACCCGCTGACGCGCGGCCCCGAGATCACGGAGATCCGCTGACCATGTCCCCCGTGTCGCTGCGCGAGAGCCTGCGCAAGGCGGTGGCCTCCCGCGAGGAGGTCGAGGCCGACGAGGAGCGCGTCGACGCGGTCAAGGCGACCGGCTGCACGCCGGTCGCGCAGACCGCGGAGCGCCGCCGCGTCAAGGTGTCGGGTGTCATCCGCTCGGTCGTGCTGCGGCCGCGCCAGGGCGTGCCCGCGCTCGAGGCCGAGCTGTACGACGGCAGCGGCAACCTGGTGCTGGTCTGGCTGGGGCGCCGCGAGATCGCCGGCGTCGAGCCCGGCCGCCGGCTCAAGGTCGAGGGCCTGGTCTGCACGCGCGACGGCCGCCGGTCCATGTTCAACCCGCGCTACGAGCTGCGGCCCCGACCCGGTGAGTGACCCGACGCCGGCCGGTCCGGGCTCGTCCGGCCCCGACGGCGCACCTGCCCGCGGGATGCGCGCGATCGAGGCCGAGCAGTTCTCGTTCGCGGACTCGGTCGGCGGCGTACGCGGCGTCGTCGAGTCCGTGGCGCCGGGCCTGCTGTTCGTCGTCGTGTTCATCGCGAGCGGCCAGCAGCTGCGGCCCGCGCTCGTCGCCGCCGTCGCGGCGGTGGTCGTGGCCGTCGTCGCCCGGCTGGTGCAGCGCACCCCCGTGACGCAGGCCCTGTCCGGTGCCGTCGGCATCGTGATCGGCGCCGTCGTCGCCGCGCGCACGGGGCAGGCGGAGGACTTCTACCTGTGGGGCCTGCTGGTCAACGGCGCGTACCTGCTGCCGTTCGCCGTGTCGGCGCTCGTGGGCTGGCCCCTGGTCGGCGTCGTGCTCGGCCTGTTCCGGGCGGACGGCCCGCTGCAGCCGGACGGGTCGTGGGCCGGTGCGTTCGCGTGGCGCCGGGACGCGGAGCTGCGCCGCCGGTACACGTGGGTCACGTGGCTGTGGGCCGGGATGTTCGCGCTGCGCCTCGCGGTGCAGCTGCCGCTCTACCTCGCGGGCGAGGTGGCCTGGCTCGGCACCGCGAAGCTCGTGATGGGCGTCCCGCTCACCGCTCTGCTGCTGTGGCTGAGCTGGATCCTGGTGCGCGGGACGACAGCAGCGCGGCCAGGTCCTCCTCCGACGCCTCCCGCCCCGTGACGAACAGCAGCTCGTCGCGGCCCTCGAGGGTGTCGTCCGGGCTGGGGGAGAACGGGCGGTCGTCGCGGACCACGCACGCGAGCACGGTGTCGGCGGGCCACTCGATCTGACCGACGAGCACGCCGGCCAGCGGGGAGTCCTCGGGCAGCGTGATCTCGAGGATGTCCGCGCCGGACTGGTGGAACGTGAAGATCCGCACCAGGTCGCCGACGGAGACGGCCTCCTCGATCATCGCCGTCATGATGCGCGGCGTGGACACGGCCACGTCGACGCCCCACGCCTCGTCGAACATCCACTCGTTCTTCGGGTTGTTGACCCGCGCGACCGTGCGCGGCACGCCGTACTCCGTCTTCGCGAGCAGCGAGATGACGAGGTTCGCCTTGTCGTCGCCGGTCGCGGCCACCACGACGTCGCACTCGTCCGTGCGCGCCTGGGTGAGCGTGGGCAGCTCGCACGCGTCGGCCAGCAGCCAGTCGGCGTCGGCGACCTGCGCGACGCGCATCGCGGACGGCTGGCGGTCGATCAGCGTGACCTCGTGCTGGTTCGCGAGCAGCTCGCGCGCGATGGACCGGCCGACCGACCCGGCGCCGGCGATGACGACCCTCATGCCTGGACCTCCGGGGCGGCGGTGACGGTGCGCTCGACGGCGGACGAGTCCTCGGCGCGCAGCAGCAGGTGCACGATGTCGTTCTCCTGCAGGACGGTCTGGGCGTCGGGCAGGAACCCGTCGCCGTAGCGGGTGAGGTACGCGACCCGGGCGCCGGCGGCCTCCTCGAGCGCGCGCAGCGGCTTGCCGATCCAGCCCTCGTGCACGTCCACCTCGGAGAGCTGGATCTTGCCGGAGGCGTCGGTGAACTGGCTGGTGGCGCCCATCGGCAGCAGCCGGCGGAGCACCTGGTCGGCGGTCCAGCGCACCGTCGCGACGGTCGGGATGCCGAGCCGCTGGTAGATCTCCGCGCGGTGCGGGTCGTAGATCCGCGCGACGACGTTCTCGATCCCGAACGTCTCGCGCACGACGCGCGCCGCCAGGATGTTGGAGTTGTCGCCGTCCGAGACCGCCGCGAACCCGAACGCGTCGTCGATGCCGGCCTGGCGCAGCGTGTCCCGGTCGAAGCCGAGCCCGGTGACCTTGCTGCCGGCGTAGTCGGCCTCGAGCCGACGGAACGAGTCGGGGTTCTGGTCGATCACCGCGACGGAGTGGCCGTGGCTCTCGAGCGACTGCGCGAGCGTCGCGCCGGCCCGGCCGCAGCCCATGATGACGAAGTGCACAACGCGGAACGCTATACCTAGCGCGGGCCGCGCGTGCACCACCTCGGTCCCGGTGGCCGCGCGTGCACCGGATCGGCGCGCGCGGGCCTAGCATGGTCCCTCGTGCCGGACCTCGCGGATGCCGCCAAACGCTTGTTGCTGGGCCGACCGGTCCGCAGCGAGAACCTGGGGCACACCCTCCTCCCGAAGCGCATCGCGCTCCCGATCTTCGCCTCCGACGCGCTGTCGTCCGTCGCGTACGCACCGGACGAGGTGCTGCTGACGCTGGCGCTCGCCGGCGTGGGTGCGACGATGATCTCGCCGTGGGTCGGCCTCGCCGTCGTGATCGTCATGGTCACGGTGATCGCGTCGTACCGGCAGAACGTGCACGCGTACCCGTCGGGCGGCGGCGACTACGAGGTCGCCACGGTGAACCTCGGGCCCAGGGCCGGTGTCACGGTCGCCAGCGCGCTGCTCGTGGACTACGTGCTCACGGTCGCCGTGTCGGTGTCGTCCGGGGCGCAGTACGCGGCGTCCGCGCTGCCCGCGCTGCGGGGGCACGAGGCCCTGTTCGCCGTGGCCGTGGTGGTGCTGCTGACCCTCGCGAACCTGCGCGGCGTCCGGGAGTCCGGGAGCGCGTTCGCGATCCCCGTCTACCTGTTCATGATCGCCGTGGGCAGCACCGCCGTCGTCGGCTTCGTGCAGTACCTCACGGGCAACCTGGACCAGGCCGCCACGCACGACCTGACGATCGTCCCCGCCGAGGGGCTCGACCAGGGCCTGATGGGGGCCGCCGGCGCGTTCCTCGTGCTGCGTGCGTTCGCGTCCGGCTCCGCGGCGCTCACGGGCGTCGAGGCGATCAGCAACGGCGTGCCGTCGTTCCGCAAGCCCAAGTCCCGCAACGCCGCGACCACGCTGCTGCTGCTGGGCTCGCTGTCGGTGTTCCTCATCATGTCGATCCTCACGCTGGCGAACCTCACGGGCATCCACTACGTCGAGGACCCGGCGACGCAGCTGCTCCGCGACGGCGTGCCCGTCGGGCCGGACTACGTCCAGGACCCGGTGATCGGGCAGCTCGCGCAGACGATCTTCGCGTCGTTCCCGCCGGCGTTCTACCTCGTCGCCGTGGTCACCGGCCTGATCCTCGTCCTCGCCGCGAACACCGCGTTCAACGGGTTCCCGGTGCTCGGGTCGATCCTCGCCAAGGACGGCTACCTGCCGCGCCAGCTGCACACCCGCGGCGACCGGCTCGCGTTCTCGAACGGCATCCTGGCGCTGGCCGCCGGCGCCATCGCGCTGATCATCGCGTTCGACGCCCAGGTCACCCGGCTGATCCAGCTCTACATCGTCGGCGTCTTCGTGTCCTTCACGCTGTCCCAGCTCGGGATGATCAAGCACTGGACCCGCGAGCTGCGCACCCAGCCCGACCCCGACCGGCGCCGGCAGATGGTCCGGTCGCGGGTGATCAACGCGATCGGCTTCGGGATGACCGCGACCGTGCTGGTCATCGTGCTGCTGACGAAGTTCACGCACGGCGCGTGGATCGCCATCCTCGCGATGATCATCGTGTTCATCGGCATGCAGGGCATCCGCCGGCACTACGACCGGGTCCGCGACGAGCTCGCGCTCGGCGACGACCTGTCCGCCGCCCGCGCCCTGCCCAGCCGGGTGCACGCGATCGTGCTCGTCTCGCACCTGCACCGGCCGACGATGCGCGCCGTCGCCTACGCCCGCGCGTCCCGCCCGCAGGTGCTCGAGGCCGTGACCGTCGGCGTCGACCCGGAGGAGGCGCAGGCCCTGCGCGCGCAGTGGGAGGCGATGGACCTGCCGGTCCCGCTGCGGATCCTCGACTCCCCGTTCCGGGAGATCACCCGCCCGATCATCACCTACGTCCGCTCGATCCGGCGGGACAGCCCGCGGGACCTGGTGGTCGTGTACATCCCCGAGTACGTCGTGGGCCACTGGTGGGAGCAGCTGCTCCACAACCAGAGCGCCCTGCGGCTCAAGGGCCGGCTCCTGTTCACCCCCGGTGTGGTGGTGGCCTCGGTGCCGTGGCAGCTCGCGTCGACGGAAGGCCAGACCGGTATGGAAGAGCACGTGCGCAGGACGACGTCCCGTGGCCTCTGAGCGCAGCGCCGCGGCGGCGCGCGAGGGCGACCTGGTCGAGCTCGAGATCGGGCCGGTGGCCCACGGCGGCCACTGCGTCGCCCGGCTGCGGGCCCCCGGTGAGGCCGGGCCGGGCCGGGTCGTGTTCGTGCGGCACACCCTGCCGGGCGAGCGCGTCCGCGCGCGGATCACCGACGCCGGCGCGAAGGCGTCGTTCTGGCGCGCCGACGCCGTCGAGGTCCTCGAGGCCTCGCCGGACCGCGTCCCGTCCGCCTGGGAGGAGGCCGGCCCCGGCGGGGTCGGTGGCGGCGAGCTCGCGCACGTGCGGCTCGACGCCCAGCGCGCGTGGAAGTCCGCCGTCCTGGTCGAGCAGCTGCAGCGGCTCGCGAAGGTCGAGCGCGAGGTCCCCGTCCTGGCGCTGCCCGGCGACGACGAGGCCGGTGGCCTGGGCTGGCGGACCCGCGTCGGGTTCCTCGCCGACCGCGAGGGCCGTGCCGGGATGCGCCGGTTCCGGTCGCACGACGTCGTGCCCGTCGACCGGATGCCGCTGATGAGCGACGCTCTGGCCGAGCTCGACCTCCTCGGCCGGCGCTGGGCGCCCGGTGCGCGGATCGAGGCCGTCGCCCCCGCGGGCGGCGACGCCCCGATGGTGCTCGTCGACGACCAGCCGTTCGACCTGCGCCGCGGCAAGGTCGACCCGCGTCCGAACGCCCGCAGCGCCGTGCGCGAGCAGGTGCGCGTCGGCGAGCGGGAGTGGGCGTACCGCGTGGCCGCCGCCGGGTTCTGGCAGGTGCACCGCGAGGCGCCCGCCGCGCTCACCGCCGCCGTGCTCGCCGCGGTCGGCGACGTCGCGGACGGCACCGTGCTGGACCTGTACTCCGGCGCGGGCCTGTTCACCCTGCCGCTGGCCGACGCCGTGGGGGAGCGCGGCACCGTCGTCGCCGTCGAGGGCGATGCCCGGGCCGTGAAGGACGCGCGCCGCAACGCCCACGACCGTCCCCAGGTCCAGCTGCACGCCGGCGACGTCGCGGGCGTCCTCGCCGGCGGGACCGCCGGGTCCGGGGCGGACGCCGTCGTGCTCGACCCCCCGCGGGTCGGCGCCGGGCGGGACGTGGTGCGCGCGGTCGCGGGCCTCGCGCCGTCGCGCATCGTCTACGTCGCGTGCGACCCGGCCGCCCTCGCGCGCGACGTGGCGTACCTGGCGGAGGAGGGCTACGCCCTGACCTCCGTCACCGGGTACGACCTGTTCCCGATGACGCACCACGTCGAGGCGGTCGCGGTCCTGGAGCGCTGACGGGCCCGGGCCGTCGGACCGCTCGCCAGGGCGGGGTCGGCGGCCTAGCGTGGGTGCGGACGCCCCTGGTCGGGGCGTCGGGACCGGAAGGAGTCGACGATGACGACAGCGCACGAGGGCGACCGCGAGTCCGCCGCGGAGGCGACGCGCCGCGTGGCCGAGGCGAGCCGCCGCGCGACGGCCGAGCTGCACAAGCAGGGGACCCCGGACTACGACCCGCGGCAGCACGAGAAGGCGGTCGAGCGCGAGCGCCGCGCCGCCGAGGGGCTCGACCAGCAGTGATCCCGGGCGGGTCGCCGACCCGCTCCGCCACCCGACCTCCTCCCCGGCGCGGTCCCGTGGGGTGACGCCCGAGCGCGTCGCTCCGTGGGGCCCGCCGGGGTAGGATGTATCTTGACGTCAAGATACTTGCCGACCGGCCCCCCCAGCACGCCCAGAACCGGTCGGAACTCGCCGAACGAAGGAGAGCCCACTGTGAGCAGCGTCGACAGCTTCGGGTCGAAGTCCCGGCTGCAGGTCGCCGACGAGTCCTACGAGATCTTCCGGCTCGACGCCGTGCCCGGGACCGAGAAGCTGCCGTACAGCCTCAAGGTGCTGGCGGAGAACCTGCTGCGGACCGAGGACGGCGCGAACATCACCGCCGACCACGTGCGCGCGCTCGCCGCGTGGGACCCGGCCGCCGAGCCCGACACCGAGATCCAGTTCACGCCCGCCCGCGTGATCATGCAGGACTTCACCGGCGTGCCCTGCGTCGTCGACCTCGCCACCATGCGCGAGGCCGTCGCCGACCTCGGTGGCGACCCCGCCCGGATCAACCCGCTCGCCCCCGCCGAGCTGGTCATCGACCACTCCGTGCAGATCGACGTCGCCGGTCGTCGCGACGCCTTCGAGCGCAACGTCGAGCTCGAGTACCAGCGCAACCACGAGCGCTACCAGTTCCTGCGGTGGGGCCAGACGGCGTTCGACGACTTCAAGGTCGTCCCCCCGGGCACCGGCATCGTCCACCAGGTCAACATCGAGTACCTGGCGCGTGGCGTCATGGTCCGCGACGGCCGCGCCTACCCCGACACCTGCGTCGGCACCGACTCCCACACCACGATGGTCAACGGCCTCGGCGTCCTCGGCTGGGGCGTCGGCGGCATCGAGGCCGAGGCGGCGATGCTCGGCCAGCCCGTCTCGATGCTGATCCCGCGCGTCGTGGGCTTCAAGCTCACCGGGCAGATCCCGTCCGGCGTCACCGCCACCGACGTGGTCCTCACCATCACCGAGCAGCTGCGCGCCCACGGCGTCGTCGGCAAGTTCGTCGAGTTCTACGGCGACGGCGTCGCGGCGGTGCCGCTGGCCAACCGCGCGACCATCGGCAACATGAGCCCCGAGTTCGGCTCCACCTGCGCGATCTTCCCGGTCGACCAGGTCACCATCGACTACCTGCGGCTCACCGGCCGCTCCGAGCAGCAGCTCGCCCTCGTCGAGGCGTACGCCAAGGAGCAGGGCATGTGGCTCGACCCGGCCGCGGGTGTCGCGGACGCGGTCTACTCCGAGTACCTCGAGCTGGACCTGTCCACCGTCGTGCCGTCCATCGCCGGCCCGAAGCGCCCGCAGGACCGCATCGAGCTCTCCGGGGCCAAGGAGTCGTTCGCGACGTCCATCCTCGACTACGTCGACGCCGACGAGGCCGCCCCGTTCACCGGCGCCGCCCGCGGCATCACCGGCCTGGACGAGTCCGTCGACGAGACGTTCCCGGCCTCCGACCCGATCGCCGCGGGGGAGCACACCGACGCCAGCGACGCCCCGGCCCACGTGCACGGCGGCGACAGCAGCCGTCGCCCGCACAAGCGCGTGCCCGTCACCCTCGCGGACGGCACCGCCACCGAGCTCGACCACGGTGCCGTCGTGATCGCCTCGATCACCTCGTGCACCAACACGTCGAACCCGTCGGTGATGCTCGCCGCGGCGCTCCTGGCCCGCAAGGCCGTCGAGCGCGGCCTGTCCGCCAAGCCCTGGGTCAAGACCTCGATGGCGCCGGGCTCGCAGGTCGTCACGAACTACTACGAGAAGGCCGGCCTCTGGCCCTATCTCGAGAAGCTCGGCTTCCACCTCGTCGGCTACGGCTGCGCCACCTGCATCGGCAACTCGGGCCCGCTGCCCGAGGAGGTCTCGGCCGTCGTCAACGAGCACGACCTGTCCGTCGTCTCGGTGCTGTCCGGCAACCGCAACTTCGAGGGCCGGATCAACCCCGACGTGAAGATGAACTACCTGGCCTCGCCGCCGCTGGTCATCGCCTACGCCCTCGCCGGGACGATGGACTTCGACTTCGCGAACGAGCCGCTCGGGCAGGACGAGTCCGGCGCCGACGTCTTCCTCACCGACATCTGGCCCACGCCCGAGGAGGTCCAGGCGACCATCGACGCGTCGATCGACCGCCAGATGTTCGAGGCCGACTACGCCGACGTGTTCGCGGGCGACGACCGGTGGCGGGCGCTGCAGACCCCCGAGGGCGACACCTTCGCCTGGGACCCGCAGTCGACCTACGTGCGCAAGCCCCCGTACTTCGAGGGCATGGGCGCCGAGCCGTCCCCGGTCACCGACGTCACCGGGGCGCGCGTGCTCGCCAAGCTGGGCGACTCCGTCACCACCGACCACATCAGCCCCGCGGGGTCGATCAAGGCCGACAGCCCGGCCGGCGCGTACCTCGCCGAGCACGGCGTCGAGCGCCGCGACTTCAACTCCTACGGCTCGCGCCGCGGCAACCACGAGGTGATGATCCGCGGCACCTTCGCCAACATCCGGCTGCGCAACCAGCTGGTCCCCGGCGTCGAGGGCGGCTTCACCGTCAACCACCTCACCGGCGAGCAGACCTCGATCTACGACGCCGCGCAGGCCTACGCCGCGGCCGGCCTGCCGCTCGTCATCCTCGGCGGCAAGGAGTACGGCTCCGGATCGTCCCGCGACTGGGCCGCCAAGGGCACCGCGCTGCTCGGCGTGAAGGCCGTCATCACCGAGTCGTTCGAGCGGATCCACCGCTCCAACCTCATCGGGATGGGCGTCCTGCCGCTGCAGTTCCCGGTCGGCGAGTCCGCGGACTCGCTCGGGCTCGACGGCACCGAGACGTTCGACATCGCGGGCGTCACCGCGCTCAACGAGGGCAGCACCCCGCGGACCGTGCACGTCACGGCGACGAAGGGCGACGGCTCCGTCGTCGAGTTCGACGCGGTCGTGCGGATCGACACCCCCGGCGAGGCGGACTACTACCGCAACGGCGGCATCCTGCAGTACGTGCTCCGGTCGCTCGTCGCGGCCTGATCCGTCCCGCTCCACGCCACCCCCGGACCCGCGCGGTCCGGGGGTGGCGTGCGTCCGGGCCGAATACCGGTGCGCGGCGCCCGCGGGAGCGGTTACGGTCTCGGCCGTGATCCGGATCGCCGCACTCGCCCCCGTCCCGACCCTCGTCACGCCCCGGCTGCGACTGGTGCCGCTGGGCCCCGAGCACCTCGAGCCCACCTGGGCGTCCCTCCAGGACGCCGAGCACCTGCGCCTCACGGGCACCCGCGCGGCGTTCACCCGGGAGCAGGTCCTCGCCCACCTCGAGCGCGTGGCCGGTGACGACGAGCGCGGTGACTGGGCGATTACCCACGCCGACGACGGCCGCTACCTCGGCGAGGTCGTGCTGAACGACCTCAACCCCGACGACCGGGCGATGAACGTGCGGATCGCGCTGGCGCCGGGGGAGCCGGGCCGCGGTTACGGGACCGAGGCGATGACCGCCGTCCTCGACCACGCCTTCGGCGCCGTCGGCCTGCACCGGGTGTCCCTGGACGTGTTCGCGTTCAACCCGCGGGCGCAGCGCTCGTACGAGAAGGTCGGGTTCGTCGTCGAGGGCCGGCAGCGCGACACGCTGCTGTGGGACGGCGAGTGGACGGACTCCGTGCTGATGGGGGTGCTCGCCACCGACCCCCGACCGACGCTGCGGGGGTGACGCCGGCGCGGCCGCTCAGTCCCGCGGGTTCCGGCCGCGCCGCTCCCAGGCGTCCCGCACGATGCGTTCCAGCACGGTCGGGTCGACCGCCTCGAGGTCCTTGAGGTGCAGGCAGCCGGCCCCGACCGTGTGCGGCCCGAGCCGCGCGAGCTCGTCGGCGTGCGCCTCGGTCCCGTCCATGAGGTAGAGGGTCAGCGCGGCCCGGCGGGGTGCGAACGCGACCGGCGGCCAGTGGCCGGTCCGGCCGCTGGCGTACGTGTAGCGGACCGACCCGAACCCGACCATCGAGGGGCCCCACATCACCGGCGGCTCGCCGGTGACCTCGGCCATCAGCCGCAGCACGCGCTCCGCGTCCCGGCGGCGGCGCTGCGGGGTGACGCCGGCGACGAACGCGTGCGGGTCGGCGTCGGTCGGGACGGTCTTCGGGGCGTCGGCCATGCCGCCCATGATGCCGGTCCGGCTCCCGCGGGGCTCAGGTCGCCAGCAGCTCGCGGACGGCGTGGGCGCCGATCGCGGCGATGACGGGGTCGTCGTCGCCGTGGGTCACCATCGCCGACGCCATGACCAGCGCCCACCCCGCGGCGCGCCGCCAGCGTCCGGGGTCGGCGTCGGCCCCGGCGGCGTCGGCCAGCTCGTCGGTGCGGGCCCGGAACGCCGCCCGGCCGTCGGCGTCGAACGTCAGCCACGCGGTCGCGAGGTCGCACGCGGGGTCACCGGCGGTGACGTCGCCGAAGTCCAGCAGGGCGGCGAGCGTCCCGTCGCGCACCAGGAGGTTCGCCGGGTGCGGGTCGCCGTGCACCCACACCGGCGGCCCCGGCCAGGCCGGCGCGTGCAGGGCGTCCGCCCAGAGGTCCTCTGCCGGGGCGCGGGTGCCGGGGAGCAGGGGGTCGAGGTGGCCCGCCGCCAGCCGCTCCCGCAGCGCCGTGCTGCGGCCCGCGAGGGCGCCGCCGCGCACCGGGTTGACCGGCGCGCCGGTCGGGGCGGTCACGTGCAGCGCGTGCAGCGCCTCCGCGAGCGTGCCGGCCCACCGGGTGCGCTCGGTCACGGGCTGGTCGGCGGCGGGCCGGCCGTCGAACCACGGCACGACGCTCCACGCCCACGGGTAGCCGGAGGTGGGCCGGCCCCGGCGCACCGGCGCCGGCACGGGGACCGGGGACAGCCGCGCGAGCACCGGGAGCCACTGCTGCTCGTGCTCCACCAGGCGGGCGGCGGCGGCGCGGCGGGGGAGCCGGACCGCCAGGTCGTCGCCGAGGCGGTACGTGGCGTTGTCCCAGCCGTGCACCGCAGGTCCCAGCGGCAGGGCGGCGAGGTCGGGGTGCTGCGCCGCGAGCAGCGCACGCACGAGATCGGTGCCGAGGACGACCTCGGCGGGGGGCCGGGTGGGCACGGCGGGGGACCTCCTGGGCGGGCGGGGGGGGGCGGGGCGGGTCGCCCGACGCTACACCGCGCCGCGGCCCCGGATCTGCTGCGGGGCGGGGGTGACCGGCGGCCCGGCGGGCGGCCGGGGCCCCGGCCCGAGCAGCGACTGCGCCAGCAGCGTCGACCCGGCCACCGCGGCCGGCATCGTCGCCACCGCGCCGCCGGGGACCAGGAAGCACAGCTGGGTCGCCACCCCGAACCCGAGGGCCCGCGCGCGGTGCGCCCGGAGCAGGGCGTTGCGCTCGCGCCGCCCGATCCCGCGGGCGACCAGCGCGCGGGACGAGAGCTCGTGCGCGAGCACCCACCCGGTGAGCAGCACGCCGACGAGCCAGCCGGCCACGGTGCCGACCACCGGGATCAGCCCGACGAGCCCGGCGAGCACCGCCGCGACCAGGCCCCGCGTCACCAGCGAGAAGCCGTCCACGGCCCCGCGCCAGAACCCGGTCGAGCCCTCCGGGACCGTGCCGGTCGACTCCTGCTCGACCGCCTTCCAGATCCGCTCGTAGAACGGCTCGCCGACGGTCAGCGTCAGCGCGGTGAACGTGACCACGACCAGCACCACCGACGCGACCAGGACGACCGCCTGGGCCGCGAGCTGCGCGGTGCGCTCCCAGAACGGCGTCCAGTCGTCGGCGAACGGGGTCAGCCACTCGCCGATCGGCCCGAGGTTGAGCGCCAGCGTGCCGATCGCGACCACCGCCACCAGGCCGACCAGCGCGGCGGGGATCAGCCCGCGCGCCATCGTGCCCGGCCGGCGCCGCCACATGCCCCAGCCGCGGCCGAGCAGCCGCGCGCCCTCGAGGAACTCCTGCATGGCCCGCAGCCTAGGTGGCGGGCGTGGTCGCGCGCGTGCCGGCGATCTCGTCCTCTGCGGCCTCGTCCCCGTCGGCGGCGAGCCGCGGCTGCGGCACCACCGCGTCGACGACCATCGAGCCGTCGTGCGGTCCCTCGACCGGCACGGGCTCGGGGGTGGCCTCGACCTGGGACAGCGGGGCGATCGGCATCGTCGCGAGCCGGCGGTGCGCCCGGAGGTAGGCGGGGACCAGGAGCACCACGGCGCCGATCCAGGCGAGCGGGTTGCCCCACACCACGCCGATGTACCCGAACACCGCGCCGAGGACGACGGCCGCGCCGACGCGCATCACCAGCTCGACGACGCCGGTGAGGGTGGGCACGCCGGTGTGGCCGAGCCCCTGGAGCGCGCCGCGCAGCACGAACAGGACGCCGAGCGAGATGTACAGCGCCCCGTTGACGTGCAGGAACTGCGCCGCGAGGTCGACGACCGCGTCCGACCCCGTGCCGTGGCCGACGAACAGCCGGACCAGCGCCGCCCCGGACAGCACGACGACGGCACCGACCGCGACGGACCCCGCCACGGCGAGCCAGGTCGCCTGCACGACGCCCTGCCGGATCCGGTCGGGGCGACCGCCGCCGAGGTTCTGGGCGACGAACATCGACACCGCGAGTCCGAGGGACTGCAGCAGCGCGACGGCCAGGCCGTCGACCCGGGACGCCGTCGTGTACGCCGCGACGGCGTCGGGCCCGAGCTCGTTGAGCCGCACCTGCACCGCGAGGGTGCCGATCGCGATGATCGACGCCTGGAAGCCCATCGGCAGGCCGAGCCGCAGGTGCTCGACGAGGTCCGCGCGGGAGACGCGCCAGTCGGCGCGGTGCACGTGCAGCACCGGGATGCGGCGGCGGACGAACTCCAGGCAGAGCGCGACGGACAGGGCCTGCGACACGACGGTCGCGAGCGCGGCGCCGCCGACGCCCAGGCTCAGCGGCCCGACCATGACGACGACGAGCACCACGTTGAGCACGCACGCGACCGTGAGGAACACCAGCGGCGTCCGGGAGTCCCCGATGGCGCGGACGATCGCGCCGAGGAAGTTGAAGAACATCACCGCGCTCGCGCCGAGGAAGCTCACCTGCGCGAACGTCGTGGCCTCGGCCATCAGCACGTCCGGGGTGCGCAGCAGCCGCAGCATCGGGCCGGCGAGCAGCGGCGCTCCGACGGTCAGCACCACGCTGAACGCCGCGGTCAGCACGGTGCCGGCGGCGACGGACCGGCGCACCGCGGCGTGGTCGCGGGCGCCGTACGCCTGGGCGGTGGGGATCGCGAAGCCCGAGGTCATGCCCCACGCGAACCCGAGCAGCAGGAACAGCAGGCTCCCGGTCGCGCCGACGGCGGCGAGCGAGTCGACGCCGAGGTGCCGGCCGACGACCACGGCGTCGGCGAAGTGGTAGAGCTGCTGGACGACGTTGCCCACCAGCAGGGGGACGGCGAACACGAGGATGACGCGCCAGGGACTGCCGGCGGTCAGGACCTTGGCCATGACGAGGATGCTCCGGGACAGGAGTGCGGGAGGGGTGGTCGTGCGCGGGGACGCGGTCGCACGTCCTCACGGATCGTATCGTTACGACCCGGCCCGACCTCCAGGGGTTTCCCGGGTGATCCGCACCACTCAGACGGGCGCCGGCACCGTCCGCGAGGCGTCCCACGGCACGGCCCAGCCGAGCGCGTCCAGCACCCGGTCGAGCACGTACGCCGTGAACCCCCAGACCAGCACGCCGTCCGCGTCGAACGCCGGCCCCCGGTGCGTGCGACCGACGTGGGTGAGCGTCGCCGTCACCCGGTTCGCCGGGTCGACGAGGTCCGCGACCGGCACCCGGAACACGTCGACCGTCTCCGCGGGGTCGGTCGCCGCGACGGCGGAGGGCCGGTCCCACCAGCCCAGCACGGGGGTGACGAGGTTGCGGCTCGCGGTGACCGGGAGCGGGGGCAGCGTTCCCAGCACCCGCACGCCCGTCGGGTCGAGGCCCGTCTCCTCCTGGGCCTCCCGCAGCGCGGCGCCCGCGGGGCCGTCGTCGCCGGGGTCGATGCCGCCGCCCGGGAACGACACCTGGCCGGGGTGGTGCCGCAGCGTCGGGGACCGCCGCGTCAGCAGCACGTCGAGGTCCGCGGCGACCGCCGGGTGCGCGGCGTGGGCGGCGGCGGCGTCCAGCACGCCGAACAGCACCAGCACGGCCGACTCCCGCACCGGGCGGTCGCCGGGCCCGAAGGCCTGCTCCGGGTCCGGCGCCCACACGGGCCGGGCGGCGCAGAGCGCCAGCAGGTCGGCCAGGGCGGCCCCCGGGGCCGCGGCGGGCGTCACGCGCGCTCGCGCACCGACCGCGCGAACGCGGCCAGCCCCAGGTCCGCGCCGGGGCGCAGCGCCGCGAGGTGCTGCCGCGAGCCGAGCCGGATGGCGTCGACGTCGGCCTGCTCCAGGTCCGCGGTCATCTGCGGTGTGCCCAGCCACAGGTCGAGCACCCCGGCGTCGACCTCCAGGTGGAACTGCGCGCCGACGCCGCTGCCCGCGCGGAACGCCTGCACGGGCGTCACGTCCGTCGAGGCCAGCAGCGTCGCGCCCGGCGGGAGGTCCACGGCGTCGGAGTGCCAGTGCAGCACCGTCGGCCGCGGGCCCGCGCCGGCGAGCAGCGGGTCGTGGGCGACCACGTCGACCGGCGCGAAGCCGATCTCCGTGCCGTGCCGCCGGTGCAGCCGCGCGCCGAGCGCGAGCGCCAGCAGCTGCATGCCGAGGCACACGCCGAGCGTGGGCACCCCGGCGTCGACGGCATCCGCGAGCAGCCGCCGCTCGGCCGCCAGGCCGGGGTGGCCGGCGTCGTCGTCCGCGTCCTGCGGCCCGCCCATGACCACCACGCCGGCGAGGTCCTGGACGGCCGGGAGCCGGGGGCTCGGGTCGTCCAGGACCGTGCGCGTGGTGATAGGCAGCCCGTCCAGCGCCCGGGCGATCAGCCCGGGGCCCTCGTGCGCGACGTGCGTGAGGACGAGGACGGGGCGCTGCGGGGTCACGGGCCGACGATAGCCGTCGGTCACCACCCGTCGGGCAGCGGCCGGCCCTCGTCGTAGCCGGCGGCGGACTGCACGCCCACCGTCGCGCGCTCGGCGAACTCGGTCAGCGACGTCGCGCCGACGTAGGTGCACGAGGAGCGCACGCCGGAGGTGATCCGGTCCAGCAGGTCCTCCACGCCGGGACGCTGCGGGTCGAGGTACATCCGCGAGGAGGAGATGCCCTCCTCGTAGAGCGCCTTGCGCGCCCGCTCGAACGCCGAGCCGCCGCGGGTCCGGGCGGCCACCGCGCGGGCCGAGGCCATGCCGAACGACTCCTTGTAGAGCCGGCCGTCGCCGTCGGCGTGCAGGTCGCCGGGGGACTCGTGGGTGCCGGCGAACCAGGACCCCACCATCACCTGGGACGCGCCCGCCGCCAGGGCGAGCGCGACGTCCCGCGGGTGCCGCACGCCGCCGTCGGCCCAGACGTGCTTGCCGAGCTCGCGCGCCGCCGCGGCGCACTCCAGCACCGCGGAGAACTGCGGGCGGCCGACCGCGGTCATCATGCGCGTCGTGCACATGGCGCCGGGACCGACACCGACCTTGACGATGTCCGCGCCCGCGGCGATCAGGTCGCGGGTGCCCTCGGCGGTCACGACGTTGCCCGCGACGACCGGGACCTGCGGGTCGAGCGAGCGCACGGCCTCGAGCGCGTCGAGCATCTTGCGCTGGTGCCCGTGCGCGGTGTCCACCACGAGGACGTCCACGCCGGCGTCGAGCAGCGCCGCGGCCTTGCCCCTGACGTCGCCGTTCACGCCGACGGCCGCGGCGACCCGCAGCCGGCCCTGCGCGTCCAGGGCGGGGGAGTAGATCGACGACCGCAGCGCGCCGACCTGGGTCAGCACGCCGACGAGCCGCCCGTCGCGGACCACCGGGGAGAACTTGCGGCGGGAGCCGTGCAGGCGCTCGAACGCCGCCTCCAGCCCGCGCGCGCCGCCGGACTCGACGACGGACAGCTCGACGGTCGTCGGGTCGGAGGACATCACGTCGGCGATCTGGGTGAACCGGTCGACGCCCTCGCAGTCGGCCGGGGTGACGACCCCGACCGGCCGGTCGTCGACGACCACCACGGCCGCGCCGTGCGACCGCTTGCCGATCAGCGTCAGCGCCGTGTGCACCGTGTCGTGCGGCGACACCACGACGGCGCTCTCGACCACGGTGTGCTTGGCCTTGACGGACGCGACGACGTCGGCGACGACCTCGGTCGGGACGTCCTGCGGCAGCACCGCGATTCCGCCGCGCCGGGCGACCGTCTCGGCCATCCGGCGGCCGGCGACGGCCGTCATGTTCGCGACCACCACCGGGATGGTCGTGCCGGTGCCGTCGGGCGCGGACAGGTCCACGTCGAAGCGGGAGGCGACCTCGGAACGCGACGGGACGAGGAAGACGTCGCCGTACGTGAGGTCGGAGGTGGGCTCGTGCCCGGGCAGGAAGCGCATAGGTGGGTTCCCCTTTCCACCAGATGCTACCCGGAGCCGCCGTACGACCGGGTCCCGCAGTGCTCGCGACGCGCAGGGCCCGTAAAGTGGCCCCTTCGGACGCGAGCCGCGCGGACGAGGGCGACGGGCGGTAGGACATGGGGCTGCTGGAGCGGATCGGCTCCCCGGCGGACGTGCGCGCGCTGTCGCACGGCCAGGTCCGGGCGCTGGCGGGCGAGATCCGCACGTTCCTGGTCGACCAGGTCTCGCGCACGGGCGGGCACCTCGGGCCGAACCTCGGCGTCGTCGAGCTCACGCTGGCGCTGCACCGGGTGTTCGAGTCGCCCCGCGACACCCTGGTGTTCGACACCGGCCACCAGGCGTACGTGCACAAGCTGCTGACGGGGCGGCAGGACTTCGCCCGGCTCCGGCGTCGCGGCGGTCTGTCGGGCTACCCGAGCCGCGCGGAGTCGCCGCACGACGTGGTCGAGAACTCGCACGCGTCGACGTCGCTGAGCTGGGCGGACGGCATCGCGCGGGCGAACGCGCTCGCGGGCCGCACGGACCGGCACGTCGTGGCGGTGGTGGGGGACGGCGCGCTGACGGGCGGGATGGCCTGGGAGGCGTTGAACAACGTCGCGGACGGCACGGACCGGCGCCTCGTCGTCGTGGTGAACGACAACGGCCGGTCCTACGCGCCGACGATCGGCGGGCTCGCGCTGCACCTCGACGCCCTGCGCACGACGCGCGGCTACGAGACGGTGCTGACCTGGGGCAAGCGGACGCTGCGCCGGTCGGGGCCGCCCGGGCGGGTGGCGTACGACGCGCTGCACGGCCTCAAGAAGGGCATCAAGGACGTCGTCGCCCCGCAGGGCATGTTCGAGGACCTCGGGCTGAAGTACGTCGGTCCGGTCGACGGGCACGACACGCGCGCGGTGGAGTTCGCGCTGCAACGGGCGAAGGCGTTCGGCGGTCCGGTGATCGTGCACGTCATCACCGAGAAGGGCCGCGGGTACACCCCGGCGGAGCAGGACGTCGCCGACAGGTTCCACGCGGTGGGGCAGATCCACCCGGAGACGGGTCTGCCGGTCGCGCCGTCGCGGTTCGGCTGGACGGGGGTGTTCGCCGACGAGATCGTCCGGATCGGCCGCCGCCGGCCCGACGTGGTGGCGCTGACCGCCGCGATGCTGAACCCCGTGGGTCTGGCGCCGTTCGCGGCGGAGTTCCCCGACCGGACGTTCGACGTGGGCATCGCCGAGCAGCACGCGGTGACCACCGCGGCGGGCATGGCGTTCGCGGGGCTGCACCCCGTGGTCGCGGTGTACGCGACGTTCCTGAACCGCGCGTTCGACCAGGTGCTCATGGACGTCGCGCTGCACCGTGCGGGCGTGACGTTCGTGCTGGACCGGGCGGGGTTGACCGGCGACGACGGCGCGAGCCACAACGGGATGTGGGACCTGGCGCTCCTGGGGGTGGTCCCCGGGCTGCGGCTCGCGGCGCCGCGGGACGAGGAGACGCTGCGCTCGGCGCTGCGGGCGGCGGTGGACGTCGACGACGCGCCGACGGTCGTGCGGTACCCCAAGGGGGCGCTCGTGGACCCGCTGCCCGGGGTGGACGAGGTGGACGGCGTGGACGTCCTCGCGCGGCACCCCGGCGCGGACGCGCGGTCGCGGTCAGTGCTCGTGTGCGGGGTGGGGTCGATGGCGGGCACGGCGCTGGCGCTGGGCGACCTGCTGGCTGCGCACGGGCTCGGCGTGACGGTCGTCGACCCGCGCTGGGTGCTGCCGGTCCCGGCGGCCCTGGTCAAGCTGGTCGGCGAGCACGATCACGCGGTGACCCTGGAGGACGGGGTGCGCGAGGGCGGGATCGGCTCGGCGGTGGCGCAGCGGGTGCGCGACGCCGGGATCGCCGTGCCGGTGCAGACGTTCGGGGTGCCGCGGGCGTTCCTCGAGCACGCGAGCCGCGACGAGCTGCTGACGTCGCTGCGCCTGACCGCGCCGGACGTCGCGGCGGACGTGCTCGCCGCCCTGGGCGCGCCGGCCTGACGCCTGCCGTGCGCAGGGCGTGAGCGGCGTCACGTGGCGTTCCGGCTGGTCGGGCCGCAGCCGGGCCGTAGGTCCCAAGACATCCCATGACCTCGTGAATAGCGTCACTAGTACGACGCACTCAGCGAGGGAGCATCAGATGTCCACCACAGCAGTACCCCAGACCGGCACCGACGCAGCCGCCGACGCCTGGGCCGGGTTCGTCACCGGTCCCTGGTGCGACGGGATCGACGTCCGCGACTTCATCCAGCGCAACTACACGCCCTACACCGGCGACTCGGCGTTCCTCGCCGGCCCGACGGAGCGCACGACCGGTGTCTGGGCCAAGCTCAGCGCGATGTTCCCGGCCGAGCGGGCCAAGGGCGTCTACGACATCGACAACCACACCCCGTCGACGATCGTCTCCCACCCCGCGGGCTACATCGACGAGCCGAACGAGCTGATCGTCGGCCTGCAGACCGACGCCCCGCTCAAGCGCGCCATGATCCCCAACGGCGGGTGGCGCATGGTCGAGAAGAGCCTCGAGACCTACGGCTACGACGTCGACCCCGAGGTCGCCAAGATCTTCAGCCTGTACCGCAAGACGCACAACGACGGCGTCTTCGACGTGTACCCCCCGAACGTGCGCGCCGCGCGCTCCTCGCACCTCATCACGGGCCTGCCCGACGCGTACGGCCGCGGCCGGATCATCGGCGACTACCGCCGCGTGGCCCTCTACGGCGTGGACGCGCTGATCGAGGCCAAGCGCCTCGAGCGGCACGAGCTCGACATGGAGCCGTCGGTCGAGGACATCATCCGCGACCGCGAGGAGAACGCGGAGCAGATCCGCGCGCTCAACGAGCTCAAGCGGATGGCCGCGACGTACGGCTACGACATCTCGAAGCCGGCGACGACGGCCCGCGAGGCCGTGCAGTGGCTGTACTTCGCCTACCTGGGCGCGGTGAAGGAGCAGAACGGCGCGGCGATGTCGCTGGGCCGCACCTCGACCTTCCTCGACGTCTTCCTGCAGCGTGACCTCGCCTCCGGCGCGATCACCGAGGAGTTCGCGCAGGAGCTGATCGACGACTTCGTCATCAAGCTGCGCATCGTCCGGTTCCTGCGCACCCCCGAGTACGACAACCTGTTCTCGGGCGACCCGACGTGGGTGACCGAGTCCATCGGCGGCATCGGCGAGGACGGGCGGCCGCTGGTCACCAAGTCGTCGTTCCGGTTCCTGCAGACGCTCTACAACATCGGCCCGGCCCCGGAGCCGAACCTCACGGTGCTGTGGAGCAACCGCCTGCCGGAGGGCTTCAAGAAGTACTGCGCCCAGGTCTCGATCGACACCTCGGCGATCCAGTACGAGTCCGACGACCTGATCCGCAACTCGTGGGGCGACGACGCGGCGATCGCCTGCTGCGTGTCCCCGATGCGGGTCGGCAAGCAGATGCAGTTCTTCGGTGCGCGGGTCAACATCGCCAAGGCGCTGCTGTACTCGATCAACGGCGGCCGCGACGAGATCACCGGCAAGCAGGTCGCACCGGTCAGCGCCCCCGTCGAGGGCGACGTCCTGGACTACGAGGACGTGGCGGCGAAGTACGACAAGCTGCTCGACTGGCTGGCCGAGACCTACGTCGACGCGCTGAACTGCGTGCACTACATGCACGACAAGTACGCGTACGAGCGGCTCGAGATGGCGCTGCACGACCGCACCATCCTGCGCACGATGGCCTGCGGCATCGCCGGCCTGTCGGTCGTGGCGGACTCGCTGTCGGCCATCAAGTACGCCACGGTCCGCCCGGTGCGCGACGAGGACGGCCTCGTGACGGACTACGTCGTCGAGGGCGACTTCCCGGCCTACGGCAACGACGACGACCGCGCCGACGACATCGCCGTGGGCATCGTCAAGGCGTTCATGGAGAAGATCCGCCGGCACAAGACGTACCGCGACGCGCTGCACACCCAGTCGGTGCTGACCATCACGTCGAACGTCGTCTACGGCAAGGCCACGGGCAACACCCCCGACGGCCGCCGCGCCGGCGAGCCGTTCGCCCCGGGCGCCAACCCCATGAACGGGCGCGACTCGCACGGCATGCTCGCCTCGGCGATGTCGGTGGCGAAGCTGCCGTACTCGGAGGCGATGGACGGCATCTCGCTGACCTCCACGGTCGTGCCCTCGGGCCTCGGCCGCACCAAGGACGAGCAGGTGACGAACCTCGTGGGCCTGATGGACGCGTACAACGTGTCCTCCGGGTACCACCTGAACGTCAACGTCCTCAACCGGGACACCCTCGAGGACGCCATGGAGCACCCCGAGAACTACCCGCAGCTCACCATCCGGGTCTCCGGCTACGCCGTGAACTTCGTCCGCCTGACGCGCGAGCAGCAGCTCGACGTGCTCTCCCGGACGTTCCACGGCGGGCTCTGACCCCACCGCGCGGCGCCCGCCGGGGAGAGCAGTCCCCGGCGGGCGCCTGCCACCCGCACGACCGGCACCGAACCGCAGCCCGGAGGAGCACGAGATGACCAGCAGCCAGACCGTCGTCGGCGCCGGCGGCGCCCCGGTGATCGAGCTCGGCGTCCCGCTGGTCGGCGGCTCGCACCACCGCTCCTCGGCCGGCACGGCGGGGCTCGAGGTCAGCGACGCCGACCGGAGCGAGAAGTTCGCGCAGATGCGCGCCGGCGAGCTCGGCTCGCTGCACTCCTGGGAGCTCGTGACCGCGGTCGACGGCCCGGGGACGCGCCTGACGACGTTCCTCGCCGGCTGCCCGCTGCGGTGCTTGTACTGCCACAACCCCGACACGATGGAGATGCGTCGCGGGGAGCCGGTGCTCGCCGAGGAGCTGCTGCGCCGGATCGCCCGGTACCGGGGGGTCTTCGAGGTCACCGGCGGCGGTCTGACGATCTCCGGCGGCGAGCCGCTGATGCAGCCGGCCTTCGTCGCCCGCGTGCTGCGGGGCGCGAAGGAGCTGGGCGTGCACACCGCGATCGACACGTCCGGCTACCTCGGGGCGCACTGCACCGACGCGATGCTCGACGACCTGGACCTGGTGCTCCTGGACGTGAAGTCCGGGATCCCCGAGACGTACAAGAAGACCACCGGCCGGGAGCTGCAGCCGACGCTCGACTTCGGTCGCCGGGTCGCCGCGAGCGGCACCGAGATCTGGATCCGGTTCGTCCTGGTCCCGGGGCTGACGGACGCCCCCGAGAACGTGGACGCGGTGGCCGACTACGTCGCGACGCTGTCGACCGTCACCCGCGTCGAGGTGCTGCCGTTCCACCAGATGGGCCGGGACAAGTGGGACTCCCTCGGGATGCCCTACGAGCTCGACGAGACGCAGCCGCCGAGCCCGGAGCTCGTCGCCCGGGTCCGCGACCAGTTCCGCGAGCGGGGCCTGACGGTCTACTGAGCCGTCCGCCTCACGCCGCGACCCCGCCGACGTCGGCCACGCCGGGCGGCAGCAGCCGCCGGCCGAGCACGCGCTCGGACCACCCCGACCGGTCCAGGTAGGGGCAGATCCCGCCGAGGTGGGCCGGCCAGCCCGCGCCGAGCAGCATCGCCAGGTCGACCTGCTCGGCGGACGGCACGACGCCCTCCGCGAGCAGCAGCCCGATCTCCTCGGCGAGGCCGCGCGAGACCCGGTCCAGCACGGCGGCCCGGTCGCGGCTGCCGGTGGGCTCACCGAACGCGTCCTGGATCGTCGGGTCGACCTCGCCGAGCCCCGACGAGCCGGTCCGGGCGACGGTGCGGCCGTCGGCGACGAGGCGGTCGAGCCCGGGGGAGCGCGGGTACCGCGGGCCGAGCTCGTCGTGCAGGGTGACGAGCACGTGCCGGGCGACGGGCAGGCCGACGAGCTGCAGCAGCGCGAACGGGCTCATCGGCAGCCCGAGCGGCCGCAGCGCCGCGTCGGCGACCTCGACGGGGGTGCCGTCCTCCACGGCGCCGAGCACGTCGGCGAGCATCCGCAGCAGGACGCGGTTGACGACGAACCCGGGCCGGTCGGTGGTGCGCACGACCGTCTTCCCGGCGCGCCGGGCGACGTCGACGGCGGTCGCCAGGGCCACGGCGTCGGACGACGCGGTGGCGACCACCTCGACGAGCGGCATCTGCGCGACGGGGTTGAAGAAGTGCAGGCCGACGACCCGCTCCGGGTGCGCGAGGCCGTCGGACATGGCGGTGATCGACAGGGCGGAGGTGTTCGTCGCCAGGACGCAGTCCGCCCGCACGAGCGTCTCGAGCTCGCCGAGGACGGCACGCTTGACGTCGAGCACCTCGGTCACGGCCTCGATCACCAGATCGGCGCCGGCGAGGGCGGCGAGGTCGGTCCCGACCTGGACGCGGTCGAGGAGCCGGTGGGCGTCGTCGGGTGCCATCCGGCCGCGCGCGGCGGCCTGCTCGACGAGCCCGCGCACCCGGTCCCGCCCGGCGGCGGCGCGCTCGTCGTCGACCTCCCGCATGTGCACGGGGACGCCGAGCCGCGAGCCGAGCAGGACGGCGAGCTGGGCCGCCATCAGCCCGGCGCCGACGATGCCGACGCTGCGCACGGGGCGCGGGTCGGTGTCGTCCGCGGTGTCGGAGGCGCCGGCGCGGCGCGGCCCGCGGCCGGTGAGCCCGGCGGCGTACAGGGCCGCTCGGGCCTGGTCGGACAGCAGCAGCGTCGACAGGACGTCGTCCTCGGCGCGGAACCCGGCCTCCCGCTCGCGGGTCCCCGCGCGGGCGAGCAGGTCGAGCACGTGCGCGTACGCGGGCGCGGCCCCGTGCAGCCGGGCGTCCAGGACGCCGGCGGCGCGGGTCACGGGGTCCGGCTCGCCGTCGGGCAGCGGGGGGACGAGCGCGGTGCGGCGAGCGGTCGCGGCCCCCGCGCGCAGGGTCCGCGCGGTCCAGGTGAGGGCGGCGTCCGCGAGGCCCTCGGCGGGCAGCACGGCGTCCACCAGCCCGATCTCCGCGGCCTGCTCGGCGGTGGTGAGGCGGTTGCTCGCGAGCGGCCGGGTGACGGCGAGCTCGACGGCCGCGGGCAGGCCGACCAGGCGGGGCAGCAGCCAGCACCCGCCCCAGCCGGGCACGATGCCGAGCGAGGCCTCGGGCAGCCCGAGCGACCGGACTCCGGCGGCGACGACCCGGTGGTCGCAGTGCAGGGCGAGCTCGAGCCCGCCGCCGAGGGCGTGACCGGTGATCCAGGCGAACGTCGGCACGGGCATCTCGCCGAGCAGCCGCAGCGTGGCGTGCCCGGCCTCGGCGAGCGCGCGGGTCCCCGGCAGGTCGCGCAGCTCGCGCGCCACGGACAGGTCGGCCCCGGCGACGAAGCAGCCCGGACGGCCGGTGACGGCGACCGCGGCGACCTCGCCCGCCGCCGCGCGGTCGCGCACGGCGAGCAGGGCGTCGCGCAGCACGGCCAGACCGCGCGGGCCGAGCGTGGTGGGCCGGCGCTCGTCCGTGGCCGTGAGGGTCAGCACCGCGAGGACCCCACCGCCGTCGGGCAGGGTGACGTCCTCGGCCCGGACGCGCAGGACGTGGTCGTCGGCCTCGCCCGGCAGGTGCGCGCGCGGTGCGGTGCCGGCGGGCGGGGCGGTGCCGGCGGGCGGCGCGGGGACCGCGGGCGGGGCGGCGGGCTGCTGCGGGGCGGTGGACGACGACTGCTCGGGCGCGTGCGGCATGGGCTCTCCTGCGGGACGACGGTGTCCGACGGAACTCCGGTGACACTAGCCGGAGGACACCCCCGTGTCGCGGCGGTCGGCGCCGTGCGTCCGCCGCGCTGACCTGCGCACGCGCGTCAGGCCCGCGCGCCCTGCGAGGCGAACGCCTCCGCCAGCCGGCCGGCGAGCAGCCCGACCTGCCAGGGCCGTGCGCCGCCGGCGGCGAGGCGCTCGGCGAGGTGCTCGGCGTCGGCGGGCACGGGCGGGCTCCAGCAGACCCGGCGCAGCAGGTCCGGCTGCAGCAGGTTCTCGGCGGGCACGGTGTGCGTCTCGGACAGCTCGGCGACGACGTCGCGAGCGGCGGCGAGCCGGTCCGCGGCGGCCGGGTCGCGGTCGGCCCAGGCCCGCGGCGGCGGGGGTCCGTCGCTGCGCGGCCCGCGGCTGCTCGGGAGCTGGTCGTCGGGCACGGCGAGCCCCGTGTCGATCGCGCGCTGCCAGAGGGCGGCGCGCCGACGGGTGCCCTTGCCGGAGAAGGCGGGGAGCGCGACGAGCTGCGGCACCGACCGGGGGAGCGCCTGGGCGGCCGCGACGATCGCGGCGTCGGGCAGGACGCGGCCGGGGGAGACGTCCCGCTGGCGGGCGTTCTCGTCGCGGGCCTCCCAGAGCGCGCGCACGACGGCGAGGCGACGCGGGTCCCGGATCGCGTGCACGCCGGAGACGCGGCGCCACGCCTCGACGCGCGGGGCGGGCGGCGGGGCGAGCCGCACGGCCTCGAACTCCTCGGCGGCCCACTGCGCCTTGCCGGCCAGGGCCAGCCGCTCGGCGAGCACCTCGCGGAGCTCGACCAGCACCTCGACGTCGAGCGCCGCGTACCGGAGCCACTGCTCGGGCAGGGGGCGGGTGGACCAGTCGACGGCCGAGTGCTCCTTGGCGAGCCCGAGGCCCAGCAGCTCGGCGACCACGGCGGCGAGGCCGACCCGCTCGAGGCCCAGCAGGCGCGCGCCGAGCTCGGTGTCGAACACCCGGGACGGGCGCATGCCCTGCTCCGCGAGGGCGGGCAGGTCCTGCGACGCGGCGTGCAGGACCCACTCGACGCCGACGAGGGCCTCGGACAGGGCGGACAGGTCGGGCAGGGCGGCGGGGTCGATCAGGGCCGTCCCGGCGCCCTCGCGGCGCACCTGGACCAGGTAGTTGTGCTGCCCGTACCGGTAGCCGGACGCGCGCTCGGCGTCGACGGCGACGGGTCCGGTGCCCGCGCCGAACGCGGCCACCACCCGGGCCAGGGCCTCGGGGGTGTCGACGACCGGGGGGACGCCCTCGGCGGGCTCGGTCAGCGGCGTGACGACGGGGGCGTCGGCCACCTCGGGCACCGCGTGCGCGTCGGGCGTGATCGGGGTGGGGACGGCGCCGGCCAGGGCGGGGTCGTCAGCGGCCGGGGTACCGGCCGGGTGCGGGACGGACTGCATGGGTCAACCGTAGGCCGTCGCCGCACCGGATCCGTGCCGCCGCGCTCGCGCGACGGGCAGCGGGTGTCAGGCGAGCAGGCCCGTGCGGATCGAGATCGCGACGAGCGCGGCGCGGTCGCCGGTGCCGAGCTTGCGCGAGATCCGGGCGAGGTGGCTCTTGACGGTGAGCGCGGACAGCCCGAGCTCCTCGCCGATCGACCGGTTGCTGAAGCCGTCGGCGACGAGCCGCAGGACGCTCAGCTCACGGGTCGTGAGGTCGGGCCGGGTCCGCGCGAACGGCGAGGGCACGGCACCGGGCTCGGCACCGGGCTGGCCGACGGTGGCGTTGGGCTCGGTCGCGACGGCCCCGCGCAGTCCGCCGGTGAGCAGGCCGACGAGGTCACGGCGTCCGGCCCGGCGGGCGAGCAGGATGACGCGGCCCGAGCCGCGGCGACGCAGGTTCCGCACGAGGGTCTGGCCGTCGCCCTCGGCGAGCTCGGTGACCACGACGCACATCTGGCCCAGGGGGCGACGGCGGGGGTCGGTCGACGCGGGGGCGGCCGGGGCGGAGGTGGTGGGCCGACGCAGTCCGGGGGAGCGCGGGGCGAGCGTCGTCGCGGTGCGGGCGCCGGCAGGCGTGCCCGGTGCCAGGCCGGTACCCCGGCGGATCGGCTCGATGCTCACTGCGGTGCCCCCTCGACTGTCCAGCTGCTTGTCCCTCCTATCGGCCCGCGGTCACCCTGTCTTGAGCGGAACGGGTGACATCGTGACCGCGCCGTGACCACCGGGTCACAGCCCGGCGCGCTCGGCGGGCGGGCCGGTCAGCGGCGGGTACCGAGCGCGACGACGCCGTCCGGCAGCGGCGGCAGCCCGGCGACGGTGCACAGCAGCTCGGCCCAGGCGCGCAGGTGCGGGGCCAGGTCCTCGTCGCGGGCGGTCCACGACGCGCGCAGCTCGAGCTCGCACAGCTCGGGCCGCTCGTCGAGGGCGCCGAACGACTGGGACAGCACCCGGGTGACCGTGCCGCCCGCGGCGCGGGCGTCGACGCCCTGCCCGGCGAGGGCGTCGGAGAACCAGCTCCACGCGACCTCGGCGAGCATCGGGTCCTGCCCGACCTCGGGCTCGAGCGTCGACCGGACCAGCGTGACCAGGCGGAAGGCGCCCTCCCAGGCCTCCTGGCCGGCGGGGTCGTGCAGGACGACGAACCGGCCGGACGCGAGCTCGTCGGCGTCGGGGTCCCGGCGGGTGCCGTGCACCTCGGCGACGAGCGCCGCGGTGTACGGGGCGATGCGCGCAGGGCCGGGCGCCTCCTCGAGCTCGACCTCGGCCCGCAGGCTCACGCCGCGCAGCGACCGGAGCGCACGCAGGAACTCCTCGGGCGCGTCGCGGGGGCCGGTGGTCACAGTCGCCGACTGTAGGGGCGGGCGCCCGGTGGGTGGGCGAGCCACGCCGGGCGTCGGCGGGCGGCACTACGCTGGAGGTCCTTGGCACCGCCTCGTAAGGAGCACCTGCGCATGTCTGCACCTGCCGCACAGATCGGCGTGACCGGCCTCGCCGTGATGGGTCGCAACCTCGCCCGCAACCTGGCCCGGCACGGCTACACGGTGGCGGTGCACAACCGCTCGTACGCGAAGACCGCCTCGCTGGTCGCGGACCACGGCGACGAGGGCACGTTCGTCCCGTCGGAGTCCGTCGAGGACTTCGTCGCGTCGCTGGAGCGGCCCCGCAAGGTGATCGTCATGGTCAAGGCCGGCGGCCCGACCGACGCGGTCATCGACGAGCTGGTGCCCCTGCTGGACGAGGGCGACATCGTCATCGACGCGGGCAACGCGCACTTCCCCGACACCCGCCGCCGTGAGGCCGCGCTCAAGGCGAAGGGCCTCCACTTCGTCGGCACCGGCGTGTCCGGGGGCGAGGAGGGCGCGCTGAACGGCCCGTCGATCATGCCCGGCGGCTCGCGCGAGTCGTACGAGGTCCTCGGCCCGATCCTCGAGGACATCTCGGCGAAGGTCGACGGCACGCCGTGCTGCACCTACGTCGGCCCCGACGGCGCCGGCCACTTCGTCAAGATGGTGCACAACGGCATCGAGTACGCCGACATGCAGCTGATCGCGGAGGCGTACGACCTGCTCAAGCAGGGCCTGGGTGCCTCTGCCGCGGAGATCGCGGACATCTTCCGCACGTGGAACGAGGGCGACCTGGAGTCGTTCCTCATCGAGATCACCGCCGAGGTGCTCTCGCAGGTCGACGCCGAGACGGGGTCGGCGTTCGTCGACGTCGTCCTGGACCAGGCGGAGCAGAAGGGCACCGGCCGCTGGACGGTGCAGAACGGCCTGGACCTGGGCGTGCCGATCACCGGCATCGCCGAGGCGACGTTCGCCCGCGCGCTGTCCGGGTCGGTCCCGCAGCGCACCGCGGCGCTCGGCACGCTGCCGGCGCACGCCCAGGCGTTCGACGTGACGGACCGCGACGCGTTCATCGAGGACGTCCGGCTCGCGCTGTACGCCTCGAAGGTCGTGGCGTACTCGCAGGGCTTCGACCAGATCGCCGCGGCCTCGGCCGAGAACGACTGGGCGATCGACCGCGGTGCGATGGCCCGGATCTGGCGCGGTGGCTGCATCATCCGCGCCCGGTTCCTCAACCGGATCACCGAGGCGTACGAGCGCGACGCGGACCTCCCGCTGCTGCTCGCGGACGAGTACTTCACCGGGGCCGTCGGCAACGGCGTGCAGGCGTGGCGCCGCGTGGTGTCGCAGGCCGCCCTGGCCGGCGTGCCGACGCCCGCGTTCTCCTCGTCGCTCGCGTACTACGACGGCGTGCGGGCCGATCGCCTGCCGGCGTCGCTGATCCAGGCGCAGCGCGACTTCTTCGGCGCGCACACCTACCGCCGCACCGACCGCGAGGGCACGTTCCACACGGACTGGTCCGGCGACCGCGCCGAGCACACCGCGTGAGCGCCGCCGCACCGGTGGCGCCGGGGGTCGCGGGCCTGCAGCCCGTGATCCTGGGCGCCGACATCGGCGTGTACGCGCTCGCCCGGGCGTTCCACGAGGAGTACGGGGTCCGCTCGGTCGTCGTGAGCGGGGCTGCCCTCGGGCCGGTCGCGCACTCGCGCATCCTCGACAACGTCCTGGTCGCCGACGGCCACGACCCGCGCCAGCTCGTCGACGCCCTCCTGCGGGTCGCCGCCGAGCACGCCGGGGCGCGCCTCGTGCTGCTCGCGAACTCGGACTGGCTGGTGCGCGTGGTCGTGCAGCACCGGGCCGAGCTCGAGCCGCACTACGTGGTGCCGTTCCTCGGCGAGGAGCTGATGGACCGCCTCTCCGACAAGGCGACGTTCGCGGAGGTCGCCACGGAGCTCGGCATCGCGGTGCCGCGCACGATCGTGCAGGACTTCGCCCTCGCCGACGACCCCGCCTGGGCGCCGGTGCCGGTCGACGTCGGCTACCCGCTGATCGCGAAGGCCGCGAGCAGCGCCGACTACCAGGACGTCGAGTTCGCGGGGAAGAAGAAGGTCTTCGAGATCCGCACGCCCGACGAGCTCACCGCGCTGTGGGCGTCCCTGCGCGGCGCCGGGTTCCGGGGCCGGTTCGTCGTCCAGGAGCTGGTCCCCGGTGACGACACGCAGATGCGGTCCATCACCGCGTACGTCGACTCGGCGGGCGTCATCACGCTGCTGTGCTCCGCGCACGTGCTGCTCGAGGAGCACACGCCGTCCGGCCTGGGCAACCCGGCCGCGATGGTCGTGACCCGCGAGGACGACATGCTGGAGCAGGCGCGCACGTTCCTGCGCGGCGTCGGCTACGTGGGGTTCGCGAACTTCGACGTGAAGGTCGACCCGCGCGACGGGTCGTTCCGGTTCTTCGAGGTCAACCCGCGCATCGGCCGGAACAACTACTACGTGACCGCGGCCGGGGCGAACGTCGCCCGGTTCCTCGTCGAGGACCGGGTGCTCGACCACCGGCTCGAGCCCGTGGTGGTCGACACGGAGGTGCTGTACTCGATCCTCCCGCACCGGCTGCTGCTCGGGTACGTGCTCGACCCCGCGCTCGCCGCCCGGGTCCGCGGGCTGATCCGGGACCGGAAGGTCGCGCACCCGCTGCGGTACGCGAAGGACGCCGGTCCGCGGCGCCTCTGGTACGCGCTCGCCGCGTCGGTCAACCAGGTGCGCAAGTTCCGGCGGTACTACCCGAAGGTCACCGGCACCGGGTTCTGACCCGCGACGCCGGACGCACGACGGCCGCCGTCCCCGCACGGGGGAGGGCGGCCGTCGTGGGGCCGGAGCCTCAGCCGAGCTCGCTGGTGCCCGAGTACAGGTGCAGGACCGGCACGTGCAGCTCCTCGCGGGCGCGGGACGCCCAGTCCCGGTGGAACGTGTCCTCGAGCGCGTGCGGGTACGTCACGACGACGACCTCGCGCGCGCCCTCGGACGCGACGGCGGACCGGAGCGCCGGCAGCGGGTCGTCGTCGACGACCACGCCGCTGGCGGTCGCGCCGGCCTCGGCGAACGCGGCGAGGCTCTCGGCGAGCTGCTCGGCGGCATCCGCGGCGGCCTCGGTCGGCTCGGGCTCGCGACCCAGGACGGTGTCGAGCGCGTCGCGCAGCTCGCCCATGCTCAGCTGGTCCACCAGCGACACGAGCACGTTGCGCTCGGTGTCCGCGGGGACGAGGACGCGGTACGCGAGCGTCTCGCCCTCGTGCAGCGAGAGGATGTGCGAGACGTCCGCCGAGGCGAGGGTGTCCTCCGTGAGGACCAGGATGGTGTCGGTCACGGGTCCGACACTATCGGGCGTCGGCGCTGCTCACCCGTCCGCCTCGCCCGTCCCCCCGGCGAGGTGCCACCGGCCCAGCAGCATCCCGTCGTGGTGCAGCAGGTGCGCGGCGGTGGCCCGCCGCGGGTGGATCCACTCGGCGCCCTGCACGGCCCGCAGCCCGGGGCCGGCCACGAGCAACGGGCTGGTCGTCAGGCACAGCTCGTCGACCAGGTCGGCGCGCACCAGGTCGGTGAGCAGGCGCGGCCCGCCCTCGGCGAGCACCCGGGTCAGGCCCCGCGCGGCGAGCGCGTCGAGCGCGGCGGGCAGGTCGACGGCGTCCGAGCCCGCGACCAGCACCCGGTCGGCTCCGAGCTCCGCGCGCAGCTCGTCCAGGCGCGGGCACGCCTGCGTCGTGACGACGTACGGCGGGCGGTCCGTGCCCAGCAGTCCCGGCGGGACGGCACCGGACGCCGTGACGAGCGCGAGCTCCAGGTCGGGCGCCTGACCCCGGGCGGCCCGGGCGGCGCGGAGGTCCGCGGGCACCGCCAGCGGCGTGTAGCCCTCCGCCCGGGCCGTCCCGGCACCGACGAGGACGACGTCCGCGACGGCCCGCATCACCCGGAACACCCGCCAGTCCGCGGGGCCGTTGATGCTGCGCGACCGGCCGTCCGGGCCCTGGGCGGCGCCGTCGAGCGTCGCGATCATGTTCCCGCGGACCGACGTCGTGCGACCGGGCCGCCGCGTGGGGTGCGCGTACAGCGCGTGCAGGGCGGGCTCGCCGGGCTCCGGGGCCAGGGCGCTCCCCGCGCGGTCGAGGGGCAGCAGGACGTCCAGGGGCGGGAGCTCGCGGGCCATGCCGGTCAGCCTAGGCGCGGCGTGGTCGGTCCTGCGCCGGGCGCCCGCGCGGCATAGGCTCAGCGGCCGTGACCCCGAGCACCACGCCGACGACGGCGAGCCTGACCGAGCGACGCCCCGAGGTGGCGCCCGACCGGCTGCTGGCCGAGCGCGTCCCCCCGCGCCACTTCGCCCACGAGTCGTTCGACACCTACCGGCCCGACACCCGGTACCCGAGCCAGCAGGCCGCGGTCGACCGGCTGCGCGAGGTCGCCGCGACGCTCACGGGCGGATCCCGGCCCGGTGGTGGGGGCGGCGGGGGACTGCGGTGGTTCCGGCGCAAGCCGCCCGCCGCGGTGCCCGCGGTGTACCTCGACGGCGGGTTCGGCGTCGGCAAGACCCACCTGCTCGCGTCGCTGGCGACCGCGGTCGGGCCCGAGGCGTCGTCGTACGGGACGTTCGTGGAGTACACCAACCTCGTCGGCGCCCTCGGGTTCCGACCGACCGTCGACGCCCTCGCCACGCGGCGCCTCGTCTGCATCGACGAGTTCGAGCTCGACGACCCCGGCGACACCGTGCTGATGTCCCGGCTGCTGCGCGAGCTCACCGACCGCGGCGTGGCGCTGGCCGCGACGTCGAACACCCTCCCGGAGTCGCTCGGCGAGGGTCGGTTCGCGGCGGACGACTTCCTGCGGGAGATCCAGGACCTGTCCGGGCGGTTCGAGGTGCTGCGGATCGACGGTCAGGACTACCGGCAGCGGTCCACGGTGACCGACGCGCCGGGGCTCGACGACGCCGCGGTGCGCGCGGCCGTGGACGGGGTGGCCGGCGCGACGCTCGACGACTTCGGGGCGCTGTGCGCGCACCTGGCCACGGTGCACCCGTCCCGGTACGGGGCGCTGCTCGACGGCGTGGACCTCGTCGGGCTCACCGGTGTCGGACCGCTGCGCGACCAGGACGTGGCGCTGCGGCTGGTCGTCCTGGTCGACCGGCTCTACGACCGCGACGTGCCGGTGCTGCTCGGCGGTGCGGGGGAGTCCGTGCTGTTCTCCGAGCAGATGCTCGGCGGCGGGTACCGCAAGAAGTACTTCCGGGCGCTGTCCCGGCTCGGCGCGCTCGCCGAGCGCGGCCGCGCGGAGGTCACCCCCGCCCCCTGACCCTCGCACCTTGACCCCCCGCACCGAGCGCGCCCGGCCCGCCGCGCGCTGAGCGCGGGGTCGGCCGGTCACCCCTGAGGCTCGCCGAGACAGGACCGTCGCGCCGAGATCGGGCCGTGCACCGACCTGTCTCGCCGCGGATGTCCTATCTCGGCGCGCGCCCGGCGCGCACGCCTGCGCCCGCGCCTGTGCGCACGCCGAGACAGGGCTCACACGTCGAGATGGGCCGTGCACCGACCTGTCTCGACGCGGGCGCCCTGTCTCGGCGTGCGCGGGGGTCAGGTCAGGATGGTGACCGAGCGGGGCGGGACGACCACGCGGGTGTCGGTGTCCGGCACCACGTCGTCCCGCGGGGCGGCGTCGGTGCCTGCCGCGTCGGGGCCTGCGCCCTCGTGCCCTGCGCCCGCGTGCCCTGCGCTCTCGTACCCCGGGTCGCCGGGGCGGACGACCCGGGCGTGCGTCCACGCCGCCCGCACGGTGAGGTCGCGGTCCGTGCGCAGCGGCACTGTCCGCTCGGCGTCCGCGAGGTTGACCACGACGCGGGCGTCACCGCGGTGCAGCACCAGCCAGTCCGCCCACGGGCCGTCCGCGGGCACCTCGACCGGCGCCCAGGTGAGGTCGGTGACCCGCCGGTCCCCGGACGCGAGGTCGGGGACGTCGCGTCGCAGCGAGATCAGCGTCCGGTACCAGTCGAGCATCCGGGCGTGGCCGGGGAGGTCGGGCTCGGCCCAGTCGAGGCGGCTGGCCTCGAAGGTCGCGGGGTCCTGCGGGTCGGGCACCTCGAACGCCTCGTCGCTCTCCCCGTACATCGACGCCCAGCCGTGGCCGCCGAACTCCCGGGAGCGGCCCTCGCGGACGGCCTGGGCGAGGTCGGGCTCGGGGTGGTCGGTCACGTACATCCAGGGGGTGCGCGCGGCCCACTCCTCGCCCATGAACAGCATCGGCGTGTACGGGGACAGCAGCACGAGCGCGGCGGTCGCGGCGAGGGCACCGTCGTCGAGCACCGCGGTGGGCCGGTCGCCGCGGGCGCGGTTGCCGACCTGGTCGTGGTCGGAGCCGAACACGACGAACCGGTGCCCGTCGACCTCGGGCGGCACGGGCCGGCCCCAGTGCTCCCCCCGGAACGTCGAGAAGGAGCCGTCGTGCACGAACACCCCGGTCATCGCCTGCCGCAGCGTGGCGGGCGACCCGAAGTCGACGTAGTACCCGTGCCGCTCCCCGGTGAGGAGGGCGTGCAGGGCGTGGTGGACGTCGTCGGCCCACTGCCCGGTCATGCCCCACCCGCCGTCGGCGGTCGGCGTGACGCTGACCGGGTCGTTGAGGTCGACCTCGGCGATCAGGGACAGCGGCCGCCCGAGCTCGGTGGCCAGGGCGGCGACCTCGTCGGACAGCTGCGCGAGCACGTGCCGGGGCGAGTCGTCGACGAGGGCGTGCACCGCGTCGAGGCGCAGGGCGTCCACGTGGAAGTCGCGCAGCCACCGCAGCGCGCTGTCGAGGACCCAGCGGCGGACCTCGTGCGAGCCGTCGTCGTCGAGGTTGACGGCCGCACCCCACGGGGTGTGGTGGGCGTCGGTGAAGTAGGGCCCGAACTCGCCCAGGTAGTTCCCGGACGGCCCGAGGTGGTTGTGCACGACGTCGAGGCAGACGGCGAGCCCGGCGCCGTGCGCGGCGTCGACGAACCGCTGGAGCGCCGCGGGGCCGCCGTAGGGCTCGTGGACGCCGTAGAGGCCGACGCCGTCGTACCCCCAGCCGTGCACGCCGCTGAACGGCGCGATCGGCAGCAGCTCGACGACCTGGACGCCGAGCGCGGCGAGGTGGTCGAGCCGCTCGGCGGCGGCGTCGAGGGTGCCGTCGGGCGTGAAGGTGCCGACGTGCAGCTCGTACACGACCGAGCCCCGCACGTCCCGGCCGAGCCAGCCCGCGTCGGACCAGGCGTGCCGCGTGGCGTCGAACACCCGGCTGGGGCCGTGCACGCCGTCGGGCTGCCACGCGCTGCGCGGGTCGGGCCGGGGGTCGCCCCCGTCGAGCACGAACGCGTAGTCGGTGCCGTGCGGCAGGTCCCGGTCGACCGTCCACCAGCCGTCGCCCGCGGCACGCAGGGGCAGGTCGGCCTCCCCGGCGTCGTCGGTCGCGGGCAGGTGCAGGGCGACCGTGCGCGCGTGCGGTGCCCAGACGTCCCCGGGCCGGCGGGCGGCGCCGGGTCCGGCGGCGGTCACGCGTCGCTCCGGCGGACGAGGAGCGCGACGGGCAGCCGGTCGAGCAGCTCGGCCAGCGGGCGGACGCCGCCGTCGACGCGGCGGTCGCCGAGGACGTCGTGCCACTCGCCCTCGGGGAGGGCGACGGTGTGGTCGCCCCACCCGCCGAGCCGGTCGACCATCGCGGCGAGCCGGGTGGCGACGACCACGACGCGGGGCTCGCCGTCGGCGGTCCGGGCGTAGGTGAGGACGTGGCCGGAGGAGTGCGGCAGCGGCACGAACCCGGCGCCGGGGCCGACGAACGCCTCGGGGACGTCCCGGCGCAGGCGAAGGGCGCGGGAGGTGACGAGCAGCTTCTCGTCCGCGAGGTCCCGCGGGCCGGCGCCCTCGTCGAGGCGGGCGAGCCGGGCGGCGAGCGCCTCGGTGTCGACGGGCCGGCGGTTGTCCGGGTCGACGAGCGCGACCGCGGGCACCTCGGTGCCCTGGTAGACGTCGGCGACGCCCGGCAGGGTCAGCTGCACGAGCTTCTGCCCGAGGGTCGCGCCGCGCACGGCGGCCCGGGTGCGGTGCTCCCAGGCCTCGAGCAGCTCGGCGACGCGCGGGTCGGCGAGCACCTGCGTGGCGGCGTCGAGCACGGCCCGCTCGTAGGCGTCGTCCGGCGCGGTCCACGACGTGTGGTCCTTCGCCTCGCGGACGGCCTTGGTCAGGTACTCCGTGAGGCGGTCGGTGGCGATCGGGCCGTCCGCGGTCCAGGTGCCGGCGAGGGTCTGCCAGAGCAGGTTCTCCGTGCGGCCGTCCAGCAGGGTGCTGCGGTACGCGGCGGACGCGGCGCGCAGCCCGGCGACGAGCTCCGTCCACTCCACGGGGAGCTCCGACAGCACGCCCAGGCGGGCGCGCACGTCCTCGCTGCGCTTGGTGTCGTGCGTGGAGAGCGTGGTCATGCCGAGGGGGGTCTGGAGCTGGGCACGCGACGCCCAGGCCAGCAGCTCGGTGGGGGACAGGGCGAACCGCTCGGGCTCGCCGCCGACCTCCGTGAGCGCGACGAGGTGCGTCCAGCGGTAGAACGCGGTGTCCTCGACGCCCTTGGCCATGACGGCGCCGCAGGTCTGCTGGAACCGGACGACGAGCTCGTCGCGCCGGGCGTCCCGGGTGCGGCCGGCGCTGCCGACCTCCCGCCCGAGGAGCAGGTCGACGACGACGTCCATGGTGGCGGCGCGCTCGGGTGCGAGGCGCTCGCGGGCGATCCGCGCGGCCTGCTCGAGCGCCTCGGTGTCGGTCGGGTGCGGCGTTGCACCGGGGACGACGTACGCCCGGTACCGGTCGAACGCGACCAGCAGCTCGACGAGGCAGTCGTGCAGGGACCGCCAGGTGTGGTCGCGCAGGCGCAGGTCGTCGCGGCAGACCTCGGCGGCGAGCTCGGTGAGCCGGTGCACCTCCGCGTAGAGCGCACGGTCCACGACCTGGCGCTTGGCGGTGTCGACGAGCTCGGGCAGCGTGTCCACGGACTCGCCGGTGAGCCGGTGCATGAGCGCGCCGAGCCTGGCTGCACCGCCCGGGTCGACGAACGCCTGCTGGATCCGCCAGAGCGCCTCGTACCCGGTGGTGCCGGCGGTGTCCCAGTCGGCGGGGAGCTCCTCGTCGCCCTGCAGGATCTTCTCGACCACGACCCACGCGCCGCCGGAGCGGTCGCGGAGCCGGTCGAGGTAGCCGCCGGGGTCGGCGAGCCCGTCCGGGTGGTCGATCCGCAGGCCGTCGAGCACGCCCTCGTCGAGGAGCCGCAGGACGAGGTCGTGCGTCGCGTCGAACACGGCCGGGTCCTCGACGCGGATCGCGGCGAGGGTGCCCACGTCGAAGAACCGGCGGTAGTTGAGCTCCTCGTCCGCGACCCGCCAGTACGCCAGCCGGTAGTGCTGGCGCTCCAGCAGCTCGGCGAGCGGCAGCTGCTCGGTCCCGGGCCGCACGGGGAACGCGTGGTCGTGGTACCGCAGCAAGGCGACGGGCTGGTCGCCCTGGCCGGGGACGACCTCGTGCTCGAGGTGCAGCTGGCCCGAGGCGAGCACCGCCCCGATCCGGTCGCCGAGCACGGGCATGAGCACGTCGCCCTGCCCCGCGGACCAGTCGACGTCGAACCAGCTGGCGTAGGGGGAGTCCGGGCCCTCGGCGAGCACGGACCACAGGGCCTTGTTGTGCCACGCCGGGGTGGGCACGGCCATGTGGTTCGGCACGATGTCGAGCACCAGGCCGAGGCCGGCGGCGTGCGCGCGGTCGGCGAGGCGCCGCAGGGCGGGCTCGCCACCGAGCACCGGCGAGATCTCGTCGTGGTCGACCACGTCGTACCCGTGCGTGGAGCCGGGCGCGGCGGTCAGCACGGGGGACAGGTACACGTGCGTGACGCCGAGGTCGGCGAGGTACGGCACCCGCTCCGCGACGTCGTCGAGGGTCAGGTCGGCGCCGAGCTGCACCCGGTAGGTGGACGTCGGGACGGGCCGGCCGGGCGCCGGGAGCCGCCGCGTGGGGGTGCGGGCCTCGCCGCCGCGGTCGACGCTCACGCGCCGGATCCCGTGCTGCCGGACGCCGTGGCGTCGGGGCGCGGCGGCGCGACCTTGAGGTGCGAGGGCACGTCGGTGGACGCGGTGGACGGCGCGCCGGTCGCGAGCGACGTGGTCGCCGGGGCCTGCGTCACCGGGTCGATCGCCTGCACCGGCGGCCGGGTCAGCACGACCGTGGACCGGTGCTCGATGCTCAGCTCGGCCCGCGCGGCGAGCTCGTCGCCGACCTCGAGCTGGTGGTCGGTGTCGAGCGCGACGGTCCACGTCGCGCCGTACTCCTCGTCGGGCAGCACGAACGTGACGGCCTCGGGCTGGGCGTTGAACAGGATGAGGAACGAGTCGTCGACGATCTCCTCGCCGCGCAGGTCGGGCTCGGCGATCGCGTCGCCGTTGAGGAAGACCATGACGGCGCGGGCGAACTCCTCCTGCCACTGCGCGTCGGACATGTGCTGCCCGGCCGGGGTGAGCCACGCGATGTCGCGCAGGTCGGACTCGCCGCCGCGCTCGGGTGCGCCGGCGAAGAACCGGCGCCGACGGAACACGGGGTGGTCGCGGCGCAGGTGCACGACGCGCCGGGCGAAGTCGAGCAGCGACGTGCGCGGCTCGTCCAGGTCCCAGTCCACCCACGACAGCTTGTCGTCCTGGCAGTACACGTTGTTGTTGCCCTGCTGGGTGCGACCGAGCTCGTCGCCGTGGGCGATCATCGGGACGCCCTGGGACAGCAGCAGCGTGGTGAGGAAGTTGCGCTGCTGCCGACCGCGCAGGTCGTTGATCGCCGGGTCGTCGGTCGGGCCCTCGGCGCCGGAGTTCCAGGACCGGTTGTGGCTCTCGCCGTCGCGGTTGTCCTCGCCGTTGGCCTCGTTGTGCTTCTCGTTGTACGACACGAGGTCCGCGAGCGTGAACCCGTCGTGCGCGGTCACGAAGTTGACGCTGGCGATCGGGCGCCGGCCCGAGTGCTCGTAGAGGTCCGAGGACCCGGACAGCCGGCTCGCGAACTCCGCGAGCGTCGACGGCTCGCCGCGCCAGAAGTCGCGGACGGTGTCCCGGTACTGCCCGTTCCACTCCGACCACAGGGGCGGGAACCCGCCGACCTGGTAGCCCCCGTCGCCGAGGTCCCACGGCTCCGCGATGAGCTTGACCTGGGAGATGATCGGGTCCTGCTGGACGATGTCGAAGAACGCCGACAGCCGGTCCACCTCGTGGAACTGGCGCGCGAGGGTCGCGGCGAGGTCGAACCGGAAGCCGTCGACGTGCATGTCCTGCACCCAGTAGCGCAGCGAGTCCATGATCATCTGCAGCACGTGCGGCGAGCGCATGAGCAGCGAGTTGCCGGTACCGGTCGTGTCGAAGTAGTGCGCCTGGTCCTCGTCCACGAGCCGGTAGTACGACGCGTTGTCGATGCCGCGGAACGACAGCGTCGGGCCCATGTGGTTGCCCTCGGCGGTGTGGTTGTAGACGACGTCGAGGATGACCTCGATGTCGGCGGCGTGCAGGGCCTTGACCATCGCCTTGAACTCCTGCACCTGCTGGCCGGTGCTGCCGAACGCGGCGTAGGCGTTGTGCGGCGCGAAGAAGCCGATGGTGTTGTAGCCCCAGTAGTTCGACAGCCCCTTCTCCTGCAAGGAGGGGTCGTTGACGAACTGGTGCACGGGCATGAGCTCGACCGCCGTCACGCCGAGGTTCGACAGGTGCTCGATCACCGCGGGGTGCGCCAGGGCCGAGTAGGTCCCGCGCATCTCCTCCGGGACGGCCGGGTGCAGCCGGGTCAGGCCGCGCACGTGCGCCTCGTAGATCACCGAGTCGTGGTACTCGTGCTGCGGCGGGCGGTCGTGGCCCCAGTCGAAGTACGGGTTCACGACCACGGACGTCATCGTGTGCGCCGCGGAGTCGTCGGTGTTGCGCTCGTCCTCGGCGCCGAACCGGTACGAGTACAGCGACGGGTCGCCGTCGACCTGCCCGTCGATCGCCTTCGCGTACGGGTCGAGCAGCAGCTTGGACGGGTCGCACCGGTGCCCCTGCTCGGGGTCGTACGGGCCGTGCACCCGGTAGCCGTACCGCTGGCCCGGCTGCAGCGCCGGGAGGTAGCCGTGCCAGACGAACGCGTCGACCTCGGGCAGGTCGACGCGGGTCTCGTTGCCCGCCTCGTCGAACAGGCAGAGCTCGACGCGCTCGGCCACGCCGGAGAACAGCGCGAAGTTCGTGCCGCTCCCGTCGTACGTCGCGCCGAGCGGGTAGGGGCGTCCGGGCCAGATCCTCATGCGGGGCAGTCCTTCGGGGTGTCGCGAGCACGGGGGGTGCGTGAGCACGGGGTGCGTGAGCAGGGGGTGCTCCTGGGCACAGAGTGCCAGGGGTCACCCACACTCCGCAGGACGAACGCCGCCCCCGGGTGACGGCGGGCGGGGGTGGCGCGGCGCTCGCGGTCCCTGTGCCGGCGCCCGTCCTGCGGTCCGGGGGGTCGCGGACGCCTCGCGTTCACCCGTCCCAGGCCCCTCGTTCACTCCGACGGACTATCGCATATCGGGCAAATCGGACGCATAGTTCGGGGTATGGCCGATGAGGACGACGCGCACGTGGTGATCACCAACGCCGACATCGCGGCCGCCAAGCGCGACTGGCAGCTCGCCCGGAGCCGCGGGGACGCCCCGGACCGCGTCGACGCCGCGCTCGACCTCTACCGCCGGCTCATCTCCGCGCAGGCCCAGCAGATCGCCGACACCTACCGCCGGACCGGGGCGCTGCGCTCCGACCAGGGCTGACCGGACGCGGCCGACCCGCCGGTCAGCGAGCCGCGTCGGACGTGGTCAGCACCACGCCGCGACCGGCGAGCCGGGTCAGCGCGTCGATGGTCGTCCGCACGCCCACCCCGGCGGTGAGGTCGGTGAGCACCCGGACCCCGAACCCGGCGTCCAGCGCGTCGAGCGCGGTCGCGGTGACGCAGTGGTCCGTGGCCAGCCCGACGACGTCCACCTCGGCCACCCCGGCTCCGCGCAGCGCGTCGGCGAGCGCGCCCGCGCCGCCGGTCACGACGACACCCTCGAACCCGGAGTAGTCCTGCCGGCCCTGCCCCTTGCGCACGTGCAGGGTGCGCGCGGGCAGCCGAAGCGCGGGGTGGTACGCGGCGCCGTCGGTGTCCCGCACGCAGTGCTCGGGCCACGTCGCGACGTAGTCGGGGTCGGCGCCCACCGCGAAGTGGCCGGCGTTGCTGTCCGGCAGCGGCTCGTGCCAGTCGGCGGTCGCGACGACCACGTCGTACCCGTCGCCGGCGCCGTCGAGGTACGCGGACACGTGCTCGGCCACCGCGGAGCCGCCCGCGACGGCGAGCGCCCCGCCCTCGCAGAAGTCGTTCTGCACGTCCACCACGACCAGTGCCCGGACCACCGCGACCTCCCGACCCGGACCCGCACCGTGCGGGACCGACCCGCCCACTCTACGAACCGGCGCGCCGGGCCACGACGACGGTGCCGTCGCGCTCGTCGTCGTGCACCACGTGGGCCGTGAGCCCGTGCGCCGCGCAGGCCGCGACGGTGGCGGGGGCCTGCCGCCCGCTCGTCTCGATGAGCAGGTGACCGCCGGGGGCCAGCCAGCGCGGGGCCGCGGCGGCGACGCGCCGGTGCAGGTCGACGCCGTCCGCGCCGCCGTCCAGCGCCACGTGCGGCTCGTGCTCCCGCGCCTCGACGGGCATGTGCGCGATCTCGGCGGTCGGCACGTACGGGGCGTTGGCGACGAGGACGTCCACCCGGCCGAGCAGCCGGGTCGGCAGCGGCGCGTCGAGGTCGCCGAGCAGCACCTCGCCGCGGCCGGGCAGGAACGCCGCGACGTTGCGGGCCGCGCACGTGGTGGCCGCGGGGTCGACGTCGGCGGCCCACAGCCGTGCGTCCGGCCGTGCCACCGCGACCGCGACGCCGACCGCCCCGCTGCCGCAGCACAGGTCGACGACCGTCGCGCCGTCCGGCAGCACCCTCAGCGCCTGCTCCACGAGCGTCCCCGTCCGGGCGCGCGGCACGAAGACCCCGGGCGCGACGGCGATCCGCAGCCCCTCGAAGAGCGCCCACCCGACGACCTGCTCCAGCGGCTCTCCGGCGACCCGCCGCACGGTCATCGCCTCGAGCGCCGCCTCGTCGACGGCCTCGGCGACCAGCAGCGCCGCCTCGTCCTCGGCGAACACGCACCCGGCGGCCCGCAGCCGCCCCACGAGCCGCTCGACCCCGACGATCCCCAGCCCGCTCACCACGCCGCGCACTCTACGACCCGCCACCCCCGCAGAGGTCGCCTCGACGCGAGGGCGCACGCCCTCGGTGTTGGTGCCGGTGTGGGTGCCGGGGCCGGTGGCCCGGCACCGCTCAGCTCCGCCAGCGGGTGGTCGATGGGGGCGGGTGCAGGGGAAACCGCTACCCCGCAGGGAGGTCCGCCGTGCCGGAACGGGTCGTGCGTCTGGCCGAGGAGGTCGGCCGCGTCACCGACGAGAAGCTGCAGGGCATCGAGCAGGTCGCGCGCAGCACGAAGATGCTCGCGCTGAACGCCCTGATCGAGTCCGCGCGCGTCGGGGACGCCGGTGCGGGGTTCGCCGTCGTCGCCCGGGAGGTCGGGGAGGTCGCCGACCGCGCCCGCACGCTCTCGGAGGAGCTGTCCGGTGAGCTCCGCCCGCGCCTGGACGAGCTGGTCGAGCTCGGGCACCAGCTCGTGGGCCGGGTCCGCGGCCAGCGGCTGGCCGACCTCGCGCTGAACGTGATCGAGCTGATGGACCGCAACCTCTACGAGCGGTCCTGCGACGTGCGGTGGTGGGCCACCGACGGCGCCCTCGTGGACGCCCTGACGACGCGGGACCCCGCGGCGGCCCGGCACGCGGGCGACCGGCTCGCGACGATCCTGCGCAGCTACACCGTCTACCTGGACCTGTGGCTCGCCGACGCGGACGGCCGGGTCGTGGCCCGCGCCGGGTCGGACCGCGGTGGCGTGGTCGGCAGCGACGTGCGCGACCAGGAGTGGTTCCGCGCGGCGATGGCGACCCGGGACGGCGACGCGTACGCCGCGCTCGACGTGGCGCGGGTCCCCGAGCTCGGGGGCCTCGCGGCGACGTACGCCACGGCGGTGCGCGCGGGCGGCGCCACGACCGGGGCGCCGGTGGGCGCGCTCGGGGTCTTCTTCGACTGGGAGCGGCAGTCCCGGGCGATCGTGGACGGCGTCCGGCTCGCGCCGGGGGAGCGGGACCGTACGCGGGTGCTGCTCCTCGACCGGACGGGCCTGGTGCTCGCCGCGTCCGACGGCGTCGGCGTGCTCACCGAGCGGGTGCCGCTGCGCACGGCGGACGGCGCCAGCGGGTCCTACGTCGACGGCGGCGTGACCGTCGGGTTCGCCGCGACGCCCGGGTACGAGACGTACGAGGGGCTGGGTTGGTACGGGGCGCTGGTCCAGCACGGGTGAGGGTGCGGCGACCAGCACGTCCGCGCCGGTAGCCTGGTCGCGCGCCCCGGTAGCCCAACGGCAGAGGCAATCGGCTCAAACCCGATCCAGTGTGGGTTCGAATCCCACCCGGGGCACGTGCGTGCCGCGCGGACGGTGGCGCTGCCCGACCGGTGTGGGTGGTCGACGGCATGGTGGCCGCATGGACGACGACACCTTCATCCGCGCCCACCTCGCCCGCACCGAGCAGATCATCGAGGAGCGCGGCTGGGCCCAGCAGCACGTCCTCGGCGGCGGGGGCGAACCCGCGTCCACGTACACCGTGGGGCTGCACCGGGCGGGGCTGCCCGAGCTGATCGTGTTCGGCCCGCCCGACGACGTCGCGGCCCCGATGCTCGACTCCGTGGCCCGGCAGCTGCGGCAGGGGCGTGCCTACGTGGACGGCGACGTGGTCGACGGCCGCAAGGGCGACCAGCCGGTCCGCGTCATGGAGGTCCTGGACTCGCGGACGCACCTGCTGCACGCGAACGCGCTGTCGCCGTCGCCGCTGCCGGTCCCGGCGCTGCAGCTGATCTACCCGGACCGGGACGGCCGGTGGCCCTGGCAGCCCGGGTCGCGGATCGCGAGCGTCCCGCTGCTCGGCATCGTGCCCGACCTGGGTCCCGCTTCTCCCGGCCGGCGGTAGCCGGACGGGTCAGGCGACCGCGTCGTCCACCACGGGGAGCTCGTCCCACCACCCGCCCACGGTGACGAGCAGCTCGTTCGCCCCCTCGGGCTTCGTCACCACGGCGACCCGGGCGGGCCGCCCGGTCTGCACCTGCAGGTACAGGTCCTCGCGCACGCTCCCGTCGGGCATGACGACGGGGCCCAGGTGGTCCTGGTCCACGATCCCGCCCGAGTGCCGGCCGCGGGGCCAGGGGAGGGTCCGCTCGGTGTCCTCGGCGGAGAGCCGCACGCCGTACCGGGCCTCCACCCGCGCCCACGTCGCGTCGTAGTCGTAGTGCTCCCGCCACGCGTCCAGGCGCGGCGGGAGGACCACGCCACCGGCGACGACCACGGCGACGAGCACGACCCCGCTGACCACCCCCTGCCGCCAGGACGAGCGCATGAACGCCCCGATCAGGAGCAGCAGGGCGAACACCCCGACGACGAGGAGTCCGACCACCACCGGGGTCAGCCAGGCGAAGGTCTGGACGGCGGCGACACCTGGCTGCATGGTTCCTCCGCGCGCCGCGCCGGGACCCTGCCGGCCCGGACCGGGAACACCCGGCGCGGGGCGACCGTACCGGACCTGAATCACGACCGACCGGTCAGCGTGCCGAGGTTCACAGGTGGACGAGCAGCCGCAACGGCGCTCGTGGTCCTAGAATCACTCCTCGTGAGCACCCAGGACGAGACGCCGAGCACGCCGTCGAGCAGCGAGCCGCAGGCCGGCGACGCCACCCTCGACCTCGACATCCCTCAGGCCCGCGCGGCCGAGGAGACCCCGGAGGTCGCCGCGAAGCCGGCGCGCCGCGCGGTCGTCGCCGAGGACGAGGCGCTGATCCGGATGGACGTCGTCGAGACGCTCCGCGAGGCGGGCTTCGACGTCGTGGGCGAGGCCGGCGACGGCGAGCAGGCGGTGGCCCTGGCCACCGAGCTCAAGCCGGACGTCGTCGTCATGGACGTGAAGATGCCGGTGCTCGACGGCATCTCCGCGGCGGAGCGCATCGCCAAGGCGCACCTCGCCCCGGTCGTGCTGCTCACCGCGTTCTCGCAGACCGAGCTCGTCGAGCGGGCGCGCGACGCCGGCGCGATGGCGTACGTCGTGAAGCCGTTCAGCCCGTCCGACCTGCTGCCGGCGGTGGAGATCGCGATCTCCCGCTACGCGCAGATCACGGCGCTCGAGTCCGAGGTCGCGGACCTCGCCGAGCGGTTCGAGACCCGCAAGCGCGTGGACCGGGCCAAGGGCCTGCTCATGACGAAGATGGGCCTGACGGAGCCGGAGTCGTTCCGCTGGATCCAGAAGACGTCGATGGACCGTCGCCTGACGATGCGCGAGGTCGCCGACGCCGTGATCGACCAGGTCGGCAGCGCGTCCTGACCCCAGCAGCACCCCCGACCGGCCACGAGGCCCGGTCCGCCCGCCCGGGTGGACCGGGCCTCGTGCCGTCTCACGGCGGGCGCGCGACCGTTGCGGGTCCGCGCGTCATCGGCGATAGTCACGATCCGGCAACAAGTGTGTTCTGAGACACAAACGACACATGCTGGACACACAGGACGCATACGGTCTCGGCCAATCGCCGGTGGTCGCGTACGACCCCGGCATCCGGCCGGGGCTCCCGGCCGGCAGTACTCATCGACAGGGGTACCACGCATGATTCGTACGAAGCAGGCCGTCCAGGCGGCCGCCCTCGCGGGTGCCGTCGCGCTCGTCCTCACCGCGTGCTCCAGCGGGGACGACGCGTCGGGAGGCGACGAGACCTCCGGTGGTGGCGACAGCGCCAGCCCGCTGATCATCGGCACGCTGCTCCCGCAGACGGGCACGCTGGCCTACCTCGGCCCGCCCGAGATCGCCGGTGTGGACCTCGCGGTCGAGGAGATCAACGAGGCCGGCGGCGTGCTCGGCTCGGACGTGCAGGTCGTGCACGCGGACTCATCCGACGCCGACCACGCCGAGGTCGCCACCCAGTCGGTGACCGACCTGCTGTCGCAGGACGTCCAGGTGATCGTCGGCGCCGCGTCGTCCTCGGTGACGCTCAACGTCATCGACGACATCACCGGCGCCGAGGTCGTGCAGATCTCCCCGGCGAACACGGCGACGTCGCTGTCCGGCTACTCGGACTTCTACTTCCGCACCGCCCCGCCGGACACGGTCCAGGGTGCGGCGCTCGGCAACCTCATCACGGGTGACGGGCACGCCAACATCGGCATCCTCGTGTTCAACGACGACTACGGCACCTCGCTGCGCGACGTCGTCAAGAGCACGGTCGAGGAGGCCGGCGCCACGGTCGTCTACGGCAACGAGGGCGAGGAGTTCGACCCCGCCGCGTCGTCGTTCGCCACGGACGTCACGGCCCTCCAGGCGACCAGCCCCGACGCGGTCGTGGTGCTGGCGTTCGAGCAGACCAAGCAGATCATCCCCGAGCTCGTCGCGGCGGGCGTCGACCCGTCGACCATCTACATGGTCGACGGCAACACGGCCGACTACTCCGAGGACTTCCAGCCCGGCACGCTGGAGAACGCCCAGGGCACCATCCCGGGCGCGTTCCCCAGCGACGAGTTCCAGGCCCGCCTCAAGGAGGTCAACGACTCGCTGACCGACTACGCGTACGGACCCGAGTCGTACGACGCGACGATCCTCGCCGCCCTCGCGGCGGTCAAGGGTGGCGCGACCGACGGCCCGACGATCCAGGCCAACATGGCGGCGGTCTCGGGCGCGGACGGCGGCGAGGAGTGCACCACGTTCGCCGACTGCGTCGAGCTGCTCGACGCCGGTGAGGACATCCAGTACGTCGGGCAGGCCGGCATCGGCCCGTTCAACGAGGACAACGACCCGTCGTCGGCGTTCATCGGTGTCTACAAGTACGGGGCCGACAACAAGAACGTCTGGGTCAAGGCCGTGGAGGGCGAGGTCGGCTGACCTCGACCCACCGGTCACCCGAGGGACCCCGAGGGCCCGGGACGCGCACCGCGTCCCGGGCCCTCGGGCGTCCGCGCCCCTTCCGGGGTGTCGGACCCGGGGCGTAGCGTCCCGGCATGGACTACCGACTGGAGCTCGTGCAGGTGCCCGTCTCCGACGTGGACCGGGCCAAGGACTTCTACACCCGACGGGCGGGCTTCGTGCTCGACCACGACCAGGAGGTCGGCGGGGGCCTCCGCTTCGTGCAGCTCACGCCGCCCGGGTCGGGCGCGTCGATCGCGATCGGGACCGGGCTGACGACGATGCCGCCCGGTTCGGTCGAGGGGCTGCAGCTCGTCGTCGCGGACATCGAGGCGGCGCACGCCGACCTCACGGGCCGGGGGCTCGACGTCGGCGAGGTGCAGGACTTCCCCTGGGGGCGGTTCCTGTTCTTCGCCGACCCGGACGGGAACCGGTGGGCGGTCCAGCAGCTGGTGCCGAGCGGGGGGACGGACTGATGTGCCGGAACATCACGACGCTGCGGGGCCTCGAGCCCGCGGCCACGGAGGACGAGATCGAGGCGGCAGCGCGCCAGTTCGTGCGCAAGGTCAGCGGCGTGCAGCAGCTCAGCGCGACGACCGAGGAGCCCGTCGAGCGCGCGGTCGCGGAGGTCGCGGCGATCGTCACGCGCCTGCTCGCCGAGCTGCCCGAGCGGCGTCGACCGCCGGCGACGGTCCCGCCGCTGCGCCGCCCCGAGGTGCGGGCGCGGCTCGGTCTCGACGCCGCCGACGGCCCGGGTCACGACCACGAGCACCCCCACGAGCACGACCACCCGCACGAGCACGTCCACGACCACCCGCACGAGCACGTCGCGGCGTCGGCCCGGGGTGCGCGATGAGCCGCGAGGTGCAGGTGACGTTCGACGCCCACGACCCCAGGACCCTGTCGACGTTCTGGCGCGACGTCCTGGGCTACGTGCACCCGGCCCCGCCCGGGGTCGAGCTGCCCGCGGGAGCGGACCCGCTCGCCGCCTGGGACGACTTCCTCGAGCGCGTCGGCGTCCCCGAGGACCAGCGGAACAGCAGCTCCGCGGTCGAGGACCCGGACGGCGACGGTCCCCGGCTGTTCTTCCAGCAGGTCCCGGAGGGCAAGTCCGCGAAGAACCGGGTGCACCTCGACGTGCGGGCCGCTCCCGGCCTCCAGGGCGCCGACCGGATGGCCGCGCTCGAGGCCGAGTGCGACCGCCTGGTGGCGCTGGGCGCGACCCGCCTGCAGCGCCACGAGCCGGCGCCGCCGATGACCAGCGGCCACATCGTCATGGCCGACCCGGAGGGCAACGAGTTCTGCCTCGACTGACCCGCGAAGCCGGGCACCGGACGCGCCCCGGAGCAGCGAGCGCGCCCTCGCCAGGAGGTGCGGTCGCCACGCCTGGGCGCGGTCGCGGTGCGTGCCGGACTCAGGCCGGCGGTGCCGCCGGGTCGGCGTGCTTGCCGTGCGCCGCCTCGACGTCGGTGGCGAGCGTGCCGAGGTAGAGCTCGATCACCTTGGGGTCGTTCATCAGCTCGCGTCCCGGGCCGGAGTACGCGTTGGACCCCTGGTCGAGCACGTACGCCCGGTCGCAGATCTGCAGGCAGCGGCGGGCGTTCTGCTCGACGATGACGATCGAGACCCCGGCCTTGTTGATCTTCCGGGTGCGGATGAACGTCTCGTCCTGCCGGACGGGGGACAGGCCCGCGGACGGCTCGTCGAGCAGCAGCACCGACGGGTCCATCATCAGCGCCCGGGCCATCGCGACCATCTGCCGCTCGCCGCCGGACAGCGACCCGGCGCGCTGCTTGCGCCGCTCACCGAGCACCGGGAACAGGTCGACGATGAAGTCGAACCGCTCGGTGAACCGCTTCGGGGCCTGGAACAGGCCCATCTCGAGGTTCTCCTGGATGGACAGCGACGGGAACACGTTGTTCGTCTGCGGGACGAACCCCACGCCGCGCCGCACGAGCGAGTCGGCGCGGTGGTTCGTGATCTCCTCGCCCTTCAGCACCACGGACCCGGAGCGGATCGTCACCAGCCCGAACAGGGCCTTGAGCAGCGTGGACTTCCCGGCGCCGTTCGGGCCGATGATCCCGACGAGCTCGCCCGGGTGCACGACCAGGTTGCAGTCGTTGAGGATGTTGACGCCCGGCACGTACCCGGCGACCAGGTCGGTCGCGGCGAGCAGCGGCTCGCCCGCGGGTGCGCCCCGGTGGACGGTCGAGGGGTCGGACCCCTGCACGGCGGTGCTGCTCATCGGGTGCCCTCCTTCTTCTCGGCGGCGGCGGCGAGGTTCGCGGCCTCCTCGGCCTCGAGCTGCTGGATGCCGTCCTCGAGCAGCGCGTCGTCGCCCAGGTCGGTGTCGTGGTGCGCCCCGAGGTAGGCGTCGATGACGGCCTGGTCGGCCATCACGTCCTCGGGCGGGCCCTCGGCGACGATCTTCCCCTCGGCCATGACCACGACCCAGTCGGAGATGTGCCGGACCATGTGCATGTCGTGCTCGACGAACAGCACCGTGGTGCCGTCCTCGCGCAGCGCCTGGATGTGGCCGAGCAGCGACTGGGTGAGCGCCGGGTTCACGCCGGCCATCGGCTCGTCGAGCATGACCATCGTGGGCTTGCTCATCAGCGCCCGGGCCATCTCGAGGAGCTTGCGCTGCCCGCCGGACAGGCTGCCGGCGTACTCGTCGCGCTTGGTGTCGAGCTTGAACCGGGCCAGCAGCTCCTCGGCCTGCGCGGTGATCTCCTTCTCCCGCGCCCGCCACAGCGGCGGGACGAGGGCCGTGAGGAGGTTCTCGCCGGACTGCTGGGAGGCGCCGAGCAGCATGTTCTCGATCACCGTCATGCGCGAGAGCGCCTTGGTGAGCTGGAACGTGCGGACCATGCCGGACCGCGCGACCTTCGCCGCGGACACCCCGGACAGCGACCGGCCCTCGAACGACCAGGTCCCGGTGCTGGGCCGGTCGAACCCGGTGAGCAGGTTGAACAGGGTGGTCTTGCCGGCGCCGTTCGGGCCGATCAGCGCGGTGATCGCGCCGCGCTGCACCTCGAGGTGGTCGACGTCGACGGCGGTCATGCCGCCGAAGTGCCGGGTGACCTGGTCGGCGACGACGATCGCGTCGGGCTTCGGCACGCCCGGCGTGCGGGCGACGTGCGCGAGGTCGGCGACGACGCGGTCCCGGCCGCTGGCGGTCGTGGCGTGCGGGACGTGCGGGGGCACGTGGCCCCGGGGGGTCTCAGCGGACATCGATCGCCAGCTCCTTCTTGTCGCCGAGGATGCCTTGAGGTCGGAAGATCACCAGCAGCATCAGCGTGACGCCGACGATGATCCAGCCGAACTGCTCGATCTGCTCGGTGCGCATGACCGACGAGGGGACGCCCACGCGCATCACCGACTTGATCAGCATGAGCGAGACCCAGAAGATGATCGACCCCAGGACGGGTCCGAACACCGTGGCGGCGCCGCCGAGCAGCAGGATCGTCCAGACGAAGAACGTCATGGGGCGGCCCATCGAGTCGGGCTGCACCGCCCGGGGGAGCACGTAGATGATGCCGGCCATCGCGCCGATCACCCCGCCGAGGACGAGCGACTGCATCTTGTACGAGTACACGTTCTTGCCGAGCGAGCGGACGGCGTCCTCGTCCTCCCGGATGCCCTTGAGCACGCGCCCCCAGGGGCTGCGGATCAGGAGCCAGACCAGCAGGCACGCGAGGGCGACCAGCGCCCAGCCGACGATGCGGATCCACCAGGAGTTGGACGCGTTCATCGAGTACTCGAACGGGCCGAGGGCCAGGTTGCCGTCCGCGAACGGCGACGCGCCCTGGAACGTGTCCTTGTAGGAGTTGCCGCGCAGACCGGACGACGCACCGGTCAGGTCGGTCAGGGCGGTCGACCGGCCGATGAGGCGGACGATCTCGGCGGCGGCGATCGTGACGATCGCCAGGTAGTCGCCGCGCAGCTTCAGGGTCGGGATGCCGAGCAGCAGGCCGAACACGGCGGCGCAGGCGAGCGCGACGAGCACGGCCGCCCACAGCGGCCAGCCGGCGATCGTCGAGATCGCGAAGCCGTACGCGCCGAGCAGCATGAAGCCGGCCTGACCCATGTTGAGCAGTCCGGTGAGACCGAAGTGCACGTTGAGGCCGATGGCGGCCAGGGCGTACGCGGCGGTCGTCGGGGCGAAGATCTCGCCCGCCACGTTGACGAGGATGCGGGACCAGTCCATGTCAGCTCCTTAGCCGATCCGCTCGGCGCGACCGAGGATGCCCTGGGGCCGCAGCAGCAGGACGAGGATGAGGATGAGCAGGGCGCCGGCGTAGCGCATGTCGCTCGGGATGACGAGGTTCGACATCTCGACGACCAGGCCGATGACGATCGAGCCGGCCAGGGCGCCGAACGCCTGGCCGAGCCCGCCGAGGGTCACCGCGGCGAACATCAGCAGGAGCAGCGCGCCGCCCATGTTCCACGAGGTGGCGTTGAGGTAGAGGCCCATCAGCACGCCGCCGAGCGCGGCCAGCGCCGCGCCCAGGACCCACACGAGCCGCACGATCCGGTCGACGGAGATGCCGGACGCCGCGGCGAGCGCCGGGTTGTCCGACACGGCGCGGGTGGCGCGGCCGACGCGGGTGCCGAGCAGGAAGTACGCGACGGCGGCGAGCACCGCGACCGCGATCAGCAGCGACCACAGCGAGGTGGTGCTGATCCGGACCGGGCCGAGCGTGACCATCGTCGGGTTGGTCGTGACGATCCGCAGCGCACCGCCGCCGAAGAAGAACTGGTACGTGTACTGCAGCGCCATCGACAGGCCGATCGTGACGATCATCTGCTGGGTCGTGCCCACGCGGCGCTTGCGCAGCGGGTGCCAGATGCCGGCGTCCTGCAGCCAGCCGGACGCGGCGCCGACGACGACGGCGAGCACACCCGCGACGATCAGCGGCAGGTCGAGCGACTGCGCGGCGACGTACGCGACGATCGCGCCGAGCGTGACCTGCTCGCCGTGCGCGAAGTTCGACAGGCCGGTGGTGCCGTAGATGAGCGACAGGCCGACGGCGGCGAGCGCGAGCAGCACGCCGAACACGAGGCCGCTGCTGGCCTGCTGCGCGAGCCGTCCCCAGGAGAACGACCCCGTGTCGGAGCTGCCGACCGGCGCGCCCACCTCGGCGTCGCCCGCGGGTGCGGTGCCCGCGTCGTCGGGGTCGGTGGTCGCCGAGCCCCCGGACCCGCCCGAGCCGCCGGCGGGCTCGCCGAGCGGGAACAGGGCGCCGGCCGACGACCCGAGGGCCACGGACACGGTGCGCGGGTTCCCCGCGGGGTCGCGGAGCGTCTCCCCGGCGGGCAGCGTGGTGGTGTCCAGCGTGACCGTGTACTCACCGGCCTCGGTGACCGGGGCCGTCCAACGGCCCTCGGCGTCGGTGGTCGCCTGCGTGGCGCCACCGGGGCCGTCGACGTCGAGGACGACACCGACGGCGGGTTGCTGGTCGGCGGTGCGGATCGTCCCGTTGATGCAGCCGGTGGCGGCGTCGGCGACGCACCCGGCGGCTGCGGCCGCCCGGGCGGTGCCCGGGACGGCGAGGGTCAGCAGGAGCGAGAGGAGGAGCACGCCGAGCGCGAGAGGCGCTGCGGCGGTGGAACGGTCCCTGGTAGCGGCTCGGCGCACCTGGTCCTCCGTCCGGTCGTGGTCGGCAGTTGACGGCAGCACGGCTCGCGGCGGTTCTGCCACCGGCGAGTGGGCGAGACAGTAGGGGCGGCGTGTTTCCGGCTCATGACGAGCGTGTTCGAGGCATTCGCGTCGTTGCGGGCGGCCTGTCCTGCGCCATGGGGGAGGGTCGCACGGGTCGGCGCCCCGCGCCCCCCGGACGGAGCAACGTTCACCCGGAGGGGTGACGCCCGCCACGCCACGGGCCCCTGACCTCGGCCGCCGTGGCCCGGATCGCCGCCGCCACTAGGCAGGAGCACCGCCCGTAGGTCATGATCGGGCGATGCCGCGGGGGGCGCAGCAGGCAGGTGACGACGCCGGCGTCGTCGCTCTCGTCCGAGATCGTCTGGAGGTCGTCGAACCGTGCGCTCGCCCGTCGCCGTCCGTCCCGCCCGTCCGGAGGACCTCGACGTCCTCGTCTCGCTCAGCCTCGCCGCCCGCGCGGAGTCGCTGGTGGGGTCGCAGCTCTGCACGGACGACGCCGACCGTCTCCGGCACCAGATCGGCGCGCTCGTGGCGGAGCCCGGCGCCCTCGGGCTCGTGGGCCTGCTCGACGACGAGCTGTGCGGCCTGGTCCTCGCGCGGATCGTCGGCCCCAGCCTGTTCACGGACGAGGTGACCGTCTCCATCGAGGCCGTCTACGTCGCGGACGGCGCCCGCCGCCGCGGGGTCGGCCACGCCCTCCTCGGCGGTGTGGTCGAGGAGGCGAAGCGGGTGGGTGCCTCCGACGTGCTGGCCGTCCCGCTGCCGGGGGCCCGGGGGATGCTGCGGTTCCTCGCGCGCCTGGGCTTCGCGCCGGCCGCGGCGCACCGCGTGGTGAGCACGGAGGCGCTGCAGCGCAAGCTCGTCGCGGACGCCCCGGGCCAGGGGTCCGGCGGCCGCCGTCCGGCGCGCGCCGGGCTCGACGACCTGATCGCCCGCCGCCGGCGCGCCCGCGCGGGGCGCACCGCGGCGGCGGCGTCCACCGTCGAGGCGGCTCAGCCCTCGCGGGCCTCGATCAGCATGCAGGTCAATCGCGCCGAGCAGATCCGGCGACCGCGCGGGTCCTCGACCACCACGTCGTAGGTCGCGACCCGGCCGCCGAGGTGCACGGCCGTCGCGGTCCCGGTGACCAGGCCCGCGGTCGCGGAGCGGTGGTGCGTGCAGCTCAGCTCGATGCCGACCGCCTGGCGGCCCGGCCCGGCGTGCAGGTTCGCGGCGTAGGAGCCGAGCGTCTCGGCGAGTACCGCGGAGGCGCCGCCGTGCAGCAGCCCGTACGGCTGCACGTTGCCCTCGACGGGCATGGTGCCCACGGCGCGGTCGGCGGACACCTCCTGGAGCGTGATGCCCATGCGTGCCATCAGCGTGCCGGGGGCGGGGGTCAGCGCGAGCGCGTCGGTGTCGGTCATGCCCGATAGGTTGGCACCCGTGACTGACGTGACGCGACACCTGCCTGCCGACGCACCCGCCGAGGGGGCTCTCGCCGCACCGGCCGCAGCGCCGGAGACCGCACAGCAGCCCGCGCCGGTCGCGGGCGGGCGGCTCCTCCTGGTCGACGGCCACTCGATGGCCTACCGGGCGTTCTTCGCCCTCCCGGTCGACAAGTTCGCCACCTCGACGGGTCAGCCCACCAACGCGGTGTTCGGCTTCGTGTCGATGCTCGCGAACCTGCTGCGGGACGAGACGCCCACGCACGTCGCCGTCGCGTTCGACGCCGGCCGCACCACGTTCCGCACCGAGCAGTACACGGAGTACAAGGCGAACCGCGAGGCCTCGCCCGAGCCGTTCCGCGGGCAGGTCGACGTGATCAAGCGGGTGCTGGCGACCATGCACCTGCCGGTGCTCGACAAGCCGCACTACGAGGCCGACGACATCCTCGCGACGCTGGCGCGCCAGGGCGCGGCGGCGGGGATGGACGTCCTGGTCTGCTCCGGCGACCGCGACTCCCTGCAGCTGGTGAACGAGCGCGTCACCGTGCTCTACCCGGTCAAGGGCGTCTCCGAGCTCGCGCGGATGACCCCCGAGGCGGTCCAGGCCAAGTACGGCGTGCCGCCGGCCCGCTACCCCGACATCGCGGCCCTGGTCGGGGAGAGCTCCGACAACCTGCCCGGCGTGCCCGGCGTCGGCCCGAAGACGGCCGCCAAGTGGGTCAACGCCTACGACGGCCTCGAGGGCGTCGTCGCCGCGGTCGACCAGATCCCGGGCAAGGCGGGGGAGTCGCTGCGCGCGCACCTCGACCAGGTGCTGCTGAACCGGCAGCTCAACCGGCTGCTGGACGACCTCGAGCTGCCGCTCGGCCCGGCGGACCTGGCCGCGCGCCCGTGGGACCGCGAGGCGCTGCACACCATCCTCGACGAGCTGGAGTTCCGCACCCTGCGCGACCGGCTGTTCGCGATGCTGCCCGACGAGGACGGCGGCGCGGGCGACGTGGCCGAGGCGGCCGAGGGCCCCGTGGTCGTGACGCCGGTCGACGGCGGCCTGGCGGACTGGCTGGGCCGGCACGCGGGCGTCCGCACCGGCGTCGACGTCCAGGGCTCCGCCGCACCGGGTACCGGTGACGCCTGGGGGATCGCGCTGGTCGCCGCGGGCGAGGCCGTCGCGTACGACCTCGCGCAGATCCACCCGGCCGACGAGGCCGCGCTCGCGGCCTGGCTCGCCGACCCCGCCCAGCCGAAGGTGCTGCACGCCGCGAAGGAGGCCTGGCACGCCCTCACCGGACGCGGCCTGGAGCTCGCCGGCGTGGAGTTCGACACCGAGCTCGGGGCGTACCTGCTCCAGCCCGACCGGCGCGGCTACGACCTGGCCGACCTGGCGATCGGGTACCTGCGGCGCGAGCTCGGCGCCGTCGAGGACACCAGCGGGCAGGGCGCGCTCGACCTCGACCTCGAGGGCTCCGGCGAGGGCACCCGCGCCGCCGTGCGCGCCGCGGCCGTCGTCGACCTGGTGGACGTGCTCGAGGGGCAGCTCGTCGAGCGCGGCGCCGACCACCTGCTGCGCGACGTCGAGCTGCCGCTCGAGGGCGTCCTGGAGCGGGTCGAGCACACCGGCATCGCCGCCGACGTCGAGTACCTCGCGGCGCTCGAGAAGGAGTACGACACCGCGGTGCAGCAGGCGGCCGCGCAGGCGTACGAGGTGATCGGGCGGGAGGTGAACCTCGGCTCGCCGAAGCAGCTCCAGGAGGTGCTGTTCGACCAGCTCGAGATGCCGAAGACCAAGAAGATCAAGACCGGGTACACGACCGACGCCAACGCGCTGGCGGACCTGTTCGCCCGCACCGGGCACCCGTTCCTCGAGCACCTGCTCGCCCACCGCGACGCGATCCGGCTCCGGCAGACCGTCGAGGGCCTGCTGCGCTCGGTCGGGGCCGACGGCCGGATCCACACGACGTTCCAGCAGACCATCGCCGCGACGGGCCGGCTGTCGTCCACCGACCCGAACCTGCAGAACATCCCGATCCGCACCGAGGCCGGGCGGCAGATCCGCCGGGCGTTCGTGGTCGGCCCGGGCTTCGAGACGCTGCTCACGGCCGACTACTCGCAGATCGAGATGCGGATCATGGCCCACCTGTCGGGCGACGCCGGTCTGATCGAGGCGTTCACGGCCGGGGAGGACCTGCACTCGTACGTCGGGTCGCGCGTGTTCGGCGTCGCGACCGACGAGGTCACCAGCGCGCAGCGGTCCAAGATCAAGGCGATGAGCTACGGCCTGGCGTACGGGCTGTCCTCGTACGGCCTGTCGCAGCAGCTGAAGATCGCCGTGGGCGAGGCCGACACCCTGATGCGCGACTACTTCTCGCGGTTCGGCGGCGTGCGGGACTACCTGACGGGCGTGGCCGACGAGGCTCGCGCGACCGGGTACACCGCCACGATCCTCGGTCGTCGGCGCTACCTGCCGGACCTCACCAGCGACAACCGGATCCGCCGGGAGGCGGCCGAGCGGATGGCCCTGAACGCCCCGATCCAGGGCAGCGCGGCGGACATCATCAAGCTCGCCATGCTCGGCGTGCAGCGCGAGCTCGACGCCCAGGGGCTGGACTCGCGGCTGCTGCTCCAGGTGCACGACGAGCTCGTGCTCGAGGTCGCCCCGGGCGAGCGGGACGCGGTCGAGGCGCTGGTGCGGGACCAGATGGGCAGCGCGTACGAGCTGTCGGTGCCGCTGGACGTCTCGGTCGGTGTCGGCGAGAGCTGGCACGCCGCCGGCCACTGACCCGCCCCGGCGCTCCGCCGACCCCGCGGGCCCCGGGCTACGCGGGCCGGTGGGCGACGAAGATCGCCGTCCCCGGGATGTGCCGTCCTCGCAGGGGGCTCCAACCGCCCCAGGTGCGGTCGTGGTCGTCGGGCCAGGCGGGCTCGACGACCGCGTCGAGGACGAGCCCGGCCCCGACGACGTCCGCGACGTGGTCGCCCAGGGTGCGGTGGTACTCCGCGTACAGCACCTGACCGTGCTCGTCGGTCTCGACGTACGGGCGCCGGTCGAAGTAGGACCGGTCGGCGGTCAGCCCGCGCTCGCCGGGGTCGTCGGGGAACGCCCAGCGCACCGGGTGGGTGACGGAGCAGACCCACCGGCCGCCGGGCCGCAGCACCCGTGCGGCCTCGGCGTGGACCCGCCGGGCGTCGGGCACGAACGGGATCGCCCCGTACGCCGTGAACGCGAGGTCGAACGACGCGTCGGGGAACGGCAGCGCCCGCGCGTCGGCCTGGACGAGCGGGACGGGAGCGCGGCGGCCGGCGACGGGTCCGCCGTCGGGCGCCCGCCGGTCCACGGCCGCGGCGGCGTCGAGCATGCCGGCCGACACGTCGGTCGCGACGGCCAGCGCACCCTGCGCGGCGAGCCAGCGCGAGCACTGCGCGGCGCCCGACCCGACCTCCAGCACCCGGCGGCCCGCGACGTCGCCGAGCAGGTGCGCGTCCGACTCGCGCAGCCCCTCCGGGCACCAGAGGAAGTCGTCGTCCCCGAGGAACGCGCCGTGCTCGTCCAGGTACTCGGCGGCGTTGGCGTCCCACCAGCGCCGCCCGGCGCCGTCGGTGGCGGCGGCGGGGACGTCGAGGTAGCCGGCCGCGGCCAGGCGCGCGCTGTCGTCGGAGGTCACGGTCACGACGGTATCCGGCGACCGCCGCAGGTCCCGCCTGACCGCCGGGACGAATCGCCCGGGACCTCGGGCTCACCGACCCGGCGCCACGCACGGATAGCCTGGTCGCACGCCACGCGGTGCCGCGGGCGGACCCCCTGATGCGAAGGAGACCCCAGCGTGCGAGTCGGACTGCTGACCGGTGGAGGCGACGTCCCCGGTCTGAACGCGGCGATCCGGGCCGTGGTCAAGCGCGGTGAGGGGGAGTACGGGCACTCGATCATCGGGTTCCGCAACGGCTGGCGGGGCGTGGTGGACGGCGACATCGTCCCGCTGAGCCGCAGCCACATCCGCAACGTGCTGCCGGTCGGCGGCACGCTGCTCGGCACCGCCCGCTTCCACCCGCACGCGGCCGACGGCGGCCTGGACGCGGTGCTGGCGACCCTGGAGGCGGAGCGCATCGAGGCGCTGATCTGCATCGGCGGCGACGGCACGCTGCACGCTGCGTCGAAGGTCGCCGAGGCGGGCGTCAAGATCGTCGCGATCCCGAAGACGATCGACAACGACGTGTGGGGCACGGACCGCTCGATCGGCTTCGACACCGCGGTGGAGATCGCGACCGAGGCCCTGGACCGCGTGCACACCACCGCCGAGTCGCACAACCGCGTCATGATCGTCGAGGTCATGGGGCGGCACGCCGGCTGGATCGCGGTCACCGCGGGCATCGCCGGCGGCGCCGAGGTCGTCCTGGCCCCCGAGGAGCCGTTCGACATCGACAAGGTCATCAAGTTCCTCAAGCACCGCCACCGCGCGCACGCGAACTTCTCGATCGTCGTGGTCGCCGAGGGCGCGGTCCCGGCCGAGGGCACGTCGATGTCCTACGAGGCCCCGGTCGGGCAGTTCGGCGAGATCGTCGCCGGTGCGATCGGCGAGCGGGTCAAGGCGGAGATCGAGAAGCGCACCGGGTTCGACACCCGCGTGACCGTGCTGGGCCACGTCCAGCGCGGCGGCAGCCCGGTGCCGGCCGACCGGATCCTCGGCAGCCGGTTCGGCGTGGCGGCGATCGACGCGATCAGCCGCGGCGAGACCGACGTCATGACCGCGCTGCGCGGCGAGGAGGTCGTCCTGGTGCCGCTGCCGGAGATCGCCGGCAAGGTCAAGAAGGTCCCGGCGGACCTCCTGGGCGTCGCCCGCGCCCTCGCGTGACCCCGCGCGCCGTCTGAACCGCCGCGGCACCGCCTGATGCCTTTGACCGGCTGTCGTCACGGCCGGTAAGGTATTCGGCGGTGCCGTCATGCCCGTGCGCGCACGGGCCGACCCGCACCACCATCCTGTCCTTACGACGTTCTGTCCGCATCGGAGCCCATCCCTACATGAGCATCTCCACCCCCGCCAAGCCCGGCACCCCGCAGGTCGCGATCAACGACATCGGCTCGGCCGAGGACTTCCTCGCCGCCGTCGACGCCACGATCAAGTACTTCAACGACGGCGACATCGTCGAGGGCACCATCGTCAAGGTCGACCGCGACGAGGTCCTGCTCGACATCGGCTACAAGACCGAGGGCGTCATCCCGTCCCGCGAGCTGTCCATCAAGCACGACGTGGACCCGGGCGAGGTCGTCAAGGTCGGTGACGAGGTCGAGGCCCTCGTCCTCCAGAAGGAGGACAAGGAAGGCCGGCTGATCCTGTCGAAGAAGCGCGCCCAGTACGAGCGCGCCTGGGGCACGATCGAGAAGATCAAGGAGGAGGACGGCGTCGTCACCGGCACCGTCATCGAGGTGGTCAAGGGTGGCCTCATCCTCGACATCGGCCTCCGCGGGTTCCTCCCGGCCTCCCTCGTGGAGATGCGTCGTGTCCGCGACCTCCAGCCGTACGTCGGCAAGGAGATCGAGGCGAAGATCATCGAGCTCGACAAGAACCGCAACAACGTGGTCCTGTCGCGCCGTGCCTGGCTCGAGCAGACGCAGTCCGAGGTCCGCTCGACCTTCCTGCAGACGCTGCAGAAGGGCCAGGTCCGCCCCGGTGTCGTGTCCTCGATCGTCAACTTCGGTGCGTTCGTCGACCTGGGCGGCGTGGACGGCCTCGTGCACGTCTCCGAGCTGTCCTGGAAGCACATCGACCACCCGTCCGAGGTCGTCGAGGTCGGCCAGGAGGTCACCGTCGAGGTCCTCGACGTCGACTTCGACCGCGAGCGCGTCTCCCTGTCGCTGAAGGCGACGCAGGAGGACCCGTGGCAGGCCTTCGCCCGGACGCACGCCATCGGCCAGGTCGTCCCCGGCAAGGTCACCAAGCTCGTCCCGTTCGGTGCGTTCGTGCGCGTCGAGGACGGCATCGAGGGTCTGGTGCACATCTCGGAGCTGGCCGTGCGCCACGTCGAGATCCCGGAGCAGGTCGTCCAGGTCGGCGACGACGTCTTCGTCAAGGTCATCGACATCGACCTCGAGCGTCGCCGCATCTCGCTGTCGCTGAAGCAGGCGAACGAGGGCTTCGACCCGACCTCCGAGGACTTCGACCCCGCGCTGTACGGCATGGCGGCCGAGTACGACGAGGAGGGGAACTACAAGTACCCCGAGGGCTTCGACCCGGCCACCAACGAGTGGCTCGAGGGCTTCGAGGCGCAGCGTGAGGTCTGGGAGGGCCAGTACGCCAAGGCGCACGAGCGCTGGGAGGCGCACCGCAAGCAGGTCCTGGACGCGGTCCAGGCCGACGCGGAGGCCGCGAACGGCGAGGGCGCCTCGTCGTCCAGCTCGTCGTCGTCCTCCTCGGCTGCGTCGTCCAGCTCCTCGTACTCCTCGGCCCCGGCCCAGGAGGCGACCGGCACGCTCGCGTCGGACGAGGCCCTGGCCGCGCTCCGCGAGAAGCTCACCGGCAACTGAGCCGACCGGGCCGGGCGCACGCCCGGTCCGCGGTCCGACGGGCCGGTCACCTGCGGGTGGCCGGCCCGTCGGCGTTCCCGCCCGGCTCGTGTCGGAGGTGCGTGAGAGGATCGACGGCGTCCCCACCCCTCCTCACGAGAGGCAGCGCCGTGCCCGCGCGCTCCACCACGCCCCGTCCGGCGATGCTCACCGGATCGGTGCCGCGACGGTCGGTGCAGCTGATCGTCCGGGGCATCGCGTCCCAGCCGCGGACGTACGTGCTGGCCATCAGCACCTCCGCGGTGTTCGGCGCCCTCACCGTCGCGGTCAGCCGCGTCCTGGGCTGGGCGACCGACTCGGTCGTCGTCCCCGCGATCGGCGGGGACCCCGACGCACGCGGCCGGATCTGGGTCGCGGGGGCCGTGCTGGCGCTCGTGGCGCTGTCGCTCGCCGCGTCCGTCGCGGGCCGGCGCATCTTCGCCGGCATGGGCGTCGCGGACCAGCAGGCGATGCACCGCCGCACGGTCACCCGGCAGTACCTGCGGCTGCCGATGACCTGGCACCGCCGGCACCCCACGGGTCAGCTGCTGTCGAACGCGTCCTCCGACGTCGAGGCGGCGACCGGGGTGTTCAACCCCCTGCCGTTCGCGCTCGGCGTCGTCGTCATGATCGGGGTGGCGGCCGTCGCGCTGCTGGCCACGGACGTGTGGCTGGCGCTCGCCGCGCTCGTGGTGCTGCCCGTCGCCGTGGTCGCGAACCTGGTGTTCCAGCGCCGGATGTCCCCGGCGGCGACGCGGGCGCAGCAACTGCGCGCGGAGGTCGCCGACATCGCCCACGAGAGCTTCGAGGCGGCGCTGCTGGTCAAGTCGCTCGGCACCGAGGCGCGCGAGGAGCGGCGGTTCGCCGAGCGCACCGCGCAGCTCCGGGACGCGAACGTGCGGGTCGGCGTCGTGCGCGCGTACTTCGACCCGGTGATCGACATGCTGCCGAGCATCGGCACGCTGCTGGTGCTGCTCGTGGGCGTGCTGCGCGTCCGGGCGGGTGCCGTCGGCACCGGCGACATCGTGGCCGCCGCGTACCTGCTCACGCTGATGGCCGTGCCCGTGCGGGCGTTCGGCTGGGTGCTCGGGGAGCTCCCGCGCGGGCTGGTCGGCCACGAGCGGGTCGCCCGGGTCGTCGACGCCGAGGGCGAGCTGGTCCCGGGCCGTACGCCGCTGGCCCGCCGACCGGGTGGTGCCGCGCTGCGGCTGTCCGGCGTGGGCGTCCGGGTCCCCGGTCCGGAGGGCCCCGTCGACCTGCTGCGCGACGTCGACCTGGACGTGGCCCCGGGCCGCGTGGTGGCGGTGGTGGGCCCCACCGGTGCGGGCAAGACCACGCTGGTCTCGCTCGTGCCGCGCCTGACCGACCCGACCAGCGGCACCGTCGCGGTCGACGGCACCGACGTCCGCGCGCTGGACCCGGACGACCTGACCGACCAGGTGGTGCTCGTCGGGCAGCAGACCTTCGTCTTCGAGGACACCGTGCGCGGCAACGTCACCCTCGCCGACGCGGACGACCCCGCCGCGCCCGACGACGACGCGGTCTGGGCGGCCCTGCGCCTGGCCCGGGTCGACGGCGTGGTCCGGGACCTGCCCGGCGGGCTCGACTCGCCGCTGGGCGAGCGCGGCTCCAACCTGTCGGGCGGGCAGCGGCAGCGGCTCGCGATCGCCCGCGCGCTGGTCCGCCGGCCGCGGCTGCTCGTCCTGGACGACGCCACGTCCGCCGTGGACCCGCGTGTCGAGCAGGGCATCCTCACCGGGCTCCGCGAGCACGCGGGCGTCGGCGGGACCGGGCCGACTGTGCTGCTGGTCGCGTACCGCATGTCGTCGGTGCTGCTCGCGGACGAGGTCGTGCACGTCGAGGGCGGCCGCGTCGTCGACCACGGCACGCACGCCGAGCTGCTGACCCGCGACCCGGGCTACCGCGCGCTCGCGACGGCGTACGAGCAGGAGTCCGAGCGGCGCGCGGCGGTGCGTGCCGACGCCGCGGCCGAGGAGCAGGCGGCGGCGGACCTCGCCGACGCCGACGAGCTGGATGCCGAGGGAGCCCGATGAGCGCGCAGGACCGGACCGGCCTCGGCGGGGGCGGGGAGCCGCTGGGCGTCCTGGCGACCCTGCGCCGCGGCGTGCAGGTGTCGCCGCAGCTCGTGCAGGGCCTGTGGGTCACGCTGCTGCTCGCCGTGCTGGCGGCCGCGGGCAAGGTCGTGGTGCCGATCGCGGTGCAGCAGGTCATGGACACCGGCGTGCTCGCCGGCGGCGGCCCCGACGTGCAGCGGGTCGTGACGCTGGTGGTCGCGGCGGCCCTGGCCCTGGTCGCGGGCGGCCTGTGCTCGGCGCTGGTGAACGTCCGGCTGTTCCGGGCGAGCGAGGCGGGGCTCGCCCAGCTGCGCGTCCGGGCGTTCCGGCACGTGCACGACCTGTCGGTGCTGACGCAGAACACCGAGCGCCGCGGGTCCCTCGTCTCGCGGGTCACGTCCGACGTCGACACCATCTCCCTGTTCGTCCAGTGGGGCGGCATCATGCTGCTCGTCTCGACGCTCCAGGTGCTGGTCGCGACGGTGCTGATGGCCGTCTACTCCTGGCAGCTGACCCTGCTCGTCTGGTTGTGCTTCGGGCCGCTGGTCCTCGCGCTGCGCCCGCTGCAGCGCCGGGTCAACGTCGCCTACACCCGGGTGCGGGAGCGGGTCGGCGCGATGCTCGGCGCGGTGTCCGAGGCCGTGGTCGGCGCCGAGACCATCCGGGCGTACGGCGTGCAGCGCCGCGTGCAGCGCACGATCGACGACCGGGTCGGCGCGACCCGCGACGCGATGGTGCACGCCCAGAACACCGTCGCCCTGGTGTTCTCGTCGGGGGTCCTGGTCGCGAACCTGGTGCTCGCCGTCGTCGTCGTGGCGGGCAGCGCGCTCGGCGTCGCCGGGGACCTGTCGGTCGGGAAGCTGCTCGCGTTCCTGTTCCTCGTCCAGCTGTTCACCGGCCCGGTCCAGCAGGCGACCGAGGTGCTGAACGAGCTGCAGAACGCCGTCGCCGGCTGGCGCCGCGTGCTCGGCATCATCGACACCCCGGTCCAGGTCGCCGACCCGGGGGAGCGCGGCGTCCCGTCGCAGCGCGGGCCCGCGGCCGTCGAGCTGCGCGGCGTCGGGTTCGCGTACCCGGGCGGCCCGCCCGTGCTGCACGAGGTCGACCTGCGGCTGCCCGCCGGCCGCTCGGTCGCCGTGGTCGGGGCGACCGGGTCCGGCAAGACGACGATCGCCAAGCTCGTCACCCGCCTGATGGACCCCACCCGCGGCGCCGTGCTGCTCGACGGGACGGACCTGCGCACGGTCCGCACCGAGGACCTGCGGCGGCGCGTGGTCATGGTGCCGCAGGAGGGCTTCCTGTTCGACGCGACGCTCGCGGAGAACCTCGTCTACGGGCTGCGCACCGCCGACGGGGTCACCCCCTCGGTCTCGGAGGCGGAGCCGCAGCTGCGGGCGGCGGTCGACGCCCTGGGCCTGTCCGACTGGCTCGCGGAGCTGCCGTCCGGCCTCGCCACCCCCGTCGGCCAGCGCGGCGAGGCGCTGTCCGCAGGGGAGCGGCAGCTGGTCGCGCTGACCCGCGCCTACCTCGCGGACGCCGACCTGCTGGTCCTCGACGAGGCGACGTCCGCCGTCGACCCGGCCACGGAGGTGCGGATCGCGCGGGCGCTGGACTCGCTCACCGACGGCCGCAGCACCATCACCATCGCGCACCGGCTCTCCACCGCCGAGGCCGCGGACCTGGTCGTGGTGGTCGACGCCGGGCACGTCGTCGAGCTCGGCCCGCACGACGAGCTGGTCGGCGCCGGCGGCGTCTACGCGTCGATGCACGACGCGTGGGTGTCCCAGACCCGGTGACCCGAGCACGGGTCGTGGGAGGATCGGGCACGTGAGCGAGCAGCAGAGCCCCGGCCCCAGCGGCACCACCAGCGGCCTCGACCCGGCGGTCGCGGCGCGACTGAGCCGCGACCCCGCGGGTCTGGTCGCGGCGATCGTGCAGCAGCACGACACCGGCGAGGTCCTCATGCTCGGCTGGATGGACGACGAGGCCCTGCACCGCACCCTCACGGGCGGCCGGGTGACGTTCTGGAGCCGGTCCCGCCAGGAGTACTGGCGCAAGGGCGACACCTCCGGGCACGCGCAGTACGTGAAGTCCGTCGAGCTCGACTGCGACGGCGACGCGCTGCTCGTCCGCGTGGACCAGGTCGGCGCGGCCTGCCACACCGGCGCGCGCACCTGCTTCGAGACCGGCGGCTCGCTGCGCGCCGTCGTCGGCGAGCGTCCCGCCGACGCGCCCGTCGCGGGCAGCACCGGGCCGACCGCGTGACCGCCGCATCGCCCGTGGACGCCACGGCGCCGGCGGACGCCACGCCGGTCGACGTGCCCTGGGGCACGACCTGGCCCGCCCTGCCGGAGTTCCGCGCGCTCGCCGCCGACCGTCGGGTGATCCCCGTGGTGCGCCGCCTGCTGGCCGACGACACGACGCCGGTCGGCCTCTACCGCACCCTCGCCGCGGGCCGGCCGGGCACGTTCGTCCTGGAGTCCGCGGAGCAGGACGGCCGGTGGTCGCGGTGGTCGTTCGTCGGGGTGCGCTCGCGCGCGACGCTGACGGTGCGGGACGGCCACGCGGTCTGGACCGGCGACGTGCCCGCGGGCGTGCCGACCGAGGGTGACCCGCTGGCGGTGCTGGGGGAGACCCTCGAGGTGCTGCGCACGCCCGCCGTGCCGGGTCTGCCGCCCCTGACCGGGGGACTGGTCGGCGCCCTCGGCTGGGACGTGGTCCGGCACTGGGAGCCGACCCTGCCCGCCGCAGCGCCCGAGGAGCTGGGCGTCCCCGAGATGACGCTGTGCCTGGCGAGCGACCTCGCGGTGACCGACCACCACGACGGCTCCGTGTGGCTGGTCGCGAACGCGATCAACTTCGACGGCTCCGACGAGCGCGTCGACGAGGCGCACGCCGACGCGGTCGCGCGGCTCGACGCGATGCAGGACGCCCTCCTGCGGCCGGCCGCCCCCGCCGCGGCGCGCCTGGTCGACGCCCCGGTGCCCGAGCTCGAGTTCCGGTCGACCGCCGCCGAGTACGAGCAGGCCGTCGCCACCGGCAAGGAGGCGATCCGGGACGGCGAGGTGTTCCAGGTCGTCCTGTCGCAGCGGCTCGACCTCGACTGCCCGGCCGACCCGCTGGACGTCTACCGGGTGCTGCGGACCATCAACCCCAGCCCGTACATGTACTACCTGCAGCTCCAGGACGCCGACGGGCACGACTTCGCCGTCGTGGGGTCGAGCCCCGAGACGCTGGTCAAGGTCACGGCGGGGCACGTCACGACGTTCCCGATCGCCGGCTCCCGGCCGCGCGGCGCCACCCCGGAGCGGGACCGTGAGCTGCACGACGAGCTGATCGCCGACCCCAAGGAGCGGGCCGAGCACCTCATGCTGGTGGACCTGGCCCGCAACGACCTGGTCAAGGTGTGCGAGCCCGCGACGGTCGAGGTCGTCGAGTTCATGGCGGTCCGGCGGTTCAGCCACATCATGCACATCTGCTCGACCGTCGTCGGACGGCTCCGCGCCGGGGCGACCGCGCTGGCGGCCCTCACCGCGACGTTCCCGGCGGGCACCCTCTCCGGTGCGCCGAAGCCGCGCGCGATCGCCCTGATCGACGAGATCGAGCCGGCGCGGCGCGGGATCTACGGCGGCACGGTCGGGTACTTCGACCTCGCCGGGGACATGGACATGGCGATCGCGATCCGCACGGCGCTGATCCGCGACGGGCGCGCGAGCGTCCAGGCGGGTGCGGGCATCGTCGCGGACTCGGTGCCCGCGACCGAGTACCAGGAGTCCCGGGACAAGGCGGCCGCGGCGGTGCGGGCCGTGCAGATCGCCGCGCGGCTGCGACCGGCGGGGTCCGCGTGACCGCGCCGTCCGACGTCCGTCGCGGCGCGGGGCGCGGCCGCTGGGTGCTGGCGCTGCTGCTGCTGTCGGGGGTCGTCGCGCTGACCGCGCTGCCGGTGTGGGTGTCCGCGACGGGGTCGAACGCCCTGGGCGAGGAGTTCGCCGTCACCGTCCGCGGGACCGCCGCCGCCCCGGGGGTGGTCGCGGCGGCGCTGGTGCTGCTCGCCGCCGCTGCCGCGCTCGGGCTCGTCGGGCGGGTCGGTCGGTGGGTCGTCGGCGCGGTCGTGGCCGCCGCCGGGGTCCTGGTCACGGCGTCCGCCCTCGCCGCCCGGTCCGCCGCGACGGTCACGGCCGAGCGCGCGGCCGCGGACGTGACCGGGGTGCCGCGGGTCGCCGACCCCGTCACGGTCGCGGTGTGGCCGCTGGTCACGGCGGCGCTGGGCGTCCTGGTGGTCCTCCAGGCGGTGGCGCTGGTCCGCGCGTCCCGGGCGTGGGCGGCACCCTCCGACCGGCACGAGCGCGTGGACCGGACCACCGGCCCGACGTCGGGCCGACCGGTCGGCGGGACCTCCGCCGCGGGTGCCGGGACCGCGGGAGCAGCCGACGACCTGCCCGTCGACGAGCGCGGCGCGTGGGACGCGCTGACCCGCGGGGACGACCCGACCTGAGTCGTCGGCTAGGGTGACGACACCCCGTCATGAAAGGTGTTCCACGATGGTCGAGCAGTCGCTCCGTCCCCAGGGCGCTCAGCAGTCCCCACGCTCGGAGACGCTGCGCCTGCCTCCGCAGGCGCCGCCGACGAACCACGGCCACACCAGCGCCGCCTGGGCGACCACGATCATCGTGCTCATCGGCTCCACGGCCGCCGCGCTCGGCCTGGTCTTCGGGGTCATGGCGGTGTTCTGGGCCGGCCTCGCGGTCGCCCTGCTCGGCGTCGTCGTCGGCAAGGTCATGCAGGTGCTCGGCTACGGCCAGGGCGGCGCGCACACGATCGCCAAGGCGAAGGCGCGCGGCGGTCACTGACCGGCGCCCCGGCGGACGTCGGGTGGACGTCGGGCCCCGGCTCCGGTAGACCTAGGGCCCGCAGCCTCCCGACCAGGGTGGACGCCGCAACCGACGCACACGAACCACGAGGAGCCGCCATGTCGACCCCGAACCAGCCGCAGGACCCCTACTCCAGCCCCGAGGGCTCGGGCGACCAGTCCGGCTCGGGCGACCAGAGCGGTATCCCGCAGTACGGCCAGTACACCGGCGGCCAGCCGGCCGGCGGCTACGGCCAGCCCGCGGGCGGCGACTACGGCCAGGCCCCGGCCTACGGTCAGGCCCCGGCCTACGGCCAGCCGTACGGCGGCGGCTACGGCTCGCCCGCGAAGAACAACCTCGGCGTCTGGTCGCTGGTGCTCGGCCTCGTCGGGTTCTTCGTCTGCTCGATCTTCACCAGCATCCCCGGCATCATCGTCGGCTCGAAGGCCAAGCAGGCCGTCGCCCGCGGCGAGGCCAACAACGGCTCGCTGGCCAACGCCGGCTACATCGTGTCCTGGGTCGTGACCGGCCTCCAGGTCCTCGCCATCATCCTCGTCATCATCCTGGCGGCGACCGGCGCGCTGGCCACGTCGTTCGACACCACGTACTGACAGGTGCGCACGGCCGCTCCACCCGACGCCCCGTCGACCCGCGCCCGGCTCCGTGCCGCGCGCGGGCCGCTGGTGGTCGCGGGCGGGGCGGCCGTCGTCGCGCTCGGGCTCGTGCTGCGCGACCCGCACGGACAGGGCAGCTGGGGCGTCTGCCCGCTGTACGCGCTGACCGGCGCGTACTGCGCGGGCTGCGGGGGCCTGCGGGCCACGCACGACCTGCTGGTCGGTGACCTCGCCGGCGCCTGGTCGATGAACCCGCTGTGGGTGCTGGTCGTCCCGGTCCTCGCGGCGCTCTGGGCGCGGTGGCTGGTCCGGGCGCTCCGGACCGGGCGACCGGCTCGGGCGCCGTCGGCGCGGGTCGCGATCGTCGCGACGGCGGTCGTCCTCCTCTACAGCGTCGCCCGGAACGTCCCGGCCTGGGCGGGCCTGCTCGCGCCCTGAGGCCGCGGCGGCGCGCCCGGGAGCCCGCGCGGACGGGTGAACGCCGGGCGTTCGCCCACGACGCCACCACGGGACTCCCTACGCTGCCGTCGGCGCGCGCCGCGCCGGCCGCAGCCGCAAGGGGGAGCCGTGACCACGCCCGACCAGCCGGACCACCCGCACCCGACCGCGTCGGCGGCGTCGTCCTGGGAGCCCGCGCCGCTGCCGGCCGGGCCCGCGGGGCCGGTGACGTCGGCGCTGCCGCCGTACACCGGGCCGGCGGCGAGCGCGTGGTCCGGGTACCCCGCCCCGTCACCCGTCGCCTCGCCGGTCGCCCACCCCACCGGACCGCAGCCGTGGTCGCCGGGCCACCCTGCGCAGGGGTACGGGACCTGGCCCGTGCACACCGGGGTCAAGAACAGCCTCGGCGTGTGGTCGCTGGTGCTCGGCGTGGTCGCGCTGGTGCTGTGCGGGTACGGACTGCTGTTCGGGGCCGGGGCGATCGTCACGGGGGTGCAGTCCCGGCGGGCCGCGCAGCGCGGTGAGGCGACCAACGGCGGGCTCGGCACCGCGGGCCTCACGCTGGGGATCGTGGGGTGCGTCGTCAGCGTGGTGCTGGGGGTGCTCGCGGTGATCGGGTACCTCGTCGACCCGCAGCAGCCCGTCTGAGTGGTCCTGGACGTAGGTGGCCCGGCCGCTCCGGTCGCGTCCCTAGGATGCGATCGGCGCACCGTGCGTCGACGCGTCCCGCAGGAGGCCACCGCATGAGCACGCCCGACCAGCCCTCGGACGCGTCCCACCCCGCGCAGGATCCGACCCCGACGTCGCCGTACGGCCAGCAGCAGCCCGGGTACGGCCGGCCGACGCCCTCCGAGCAGCCGTCGCCGTACGGCCAGCCCGCGCCCTACGGCCAGCAGCAGCCCGGGTACGGGCAGCCGTCGCCGTACGGCCAGCCCGCGCCGTACGACCAGTACGGCCAGGACGGCCAGCCGTCGGGCTACCCGCAGCCGTCGCCGTACGGCCCGCCGTCCGCCTACCCGCAGCAGCCCGGCGGCTACGCCGGCGCGCCCTACGCCGCCGGCCCCCCGGCGCCGGGCTACCCGGCCTGGGGCGCGCAGCCGTACGCCCCCGTCCTCGGCTACCCGAAGAACGGGCTCGCCGTGTGGTCGCTCGTCCTGGGCCTCGTCGGGCTGTTCGTGTGCGGGCTCGCCACGGGGATCCCGGCGATCATCCTCGGAGTGCTGGCCCGCAGGGCGGCGGCCCGGGGCGAGGCCGACAACCGCGGGCTCGCGGTCGCGGGCATCGTGCTGGGGGCCGTCGCGACCGCGGTGACCACGCTGGGCCTGCTCGCCGCGTTCGGCTCCGCCTTCGTGCCCGCGTTCGTCGACGGCTACACGGGCACCTCCTACGGCTACTGACCGACGCGGGGCCGGCCGTCCCACCGGGTGACCTGGTGGTCGGCCGGGCCCGCGGGTCCCCGTACGATGGCGGAGGCGGTCGCGGGTCCGACCTCATCCGGAGCAGGGTGGGTCGGCCGTCGCCGAGGAGCCTGCCGGCTCCCGCGCCACCAGGCGTGCCGCTGCCGAGCTCGGGGGAGATGAGGCGCCGATGGGCACAGTGCTGGACGGAATCGTCGCGGGAGTGCGCGAGGACCTCGCCGTGCGCGAGGCCGCGACCCCGCTCGCGGTCGTCAAGGAGCGTGCGGCCCGCGTGCCCGGCGCCCAGGACTGCATCCGCCGGCTCCGCGTCGAGGACGCGGTGACGGTCATCGCCGAGGTCAAGCGGTCCAGCCCCAGCAAGGGCGCGCTGGCCACGATCACGGACCCCGCCGCGCTCGCCGCGGAGTACGAGAAGGGCGGCGCGACCGTCATCTCGGTGCTCACCGAGGAGCGCCGGTTCAAGGGCAGCCTCGCCGACCTGGACAGCGTGCGCGCGGCCGTGGACATCCCGGTGCTGCGCAAGGACTTCGTCGTCACGCCGTACCAGGTGTGGGAGGCGCGGGCGCACGGCGCGGACCTGGTCCTGCTCATCGTCGCGGCCCTGGAGCAGACGGTGCTGACCTCCCTGGTGGAGCGGGTGCACTCCCTGGGCATGACGGCCCTGGTCGAGGTGCACGACTCCGAGGAGGTCATGCGGGCGGTCGACGCGGGCGCCCGCGTGATCGGCGTGAACGCCCGCGACCTCAAGACCCTCGAGGTGGACCGCGGCACGTTCGCGCGCGTCGCCCCCTCGATCCCGGCGGACGTCGTGAAGATCGCCGAGTCCGGCGTGCGCGGCCCGCACGACGTCATGGACTACGCCCGCGCGGGCGCCGACGCGGTGCTGGTGGGCGAGGCCCTCGTCACCGACGACGCGCCGCGCCAGTCGGTGGCGGACCTGGTGGCGGCGGGCTCGCACCCGTCGCTGCGCGCGGTCCGGCAGTGACGGCCGGGAGCACCCACCCGGCGGGACCGGTCGCGCGCGACGCGCGCTGACCGAGCAGCGAGCAGCGAGGAGCAGCAGGTGACGACCGGTCGACAGGGTCCGCAGGTGCCGTCCGTGACGGCGCCCCCCGGGGGGCCGCTCGCGGCGCACGCCGGGCCGTACTTCGGCGACTTCGGCGGGCGGTTCGTGCCGGAGGCGCTGATCGCCGCGCTGGACCAGCTCGACACGGAGTTCCACAAGGCCCTCGCGGACCCCGCGTTCGGCGCGGAGCTCGCCCGGCTGCACCGCACGTACACCGGCCGCCCCAGCCCGCTGACCGAGGTGCCGCGGTTCGCGGCGCACGTCGGTGAGGGCGTCCGGGTGTTCCTCAAGCGCGAGGACCTCAACCACACCGGCTCGCACAAGATCAACAACGTGCTCGGCCAGGCCCTGCTGGTGAAGCGGATGGGCAAGACGCGCGTCATCGCGGAGACCGGCGCCGGCCAGCACGGCGTGGCGACGGCGACGGCCGCGGCCCTGCTCGACCTCGAGTGCGTCGTGTACATGGGCGAGGAGGACACGCAGCGCCAGGCGCTCAACGTCGCGCGCATGCGGCTCCTCGGCGCGACGGTCGTCCCGGTGTCCATCGGCTCGCGCACCCTCAAGGACGCGATCAACGAGGCGCTGCGCGACTGGGTCGCGAACGTCGACACCACGCACTACCTGCTCGGCACGGTGACGGGCCCCCACCCGTTCCCCGAGATGGTCCGCGACTTCCACAAGCTCATCGGCGAGGAGGCCAAGGCCCAGCTCGCCGAGGAGATCGGCCGCCTGCCGGACGCGGTCGCGGCGTGCGTCGGCGGCGGGTCGAACGCGATGGGGATCTTCAACGCGTTCCTCGACGACCCGGGCGTCCGGCTGTTCGGCTTCGAGGCCGGTGGCGAGGGCGTCGACTCCGGGCGGCACGCCTCCCGGTTCAGCGGCGGCACGCCCGGCGTGCTCCAGGGCACGAAGTCGTACCTGCTGCAGGACGAGGACGGCCAGACGCTGCCCAGCCACTCGGTGTCGGCGGGCCTGGACTACCCGAGCGTCGGGCCCGAGCACGCGTGGCTGCACGACATCGGCCGCGCCCAGTACCGACCGGTCACGGACGCCGAGGCGATGGACGCGTTCCAGGTGCTGTGCCGCACCGAGGGCATCATCCCGGCGATCGAGTCGGCGCACGCGCTGGCGGGTGCGATCCAGCTCGGCCGCGAGGCCGCGACCTGGGAGACGGCGGACGGCGGTGAGCCGGTGATCCTGGTGAACCTGTCGGGGCGCGGGGACAAGGACGTCGCCACGGCGGCGGCGTGGTTCGACCTGATCGAGGACAAGCCGGTCGTGCAGGCCGACGAGGGGGAGCAGCTGTGAGCGACGTGCAGGTGGGCTCGCGGACCGCGGCGACCCTGGACCGGCTCCGCGCCGGGTCGGACGGGCAGCCCGGTCGCGCGGCGCTGGTCGGCTACCTCCCGCTGGGCTTCCCCGACCTCGCCGGGTCCGTGCGCGCGGCCCGGACGATGGTCGAGGCGGGCGTGGACGTCGTCGAGCTCGGGCTGCCGTACTCCGACCCCGTGATGGACGGCCCGGTCATCCAGCACGCGGTCGACCAGGCGCTCGCCGGCGGCACCCGCGTGCGGGACGTGTTCGGCGCGGTCGAGCAGATCGCCGAGACCGGCGCCCCGGTCCTGGTCATGACGTACTGGAACCCGGTGCTGCGCTACGGCGTCGACGCGTTCGCGCGGGACCTGGCCGGCGCGGGCGGCGCGGGGCTCATCACCCCGGACCTCGTGCCCGACGAGGGCGCGGACTGGATCGCCGCCTCCGAGGCGCACGACCTGGACCGGGTGTTCCTGGTCGCGCCGTCCTCCACCCCCGAGCGGCTGGCGTCCACCGCCGCGGCGTCCCGCGGGTTCGTGTACGCGGCGTCGACGATGGGCGTCACGGGGGAGCGGACCACCGTCGGCGCGCGCGCCGAGCAGCTGGTCGCGGACACCCGCGCCGCCGGTGCCACGCACGTCTGCGTCGGCCTGGGCGTGTCCCGGCCCGAGCAGGCGCAGGACATCGGCCGGTACGCGGACGGCGTGATCGTGGGCTCGGCCTTCGTGCGCGCGCTGTCGGCGGTCGAGGGCGAGTCCGCGGGCCTGGCCGCGCTGGCGTCGGTGACCGCGGGCCTCGCCGAGGGCCTGCGCCGCTCCCGCTGACCCCCGGCTCCCACGCCGTCCGCGCGGCGGGCCGGGGGACCGCGGTCGCGTCCGGCTCGCATAGGCTGCCCGGGTGATGATCCCCGCCGCGATCCCCAGCCCGTCCCAGGCCGTGTGGTACCTCGGGCCCCTGCCGGTCCGCGCCTACGCGCTGGCGATCCTCGCCGGCATCGTCGTGGCCGTCGTCCTGACGCAGCGCCGGTGGAAGGAGCGCGGGGGCGACCCCGAGCAGGTCCTGGACATCGCGTTCTGGGCCGTGCCGTTCGGCATCGTCGGGGGCCGGCTCTACCACGTCATCAGCTCCCCGGACGCGTACTTCGGGGCCGGCGGGAACCCGGTCAAGGCGCTCTACATCTGGGAGGGCGGGCTCGGGATCTGGGGCGCCGTCGCGCTCGGCGCCGTCGGCGCGTACATCGGCTGCCGGCGGGCGGGCGTGCGCTTCCCGGTGTTCGCGGACGCGCTCGCCCCCGGGCTGCTCGTCGCGCAGGCGATCGGCCGGCTCGGCAACTGGTTCAACCAGGAGCTGTTCGGCGGCCCGACGACGCTGCCGTGGGGCCTGCGGATCGACGACGCGCACCTGCCCGCCGGGTTCGAGCCCGGCACGCTGTTCCACCCGACGTTCCTGTACGAGCTGCTCTGGAACCTCGCTGGCGCGGCGCTGCTGATCTGGCTCGACCGCCGGTTCCGGCTCGGGCACGGCCGGGTGTTCTGGCTGTACGTGGTCGTCTACACGACCGGCCGCCTGTGGATCGAGCTGCTGCGGATCGACCCGGCCGAGATGATCGGCCCGTTCCGGCTCAACGTGTGGACGTCGATCATCGTCGGTCTCGGGGCGCTGGTAGCGTTCATCGTCGTCGGACGTCGTCATCCTGGACGCGAGACCACACCTCTCCTGAGCGGATCTGCAGCCCAGGACGACGAGGTGGCCGAGCACGGCACAGCCCGCTGACCGCGGGGACGCGCGTGTGACCCACCTCACTTCTCGCGATGTGAGTGCCTGTGTTTCCGGCAGGTATCGTCGCCACACCTTGTAGCCCGGGCCGATGACGTCCCAGCCTCCCCCCATTGCTCTACCTGGCCCGCCTCGGCGGTGTCTGTGAGGACGGTGCTGATGCCTGCGTCGCCCCTGCGTCTCGGTTCCCCCGAGTCCGTGCAGCGGCAGCCTGGTCTGTACGACCCGGCGGCCGAGCACGACGCGTGCGGTTTCGCGTTCGTCGCGACGCTGCGCGGCACGCCCGGCCGAGACATCGTCGACGCCGGTCTGACCGCGCTGCTGAACCTCGACCACCGCGGCGCGGTCGGCGCGGAGGAGAACAGCGGCGACGGCGCCGGCATCCTCACGCAGATCCCCGACGCGTTCCTGCGCGACGTCGTCGACGCCGAGCTGCCCCCGGCCGGCCGGTACGCGATCGGCATGGCCTACCTGCCGCAGGACGAGCAGGAGCGCACCGTCGTGGTCCGCGCGGTCGAGGCGGTCGCCGCGGAGGAGAAGCTCGACGTGCTCGCGTGGCGCGACGTGCAGGTGACCGCCGACCTCGTCGGTCCGACCGCGCGCGCCTCCATGCCCGTGTTCCGCCAGCTCGTCGTGGCCGACCCGTCCCGCGAGCTCGCGGGCGTCGACCTGGACCGCCGCGCCTTCCGGCTGCGCAAGCGCGCCGAGCGGGAGCTGGGCGTCTACTTCGCGTCGCTGTCCGCCCGGACGCTCACCTACAAGGGCATGCTCACCACGGGCCAGCTCGAGCCGTTCTTCGCGGACCTCTCGGACCCGCGGTACGCCTCGGAGCTCGCGCTCGTGCACTCCCGGTTCTCGACCAACACGTTCCCGTCGTGGCCGCTGGCGCAGCCGTTCCGGATGATCGCCCACAACGGCGAGATCAACACGGTGCGCGGCAACCGGAACTGGGTCGCCGCGCGCGAGGGCACGCTGCGCTCGGACCTGCTCGGGGACCTGACCCCGCTGCTGCCGGTGTGCACGCCGGGCGGCTCCGACTCGGGCTCGTTCGACGAGGTGCTCGAGCTGCTGCACCTGGGCGGCCGGTCGCTGCCGCACGCGATCATGATGATGATCCCGGAGGCGTGGGAGAACCACGCGCAGATGGACCCGGACCGCCGGGCGTTCTACGAGTACCACGCGAGCCTGATGGAGCCCTGGGACGGGCCCGCCGCGATGACGTTCACGGACGGCACCCTGATCGGCTCCGTGCAGGACCGCAACGGCCTGCGCCCCGGCCGGTTCTGGGTGACCGAGGACGGCCTGGTCGTGATGGGCTCCGAGGCGGGCGTGCTCGACCTCGACCCCGCCACGGTCGTCCGCAAGGGCCGCCTCGAGCCGGGTCGGATGTTCCTCGTCGACACCGGCCAGGGCCGGATCATCGAGGACGACGAGATCAAGGCCCAGCTCGCCGCCCAGCGTCCCTACGCCGAGTGGGTGCGGGACAACTCCGTCTACCTCGAGCAGCTGCCCGAGCGCGAGCACATCGCGCACTCCTCGGCGTCCGTGCGGCGCCGGCAGCGGACCTTCGGGTACACCGAGGAGGAGCTGAAGATCCTGCTCACCCCGATGGGTGCGGCGGGCGCGGAGCCGCTCGGCGCGATGGGCTCGGACACCCCGGTGGCCGTGCTGTCCCAGCGGCCGCGGATGCTGTTCGACTACTTCACGCAGATGTTCGCGCAGGTGACCAACCCGCCGCTGGACGCGATCCGCGAGGAGCTGGTCACCTCGATCGGCGGGGCGATCGGCCCGGAGCCGAACCTGCTCGAGGACACCCCGCTGCACGCGCGCAAGCTCGTGCTGCCGTTCCCGGTGCTCGACAACGACGGCCTCGCCAAGATCGTCAAGATCGACAAGGACCCCGCGATGGCGGGCATCTTCCGGTCGACCATCGTGCGCGGCCTGTACAAGGTCGACGGCGGCGGCGCGGCCCTGGAGGAGCGCCTGGAGGAGATCTTCGCCGAGTGCGACCAGGCCGTGGCCGACGGCGTGAGCTTCCTCGTGCTGTCCGACCGCGACTCCGACGCCGACCGCGCGCCGATCCCGTCGCTGCTGCTGCTGTCCGCCGTGCACCACCACCTGCTGCGCCGGCACACCCGCACCCAGGTGTCGCTGGTCGTCGAGGCCGGTGACGTCCGCGAGGTGCACCACGTCGCGCTGCTGATCGGCTACGGCGCGGCCGCGGTCAACCCGTACCTGGCGATGGAGACCGTCGAGGACCTGGCGACCCACGGCTACCTGCCGGGCGTCGCGCCCGAGACGGCCGTGAAGAACCTCATCAAGGCGCTCGGCAAGGGCGTCCTGAAGGTCATGTCCAAGATGGGCATCTCCACGATCGCGTCGTACCGCGGCGCGCAGGTGTTCGAGGCCATCGGCCTGTCGCAGCCGCTCGTCGACCGGTACTTCACCGGCACGACCAGCCGGCTCGGCGGCATCGGCCTGGACGTCGTGGCGGCGGAGGTCGCCGCGCGGCACGCCGACGCGTACCCGTCCAACGGCAACCGGCTGGCGCACCGCCGCCTGGCCACCGGCGGCGAGTACCAGTGGCGCCGGGACGGCGAGGAGCACCTGTTCGACCCGGAGACGGTGTTCAAGCTCCAGCACGCCACCCGCACGCGGCAGATGGACGTGTTCCGCGAGTACACCGGCCGGGTCGACGGGCAGGCGAAGCGCCTGATGACGCTGCGCGGGCTCCTGGAGTTCAAGTCCGGGGAGCGCACCCCCGTCCCGATCGACGAGGTCGAGCCGGTCAGCGAGATCGTCAAGCGGTTCAGCACCGGGGCGATGTCCTACGGGTCGATCTCCGCGGAGGCGCACGAGACCCTCGCGGTCGCGATGAACCGCCTCGGCGCGAAGTCGAACACCGGCGAGGGCGGCGAGGACCCCGAGCGCCTGCACGACCCCGAGCGCCGCTCGGCGATCAAGCAGATCGCGTCCGGCCGGTTCGGCGTCACCAGCGAGTACCTGACGTTCGCGGACGACATCCAGATCAAGCTTGCCCAGGGCGCCAAGCCCGGCGAGGGCGGTCAGCTGCCCGGCCCGAAGGTGTACCCGTGGGTCGCGCGGACCCGGCACTCGACGCCCGGCGTCGGCCTGATCTCGCCGCCGCCGCACCACGACATCTACTCCATCGAGGACCTGGCGCAGCTCATCCACGACGCCAAGAACGCGAACCCGCGTGCCCGGATCCACACCAAGCTCGTCAGCGAGTTCGGCGTGGGCACGGTCGCCGCGGGTGTCGCCAAGGCGCACTCCGACGTCGTGCTGATCTCCGGCCACGACGGCGGCACCGGCGCCTCGCCGCTCACCAGCCTCAAGCACGCGGGCACGCCCTGGGAGATCGGCCTGGCCGAGACCCAGCAGACCCTCGTGCTCAACGACCTGCGCGACCGCGTCGTGGTGCAGGTCGACGGCCAGCTCAAGACCGGCCGGGACGTCGTGATCGGCGCGCTGCTCGGCGCCGAGGAGTTCGGGTTCGCGACGGCGCCGCTGGTCGTGTCCGGCTGCATCATGATGCGCGTCTGCCACCTGGACACCTGCCCCGTGGGCGTCGCCACGCAGAACCCCGAGCTGCGTGCCCGGTTCAGCGGCCGCCCCGAGTTCGTGGTGGCGTTCTTCGAGTTCATCGCCCAGGAGGTCCGGGAGATCCTCGCGGAGCTCGGGTTCCGCAGCATCGTCGAGGCCGTCGGCCACGTCGAGCTGCTGGACACCCGCGCGGCGGTCGACCACTGGAAGGCCGAGGGCCTCGACCTGACGCCGGTGCTCGCGCTGCCCGAGCCGCTGCCCGGGTCGTCGCTGCACCACACCCAGGACCAGGACCACGGCCTCGACCGCGCGCTCGACAACCAGTTCATCGCGCTGGCCGCCGACGCGCTGGAGGACGCGCGCCCGGTGCAGATCGACCTGCCCGTCCGCAACGTCAACCGCACCGTCGGCACGATGCTCGGTCACGAGATCACCCGGCGCTACGGCGGGCAGGGCCTGCCCGACGACACGATCCAGGTGCGGCTCACCGGCTCGGCCGGGCAGTCGTTCGGCGCGTTCGTCCCGCGCGGCCTGACGCTGCGCCTCGAGGGCGACGCCAACGACTACGTCGGCAAGGGCCTGTCGGGCGGCCGCATCGTCGTGCGCCCGGACCGCAACGCGGTCCTCAGCGGGGAGCACAACGTCATCGCCGGCAACGTGATCGGCTACGGCGCGACGTCCGGCGAGATGTTCCTGCGCGGCGTCGTCGGCGAGCGGTTCGCGGTCCGCAACTCCGGGGCGACCCTGGTCGTCGAGGGCGTGGGGGACCACGGCTGCGAGTACATGACCGGCGGCACCGTGCTGGTGCTCGGCCGCACGGGCCGGAACTTCGCGGCCGGTATGTCCGGCGGCACGGCCTACGTGCTCGACCTGAAGACCGAGCGCGTGAACGTGCAGGCCGTCGCGGCCGGCGAGCTCGGGCTCGACCCGCTCGACGACGCCGAGGCGGAGCTCGTGCAGGACCTGCTGCGGCGGCACGTCGAGGAGACCGGCTCGCGCGTCGCGACCGAGCTCCTCGCGGACCCCGCGGCGACGCGGGCCCGGTTCACCCGGGTCCAGCCGACGGAGTACTCACGCGTGCGCGCCGCGCTGGCGAAGGCCGAGGCGGACGGGCTCGACCCGAGCGCGCCCGGCGTCTGGGAGGGCATCTTGGAGGTGGCTCGTGGCTGACCCCCGCGGCTTCATGAAGGTGCGGGAGCGCGAGCTGCCCGCGAACCGGCCGGTGGCCCTGCGCCTGATGGACTGGCGCGAGGTGCACGAGCACCGCAGCGCCCAGGACGACCCGCAGGCTGCTGCGCTGCTGACCCGCCAGGCCGGCCGCTGCATGGACTGCGGCGTCCCGTTCTGCCACAACGGCTGCCCGCTCGGGAACCTCATCCCCGAGTGGAACGACCTGGTGTGGCGCGGGCAGTGGGGCGACGCGGCCGAGCGGCTGCACGCCACGAACAACTTCCCGGAGTTCACGGGCCGGATCTGCCCGGCGCCGTGCGAGTCCGCGTGCGTGCTCGGCATCAACCAGCCGCCGGTGACGATCAAGAACGTCGAGGTCTCGATCATCGACGAGGCGTTCGACCGCGGCCTCGTGCACCCGCAGGTGCCGCAGCGGCTGACGGGCCACACGGTCGCCGTCGTCGGCTCCGGCCCCGCCGGGCTGGCCGCCGCGCAGCAGCTGACCCGCGCCGGCCACACGGTCGCCGTGTACGAGCGCGACGACGCCATCGGCGGCCTGCTGCGCTACGGCGTGCCGGACTTCAAGCTCGAGAAGCGGCACATCGACCGCCGCCTGGCGCAGATGGAGGCCGAGGGCACCCGGTTCCGGCCGAACGTCGCGATCGGCACCGACATCACCTGGGCCCAGCTGCGGTCCCGGTACGACGCGGTCGTGGTCGCCACCGGCGCGACGGTCCCGCGCGACCTGCCGCTGCCCGGGCGCGAGCTCGACGGCATCCACCCGGCGATGGAGTACCTGCACCAGTCGAACGCGCTGGTCGCGGGCAAGGTCGTCGCGGAGCCGATCGACGCCGCGGGCAAGCACGTCGTCGTGATCGGCGGCGGCGACACCGGCTCGGACTGCGTGGGCACCGCCCTGCGCCAGGGCGCCGCGTCGGTGACGACCCTGGCGATCGGCAAGCAGCCGCCGGTCGAGCGCCCCGCGCACCAGCCGTGGCCCACCGACCCGGTGCTGTTCGAGGTGTCGTCCTCGCACGAGGAGGGCGGCGAGCGCGCGTTCCTCGCGTCGACCGTGGCGTTCGTCGGCGGCGAGGACGGCCAGGTCACGCACCTGCGCCTCGCCACCACCGAGTACCAGGCCGACGGTCGCCGCGTCCCCGCACCCGGCACCGAGCGGGACATCCCCGCGGACCTGGTGCTGATCGCGATGGGCTTCACCGGTCCCGAGACCGAGGACCTCGTCGCGCAGGCCGGTGTCGACCTCACCCCGCGCGGCACCGTCGCCCGGGCCGAGGACTTCGCCACGTCGGTGCCCGGCGTGTTCGTCGCCGGCGACGCCGGCCGCGGGCAGTCGCTCATCGTGTGGGCGATCGCCGAGGGCCGGGCCGCCGCGGCGGCGGTCGACACCTACCTGGGCGGCAGCACCGAGCTGCCCGCCCCGGTCACGGCGGCCACGGCGGCGCTGCGGGCCTGACCGGCGCACGAGCACGTGACGGGCGGTCGGACGCCCGGTGGACGTCTGGGACCTGGGTCCCGGGCGCACCGGCCCGGCCGCCCGTCGTCGTCGGTCCGGACGGGTGGACCTGGCGCGCGGGGGAGCGCCGAGGCTGTCTCCCGCGTGAGACGGCCGTAGACTCGTGCCCGTCTGGCAGCAACGCGCTGCCCGCCTGCTGCCCACCGCGGTCGAGACCGACCCGGACCGGACCGGCGGACGTGGTCGCGTGCGCCGTCGACCATCAACCGCGTGCGTCCTCGCCGTCACCCGGGCAGGCCCGGGCCGACCAGGACGTTCGGTCCGCACCGTCAGTCACGAAAGGCCTAGGCTTTCCCCCATGCGTAGAGCGAAGATCGTCTGCACCATCGGCCCCGCCACGGAGTCCGCCGAGCAGATCCAGGCCCTTGTCGACGCCGGTATGGACGTGGCGCGGCTGAACCGCAGCCACGGCGACACCGAGGTGCACGAGCGCGTGTACAACAACGTGCGCGCCGCCGCGAAGGCCTCCGGCCGCTCGGTCGCCGTGCTGGTCGACCTGCAGGGCCCGAAGATCCGCCTCGGCCGGTTCTCCGACACCGACACCAAGCACTACCTCAACGAGGGTGACGTCTTCACGATCACCACCGAGGACGTCCCCGGCACCAAGGAGCTCGTCTCCACCACGCACAAGGGCCTCGCGGACGACGCCCGCGTCGGCGACCCGCTGCTGATCGACGACGGCCGCGTGCTGGTCCGCGTCACCGCCGTCGAGGGCCCGCGCGTCATCACGCGCGTCGAGGTCGCCGGCCCGGTCTCCAACAACAAGGGCATCAACCTGCCCGGCGTGGCCGTCTCGGTCCCCGCGATGAGCGAGAAGGACGAGGAGGACCTGCGCTGGGCCCTGCGCGTCGGCGCCGACATCATCGCCCTGTCCTTCGTCCGCAACGCCGCCGACTACGACGACGTCCGCCGGATCATGGAGGAGGAGGGCCGCGTCCTCCCCGTCATCGCCAAGGTCGAGAAGCCGCAGGCCGTCGAGAACCTCGCCGAGATCGTCGACGCGTTCGACGGCATCATGGTCGCCCGTGGTGACCTCGGCGTCGAGCTCCCGCTGGAGCAGGTGCCGCTCGTCCAGAAGCGTGCCGTCGAGATGGCCCGTCGCATGGCCAAGCCGGTCATCGTCGCCACCCAGGTGCTCGAGTCCATGACCAACTCCCCGCGCCCGACGCGCGCCGAGACCTCGGACTGCGCCAACGCGGTGCTCGACGGTGCCGACGCGGTCATGCTGTCCGGCGAGACCTCGGTCGGCGAGTACCCGATCGAGACCGTCCGCACGATGGCCCGGATCATCGAGGCCACGGAGGAGATGGGTCGCGAGCGCATCGCCCCCCTCGGCTCCACGCCGCACACCCGCGGTGGCGCGATCACCCGTGCCGCCGCCGAGATCGGCGAGACCCTGGGCGTCAAGTACCTGGTGACGTTCACGCAGTCGGGCGACTCGGCCCGCCGCATGTCGCGCCTGCGCTCGTCGATCCCGCTGCTGGCCTTCACGCCCAACACGGCGGTCCGCAACACGCTGTCGCTGAGCTGGGGCACTCAGACGTACGAGGTGCCGCAGGTCGAGCACACCGACGCGATGGTCCAGCAGGTCGAGTCCACCCTGCGCGCGCAGGGCCTCGCCGAGGTCGGCGACTACGTGGTCGTCGTCGCGGGCACGCCGGTCGGCGTCGTCGGCTCGACGAACTCGATCATCGTGCACAAGATCGGTGACGACGCCTCGGGTCGCGTCGCCTGATCCACCCGCACCCCACGAGGGGCCCCGCAGCCAGGTGCTGCGGGGCCCCTCGTGCGTCGGGGCCGGGTCGGGTCGGGTCGGGGGACCGTGGTCCCGGGGCCGGGCGCGCGGCGGGTGGTTGGCTCGGGGGATGACGCGTGCGGGACGGGTGCTGGTCGGGGCGGGGCTGCTGGCCGCCGGGTGCGGGGTGCTGCGGCACGCAGGGCTCCGGTGGGGCGCGTCGGAGGTCGAGCTCGCGGCCGTGCTGCCCGGCGACGACGTGCTGCCCGCCCCCGACCTGGTCGCGACCCGCGCGATCACGGTCCGCGCCGACCCGGGCGCGGTCTGGCCGTGGCTCGCGCAGATCGGCTGGGGCCGCGGTGGCTTCTACTCCTACGACGCCCTCGAGAACCTGGTCGGCCTGCGGATCCACTCGGCCGACGAGGTCGTCGAGGCGTGGCAGGACGTGCGGGTCGGGGACGTCGTGCACCTGGCCGAGCCGGTCGCGCTGGACGTCGTGGTCGCCGACCCCGGGCGGGCGCTGGTCCTCGCGGGCGTGACGCCGGCCGGCGAGCCCGCACCGGCCCCCTACGACTACACCTGGGCGTTCGTGCTGCGCGCCGGGAACGAGGCCGGCACGACGCGGCTGGTGGTGCGCGAGCGCTACGTCGCCCGGTCGGCGGCCGGTCGGGTCGCGGTCGAGGCGGTCGCCGCCCTGAGCGCCGTGATGACCGAGCGGATGCTGCGCGGCGTCCGGGACCGGGTCGAGCGCGCGTCGTAGCCCCGGCGCGCGCGTGTCGGACCCCCGGCCTACGGTCGACGACGACGGTGGTCGCCCGCCCGGGGCGGCCGGTGAGGAGCGGGTGTGGACGGCGTGGCGGTGCTGCGGGACGGGTTCGGCCGGATCGGCGACCTGGTGCACGGGGTGCTGGACGGCCTGGGGGAGCGGGAGCTGACCGCGCGCCTCGGGCCCGAGGCGAACACGATCGGCTGGCTGGTCTGGCACCTCGTGCGGGTCGAGGACGCGCAGGTCGCGGACCTCGCCGGCACGCAGGAGGTGTGGACGGCCCAGGGCTTCGCGGAGCGGTTCGACCTGCCGTTCGGGCGGGACGCCACCGGGTACGGGCAGACGCCGGACGAGGTCGCCCGGGTCCGGGTGGGCGCGGACCTGCTGGGTGCGTACCTGGACGCGACCCGCGCCGCCACGGACGCGTACCTGGCCGGGCTCACGGACGCCGACCTGGACCGCGTCGTCGACGAAGGCTGGGACCCGCCGGTGACCGCCGGGGTGCGGCTCGTGAGCGTCCTCGGGGACGTGCTGGAGCACGCGGGGCAGGCGGCGTACGTCAGGGGCGTCGTCCGGGGCTGACGCGACGGCGGTCCAGCGGGAGCACCAGCGGGGCGCCGGTGACCGGGTCCGCGATCACCCGGCACGGCAGCCCGAACACCTGCTCGACCAGCGGCTCGGTGACCACCTCGGCGGGGGTTCCCTGCGCGACCACCCGCCCGTCGCGCATCGCGATCAGGTGGGTGGCGTAGCGGGCCGCGTGGTTGAGGTCGTGCAGCACCGCCACGAGGGTGCGCCCCTGCCCCTCGTTCAGGTCGCGGCACAGGTCCAGGACCTCGATCTGGTGGGCGATGTCGAGGAACGTCGTGGGCTCGTCGAGCAGGAGCAGGCCGGTGTCCTGGGCGAGCACCATCGCGAGCCAGACGCGCTGCCGCTGGCCTCCGGACAGCTCGCCGGCGGGCCGGTCCGCGAGGTCGGTCACGCCGGTCGCGGCCATCGCGCGCGTCACCGCCGCCTCGTCCTGGGGCGACCACTGCCGCAGCAGGCGCTGGTGCGGGAACCGGCCGCGCGCGACCAGGTCGACGACGGTGATCCCGTCCGGGGCGGTGGGGTGCTGCGGGAGCAGGGCGAGGCGCCGGGACGTCTCCTTCGGCGGGCGCGAGCCGATCGGGGCGCCGTCGAGCAGCACCGCGCCCGCGGCCGGGCGCAGCAGCCGGGCGAGCGCCCGCAGCAGCGTCGACTTGCCGCAGGCGTTCGGGCCGACGACGACCGTGAACGAGCCGTCGGGGACGTCGACGTCCAGGTCCCGGGAGACGACCCGCTGGTCGTACGCGAGCGTGAGCCCGCGGGCGTGCAGGCGCGGTGGGGTGCCGGGGGTCGCGGTCATCAGGTGGTGCCGTCCTTCCGGGTGAGCAGCCAGAGCAGGTAGAGGCCGCCGAGCAGGCCGGTCGCGAGCCCGACGGGCACCGACCAGGCGAACGGCAGCCGCTGGGCCAGCAGGTCGGCCGCGACGAGCAGCGTCCCGCCGAGGAACGCCGACGGGACCAGGTGCGCGCCGGTCGCGCCGGTGAGGCGCCGGACCAGCTGCGGGGCGGCGAGGGCGACGAACGCGATCGGACCCGCGGCGGCGGTCGCCACGGCGGTGAGCGCGACGCCGAGCACGACCGCGGCGAGGCGCGACCGCTCCGCGCGGACGCCGAGCTGGGCGGCGGTGTCGTCGCCCATCTCCAGCACGTCGAGCCGGCGGCTGCTCGCCGCGGCGAGCGGCAGCGCGACCGCCAGCACCAGCAGCACCGGCAGCGCCTGCTCCCAGCGACGCCCGTTCAGGCTGCCCTGCAACCAGATCTCGGCGGCGAGGGCCTGGTCGAGGTCGGCGCGGGTGAGCAGCAGCGAGTTGAGGGCCTGCAGCAGCGCGCCCACGCCGATGCCGACGAGCACCAGCCGGTACCCGCCGCCCCCGCGCCGGCTCATCGACAGCAGGTAGACGACCGCCGCCGTGACCGCGCCGCCGCCCACGGCCCACACCCCGGCCTCCAGGGCGCCGCCGTCGAGCAGCACGATCTGGAGCACGGCCCCGGTCGCAGCGCCGGTGGTGAAGCCGATCAGGTCGGGCGAGCCCAGGGCGTTGCGCGAGACGGACTGGAACAGGGCGCCCGCGGTGCCGAGCGCGGCGCCGACCCCGAGGCCGGTGACCAGGCGCGGGAGCCGGATGCCGCGCACGACGCGCTCGGTCGTGGGGGAGTCGGCGTCGCCGAGCAGGGCGGCCACGACCTGCGCGGGGCTGAGCGCGATGGTGCCGCGGCCCATCGCGACCACGGCCAGCGCGGCGGCGACGGCGAGCAGCACCCCGCACACGACGACGGTGCGCGGGTGCCAGCGCCAGGACAGCCCGCCCGCGCGCAGCACCCGGCCGGGCAGGTGCCGGGTGGGCCCGTCGGGCGCGGTGCCGGGCGCGGTGCCGGTGGCGGAGGCGGGCCGGGTCACAGCGCGGCGATCCGACGTCGGCGGACCAGCCCGACGAACACCGGGGCGCCCACGACCGCCGCGACGATCCCGGTCTGCACCTCGGACGGCACCGCGACCACCCGGCCGAGCACGTCGGCCGCGAGCAGCACGTCGGCGCCGATCAGCATCGACGCGGGCAGCGCCCAGCGCAGGTCGGGTCCGGTGAGCGAGCGCGCGACGTGCGGGGCGGCGAGCCCGACGAACGCGATCGGCCCCGCCGCGGCGGTGGCGGACCCGGCGAGCAGCACGATCGCCAGGGCGGCGAGCAGCCAGGTGCGGCGGACGGCGACGCCGAGCGCCGACCCGGCGTCCGCGCCGAGGGCCAGCGCGTTCAGCGACCCGGTCAGGCCCTGGGCGAGCAGCAGCCCGGCGACGACGAGCGGGGCGGTGGCGAGCAGCACGTCGGTGCCGCGCCCCTGGAGCGCCCCGACCACCCAGAACCGGAACGAGTCGAACACGTCGGGGTAGTTGATCGTCACCGTGGAGGTGAACGCGCCGAGCACCACGGACACCGCGGCGCCGGCGAGCACGAGCCGCACCGGGCTGCCGCCGCGGAGGCCGCCGCCGAGCAGCAGCACGGCGGCAGCGGCGACCGCGCTGCCCAGCAGCGCGAACGGCAGGTACGCGCCGGGGTCGGTCAGCCCGAACGCGGCGATCGCGACCACGACCGCCGAGGCCGCGCCCGCGTTCACCCCGAGCAGGCCCGGATCGGCCAGCGGGTTGCGGGTGAGCGCCTGCATCAGGCTGCCCGCGGTGGCGAGGGCGGCGCCCGCGAGGACCGCGAGCAGCGTGCGGGGCACCCGCAGCGTGCGGACGATCAGCTGGCCGTCGTCGGCGGGGTCGAACGCGGTCAGCGCGTGCCACGCGGTGTCCAGGGGGACGGGGCGGGAGCCGACGGCGAGGCTGAGCAGCGCCAGGACGAGCAGCAGCGCCACGCCCAGCAGCAGCCCGGTGCCGCGGCGGCGGCGCGCCGCGGCCCGCACCCGGGTGCTGCCGGGTGCGGGCTGCGTCGCCGGCCGGTCGGCCGTGGTGGTGCCGGCCATGATCAGGAGAACAGGCCCTCGACGGTGTCGACGATCTGCGAGGCCGAGTAGTAGTCGACCCGGAACGAGTCGTCGCCCAGCGGGTGGACCTGGCCGGACCGCACGGCGGGGGCGTTGGCGAGGACGGGCTCGGCGAGCAGCGCGTCGGCGGTGTCCTGGTCGCCGCTGATGATGAACACGGTGTCGCCGGTCAGGGCCGTCACGGTGTTCTCGAGCGAGACGAACGCGAAGTCGGTGCGTGCCTGCTCGGAGGTGTCGAGCGCCTCGTCGGCGCCGACCACGTCGAAGCCGAGGGCGGTGAGCAGGGTGCCGTGCGAGCCCGCGGGCTTCGCGAACGCGGTGTCCTGGGCGCCACCGTTGAACACCACGGCGTTCACGGTGCCCTCGGGGACGGTGATCGCGTCGGCGACCTCGGCGACCCGGGCGTCGAAGGCCGCCACGGTCTCGGCGGCGGCGTCCTCCAGACCGGTCGCGGCGCCGAGCTCGACCGCGACGTCCTGCCAGGTCGCGGCGGAGTAGTCGAGGGCGATCGTCGGCGCGATGGCGCTGAGCGCGTCGTAGTGCTCGGCGGTGGCGTCGGCGCCGGTGGTGGACATGACGATCAGGTCCGGCTCGGCCGCGATGACGGCCTCCTCGTCGAACTCGAGGTTCTGGTACACGACCTCGACACCGCGGTCCACGGCGACGTCCGCCCACCAGTCGAAGAACCCGGTGTCCTGGTTGGACGCCGCCGGCGTGGTGGCGGCCGAGCCGGTCACGGGGGCGTCGATGGACAGCAGGATGCCGGTGAGGGTGACGGACGTCGAGACGATCCGGACCGGCTCGGCGGGGATCTCGGTCTCGCCGAGCTCGTGGGTGACGGTGCGCGGCCAGGCCCCCTCCTCGGCGGCGGCCGGGGTGCCGGCGTCCTGCGCGGCGGCGTCGCCGGACGCGCACCCGGCGGCGAGCAGAGCGACCAGGGCGGTGACGGCGGCCGCTGCGGAGCGGTGTGTGCGGGAGAGCATGGGCATCCTTCGATCGGCTGACCTGCGGTGCAGGGCTGGATGGAAGGTGAGGCTAACCTATCTTCGTGCGCCGATCCGACGGACCGAGGTCCCAGCTGCTGTCCCTGCCACCCCGTACCGGGCGGCGGCCCGCCGCCGAGGTGCGCGACCTCGCGCACGTCGTCCCGGGCGTCCCGACCGGCTCGGCCGCGTGGTGGGCCGAGGTCGCCAGCGCCCGCACACCGCTGTGGTTCCCGGACGGACTGCCCGCCGCGGACGACCCGCCCGCCGCCGGCGAGGGCGCGCGCAGCGGCGTGCCGACGCTGCTGTTCCTGCACCGCCACGACCCGGGCGCCCCGGGTGCCCCGGGTGCCCCGGGTGCCCCGGGTGCCCCGGGCGTCTACCTCGACCTCGCCGGCCTCACCGACCGCGCCGACCTGACCGCCGGGGCGATGACGCACGTACCCGGCACCGACGTGCACGTCGCGGCGTTCGGCGTGCCCGACGGGTACGTGGGCTCCTACGCGTTCGTGCCGCACGACGGCGGGCTGCGGTCGCCGGCGGCGCGGAACACCCCGCAGGCCCGCGCGTGGTGGCTCGGCGTGCTCGCCGGGTCCCGCCCCGACGCGCTCGCGCGCGCCGACGGCCTGGTCGACTCCCGCGGCAGCGCCCGCTCCGTGGCCGTCGCACCGCCGGACGCCGACCCGGGCACCGCACCGCACGCGTCCGCACCGCACGCGTCCGCACCGGCCGGCCGCACGACCGCGCGCACCTGGCACCGCCCCGACGGCGTCGACCAGCCCGTGTGGGTCCGCACGCCCGCGCGGGCGCCCGGCGGGGAGGTCGGGCTGCTCGTGCTGTTCGACGGCGCGATGTGGGCGGACCGGGTCCCGATCGGCCCCGTCCTCGACGACCTGCACGCCCGGGGGCTGGTCCCGCCCACCGCCGCGGTGCTCGTCGACGCGCTCAGCACCGACCGCCGCGCGGCCGACCTCGCGGGCACGGACGCCTACCTCGACCTGGTCGCCGACGACCTGCTGCCCCGCGTCGTCGAGCCCGTCCTGGCGGGGCTCGGGCTGCGGTCGCACCCGGACCCCGCCCGGCACGTCGTCGCCGGGCAGTCCTACGGCGGGCTGGCGGCGTTCCGGCTCGCTGCCCGGCGGCCGGAGCGGTTCGGCGCGTGCGTCAGCCAGTCCGGGTCGTTCTGGTGGCCGGCGATGGACGACCCGGCGCAGCGCGCGGTGGCGGCGCACCTGCGCACCGCGCCCGCCCGGTCGACCCGCACCGTCCTGCAGGTCGGCCGGCTCGAGGGCGAGCTCACCGACGCGAACCGCGAGGTCGCCGCGCTGCTCCGGCGCCGGGGCGAGCACCTCGACTACACCGAGGTCACCGGCGGGCACGACTGGGCGTGGTGGTCGCGGCACCTCGGCGTGGGCCTGGTCGCGGCGCTGGGCTGACCGACCCGGCACCCCGCCCACCCGGCGGGCAGACTGTCCCGGTGCGTGTCGAGCCCGTGTCCCCGCAGGTGCTGGTCGACCGCCTCGTCGACCGGGTGCTCGCCGACCTCGCCGCGGCGGACGACGCGGACCGGCGGTGGCGGGTGCTGGTCGACGGCGCCCCACCCACAGCGCCGGGGGCGCTCGCGGACGCGCTCGTCGAGCCGCTGCGCGCGCGGGGGCACGCCGCGCACCGGGTGTCGGCGGCCGACTTCCTCCGACCGGCGGGGGTGCGGTTCGAGCACGGCCGGCACGACCCCGACGCCCTGCTCGACGACGCCCTGGACACCGGCGCGCTGATCCGCGAGGTGCTGGACCCGCTCGGTCCCGGTGGCGACGGCACCTACCTGCCGGCGCTGTGGGACGCCGCGCGGGAGCGGTCCGCGCGGCGCGCGCCGGTCGCGGCGCCGCCCGGGAGCGTCCTGCTGCTCGACGGCGGTCTGCTCCTGGGCCGCTGGCTGCCGGTCGACCTGGCCGTGCACCTCGCGGTCCGCCCGGACACGCTGGCCCGGCGCACCGCCCCCGAGGACGCGTGGCGGCTGCCCGCCGAGGACCGGTACCGCGCGGAGGTCGACCCCGAGGCGGTCGCCGACGTCGTGGTCCGCGTGGACGACCCGCGGCGCCCGGGGTGGGTCCTGGACCGCTGAGGACCTCCGTGCCTGGTGACGCGGGCCTGGCGGGGGCATCCTGGACCCGACGACCAGGGAGGCGCGCCATGAGGAGCTCGACGACGGGCAGCAGACCGGCCGGGGCCGACGGCGGACCCGAACGCCGGACCCCGGAGTTCGACGCGTTCGGCCCCTGGGTCGACCGGGTCCGGACCCCCGAGGACGTGCCGCCCCTGTACCGGGAGCACCCCGTCGACCTCGCCGCGGCGCACCTGGTGCTCAAGGTGCCGCGGGACATCGCGCGGCGCGACGCCCACCCGGACATGGACCTCTACGACCACCTGCTGGTCCTCGGCGCCGACCGGCTCACGGTGCTCAGCCGGCGCACCGGTGCAGCGGACGCGCGGGGCTACGACGTCCGCGAGCTCCCCTACGACCACGTCGCCGCGGTCGGCACCAGCGTGGACCTGCTCGACGGCCGGCTCGTCGTGCACGCGCTCGTCGGGGCCCCCGTGGCGGTCCGGTACAACGGCTCCGCCGCCGAGGCGGTCGACGAGCTCGTGGAGCTGGTCCGCAGCCTCGCCTGGCCGGTGCCCGCGTCCGGACCGGCGGCGCCGCCGCGCGACGTCGGCCCCGCGATCGGGCGGCTGTCCCGGCGCGCGCTGGGGGAGAAGGAGATCGGGCTGGTCGCGGCGTACCGGGAGGTCGCCGACCGGGAGCCCGGGCTGCAGGCGGTCGCCGCGCACCCGCGGCAGGTCGTGCGCCCGGCCGGCGGCGGGATCGCGCGCCTCGTGCACGCGCTGCACCCCATGACGGTGCAGGCCGCCGTGCTCGCCTCCACCGGGCGGGAGCTGCAGGTGTTCGGCCGGCGCGACCCGCTGGTCCGTGGTCGGACGCCGGTGCACTCCGAGTCCCGCCTGGTGCTGCCCCTCGACCGGCTGACCGGCGTCGCGTCGCGCCCGCACCCCCGCTACCCGGAGGTCACGCTGGTCGTGCTGCGCGCCGGCGACGCCTCGGTCGAGCTGCCGGTGCCGGCGGGCTCGGCCGCGGAGCGGGTGCTCGGCGGCCTGCTCGGCGGGGTGTGACGCCGGTCAGGCCTCGAACCCCGTCATCCGGACCAGCCGCGCCGGGACCCCGGCGACGACCGCGTTCGCGGGCACGTCGCGGGTGACCACCGCGCCCGCGCCGACCACCGCGCCGTCGCCGATGGTCACGCCGGGCACGACCGTGACGCCCGCGCCGAGCCAGACCTTCCGGCCGATCACGACCGGGGCGGGCACCATGTCCGCGCGCCGGGCCGGGTCGACCGCGTGGTTCAGCGTCGTGAGGGTGCAGCCGTGCCCGATCAGCGTGCCGTCGCCGATGGTCAGCCCGCCCGCGTCCTGGAACCGGCAGCCCATGTTGATGAACACGCCCGCGCCGAGCGTCAGGTTCCTGCCGAACTCGCACAGGAACGGCGGGAACAGCGTGACCGACGCGTCCACGGGTCGCCCCGTCAGCCGCTCGAGCAGCGCGCGCACCTCCTCGGGCGTGCGGTAGCCGCCGTTCAGCTCCGCGAGGACCTGCATCGCCTCCTGCGCGGCCTCGTGCAGGACGCGGTGCTGCGCCGACCCGCCCTCGATGACGTCCCCGCGCGCGACGTGCGCGAGCAGGTCCTCCAGGCCGGTCACCGGTCCGCCCGCCCGGCCGGTGCGGTGCCGGTGGTCGCGGTGCCGGTCGTCGCAGGGTCGGTCGCCCACGACGCGAGCAGCCGCAGGCGGTCGGCGGACGCCGACCCCGGCTCGGCCGTGTAGACCATCAGCACCTGGCCGGGCTCGGCGGTGATCGCGAGCTCCTCGTAGGCGAGGGTCAGCTCCCCGACGACCGGGTGGTGGAACCGCTTGGTGCCGGCGCCGTGCGTGCGGACGTCGTGCGCGCCCCACAGGCGGCGGAAGACGTCGCTGCGGGTGGACAGCTCGCCGACGAGGTCCTGCAGCCCCTTGTCGTGCGGGTCGCGGCCGGCCTCGGTCCGCATGATCGCGACGCACATCTCCGCGAACAGGTCCCAGTCCGGGTAGAAGTCGCGCGCCGCCGGGTCCAGGAACTGGAACCGGGCGAGGTTCGGCACGCGGCCGCCGTCACCGAGGACGGGGGAGTAGAACGCCCGACCCAGCGCGTTCGTCGCGAGCAGGTCCTGGCGCTGGTCGCGGACGAACGCCACCCCGTCGGTGATCGCCGCCAGCGCCCACTGCAGGCTCGGCCGGGCCACGGACGACCGGGTCGCGCGCCGACGGGCGCGGCCCGAGGACGGCACGCCGTCGGCCGCGCGGGCCAGGTCGAGCAGGTGCGCGCGCTCGGTGTCGTCGAGCCGCAGCGCCCGCGCGACGGCGTCCAGGACCGACGCGGACGCCCCGCCGATCGCGCCCCGCTCGAGCTTCGCGTAGTACTCCACGCTCACCCCGGCCAGCGCGGCGACCTCGCTGCGGCGCAGCCCCGGGACGCGCCGGTTCGTGCCGCCGACTACCCCTGCGTCCTGCGGCGTGACCTTGGCCCGCCGCGACATGAGGAACTCGCGCACATCCGCTCGGTTGTCCATGCCCCGACGGTAGGCCCGGCGCGCGCGCCGAGACAGGCCCCGCCGTGGGGCGCCCTGCCGGTACACCCCTCGGCAGGGACTCCCCGGGCGGCGGCGCGGGGAGTTGGCTGGGGACCGCACCCACCGTGAGAGAGAGGCAGCACCATGCGAGCCGTCATCATGTACGCCCCCGGCGACGTCCGCGTCGACGACACCGAGCGGCCGACCCTCGTCGAGCCGACCGACGCGGTCATTCGGCTCGCCGCGACCTGCGTCTGCGGCTCCGACCTGTGGCCCTACCGCGGCACGGACGCCGTCGACCACCAGCCGATGGGGCACGAGTACGTGGGCGTCGTCGAGGAGGTCGGCGCGGACGTCCGCGAGATCCGGGTCGGCGACTTCGTCGTCGGGTCGTTCTTCTCCTCGGACAACACCTGCGAGATCTGCCGCGCCGGCTACCAGTCGCACTGCGTGCACCGCGGCCCCGGCGCCGCCCCGGGCGCGCAGGCCGAGTACGCCCGGATCCCGCACGCCGACGGCACCCTCGTCGCGACCCCCGGGACCCCGGACCCGGACCTGATCCCGTCGCTGCTGGCCGCGTCCGACGTGCTCGGGACCGGCTGGTTCGCGGCGGTCGCCGCCGAGGTCGGGCCGGGCAAGACCGTCGCGGTCGTCGGTGACGGGGCCGTGGGCCTGCTCGGCGTGCTCGCCGCACGCCGGCTGGGCGCCGAGCGGGTGATCGCGATGTCCCGGCACGCCGACCGGCAGGCGCTCGCGCGCCGGTTCGGCGCCACGGACGTCGTCGAGGAGCGCGGCGACGCGGGCGTGGCCCGGATCAAGGAGCTCACCGGGGGCCTCGGGGCGCACAGCACCATCGAGGCGGTCGGGACCCAGGAGTCGATGATGCAGGCGGTCCGCGCGACCCGCCCCGGCGGGCACGTCGGGTACGTCGGGGTCTCGCACGACGTCGCGCTCCCCGGCGAGGAGCTGTTCTTCTCGGGCGTGCACCTGCACGGCGGCCCGGCCCCCGTGCGCCGGTTCCTGCCCGAGCTGATCCGGCTGATCTGGGACCGCGAGATCGACCCGGGCCAGGTCTTCGACCTGACGCTGCCGATCGAGCAGGCCGCCGAGGCGTACCGGGCGATGGACGAGCGCCGCGCCACGAAGGTGCTCCTGACGTTCTGACCGCCCGCGGACGCCGAGGAGCAGGTCCATGAGCAACCGCACCACCCGGGCGTGGACCGTCGTCGCCACCGCGGTCGCCCTGCTGGCCCTGGCCGGCTGCGACGCCCCGCGACCTGCGACCACAAGCCCGACCCCGACCGAGAGGAGCACCACCATGACGCCCCCACCCGGCGCCACGCCGGACCCGACCGCCGCAGCCGAGCCCGCCTCGGACGGCACCCCGGTCCTGCTCACCGTCGACGGCACCACCGTCCCGGGAGTGCTCTGGGACAACCCCGGAGCCCGGGCGCTGGCGGCGCGCCTGCCGGTGACGCTGGCGCTCCGCGACCACGGCGGGCTCGAGAAGACCGGCCGGCTGGACCCGCCGCTGGACATGGCGGGCATGCCGGCGGGCGACGACCCCGGACCCGGCGAGATCGGCTGGTACGCGCCCTCGTCGGACCTGGTCCTCTACTACGGCGACGTCGGCTACTGGACGGGAATCTCCCGCCTGGGCACGTTCGACACGACCGCGATCGACCTGCTCGCCGACGGGCCCGACCAGGTCACCGTGACCCTCGCACCCGCCGACAGCTGACCCGCACCCACCACCAGGAGGAGACGACCATGAAGATCACCCCGAGCGGCGGCCGGACCGTCGCGGGCCCTGCCGACTGGTTCACCGGCACCGTCTCCATCGACGGCGTGCGCGACCCCGACGAGCAGTCCGCGATCGGGTGCGCGCACGTCCGGTTCGCGCCGGGAGCGCGCACCGCGTGGCACCGCCACCCCCGCGGCCAGACCCTCTACGTGACCGACGGCATCGGCTACGTCGCCCGTCGCGGCGGCGAGCCGCAGGAGATCCGCCCCGGCGACGTCGTGTTCATCGAGCCCGGCGAGGAGCACTGGCACGGCGCCACGCCCGAGCGGTTCATGGCGCACGTCGCGATGCAGGAGGCCGACGAGCAGGGGCAGGTCGTGACGTGGCTCGAGCACGTGAGCGACGAGGAGTACCGGGGGAGCTGATCCCTCCCGCGCACGGCAAAGGCCCCAGGTCGATGACCTGGGGCCTTGCTGGTGGGCGATACTGGGATCGAACCAGTGACCTCTTCCGTGTCAGGGAAGCGCGCTACCGCTGCGCCAATCGCCCGTGGTGCTCGAGAGCACCGCGTTACTACGAGGTGGAGACGGGATTCGAACCCGTGTGGACGGCTTTGCAGGCCGCTGCCTCGCCTCTCGGCCACTCCACCCTGAGACCTCAGTCCTCAGCGACCGATGAAGGTCGGCCGGGAGTGTCTGCCTCCGAGCGGACGACGGGATTCGAACCCGCGACCCTCACCTTGGCAAGGTGATGCTCTACCACTGAGCCACGTCCGCACGCCTGTCCCGCCGGTTCTCACCGGCGTTCCTGGTGCGTCGAGAACATTAGCCGACTTCTGCGGGGAGAGTCCAATTGGTCCCCCTGACCTCGGGTGTCCCGCGTGATCACGCGGATCCGGGGGTCCTGGCGGGTGTCGTGGGTGGTCGGGAGGGCCGTCGGGGGTGGCTACCGTGACGTGGTGCACAGTGCTGAGTCGCGTCCGTCGCGCCCGGGGACCGCGTGGTTCGGCGGGCGGGTGCTGCGTGACCCCGTCGAGCACGTGCCGGACGTGGCCGCCGAGCCGTGGCGGCTCGCGGTGCCGGGGCGGTGGGTGCTGGTGGGGGACTTCGACGGGCCCGTCGCGGCCTGGCGGTTCGGGCACGAGCGGGGGAGCGACGGGCCTGGACCCGCGGCCGCCGGCTGGCGTGGTCCCGACCCGGACTCGTGGACGTCGTCGGTGGACGAGCAGGGCTACGTCGACGCGGTGGCGGCGCTGCGCGAGGCCGTCCGCGAGGGCACGGTCTACCAGGCGAACCTCTGCCGGGTCCTGTCCGCGCCGCTACCCGTCGACGACGGCCGGGAGCCGGACGCCCGGGCGCTGGGCGTGGCGCTGGCGGCGGGGAACCCCGCGCCCTACGCGGGCGGCGTGCACGTGCCGGGCGGCGGCGACCTGCCGGGTGTCTGGGTCGTCACCGCGTCCCCGGAGCTGTACCTGCGGGTCGAGGACGGCTGGGTGACCTCCGCGCCGATCAAGGGCACGGCGGTGACCGCGGCGGGCCTGACGGACAAGGACCGCGCCGAGAACGTGATGATCACCGACCTGGTGCGCAACGACCTGCAGCGGGTGTGCGAGCCGGGCACGGTCGAGGTGACGACGCTGCTGGGCGTCGAGGAGCACCCCGGTCTGGCCCACCTCGTCTCGACGGTGCGGGGTCGGCTGCGCTCGGACGTGCGGGGCGCGGGGGACCTGTGGGGACCGCTGCTCGCGGCGACGTACCCGCCGGGCTCGGTGTCCGGTGCCCCGAAGTCGTCGGCCCTCGACCTGATCGCCCGCCTCGAGCCCGTCCCGCGCGGCCCGTACTGCGGGGCCGTGGGGTGGGTGGACGTCGGCGCGGACGGGTCTGTGCGGGCCGAGCTCGCCGTGGGCATCCGCACGTTCGTGTGGCGCGACGGCGTGCTGCGGTTCGGCACCGGCGCCGGGATCACCTGGGGGAGCGACCCGGCCGCGGAGTGGCGGGAGACGGAGCTGAAGGCGCGCCGCCTGGTCGCGCTGGCGTCGGGCACCCCGGTGGGAGACTGGCGGCCGTGACGAGCGTGGTGTGGGCCGGTGGCCGGCTGCGGGACCCCGGTGAGCCGCTGGTGACGGCGCTCGACCCGGGGCTGACCACGGGGCTCGGGGTGTTCGAGACCTGCGCGGTGTCCGACGGTCACGCGTTCGCACTCACCCGGCACCTGGACCGGCTCGCGGCGTCGCTGCGGGCGCTGGACCTGCCGGCGGTCGACCTCGACGAGGCGCGGGCGGGCGTCGCGGCGGTGCTGGCGGCCGGTGGTGCCGCCCTCGGGCGGGTGCGCGTCACGGTGACGCCCGGCACGCCCGGCGCCGGCCGGCCCACGCTGCTGGTCACCGGCGGGCCGGCGCCCGTGCGGGGCCCGGCGCACGTGGTGCGCAGCGCGTGGGTGCGGGGCGAGCGGTCGCCGCTCGCCGGCCACAAGTCGACGTCCTACGCGGCGGACGTGCTGGCCCTGGCCGCCGCGACCCGCGCGGGCGGCAACGAGGCCGTGCTCGCGAACAGCCGCGGCGCCCTCTGTGAGGGCACGGGGTCGAACGTGTTCGTCGAGCGTGACGGCGCGCTGCTGACGCCGGAGCTGTCGTCGGGCTGCCTGCCGGGCGTGACGCGCGCGCTCGTCCTGGAGTGGGCGGCCGAGGCGGACCTGCCGGTGCGGGAGGCGCCCGCCGACGCGCTCCCGTGGTCGGTGCTGGACGACGTCGCCCGGGGGGCCGCGCACCTCGCGCTCAGCGGGTCGCTGCGCGGGTTCGTGGCCGTGCGCGTGCTGGACGGGGCGCCGGTGTCACCGGGGCCGCTGGTCGACGAGGTGGCCCGGCTGTTCGCCGAGCGCGCGGGTGCGGACCCCGATCCCTGAGAGGGGCGGGGTCAGGCGGTGAGCAGCGCCGCGATGAGGGCGGCGATCTCGCCCTCCATGCGGTCGCTCTCGGTGCCGAGCGCGACGAGCTGCTCGGTCGCGGTGAGGAACCGCTCGAGGGGCTCGGACGGCGACGCGAGCAGCGCGCTGCCCTCGATGCCGGTCAGCGAGATGAGGGTGAACAGCGGGTCCTCGTCGCGCCACACCTGGACGTCCCCGGAGCCGGCCGGGTCCTCGGAGTCGGCGAGCATCCCCTGGAGCAGGAGCTCGCGACCCAGGAGCCACACCGACGTGGACTGGGGGCTGGTGAACACGGCGCGCACCGTGTACGGGTCGCTCACGCGGTACGACAGCTCCGCGGTGACCGGCAGGACGCTGGCATCGGAGCTGATGAGCTGCATGGCGACGGACTCGACGACGTCGTACGAGCGCTGGGCCACTGCATCCTCCTTCACACACGTCACGCGAGACGACCATCATGACAGCCGGGGCGCCAGGTGCCGAGGTCGGGCGGCGAGTTTCACCCGGTAGGCCGCACGGGTGACCCCCGACGTGCCGTGCGCGGTGGTCGCGAGGGGCGCCGATCCCGCTGGTGGCGCGGATCTGCCGCCCCTGCCGGCCCGGTGCGGCGCCCGGTTTCGGAGTTGGCCCCGGGTTCGGGTAGAGTCCTTTCCCGCCGGGCGATTGGCGCAGTGGTAGCGCGCTTCGTTCACACCGAAGAGGTCACTGGTTCGAACCCAGTATCGCCCACCGGCACGACGGCCCCGAGGTCCCCAGCGGACCCGGGGCCGTCGTCGTCCCACGGACCGGGTGAACCGGTCGGTAGCATCGTCCGAGGATCCCGCGTGTCCGGCGCGGGCCCGACCCGAGGAGACCATGCACGTGTCCGAGCTCATCACCCTCACCGTCGACGGCACCAGCACCACGGCCGAGGCGGGGACGACGGGCACGGACCTGTTCTCCGCGCGCCGCGAGGTCGTCGTCGTCCGCGTCGACGGGGAGCTGTGGGACCTGTCCCGGCCGCTGCCCGACGGTGCCGTCGTCGAGGCCGTCACCATCGACTCGCCCGACGGGCTGGCCGTCCTGCGCCACTCCGCCGCGCACGTGCTCGCGCAGGCGGTGCAGGAGGTCAACCCGACCGCGAAGCTGGGCATCGGCCCGCCGGTGACCGACGGCTTCTACTACGACTTCGACGTCGCGGACCCGTTCACCCCGGAGGACCTCAAGGCCCTGGAGAAGGTGATGTCCCGGATCGTCAAGGAGGGGCAGACCTTCCGCCGGGTCGAGGTCACGGACGACGAGGCGCGCGCGCTCGCCGCGGACGAGCCCTACAAGCTCGAGCTGATCGGTCTGAAGTCCACCGCCGACACCGCCGGCGAGGGCGCGTCCGTCGAGGTCGGCCAGGGCGGCCTCACCTACTACCAGAACGTGCGCGGCGCGGGCCGGGAGACCGAGACGGTCGTCTGGCAGGACCTGTGCCGGGGCCCGCACCTGCCCAGCACCCGGCTGCTCGGCAACGGGTTCCAGCTCACCCGGTCGGCGGCCGCCTACTGGCGCGGGTCCGAGAAGAACCCCCAGCTGCAGCGCGTCTACGGGACGGCGTGGCCGACCAAGGACGAGCTCAAGGCGTACCTGGACCGCGTGGCCGAGGCCGAGCGGCGCGACCACCGCCGGCTGGGCACCGAGCTCGACCTGTTCTCGTTCCCGGACGAGATCGGTTCCGGCCTGGCGGTGTTCCACCCCAAGGGCGGCATCATCCGCATGGAGATGGAGGAGTACTCGCGGCGCAAGCACGTCGAGGCGGACTACTCGTTCGTGAACTCCCCGCACATCACCAAGCAGCAGCTCTTCGAGATCTCGGGCCACCTGGACTGGTACGCCGACGGCATGTACCCGCCCATGCAGCTGGACGAGGAGCGCGACGCGGACGGCAACATCCGCAAGGCGGGGCAGAACTACTACCTCAAGCCGATGAACTGCCCGATGCACAACCTGATCTTCGACTCCCGGGGCCGGTCGTACCGCGAGCTGCCGCTGCGGCTGTTCGAGTTCGGCACGGTGTACCGGTACGAGAAGTCCGGCGTGGTGCACGGCCTGACCCGCGCGCGCGGCTTCACGCAGGACGACGCGCACATCTACTGCACCCGCGACCAGATGAAGGGGGAGCTCACCAGCCTGCTCACCTTCGTCCTCGACCTGCTCAAGGACTACGGCCTCGACGACTTCTACCTGGAGCTGTCGACCCGTAACCCCGAGAAGTCGGTCGGCGAGGACGCCGCGTGGGAGGAAGCGACCGAGACGCTGCGCCAGGTCGCCGAGGAGTCCGGCCTCGAGCTGGTCCCCGACCCGGGCGGCGCCGCGTTCTACGGCCCGAAGATCTCGGTCCAGGCGAAGGACGCCATCGGCCGCACCTGGCAGATGTCGACCATCCAGCTCGACTTCAACCTGCCCGAGCGGTTCGAGCTCGCGTACACCGCCGCCGACGGCACCCGCCAGCGGCCGGTGATGATCCACCGTGCCCTGTTCGGGTCGATCGAGCGGTTCTTCGCGGTGCTCACCGAGCACTACGCGGGGGCGTTCCCGGCCTGGCTCGCGCCGGTCCAGGTGCTCGCGGTGCCGGTCGCCGAGCCGTTCGAGCCGTACCTCGAGGACGTCGTCGCGCAGCTGAAGGCCCAGGGGATCCGTGCCGAGCTCGACCGATCGAGCGACCGGTTCGGCAAGAAGATCCGCAACGCGAGCACGCAGAAGATCCCGTTCGTGCTGATCGCGGGCGGCGAGGACGCGGAGGCCGGCGCGGTGTCGTTCCGGTACCGCGACGGCCGCCAGGAGAACGGCGTGCCGGTGGCCGAGGCCGTGCAGCGCGTCGTGACCGCGGTCCGTGAGCACGCGCAGGTCTGACCCGGTGCCCGAGGACGACCGACCCGGCGGCGCGGTGGCCCAGGACGCCGCCGCGCTGCCGGGCGTGCCCGACGGCTTCGGCCGGCTGTGGACCCCGCACCGGATGGCGTACATCGGCGGCGAGAACAAGCCCGCCGACGACGCCGCCGGTGACGGGTGCCCGTTCTGCCGCATCCCGTCGCTGACCGACGAGGACGGCCTGGTGGTGGCGCGGGGCGCCGTCGCCTACGTCGTGCTCAACCTCTACCCGTACAACGGCGGGCACGTGCTGGTGGTCCCGTACCGGCACGTCGCCGACTACACGGACCTGACCGACGCGGAGGTCGCGGAGGTCGCGGAGCTGACCCGCACGGCGATGCGGGTGCTGCGCGCGGTCTCCGGCCCGCACGGGTTCAACCTGGGCATGAACCAGGGCGACGTCGCGGGGGCCGGGATCGCCGCGCACCTGCACCAGCACGTCGTGCCGCGCTGGTCGGGCGACGCGAACTTCCTGCCGGTCGTCGGCCGGACGCGCGCGCTGCCCGAGCTGCTCGCGGACACGCGCGCACGGCTGGCGGCCGGCTGGCCCGCCGCCGACCACCAGAAGGGATGACCCGCACGTGCTGAACCGACTGCGCGGGGCCATGACGCGGATCTTCACGCCCGTGGCCGACGCGCTCCTCAAGCGCGGGGTGTCGCCCGACGCGGTGACGATCACCGGCACGGTGGCGGTCGTCGTCACCGCCCTGTGGCTGTACCCGACCGGGCACTTCCTCGCCGCGAGCCTCGTGATCGCGGTGTTCGTGCTCACCGACAGCCTGGACGGGGTGATGGCGCGGCGCGCCGGTCGCTCCGGGCCGTGGGGGGCGTTCCTCGACTCGACGCTCGACCGGTTCGGCGACGCGGCGATCTTCTCCGGCCTGGTGCTGTACTTCGTGGGCGACGGCGACTCGTGGGGCGTCGGGACCGCGCTGGCGTGCCTGGTGCTCGGCTCGGTGGTCCCGTACGCCCGGGCGCGTGCCGAGGGGCTGGGCATGACCGCGCAGGTCGGGATCGCCGAGCGCGCCGACCGGCTCGCGGCGGTGCTGGTCGCGACCCTGCTCGTCGGTCTGGGTCTGCCGCAGGTCGTGCTGGTCGTCGTGCTGGCGCTGCTGGCCGTCGCCTCGCTGGTGACGATCGTGCAGCGGATGGCGACCGTGCGGCGGCAGGCGGTGGGAGCCGCGTGACCACCCCGCAGGTGCCGGCCGCCCGCCCCGGCCGGATCGACGTCGCGCGCGCCTACGCGTTCGCCTGGCGGGTCGTCGGCAGGGTCCCCGACCCGGTGGTCCGCGGGGTGTTCCGGCTGATCGCCGACGCGGTCTGGCTACGTCGCGGTGCCGGCGTCCGGCAGCTCGAGGCCAACCTGCGCCGGGTCCGCCCGCAGGCGCGCCCGGAGGAGATCCGCCGGCTCGGGCTGCTCGGGATGCGGTCGTACATGCGGTACTTCGGCGAGGCGTTCGCGCTGGTCGGCGTGTCGCCCGCGCAGATCGACGCCCGGGTGCGGCTGGTGAACCCGGACCTGATCCGGTCGACGATCGCCGAGGGCCGGATGACCGTCCTCGCGCTCGGGCACCTGGGCAACTGGGACCTCGCCGGCGCGTACGCCACCCGCAACCTCGGCCCGACCGTCACCGTCGCCGAGCGGCTCAAGCCCGAGGCGCTGTTCCAGGAGTTCCTGCGGTTCCGGCAGGGCCTGGGCCTGGAGATCATCCCGCTGGAGAACGCGGGCGGCGGGGTGTTCCGCGAGCTCGTCCGGGCCGTGCGGCAGCCGGTCGGCGGGCTGCTGCCGCTCCTGGCCGACCGCGACCTGACGCACCGCGGCGTGGAGGTGGACCTGTTCGGCGAGCGCGCACGCGTCGCCGCCGGTCCCGCCGCGCTGGCGGTCGCGACCGGCGCCCCGCTGTGCACGGCGTCGATCACCTACGAGCGGCTGCACGGCGAGCGCCGTCGCGCCGCGGGCACGCCCTGGGGGATCGTCATCGAGTTCGGCCGGCTGCTGACCACGCCCGACGACGTGCCGCGGTCCGAGCGCGTCGCCGCGCTGACCCAGGCCTGGGTGGACGACCTCGGCGCCGGCATCGCGCGGGCGCCGCAGGACTGGCACATGCTCCAGAAGGTGTTCGTCGCCGACCTCGACCCGGAGCGCTACGCCCGGACGCTGGCCGCCGAGGAGCGCTCCCGGTGACCGCGCCCGCCCCCGCGCGGCCGCTGCGCATCGGGATCGTCTGCCCCTACTCCTTCGACGTGCCCGGCGGCGTGCAGTTCCACGTCCGGGACCTCGCCGAGGCGCTGATCGAGCGCGGGCACACCGTGTCCGTGCTCGCTCCCGCGGACGAGGACACCCCGATCCCGGAGTACATGACCTCCGCCGGTCGCGCCGTGCCGGTCCGGTACAACGGCGCCGTCGCCCGGCTCACCTTCGGTCCGCTCACCGCCGCACGGGTGCGCCGGTGGGTCGAGGCGGGGGAGTTCGACGTCCTCCACCTGCACGAGCCCGTCACCCCGTCGCTCAGCATGCTCGCGCTGTGGATCGCCGACGGCCCGGTCGTCGCGACGTTCCACACCTCGCTGGTCCGGTCCCGGTCGCTGCAGATCGCCTACCCGCTGGTCCGGCAGTCGCTCGAGAAGATCAGCGCGCGGATCGCGGTGTCCGAGGACGCCCGGCGCACGCTGGTCGAGCACCTCGGCGGCGACGCGGTCGTGATCCCGAACGGGGTGTACGTCGACGCGTTCGCGCGCGCCGGCACCGACCCGCGCTGGGTCGGGACGCCCGAGGCGCCGACCGTGGTGTTCCTCGGCCGGCTCGACGAGTCCCGCAAGGGCCTGCCGGTGCTGCTCGACGCGGTGCCCGCGGTCCGCCGCGCGTTCCCCGGGGTCCGGTTCCTGGTCGCGGGGCGCGGCGAGACCGGGCCGGACGAGGCCCGCGAGCTGCTGGGCGACGACGCCGACGCGGTGGAGTTCCTCGGCGGGATCAGCGACGAGGAGAAGGCGCGGCTGCTCGCGTCCGCGGACGTGTACTGCGCGCCGCAGACCGGCGGCGAGTCGTTCGGCATCGTGCTGGTCGAGGCGATGAGCGCCGGCACGGCCGTCGTGGCGTCCGACCTCGGCGCGTTCCGCCGGGTGCTCGACGAGGGCCGGGCCGGTGTGCTGTTCCGCACCGGCGACCCCGCCGACCTCGCGCGCACCCTCGTCGACCTGCTCGGCGACCCCGACCGCCGGGCGCACGTCGCGGCCGCGGGGGAGGCGGCCGTCAGCCGGTACGACTGGTCGTCGGTCACCCACGAGGTGCTGACCGTGTACGAGATGGCCGTCGAGGGCAGCGCCGCGCCCGTGGGCGAGGACCCGACGTCCCGCCGCGGGGCACGCCGCCTCGACGTGCGCCGCCTGAGGGGTGACGAGTGAGCTGGTCCGAGACCGTGGTCCTGGTGGTCGCGGTCGTCCTGCTGGTGGTCTGGTGGTCCTGGTTGGCGGCGTCCAGGATCGACCGGCTGCACCGCAAGGTCGCCGCGTCCGGCGCCGTCGTCGACACCCAGCTCGTCCGTCGCGCCTCGGCCGCGTCCACGCTCGCGGCGTCCGGCGTGCTCGACCCGGTGAGCTCCGTGCTGATCGGGGAGGCGTCGTGGGCCGCGATCGCCGCCGGGTCGCCCCAGACGCAGGGGATGGCGCGCCTGCCGGACGAGCTCGAGGGCGCCGCGCGCGCCACGGCCGACCGCGGGCTGGTCGAGAGCGAGCTGTCCTCGACGCTGCGCGAGGCCCTGGACGACCCGGACGAGGTCGCCGCCCTGCGCGAGGAGCCCGGCGCCGACGAGCTGCTCGACGCCCTCGCCGACGCCTGGTACCGGGTGCAGCTGGCGCGGCGGTTCCACAACGAGGCCGTCGCGCAGGCGCAGCGGATGCGCCGGGGCTGGGCGGTCCGGACGCTGCGGCTGGCCGGCCGGGCGCCGATGCCGCAGACGCTCGAGCTCGACGACGCCTGGCCGCCCGCCCTGGGCCGGCCCGGTGCACCGCCCGCCGCCACCTGACGCACCGCCCTGGCGCCACCTGTCCCGGCACCACCTGCCCTGTGGACGACGACCGGACCCCGGCCCGGCCGCGTCTACGATGACGGTGGAACCCGCCACCCCCTCCCGTCGAACTGCGAGGAACCTCAGTGACCAGCGAGACCAGCCAGCCCACCACCAGCAGCGACGTGCCCGCGGTCGGCACGGCCCGCGTGAAGCGCGGCATGGCGGAGATGCTCAAGGGCGGCGTGATCATGGACGTCGTCACGGCCGAGCAGGCCAAGATCGCCGAGGACGCCGGTGCTGTCGCCGTCATGGCGCTCGAGCGGGTGCCCGCGGACATCCGCGCGCAGGGCGGCGTGGCGCGGATGAGCGACCCCGACCTCATCGACGGCATCGTCAGCACCGTGTCCATCCCCGTGATGGCCAAGGCGCGGATCGGGCACTTCGTCGAGGCGCAGGTGCTGCAGAGCCTCGGCGTGGACTACGTCGACGAGTCCGAGGTCCTGACCCCGGCCGACTACGCGCACCACATCGACAAGTGGCAGTTCACCGTGCCGTTCGTCTGCGGCGCGACCAACCTCGGCGAGGCCCTGCGCCGGATCACCGAGGGCGCGGCGATGATCCGCTCCAAGGGCGAGGCCGGCACCGGTGACGTCTCGAACGCCACCACCCACATGCGGACCATCCGCGACGAGATCCGCCGCCTGTCCTCCCTGCCGGAGGACGAGCTGTTCCTCGCGGCGAAGGAGCTCCAGGCGCCGTACGACCTGGTCGTCGAGGTCGCCCGCGCCGGCAAGCTGCCGGTCGTGCTGTTCACCGCCGGCGGCATCGCGACCCCGGCCGACGCGGCGATGATGCGCCAGCTCGGCGCCGAGGGCGTGTTCGTCGGCTCGGGCATCTTCAAGTCGGGCAACCCGGCCGAGCGCGCCGCCGCCATCGTCAAGGCGACGACGTTCTACGACGACCCGGACGTGATCGCGAACGTCTCGCGCGGTCTCGGCGAGGCGATGGTCGGCATCAACGTCGACGACGTCCCCGTGCCGCACCGCCTGGCCGAGCGCGGCTGGTGACCGACCCGCTGGCGCACGACGGCCCGTCGACCCCCACCGGGGCCGGCGGGCCGTCGCCGTCCGTGCCCGGGCTCCCGTCGCCGTCCGCGACCACGGTGCTGGGCGACGACTGGGTGCTCGGCGACGACGGACTGCGGTTCCGCCGCGCGGCGCGGGTGCTGCTGCTCGACGCCGACGACCGCCTGCTGCTGGTCCGCGGCCACGACGTCGACCAGCCCGAGCGGTCCTGGTGGTTCACGGTCGGCGGGGGCATCGACCCCGGCGAGGACGCCCTGGCGGCGGCGGTCCGCGAGGTCCGCGAGGAGACCGGCCTCGAGCTCGACCCTGCCGCGTTGGTCGGGCCGGTGCTGACCCGGACCGGCATCTTCGACTTCTACGCGCAGCGCTGCCGGCAGGAGGAGGAGTTCTTCGTCGCCCGGGTGGACTCGGCGCTCGACACCGACGCGATCGCGCGGGACGGCTGGACCGAGGTCGAGCTCGACGTGCTGGACGAGCTGCGCTGGTGGCACCTCGACGACCTGGCAGCGGAGACCCGGGAGGTGTTCCCGGAGGGGCTGCCCGACCTGGTCCGGCCGCTGCTGCGCGGGTGGGACGGCGTGACCCGCCACCTCGGGGACCAGCACGACGACTGACGGCGTTACTGACCAGTAACGTCCGTCGGTTAGGGTCAGGCGTGCCCATCTCGACGTCGCCTGCCACCCGCATCCACCGCAGCGGGATCCGCACCCTCATGGAGCTCGCCATGCGCGACCCCGAGGCGATCCGCCTCGAGATCGGCGAGCCCGACGTGCCGACGCCCGCGCACGTCGTCGCCGCCGCGGGTCGGGACGCGGCCCTCGGGCACACCGCCTACACGTCGAGCACCGGCACCCCCGAGCTGCGCGAGGCGCTGGCCGAGAAGGTCCGCCGGGTCAACGGGCTCGACGTCTCGGCGGCGGACGTCGTCGTCACGCACGGCGCCATGCACGGCCTCGCGATGGCGATCACCGCGCTGGCCGCGCCGGGCGAGACCGTCCTCATCCCCGACCCCGAGTTCCCGAACTGGCGGATGGCCGCCGTGTCCGCGGGCGTCGACGTCGCCACCTACCCCGCGCACGCGGCGAACGGCTTCGTCCCGACGCTCGCGGACATCGAGGCCGCGATCACGCCGCAGACGCGCGTCCTCGTCGTCTGCTCGCCCAACAACCCGACCGGCGCGATGTACCCGGCGGAGCTCCTGGCCGGCGTGGTCGAGCTGGCCCGCGCGCACGACCTGTGGGTGTTCTCCGACGAGTGCTACGAGGCGATCACCTACGACGCGCCGCACGTCAGCCCGGCCACGTTCGACACCGACGGGCGCGTCCTGACGTTCTTCAGCTTCTCGAAGACCTACGCGATGACCGGCTGGCGGCTCGGTTACGTGGTGTCCCGGGACGCCGGTGTGATCGACCTCCTCGGCCAGGTCGCCGAGGCGACGGTCGCCTGCCCGTCCTCGGTGAGCCAGCGCGCGGCCCTCGCGGCCCTGACCGGTCCGCAGGACGACGTCGTCGCGGCGGTCGCGTCGTACCGGGAGCGACGGGACGCGGCGATGGCGCTGCTCGCGCGGCGCGGGGTGCCCTGCATCCGACCGGCCGGCGCGTTCTACCTGATGGTGGACGTGTCCGCGGCGACCGCCGACTCCGAGGCGTTCGCGCTGCGGCTGCTGGACGAGCGGCACGTGTCCGTGTCGCCCGGCAGCGCGTTCGGTGCCGCGGGGGAGGGCATGGTGCGGGTGTCGCTCGCGAGCGAGCGCGCCGCGCTGCTGGAGGGTCTGGGTCGGGTCGCGGACATGGTCGAGCAGTGGGGGAGCGTCGACGTGCCCGCGACCGCGCTGCGTGCGGTGCCCGCGGATTCGTAGGATGACGGGGTGACCACCCCTCCCACCATCGGTGTCCTCGCCCTGCAGGGCGACGTCCGTGAGCACCTGGCCGCCCTCGAGGCGTGCGGGGCCGCCGCGGTCGCCGTCCGCCGGGCCCGCGAGCTCGACGCGGTCGACGGCCTCGTGCTGCCCGGCGGCGAGTCGACCACGATCGACAAGCTCCTGCGCGCGTTCGACCTCGACGGTCCGGTGCGCGACCGGCTCCGCGCCGGGATGCCCGCCTACGGCTCGTGCGCGGGGATGATCCTGCTCGCGGACCGGATCGTCGGCGGCATCGACGGCCAGCGGACGCTCGGCGGGCTCGACGTGACGGTGCGCCGGAACGCGTTCGGGCGGCAGGTCGACTCGTTCGAGACGGACCTGCGGATCGACGGCGTGCCGGACAGCGCGGCCGACCCGGTGCACGCCGTGTTCATCCGCGCGCCCTGGGTCGAGGAGGTCGGTCCGGCCGCCACGGCGCTCGCGCGCGTCGAGTCGGGCCCTGCCGCCGGTAGGATCGTCGCGGTGCGCCAGGGCTCGTTGCTCGCCACGTCCTTCCACCCGGAGGTGACGGGGGACACGCGGGTGCACCGGCTGTTCGTCGAGATCGTCCGCGACGCCCGGTGAGGGCGCCGGCGTGACCCGCCGTCGGGTCACGCTGCGACGCCGGCACCGGCACGCAGGGCTGCTGCGGAAACGAGAGGGTACGAAGCGATGTCGGGTCACTCCAAGTGGGCCACCACCAAGCACAAGAAGGCCGCGATCGACGCGAAGCGCGGCAAGCTGTTCGCCAAGCTGATCAAGAACATCGAGGTCGCCGCCCGCACGGGCGGAGGTGACCCCGCGGGCAACCCGACGCTGTTCGACGCCATCCAGAAGGCGAAGAAGACGTCGGTCCCGAACGACAACATCGACCGCGCGGTCAAGCGCGGCTCCGGTGCGGAGGCCGGCGGCGCCGACTACCAGACGATCCTCTACGAGGGCTACGGCCCCGGCGGCGTCGCGTTCCTGGTCGAGTGCCTCACCGACAACCGCAACCGCGCCGCGGCCGACGTCCGCGTGGCCTTCACGCGCAGCGGCGGGCAGCTCGCCGACCCCGGTTCTGTGGCGTACCTGTTCTCCCGCAAGGGCGTGGTGCTGGTCCCGAAGGAGGGCACCACCGAGGACGACGTCATGATGACGGTCCTGGACGCGGGCGCCGAGGAGGTCAACGACGCCGGCGACCAGTTCGAGGTCCTGTCCGAGGCGACCGACCTCGTCGCGGTCCGCACGGCCCTGCAGGAGGCCGGCATCGAGTACGACTCCGCGGACGTCGTGTTCCACCCCGCCACCCAGATCGAGGTGGACGCCGAGGGCGCCCGCAAGATCTTCCGGCTGATCGACGCGCTCGAGGACTCCGACGACGTGCAGAACGTCTACGCGAACTTCGACGCCTCCGACGAGGTCATGGCCGAGCTCGAGAACGACGACTGAGCCCAGCTGCACCGCGACGCCCCGCCCCGCCACGTGCCGCGCGGGGCGTCGTCGCGTCCGGACCTCCCGCACCACGCCGGGGTGGATCCACCCGGTCGGCCCGCACCACGCCGGGGTGGATCCACCCGGTCGGCCCGCCCCCCCGGGGGTGGATCCACCCGGTTGGCCCGCACCCCGGGGTGGATCCATCCCGGGGGTGCGTGGAACGAGACGGGCGACACGCACCGGCGTGTCCGGCCGGGTGGATCCACCCCGGGTCGGGTCGGGCTGGGAGACTGGGCCGGTGCGCGTACTCGGTGTGGACCCTGGGCTGACCCGGTGCGGGCTGGGGGTGGTCGACGGGCTCCCCGGGCGGCGGGTGCGGATGGTCGCCGTGGGCGTGGCGCAGAGCGCGCCGACCGCGGACATCGACCAGCGGCTGCTGCTGATCGCCGCGCACATCGACGAGTGGCTCGAGGAGCACGCCCCGGACGCCCTCGCCGTGGAGCGGGTGTTCGCCCAGAACAACGTCCGGACCGTGATGGGCACGGCGCAGGTCGCGGGGATCGCGATGCTCGCCGCGGCCCGCCGGAAGATCCCCGTGGCGATGCACACGCCGTCGGAGGTCAAGGCCGCGGTCACCGGCAACGGGCGCGCGGACAAGCCGCAGGTGCAGACGATGGTCCAGCGCCTGCTGTCGCTGGACGAGCTGCCGAAGCCGGCGGACGCCGCCGACGCGCTGGCCCTGGCGATCTGCCACCTGTGGCGACCGGCCGGTGCGGTCGGTGCCCCGCAGCGCGCCCCCGGGTCGATGACCGCCGCGCAGGCCGCGTGGGCGCAGGCCGAGCAGGCGGCCCGCCGGGTGCGCGCCTGAGGCGTCCCGGCCGGACCGGGCGCACGCGTGTCGTTCGTACAGGTGTTCGCACCCGTGGCAGACTGCTCGCGACGTCCGACGGGAAGGAGCCGGTGTGATCGCCTCGGTGCACGGGACGGTGCAGGCCGTGCGGCTGGACGCCGCCGTGGTGGAGGTCAACGGGGTGGGCATGCTCGTGCAGGCCACCCCGGCGACCCTGGCGGGGCTGCGGGTCGGCCAGACGGCCACGCTGCACACCGCGCTGGTGGTGCGGGAGGACTCGCTGACGCTGTTCGGCTTCCCGGACGACGACGAGCGCGAGGTGTTCGAGGTGCTGCAGTCCGTCAGCGGCGTCGGCCCCCGGCTCGCGCTGGCGATGCTCGCCGTGCACACCCCGGACGGCCTGCGGCGCGCCGTCGCCGCGGAGGACCTCGCGGCGCTGAAGCGGGTGCCCGGCATCGGCCAGAAGGGCGCCCAGCGCATCGTGCTGGAGCTCGCCGACCGGCTCGGTGCCCCGGCGGCGGTCGCGGTCGACGGCCGTCCCGCGACGCCCGCCGGGCCGCTCGACCGCCGCGAGCAGGTGGTCGAGGCGCTGGTCGGGCTCGGCTGGAACGCGAAGGCCGCGCAGGACGCCGTCGCGTCGGTGCTCGACGGCAGCACCGAGCCCGTGGGGGAGGACGAGGTCGCCGGCGTGCTGCGGGCGGCGCTGCGGACCCTGGGCGGCGGCCGTGGCTGACGCGCGCGGGCTCCCGGACGACGTGGACCTCGGCGTCGACCTCGGGCCCGAGTCGGTCGTGCGACCGGGCGCCGACGAGCTGGAGCGCGCGGCCGAGGCGGCCTTGCGGCCCCGCCACCTCGACGAGTTCGTGGGCCAGAAGGTCGTCCGGGACCAGCTGTCGCTGGTGCTGGAGGCCGCGATCGGCCGCGGCCGCGCGCCGGACCACGTGCTGCTGTCCGGCCCGCCCGGGCTCGGCAAGACGACACTTGCGATGATCATCGCCGCCGAGCTCGGCGCCTCCCTGCGGATCACCAGCGGCCCCGCGATCCAGCACGCCGGGGACCTCGCCGCGGTGCTGTCCTCCCTGGAGGAGGGCGAGGTGCTGTTCCTCGACGAGATCCACCGGCTGGCGCGGCCTGCCGAGGAGCTGCTGTACGTGGCGATGGAGGACTTCCGGGTCGACGTCGTCGTCGGCAAGGGCGCGGGCGCGAGCGCGATCCCGCTGTCGCTGCCGCCGTTCACGGTCGTCGGCGCGACGACGCGGGCGGGGCTGCTGCCCGCGCCGTTGCGCGACCGGTTCGGGTTCACCGGCCACCTGGACTTCTACGCGGACGACGAGCTCGAGCGCGTGCTGCTGCGGTCGGCGGGCCTGCTCGGGGTGCCGCTCGCCGTGGAGGCGGCGGGGGAGATCGCCTCGCGGTCCCGTGGCACGCCGCGCATCGCGAACCGGCTGCTGCGCCGCGTGCGCGACTGGGCGCAGGTGCGCGGCGACGGGACCCTGTCGCTGGTCGCGGCCCAGGCGGCGCTCGAGGTCTACGAGGTCGACCACCGCGGCCTGGACCGCCTGGACCGGGCGGTGCTGACGGCGTTGTGCACGCGGTTCGGCGGCGGGCCGGTCGGGCTGACCACGCTGGCCGTCGCGGTCGGCGAGGAGCCGGAGACGGTCGAGACCGTCGCGGAGCCGTTCCTCGTGCGCGAGGGGCTCATCGGCCGGACCCCGCGCGGGCGGGTCGCGACCCCCGAGGCGTGGGCGCACCTCGGGCTCGCGGCGCCGGCACCCACGGGGACCCTGTTCGGCTAGGTGGGAACCGCCGGGAGCACCGAGACGTTAGGACCCCGGAGCCGTGGCGAATAGACTGCGGCGGTCATCTGAAGCGATCAGGAGCTGTTCTTCGTGGATCCCACCTTCCTCATCATCCTCGTCATCGGTCTCGGGGCGATGTTCCTGCTGTCGAGCCGGCAGCGGAAGGCGCAGCAGAAGCAGCTCAGCTTCCGCGACAACCTCCAGCCCGGCCAGGAGGTCATGACGGGGTCCGGGATGTACGGGACGGTCGTCGAGGTCGACGGTGACGTCGTGGTCCTCGAGTCGACCCCGGGCAGCCGGACGCGCTGGATCAAGGCCGCGATCGCGCGCCTCGTCGAGCCGCCGGTCGAGGACGTCGAGGACGTCGAGGACACGGACGTCGCGGACGACGACGACGTCGAGTGGCGCGACGAGCCGGGCGCGGTCCCGCCGGGCCGGATCGACGTGCCGGACGACCTGTCGTCGCTCCAGCCCCCGCGCGGCGAGGACGGCCGCGACGACGAGGGTCCCGCGTCGCCGGACAAGAAGTAGTCGAGGGTGCCGGCCCCCGCAGCAGCGGGGGCCGGTGACCCACCACCCGTACCGCCCGCCGACAGCGGGCGGTACGCGCACGAGAGAAGACGATCCCGTTGGCCCCACCCAGCCGCCGCCGGCACCCGGCGCGCACGCTCCTCACGCTCGCCGTCATCACGGTCGCCGTCTTCGGGGCGGTGCTCGCGGGGACCAAGTGGTCCGACGCGACGTGGACCCCGAAGCTCGCGCTCGACCTCGAGGGCGGCACGCAGCTGATCCTCGCGCCGGTCGCGCAGGACGAGTCCCGCGTCACGAACGAGACGATCTCCCAGGCGATCGAGGTGATCCGGCAGCGGGTCGACTCCTCGGGTGTCGCCGAGGCCGAGATCACCAGCCAGGGCGGGTCGAACATCGTCGTCGCGCTGCCCGGCAGGCCCAGCGAGGAGACCCTGGACCTGGTGCGGACCTCTGCCCAGATGGAGTTCCGGCCGGTGCTGACCTACGGCGCACCCGCGCCGACGGACCCTGCCGCGACCGACCCGGCAGCGACCGACCCCGCGGCCGATCCCGCGGCGACGACCGCGCCGACCGACGCCGCCGCTGACCCCGCCGCCGACCCGGCGGCCACGACGGCGCCGACCGACGCGGCGGCCGACCCCGCCACCGACCCGTCCGACGAGCCCACGAAGGCCGCGCCGGACAACGCCAGCGACGCCGCGTACTACATCACCCCCGCGGTCCAGGCCCGGTTCGACGAGCTCGACTGCACCGACCCCGCGAACCTCACCGGCGGCCTGCAGGGCCCGGCCGACGAGGCGCTGGTCACCTGCGACCCGAGCGGCACGCTCAAGTACGTCCTCGGCCCGATCGAGGTCGAGGGCGCCCGGATCGCCAACGCCAGCTCCGGCCTGTCCGTGAGCCCGTCCGGCGCGACCACCAACACCTGGGCCGTCAACCTGGAGTTCGACCGCCAGGGCACCCGCGAGTTCGCGGACGTGACCGAGCGCCTCCAGGGCCTGACGTCGCCGCAGAACCAGTTCGCCATCGTGCTCGACGGCCTGGTCATCTCGGCGCCGAGCCTGAGCCCCGGCGTCATCATCTCGGACGGCAAGGCCGAGATCACCGGCCAGTTCACGCGCGAGAGCGCGGCGGCCCTCGCCAACCAGCTGAAGTTCGGCGCCCTGCCGCTGAGCTTCGAGGTGCAGAGCGAGGAGCAGATCTCCGCGACGCTCGGCTCCGAGCAGCTGGAGAAGGGCCTGATCGCCGGCCTCATCGGCCTGCTGCTGGTCGTCCTGTACTCGTTCTTCCAGTACCGGGCGCTCGGCCTGGTCACGGTCGCGTCCCTCGTGATCGCCGGCCTGCTCACCTACGGCGTCATCACCCTGCTGTCCTGGACGCAGGGGTACCGCCTCTCGCTGCCCGGCGTCGCGGGGTTGATCGTCGCGATCGGCATCACCGCGGACTCGTTCATCGTGTACTTCGAGCGCATCCGCGACGAGCTCCGCGAGGGCCGGACGCTGGTCGCGGCCGTCGACCGCGGCTGGGAGCGGGCGCGTCGCACGATCCTCGCGTCCGACGCGGTGAACTTCCTCGCCGCGATCGTCCTGTACTTCCTCGCGGTCGGGTCGGTCCGGGGCTTCGCGTTCACGCTCGGCCTCACCACGCTGCTCGACCTGCTCATCGTGTTCACCTTCACGCACCCCGTGATGCGCCTGGTCGCGAAGACGAAGTTCTGGGGCGGCGGGCACCCGCTGTCCGGCCTGGACCCGCGGCGTCTCGGCGCCACCGGCGGCACCCGCTACGTGGGTCGCGGGCGGGTGGCCACCGGCCCCCGCACCGCCGCCACGTCCGGTGCGACGGCCTCGCTGGACGCGCCGACGTCGACCCTGACGGCCGCCCCGGCCGCCCCGGGCGGGACCATCGCCGAGCGCCGCGCCGCCGCGCGCGCCGCCCAGGCCGGTGCCGCGCCCGGCACCACCCCGTCGGACGCGGCACCGCCCGACGCCACCACCACCGACGACCCGCCCGACGCGACCGGTGACGGCGACGCTCGACGCACCGAGGGGAGCGACGCCTGATGGCCGTCAACTTCGCCCAGTGGGGCAACGACCTCTACACGGGTCGCCGCTCCTACGACATCGTGGGCAGGCGCACGCGCTGGTTCGTCATCTCCGGCGTGCTCGTCGTGCTCTCGGCGATCCTGCTGTTCAAGCCGGGCCTCCAGCCCGGCATCGAGTTCCGCGGCGGCTCCGAGTTCACGGTGTCCAACGCGTCCTCGACCGACCAGCAGCCCGCCGTCGACGCGGTCGCGGAGGTCTCCGCCGAGGAGGTCCCGCGGGTCACCAACGTCGGCACCTCGTCGCTGCGGATCCAGACCGCCGAGCTCACCAGCGAGCAGGTGGACCAGGTCCGCACGGCGCTGCAGGAGGCGTACGGCGTCGGCGAGGAGGACGTCGCGAGCTCGTTCATCGGCCCGACCTGGGGCAAGGACGTCTCGAACAAGGCGCTGCTGAGCCTCGTCGTGTTCCTCGTGCTCGTGTCCGTGGTCATGACGATCTACTTCCGCAACTGGCGCATGGCGCTGGCGGCGATCGTCGCGCTGTTCCACGACCTCGTCATCACCGCGGGCGTGTACGCCGCGGTCGGCTGGGAGGTCACGCCGGCGACGGTGATCGGCTTCCTGACCATCCTGGGCTACTCGATCTACGACACGGTCGTGGTCTTCGACAAGGTCCGGGAGAACACCGCCGGGGTCACCGACCAGACGCGGTCCACCTACGAGGAGCGCGCGAACCTCGCGGTCAACCAGACCCTGGTCCGCTCGATCAACACCTCGGTCGTGGCGCTGCTGCCGGTCGCGGCGATCCTGTTCATCGGGGCGTTCGTGCTCGGCGCGGGCACGCTGCGCGACATCGCGCTGGCCCTGTTCGTCGGCATGATCGTCGGGGCGTTCTCCTCGATCTACCTGGCGACGCCGCTCGAGGTCGCCCTGCGCGAGCGCGAGCCGGCGATCCGCGCGCACACCGAGCGCGTGCTCGCGGCCCGGGCGCGGCTCGCGGCCGGCGGCGTGGACGGCGACGCCTCCCAGGAGGAGGTCGCGGTCGCGCGGTTCACCGGTCAGGTCCGCCCCGGCGGGCACCAGGGACCCGCGGCGCAGCCGCGGCGGAAGAAGGGCCGGCGATGAGCGGCACCCAGGACGTGGCACGCCTCAGCGGGCAGGAGCTCGTCGACCGCATCGAGACCCTGGTCCGGGACGTGCCGGACTACCCGACGGCCGGCGTGGTGTTCAAGGACATCACCCCGCTGCTCGCGGACGGGCCCGCGTTCGACGCCGTCGTCCAGGAGATGGCCGCCCGGGTGCCGGGCCCGATCGACCTGGTCGCCGGCATGGAGGCGCGCGGGTTCATCCTCGCCGCACCCGTCGCCCTCGCCCTCGGTGCGGGCTTCCTGCCCGTGCGCAAGGCGGGCAAGCTGCCCGGTCCGACGGCGCGGCGCGAGTACGAGCTGGAGTACGGCGCGGCCGCGGTCGAGCTGCACCCGTTCACCGTGTTCCCGGGCGCGCGCGTGCTCGTCGTGGACGACGTGCTCGCCACCGGCGGGACGGCGTCGGCGACCATCGAGCTGCTCGAGGAGTGCGGTGCCGAGGTCGTGGGCCTGTCGTTCCTCATGGACCTGACGTTCCTGCCGGGTCGGTCGCGGCTCGCGGGGCGGCACGTCGACGCGCTGCTCGAGGTCGGCTGACCGCCACCCGGGTCGACCCTCACGACCGCCGACCGGCGGGGCCCACGCCCTGCCCGGTCGGCGGTCGCGTCGTCTGGCCGTAGAATCGACCGGATCAGCCGTGCCACCGGGGTGACCGGCGGGCCGACCGGGTCCCCGGTGGGTCCGGGCAGCGGCGTCGGACAGCCGGGCCACGCCCCGGCAGGGCAGGAGGCGCGCATGGCGGACCAGGTTCGGACGTCGACGCCCGACCCGCGGCCGGAGGTGCCCCCGACGACGGGGAGCACCAGCCGGGTGCGCTCGCGCCTGGCCCGCTTCGGGCAGGGACGCGGGCCCGCGCAGTCGCCCGTCATCGAGCCGCTGCTCCAGGCGGTCCGGACCAACCACCCGAAGGCCGACCTCGGCATCCTCGAGCGCGCCTACGCCACCGCCGAGCTCGCCCACCGCGGCCAGCTGCGCAAGAGCGGCGACCCCTACATCACGCACCCCGTCGCGGTCGCGACGATCCTCGCCGAGCTCGGGATGACCCCGCCGACGCTGGCGGCGGCGCTGCTGCACGACACCGTCGAGGACACGTCGTACTCCCTCGACCAGCTGCGCACCGAGTACGGCCCCGAGATCGCGATGCTCGTCGACGGCGTCACCAAGCTCGACAAGGTGACCTACGGCGACGCCGCGCAGGCCGAGACGGTCCGCAAGATGGTCGTCGCGATGTCCCGGGACATCCGCGTGCTCGTCATCAAGCTCGCCGACCGGCTGCACAACGCCCGGACCTGGAAGTTCGTGCCCGCGGCGTCCGCCGAGAAGAAGGCCCGCGAGACGCTCGAGATCTACGCGCCCCTCGCGCACCGCCTCGGCATGAACACGATCAAGTGGGAGCTCGAGGACCTCTCGTTCCAGACCCTCTACCCGAAGGTCTACGACGAGATCGTGCACCTGGTCGCCGAGCGTGCCCCGGCCCGCGAGGAGTACCTGGCCGTGGTCCGGGACCAGGTCGGCGCCGACCTGCGCACCTCCAAGATCAAGGCGACGGTCACCGGCCGGCCGAAGCACTACTACTCGATCTACCAGAAGATGATCGTGCGCGGACGCGACTTCGCGGACATCTACGACCTGGTGGGCGTGCGCGTCCTGGTCGACACGGTGCGCGACTGCTACGCGGCGCTCGGCGCCCTGCACGCGCGGTGGAACCCGGTCCCCGGCCGGTTCAAGGACTACATCGCGATGCCCAAGTTCAACCTCTACCAGTCGCTGCACACGACGGTGATCGGTCCCGGCGGCAAGCCCGTCGAGATCCAGATCCGCACGCACGACATGCACCGGCGCGCGGAGTACGGCGTCGCGGCGCACTGGAAGTACAAGGAGAACGCCAAGGGCGCGGGGACCGGCACCGACGTCGACGGCAACGACATGGCGTGGCTGCGCCAGCTCGTCGACTGGCAGAAGGAGACCGCCGACCCCTCGGAGTTCCTCGACTCCCTGCGGTTCGAGATCGCCGACGGCGAGGTGTTCGTCTTCACGCCCAAGGGCGACGTCATGGCGCTGCCCGCCGGCGCGACCCCGGTCGACTTCGCCTACGCGGTGCACACCGAGGTCGGCCACCGGACGATGGGCGCGCGCGTCAACGGCCGCCTGGTCCCGCTGGACTCGACGCTGGAGAACGGCGACGTCATCGAGGTGTTCACCTCGAAGTCCGAGACCGCCGGCCCGTCGCGCGACTGGCTCGGGTTCGTCACCAGCCCCCGCGCGCGGAACAAGATCCGGCAGTGGTTCACCAAGGAGCGCCGCGAGGAGGCGATCGAGCACGGCAAGGACGCCATCGCCAAGGCGATGCGCAAGCAGAACCTGCCGATCCAGCGCCTGCTGTCCCACGAGTCGCTGATCGGGCTCGCGAACGAGATGCGCTACGCCGACGTATCCGCGCTGTACGCGGCGATCGGCGAGGGCCAGGTGTCTGCCGCGACCGTCGTCCAGCGTCTCGTGCACGCGATGGGCGGCGAGCCCGGTGCCGAGGAGGACATCGCCGAGACCGCGCGTCCCGGGCAGACGACGCGGCGCATCCGGACCGGCGACCCCGGTGTGGTCGTCAAGGGCGTCGACGACATCTGGGTCAAGCTCGCCAAGTGCTGCACCCCGGTGCCGGGCGACGACATCGTGGGTTTCGTGACCCGCGGCCAGGGTGTCAGCGTGCACCGGTCGGACTGCATCAACGTCGGCTCGCTCCAGGCCCAGCCGGAGCGGATGGTCGAGGTCGAGTGGAGCCAGGGGAGCACGGCCCTGTTCCTCGTGCAGATCCAGGTCGAGGCCCTCGACCGCAGCCGGCTGCTGTCGGACGTCACGCGGGTGCTGTCCGACCACCACGTGAACATCCTGTCCGCGTCGGTGTCGACGTCCCGCGACCGGGTCGCGATCTCACGGTTCGTGTTCGAGATGGCCGAGCCGTCGCACCTCGCGTCCGTGCTGTCGGCGGTGCGCAAGGTCGAGGGCGTGTTCGACGTCTACCGGATCACCGGGGCCAAGGCCGCCGAGCAGCCCGTCGTCGACGCCTGACCGGCCCGCAGCGTCACCCGCTCCGCGCTCCTCGCCGAGATCGCACCTCCTGACCGAGGTAGCCCCTCAGACGGACCGATCTCGGCCCGACGGACCGACCTCGAGTGACGAGGGCGGGGCGGTCGGCGTGGGCGCTTGGCGACGGGCGAGCACGTCGAGGAGGCGGCTCGCCGCGACCACCCCGCGGCGGCCGCTCGCGGCGGCCACGTCGGCACGGACCTCCGCCAGGTCCACCAGCCCGGCGTCGAGCAGCGCGCGCACCAGGCGGAGCGCGGCGTCCGCGGGCGCGCGCAGCAGGAGCTCGGACGCGGTCCTGCGGGCCGTGGTCACGGCGACGCCGCCGAGCAGCACGACGTCCCGGTCGCGCACGCCGGACCCGGCGCCCGTCGTGCCCGGCACCGTCTCGCCGCCGGGGTCGCCGCGACCCGCTGCGCCGCGTCCGACCACGCGCTCGGCGTGCACGTCCCGGGGCGCGCGTCCGCCGAGGTGCACCCACGCGGCGGACCCCAGGGCGACGACGCAGCGCGTCGGCAGCGCCGGGCCGAGCGCCGCCGCGCGCAGCTCCGGGGTGGCCCGGACCCCGGCGGGCAGGCCGACGTCGTCGGTGAGCGGCACGAGGTGCCCGTCGTGCGCGAGGACCTGCCAGGCGATGTCACCGAGGTCGGCCCGGGCGACGAGCGGGGCGGCGAGGGGGGCTGGCGGTCGGGCCGTCGGGGCGGTGGTCACGGACGCAGGATGCCGGTCACCCCGCCCGTCGGGCGAGAGGTGACCGGCATCCTGTGGACGACGGGCGGCGTGTCAGCCGCGTGACTCCTGCGCGGCGCGCTCGATCTGCTCGAGCCACGCGCGCCGGGCGTCCAGCGCGGCCTGCGCGTCGGCGACCTTGCGGGCGTCACCGCCGGCCTTGGCCTTCTCGAGGTCGGCCTCGAGCTGGGCGATCGCGCTCTCCAGCTGCGCCAGGGCGCCCTCGGCGCGCGCCCGGGTCTCCGGGTTGGTCCGGCGCCACTCGTCCTGGTCGGCGTCGCGGATCTTGCCCTCGACGGCACGCAGGCGCGCCTCGACGCGCTGGATGTCGGCGCGCGGGACCTTGCCGGCGGCCTCCCAGCGGTCCTGGATCGAGCGCAGCGCGGCCTTCGCCTGGCCGAGCCCCTTCGACACGTCGATGGCCTCCGCCTCGACCAGCAGCGCCTCCTTGACCTCGAGGTTGCCCGCGTACTCCCGGTCCGTGGCGGCGTTCAGCTCGTCACGGGCGTGGAAGAACGTGTCCTGCGCGGCCCGGAACCGGGCCCACAGGGCGTCGTCGTCGTTGCGGCTCGCGCGGCCCGCGGCCTTCCACTGCGTCATCAGGTCGCGGTACGCGCCCGCGGTGGCGCCCCAGTCGGTGCTGGTCTGCAGGCGCTCGGCCTCGCGGACGATCGCCTCCTTGGCCTGCTTGGCGCCGGCGTTCCGGGACTCGAGCTCGGCGAAGTAGTGCCGCCGCTCCCGGTCGAACGTGGTCCGCGCGTGGCTGAACCGCTTCCACAGCGCCTCCTCCGAGGTGCGGTCGACGCGCGGTCCGGACCGCTGCGCCTCCTTCCACTCGTCGAGGAGGGTGCGCAGCTGCTCACCGGCGGGCCGCCACTGCATCCGGGCGGGGTCGGTCGCGGCGATCTTCTCGGCGCGCTCGACGATCTGCTCGCGCGCGGCGAGCGCGACCTGCCGGGCCGCGGCGCGCTCGGCCTCCACCGCGGCGCGACGCTCGGCCGCGACCGGGCGCAGCGCCTCGACGCGGGCCCGCAGGGCGTCCAGGTCGCCGACGGCCGCGGGCTCCGCGGTCTCCTCGGTGAGCCGGTTGAGCGTCTGGTCGATCTCCTTGACGGCGAGGTCAGTCGCCTGGAGGCGCGCCTCGAACACGGAGACCTTGGCCTGCAGGTCGAGGAACCGGCGGACGTACAGCGCCAGCGCCTCCTCGGGCGTGGCGCCCGGGAACTGGCCCACGGCGCGCTCGCCGGCGGCCTCGCGGACGTAGACGGTGCCGTCCTCGTCGACCCGGCCGAACGCGGTCGCCGCAGCGGCCTCGGCGGAGTCGTCCGGGACCGGGACCGGCACCACGGGCGCGGACGCCGGGGCGGCGGCTCCCGGGGCGGCGGGGCGCGGCACCGGGCGGGGGCGCATGGCGCTGGGCAGCGGGGGGCGCGGCGCGGGGGCGGCGGGCGCCGCGGGGGCGTCCTGCTCCGCGGGGCGCTCCGCTGCGGCCTCCGCCTCGGGCGTGGGCGCCTCGGCCTCGGCCTCGGGCGCCTCAGCCTCGGGTGCCGTGTCGGCCTCGGGTGCGGTGTCCGCCTCGGGTGCGGTCTCGCCCGTGGCCTCCTCGGCTGCGGGCTCCTCGGCCGGCGCGTCGACCGTCGCGGCCGCGTCGTCGGCGGCGGGCGCCTGCGCGTCCGTCCCGGTGACCGCCTCGGCGGCCGGCGCGGTGCCGGTGGCGTCGTCGCTGTCGTGCGAGCGCTGCTGCTCGTCGGGCGTCTCGGTCACTGGGTCTCCACTCCCTCGATGGTGACGGGGGTCGCCGGGGTGCCGTCGGAGGCACCACCGTCCACGCCCGCGTCAGCGACTGCCTGCACGACGTCGAGGCCCGACGTGATGCGGCCGAACACGGTGTATCCGCCTGCCTGGTCCGCGGGGATCGTCGAGTCCTCGTAGACCAGGAAGAACTGGCTGCCCATCGACGCGCCGTCGCCGCCCTGGCGGGCCATCGCGATGGTGCCGGCGGGGTAGACGTCGTCCGCCGGGGCGTTCTCGATCGGGCCGAACGCGTACCCGGGGCTCCCGGTGCCGGTGCCCGTCGGGTCGCCGCACTGGAGCACGTGGATGCCGCTGGTGACGAGCCGGTGGCAGTCGGTGCCGTCGAAGTACCCCTCCTGCGCGAGGGTCACGAAGCTGGCGACGGCCTGCGGGGCCGCGGCGCCGTCGAGCTCGATGCCGATGTCGCCCTGGCTGGTGGTCAGGGTGCCGGTCCAGGTGCGGCCCTCGGCGAGCGCGGCGTCGGGCAGCTGGCCGCCGTTGCCGGTGCGCGCCTCGCCGCCCGTCGCGGTGTCCGTCGGGGGTGCGGTGGTGGTGGTGTCGTCCGCGGGGGAGTCGCTGCCGCCGAGCAGGAGGGCGGACGTCACGGCGGTGCCGAGCACCAGCACGCCCACGACGCCGCCCGCGACGACCTGCATCCGGCGTCGCCGGGCCTGCTTCGCGCTGCGGCGCTCCTGCCACTTCTCGTACCGGCGGCGCTCGTACTCGCGCTCGCGCTTGCTGGACGGCACGCACACTCCTCGTCGTCTCGGTCGTCGGCGCCGGGCCGGGCCCCCGCGTCGGCGCACGGGAGCGCGTGGCTCCCGTGCCCGCGGGACAGTCTAGGCAACCGGGGGTGGACCTGAGTGCGTGCCGCGCGGTGCCGCTCACCCGAGAGGCGCGGCGCCCCGCCGCTAGCGTGGCCCGGGTGCGCATCCTCGCCCTGACCTCACCCGTGTTCGCGGCCACCTGCTACGTCGTCGCGGCCGACGACGGCACCTGCGTGGTGGTCGACCCGGGGGCGGGCGTGGCGGACGACGTCGCGCGGACCGTGACGGCGCACGGCCTGCGGGTCACGGGGGTGGTGGTGACCCACGGGCACGCCGACCACCTGTGGGACGCCGGTGCCGTCGCGGAGGCCGCGGGCGTCCCGGTGCGGCTGCACGCGCGCGACGCGTACCGGGTCGCCGACCCGCTGGGCAGCCTCGGGCTGGGCTCCGCGGACCCCACGGCCCGGGCGCTGGCCGACGGGCTGCTCGCCGCCGTCGTCGGTGCCGGCGTCGACCCGGCACCACCGGCGGTGCCGGAGGTGCTGGCCTTCGGGGCCGACGACGACGCGCCGCGCACCCGTGACGCGGAACTCGTGCTCGGCGGGGTCCGCCTGGTCGCCCGGCACGCCCCGGGCCACACCGAGGGCTCGACGCTGTACCTGCTCGACGCCGGCGACGAGCAGGTGGCGTTCACCGGGGACGTCCTGTTCGCGGGCTCGGTCGGGCGCACCGACCTGCCGGGCGGGGACCCGGCCACGATGGCGACGACGCTGCGCGAGGTCGTCGCCGCCCTTCCGCCCGGCACGCACGTGCTGCCGGGCCACGGCCCCGCCACCCGGGTGGACGCGGAGCTGAGGACCAACCCGTACCTGGCAGGATGACGCGCATGGCACGTCCGACTCCTCTGTCCGGTTTCCCCGAGTGGCTCCCCGACGGCCGCGTGGTCGAGCAGCACGTCCTCGACACCCTGCGGCGCACCTTCGAGCTGCACGGGTTCGCGGGCATCGAGACCCGCGCGGTCGAGCCGCTCGACCAGCTCCTGCGCAAGGGCGAGACCTCCAAGGAGGTCTACGTGCTGCGCCGGCTCCAGGAGGAGGGCGACGGCGACCGCTCCGGCCAGCTCGGGCTGCACTTCGACCTCACCGTGCCGTTCGCCCGGTACGTGCTGGAGAACGCCGGCCACCTCGCGTTCCCGTTCCAGCGCTACCAGATCCAGAAGGTCTGGCGCGGCGAGCGGCCCCAGGACGGCCGGTTCCGCGAGTTCGTGCAGGCCGACATCGACGTGGTGGGCGCCGGCGACCTGCCGTACCACTACGAGGTCGACCTGCCGCTGGTGATGGCGGAGGCGCTCGGCGCCCTGCGGGACATCGGCGTGCCCCCCGTGCGGATCCTGGTGAACAACCGGCGCGTCGCCGAGGGGTTCTACCGCGGGCTGGGGCTCGAGGACGTCGACGCGGTGCTGCGCAGCATCGACAAGCTCGACAAGATCGGCGCCGAGAAGGTCGCCGGGCTGCTCGTCGCCGAGGCCGGCGCCACGTCCGAGCAGGCCCAGGCGTGCCTGGCGCTCGCGGCGATCCACGGCGGGGACACCGGCGTGGTCGACCGGGTGCGGGAGCTGGCGGCCGCCCACGGCGTCACCTCGGAGCTGATGGAGCAGGGGCTCGCGGAGCTGGGGCAGCTCATCGAGGCGGCGGCGGTGCGCGCCCCGGGCGTCGTCGTGGCGGACCTCAAGATCGCCCGCGGCCTGGACTACTACACCGGGTCGGTCTACGAGACGGTGCTGGTCGGCCACGAGCAGCTCGGGTCGATCTGCTCGGGCGGGCGGTACGACACCCTCGCCTCGGACGGCAAGCAGACCTACCCCGGCGTCGGGCTCTCCATCGGCGTGTCCCGGCTGGTCTCGCGCCTGCTGACCGCGGGGCTCGTGCGGGCGACCCGCGGGGTGCCCGCGGCGGTCCTGGTCGCGGTGACCGACGAGGCGACCCGGCCGGCGTCCGACGCCGTGGCCGTCGCCCTGCGGGCGCGCGGGGTGCCGGTGGAGGTCGCACCGACCGCCGCCAAGTTCGGCAAGCAGATCAAGCACGCCGACCGGCGGGGGATCCCGTTCGTCTGGTTCCCGGCCGCCGAGGACGGCGCCGCTGACCAGGTGAAGGACATCCGCTCCGGCGAGCAGGTCGACGCCGACGCCGCGACGTGGGCGCCGCCCGCCGAGGACCTCTGGCCGCGGGTCGTGCCGGCCGGGGAGTGACCCCCGTGCGCCCACGGGGTCGCCGCGCTCACGCCAGCGCGGCGACCCCGGCGTTCAGCGTCGTCGCGAACAGCACCCACGCCAGGTAGGGCCCGAGCAGCCAGGCGATCCACGGGGTCAGGCGGTGGAACGCGACGATCGTGGCGACCAGCGCCAGCTCGAGCGCGAGGATGATCGCCAGGCCCAGCCCCAGCTGCTCCGCGCCGAAGAACACCGGGGTCCAGGCGGCGTTCAGCGCCAGCTGCACGACGTAGAGCACCAGGGCCGTGCGTGCCACCCGTGCCCCGTGCCGCCGCCACAGCAGCCACGCCGCCACCGCCATCAGCGTGTACAGCACCGTCCACGCGGGCCCGAACACCCAGTTCGGCGGGGTCCACGCGGGCTTCGCGGCGTCCGCGTACCAGCCGTCGACCCCCGAGGTCGACGCGATCCCGCCGCCGGCGGCGACCAGGACGTTGAGCAGCAGCAGGCCCGCCAGCACGAGCCAGCTGCGCCGGCCGCGGCGCGCGCCCGCGTCCGGGTCGGTCGGCACGTCGCGGCGCGCGGCGGTCCGCGGGTCGGGGGAGCGGGTGGGCCGGGCCGGGTTCGCGGAGGTCATGGCTCCACGGTCGGCCCCCGTGCCGGACCCGGCAACCGGAAGCCCAGCATGCTGAGCACCGCGGTGCTTGCGCCGAGGTCGAACACGTGTTCGAATCGAGCCATGCGGTGGGACGGGCAGAAGACGACGGGGCAGCCCGACGGCGCGCTGCCCGGGCTGGCGCTCGCGGGCCTGCAGCGCTCGGTCCGGACGCCGGAGTTCGCGGGCGTGACGTTCCACGAGGTGCACGCGAAGTCGGCCCTGAACAAGGTGCCCGAGGCGTCGGCGATGCCGTTCCGGTGGACGGTCAACCCGATGCGCGGCTGCCTGCACGCCTGCACCTACTGCTTCGCCCGCCCGACGCACGAGTACCTCGGCCTGGGACCGGACGAGGACTTCCAGACGCAGATCGTCGTGAAGACCAACGTCGCCGAGGTGCTCGCCGCCGAGCTGCGGCGCCGGTCCTGGGCGCACGAGCACGTCGCGCTCGGCACCAACACCGACCCGTACCAGCGCGCGGAGGGCCGGTACGCCCTGATGCCCGGGATCATCGGCGCGCTGGCGCACTCCGGCACGCCGCTGTCCCTGCTGACGAAGGGCACGCTCCTGCGCCGCGACCTGCCGCTGCTGGTCGAGGCGGCCGGTGAGGTCGGGGTGAGCGTGGCCGTGTCGCTCGCGATCGGGGACGAGGAGCTGCAGCAGGCGATGGAGCCCGGCACGCCGACGCCGCGGGCGCGTCTCGCGCTGATCCGCGCGGTCCGGGACGCCGGGCTGCCCTGCACGGTGATGGTCGCGCCGGTGATGCCGTGGCTCACCGACTCGACCGACCACCTCGACGGGCTGTTCCACGACCTCGCCGAGGCGGGCGCGTCGGGCGTCTCGGTGATCCCGCTGCACCTGCGCGGCCCGGTGCGCCCGCTCATGCTCCGGTGGCTGGCCGAGCACCGGCCCGCGCTCGTCGCGAAGTACCGGCGGCTGTACGGGGACGGCGCCTACGTGCCCGAGGAGTACCGGCGGTGGCTGTCCGACCGGGTGCGCCCGCTGCGCCGCCGGCACGGCCTGGACCTGCCCGAGGTCCCGACGACGGACCCGGTGGTCGGGGGCACCGCGGGGGTCGCCACGCCCGCGCCGTGGCGGTTCCGGCCCCGGCAGGCCGCGGAGGTGCCCGCGAGCCTGCTCCCCGGTGCGGTGACCGGTGCGGTGCGGGCCGGTGTCGTGCAGCCGGCGCTGTTCTGACGGCGGCGGCGACGGCCGGGTCGGCAGTAGACTCGCCGGGCTGCTCCGAGCAGCGCCCCACCACCTGAGAGGACTTGTCGTGCTGCGCACCCACACCGCCGGCTCGCTGCGGGCCGAGCACATCGGCACCACCGTCACCCTGACCGGGTGGGTGGATCGCCGGCGCGATCACGGTGGGGTGGCCTTCGTCGACCTGCGCGACGCCTCGGGCATCGCCCAGGTCGTCATCCGCGACGAGGCCGTCGCCCACGGCCTGCGCGCCGAGTACGTCCTGCAGGTCACCGGCGAGGTCGGCCGCCGCCCGGACGGCAACGAGAACAGCCACCTCGCGACCGGCGAGGTCGAGGTCGTGGCGCAGCAGGTCGTCGTGCTCAACGAGTCCGCGCCGCTGCCGTTCCAGGTGTCGTCGTCGCTCGACGAGCCCGTGGGCGAGGAGGCGCGCCTGCGCCACCGGTACCTCGACCTGCGCCGGCCGGAGCCCGCGAAGGCGATGCGCCTGCGGTCCAAGGCCAACCAGGCCGCGCGCCGCGTGCTGGACGCGCAGGACTTCGTCGAGGTCGAGACCCCGACGCTGACCCGCTCCACCCCCGAGGGCGCCCGCGACTTCGTCGTCCCCGCGCGCCTGGCGCCGGGCTCCTGGTACGCGCTGCCGCAGTCTCCGCAGCTGTTCAAGCAGCTGCTCATGGTCGGCGGCATGGAGCGCTACTACCAGCTCGCCCGCTGCTACCGCGACGAGGACTTCCGGGCCGACCGGCAGCCGGAGTTCACGCAGCTGGACGTCGAGATGTCGTTCGTCGACCAGGACGACGTGATCGCGCTCGGCGAGCAGATCCTCGTGGCGCTGTGGGACCTGATCGGCTACACCGTGCCGACCCCGGTGCCGCGGATGACGTACGCCGACGCGATGGCGCGGTTCGGCTCCGACAAGCCCGACCTGCGGTTCGGCCTCGAGCTGGTCGAGCTGACCTCGTTCTTCGCGGACACCCCGTTCCGCGTCTTCCAGGCTCCGTACGTCGGTGCGGTCGTCCAGCCCGGCGGCGCCTCGACGCCGCGGCGCGGGTTCGACGCCTGGCAGGAGTGGGCCAAGCAGCGCGGCGCCAAGGGCCTGGCGTACGTCACGGTCGCCGAGGACGGCACGCTCGCCGGCCCGGTCGCGAAGAACATCTCCGAGGCCGAGCGCGAGGGCCTGGTCGCCGCCGTCGGCGCGCAGCCGGGCGACGCGGTGTTCTTCGCCGCCGGCAAGGCGTCCGAGGCCCGGGCGCTGCTCGGTGCCGCGCGCCTCGAGATCGGTCGCCGCGGCGGGCTGATCGACGAGTCGCAGTGGGCGTTCGTGTGGGTCGTCGACGCGCCGCTGTTCAAGCCCACGGGCGAGGACGACGACGTCGCCGTCGGCGAGGGCGCCTGGACCGCCGTGCACCACGCCTTCACGTCGCCGACGCCGGAGTGGATCGACCGGTTCGAGGAGAGCCCGGGCGAGGCGCTGGCCTACGCGTACGACATCGTCTGCAACGGCAACGAGATCGGCGGCGGCTCGATCCGTATCCACCGCCGCGACGTCCAGGAGCGCGTGTTCGCGATCATGGGCATCGGCGAGCAGGAGGCCCAGGAGAAGTTCGGCTGGCTGCTCGACGCGTTCCAGTTCGGCGCGCCGCCGCACGGCGGGATCGCGTTCGGCTGGGACCGCGTGGTCGCGCTGCTCACCGGCTCGGAGTCGATCCGCGACGTGATCGCGTTCCCGAAGTCCGGCGGCGGCTACGACCCGCTGACCGGTGCCCCGGCGCCGATCACCGCCCAGCAGCGCCGCGAGGCCGGCGTCGACGCCCAGGAGAAGGCCCCGGTCGCGCCGAAGGCCGAGACCCCCGTCGCGGACGCGGCGGCCCCCGCGCGGCAGTGACGCGGGTCGCCGACGCGGCGACCACCCCGGACGGGTCGTCCGACCCCGCGCTCCCCGCGCGGTGGGCGGACGACCCGTTCCTGCTGGACGAGCGCACCTGGTGGCGCCCGGCGGAGGTCCGGACCGCGGGGGGAGCGATGCTGCTCGTGCAGCGGGCGGTGCAGCCCACGTCGGGAGGCCGCGACGACGGCGGGCCGGCGACCATGCTGCTCGCGTCGGGCGAGCCCCGCGCGGCCGCCGTCCTGGTCGCCGAGCACGCCTGGCGCGCCTCCGCCGCCGGGTCGCCCGCGCACCGGTTCGCGTGGGTGGAGACCGCGGCGATGCCGCACCTGACGCCGGACGACCTCGGCCGGCTCGGGCTGCGGCCCGCGCGCACCGGCTGGGAGTGGATGGTCGCCGGCGCCGCGCCTGCGCCGGTCGACGCCGAGCGCGTGGTCCGCGAGCTCGACCCCGCGGCCGAGGGCGACGCGATCCGCGCGTGCCTCGCGGCGGCCAACCCGACGACCGACGCCGACCCCGCCGGTGCGGGGGAGCGCTGGTGGGGCGTCGAGGACGGCCGCGGCGGTCTCGGCGGCGTGATCGGCGCCGGCCCGCGGGCCGGCCGGCCGGGCGGTCGCGGCTCGGCGCACCTGCACGGGCTCGGCGTGCTGCCCGCCGAGCGCGGGCGCGGCCTCGGGGCGGGGCTCACCGCGGCGGCGACCCGCGGGCTGCTCCGCGACGGGCTGGACTGGGTGTCGCTGGGGATGTGGGACGACAACGACGGCGCGCGGCGGATCTACCACCGGCTCGGCTTCGCGACGGTGCACCGCCTCACGACGCTGCGCCGCCCCTGACGTCGTGCGGGCGCCCCCTGCGGGGCGGGCCCGTGCAGGCGGCCCCGACGGGTCAGTGCGTGATCGCCAGACGCGCGTGCAGGCGCTTCAGCGGGCCGGGTGCCCACCAGTTCGCCTCCTGCAGCACCGTCATCGTGGCGGGCACGAGCAGGAGCCGGACCAGCGTCGCGTCGACCAGCACGGCGACCGCGAGCGAGAACCCGACCTCCTTGATCACCAGCAGCTCGCCGGCGACGAAGCCCGCGAACACCGCGACGATGATCGCCGCGGCCGACGTGATGACCCGGCCCGACCGCTGCAGCCCGAGCCGGACCGCCTCGTCGTTCGGGACGCCCGCGTCGTGCAGCTCCTTGATCCGGGACAGCAGGAACACCTCGTAGTCCATCGCCAGGCCGAACGCGAAGGCGATCACGAGCGCGATCACGTACGTCTCGATCCCGCCGGTGGGCTCGAACCCGAGCAGGCCGGACAGGTGCCCGTCCTGGAACACCCAGACCAGCACGCCCAGCGACGCGCACAGCGAGACGGCGTTCGTCAGCAGCGCCTTGACCGGCACCAGGACCGACCCGGTCATGAGGAACAGCAGCACGAGGGTCGCCACCGCGACGATCCCCAGCGCCCAGGGTGCGCGGTCGAGCAGCGCGTCGGTGAAGTCGATCTGGTTGGCCGCCTGACCGCCGACGTAGGCGTCGAACGGCAGGTCCAGGTCGCGCAGCCCGTGCACGACCTCCTGGGCGGTCGCGCCGCCCGGGTCGGTGCCCTCGGGGCGCACGCCGATCACGACCACCGAGTCCCGGGTCGCCGGGGGGTCGACGGAGGCGACCCCGGGCAGCGCCTCGATCTGCGGGACCACCGCCGCCGCCTCGGCAGCGTCCGCGCGCGCCACCACCGTGACCGACGGCGACGACGACGCCGGGTACTGCTCGGCGAGCACGGCGACGAACTCCCGCTGCGGGCTGGAGAGGGGAAGCAGCTCGGTCGTGGAGTTGCGCAGCTCGAGGTGCAGCAGCGGCGTCGCGAGGACCAGGAGCACCGCGAGGGTGCCCCCCATCACCCACCACGGTCGGCGCTGCACGCGGGTCGCGAGCCGGGAGAACACGCCCTCGTCGGCCTGCACGTCCGCGGTCCGGGCGAGCAGGCCGCGCAGCACGGGCACGCGGGACAGCAGGCCGGGTCGGGCGAGCCGGCGGCCGGTCAGCACGAGCAGCGCGGGGACCAGGGTCAGCGCGGTCGCGACGGCGAACACGATCACGGCGACGGCACCGGCCCCGAACGCCCGGAGGATGTCCTGCCGGAACACGAGCAGCCCGGCGATCGAGATGGCGACCGTCAGGGCGGAGAACGCCACGGTCCGCCCGGCGGTGCGCATCGTGGCCAGCAGCGCGGTCAGCACGGCCCCGTCGCCGCGACGACGGCGCGCGCCCGCCCCGGCGTCGTCGCCGAGGGCACGGCCCAGCTCCTCGCGGAACCGCGACACGATCAGCAGGCCGTAGTCGATCGACAGCCCGAGCCCGAGCACGGTGACGACGTTCACCACCGACGACTCGAGGTCGTCCATCACGTGCGACAGCGCGACCAGGGCACCCAGCCCGCCGGCGATCGAGGCCAGCGCCCCCACCATCGGCATCGCCGCGGCGAGGAACCCGCCGAACACCAGCACCATGATGAGCAACGCGACCGGCAGCGCGATCGCCTCGCCGGTGGTGAGGTCCTGCTTCACCTGGTCGGTGATCGCCGAGACGATGAGCGACCCGCCCCCGACCAGCCCGGTCGCCCCGGGCGCGACGCCGTCCAGCGCGCCCGGCACGGCGGCGAGGTGCCGCTCGACGTCCGCCAGCGCGACGGCCCGGTCGTCCGCGGACAGCGCGGGGTCGAGCTCGGCGACCATGAGGAAGCCGTCGCCGTCCTGCGCGAGCAGCGGCGCGGCGGCGGGGTTCGCGGGGCCGTCGGGCAGCACGAACGGGTCGATGACGGACACCACGCCCTCGACCCCCGCGACGTCGTCGCGCGCGGGCGCGAGGGCGTCCGCGAGGCCCTCGGTCGCCGGGTCGACGCCCTGCACGACCAGGCTCAGCGACGCACCCGCGGTGCTCGTCTCCGACAGCAGCTCGCCGGCGCGGGCGCTGTCGGAGCCGGGCACGGTGGGCTCGCCGGTGGTGAGCCGGTCGAACAGGTTCTGGCCGCCGACGCCGACGAGCGCGAGGAACAGGCACGCGCCCGCGACGACCGCCCAGGTGAGGACCGTCAGGCGGGGGTGGCGGGCGACCGTCAGGCCGAGTCTGTCGAGCACGCCGGTCAGCATCTCAGGCCGGGACGGTCCGGCGCACCCCGCCGGCACCTGCGGTGCGCGCCGTGTGGGACGGCGTGCGTAGGCTCGCGGGCATGGATCTGTTCGACGCGGTGACCTCGACGGCGCAGGGGACCCCCGCGCTGTCGGCGGGCGCACCGCTGGCGGTGCGCATGCGCCCGCGCAGCCTGGCGGAGGTCGCCGGCCAGGCCCACCTGCTCGTCCCGGGTTCGCCGTTGCGGCGCCTGGTCGAGCCCGGCGACGAGACGACGCGCCGGGCCGCGCCCTCGTCGGTGGTGCTGTGGGGGCCGCCGGGGACGGGCAAGACGACCCTGGCGTACCTCGTGGCGACGACGTCCGGCCGCCGGTTCGTGGAGCTGTCGGCCGTGACCGCCGGGGTCAAGGACGTCCGCCAGGTCGTCGAGGACGCGCGCCGGCGGCTCGCGGCGGACGGCTCGGAGACGGTGCTGTTCATCGACGAGGTGCACCGGTTCACCAAGGCCCAGCAGGACGCGCTGCTGCCGAGCGTCGAGAACCGCTGGGTCACGCTGGTCGCGGCGACGACCGAGAACCCGAGCTTCTCGGTCAACTCCCCGCTGCTGTCCCGGTCGCTGCTGCTGACCCTGCGGTCGCTCGACACCGAGGACGTGCGCGCGCTGATCCGCCGGGCCGTCGAGGACGAGCGCGGCCTCGGCGGTGCGGTCCGGCTCACCGAGGACGCCGAGGACCACCTGCTGCGCCTGGCCGGCGGCGACGCGCGCAAGGCGCTGACCATCCTCGAGGCGGCGGCGGGGTCCGCGCTGGCGGCCCGGTCGGAGCGGCTGGCCGACCCGGACGCCGAGCCGCCGGACCCGGACCAGCCGGCCGAGGTCGACCTCGCGACCACCGAGCGGGCGATCGACGTCGCGGCCGTGCGGTACGACCGGGACGGCGACCAGCACTACGACGTGATCAGTGCGTTCATCAAGTCGGTGCGCGGGTCCGACGTCGACGCGTCCCTGCACTACCTGGCGCGGATGATCGCGGCGGGGGAGGACCCGCGGTTCATCGCCCGCCGCATCGTCATCTCCGCCGCGGAGGACGTCGGCATGGCGGACCCCTCGGCGCTGCAGACCGCGGTCGCCGCCGCGCAGGCCGTCGCGCTGATCGGCATGCCCGAGGCCCGGATCATCCTCGCGGAGGCGGTGGTGCACCTCGCGACGGCGCCGAAGTCCAACGCGGCGTACAACGGCATCAACGCCGCGCTGGCCGACGTGTCCGCGGGTCGGATCGGCGCCGTGCCCGGCCACCTCCGGGACGCGCACTACGCGGGCGCGAAGGCCCTCGGCCACGGCAAGGGCTACCTGTACGCGCACGACCACCCGCACGGGATCGCCGCGCAGCAGTACCTGCCGGACGACTTGGTCGGCAGCCGCTACTACACGCCGACCGACAACGGCTACGAGCGCCAGGTCGGCGAGCGGCTGGGCCGGATCCGGTCGGTCCTGGACCAGGCACCGCCGCCGCGACCGGACGCGCCGTAGCCGCGCGCCGCCACCGGTTAGGTGATCCGACCCGGTCCCGGTAGAGTCGACAGGTCGTCCGCGCCGTGTGCCGGACGGCCGCCTGGGGTCTTAGCCGCGTCCCGGGGGCCCACGAGCTGGTCTCGCAGCCTCCGACGCACCAAGGTCGGCCCCGCGCCCGCCCCGGAGTCGCCGGGACCGGGTGTGCCGTACGAACGACAGGAAGATCCTCATGAGCAACGTGACCCGTGCGCGTCGCCAGGTGCGCCTCTCGCGCGCCCTCGGCCTCGCGCTGACGCCCAAGGCCGTCAAGCACTTCGAGAAGCGCCCCTACCCGCCCGGTGAGCACGGCCGCGCCCGCCGTCGCACCGAGTCGGACTACGCGGTGCGTCTGCGCGAGAAGCAGCGGCTGCGCGCCCAGTACGCGCTCCGGGAGAAGCAGCTCGCCCGTGCGTACGAGGACGCCCGCAAGGCCCCGGGCCTGACCGGTGAGGCCCTCGTCGAGGACCTCGAGACCCGCCTCGACGCCCTGGTGCTGCGTGCCGGCTTCGCCCGCACCATCCTCCAGGCGCGCCAGACGGTCGTGCACCGTCACGTGCTGGTCGACGGCAAGATCGTGGACCGTCCGTCCTTCCGCGTGAAGGAGGGCCAGACCCTGCAGATCAAGCCCAAGAGCCAGACCACGGTGCCGTTCCAGGTCGCCGCCGCCGGTGCCCACCGCGACGTGCTGCCGGCCCTGCCGGGCTACCTCGACGTCCAGCTCGAGAAGCTGAGCGCCGTCCTCGTCCGCCGCCCGAAGCGCGCCGAGGTCCCGATCACGTGCGAGGTCCAGCTGGTCGTGGAGTACTACGCCCGCTGACCGCACCCGGTCCACCCGCGACGCCCCCGTGCCGCCCGTCAGGGCCGGTGCCGGGGCGTCGCGGCGTTCCGGGGCCACGTGCAGGACGGCACGGTCGACCCGGCCGTGCCGGGTAGGGTTTCGCGGGAGCGCCGGGCACCACCGGCACGAGCTGAAGGGCTGACCATGCTGGGAGACATCGCGGGGCTGATCGCGGCCATCGCCTTCGTGCTGCTGGTCGGCGCGCTCGCCGTGCCGCTGGTGAAGCTCGGGCGGGTGCTGGACGAGACGCGCACCTCGGTCCGCGAGATCACCGAGCACACCGTGCCGATCCTCGACGAGGCCGCGACCACCGTCTCCTCGACGAACACCCAGCTCGAGCGGGTCGACGCGATCACGACCTCCGCCGCGCAGATCACGCAGAACGCCTCCGCGTTGACGTCCCTGTTCGCGGCGACGGTCGGGGGCCCGATGATCAAGGTCGCCGCGTTCTCCTACGGCGTGCGCCGCGCGCTGTCCGGCCTCACGGGCCGGGGGAGGTCCGGGCGATGAGCCGCCTGCTCTGGGTCGCCGTCGGCGCCGCTGCCGCGGTCGCCGGTGCCAAGCGGCTCGGGCTGCTCGACGGGGTGACCGGCGCGCCGGCCGCCCACGGCGCCCACGCCGGCGGCCCCGCCACGGGCGCGGCCACCACCGCCACGACCGCCGCTCGGGCCGTGCGCACCGCGTTCCGCGCGGGCGCCACCACCGCGGGCGCCGTCCGGTCGTTCTCGGACGCCCGGCGCGCGTTCCGTGACGGGATGGCGGAGCGCGAGCAGCAGCTGCGCCACGACCTCGTCGGCGACGTCGACGTGGACGCGATCCGCGCCGAGCGTGCGGCGCGGCGGGCGGAGCGCGACGGGCTGCACGACGACCCGTCCGGATCCACCCCGCCCGCCTGGCAGCACGACCCGGAGGCCCGCGTGGCCGCCCGCGCCGCCCGGTCCCGGCGCGGCTGGGCGGACGAGCCGACCGACGACCCCGACGACCAGGACGGCGACCTGCCGTACTCCTTCTGACCACCCACCCCGGCCCGGGTGCCTGACCCCGGGCCCGCAGCGCCCTAGGCTGCACCCGGTCGCCCCCGCGGGAACACCCCCGCCCGGTGCGACGCTGAGCACGAGGACGGCGGGACGCCACCCCGCCCGCGAGATGACGAGGACACCATGCGCACCGCCGAGATCCGCCAGCGTTGGCTCGACTTCTTCGAGGCCCGCGGCCACGCCGTGGTGCCCTCGGCCCCGCTGATCTCGCCCGACCCCTCCACGCTGTTCGTGATCGCCGGCATGGTGCCGTTCATCCCGTACATGCTCGGCGAGCAGACCGCGCCGTGGCCGCGCGCCACCAGCGTGCAGAAGTGCGTGCGCACCCTCGACATCGAGGAGGTCGGCAAGACCACCCGGCACGGCACGTTCTTCCAGATGAACGGCAACTTCTCCTTCGGCGACTACTTCAAGGAGGGGGCGATCACCCACGCGTGGGAGCTGATCACCACCCCCCAGGACCAGGGCGGCTACGGGTTCCCGGCCGAGAAGATCTGGGTCACGGTCTACGAGACCGACGACGAGGCCGCCGCGCTGTGGAAGAAGATCGCCGGCCTGCCGGACGAGCGCATCCAGCGCCGCGGCATGAAGGACAACTACTGGTCCACCGGTGCGCGCGGCCCCGCCGGCCCGTGCTCGGAGATCTACGTCGACCGCGGCCCCGAGTACGGCGCCGAGGGCGGCCCCGTCGTGGACGAGGACCGCTACATCGAGATCTGGAACCTCGTGTTCATGCAGTACGAGCGCGGCGACGGGGGCGGCAAGGAGGACTTCCCGATCCTCGGCGAGCTCAAGCAGAAGAACATCGACACCGGCATGGGCCTGGAGCGCGTCGCGTTCCTGCTCCAGGGCGTCGACAACATGTACGAGATCGACGAGGTGTTCCCGGTCATCGAGGCCGCGCAGCAGCTCTCCGGCCGCCGGTACGGCGCGGACCACGAGGACGACGTGCGGATGCGCGTCGTCGCGGACCACGTGCGCTCGGGCCTCATGCTGATGGGCGACGGCGTCACGCCGTCCAACGAGGGCCGCGGCTACGTGCTGCGCCGCCTCCTGCGCCGTGCCGTGCGCGCGATGCGCCTGCTCGGCGTCGAGACCCCCGCGCTGCCCACGCTGCTGCCCGTGTCGAAGGACGCGATGGCCGCCTCGTACCCCGAGCTCGAGCGCGACTTCGACCGCATCTCCCGCGTCGCGTACGCCGAGGAGGAGGCGTTCCTGCGCACCCTGGTGTCGGGCACGTCGATCCTCGACCTCGCCGTGAACGAGGCGAAGCAGGCGGGCGCGGGCACGAAGCCGCTGCTCACCGGCGACAAGGCGTTCCAGCTGCACGACACCTACGGGTTCCCGATCGACCTCACGCTCGAGATGGCGGCCGAGCAGGGCGTCTCCGTGGACGAGAAGGCGTTCCGCACCCTGATGCAGGCGCAGCGCGACCGCGCCCGGGCCGACGCGCTGGCCAAGCGCGCGGGCCGCGCGGACACCGCCGCCTACCAGGACCTGCACGCGACGCTCAGCGGGTCCGGCGCGAGGCCGGTGGAGTTCGTCGGCTACCAGCAGTCCGCGTCGCGGTCCCGCGTCGTGGGCCTGCTGGTCGACGGCGTGCCCGCGCCCGCCGCGACCGCGCCCGCCGACGTCGAGATCGTCCTGGACGTCACGCCGTTCTACGCCGAGATGGGTGGCCAGCTGGCCGACCACGGCACGATCGTGCTGGACGGCGGCGCGACCGTCGAGGTCGACGACGTGCAGGCGCCCGTCAAGGGCCTGCCGGTGCACCGCGGCCGCCTCGTCGAGGGCACGGTCACGCTCGACGAGCCCGGCGTCGCGACGATCGACACCGCGCGCCGCCTCGCGATCAGCCGCGCGCACACCGCGACGCACATGGTGCACAAGGCCGTCCAGGAGGCGCTGGGCGACTCCGCGACCCAGGCCGGGTCCGAGAACGCGCCCAGCCGCGTCCGGTTCGACTTCCGGTCCGGCCAGGCCGTCCCCGCGGGCGTGCTGTCCGAGGTCGAGGAGCGGGTCAACACCCGCCTGCAGGAGAACCTCGACGTCACCGACCAGACCATGCCGATCGCCGAGGCCCGCGCGCTCGGCGCGATGGCGCTCTTCGGCGAGAAGTACGGCGACCAGGTCCGCGTCGTGTCCATCGGCGGAGACTGGTCCCGCGAGCTGTGCGGTGGTACCCACGTGCGCCGTTCCGGCGAGCTCGGCCTGGTCACGCTGCTCGGCGAGTCCTCGATCGGCTCCGGCGTCCGCCGGGTCGACGCGCTGGTGGGCGACGGCGCGTACGGGTTCCACGCCAAGGAGCACGCGCTGGTCGGCCAGCTGTCCGGCCTGCTCGGCGCCCGCCCGGACGAGCTGTCCGACCGGGTGTCGTCCCTGGTCAGCCGGCTGAAGGAGTCCGAGAAGGAGCTCGCCGCGCTGCGCGCCGCCCAGGTGCTGGCCGCGGCCGGCTCGCTCGCCGCGGGCGCGCAGGACGTCGGCGGCACCCGGGTCGTCACGCACGACGCCGGCGAGGTCGCGGCGGACGACCTGCGCACGCTCGTGCTGGACGTCCGGTCGCGCCTGGGCGAGTCCGCGCCCGCGGTCGTCGCGGTCGGCGGCGTGGCCAAGGGCCGGCCCGTCGTGGTGGTCGCGACCAACGCGGCGGCACGGGAGCGGGGAGTCCGCGCCGGTGCGCTCGTCAAGGCGGCGTCGACCGTCCTCGGCGGCGGTGGCGGCGGCAAGGACGACCTCGCCCAGGGCGGCGGCACCGACGCGGCGCGCCTGCCGGAGGCGCTGGCCGGCATCCGCGACACGGTCGGAGCGGGCGCCTGAGGCCGGGCGCCAAGCCCCGCACCCGGGCAGCCGAACCCGTCGTCCGCGGGGCACGCCTCGCGGTCGACGTGGGATCGGTGCGCGTCGGACTCGCGGCCAGCGACCCGGACGGACTCGTGGCCACACCGGTGGCCACGCTCGCCCGCGACACCGACCCCGTCGACGCCGGTGACCTGCCCGGGGACCTGGCCGACATCGTCGCCGAGGTCGCCGAGCGGGACGCCGCGGTGGTGTACGTGGGACTTCCACGGCACCTGTCCGGCGACGAGGGCGCTGCGGCGCAGGCCGCACGCGCGTACGCTGGTGCGCTGGCGCAGGCCGTCGCACCCGTCGGGGTGCGGCTGGTCGACGAGCGGATGAGCACCATCACCGCTCATCAGGCGCTGCACGCGTCCGGCCGGTCCGGGCGTCGTCACCGGGCGGTCGTCGACCAGGCGGCCGCGGTGGTGATCCTGCAGACCGCGCTCGACGCGGAGCGTTCCTCGGGCCGTCGGCCCGGCGAGCGGGTCGTCCCGGCCCGCCAGGTGGACGCACCGGGTGAGCGCGCGGGGGGTCCGCAGGACGTGGCACAGGCAGGACGAACCGAAGGGACGACCGAGTGAGCGACCTCTTCCTCGGGGCTCCGCAGCAGGAGAACCACGAGGCGCCCCCGCCCTCGCGCCGGTCACGCCGGGACAGCGCCGAGCAGCGCGTGCAGCGACGCAAGCACCGCCGTCGCCGCACGGTCGTCGTGCTCGTGCTCGCGCTCACCCTGCTCGGCGGTGCCGCGTTCGTCGTCTGGAGCATCTTCGGCGGCCTGTTCACCGGAGTCGGGGGCGGCAGCGACACCGGCGTCTCGGACTACCCGGGCCCCGGCAGCGGCGAGGTCCAGGTCACCGTGGCCGCCGGTGACACCGGCGGCGCGATCGGTGCGACGCTCGAGGAGGCCGGGGTCGTCGCGACCGCCAAGGCGTTCACGGACGCGTACGCGGCCAACCCCGCCGCGGTCGGCATCCAGCCCGGCACCTACACGCTGCTGCTCGAGATGAAGGCGAGCGACGCCGTCGTCGCCCTGCTCGACCCCGAGGCGCGCGTCTCGTCCCGCGTGACGATCCCCGAGGGGTACACCGCGCAGCAGATCTACCAGCGGCTGTACGAGATCACGACGATCCCGGTCGAGGACCTGCAGGCCGCCGCCGCGGACCCCGCCGCCATCGGCCTGCCCGCGGAGGCGGGCGGCAACGTCGAGGGCTGGCTGTTCCCGGCCACCTACGAGATCGAGCCCGGTTCCAGCGCCGCCAGCGTGCTGTCCCAGATGGTCGCGCGGACCACGTCGCTGCTCACCAGCAAGGGCGTCCCGCAGGACCAGTGGGAGACGGTGCTGAACAAGGCGTCGATCGTCGAGCGCGAGGGCAAGCTGGACGAGGACCGGGCGAAGATGGCGCGGGCGATCCAGAACCGCCTCGACATCGGCATGCCGCTGCAGATCGACGCGATCGTGGCCTACGGCCTGGGCAAGTCCGGGACGGAGCTGACGTACGCGGACACCCGCGACGCCCAGCCGCCGTACAACCCGTACAACACCTACAAGGTGACGGGCCTGCCGCCGACGCCGATCGCGAACCCCGGCGAGGTCTCCATCGACGCGGTGCTGAACCCGGCCGACGGGCCGTGGCTCTACTGGGTGACCGTCAACCTCGACACCGGCGAGACCAAGTTCGCGGAGACCTTCCCGGAGCACGAGGCGAACCGGGACGAGCTGCGCGCCTGGCAGGAGGCGAACGGCGGATGACGACGAGCGGGCGCCTGGCGGCCGTCCTCGGCCACCCGGTGGCCCACTCGCTGTCCCCGCTGCTGCACCGGGCCGCGTACCGCGCGCTCGGCCTCGACGGCTGGTCCTACGAGGCGGTCGACGTCACCGAGGAGCAGCTGCCCGCGTTCGTCGCCGCGCTCGACGGCACGTGGGCGGGTCTCAGCCTCACCATGCCGCTCAAGCAGGCCGTGATCCCGCTGCTCGACCACGTCGAGCCGCTGGCCGACGTCGTGGGCGCGGTGAACACGCTCCTGGTGCAGCCCGGCGGGGGACGGCCGGTGCTCACGGGTGCCAACACCGACGTGAACGGGATCGTCGCGGCGCTGCGCGAGGGCGCCGGCCCCGGCGGGCTCCCGGACCGGCCGACCGCGGTCGTGCTCGGTGCCGGCGCGACGGCGGCGTCCACGCTGGCCGCGCTCGCCGAGCTCGGCTGCACCACGCCCGTCGTGCACGTCCGCTCACTCGGTCGCACCGGCGGGCTGACCCGGGCCGCGCACCGGATGGGCGTCGAGCCCGTCCTCCGGTCGCTCACGGGCGCGCTCGACGCGCTGACCCGCGCCGACCTCGTCGTGTCGACGCTGCCGCCGCACGCCGCGGACGACCTCGCGGTCGGCCTCGCGGACGGCGTCGACCCGCTCCGGCCCGGTGCGGTGCTGCTCGACGTGGCGTACGACCCGCGGCCCACCGCGCTGCAGTCCGCGTGGGCGGCCCGCGGCGGTGCGGCGGTGCCGGGGGAGCGGATGCTGCTGCACCAGGCCGTCGAGCAGGTGCGCCTGATGACCGGCCGCCCCGGGCCGCTCGCGGCGATGGACGCGGCGCTCGGCGCCGCGCTGGACGGGACGTCCGCGCCCGCCTGACCCGCCCCACCAGCGACGGAGCCCGGGCCGATTCACCCGGCCCGGGACCTCGGTCCCGGGCACCGATCTGCCCTCGTCCCTCATCTCACCGGCCGGTCCTGCCGATGGGCTGAACGGGGCAGGTGCACCGCCTGCCCCGGACGGAGGGACACGGGGTGAAGCAGCTCGGCGAGATCCTGCTGGACGAGGGCCTGGTCAGCGAGGCGCAGCTGATGGCGGCGCTGGACGAGCAGATGGCCCGCGGCCAGTCGCTCGGTCGGACGCTGGTCGAGATCGGCATCCTCACCGAGGGTCAGCTCGTGGCGGCGCTCGCGCGCCAGGTCGGCATGTCGTTCGTGGACCTGGACGAGTACCAGGTCGACCGGTCGGCCGTGTCGATGGTCCCCGCGGCCCTGTGCCGGCGGTACACGGTGCTGCCCGTCGGGTTCCAGGACGGGGCGCTCGTGCTCGCGACCGCCGACCCCGGCAACGTCGTCGCGGTCGACGACGTGCGCACGGTGTCCGGCATGGCGGTGCTGCCGATCGTCGCGACGTTCGAGAACCTCAGCCGGGCGATCGACCGGTACTGCCGCGCGGACGGGGAGATCGACGACCTGTCCTCGGCGTTCGAGGAGGAGAACCGCGCTCCCGAGGTCGACCTCAGCAACATGGGCGACGTCGTCGACGACGACGCGCCGATCGTCCGATATGTGAACCTGCTGGTCACGCAGGCGATCTCGGACCGCGCGTCCGACATCCACATCGAGCCCACCGAGCACGACCTGCGGGTCCGCTACCGGATCGACGGCGTGCTGCACGAGATGCAGCGCTCGCCCAAGCAGATCCAGGGCGGCGTGATCTCGCGCGTCAAGATCCTCTCGGACATCGACATCGCGGAGCGCCGCAAGCCGCAGGACGGCCGCATGTCGGTCACGCACAACGGCCGCAAGATCGACCTCCGCGTGGCGACGCTGCCGACGGTGTGGGGCGAGAAGATCGTCATGCGTATCCTCGACAACTCCACGGCGAGCCTCGACCTGCGGGACCTGGCGTTCCTCGACCACAACTACGAGACGTACCGCGAGGCCTACACCAAGCCCTACGGGATGATCCTGGTCACCGGTCCGACGGGCTCCGGCAAGTCGACCACGCTCTACGCGACGCTCAACGCCGTGTCGAAGCCGGAGATCAACGTCATCACGGTCGAGGACCCGGTCGAGTACCGGCTCCCCGGCATCAACCAGGTGCAGGTCAACCCCAAGGCGGGGCTGACGTTCGCGGGTGCGCTGCGCTCGATCCTGCGGTCCGACCCCGACGTGGTGCTGCTCGGTGAGATCCGTGACCACGAGACCGCGCAGATCGCCATCGAGGCGGCGCTCACCGGCCACCTCGTGCTGTCCACCCTGCACACCAACGACGCGCCGTCCGCGGTCACCCGACTCGTCGAGATGGGCATCGAGCCGTTCCTCGTCGGCTCCGCGCTCGACGCCGTCGTGGCCCAGCGGCTCGCGCGCCGGCTGTGCGCCAAGTGCTGCGAGCCGTACGTGCCGACCGAGGAAGAGCTCGTCGCCGCGCGCTTCCCGTGGGTGCCGGGGGAGCAGCGGCCCGAGATGTTCCGGCCGGTCGGCTGCGTCGCGTGCTCCCGCACCGGCTACCGCGGGCGCGTCGCGCTGCACGAGGTGATGGAGGTCAGCGAGGAGATCGAGCGCCTCGCCGTGGCGCGAGCCTCCGCCGCCGAGATCGGCGCCACCGCACGCAAGCAGGGCATGATCACCCTCCGCGACGACGGCTGGCAGAAGGTCGTCCTCGGGCAGACCTCGCTCGAGGAGATCCTGCGGGTCGTCGCGTGACCGGCTGGTTCACCGCCCGGACGCTCAAGAGCGGCACCGGTGCGACCGATGAGTACGCACGGGACGCCGCGGGTGCGCGGCGCGCGACAGAAGAGGTGGAACGGTGACCGAGCCCTACCCGGGTGACCCGCTGCAGCAGCCCGCGCGGGCGCTGCCGCCGTACGTGCCCGCCGGCGCCGGGGTCCCGACCCCGAGCGCGCCCGCTGCGGGCTCCGGGCCGGTCCCGGCCCTCGCCCCTTACGGTGCCCCCGCCGGTCCGCCGCCCGGCTACGCGGGTGGTCCCGCCGGGGCGCCCGCGCCCGGCGCGCCGCCCGTCGGTGCCCACGGTGCTCCGGGCGCGGCCCACGGTGCTCCGGGCATGCCGCCCGTCGGCGCGTACGCCCACCCCACGGCCCCGCCCGCCGGGCTCCCGCCGTACGGCGGCGTCCCCGCGGCGCACGTGCCCGCCCCGTCCGTCCCGACGCCCGCCCCGGCAGCGTCGCCCCCGTCCCCGGCGAGCCCGCCCGCCGAGCAGCGCCCCGCGCCGGCCGGCACGCGCGCCGCGCTCCGGCAGGCCGCTCCGCAGCGCGCCGGTCAGGGCGACCGTGCCCGCGAGGGCGACCTCGACCTGGACGCGACCCTCACCGCGATGGTCCAGGCCGGCGCCTCCGACCTGCACCTCACCTCCGGCGCCGCCCCGACCATCCGGCTGAGCGGGTCGCTGCAGCCGCTCGAGGGCTTCGAGCCGATGCAGGCCGAGGCGCTGCGCCGGACCATCTACGCCGTGCTGACCCAGAAGCAGCGGGAGAAGTTCGAGGCGAACCTCGAGCTCGACCTGTCCTACTCGGTTCGCGGGCTCGCCCGGTTCCGGCTCAACCTGTACCAGCAGCGCGAGTCGCTCGGCGCCGCGTTCCGCGTGATCCCCTACGAGATCAAGCCGCTGGAGAAGCTCGGCGTCCCGCCGATCGTCTCGACCTTCGCCGGCCTGCCGCGCGGGCTGGTCCTGGTCACCGGCCCGACCGGTTCCGGCAAGTCGACGACGCTCGCGTCGATCATCGACCTCGCGAACCGCACCCGCGCGGACCACATCATGACGGTCGAGGACCCGATCGAGTTCCTGCACCGGCACAAGAAGGCCCTGGTGAACCAGCGCGAGGTGGGGGAGGACACCCACTCGTTCGCGAACGCGCTCAAGCACGTGCTGCGTCAGGACCCCGACATCATCCTGGTCGGTGAGATGCGCGACCTGGAGACCATCTCGGTGGCGCTGACGGCGGCCGAGACCGGTCACCTGGTGTTCGCGACGCTGCACACCCAGGACGCCGCGCAGACCATCGACCGCGTGATCGACGTGTTCCCCGCGTCGCAGCAGGCGCAGGTGCGCACGCAGCTCGCCGGCGCGATCCAGGGCGTCGTCAGCCAGACGCTGTGCAAGCGGACCACCGGCATCGGCCGTTCGGTCGCGACCGAGGTCATGATCGCCACCCCCGCGATCCGGAACCTCATCCGAGAGGGCAAGACCCACCAGATCTACTCGGCCATGCAGGCCGGCGCCCAGCAGGGCATGCACACGATGGACCAGCACCTCGCCGAGCTCGTGAAGAACGGCTCGATCAGCTACGAGGTCGGTCTGGAGAAGTGCCACCACATCGAGGACTTCAACCGGCTCACGGGCCGTTCCGGCGGCCAGACGCAGGGCTCCGCCGGCCTTGGCCACGACGCGTACGGGATGCAGGCACACTGATGGCGACGACGACGGCAACGGGTTCCAAGACCTACGAGTACGCGGTCCGCGACCGCGCGGGCAAGATCGTCAAGGGCCGCGTGGACGCGGCCAACGAGGCGGCGGTCGCCGGTCGACTGCGCGAGATGGGCATGGCGGCCCTCTCGATCAACGAGGTCAGGAACACGGGACTCAGCCGGGAGATCTCGATCGCCGGCATCGGCGAGAAGATCACGCTGAAGGACCTCGCGATCGCGTCCCGGCAGCTCGCGACGATGATCAGCTCCGGCCTGTCGCTGATCCGTGCACTGGCGATCCTCACGGAGCAGACGGAGTCCAAGCCGCTGGCGAAGGTGCTCGCCCAGGTGCGCAACGACGTGGAGACCGGTGTCGCGTTCTCGGTCGCGCTCGGTCGGCACCCGGTGGTGTTCCCGCCATTGATGATCAACATGGTCCGAGCCGGTGAGATCGGCGGCTTCCTGGACGAGGTGCTGACGTCGATCGCCACGAACTTCGAGTCCGAGGTGAAGCTGCGCGGCAAGGTGAAGAGCGCCATGACCTACCCGGTCGTGGTCTTCATCATCGCGATCCTCGCGGTGGTCGGGATGCTGCTGTTCATCGTCCCGATCTTCGAGAACATGTTCGCCTCGCTCGGCGGCGACCTCCCGGCACCGACCCAGTTCCTCGTCATGCTGTCCGCCGGACTCAAGTGGGCCATCGTCCCGATCGTGGTCGCGGTCATCGTGTTCGCATTCTGGTGGGGCAAGCACAAGAACGACCGTTCGGTGCGGGAGAAGCTCGACCCGGTCAAGCTGAAGATGCCGGTGTTCGGCAAGCTGTTCCAGAAGATCGCGATCGCCCGGTTCACCCGAAACTTCGGCGCGATGATCCACGCGGGCGTGCCGATCCTGCAGGCCCTCGAGATCGTGGGCGAGACCAGCGGCAACATCGTCATCGAGCGGGCGACCAAGGCGGTCCAGGAGTCGGTGCGCACCGGCCACTCCCTGGCGGGCCCGTTGGCGGACCACCCGGTGTTCCCCCCGATGGTCACGCAGATGATGGCCGTCGGCGAGGACACCGGTGCGCTCGACACGATGCTCGCGAAGGTCGCGGACTTCTACGACCAGGAGGTCGAGTCCACGACGGAACAGCTGACCAGCCTCATCGAGCCGATCATGATCGTCGTCCTCGGTGGCCTCATCGGCGGCATGATCGTCGCGCTGTACATGCCGATCTTCTCGATCTACGAGCTGGTCCAGTAGCGCCGGACAAACGCACGGGCGACGTCGCGGGACCTCTGCGGCGTCGCCCGTTCGCGCGCCTGACCAGCGACGACGCGCACCCGAACGGGTGACGCCGTTCATCCTCTAATGTCCGGTTCGACCGGTTCCGGTGCGGCGAACGGGTGATTCGGAGATTGGCCCGGTGGTGGCCTCAAGTCGGACCTCCGGGAGCCCGAAATCTTCATCGGCGGCGCTCCCCGGGAGCACCGCCGACTGACTACCTTGAATCCGAATCTGAAACAGGAGTTGAGCATGATCGCTCGCATCCACCAGGCCATGGCGAAGAAGGACGACAAGGGCTTCACGCTCATCGAGCTCCTCGTCGTCGTCATCATCATCGGCATCCTCGCGGCCATCGCGATCCCGGTGTTCCTCAACCAGCGCAAGAGCGCGGTCGACGCCGGCATCAAGTCCGACCTGCGCACGGTCGCGAACGAGGTCGAGACCGCCTTCGTGAACAAGCAGGCCTACCCGGCCTCGGTCGACTCCTCCGGTAAGACGATCACCCTGGTGACCGGCACGGACACCAAGGTCGTCAACCTGAGCAACGCCAACACCACCATCAAGTTCACCAACGGTGGCTCCGGCACGTACACGATCACGGGCGTCAACACCACGGACGGCACGGGCACGACGTACACGTACGACAGCTCGAAGGGCGGCCTGCAGCCCTGATCGGCTGCTCACCCTGCACGACCCAGGTGGGCCCGAGCGCTGCTCGGGCCCACCTGGCCGCTCCGGCTCCGGTACGCAGCCCACCCCGACAGGAGACCTCCCCATGGCCCGGCGCCGCCCCACCGTCCCGCAGGACGACGCAGGCTTCACCCTCGTCGAGGTCATCGTCTCCCTCGCGCTGCTGACCATCACGGCCACGGCGGCGCTCTACTTCTTCGTCGGCGGGACCCGGGCGGTCAGCCACCAGCAGCAGTCCCAGAACGCCGTGGTCGTCGCGAACGAGGCGATGGAGAGCGCGTACTCGGTCGCCGCCAAGCTGAACGGCGCGACGAGCGGCCTGGTGGCCGGGCGGACCAAGAGCGACGTCGACGCGGCCTGGGCGTCCGTCGCGACCGCCGGCCTGGAGGGCTACTCCCAGACCTACCCGGCGTGGGACCCGGCCACGACCGCGCTGGCCGGCACCACGGACGACGCCGTCCCGCTGACCCGCACGTCCACCCTGAACAACCTCGAGTACTCCGCGCTGACCCTGGTCGGCCCGTGCTACCGCTCGAAGGCCGACGCCAACGCCGCGTGCGGCACGGTCGGGGCGACCGAGCCCACCTCGGTACCGTCGGGCTACACCCGCCTGATGCGCGTCATCGTCCAGGTCACCTGGGACAGCCAGTCCTGCCCGCCGGACGGCTGCTCGTACCAGGTCGCCTCGCTGATCGACCCGAACTCCGACCTCACCTGGAACAACACCACCCGCCCGATCGCCGTCGACGACGACGCGGTCGCGTACGCGGGTGGCACGGCCGTCCCGGTCGAGGTGCTGCGGAACGACATCCTGGGCGTCGTCGTCTCGAACCCGGTCCGCCTCGTGACCGCGCCCACGCACGGCACGGCGACGCTGCAGGCCGACGGGACGGTCCTGTACAACCCGGCGCAGTCGCCCGGCAGCTACTGGTCGGGCAACAAGAGCTTCACCTACAAGCTCAAGGACCAGGCCGGTCGCGAGTCGAACGACGCCACGGTGCGGGTCAAGGTCACCCCCGTGGTCAAGGACGACACGGCCACCACGTCCCAGGGTCAGACCGTGACCATCCCGGTCACCGCCAACGACTTCGCGTCTCCCGCGTCGATCCAGATCATCACCAAGCCGACCAAGGGCACCGCGACGGTCTCCGGCACCTCGATCGTGTACACGCCGGGCCAGATCGGGGCCGACTCGCTCGAGTACAAGGTGACCGACACCAGCGGGCTGGTGAGCGAGAACCAGGCCAAGGTCTCGATCACCGTCACCGCCTGGGCGCCCCCGAAGTCCGCGGACCTGACGGTGCGGGTCCCGGCGACGGTGAACGGCTCGACCCTGGACCTCAACATGCTCGGCATCACCGGGAACCCGGCCGGCTACCTCGTCGAGGTCATGTCGGTCTCGGCGAACCAGGGCCAGGTCTTCGTGAACGGCAAGGCCTACAACGCCAGCAACAACCGCGTCGGCACGCAGGTCTCGTACGCGCAGCAGGGCAACGTGCTGGGCCGGTGGACGTTCCAGTACCGCGTGATGACCCCGGACTCGTCGATCAAGTCCGAGGTCAAGACGATCACGCTGATGATCATGCCCGTCGCGCAGCCGGACACCTTCACCAACCAGACGCGGAACTCGACGGTCAGCCTGAACATCGGGCAGAACGACGCGCCGAACAACTACGGCGGCACCGTCCAGCTGTCCGCGGTGTTCAGCAACCCGACCTGCGGCACGCTCGCGACGTCGCACCCGGACTTCCAGAACGGCCGGATCAACTTCAAGACGCCCACCGTGACCAAGGCGACCACGTGCACCTTCACCTACACGCTGCAGGGCACGGGCCAGTACACGGACCTCGTGTCCGACCCGGTCACGGTCACGGTGACCACGAAGTGAGCCGGATCCGCAGGGCGCTGCGACCCGAGCGTCGCGACGAGGGGATGACGCTCATCGAGCTGCTGGTCGCGATGGGCATCTTCATGGTCGTGATCGCGGTGTTCATGGCCGGCGTCGTCATCATGACCCGCGGCACCGTGCGGGCCGACGTCACCGCGGCGTCCGGCGACTCGCTCCGGAACACGTTCCAGCGCATGGAGCGCCAGGTCCGGTACGCGGAGTCGGTGAACTACCCCGGCACCGGCACCAGCGGTGCGCAGTACGTGGAGTTCCGCACCGGCGCCGCGGTGTCCAGCACCGGCGTCGCGATGTGCACGCAGTGGCGGTGGGTGCCCGGCAGCGGCGACCTGCAGTTCCGCACGTGGCGGGACGTGGCGACCCCGTCGATCCCCGCGTGGACGACGGTCATCTCCGACGTGCTCCCGGACGACGCCAGCCCGGCGCGGCCGTACCCGTTCCAGGTGCACCAGGCGATCGCGACGAAGAACGAGCCCCGTCAGCGGCTGACGATGCGCCTGACGGTCGGCAACGACCTCGCGGGGGCGAAGGCCGTGAGCGAGACGACGTTCGTGGCACGCAACAGCAGCGTCGCGTCGGTCAGCAACGCGGACGCGAACAACGACGGCAGGTCGGACACGCAGGTCTGCGTGTCCGCGGCGGGAAGGCCCTGACCATGCGCAAGCGGACCACGACGCGGGGTGCGGGCGCCCGTCGCCGGACCCTCCTCGAGGCGATCGGCCGCGACAGCGGCGTCGCGATGATGAGCTCGATCCTGCTCGTGCTGATCATGGCGTCGCTGAGCATGGTCGTGCTCGCGCTGGTGATGGCGCAGACCCGCCCCACCGAGTTCGCACGGAAGAACACCCGGACCATCTTCGCGGCCGAGGCCGGTGTCGAGGCGGCGCTGAGCCGCATCCGCTCGGCGGGCGGCGCGGCGGACTTCACCGGGGCCGTCTACGGCGACCTCACCCAGCTCCCGTGCACCCTGTCGGGCACCGTCGCGGATGCGACCGGCGAGCTGCGCTACTCGGTGCAGGTCCGGTACTACAAGGACGACCCCGCCGGGCAGTCCGCCACGTGGCTGGCGAACAACAAGATGACGGGCTGCCGCCCCGCGACCCAGCCCGCGTACGCGTACATCAGCGCCCAGGGCTTCTCCGAGACGACGCCGCGGCTGTCCGCGGACGAGGCGGACCGCTCGCTGTCCAGCGTCTACCAGTTCAACACCACGAACAGCAACATCAACGGCGGTCGCATCTACACGTTCGGCGACCAGTACTGCCTGCGCGCCGACAACACCACGGTGGGGTCGACGATCACCTACGTGCCCAAGGACCAGTGCGGCGCGGACGACGACCGCGAGCTCTGGGTCTACGACGCCGACTACAAGCTCAAGCTGTCGGTGTCGACGCTCCCCGGTGGCAAGGCGCTGTGCATCGGCGGCGACCCGCGGTCGGGGTCCGTGCAGGCGAAGCTGCAGGAGTGCACGACGGACGCCTCGCGGTGGCAGCAGCTGTGGAGCTGGGACACCGGCGCCCGGTGGCGGGGCGAGAACGACAGCATCACCGACTACTCGGGGTCGTGCCTGTTCGCGGGCACCACGAACTCCGGCGCGATCAACGGCGCCAAGCTGCACATCGGCTCGTGCGCGAGCGACCAGGCGTGGGGCTCGTTCAACCCGGACCCGGCCGTCGGCGCCGGTGGCGCGAAGTACGAGACGATCCAGATCGTCAACTACCTCGAGTTCGGTCGCTGCTTCGACGTGACCGACCAGACCGTCGGATCGGCGTTCATGATCGTGTACCCGTGCAAGCAGGACCCCACCGGCGGCTCCAAGCTCAACTGGAACCACAAGTGGTACTACTCCGAGCCGCCGGTCGGGCAGTCCGTGCTGGAGAACCAGCGGATCAGCGTCCGGGTGGACAACAACACCTCGAAGACCTACTGCCTGCAGGCGCCCGGCGCCGGCGGCACGTACGTCACGCTGACCAGCAGCTGCAGCACCACCGCGCCGGCTCAGCAGTGGGACCGGTACCAGAACACGGGGAACTCGGCGAACTCCTACACGTTCGTGGACTACCTGGGCCGCTGCGTCGGCCTGAGCGACGACAAGTACAAGTCCGCCTGGTCGAAGATCGTCGTGACCTCGTGCTCCGGCGAGGCCGACCAGAAGTGGAACGCGCCGCCGCAGAAGTCCGACGCGCAGATCGGCGACTACGTGGAGGGCACCCGGCCATGACCAGCGCCGCAGGGGGAGCGTCGTCGTGACGGGTCTGGTCATCGCGTGCAGCGCGCTGCTCGGCCTGCTCGTCGGCTCGTTCCTCAACGTCGTCGTGTGGCGGGTCCCGCGCGGCGAGTCCGTGGTCAGCCCGCCGTCGGCCTGCCCGGCGTGCGGGCACCGGATCCGGTCCCGCGACAACGTCCCCGTGCTGTCGTGGCTGGCGCTGCGCGGCCGCTGCCGGGACTGCGGCGCGCCGATCGCGCGCCGCTACCCGCTGGTCGAGGCGGGCACGGCGCTCCTGTTCGCGCTCACCGGGTGGTTCGTCTCGGAGACGCTCACGCTCTGGGCGCTGCCGGCGATGCTGTACCTGGCCGCCGTCATGGTGGCGCTCACGCTGATCGACCTCGACGTGCACCGGCTGCCGGACGCGATCGTGCTGCCGTCGTACGGCGTCGGCGCGGGGCTGCTGCTGCTGGCCGACCTCGCACCCGACGGGTCGCTCGACACGGGCGCGGCCGTGCGCGCGGTCATCGGCGCGGCCGCCCTCGCCGCGTTCTTCTTCGTGCTGTTCGCCGTCAACCCGCGCGGCATGGGATTCGGCGACGTCAAGCTCGCCGGGGTGCTGGGTCTCTACCTCGGGTGGTTCGGCTGGGGCGCGTTGGCGGTCGGCGCGTTCGGTGCGTTCGTCCTCGGTGGCGTGTTCGGCATCGGCCTGCTGGTGACCCGGCGGGCGGGGCGCAAGTCCGGTATTCCGTTCGGCCCGTGGATGATCGCGGGCGCCATTCTGGGGATCGCCGCGGGGGAGCCGCTCTGGGCGTCCTACCTGGCGGTGTTCTGACGTTTGTCGGCGATCCCACCCGCACGACTTCTCAAGGGCGCCCCCGGGCTGCCCGATAGGCACTGAAGACAATCGATGAAGGGACGTGCGGTGGCCTCCTCACGTGTGGTCGGGCTGGACATCGGGACGAGCGCCGTGCGCGCCGCCGAGGTGGCCTTCGGCGGCGGCGGTCCCGCCGGCGGCAACGGGACGTTCGAGCGGTTCGGTCAGGTGGACCTGCCCCCGGGCGCGGTGCGCGACGGCGAGGTCGTCGAGCAGGCGGTCGTGTCGCACGCGCTGAAGCAGCTCTGGCAGCAGGCCGGGTTCAGCACCAAGGACGTCGTCCTCGGGGTCGGCAACCAGCGCGTGGTCGTCCGCGAGATGGAGCTGCCCTGGATGCCGCTCCCGCAGCTCAAGGCGTCCCTGCCGTACCAGGTGCAGGAGCTGATCCCCGTCGCGGGAGGTGACGCGCTGCTCGACTTCTACCCGACGGGTGAGGCGACGACGGACCGCGGCCGTACGGTGCGTGGCCTGCTGGTCGCCGCTCAGCGCGACACGGTCGCGGCCAACGTGCTCGCCGCCGAGTCCGCGGGCCTCAAGCCGACGATGGTCGACCTCAACGCGTTCGCGCTCGTCCGGGCGCTCGCCCGGGGCGGTGTCGGCGAGTCCACGGTCGCGCTCGTGGACATCGGCGCTCGGGTCACCAACGTCGTGATCTCCGCCCGCGGTGTGCCGGTGCTCGTCCGGATGATCCCGACCGGCGGGCAGCACATCACGGACGCCGTCGCGACCTCCATGAGCATCACCGCGCACGAGGCCGAGGGCCTCAAGCGCGAGGTCGGTCTGCAGTTCCAGGCGCCTCCCGGCGCGGAGTCGGCGGGCGAGGCGATCGCCGCGATCGGTCGGCAGCTCGTCGAGTCGATCCGCAACACGTTCGTCTACTACGCGGGCAACCACCCGGGCGCGGGCATCGAGGGCGTGCTGCTCACCGGTGGTGGCGCCCACCTGCCCGGCCTGGGCCAGTACCTCTCCAGCTCCAGCCGGATCCCCGTCGCACTGGGCGACGCCCTGCAGGGGCTGCGCCTGGGCAAGTCCCTCGACCGCTCCCGGCTGGCCGGCATCGAGTCCCTCGTCGCCATGCCCGTCGGCCTCGCCCACGGAGTCGCTGCATGACCGCCACCGCGGAGCGCCCGGCCACACGCCCGGCGAAGAAGCCCAAGGGCGGCGCGCCCGCCGCGTTCGTCGCCGGCCTGCCGCAGGTCAACCTGCTGCCCCCGGAGGTCCGCGCCGCGCGCTCGCTCTCCGTCGTCAAGCGGTGGCTCGGCATCAGCCTGGTCGCCGTCCTGGTCCTGGTCGCCCTCGGCTACGGCGGCGCAGTGCTCGCGCGCTCGGCCGCCGACGCGGAGCTCTCCGCGGCGGAGGACACCCAGATCGCCCTGCGCGCGGAGGAGGCCACCTACGCGGAGGTCCCGCGCGTGCTCGGCGCGATCACGCAGACCACGCTCGCCCGCGACCTCGGCATGGCGCCCGAGGTGTCCTGGAAGTCCTACCTCGACGCGATCTCCGCGGTCCTGCCGGTCGGGATGAGCATCGACGACTTCGCGCTCACCGGGCCGTCGCCGGTGGCGCTGCCCGTGACGGGCACCGACCCGCTCCAGGGCGCGAGCATCGGCAACGTGGCGCTCCAGGTGCGGTCGACCACCCCGCCGGTGGCCGCCGACCTGATCGACGCGCTCGACGCGCTGCCCGGCCTCGACAGCACGTGGGTGTCGTCCGTGGCCACCGCCGAGGAGGAGGGCACCACCTACTACGCGGTGTCGCTCACGGCTCAGCTGAACGACGCGGCACTGCTGCAGCGGTTCGCCGCCGAGCAGCCGGCCGCCGCCGAAGGGGACGAGTGACATGGGACAGTCCAAGACGAGCACCTGGGTCGCCGGGACGGTCTTCATCGCGCTGCTGATCATGGTCGGCAGCTGGTTCCTGCTGGTCTCTCCGGTTCTCACGACAGCCGGCGAGACGCTCACCACCGCGCAGGGCGTCGAGGCCGACAACGACGCCGCCCGGTCGCGGATCCAGACGCTCAAGGCGCAGTTCGAGACCCTGGACCAGAGCAAGGCCGAGCTGGCCGCGCTGCAGGTCCAGGTCCCGACCACCGCGGACATCTCCGACTACCTGCGGCAGGTCGACGCCAAGGCCGCCGAGCACGGGGTCTCGCTGACCGCGGTCAGCCCGTCGACGCCCGAGCTGTTCGCCTCGCCTGTCCCGCCGGCCGTCGCGACGGTCACGGAGCCCGAGACCACCGAGGGTGCCGACGACGCCGGCGCTGCCGCCGACGCCACCACCACGGTCGACCCGGCCGTGGCGGCAGCCGCCGCAGCGGCCGCTGCAGTGCCCGCCGGCCTCATCGACGTGCCGATCTCGATGACGGTCGTCGGCAGCTACGCGAACGTCCTCGCCTGGGTCGACGCGGTGCAGCAGCAGACCGACCGGCTGCTGCTGGTGACGACCGTGACCGGCACCGGCCAGGACGAGGCCGCGGCCGGCGGCGGCAAGCCGGCGACGGCGCCCGGCGACGTCGAGCTCGTGGTCTCCGGCTACCTGTACGTGCTGCCGGACGACAGCTCGATCCCCGTGGTCACCCCGGAGGAGCTCGCGGCGACGCTCCCCGGCGCGGACCCGAACCGCAACCCGCTGCTCGGCTGACACCCGCAGCACCTCGCACCACCCCGCGCCCCGGCCCACCTCGTGGACCGGGGCGCGGTCGTGTCCCCCCGACGTGAAAGACTCCGCCCCATGCTCCGTTGGTTGACGTCCGGTGAGTCGCACGGTCCTGCCCTGGTGGGCGTGCTGGAGGGCCTCCCCGCGGGGGTCGAGGTCGAGTCCGCGCACATCCGTGCCGCGCTCGCGCGCCGCCGCCTGGGCTACGGCCGGGGCGCGCGGATGTCGTTCGAGCAGGACGAGGTGCGGATCCTCGGCGGCGTGCGCCTGGGGGAGTCGCAGGGTGGCCCCGTCGCGATCGAGATCGGCAACACGGAGTGGCCGAAGTGGGTCGACGTCATGTCGTCCGACCCGGTCGACGACCCGGAGAAGCTCAACCGCGCCCGCAACGCGCCGCTGACCCGGCCGCGTCCGGGTCACGCGGACCTCGTCGGCATGCGCAAGTACGCGTTCGACGACGCGCGTCCCGTGCTGGAGCGCGCGTCCGCGCGGGAGACCGCCGCCCGCGTGGCCCTCGGCACGGTCGCGGCGCGGTTCCTCGAGCAGGCCGCGGGCGTGCGGCTCGTGTCGCACGTCGTGGGCATCGGCCCGGTGACGGTCCCGGACGGGACGGTGCTGCCGACGCCCGACGACGTCGAGGCGCTGGACGCCGACCCGGTGCGCTGCCTCGACGCGGCGACGTCGGCGGCGATGGTCGCGGAGATCGACGACTGCCACAAGGCCGGCGACACCCTCGGCGGCGTCGTCGAGGTGCTGGTCTACGGGCTGCCGTCCGGGCTGGGCTCGTACGTGCACGCGGACCGGCGGCTCGACGCGCGCCTGGCCGGTGCGCTCATGGGCATCCAGGCGATCAAGGGCGTCGAGGTCGGCGACGGCTTCCGCACCGCGACCCGCCGCGGCTCGCAGGCGCACGACGAGATGGCGCGGGACGCCGACGGCGTGATCCGGCGGGCCACCAACCGGGCCGGCGGCCTGGAGGGCGGCATGACGAACGGCGAGGTCCTGCGGGTCCGCGCGGCGATGAAGCCGATCTCGACGGTGCCGCGCGCCCTGGCGACGGTCGACACGGCCAGCGGTGAGCCGGCCACGGCGCAGCACCAGCGCTCCGACGTGTGCGCGGTGCCCCCGGCCGCCGTCGTCGCCGAGGCGATGGTCGCGCTGGTGGTCGCGGACGCGCTGCTGGAGAAGACCGGCGGCGACTCCGTCGGCGAGGTGCGCCGCAACCTCGAGGCGTACGTCGCGGCGATCCCCGACCTGCTGCGATGACCGACCGGCCGCGGGTGGTCCTGGTGGGACCGCCCGGCTCGGGCAAGTCCACGGTGGCGCAGGCGCTCGCCGGGCGGTGGCACCTCGCCGCGCGGGACACGGACGCGGACGTCGCCGGTGCCGCGGGCAAGCCGGTGGCGGAGATCTTCGTCGAGGACGGCGAGCCGCGGTTCCGCGAGCTGGAGCACGAGGCGGTGCGGGTCGCGCTGGCCGAGCACGACGGCGTGCTGGCGCTCGGCGGCGGCTCGGTGCTGCACCCGGGCACGCAGGAGGAGCTGGCGGCGTACCGGGCCGGGGGCGGCGTGGTGGTGTTCCTCGACGTGAGCCTGCGGCACGCGGCCCCGCGGGTGGGGTTCAACCAGTCGCGGCCGCTGCTGCTCGGCAACCCGCGGGCGCGGTGGCAGGCGCTGATGGCGGAGCGGCGGCCGGTGTACGAGCGGGTCGCGACGGTGACGGTGTCGACCGACGACCTGACGCCGGCGCAGGTCGCGGAGCGGATCGAGCAGGCGCTGGCGGACCAGCGCGAGGACGGGAACGAGGCGGGACGATGACGACGCGCACGGTGCAGGTCTCCGGGGAGCAGCCCTACGAGGTCGTGATCGGCCGCAACCTGCTGGGCGAGCTGCCGCGGCTGCTGGGCGAGGGCGTCCGCAAGGTGCTGGTGATCCACCCGGCCGCGCTGGCGACCACCGCGGACGCCGTGCGCGAGGACCTGGTGGCGCACGGGTACGAGGCCCTGCTCGCCGAGGTCCCGGACGCCGAGCCGGCCAAGTCGGCGCAGGTCGCGTCGTTCTGCTGGCAGGTGCTGGGCCAGGCGGACTTCACGCGCAGCGACGCGATCATCGGCCTGGGCGGCGGCGCGACGACCGACCTCGCGGGGTTCGTGGCGTCGACCTGGCTGCGCGGCGTGCGGGTGGTGCACGTGCCGACGACGCTGCTGGCGATGGTCGACGCGGCCGTGGGCGGCAAGACGGGCATCAACACGGTCGAGGGCAAGAACCTGGTCGGCACGTTCCACGCGCCCGCCGGGGTGCTGTGCGACCTCGCCGCGCTGGAGAGCATGCCGCGGCACGACTACGTGGCGGGCCTGGCCGAGGTGGTCAAGTGCGGGTTCATCGCGGACCCGCGGATCCTCGACCTGGTCGAGGCGCACGGCCCCGAGGTCACCGACCCGGTGCGGGCCGCGTCGTCGGAGGTGGTGGCCGAGCTGGTCGAGCGCGCGGTCGCCGTGAAGGCGCGGGTCGTGGGGGAGGACCTCCGCGAGGCGGGTCTGCGGGAGATCCTCAACTACGGGCACACCCTCGGCCACGCGATCGAGCACGTGGAGCGGTACTCCTGGCGGCACGGCGCGGCCGTCGCGGTCGGCATGGTCTACGCCGCGGAGCTCGCGCGGCTCGCCGGTCGGCTGGACGAGGTCGTGGTGGCCCGGCACCGGTCGATCCTCACCGGCCTCGGCCTGCCGACGACGTACCGCGGCGACCGCTGGGACCAGCTGCACGCGGCGATGCGCCGGGACAAGAAGACCCGCGGGGACCTGCTGCGGTTCGTGGTCCTGGACGACGTCGCGCGGCCCGCGCGGCTCGAGGGACCCGACCCGACGCTGCTGGTCGCGGCATACGCGGAGATCGCCGAGGGCGTGGCACCGGTGCGGGGGATCGCACTGGGCTGACCTACAAGCCCACAGGCTTGTACCGAGTCTTACAAACTCCAAACGTTGTAAGTGCGCTTACCAGGGTCTAGCGTGGCACCCATGTGGACGCTGACGATCGACCAGGAGGGCAGCCGGCGCGTCGGCGACCGCGTCGAGCAGCTCCTGGCCGACCTCGCCGCGGCCTCGCCGCTGACCAGCGCGTCGCCGGGTGCCGTCGTGCTGCCGTTCGAGCGCACGGTCGGCGACGAGGTCCAGGGCGTGCTCGCCGACCCCGACCTCGTCGTCGACCTGGCCCTGCACCTGGTCCGCGCCGGCGGGTGGAGCATCGGCATCGGCGCGGGGACCGTCGACACCCCGCTGCCGGCGTCGTCCCGCGCGGCGTCCGGCACGGCGTTCATCCACGCGCGCGACGCCGTCGAGGCCGCGAAGTCGCGCCTGCGGAGCGTGCCCCTCGCGGTGCGGGGCCCGCGCGCGGACCTCGCGGCCGAGGCCGAGGGCGTCCTGGTGCTGCTCGGGTCGGTCGTGTCCCGGCGCACCGCCGCGGGCTGGTCGGTCGTGGACCGCCTGGTGGCCGCCGGCGCGTCCGCGCGGCAGGAGGACGTCGCCGCCGCGCTCGGCATCAGCCAGCAGGCGGTCAGCGCCCGGTTGCGCGCCGCGCTGTGGTTCGAGGAGGTCGCGGCCCGGCCCGCCGCGGCGCGCCTGCTCCGGCTCACCGGGGACGACGGCCACGATGGGCGTCCGGACGAGGGGGAGGGCGCCGCGTGACACCGTTGTGGGGAGCCGTGGTCGTGCTGGCCGCGCTCGTGGTCAGCGCCGGGCTCGGCTGGGTCGCCGCCGCTGGCGTGCTGCGCCTCGCGGACCGGCCGGCGCCGGACGACGGCCCCGACGCCGCCCCGCCGGAGGTCGAGCCGGACGCCGGCACCCGCCGGGGCCGACGTCGACGTGCCCGCGCCGGCGACGGCCCCGACGGCGACCGTGCCCGGGCCAAGCTGCGCGGAGGCACCTGGATCGGCGTCCTCGAACGGCTCGCGGTCACCGGCACGCTGCTCGCCGGGGAGCCGGGCGGCGTCGCCGTCGTCGTGGCGGTCAAGGGTCTCGGCCGGTACCCGGAGCTGCGCGGCGGCGACGACCCCGCGGTGTCGGAGCGGTTCGTGATCGGCACGCTCGCCTCGCTGGTGTGGGCGGCGGCCGCGGGTGTCGCGGGTCGGTGGCTGCTCACGCGCTAAGATGGTCGGCGGCCCAGCCCCGTCCCGGCGCGGACGCGCGTGGCGAGGCTCCCGAGACCCCTGACAGGAAGCAGTGACGTGGCGACGACGAACGACCTCAAGAACGGCACCGTGCTGAAGATCGACGGCCAGCTCTGGACGGTCATCGAGTTCCAGCACGTCAAGCCCGGCAAGGGCGGCGCGTTCGTGCGCACCAAGCTGAAGAACGTCCTGTCCGGCAAGGTCGTCGACAAGACGTTCAACGCGGGCCTGAAGATCGAGACCGCGAACGTCGACAAGCGCGACATGCAGTACCTGTACAAGGACGGCGAGGACTTCGTGTTCATGGACACGGACAACTACGACCAGATCACCGTCCCGGCCGCCACCGTCGGCGACGCCGCGAACTTCATGCTCGAGAGCACCACGGCGATGGTCGCGACCAACGAGGGCGTGCCGCTCTACGTCGAGCTGCCCCCGTCGGTGACCCTCATGGTCACGTACACGGAGCCCGGCCTGCAGGGCGACCGCTCGTCGGCCGGCACCAAGCCCGCCACGCTGGAGACCGGCTACCAGATCCAGGTCCCGCTGTTCCTCGAGTCGGACACCAAGGTCAAGGTCGACACCCGCGACGGCAGCTACCTGGGTCGCGTGAACGACTGACGTGGGTGCCCGCACCAAGGCCCGCAAGCGGGCCCTCGACGTCCTCTTCGAGGCGGAGCAGCGCCGCCTCGACCCGCTGACGCTGCTCGCCGACCGGATCGCCCAGCCCGGCACCGAGGCGGCGCTCCCGCAGTACTCGGTCGACCTCGTCGAGGGCGTGGTCGCGCACCGCGACCGCATCGACGAGATCATCGCGACCCACTCGCACGGCTGGACGATCGAGCGGATGCCCGCGGTCGACCGCGAGCTGCTGCGGATCGGCGCCTGGGAGATACTGTTCAACGACGACGTGCCCGACGCGGTCGCCGTGGACGAGGCCGTCGAGCTCGCGCGCGACCTGTCGACGGACGAGTCGCCCGGGTTCGTCAACGGCCTGCTCGGCCGGGTCGTGGACCTGAAGCCGACGCTGCTGGCCTGACGTCCCGCGCACGCCCCGGACGGCCCCCGCTCCCTCGTGGAGCGGGGGCCGTCGGCGTCCCGGCGGCGTGGCGGTGCTCACGTGGACACGACCGGCCGCGCCCGGACGGGCCCTGTAGGGTGCCCGGGACAGGCAATTCCTTTAACACCGTCCCGTGAGGCGGGGAAGGAGACGGCCCGGATGACTTCCGGTACCCCCGTGCCCGACGACGCAGCGGCTGCCCCCGGCAGGACCGTCGTCCTGGGCGAGCAGGACGTGGCCCGCGCGCTGACGCGCATCGCCCACGAGATCCTCGAGCGCAACAAGGGCGGCGACGACCTCGTCGTCCTCGGCATCCCGACGCGCGGCGTCCCGCTGGCGCGCCGCCTGGCGGAGCGGCTGGCCGCGGTGGAGCCCGGCCTCGTGGCCGAGCACCTGGTCGGCAGCCTCGACGTCACGATGTACCGCGACGACCTGGCGCAGCACCCGACCCGCACGATCGGCGCGACGAGCGTCCCGGCGGGCGGCATCGACGGCAAGGTCGTCGTGCTGGTGGACGACGTGCTGTTCTCCGGCCGGACCATCCGTGCCGCGCTGGACGCCCTGAACGACCTGGGCCGCCCGCGGGCGGTGCAGCTGGCCGCCCTGGTGGACCGGGGGCACCGCGAGCTGCCGATCCGCGCGGACTTCGTGGGCAAGAACCTGCCGACGTCGACCGCCGAGCGGGTGCGCGTGCTGCTGGCGGAGACCGACGGCCGGACCGCGGTGCTGATCGAGGGGGCCGCGCGATGAGGCACCTGCTCTCCACGGCCGACCTGGACCGCGCGGCGGCGATCCGTGTCCTGGACACCGCGAGCCAGATGGCCGCGACCCAGGGCCGGCAGATCAAGAAGCTGCCGACGTTGCGCGGCCGCACGGTCGTCAACCTGTTCTTCGAGGACTCGACCCGCACGCGCATCTCGTTCGAGACCGCGGCGAAGCGGCTGAGCGCGGACGTCATCAACTTCTCCGCCAAGGGCTCGAGCGTGTCCAAGGGCGAGTCGCTCAAGGACACCGCGCTGACGTTGCAGGCGATGGGCGCGGACGCGATCGTCATCCGGCACCAGGCCTCGGGCGCGCCGCACACGCTGGCGCACGCGGGCTGGACCGACGCGGGTGTGGTGAACGCGGGCGACGGGATGCACCAGCACCCCACGCAGGCCCTGCTGGACGCGTTCACGATCCGTCGGCACCTCGTGGGCGACGCGACGAACCCGGACGGCGTCGGCCGCGACCTCGCGGGCCTGCACGTGGCGATCGTCGGGGACGTGCTGCACAGCCGGGTCGCGCGGTCGAACGTCGACCTGCTGCACACGCTCGGCGCGCGGGTCACGCTGGTGGCGCCGCCGACGCTGCTGCCCGTGGGCGTCGGCCCGTGGCCGGCGGCGGTGTCCTACCGGCTGGACGACGTCCTCGCCCAGGGCCCGGACGCGGTGATGATGCTCCGTGTGCAGCGCGAGCGGATGTCGACGGCGGGCGGCGGGTTCTTCCCGAGCCCGCTGGAGTACACCCGGCTGTACGGCCTGGACGCGCGGCGGCTCGCGACGCTGCCGGCGCACGCGATCGTGCTGCACCCCGGCCCGATGAACCGCGGCCTGGAGATCTCCGCGGACGCCGCCGACTCGCCGCGCGCGGTGATCGTCGAGCAGGTCGCGAACGGCGTCGCGGTCCGGATGGCGGTGCTGTACCTGCTGATGGCCGGCGACGGCGACACCGGGGCGCCACCGGCGACCGGCGCCGTCCCGACCATCGTCCCGACCCCCGAGGTGAGCACCCGATGACCACGCAGTACCTGCTGAAGGACGTCGCCCCGCTGGGCGGCGCGCGCACGGACGTCCTGGTCGCGGGCGGCCTCGTCGCGGCGATCGGCGCCGACGCCGGCGACGCCGCGGAGAACGCCCCGGACGACCTGCACGTGATCGACGCGACCGGGATGGTGCTGCTGCCCGGCCTGGTCGACCTGCACACCCACCTGCGCGAGCCGGGCCGGGAGGACGCCGAGACCGTCGCGTCGGGCACCCGCGCCGCCGCGGCGGGCGGGTTCACCGCCGTGCACGCGATGGCGAACACCACGCCGACGCAGGACACCGCGGGCGTCGTCGAGCAGGTCTGGCGGCTCGGGCAGGCCGCGGGCTGGGTCGACGTGCACCCGGTCGGCGCGGTCAGCGTCGGCCTGGCGGGGGAGCACCTCGCCGAGCTGGGCGCGATGGCCGACTCCGCCGCCCGCGTGCGGGTGTTCAGCGACGACGGGAAGTGCGTGCACGACCCGGTGCTGATGCGCCGCGCCCTGGAGTACACGAAGGCGTTCGACGGTGTCGTCGCGCAGCACGCGCAGGAGCCCCGCCTGACCGAGAACGCCCAGATGCACGAGGGCGTCGTGTCCGCGGAGATCGGCCTGGCCGGGTGGCCCGCCGTGGCCGAGGAGGCGATCATCGCCCGCGACGTGCTGCTCGCCGAGCACGTCGGGTCCCGGCTGCACGTCTGCCACCTGTCGACGGCCGGCTCGGTCGAGATCATCCGGTGGGCGAAGTCCCGCGGCATCGACGTCACGGCCGAGGTCACCCCGCACCACCTGGTGCTCACCGACGACGAGGCCCGCGGCTACGACCCGGTGTTCAAGGTCAACCCGCCGCTGCGCACCCAGGCCGACGTCGACGCGGTCCGCGCGGGCCTGGCGGACGGGACGATCGACATCGTCGCGACCGACCACGCCCCGCACACCCGCGAGGACAAGGACTGCGAGTGGGCCGCCGCGGCGTTCGGCATGACCGGGCTGGAGACCGCCCTGTCGGTGGTGCAGCTGACGATGGTCGACACCGGCCGGATGACCTGGGCGGACGTCGCCCGGGTGCTGTCCGAGACGCCCGCGCGGATCGGCCGGGTCGCGGACCAGGGCCGCCCGCTCGCGGTGGGGGAGCCGGCCAACCTCGTGCTGGTCGACCCCGACGCGCGCCGGGTGGTCGTCCCCGAGCAGCAGGCGACCGCGTCGGCGAACTCGCCGCTGCGGGGCCGCGAGCTGCCCGGCCGGGTCGTCGCGACGTTCCTGCGCGGCCGCGCCACGGTGCTCGACGGCGTCCCGCAGGACGACCCCGAGCGCGCGGGCTTCGCCGCCGGGCGGGTGACGCCCTGATGCCGCCCTGGCTCTCGGTCACCCTCATGTCGGTGCTCGCCGTCGTCGCGCTGTCCGCGATGGCCGTGGGCTGGCGGCACCGCGTCCGCGCCACCGCGGACGTCCCGGCGCCCCCGGCGGTCCCCGCGGAGGACGCCCTCGGCGCGGCGCGCACCGCGGAGCTGGCGGCGACCTACGTGTCCACCACCCGGGCCGGCGACTGGCTGGACCGGGTCGGGGCCCACGGCCTCGGCGTCCGGTCGGCCGCCACGGTGCAGGTCCGCGACGCGGGCGTGGTCGTGCGACGACGAGGGGCGCCGGACGTGTTCGTCCCGCGCGGCTCGCTGCGCGCGGTCGGCACCTCCGGCGGCATGGCCGGCAAGGTCGTCGGCGGCGAGGGGCTGGTGGTGCTCACCTGGGCGCCGGACCCCGCCACCGACGCGCGCGGCCTCGACACCGGCCTGCGGCTGCGGCACGCCCACGAGGCGGACGCGCTGCGCACGGCCACCACTGACCTGATCGGCACGACGCCCGCCTCGGCGGGTGCGGAGGAGAACTCATGACGGACGCACTGCTCGTGCTCGAGGACGGGCGGACCTTCGCCGGCGAGGCCTACGGGGCCACCGGCCGGACGTGGGGCGAGATCGTCTTCAACACCGGGATGACCGGCTACCAGGAGACGCTCACCGACCCGAGCTACCACCAGCAGATCGTGGTGATGACGGCGCCGCACATCGGCAACACCGGCGTCAACGACGAGGACCCGGAGTCGGGGCGGATCTGGGTGTCCGGCTACGTGGTGCGCGACCCCGCGCGCCGGGCGTCGAACTGGCGCAGCGAGCGCAGCCTGGACGAGGAGCTGGTGGCGCAGGGGGTCGTCGGCATCTCCGGCATCGACACCCGCGCGCTCACGCGGCACCTGCGGGAGCGCGGCGTGATGCGTGCCGCGATCGTGTCCGGCGACGCGCTGCTGGACGCCGCGGGCCGCCCCCGCGCGGTCGAGGACCTGGTCACCGAGGTGCGTGAGCGCCCGCAGATGGCCGGCGCCGACCTGGCCGGCGAGGTCTCCACCGACACCGCCTACGTCGTGCCCGCGCTGGGCCCCGACGGCGAGCCGCTGGCCGAGCCGGTCGCGCGGGTCGCCGCGGTCGACCTGGGCATCAAGGCGATGACCCCGCACCGGATGGCGGAGCGCGGCATCGAGGTGCACGTCCTGCCCGCGCAGTCGTCCATCGAGGACGTCCTCGCGACGGCGCCCGACGGCGTGTTCTTCTCCAACGGCCCCGGCGACCCCGGCGCCGCGACGCACGAGGTCGAGCTGCTCCGCGAGGTGCTGGACCGCCGGATCCCGTTCTTCGGCATCTGCTACGGCAACCAGATCCTCGGCCGCGCGCTCGGCTACGGGACCTACAAGCTCGGCTACGGGCACCGCGGCGTGAACCAGCCGGTCCTCGACCGTGCCACCGGCCGCGTCGAGATCACCGCGCACAACCACGGGTTCGCCGTGGACGCCCCGCTGGACGCGGTCTCGACCGCGCCGCACGACGGCGGTCGCTACGGCCGCGTCACGGTGTCGCACGTCGACCTGAACGACGACGTGGTGGAGGGCCTCGCGGCGCTCGACCTGCCCGCGTTCTCCGTGCAGTACCACCCGGAGGCCGCGGCCGGCCCGCACGACGCCGCCTACCTGTTCGACCGGTTCCTGGACCTGATGCGCGGCGCGGACCCGGGGTTCGCCACAGGCACTGCCGCGGGCCAGGCCACCGACGTCACCTCGACCACGAAGGGCGCCTGATGCCTCGCCGCACCGACATCCACTCCGTCCTCGTCATCGGGTCCGGCCCGATCGTCATCGGCCAGGCCGCGGAGTTCGACTACTCCGGCACCCAGGCGTGCCGCGTGCTGAAGGAGGAGGGCCTGCGGGTCGTCCTCGTGAACTCCAACCCGGCCACGATCATGACCGACCCGGAGTTCGCCGACGCGACCTACGTCGAGCCGATCACGACCGAGGTGCTGACCTCGATCATCGCCAAGGAGCGCCCCGACGCGATCCTGCCGACCCTCGGCGGCCAGACCGCCCTGAACGCGGCCATCGCGCTGGACGAGGCCGGCGTCCTCGAGGAGTACGGCGTCGAGCTGATCGGCGCGAACATCCCCGCCATCCAGAAGGGCGAGGACCGCGAGCAGTTCAAGCAGGTCGTCGAGGTCTGCGGAGGCGAGTCCGCGCGGTCCGCGATCGTGCACACCCTCGACGACGCCCTCGCGGCGGTCGAGGACCTGGGCTACCCGGTCGTCGTGCGCCCGTCGTTCACGATGGGCGGGCTCGGCTCCGGCATCGCCTACGACGAGAAGGACCTGCACCGCATCGTCGGCCAGGGCCTGCACTACTCGCCGACCACGGAGGTGCTCCTGGAGGAGTCGATCCTCGGCTGGAAGGAGTACGAGCTCGAGCTGATGCGCGACAAGCACGACAACGTCGTGGTGGTCTGCTCCATCGAGAACGTCGACCCCGTGGGCGTGCACACCGGCGACTCGGTGACCGTCGCCCCGGCGCTGACCCTGACCGACCGCGAGTACCAGCGGATGCGGGACATCGGCATCGCGGTCATCCGCGAGGTCGGCGTCGACACCGGCGGCTGCAACATCCAGTTCGCGGTGCACCCCGACACCGGCCGGATCATCGTCATCGAGATGAACCCCCGCGTGTCGCGGTCCTCGGCTCTGGCGTCGAAGGCCACGGGCTTCCCGATCGCGAAGATCGCGGCCCGTCTGGCCGTCGGCTACACCCTGGACGAGATCCCCAACGACATCACCGGGTCCACCCCGGCGTCGTTCGAGCCCACCCTCGACTACGTCGTGGTGAAGGTGCCCCGGTTCGCGTTCGAGAAGTTCCCGGCCGCCGACCCGACCCTCACGACCACGATGAAGTCCGTCGGCGAGGCGATGGCGATGGGCCGCAACTTCACCGAGGCGCTCGGCAAGGCCATGCGGTCCATCGACCGCAAGGGCACCACGTTCCACTGGGACGGCGACGCGGCCGCCGGCGAGGAGCTCGACGCGCTGGTCGCCTCGATCTCGGTGCCGACCGAGCACCGCCTGGTCGACGTGCAGCAGGTGCTCCGCGCCGGCGTGTCCGTCGACGAGGTGTACGCGCGCACCGGGATCGACCCCTGGTTCCTCGACCAGCTCGCGCTGATCAACGAGGTCGCCGCCGAGACCGCCGCCGCCCCCGAGCTGACCCGCGCCGTGCTGCTGCGCGCCAAGCGCCACGGCCTGTCCGACGTGCAGGTCGCGCAGCTGCGCGGCATCGCCGAGGACGTCGCGCGCCAGGTGCGGCAGGCCCTCGGGGTGCGTCCGGTCTACAAGACCGTCGACACCTGCGCCGCCGAGTTCGCCGCCCGGACGCCCTACCACTACTCGTCCTACGACGAGGAGACCGAGGTCGCCCCGCGCGAGCGGCCCGCGGTGCTGATCCTGGGCTCCGGCCCGAACCGCATCGGCCAGGGCATCGAGTTCGACTACTCCTGCGTGCACGCGACGCTGGCGCTCAAGGGCGAGTTCGAGACGGTCATGGTCAACTGCAACCCGGAGACCGTCTCGACGGACTACGACACCGCGGACCGGCTGTACTTCGAGCCGCTGACCTTCGAGGACGTCCTCGAGGTCTACGAGGCCGAGAAGGCCGCCGGGCCCGTCGCCGGCATCATCGTGCAGCTCGGCGGGCAGACCCCGCTGTCGCTCGCGCAGCGGCTCGAGGACGCCGGCCTGCCGATCCTCGGCACCCCGCCGGCCGCCATCGACGCCGCCGAGGACCGCGGCGCGTTCGGTGCGGTGCTCGCCGCCGCCGGGCTGCCCGCGCCGGCGTTCGGCACCGCCACCACGCTGCCCGTCGCGCGGGAGACCGCCGCCCGGATCGGCTACCCCGTCCTGGTCCGCCCGTCCTACGTGCTGGGCGGGCGCGGCATGGAGATCGTCTACTCGGACGACCAGCTCACCGAGTACGTCGAGCGCGCGCTGGCCGACGCGTCCGCGCGCGGCGGCTCCCTCCCGCCGCTGCTGATCGACCGGTTCCTGGACGACGCCATCGAGATCGACGTCGACGCGCTGTACGACGGCACCGAGCTGTTCCTCGGCGGCGTGATGGAGCACATCGAGGAGGCCGGCATCCACTCCGGCGACTCGGCCTGCGTGCTGCCGCCGGTCAGCCTGTCGGAGTCCGAGCTGCAGCGGATCCGGGTCTCCACCGAGGCGATCGCCGCCGGGGTCGGGGTCCGCGGGCTGCTGAACATCCAGTTCGCGCTGGTGTCCGACGTGCTCTACGTCCTCGAGGCCAACCCGCGGGCGTCGCGCACCGTGCCGTTCGTGTCCAAGGCCACCGGCGTCCCGCTGGCCAAGGCGGCGGCGCTCATCATGACCGGCCGCTCGATCGCGGACCTGCGCGCCTCGGGCGTGCTGCCCGAGGACGACGCGAGCGTCATCGACCTCGACGCGCCGATCGCCGTCAAGGAGGCCGTGCTGCCGTTCAAGCGGTTCCGCACCGCCGACGGCACCGTGGTCGACACCGTGCTCGGCCCGGAGATGCGCTCCACCGGCGAGGTCATGGGCTTCGACACCGACTTCCCGACGGCGTTCGCGAAGTCCCAGTCCGCGGCGTTCGGCGGGCTGCCGACGTCCGGCCGGGTGTTCATCTCCGTCGCGGACCGGGACAAGCGGTCCATCGTGTTCCCGGTCAAGCGGCTCGCGGAGCTGGGCTTCGAGATCCTCGCGACCGAGGGCACCGCGACCGTGCTCAAGCGCAACGGCATCACCTCGACGGTCGTGCGGAAGTTCAGCCGCGGCCGCGGGCCGGCGGGGGAGCCGACGATCGTCGACCTCATCTCGGCCGGCGAGGTCGACATGGTGGTCAATACCCCGTCCGGCCAGGGCGCCCGCGCCGACGGCTACGAGATCCGCGCGGCGACGACGGCGGCCGACAAGGCCATCGTGACGACCGTGCAGCAGCTCGGGGCCGCGGTGCAGGGCATCGAGGCGGCGCTGGCCGGTCCGTTCGGGGTCGCGAGCCTGCAGGAGCACGACGCGGCCACCGCGGCGCGCCGGGCGGCGACCACGCAGCGCCGCGCGGCGACGGCGGCGGGCACGGCGGTGGGCGCGTGACGGGCACCCCGGTCCCGTTCGGCGCGCGCCTCGGCGCGGCGATGGCCGAGCAGGGCCCGCTGTGCGTCGGCATCGACCCCCACGTGTCCCTGCTGGACGCGTGGGGGCTGCCCGACGACGCCGAGGGGCTGCGCCGGTTCGCGCTGACGGTCATGGAGGCCGTCGGGGGGCAGGTCGCGGCCGTCAAGCCGCAGGCCGCGTTCTTCGAGCGGCACGGCTCCGCGGGCCTCGCGGTGCTGGAGGAGGTCGTCGCCGCGGGCCGGGACACCGGCACGCTGGTGGTCGTGGACGCCAAGCGCGGCGACATCGGCTCCACGATGGGCGCCTACGCCGACGCGTACCTGCGCGACGGGTCGCCGCTCGCCGGGGACGCGCTGACGGTGTCGCCGTACCTCGGGTTCGGGTCGCTGGCCCCGGCGGTCGACGCCGCGCTGGCGACCGGGCGCGGGCTGTTCGTGCTCGCGCTCACCTCGAACCCCGAGGGCGCGGCCGTCCAGCACGCGCGGGACGCCGAGGGCGTCGCCGTCGCCGACCGCGTCGCGCGTGAGGCCGCGGCGGCGAACACGGCCGAGCTGGCCCGGACCGGGGGAGAGCTCGGCTCGGTCGGCCTGGTCGTGGGCGCCACCGTCGGCGACGCGGCGGCGCGCCTGGGCGTGGACCTGGCGGCCGTGCGCGGCCCGCTGCTGGCCCCCGGCGTCGGCGCCCAGGGCGCCGGCCCGGCGGAGCTCGCCGCGGTGTTCGGCGACGCCCGGGGGGCGGTCCTGGCGTCCTCCTCCCGCGGCGTCCTCGCCGCCGGCCCCGCCCCGGCCGCGCTCCGCGCGGCGGCCCGCGCCGCCGCCGACACCGCGGCCCGCGCCCTGCGCTGACCGCCGGGCGCCCGCTGGGCGCCAGCCGCGAGTGCGCCCCGGGGCGGTGGGTGCGCCCTCGCGCGGGGGCGCACTCGCCGCGCGGGCGCGCGCTCGCCGGCGCGCGGGACGGGACGACACGCTGGTGGAACGTGCCGGACGGGCCATCCCGTGCCATCCTCGGGAGATGGGGTCCTCCCCGGCCGGCGCAACGTCGCGCCGGACCCGCGGACACCTGGGAAGTTCAAATGTCCTGCCTCCTGACAGTGATGAGAAGGTGACTCACGTGGCACTTCCGACTCTCACCCCCGAGCAGCGAGCAGCAGCCCTCGAGAAGGCTGCCGCCGCCCGCCAGGCCCGTGCTGAGGTCAAGAACCGCCTGAAGTACTCGCAGGGCACGCTGTCCGAGGTGATCGCCCAGGGCCAGAAGGACGAGACCATCGGCAAGCTCAAGGTGCTCGCCCTGCTCGAGTCCCTCCCGGGAGTGGGTAAGGTCAAGGCGCGCCAGATCATCTCCGAGATCGGCATCTCGGAGACCCGCCGGGTGCGTGGCCTCGGCCCGCACCAGGTGAAGGCGCTCATCGACCGGTTCGGGTGAGCCGGCCGCACGCACCGTCCCCCGCACGCTGAGGGGCGCACGACTCCAGGAGCACCAGACCGCATGACGACGCCGCGCGCCCGGTTGACCGTCCTCGCCGGACCGACCGCCGTCGGCAAGGGCACCGTGTCCGCCGACCTCCGAGCCCGGTACCCGCAGGTCTGGCTGTCCGTGTCGGCGACGACACGACCGCCGCGCCCCGGCGAGGTCGACGGGGTGCACTACCACTTCGTCACCCCGGAGCAGTTCGACGCGATGGCCGCCTCGGGCGAGCTCCTGGAGTGGGCCGTGGTGCACGGCAGGAACCGCTACGGGACCCCCCGGCGGCCGGTCGAGGAGCGACTCGCCGCCGGGGAGCCCGCGCTGCTCGAGATCGACCTCCAGGGAGCCCGGCAGGTCCGGACGACCATGCCCGAGGCGCAGTTCGTCTTCCTCGCGCCGCCGTCGATGGACGAGCTGGTCCGCCGGCTGGTCGGCCGCGGCACGGAGGACGAGGAGGAGCGCGCGCGCCGGCTCCGGACCGCCGAGGTCGAGCTCGCGGCCGAGTCCGAGTTCGACCACACCGTGGTCAACGACGACGTCCGGCGCGCCACGGACGAGCTGGTCGCCCTGATGGGCCTGCCCGTCGCGGTAGACTGAGCGGCAGACCTGCGTCCACCCCCCTCCGACCACCGGGAGCCACTGTGTCCGGAACCATCGCCGAGCCCATCGGCATCACCGACCCGCCGATCGACCGCCTGCTCGAGCGCGCCGACTCCAAGTACGCGCTCGTGATCTACTCCGCCAAGCGCGCCCGGCAGATCAACGCCTACTACTCGCAGCTCAACGAGGGCCTGCTCGAGTACGTCGGCCCGCTGGTGGAGACCCGCCCGCAGGAGAAGCCGCTGTCCATCGCGATGCGCGAGATCGACGCGGGCCTGCTGACGGTCACCGCGAACGAGGCCTGAGACCGGTCGACCCGTGCGTGTCGTCCTCGGCGTGGCCGGCGGCATCGCCGCGTACAAGGCCGCGCACGTCCTGCGCCTGCTGACCGAGGCGGGGCACGACGTCCGCGTCGTGCCCACCCGGGCCGCGCTGGAGTTCGTCGGGCGCGCGACCTGGGAGGCCCTGTCGGGCCACCCGGTCACGCCCGAGGTGTTCGAGGACGTCCCCGAGGTCGCGCACGTGCGGCTCGGCCGGCAGGCGGACCTCGTGGTCGTCGCCCCGGCCACCGCCGACCTGCTGGCCCGGGCGGCGTCCGGGCGCGCGGACGACCTGCTCGCGGCCACGCTGCTCACGGCGACGTGCCCGGTGCTCATGGCACCCGCGATGCACACGGAGATGTGGCAGCACCCCGCGACGCGGGCCAACGTCGCGACGCTGCGCGAGCGCGGCGTGCACGTGCTGGACCCGGACTCGGGCCGGCTCACGGGCGCCGACACCGGCCCCGGGCGGCTGCCCGAGCCCGACGCGATCGCCGCCGCCGCGCTCGCCCTCGTGGACCGGGAGGGCAAGCCGCGCACCCAGGACCTGGCGGGCCGGACGGTCGTCGTCTCGGCCGGGGGCACGCGCGAGCCGCTGGACCCGGTGCGGTTCCTCGGCAACCGGTCCTCGGGCCGGCAGGGCGTGGCGCTGGCCCGGACCGCCCTCGCCCGGGGCGCGCGGGTGACGCTGGTCGCCGCCAACCTCACGGTGCCGCCGCCCGCCGGGGTGCGCGTGCTGCCGGTGGAGACGACCGCGGAGCTGCGCGACGCCGTCCGCGGTGCCGCCTCCGACGCCGACGTCGTGGTGATGGCGGCCGCGGTCGCCGACTTCCGGCCCGCGGTCGACGCGGAGCACAAGATCAAGAAGGACCCGGGCGGTGCCGTGCCGCCGCTCGCGCTGGTGCAGAACCCCGACGTGCTGGCCGAGCTGGTCCGCGACCCCGTGCGGCCCGGGCAGGTCGTGGTCGGGTTCGCCGCGGAGACCGGGGACGCCGACGGCGACGTGCTCGCCCACGGCCGTGCGAAGGCCGTCCGCAAGGGCGCCGACCTGCTGGCCGTCAACGCGGTCGGGGGCGGGCGCGGGTTCGGCGCCACGGAGAACGCCGTCACCGTGCTGGATGCGCAGGGGGAGACGGTCGTCACGGTCGCGGGGTCGAAGGACGAGGTCGCGGACGGGCTGTGGGACGCCGTCGTGTCGCGGCTGACGGACCAGCAGGTCGACCCCGGTAGCCTGGGCGCATGACCCATGCCGAGCTGCGCCTCTTCACGTCCGAGTCGGTGACCGAGGGGCACCCCGACAAGGTCTGCGACCAGATCTCCGACGCGATCCTGGACGCGATCCTCGAGCAGGACCCCTCCGCCCGTGTGGCGGTCGAGACGATGGTGACCACGGGCCTGGTGCACGTCGCCGGCGAGGTCACGACCAGCGCGTACGTCGAGATCCCGCAGATCGTCCGGCAGGTCGTCAAGGCCATCGGGTACACGTCGTCCGACATCGGCTTCGACGGCGACTCCTGCGGCGTCTCGGTGTCGATCGGCCAGCAGTCCCCCGACATCGCGCAGGGCGTCGACAAGGCCTGGGAGTCCCGTCAGGACTCCGAGGACCACGACCCGCTGGACGCCCAGGGCGCCGGCGACCAGGGCCTGATGTTCGGCTACGCGTCGGACGACACCGAGAGCCTGCTGCCGCTGCCGATCTGGCTGTCGCACCGCCTCGCGGAGCGGCTCGCGCTGGTGCGCAAGGAGGGGATCATCCCCGACCTGCGCCCCGACGGGAAGACGCAGGTCACCGTGGCGTACGACGGCGAGCGCGCGGTGAAGCTCGACACCGTGGTGCTGTCCACGCAGCACGGACCGGGCGTGCAGCTCGAGACCGAGCTCGCCCCGGCGATCGCGGAGCACGTCGTCGCGCCGGTACTGGCGGAGGCCGGGCTCGACCTCGACACCAGCGACTACCGGCTCCTGGTCAACCCGACCGGGCAGTTCGTCGTCGGCGGTCCCCAGGGCGACGCCGGCCTGACCGGCCGCAAGATCATCGTCGACACCTACGGCGGCATGGCGCGCCACGGCGGCGGTGCGTTCTCCGGCAAGGACCCGTCGAAGGTCGACCGCTCCGCCGCGTACGCGATGCGCTGGGTCGCCAAGAACGTCGTCGCCGCGGGTCTGGCCCGCCGCTGCGAGGTCCAGGTCGCGTACGCGATCGGCAAGGCGCACCCCGTGGGCCTGTACGTCGAGACGTTCGGCACCGAGACCGTGCCGGTCGACCGCCTGACCGCCGCGATCCGCGAGGTGTTCGACCTGCGACCCGCCGCGATCATCCGCGACCTCGACCTGCTGCGTCCGATCTACCGGGCGACGGCCGCCTACGGCCACTTCGGTCGCGACCTGCCCGACTTCACCTGGGAGCGCACCGACCGCGTCGACGCCCTGCGCGCCGCGCTGTCCTGACCGGCCCGACGGACGCGGTGGCCGAGGGCGGCGCGGGCACGCCGGAGCAGCCGACGCTGCTCGGGCTCGACGTGCCCGCCCGGCCCCGGCGCCGCGTCCGCGCGCGGGACGTGGACGTCGAGCCCGCCGCCGACCTGCCGGTCGCGCGGGTCGCGCTCGAGCTGTCGCCCCCGCACCTGGACCGCCCGTTCGAGTACCTGGTCCCGGCGACGATGGCCGGGACCGCGGTGCCCGGCACCCGGGTCAAGGTGCGGTTCGGCGCGCAGGACGTCGACGGGTACGTCCTGGAGCGGGTCGCGGAGGCGGACCACGACGGCGCGCTCGTGCCGCTGCGGCGGGTGGTGTCGCCCGAGCCCGTGCTGACCCCCGCCGTCGGCCGGCTGGCCCGGGCGGTGGCGGACCGGTACGCGGGCACGCTCGCCGACGTGCTCCGGCTCGCCGTGCCGCCGCGGCACGCCCGCACGGAGGGGGAGGTGCCGCCGCCGGCGCCCGCCCCCGGGACGCCGCACGGCACGACGCCGACCGGCCCCGCCGCGCCCGGCGCCTCCGCCGCGCCCGACGCCCCTGCTGCTCCTGCTGCGTCCGCTGCTCCCGCGTGGACGCCCTACCGCGGCGGCCCGGCGTTCCTCGCGCACCTGACGGCCGGAGGGGCCCCGCGCGCCGCCTGGTCGGCACTGCCCGGCCCGCCGGGGGAGCGCTGGCCCGATGCGGTGGCCCAGGCCGCGGTCGCCACGCTGGCCGGCGGTCGCGGGGTCCTGGTCGTGGTGCCGGACGCCCGCGACGTCGACCGGATGTGCGCCGCCCTGACCGACGCCGGGGTGCCCGCCTGGTCGCCCGACCGCGCGGACGCCGCGCACGTGCGGCTGATGGCCGACGACGGCCCCGCGCTGCGGTACCGCGCGTACCTGGCGGCGCTGCGGGGGCACGCCCGGGTGGTCGTCGGGACCCGGGCCGCGGCGTTCGCCCCCGTGCGGGACCTGGGGCTGGCCGTCTGCTGGGACGACGGCGACGACCTGCACGCCGAGCCGCGCGCCCCGTACCCGCACGTCCGCGAGGTGCTGGGTCTGCGGTCGGAGCTCGAGGGCAGCGGCCTGCTGCTGGCGGCGCACAGCCGGTCGGTGGAGGTGCAGGCCCTCGTCGAGCAGGGCTGGGCGCGCGCCGTGCTGGCGGACCGTGACGTGGTGCGGGCCCGGGCGCCGCGGGTGCGCGCGCTGACCAGCGTCGAGCTGGCCCGCGAGGGTGCCGCCGCCGCGGCGCGGCTGCCCGGGGAGGCCTGGCGGGCCATCCGGGAACGGCTCGCCGACGGACCGGTGCTGGTGCAGGTGCCGCGCGCCGGCTACCTGCCCGCGGTGGCGTGCGCGCGGTGCCGCGAGGTCGCGCGCTGCACCACCTGCCACGGGCCGCTGGAGCTCCGCTCGGGCGACGCGACCGCCCAGTGCCGCTGGTGCGGGCGGCTCGCGATCCAGTGGCGGTGCGACGCGTGCGGCAACGGGACGTTCCGCTCGGTGGTCGTCGGCTCGGACCGCACCGCGGAGGAGCTGGGGCGCGCCTTCACCGGTGTCACGGTCCGGACCTCGGGCGCGCGGTCGTCGGGCGGCGTGCTCGCGGAGGTCCCCGACAAGCCCGCGCTGGTGGTCTCCACGATCGGCGCGGAGCCCGTGGCGCCCGGCGGGTACGCGGCCGCGGTGCTGCTCGACGCCGCCGTGAGCACGGCGTCGACGGCGCTGCGCGCCACCGAGGACGCGCTGCGGCGGTGGATGGCGGCCGCCGCGCTGGTGCGGTCGGCGCGGGACGGCGGCGTGGTGCTGCTGGTCGGCGACGCCGCCGAGCGGCCGACCCAGGCGCTGGTCCGCTGGGACCCGGTCGGGCTGGCGCAGCGCGAGCTCGAGGAGCGCGCCGAGGTGAGCCTGCCCCCGGTGGTCCGCGTCGCGGAGCTGACGGGCACGCGCGAGGTGGTCGCCGCCGTGCTGGCGCGCCTGACGCTGCCCGACGGCGGCGACGTGCTCGGCCCGGTCCCGCAGCCGGAGCCGTTCGGCGCCGGGGGGGCGGCGGTGCAGGAGTCGCTGGACCCGCCGGTGCGCGCGCTGGTGCGGGTGCCCGCCGCCCACGGCCGCGCGCTCGCCAAGGACCTGGCCGCCGCGATGGCGGTCCGCAGCGCCCGGCGCGAGGGCGGCAGCCTGCGGGTGCGGCTCGACCCGGAGGAGATGCTGTGACCGCCGTGCGCGGCGGGTCCGAGGTGGACGCCGTCGTGCTCGACCTCGGGAACGTCCTGGTGACGTGGGACCCGGCGCGGGCGTTCGCCGGCCGGCGAACGGACGCCGAGGTCCGGCGGTTCTTCGCGGACGTCGACTTCCCCGCGCTGAACCTGCGCCAGGACGCCGGGCGGCCGTGGTCCGAGGCCCGGGCCGAGGTCGCCGCGCGGCACCCGGAGCACGTCGCGATGCTCGACCTGTACGTCGAGCGGTTCGCCGACGCGCTGCCGGGCCCGGTGCCGGGCACCGCCGCCGTGGTCGACGACCTGCGGACCGCCGGGGTGCGGGTGCTCGGGCTGACGAACTGGTCCGCGGAGACGTTCCACCACGCCGTGCCCGCCGCGCCGGCGATCGGGCGGCTGGAGGACGTGGTCGTCTCCGGGCGCGAGGGCGTCGCGAAGCCGGACGCGCGGATCTTCCGGATCGTGGCCGAGCGGTTCGGCCTGGCGCCCGCCCGGACCGTGTTCGTCGACGACAGCCCCGCCAACGTCGACGCGGCGGCCGTCCTCGGGTTCCAGGCCGTGCTGTTCACCGACGCCGCGGCGCTGCGGGCGGACCTCGTGGCGCGCGGGGTGCTCGCGGGCTGAGCCCGGTCGTCCGCGCGGCACCGCGGGTCGCCGTGCAGCGCCTAGGATCGTGACCCATGCGCCTGCTCTTCGCCGGGACGCCCGCGGTGGCGCTGCCCGCCCTGGACGCCCTGCTCGCCTCCCGCCACGAGGTCGTCGCCGTCCTCACCCGACCCGACGCCCGCGCCGGGCGCGGTCGCACGCTCACGCCGAGCCCCGTCAAGGAGCGCGCCCTCGAGGCCGGCCTCGAGGTGCTGACGCCCGCGACGCTCAGGGACCCGGAGGTCCAGGCGCGGATCGCGGCGCTCGACGTGGACGCGGCGCCGGTCGTCGCCTACGGGAACCTGGTGCCGCCCGCGGTGCTCGACGTGCCGCGGCACGGCTGGGTCAACCTGCACTTCTCGCTGCTGCCCGCCTGGCGCGGTGCCGCGCCGGTGCAGCACGCGATCATCGCCGGCGACGAGGTCACGGGCGCGACGACGTTCCGGCTGGAGGCCGGCCTCGACACCGGCCCGGTGCTCGGGACGCTGACCGAGACGGTCCGCCCGCTCGACACCTCGGGCGACCTGCTCGGACGCCTGGCCGACGCCGGGGCGGGGCTGCTGGTCAGCACGCTCGACGCGCTGGAGGACGGGATCCTCGCGGCGGTGCCGCAGCCGGCCGAGGGCGTCAGCCTCGCCCCGCGCCTGCTGACGGAGGACGCCCGCGTGCGGTGGGAGCACCCCGCGATGGCCGTGGACCGGCGGGTGCGCGGCTGCACCCCCGCGCCCGGCGCCTGGACCACGCTGCCCGACGGCGCGCGCTTGGGGCTCGGCCCCGTGCGCCTCGCCGAGGAGGTGACCGACCTGGCCCCCGGTGAGCTCCGGGCCGGACGCGCCGAGGTGCTGGTCGGCACCGGCACGCACGCGGTGCGGCTGGTCGAGGTGCGGCCCGCGGGCAAGCGGGCGATGGCGGCGACGGACTGGGCGCGCGGCGCCCGGCTCGCCGAGGGGACCGTGCTCGGCGCGCCGGAGGTGACGGCGTGACCGGGCACCGGCAGGACGGGTCGCGGCACGGCGGCGCGCGTGGCGGCCCGCGGCAGCGCACCGCGACCGCGCCGTCCCAGCGGCGCCGCGGGGCCGACGCGGCGCGCACGGCGGCGTTCGACGCCCTGCGGGCGGTGGCGGAGTCCGACGCGTACGCCAACCTCGTGCTCCCGCCGATGCTGCGCGACCGCGGCATCCGCGGCCGGGACGCCGGGTTCGCGACCGAGCTCGCCTACGGCACCCTGCGCCTGCGGGGCCGCTACGACGCGGTGATCGCCCGGTGCGCCGGTCGGCCGCTCGACCAGATCGACCCGCCCGTGCTCGACGCGCTGCGGCTCGGGGCCCACCAGCTGCTCGGCATGCGGGTGCCGCCGCACGCCGCCGTCTCCGAGACCGTCGGCCTGGTCCGCGAGCAGGTCGGCGGGGGCGCGGCGCAGTTCGTGAACGCGGTGCTGCGCGCCGTGTCCCGCGAGTCGCTGGACACCTGGCTGGAGCGGGTCGGCGACGCCGCGGACCCCGCCGGCACCGACGCGGTGGCCCGGCTGTCCGTGGTCGAGAGTCACCCGGCGTGGGTCACGCGCGCCCTGCGCGAGGCGCTGGTCGGCAACGGCCGGGGCGCCGACGAGCTCGGCGACCTGCTCGCGGCCGACAACGCGGCGCCGCGGGTCTCGCTCGTGGCACGCCCCGGCCTGGTCGAGGCGGACGAGCTGCGGGAGGCGGCCGGCCCCGAGGCCACCCCCGGACGGTGGGCGCCGACCGCGGTGACGCTGTCCGGCGGCGGGGACCCGGCCGGTCTCGCCGCGGTCCGCGCGGGCCGCGCCGGAGTGCAGGACGAGGGCAGCCAGCTCGTCGCGCTCGCGCTGGCGGCCGCCCCGCTGGACGGCCCCGACGCGCGCTGGCTCGACCTGTGCGCGGGGCCCGGCGGGAAGGCCGCGCTGCTCGGTGCGCTCGCCGCGGAGCAGGGCGCGACCCTGCTCGCGAACGAGGTGCAGCCGCACCGCGCGCGCCTCGTGCGGCAGGCGGTGGCGGCGCTGCCCGACGGCGCGGTCGAGGACGTCCGGGTCGGCGACGGCCGGGAGCTCGGCGACGCCGAGCCCGGCGCGTTCGACCGGGTGCTGCTGGACGCCCCGTGCACCGGCCTCGGCGCCCTGCGTCGGCGGCCCGAGTCGCGGTGGCGGCGCACGCCGGCGGACCTGGCGTCGCTCGGCGCGCTGCAGCGGGACCTGCTCGCCTCGGCGCTGCGGGCGGTCCGCGTGGGCGGCGTCGTCGCCTACGTGACCTGCTCGCCCGTGCTGGCCGAGACGCAGCTCGCCGTCGTGGACGCCCGGCGCGCCGCGACGAAGGCGGGGATCGGGGCCGAGGTGCTGGACGCGCGGGCGGTCGTGCTCGGGATCGCCCCGGACCTCGACCTGCCGGAGCGGCCCGACGTGCAGCTCTGGCCGCACGTGCACGGCACCGACGCGATGCACCTGACGCTGCTGCGCCGCACCTCCTGACGTCGCGGCGTCGTCCGTCCCTGCCGGGTGCGGGCGACGCCGATACGCTGGCGGGGTGCACGCACTGATCAGCCCCAGCATCCTGTCCGCCGACTTCGCGAACCTCGAGCGCGACCTGCACCGGATCGGGCGGGCCGACTACGCGCACGTCGACGTGATGGACAACCACTTCGTACCGAACCTGACCCTCGGCCTGCCCGTGGTGAAGCGGATCATCGAGGTCGCCCCGGTGCCGGTGGACGTGCACCTGATGATCGAGGACGCCGACCGGTGGGCCGTCGAGTACGCCCACGCGGGCGCCGCGTCGGTGACGTTCCACGCCGAGGCCGCCCAGGCCGCCGTGCGGCTCGCGCGCGAGATCCGGTCGGCCGGCGCGCGCGCCAGCATCGCGCTGCGCCCCGCGAGCCCCGTCGAGCCGCTGCTCGACCTGCTGCCGGAGTTCGACATGGTGCTGGTCATGACCGTCGAGCCCGGGTTCGGCGGCCAGGCGTTCATCGACGGCACGCTGCCCAAGATCCGCCGGCTGCGCGCCGCCGTCGACGAGCAGGGCGCGGACACGTGGATCCAGGTCGACGGCGGGGTGTCGCGGTCGACGGTCGCGACGGTCGCCGAGGCGGGGGCGAACGTGTTCGTCGCCGGGTCCGCGGTGTACGGGGCGCCGGACCCGGACGCGGAGATCGACGCGCTGCGCGCCCTCGCGGACGAGGCCATCGCCCGGCGCTGACCCTCCCGGACCCGCGGTCACCGGCCGCGCGGACGCCGGGGCGGGAATGCCCCGTGTGGCATCATCGTTGGCAGAACACACACACGTGCTCCGGGGTCGGTGCAATTCCGAGCCGGCGGTGACAGTCCGCGACCCGCAGACGCCTCTGGCGCGAGCGGTTGACCTGGTGGAACTCCAGGACCGACGGTGAAAGTCCGGATGGGAGGAGACGTGGCGGTGCGCCCGGCGTGAGCCAGGTGCACCGTGGTCGTCGTGCACCCGCACGCCGCCCGCCACCCCGGAGCCGTCGAGGCCGAGGGTGAGGAGCAGGGCGTGGACGAGCGGGACGGCGCCGGGCGCGAGCGGGCGGAGCGCACCGCGATGCTGCGTGCCCTCGACCTCGCGGCCCTGGGCCCGGCCCACGGCCCGAACCCGCGCGTCGGCTGCGTGCTGCTGGACCCGGCCGGACGCGTGCTCGGCGAGGGCCACCACCGCGGCGCCGGCACCCCGCACGCCGAGGTCGCCGCGCTGGCGGACGCCCGCGGGCGCGGTGCCGACGTCCGGGGCGCCACCGCCGTCGTGACCCTGGAGCCGTGCGACCACACCGGCCGGACCGGCCCCTGCTCGGTGGCCCTGCTGGACGCGGGCGTCGCCCGGGTCGTCGTCGCGGTCACGGACCCGAACCCCGACGCGACCGGCGGCGCGGCCCGGCTGCGCGCGGCGGGGGTCGACGTGGTCGTCGGCGTCGAGGAGGCCGCGGGCCGGGCGCTGCTGCGACCGTGGCTGCGGGCGGTGGGCCGCGGGCGGCCGTTCGTCACGCTGAAGCTCGCGAGCACGCTCGACGGCCGGGTCGCCGCGGCGGACGGCTCGAGCCGCTGGATCACGTCGCCGGAGTCGCGGGCGCACGCGCACGCGCTGCGCGCCGAGGTGGACGCGCTCGTCGTCGGCACGGGGACGGCGTTGGCCGACGACCCCGCGCTCACGGCGCGGACCGCGGACGGCGACCTCGCCGCGCACCAGCCGCTGCGCGTGGTCGTCGGCGACCGGGACCTGCCCGTCGGCGGTCGGCTGCACGGGGCGGGCGGGGAGCTGCTGCACCTGCGGACCCACGACCCCCGGGAGGTGCTCGCCGCGCTCCAGCAGCGCGAGGCCCGCCGGGTGCTGGTCGAGGGCGGTCCGACGCTCGCCGCCGCGTTCCTGCGCGCGGGCGTCGTGGACGAGGTGCACGCGTACGTGGCGCCCGTGCTGCTCGGCGCCGGCCGCCCGGCCGTGGCCGACCTGGGCATCGGGGCGATCGGGGACGCGCTGCGGCTGCGCACCCGCGCCGTGCGACCGCTGGGGCCCGACGTGCTCGTCGAGGCCGACGTCGAGGGAGAGGACCGCTGATGTTCACCGGGATCGTCGAGGAGGTCGGGACGGTCGTCGCGATCGAGGTCGCGGGCGCGGGCGCCGACGGGACGGACGCGCGGCTGACGCTGCGCGGCCCGCTCGTGGTGTCCGACGCTGGGCACGGCGACTCGATCGCCGTCGCGGGCGTCTGCCTGACCGTGGCGGAGCTGGCTGGTGACGGGACGTTCGTCGCCGACGTGATGCCCGAGACGCTGCGCCGGACCGCGCTGGGCGACCTCGTGCCGGGCGCGCGGGTCAACCTCGAGCGGGCGGTGCGCGCGGACGCCCGGCTCGGCGGCCACGTCGTGCAGGGGCACGTCGACGGCGTCGGCACGGTGCGGCGGCGGACGCCGGGACCGCGGTGGGACGAGGTGGAGGTCGCCCTCGACCCGTCGCTCGCGCGGTACGTCGCCGAGAAGGGCTCGGTCGCGGTGGCCGGGGTCTCGCTGACGGTCGCGGCCGTCGGCGACGACTGGTTCGGCGTCTCGCTGATCCCCACGACGCTGGCGGGCACGACGCTCGGCGACGCGGCCGTGGGCACCCGGGTCAACCTGGAGGTGGACGTGCTGGCGAAGTACGTGGAGCGGCTGCTGGCGACGGGCGACGTCGCCGGGCGGGGGAGCGCGCGATGACGCGGTCGGGCGAGCGCGGCGCCGTCGAGCCCGGCACCGTCGAGCCGGACCCGGTCGAGCTGGGCACCGTCGAGCAGGCCCTCGCGGAGCTGCGCGCCGGCCGGCCCGTGCTGGTCGCCGACTCCCCGGACCGGGAGAACGAGGCGGACGTCATCCTCGCCGCGGAGCTCGCGACCCCCGAGTGGGTGGCGTGGACGATCCGGCACTCGTCGGGCTACCTGTGCGCGCCGATGACGGGGGCCCGCGCCGACGCCCTCGACCTGCCGCTGATGGTCCCGCTGAGCCAGGACCCGCGGCGCACCGCGTACACGGTGACCGTGGACGCGGCGACGGGCGTGACCACGGGCATCTCGGCCGCGGACCGCACCCGCACCCTGCGGGTCCTCGCCGACCCGGCGTCCGGCACCGAGGACCTGATCCGTCCCGGCCACGTGCTGCCGCTGCGGGCGGTGCCCGGCGGCGTCCTGCACCGGGCGGGCCACACCGAGGCGGCGGTCGACCTCTGCCGTCTCGCGGGCGTCGCGCCGGTCGCGGCCATCGCCGAGCTCGTGCACGACGACGGCACGATGATGCGGCTGCCGGCCACGGTCGCGCTCGCCCGCGAGCACGGGCTGGTGGTCATCACGATCGAGGACCTGATCGCGTTCCGCACCGCGCGCGGGGACCTGCCGACCGAGCCCGCCCCCGGCGCCGAGGCCGCGGCGACCGCCCCCGAGCGGCGGGTGCACCGCGCGCACAGCGCCGTGCTGCCGACCGCGCACGGCGACTTCCGGGTGCACGCGTACCGGGACCTGCGCACCGGCGCGGACCACGTGGCGCTGGTCGCCGCGCGGGGCCTCGCCGATCAGCCCGTGGTGCGGGTGCACTCCGAGTGCCTGACCGGCGACGCGTTCGGGTCCGCGCGGTGCGACTGCGGCCCGCAGCTGGACGCCGCGCTGGAGCTCGCGGCCCGGGACGGCGGCGCGGTCGTCTACCTGCGCGGGCACGAGGGTCGGGGGATCGGCCTGCTCGCGAAGGTCGCCGCGTACGCGCTGCAGGACGAGGGCCGCGACACGGTCGAGGCCAACCTCGACCTCGGCTGGCCCGCCGACCGGCGCGAGTACGGCGCGGCGGCCGCGATCCTCGAGGACCTCGGGGCCCGGCGGATCACCCTGCTGACCAACAACCCCGCGAAGGTCGCCGGGCTGGTGGCCCACGGCATCGAGGTCGCCGACGTGCGCGGCCTCGAGGTCGGGCGCACCCGCCACAACGAGGCCTACCTGCGGACCAAGGCCCGGGCGATGGGGCACCTGCTGCCCGGCCTGGACCACGACGACACCACCACCCCCACCCCGCACGACCCGGAGGACGCACGATGAGCGGCAGCGGCGCACCCAGCATCACCACGGACGGCAGCGGCCTGCGGGTCGTCGTCGTGGCGGCCAGCTGGCACACCACCGTGATGGACGGCCTGCTGGCGGGTGCCCGCCGGGCGCTGGCCGCGGCGGGCGTGACCGACGTGCGGGAGGTCCGCGTGCCCGGGACGTTCGAGCTGCCGGTCGCGGCGGCGCGCGCGGCCCGCAGCGGGTCGGTCGACGCGGTGGTCGCGCTCGGCGTGGTGATCCGTGGTGGCACCCCGCACTTCGACTACGTGTGCCAGGCGGCGACGTCCGGGCTCACCGACGTCGCGGTGTCCACGGGCGTCCCGGTCGGGTTCGGCGTGCTCACCTGCGACGACGAGGCCCAGGCGCTCGACCGCGCCGGGCTCGAGGGCTCGCACGAGGACAAGGGCGCGGAGGCCGCGGAGGCCGCGGTCGCGACGGTCGTCGCCCTGCGCGCGCTGTGAACCTGCTCACCTGGCTGTTCGACGCCCAGCTGGTCGTCGCCGGCCACCCGGTGCTGTGGCGCGAGGTGATCGGCAACCTGTTCGGCCTCGCGTCCGCGCTCGGCGGGCTGCGCCGGAGGATCTGGGCGTGGCCGGTCGGCATCGTCGGCAACGTGCTGCTGTTCACCGTGTTCCTCGGCGGCGTGTTCCACACCCCGCAGGCCACCGACCTGTACGGGCAGGCAGGCCGGCAGGTGTTCTTCGTCGCCGTGGCCGTGTACGGCTGGCTGCGGTGGTCGCAGACCCGGCGGGTCGCCCGCGAGCACGGCGAGCCGGACGCCCCGGCGGTCGTACCGCGCTGGGCGGGACCGTCCGGCTGGATCCAGCTGGGCGTGGTCGCCGTCGTCGGCACCGTCGTGTGCGCGCTGGTGTTCCGCGCGATCGGGTCGTACGGCCCGTGGGCGGACGCGTGGATCTTCGTCGGCTCGCTGCTCGCCACCTACGGCATGGCCCGCGGCTGGATCGAGTTCTGGCTCATCTGGATCGCGGTCGACGCCGTGGGCGTGCCCCTGCTGCTGAGCGCCGGCTACTACCCGTCGGCGTTCCTCTACCTGGTCTACGCGGGCGTCGTGGTGTCGGGGTTCGTGGTGTGGTGGCGCGCCCGGCGGGAGTCCGAGCCGCAGCAGGTGACCGCCGCCGCGGGTGTCGAGGGCTGAGCCGGTGCGTGGGCCTGCGGCGCGAGCGTCTACCCTGGCGGGCGTGAAGACGTTCGACGCGCTGTTCGCTGAGCTGACCGAGAAGGCCACCACCCGCCCCGCCGGGTCCGGGACCGTCAAGGAGCTGGACGCCGGGGTCCATGCGATCGGCAAGAAGATCGTCGAGGAGGCGGCCGAGGTCTGGATGGCCGCCGAGCACGAGGGGGACGAGCGCACCGCCGAGGAGATCTCGCAGCTGCTCTACCACCTGCAGGTGCTCATGGTCGCGAAGGGCCTGACCCTCGAGGACGTGTACACCCACCTCTGACCCGCTCCGTCTCCGTCACACCTGAACCCCCTGAGGACCACCCCGTGCTGAGGATCGCCGTCCCGAACAAGGGCTCGCTCTCCGAGCCCGCCGCCGAGATGCTGCGCGAGGCGGGCTACCGCCAGCGCCGCGACTCCCGTGAGCTCGTCCTGCCCGACGCCGACAACGGCGTCGAGTTCTTCTTCCTGCGCCCCCGCGACATCGCGGTGTACGTGGGCACCGGCACCGTCGACGTCGGCATCACCGGCCGCGACCTGCTGCTGGACTCCGCGTCGCCCGCGACCGAGCACCTGCAGCTCGGGTTCGCGCGCTCGACCTTCCGGTTCGCCACGCAGGCCGGTCAGATGACCGACGTGCAGCAGGTGGCCGGGCGCCGCGTCGCGACGTCCTACCCGGTGCTCGTCGCCGACTACCTGCGCGGGCAGGGCGTCGAGCCCTCCGAGGTCGTCCGCCTGGACGGCGCCGTGGAGACCGCGATCCGGCTCGGCGTCGCCGACGTGATCGCGGACGTCGTGGAGACCGGCACGACGCTGCGCGCCGCGGGCCTCGACGTGTTCGGCGAGCCGATCCTCAAGTCCGAGGCGGTGCTCATCAAGCGCGCCGACGTGGCCGAGCCCGGCGGGCTGGACGTGCTCACCCGGCGCATCCAGGGCGTGCTCACGGCCCGCGAGTACGTGCTGATGGACTACGACGTGCCGCTGGCGCTGGTCGACCAGGCCGTCGCGATCACGCCGGGACTGGAGTCGCCGACGGTGTCCCCGCTGCACAACAGCGAGTGGGCGGCCGTGCGCGCGATGGTGCGCCGGGCCGAGACGAACCGCGTGATGGACGCCCTGTACGACGTCGGTGCGCGCGCGATCCTCGTGACGTCGATCCACGCCTGCCGGCTCTGAGACGGCCGCGGTGACCGAGGGCGACGGCGCACCGACGGGCGGGACGCCGCGGCGGCCGCGGCTGGACGACGTGTTCCGGCCCCGGTTCGCCCGCTGGGTGACCGGCACGCTGGGGTGCGTCGTCGCGCTCGCGACGGTGCTGCTGCTCGTGCTGCTCCCCGGCACGGGGCTGGTCGGGTTCGCGCTCGGGGACCGGATCGGCATCGGTCTGGTCGGGTTCGCGATCGTCTGGTTCTGCTGGCGGCAGGCGACGGTGCGCGCGGTCCCGGGGCCGGACGGCCTGCGGGTGCGCAACCTCGCGACCACCCGCACGGTGCCGTGGGCGCAGATCGTCTGGGTGCGGTTCGGCGAGGGCCGGCCGTGGGTGCAGCTCGAGCTCGACGACGGCGACTCGCTCGCGGTGATGGGCGTGCAGCGCAGCGACGGCGAGCGCGCCCGGCAGGAGGCGCGCCGCCTGGCGACGCTGGTGCAGGTGCGCCAGCGCACCGGCCCCGCGGCCTGACGGCGACCCCGCGGCCTGACGGCGGCCCCGCGGCCTGACGGCGACCCCGCGGCCTGACGCGGGTCAGGCGCCCGCGACGCCCCGGGCCACCCGCGCCGCGTGCACGCCGGCCGCCGCGGCGGCGAGGAACGCCGCCGGGTCCTGCGCGAGCCCGCGGCCCATCGTGGACAGCCGGACCGGCGTCGAGCCCAGCGCGGCGAGCAGGTCGTCGCCCGCGGCCACCTCGACCCGCCGGTGCCGGCCCGCGGGCTCCGTGAGTGCGCGGGCCTGGTCGGCGACCCGCCGGCCGAGGTCGGCGAGCTCCGCGCCGAGCACCGGCACGACCACGTCCGCGGGGGTCAGCGCGACCCGGCCGTAGGCGGTCGTCGAGTGGTGCGAGATGCCGAGGTGCCGCTCGCGCGCGTCGGCGCCCGAGACGCGCAGGGACGCGACCGGTCGCCCGCCGAGCACGCCGGCCGCGTTGACCGCCTCGCCCGCCGCGACCCCCGAGAATCCCCACCGCGTGCCCGTGCCGAGGTTGCCGGGGCCCTGGGCGACCACCACGACGTCCGCGCCGACGACGTGCCGGGCGGCGAGCAGGGCGGTGTGCACGGTGACGGCCTCGTGGTCGCCGCCGAACGCCTGGCCCGCGGTGAGGCACGCGGCGATCCACCCGGCGTCCCGCAGCCCCGCGACCGCCATCGAGAACCACGCGGGCAGCGCGCCGCCGTCGGTCATGACGTACGCCACCCGCAGCGGCGCGTGCGCGGCGCCCGGCCCGGCGAGGAGGGCGTCCGCGTGCCGGATCCCGGCGACCACGGCGGGCAGCGCGGAGTGCAGGTCGGCGACGACGACCGGCACCCCGCCCAGGTCGTCGGCGTCGCGGAGCAGCTCGTGGTGCGGCGACTCCTGGTCGTCCACGCCCAGCACCATCGCCTGCAGCGGGGTGTAGCGGGCCTTGACCAGGTGGCCGGGGCCGGGCTCCGGGTCCGCGGGCAGCCGGCCGGGGGAGCCGGGCGCGACCACGAGGGCGTACCCGCCGGTGCCGAGACCGCGGGCCAGGGCGGAGACGTTGAGCAGCACCGGGTCGCCGACCTCGGGGGTGCCGACGAGCGCGGGGTAGGCCAGCGCGCGCACGCTCACCGGCTCCGGGCCCGTCACCCCGGCGGCCACCGCGACCGTCAGCTCGACCGCCCCCGGCCACGTCCGGCCGACCTGCTCCACCACTCCCGCGCGCCACGTGATCACCGGACCACGCTACCGGCCACTACGGTGGTGCCGATGTCCGAGCAGATCCACCCCGCCGAGCGGCTGCTGAACCTCGTCATCGCCCTGGTGCACACGCCGGGCCGGATGACGAAGGAGCAGATCCGCCGCACCGTCGCGGGCTACGGCGACGCGCCGTCCGACGAGTCCTTCGAGCGGATGTTCGAGCGCGACAAGGACACCCTGCGCGACCTCGGCATCCCGGTCGCCACCGTCACCGCGGCGGGCCACGGGGACGACATCGGCTACCGGATCGACCAGGACGCCTACGCGCTGCCGCCGCTCGAGCTCACCCCGGCCGAGCTGGGCGCGCTGTCGCTGGCCGCGGAGTTCTGGCAGGACCGCTCGGTGCAGGCGGACACCTCGCGGGCGCTGACCAAGCTGCGGGCGGTCGGCGCGGGCGCGGGGTCGACCGACCTCGCCGCGGGGCTGACGCCGCGGGTCCGGGCCGGCGGCGACGCGTTCCGTCCGCTGCTCGACGCGGTCCAGGCGCGGCAGCGCGTCCGGTTCACGTACCGGGCGGCCAGCACGGGCGAGGTGCGCGAGCGGCTCGTCGAGCCCTGGCGGCTCGTCGCGCGCCGGGGTGGCTGGTTCCTGGTCGGCCGCGACGTCGACCGCGCGGCGTCGCGGTCGTTCCGGCTGAGCCGGATCGAGGGCCGGGTGCGCTCCGTCGGCCCCGAGCACGCGTTCGACCTGCCGTCGGCGGCGGAGCTGGAGGCGGCCCTGCAGTCGTTCGACGCCCGCCAGGACCGCACCGCCGTGCTCGCGCTGCGCCCCGAGCGCGCGGAGGCGCTGCGTGCCCGCGGCGAGGTCACGACCCTGCCCGACGACGTGCCCGCGGACCTGCGCGCCGCGGTCGCCGACCGGGACCTGGTGCGCGTGCCGTACCGGGCCACGTGGGAGCTCGCCGAGGAGGTCGCGGGCTACGGCGACGCGGTGCTCGTGGCCGAGCCCGCCGGGCTGCGCGACGCGGTGCTGCGTCTGCTGCGGGTCGCCGCCGCGCTCGACGCGGCCGACGCCGCGCCCGCGGGGGTGCGTCGTGGCTGAGCGCGCGAGCGAGCGGCTGCTCCGGCTGCTCGGGATGATCGGCTACCTCGACCGGAACGACGGCGTGTCCGTCGAGCAGCTGGCCGCGCACTTCGGCGTGACGGCCTCGCAGGTGATGGCCGACGTCGACACGCTGTGGATGAGCGGCACCCCGGGCTACTACCCGCACGACCTGATCGACTTCGACGCCGACTCCTACGACCGCGGCGAGATCCGCCTGACCGAGGCCCGGGGCATGACCCGGCCGCTGCGGCTCGGCACGCGCGAGGCCGTCACCCTGCTCGCGGCGCTGAGCGCGATGGTCGCCGACCTCGGTCCGTCGCTCGACCCGGAGCACGAGGCGGTGCTGCGCTCGACGCTCGGCAAGCTCACCGCGGCGACCGGCGACGCGGCGAGCGCCGTGGACGTGCGGCTCGCGGTCGACGGCCGGCCCGACGTGGTGGCCGCGATCCGCACCGCCCTGGCCCGCGGTCGCCGCCTGCGCATCCGGTACGTGAACGCGTCGGACGTCACCAGCGACCGCGAGGTCGACCCGCTGCGCCTGATGACCAGCGACGAGCGGTCCTACCTGCAGGCGTGGTGCCTGCGGGCCGGGGACGAGCGGCTGTTCCGCCTGGACCGGGTGGTGGCCGCCGAGGTGCTCGACGTGCCCGCGGACGAGCACCCGGGCGCCGGGCGCGGCGCCACCGCGGAGTTCCGGCCCGACGCGTCGGGCGACGTCGTGACGCTGCACCTGCGCAGCACCGGGCGCTGGGTCGCGGAGACGGTGCCCGTCGAGGGCGTGCGCAACCTCGCGGACGGGACGTTCGAGGTGGACGTGCGCGTCGTCCGGCCGGCGTTCCTGCGCAGCCTGCTGCTCCAGGCGGCGGACGAGGTGCTGGGGGTGCGGCCGCCCGAGGTGGCGCGCGACGTGGCCGACCGCGCCCGGGCGGCCCTGGCGGCGTACGGCCCGCTGGCCGGCCCCGACGTCCGCACCGACCGCGTGACGGGATAGGTTGGCCCGATGGTCTGGGTGGTCGTGTGGACGGTGCTCGTCGTGGGCACGCTCGTCGGCGCGTTCGTCCTGGGCCGCGACCTGTGGCGCCGGTTCCGGGCCCTGGTCGCCGAGCTGGAGCACGCGTCCGAGGTGCTGGGCGAGCTGGCGGCGCACGCGTCGACGCTCGCCGAGCAGGCCCAGGAGGCCGAGCGGGCCGCGCGTGCGGCGCGCGAGGCGGTGCTGCTGCCGGACCCCGACGGCGCGCGCCGCCGCTGGTCGCAGCTGCGCGAGGAGGCCGCGGTGCGCCGGGAGCGGCGTCGCGAGCGGGACCGGGCGACCCGCGAGGGGTGGCGCGCCTACTCGCGCTGACCCCGCGCCGACCCGCGCCCGGGCGTGACCTGCGTCACCCGCGCAGGTCCGGGGGCTACACTCGCCAGACCATCGAACCTGCAACAGGGAGTACTGCTATGGGGCGGCTCTTCGAGCACCCGATGACCCTCGTGGTCCTGCTGATCGTGGTCCTGCTGCTGTTCGGGGCGAAGCGGCTCCCGGACCTCGCGAGCGGGATCGGCCAGTCGCTGAAGATCTTCAAGCGCGAGGTCCGCGACCTGACGGACGACGACGACAAGAAGGACGCGACGGCGACGACGCCGGCCGCGCCCGTGCCTCCGGCCGCTGCCACCCCCACGGCACCGGTCGTGCCGGCACCCGTGCCCCCGGCCGCGCCGGTGACGCCGCCCGTGGTCCCGACGGAGCGCGACACCTCCGACCCGCGGGCCTGACCGGCTCGTGGCACGTCGTCGACCGTCGGCCGACCCCGACGGCAGGATGCCCCTGCGCGAGCACCTGATCGAGCTTCGCAAGCGCGTGATCCTGGCGGCGGTCGGGATGCTCGTCGGCGGGATCCTGGGCTGGATCGTCTACGACCCGGTGTTCGGGGCGCTGCAGGACCCGCTGCTCGACGCCGCCGCCGAGCGCGGGGTCGTCGCGTCGGTGAACTTCGCCGGGCTCGCGTCCGCGATGGACATGAAGTTCAAGGTCGCGCTGTTCATCGGCGCGATCGTGTCGAGCCCCTGGTGGCTGTACCAGCTCTGGGCGTTCGTCACCCCCGGCCTGACCTCCCGCGAGCGGCGCTCCGCCCTCGGGTTCCTCGCCGTCGCGGTGCCGATGTTCCTCGCCGGCGCGGCGTTCGCCTGGTACACGCTGCCGCGCGCCGTGGTGGTGCTGACGGAGTTCGTGCCGGAGAACGCGACCAACCTCATCGACGCGCAGACCTACCTCAGCTTCGTCATGCGGTTCGTGCTGGCGTTCGGGATCGCGTTCCTGGTGCCGGTGCTGATGGTGTCGCTCAACCTCGTGGGCCTCGTCGAGGGGCGGACCTGGTTGCGCGGCTGGCGCTGGGCGGTGCTGCTGTCCTGCGTGTTCTCCGCGGTGATGACGCCGACGCCGGACGTGCTGACCATGCTGGTCCTGGCCGCGCCGACCGCCGCGCTCTACATGGCCGCCGTCGGGCTGTCGCTGCTGCGCGACCGGCGGGTCGCCCGGCGGCTGGCGGGCACCGAGCCGGCGGACGGGACGCTCGCCCGGTGAGCCACCTCGGGGTGCTGGTCAACCCCGCGGCGGGCAAGGGCCGGGGCGTGGGCGTCGGGGCGGCGGTGCTGGACGCGCTGCGCCGCCGCGGGCACCGGGTCGAGGACCTGTCCGCGCACGACCTGCTCACCGCGACGACCCACGCGCGCCGGGCGGCCGTCGCGGGCCTGGACGCGCTGGTGGTGGTCGGCGGGGACGGGCTGGTGCACCTCGGCGCGAACGTCGTCGCGGACACCGACCTGCCGCTGGGGATCGTGACCGCGGGCACCGGCAACGACGTCGCCCGGGCGCTGGGCCTGCCCGCCGGCGACGTCGCGGCGTCCGTGGACGTGATCGAGCGGGCGCTGCTGACGGGTCCGCGGGTGATCGACGCGGTGAGCGTGGGCTCGCCGTCGCACACCGCCCGCGAGTGGTTCCTGGGAGCGCTGTCCTGCGGCATCGACGCGGCCGTGAACGCGCGCGCGAACGCGCTGACCTGGCCGCGGGGGTCGGCCCGCTACGTGCGGGCGCTGGTCCCGGAGCTGCGCACGTTCGAGCCCTACGGCTACCGGGTCACCACCGACGAGGGCGTGTGGGAGTCCGCGGGCACGGTCGTGGTCGCGGCGAACGGCCCGTGGTTCGGCGGCGGCGTGCACATCGCCCCGCACGCCTCGCTGGACGACGGGCTGCTGGACGTCGTGGTCGCGGGCCCGATCTCGCGCGCCGGCGTCGTGCGGATCTTCCCCGGGATGTACACCGGCCGGCACCTGCGGCACCCGCAGGTCCGCGTGATCCGGACCCGGCGGATCGTCGTCGAGCACGCGCCGCACCTGGGCCGGGAGGCGCCGGTCGCGTACGCCGACGGGGAGCCGGTCGGCCCGCTGCCGCTCGTCGCCGAGGTCCACCCGGGCGCCGTCCGGGTGCTGGCGGCCGGCTCCGCCTAGGGTTGGGCCCGTGGCACCACGCAGCACGGGACGCAGCAGGTCGAACCCCCAGCCCGACCCCGACGAGCTCTCGCCGGCCGAGCGGTACGCCGCGGCCCGCAGGCGCGCGGCGGCGGAGAAGACGGAGCTCGCGCGGTTCCGCGGGCTCGTGGACTTCCCGCTGGACGACTTCCAGGTCGAGGCGTGCGAGGCGGTCGAGCGCGGCAGCGGCGTGCTGGTCGCCGCACCGACCGGCGCGGGCAAGACGGTGGTCGGCGAGTTCGCGGTGCACCTCGCGCTCGCCACCGGCCGGAAGGCGTTCTACACGACGCCGATCAAGGCGCTGTCGAACCAGAAGTACCAGGACCTGGTCCGCCGCTACGGGGCCGACCAGGTCGGCCTGCTCACCGGCGACACCACCCAGAACGGCGAGGCGCCGGTGGTGGTGATGACCACCGAGGTGCTGCGGAACATGCTCTACGCGGGGTCGAGCACGCTCGACGGCCTCGGGTACGTGGTGATGGACGAGGTGCACTACCTCGCGGACCGGTTCCGCGGCCCGGTGTGGGAGGAGGTGATCATCCACCTGCCGGCCGACGTGCAGCTGGTGTCGCTGTCCGCCACGGTCTCGAACGCCGAGGAGTTCGGCGACTGGCTGCGCACCGTGCGGGGGGACACCGCCGTGGTGGTGAGCGAGCACCGGCCGGTGCCGCTGGGGCAGCACGTGCTGGTGCGGGACGACCTGCTCGACCTGTACGCGGGGCACGTGGACCCGACGGCGCCCGGTGCGAACCCGCCGATCAACCCCGAGCTCGCGCACCTGCTGCGCCGCGCGGACCGGTCCGGCGACGGGCCGCACCGGGGGCGGCGCGGGGCCGGCGACCGTGGCTACCGCGGGCCGGGCGGACGGCGGCGCGACGGCGGCGGCTCCGGCGGTCCCGGGGGACCGGGCGGCCCGGGGGGACCGCGGCCGGTGCCGCGGCCCGTGATGGTCGACGTGCTGGCCGAGGCGGGGCTGCTGCCCGCGATCGTGTTCATCTTCTCCCGCGCGGGGTGCGACGGGGCCGTCCAGCAGTGCCTGGCCGGCGGACTGCGCCTGACGTCACCGGCCGAGGCCGCGGAGATCCGCGAGATCGCGGAGGCCCGGTGCGCGTCGATCCCGTCCGAGGACCTGGACGTCGTCGGCTACTGGGGGTTCGTGGACGCGCTGGTCCGCGGTGTCGCGGCGCACCACGCCGGGATGCTGCCCGCGTTCAAGGAGACCGTCGAGGAGGCGTTCGCCCGCGGTCTGGTGAAGGTCGTGTTCGCCACCGAGACGTTGGCGCTGGGCATCAACATGCCCGCGCGGTCGGTGGTGCTGGAGAAGCTGGTGAAGTGGGACGGCTCGCAGCACGTCGACGTGACGCCGGGGGAGTACACCCAGCTCACCGGGCGGGCGGGGCGGCGTGGCATCGACACGGAGGGGCACGCGGTCGTGCTCGGGCGTGGCGGCCTGGACCCGATGGCGCTGGCGGGCCTCGCCTCGAAGCGGCTGTACCCGCTCCGGTCGGCGTTCCGGCCGACGTACAACATGGCGGTCAACCTCGTCGCGCAGGTGGGGCGGGTCCGGGCGCGCGAGGTGCTGGAGACCTCGTTCGCGCAGTTCCAGGCGGACCGGGGCGTCGTGGGGCTCGCGCGGCAGGCGCAGAGCCACGCGGAGGCGCTGGAGGGCTACGCCGAGGCGATGGCCTGCCACCTCGGCGACTTCCGGGAGTACTTCTCCCTGCGTCGCGAGCTGGGCGACCGGGAGCGGGGCGTGCACCGGGCGTCGGCGGCGCAGCGGCGGCAGGCGGCGGCCCAGAGCCTGCAGGGCCTCGCGGTCGGCGACGTGGTCGCGGTACCCAGCGGCCGGCGTGCGGTGCACGCGGTCGTGCTGGACCCCGGCACGGCGGGCGGGTTCGAGGGCGCGCGGCCCCTGGTGCTGACGACCGAGCGCGAGGTGCGACGGCTGTCGGTCCAGGAGGTCGGCGACGGCGTCCGGACGCTCGGCCGGCTGCCGGTCCCGCGCGGGTTCTCGGCGCGGGCGGCGTCCGCGCGCCGGGACCTCGCGGCGCAGCTGCGGACCGAGATCGCGTCGGGGCGGGTCGACGGTGCGCCGGCTCCCGGTCGTCGCGGCCGCGCGGTCGTGGCCGCCGACGAGGACGAGGCGATCGCCGCGCTCCGCCGCGCGCTGCGGGCGCACCCCTGCCACCAGTGCCCGGACCGCGAGGACCACGCCCGCTGGGCGGAGCGCTGGTACCGCCTCGACGGCGAGCACCGGGCGCTGGTCCGGCGGATCGAGGGGCGCACCGGGTCGATCGCGGTCGTGTTCGACCGGATCTGCGACGTGCTGGGCAGCCTGGGGTACCTGGGCTCCGCCGACGACGGCACGGTCGTCGTGACCGACGACGGGCGCTGGCTGCGCCGGCTCTACGCGGAGAACGACCTGCTGCTCGCCGAGTGCCTGCGCCGCGGGGCGTGGGCGGACCTCGACGTGCCCGGCCTCGCCGCGGCGGTGTCGGCGGTCGTCTACTCCGCGCGGCGCGACGACCGCGACCGGAACCCGACGGTCCCCGGCGGTCCGGCGGGTCGGCTCGGACTCGCGCTCGAGGCGACGAACCAGATCTGGTCCGAGCTCGACGACCTCGAGACCGAGCACCGGCTGGAGTCGATCCAGCCGCTCGACCTCGGGCTCGTCACGCCGCTGCACCGCTGGGCCGCGGGCCGCGGTCTGGACGCCGTGCTCCGGGACGCCGACCTGGCCGCGGGCGACTTCGTGCGCTGGTGCAAGCAGGTGGTCGACGTGCTGGACCAGGTCGCCAAGGCCGCACCCGACCCGCACGTGCGCGAGACCGCCCGCAAGGCCGTCGGTGCGGTCCGGCGCGGGGTGGTCGCGTACGCGGGGACCTGAGGCGCCCCCGACGCTCGGGCGCGGCGCGCCGGACGCGACGCGCGTGGTTAGGGTGCGGACCGTGAGCACCACCCTGTACCGGGGCGGTGCGGTGCTGACCGCCGAGGTCCTCGCCGCACGCGTCGCCGAGCCCCTGCGCCGCACGGTCCCCGCCGGCGACCCCCTGGACGACGCCCCCACCGCCCTGCTGGTCGCGGACGGGGCGGTCGCGTGGGTCGGTCGCGCCGACGAGGCGGACGGGCTCGTGGACGGTGCGGACGAGGTGGTCGACCTGGACGGCGCGCTCGTGACGCCCGGGTTCGTCGACGCGCACGCCCACGTCCTGGACACCGGGCTGCGGCTGGCGTCCGTCGACCTGCACGGCGCGCGCGACCTCGGCGAGGTGCTCGACCGGGTGCACGCCGCGGTCAGCGGTCCGGCGGGTCGGGCGGCCGCCGCGGCGGGGGACCCCCTGTGCGGCTACGGCTGGGACGAGCACACGTGGCCGGAGCGCCGCGCCCCGCGGCGCGCGGAGCTGGACGCGGTCGGGCAGGGGGCGCCGGTGTACCTCGGCCGGGCGGACCTGCACGCCGGCGTGGTGTCGACGTCCTTCGCACAGGTGCTCGGGCTGCCGGAGCTGCCGGGGTGGCGCGAGGACGGGCTGGTGACCGGGCCGGCGCACCTGGCGGCCCGGCGGGCGGTCCTGGACGTCGCGCCGCAGCGCCGGGACGCCCTGGAGGCGGCCGCCCTCGCCGCCGCGGCGCGCGCGGGCCTGGTGGCCGTGCACGAGCAGAGCGCGCCGCACCTCGGGTCCCGGGCCGGGCTCGCGGCCCTGCTCGCGGGCACCGCGGACCCGGCGTCGGGCCTGCCGCTGGTGGTCGGGTACCGCGCGGAGCTGTGCGAGACCGTGGACGACGTGCGGGAGCTGCTGGCCGCGGTGCCGGGGCTGACCGGCGTCGGCGGGGACCTGGCCGTCGACGGGTCGCTCGGCAGCCGCACCGCGGCGCTGCGCGCGCCGTACGCGGACGCGCCGACGGACTGGGCGCACCCGGACGGCCGGCTCGACCTGACCGCGGAGGAGGTCACCAACCACGTGGCGGCGGCCACCCGCGCGGGCGTGCAGGCGGCGTTCCACGTCATCGGGGACCGGGCGACCGACGAGGTGCTGCTCGGGTTCCGGGTGGCGGGCGACCTCGAGGGCGTCGACGCGGTGCGGGCGGCGGGCCACCGGCTCGAGCACGTGCCGATGCTGGACGCCCCGGCCCTCGCCACGATGGTGCTGCTCGGGCTCACCGCCTCGGTGCAGCCGGCGTTCGACGCGGCGTGGGGCGGCGACGACGGGCTGTACGCGGCGCGGCTGGGTCGCGGGCGTGCGGCGTCGTTGCACCCGCTGGCCGACCTGCGGGCCGGCGGGGTGCCGCTGGCGCTGGGGTCGGACAGCCCGGTCACGCCGTTCGACCCGTGGGGCGCCGTGCGGGCCGCGGTGGCGCACCGCACGCCCGACCAGCGGATCCCGGTCCGTGCCGCGGTGTCCGCGCACACCCGCGGGGGCTGGCGCGCCGCCGGCGCGGGGGAGTCGCGTGCGGGTCTGCTGGAGGTCGGTGCGCCGGCGCACCTGGCCGTCTGGCGCACCGGCGGCGGGCTGCCGCAGCTCGTCGAGGACGCGCCCGCGCCCCGCTGCGTGCGGACCGTGCGCGCCGGGGTGGTGCTGCACGACGAGCTCGGCTGAGACCGTTCGCTCGGTCGGGTGAACCGCCCGGCGCGTCCCGCCCGGCGTGTCACCCGCACGGCCCGCGGTGAGGCCCGATCGACACGCCGACCGACACGCCGAGGCGGCGGAATCATCGCGACAAATCGGGCAACCCGACCCGCCGAAGTGACCTGCGGCGACACCCCTGACGGGGCCGATCGCCCCCTTGACACCCCCCGCAGCTCCGATAGGTTCTCGGGAGTGGTCCGGACCACTCCCCGCGCGGCGTGAGCCCGCGACGGACCGTCCGGAACGCATCGGGCCCCGACCGGGCCCGCGTGTTCATCAGAGAACGCCGACGCCGCTCCGCGGTGCCGTGCGGTACGAAGGACACGCGGGCCGGTCGGTCCGTCCCTCACCCGGTGCCGGGCGCGCGCGAGCCGCGTGCTGGAGGGACAGCCGGGTGCCGTACCCTGGCGCGGTGCCCGCACGTGACCCCTCCCGCTGGTGGAGCGCGGTCCTGGCGCTCCTCGGTGGTCTGCTGACCTGGACCGCCTTCCCCGACCTCGGCTGGTGGTTCGCCGCCGGCCCCGGGATCGCCCTGCTGTTCCTCGCGATGCGGCGCGACAGCGCCCGGTGGAACGCCCTGCTCGGGTTCGTCTGGGGCCTCGCGTTCTTCGTCCCGCTGCTCACCTGGGCGGACGACGCCGTCGGCCCGGTGCCCTGGTTGGCGCTGTCCGTCGCGGAGGCCGGGTTCCTCGCGCTCCTGGGTGCCGCGTGGTCGTGGGCGCGCCGCGGCGAGGCCGTCTGGCGGCGTGCGTCGCTGCAGCTGGTCGTCTTCGTCGTGCTCTGGGTGGCGGTCGAGGAGCTGCGGTCGCTGTGGCCGTTCGGCGGGTTCCCCTGGGGTCGGCTGGCGTTCTCCCAGGCCGACTCGCCGCTGGCGCCGCTGGCCCGGCTCGGCGGCGCGCCGCTCGTGTCCGCGGCGGTCGTCGCCGCTGGCGTCGCCCTCGCGCTGGCCTGGTCCGCGGCCCGGCGGTTCGCGCTGCTGCCCACCCTCGGGCGCCTGGCCGTCGTCGGCGCCCTGCTGGTCGTCGGGATGCTGGTCCCGATGGACACGCGCGCGGAGGACGGCACGCTCAGCGTCGGGGCGGTGCAGGGCAACGTCGCCCAGCCCGGCCTGCACGCGTTCGACCAGCGCCGTGAGGTGCTCGACAACCACCTGGCGGGCACGTACGCCCTGCTGGACCAGGGCGTGGCACCCGGCGACCTCGACGTCGTCCTGTGGCCGGAGAACGGCACCGACATCGACCCGCAGGTGGACGCCGCCGCGGCGGCGGACATCGACGCCGCCGCGCGGGCCGTGGGCGCCCCGCTGCTGGTCGGCACGATCGAGTACCCCGAGAGCGGCGGCCGGTACAACACCTCGCTGCTCTGGGAGCCGGGGAAGGGACCGGTGGCGCGGTACTCCAAGCAGCGCCCCGCGCCGTTCGCCGAGTACATCCCGCTGCGCAGCCTCGTGCGGCCGTTCTCGTCCGCCGTCGACCTCGTGCGCAACGACATGCTCCCCGGCACCGAGCCGGGCGTGGTCCCGCTGGCGTCCGAGCGGCTCGGCCGCACCGTCCGGATCGGTGACGTGATCTGCTTCGAGGTCGCCTACGACGGCATCGTCCGCGAGGCGGTGCGGGAGGGCGCGGAGGTGCTGGTGGTGCAGACCAACAACGCGTCGTTCGGCTACTCCGCCGAGTCGACCCAGCAGCTCGCGATGGCGCGGCTGCGGGCCGTCGAGCTCGGGCGCGCGACCGTCCAGGTGTCGACGGTCGGCGTCAGCGCCGTCATCGCCCCGAACGGGACCGTCGCGCAGCAGACCGAGCTGTTCACGCCCGCGCAGCTCGTCGCCCGCCTCCCGCTGCGCCAGTCGCTCACCCCGGCGGCGCGGCTCGGCGCGTGGCCCAGCGGGATCGTCGGGGCGCTCGCCCTGGTGATGACCGCGGCCGGCACGGCGGGCGCCCGCCGGGTCCGGCGCGCCGACCGACCGGACCCGGCCGCGTGACCGCCCGCCGGGTGCTCGTCGTCGTCCCGACCTACGACGAGCGCGACAGCCTCCCGCGCGCGCTGGCCGCGCTGCGCCTGCACGTCCCCGACGCCGACGTGCTGGTGGTCGACGACGCCTCGCCCGACGGGACCGGTGAGCTCGCCGAGCGGATCGCCGCCGAGGACGCCGCGTCCCGGGGGCGGCAGTCGATCCGGGTGCTGCACCGCACGGGCAAGCAGGGGCTCGGCACCGCGTACGTCGCGGGGTTCCGCCGGGCGCTCGACGAGGGCTACGACGTCGTCGTGGAGATGGACGCCGACGGGTCGCACCGCGCCGAGGACCTGCCCCGGCTGCTGTCCCGGGTGCCGGACGCGGAGCTGGTGATCGGGTCGCGCTGGGTGCGCGGGGGCCGGGTGGTCAACTGGCCGCTGCACCGCCAGCTGCTGTCCCGCAGCGCGAACGTCTACGCCTGGCTCGCGATGGGCCTGCCGGTGCGGGACGCGACCGCCGGGTTCCGCGCCTACCGGGCGTCTGCGCTGGCCGGCCTGGCGCTCGACGAGGTCGCCTCGCACGGGTACTGCTTCCAGATCGACATGGCGTGGCGCGTGCTCGGCGCCGGAGGTCGGGTCGTCGAGGTCCCGATCACGTTCGTCGAGCGGGCCGAGGGGCGGTCCAAGATGAGCCGGTCGATCGTCGTCGAGGCGCTGGTCCGGGTCACGGTGTGGGGGGCGCAGCACCGCGTCGCCCAGGTCCGGTCGCTGGCCCGGCGGCTCGCGCGCCGCTGAGCCGTCGCCCGCCGTCGCCCCCCGCTGCACCCCGTCGCACCGGGCGCGGAGGATCGCGCACCGGCCGCGGAACCACGACGGGCCCCGCACCACGAAGGTGCGAGGCCCGCAGGGACGACGTGCGGCTCAGGCGCTGCGACGCAGCTTGCCCGCCCGGAGCAGGTCGAGGCGCTCGTCGAGCAGCTCCTCGAGCTCCTTGATGGTGCGACGCTCCAGGAGCATGTCCCAGTGCGTACGGGGCGGCTTGGTGGCCTTCGGCTCCGGCTTGGAGGCGTCCCGCAGGAGCGCCTCCTCGCCGCACCGGCACTCCCACACCACCGGGACGTCGGCCTCGACCGAGAACGGCAGGATGATCGTGTGCCCGTTGGGGCAGTCGTAGTACGCCTGGAGACGGGGTGCGAAGTCGACGCCCTCGTCCGTCTCCATGCTGTGGGACCCGATGCGCATGCCGCGCAGGGACCGGTTCGACATCAGGGACCTCCGTGCCTTGACGTACAGACGTGTTGCTTACTCAGTGGTGCTCAACGTCCGGGGACCGTTCTGTGTTCCAGTCTGGCGTGAAGGTCCCGTGAACGCGCGGCGAGGACGGCACGGGCGGACCGGGGGAGTCGTGGGCTCGCAGGGGCGGGCCCGTACGGCTCGTCGGACGTCCAGGTCAGGCCGGTGCAGGGGAGATCATGCCAGGGTCCGGCGCACGGCGCGACGCACGTGCTCCGCCTCGTCCGCGCCCTCGTGCCGCCAGCGGCGCTGCTGCTGCGCACCGTTGCCGCGCTCCAGCAGCGTGGCGAGGTGGGTGCGCACCCAGTCCAGATCACCCGCGGCCGACAGTGCGGGGGTGACGTGCGCCAGGAGCTCCGCGACCGCCTCGGGCGCGGGCACGGGCCGCCCGGTGCTCGGGCTGACCAGGTCGCCGTCCAACCCGGACCGGGCCGCGCGCCAGGCCGCCACGCGGATCATCTCGGTGCGCGGCTGCGGCGCGGGGTCGGACTCCGTGAGCGCGGTCTCGGCCAGGCCGCGGACCAGTGCGCCCAGGAGGACGGCGTCCTCGGGGTCCAGGCAGACGTCGCCGACCCGGACCTCGACCGTCGGGTAGCGCGCCGACAGCCGGGCGTCGAAGTAGACCATGCCCGTGTCCAGGATCGTGCCGCTCGCGACGAGCTCGGCCACCGTCGCCCGGTAGGTGTCCGCGTCGCCGAACGGGGCGGTCGGTCCCGCCGTCGGCCAGCGTCCCCAGACCTGCGACCGGAAGCTCGCGTAGCCGGAGTCCTCGCCCTGCCAGTACGGGCTGTTGGCGCTCAGCGCGAGCAGCAGCGGGTTCCACCGGCGCAGGTGGTCCAGCACCCGCACGCCCTCGTCGTCGTCCGCGACCTCGACGTGCACGTGGCACCCCGAGGTGAGCTGGTCGCGGGCGGTCTGGGCGAACTCCTCGGCGATGTGCTGCGATCGCCGGTTCACGACCACCGTCGGCCCGGACGGGCGCGGCGACGTCGCGAGCGCCGCGATGTGCGCGCCGGCGTGCTGGGCGGAGGAGTCGGCGCGGTACCGGCCCGCGCGGACCTCCTCGAGCAGCGCACCGAGGTCCGTGCACGGGTGGGTCGACGTCTCGATCTGCTCCTGCGCGAACTCCTTCTCCAACGACCCGCCCGGGACCTCCGGGTGGTCGTCCCCGTCCTGCGACGACGCGTGCTGCAGCACCGCCGCCGCGACCGCCCGGGGGCTGCCGTCCTGGGCCACGAGCAGGAACTCTTCCTCGACACCGATCGTCCGCACGCACGCAGTCTGTCCCCCCGCCGCGCCCCTGTCCTGCGCAACCTCGCCGCCCCGGCCCGCCGGTGGCCCGAGGTCGAGGGTTCGGCACGCACCCCGGCGTGTCGCGGCGGCGTGTCGAGCGGAAGGCTCGACCTCGGCGACGGCTGGTCCCTAGGGTCGGTGCCGTGGCGGGTCGCGGTGGCCGGACGGCCCGCCCGAGGACGCGTACGGGGTGACGTCGCACCCGGAGCGGTTCGCGCTGCTCGAGCAGGTCGCCGGGGCGCTCGTCGAGCACCTGGTGCGGCGGTACGACGTCGAGGTCGCCGACGACCCGGCCCTCGCCGCGGACCTCGTGCACCCGCCCGCGGGCGTCCGCCGAGCCGTTCGCCTCCGGCCGCGCTCGCCGCTCGCCGCGCCGCTCACGCTGGTCGTCACGTCGTTCCCCGGGGTGGTGCTGCGCGCGGGTGTGCTCCTGGAGGCGCCGTTCCCGGTCTGCGGGTGCGACGCGTGCGACGAGTCGGCGCAGTCCGTGGCCGACGACCTGGAGTGGCACGTCGGTGCCGTGGTCGACGGCCGGTTCCACGAGGACCTGTCCGGGTGGCCGCGACCGGTCCTCACCCACACGTTCCACGGCGAGGGGCGCGAGGGCTCGTCCTCCGGCCCGCTGCACGACGACCTGCCGCGCCCGCTGGTGCGCGACGCCCGGGCCCGGCTGCGCGGGCTGCCCGGCGGGGCGTGGGCGCCGTGGCCGCAGCGGTGACGCCGGCCGTCAGGTCGGTGGGCGGGTCGCCGCGCCGTCCAGCCAGAGCGTGTCCGACGCGTCGCGGTGGCTGCCGGTGCCGCCGACGTGCGCGCCGCTGATGGTCGGGCCCTTCGTGATGACGTGCACGAGCGCCATCGCGTGCCCGCGGCCGAGGCCGTAGTCCTCGGCGAGCCACGCGACGATCGCCCCGGCCTTCACGCCGGGCTCGGCGAGGCCGCGCGCCGTGGCCTCCTCGACGAGCTGGCGCGGGGTCCTGCCGGTCTTCACCTCGATCGCGTCGAGGTACGCCTGGAACGACATGCGCCCATGATGGCCGCGTCGCCCGCCCGACGGAAGGGCCTGCGGCGGTGGCTAGGCTCGACACCCGTGACCGCCTGGCAGACCCGCACCTCCACCACCGTCTACGAGAACGCCTGGATCCGGGTGCGCGAGGACGCCGTCACCCGACCGGACGGCGGCGAGGGCGTCTACGGCGTGGTCGAGCTGCGGCACCCGGCGGTGTTCGTGGTGCCGGTGACGGACGACGACGAGGTGGTGCTGGTCGAGGTCGACCGGTACCCCACGGGCCGCCGGTCGCTCGAGGTCCCCGCGGGCGGGTCCGACGGCGAGGACGCCCTGGTGGCGGCGCGGCGGGAGCTGGCGGAGGAGACGGGGCTGCTCGCGGACACGTGGCAGGACCTGGGGGAGGTGTTCTCGCTCAACGGCGTGTGCGACGCGCCGGGTCGGGTGCTGCTGGCGCGGGGGCTGCGCGCGCCGGGCGACGCGACGGGTCAGGCCGAGGAGGGCATCGTCGCCACGCACCGGTTGCCCTGGCCGGTCGTGCTGGAGCGGGTCGCGGACGGGACGATCACCGACAACGAGTCGATCGCGGCGCTGATGCGGGCCGCGATCGCCCTGGGCCGCGTGCGGTGAGCGCCGGTCCGGCCGTCAGGACCCGGTGAGCGCCCGCATCAGCAGCGGTGCGAGCAGCATCTGCGCCAGGAACGCCCACCCGCCGGTCAGCCGGCGGACGGGCCCGACCACGGTGCGGCGGCTCCACGCGGGCGTCGGCTCGAGCAGGAGGTAGGCGAGCCACACCGGCCAGGCGCCGCCGGTCATCCAGAACCACGCCCACCGGGTGGCGAGCCGCGGCTCGGGGCCGGCGACGAGCAGCACGAGCGCACCGCCGAGCGTGCCGAGCGCGAGCAGCGCCGCCGCCGTCAGGCCCAGCCCCCAGGGCGCCGCCGGCGGGAGGGTGTCGGTCGTCCGCACGTCCACCGCGCGCGGTGAACCCGCCGCCGCGTCGAGGACCCGTCGCCGGTCGTCGGGTGGCGCGGTGCCCTCGTCGCCGCCGGTCGCGCCGGCGGGGGCGACGACGTAGGTCGCGCTCCCGGTCCGCCCCGGGCCCGTCCACCGCACCTGCGCGCTGGTGGTGCCGTCGTCGATCCGCTCCAGCGTGACCGTCGCGACCTCGCCGGCGTCGAGCGCCGCCACGAGGTCGTCCACCGACCGCGTGACGGGCTGCTGCGTCACGCCGAGCACGCCCACCGCGATGACGGCGAGCAGCAGCAGCCGCAGCGTCAGGTGCACCGGGCCCGACGGGTGCACGGTCGGCCCGGTCACGCCGCCGTCCAGGACGGCGTCGCGCGGCAGCGGCGCGGGCGGGTCGGTCACCCGGCCACGCTAGGGGAGCGGGCCGGTGCTCCGTGGGCGTTCCGGCGACCGGATCCCGGTCAGCCGGGGATGTCGGTGAGCGCGCGCTCGATGCGCTCCAGCCGCTGCTCGATGGCGTCCAGGCGGCCGAGCACCTCGGCGCGCGCCGGGGCGGCGTGGATCTCGGCGATCTTGCGCCGGTTCTTCGCGATCGTGTCGACCGCGGACGCCATCGTGCCGAACACGATGCCGGCCAGGACGATCCAGGCGATCCAGGGCAGGGAGTCCATGCTCACGCGTCTTCCTGTGCAGGGGTGGCGACCGCCTGGGCGACGACCGCGGGGGTGACGTGCAGGTCGAACGGCACCAGCTCGAAGTGCCGCAGCGCCTTGCCGTCCGGGGACACGCTGTGGTGGCCGCGGACGAGCCCGGCCTGCTCGAGCCGGGTCAGGTGGCCGTAGAGCAGCGGGCGCGACATGCCGACCCGGCGTGCGAGCTCGCTGACGTGCACGCTCTCGCTGCCGAGCTCGGTCAGGATGCGCAGCCGCTGCGGGCTCGCGAGCGCGCCGAGCACGCCCACGAGGTCGTCCAGCTGCATCGTCCACCTCCACCCGTCACCCGGAGGTTACAGGTGCTACCTCGCGGTGTCACGTGCGCTGGGGTCGCGCGGGTCCTGCGGGTCGCGCTGGTCGCGGGTGCCCGGGCTGCGGCGCGGGCCACGGAGCAGCCGGACCACCACCGCGACGACCACCAGCACCACCAGCACGACGACCACGGTCCAGACCGCGTCGTACGGCGCCGGCACCATCAGCCGCCAGCCCTCGGTGTCGTCCACGTCGCCCCCTCGTCCCCGGGCGCCCGGCGCGCCCCCTCCGGCGACGCTAGCGGGTCAGCGCACCGGTTCGCCGAGCATCCGCGCGGTCCGTTCCCACAGGTCGCGCGCCAGCGCCGCGTCCCGGGCCTGCGGGTTCGTGCGGCGGGCGGGCCGGCCGCGCTCGTAGTAGGTGCCCGACTCCCAGTCGACGCCCGGCGTGCCGTCGGCGAGCCGCACGAGCTGCTCCGCACCGCGCTCGGGGGAGGTCATGAACCGCCGGGCGAGGCCCGTGTAGAACCGGCGCATCATGCTGGGCGACTGCGCGGCGAAGCCGGTCGCGACGATGCCCGGGTGGAACGCCGCCGAGGAGAGCCCGTCGCCGTGGAACCGCCGGTGCAGCTCCGTGGTCATGAGGATGTTCGCGAGCTTCGCCGTGCCGTACGTCTGCTGGGCGCTGGACCGGGTGTCGTGGGCGACGTCGTCGAGCCGCAGGTGACCGAACAGCCGCGCGCCCACGCTGGAGGTCTGGATCACCGACGCGTGCGACGCGAGCAGCACGTCGAGCAGCCGGGTGGTGAGCAGCCACGGCGCGAGGTGGTTGACCTGGAAGGTGCGCTCGAAGCCGTCGACGGTGGGTGTCGGGTCGCCGAAGATGCCGCCCGCGTTGTTGGCGAGCACGTCGATGCGGTCGTAGGCGCGCAGCTCGTCGGCGAGCCGCCGGACGTCCGCCAGGTCGCCGAAGTCGGCGACGTGGTGCGCCGCGCCGATCGACCCGGCGACCGCGGCCGTCTTCTGCGGCGACCGGCCGACCACGACGACCTGGTGCCCGCGGCCGGCGAGCTCGCGCGCGGCGGCGGCGCCGATCCCGTCGCTGGCCCCGGTGAGGACGACGGTGCGCGGGGTGGCGGGGGGCGGCGTGGGTCGCGGGGTGGGTCGTGGGGTGCTCGGCATGCCGCGACGGTACCGGCGGGCCGGGGTCGTCGCGCGGCCGGTCCTAGGGTGGCGGTGTGACCGACGCGACGTCCCGTCCCGAGCCGTTCCAGCTGCGCACCGAGCCCGCCGTGCTCGACGACCTCCGCGCCCGGCTGCGGGCGACCCGGTGGCCGGACGCGCCGCAGGACGCGGGCTGGTCCCTGGGCGCCGACGTCGACCGGCTGCGGCAGCTGGTCGCCTACTGGGCGGACGGGTTCGACTGGGGTGCCCAGGAGGCGGAGCTGGCGCGCCACCCGCACTTCCGGGTCGAGGTCGGTGGCCGTCGGATCCACTACGTGCACGCGCGCGCCGTGGCGCCGACCGGTCCGGTGCTGCCGCTGGTGCTGTGCCACGGCTGGCCCGACTCGGCGTGGCGGTACGCGAAGGTGGTCGACCTGCTGACCGACCCCGGCGCGCACGGCGGCGACCCGGCCGACGCGTTCGACGTGGTGGTCCCGGACATGCCGGGCTTCGGGTACTCCGACCGGCCCGTGGGTGCGGCGCCCGACTCGGTCGCGGTGGCCGGGCTGTGGGCCGGGCTGATGACGACGCTCGGCTACGAGCGGTTCGGCGCGGCCGGCGGTGACATCGGCAGCCACGTCGCCCGGTACCTCGCACTGGACCACCCGGACCGGGTCGTGGCGGTTCACCGCACGGACGGCGGCCTGCCGTTCTGGGCGGGCGATCCCGCGGACCTCACGGCCGAGGAGCGCGCCTGGTTCGCCGACGCCGCCGCGTGGGGCGCGACCGAGGGCGCGTACGCGGCGGTGCACCGCACCAAGCCGCAGACGGCCGCGGTGGGCCTCACGGACTCGCCGGCGGGGCTGGCCGCCTGGGTGGTCGAGAAGATGCGGGCGTGGAGCGACACCCGGGCGGCGGGGGACCTGGGCGACGGGCTCTCGGACGACGACGTGCTGACGAACGTGACGATCTACTGGCTCACCGGCACGATCGCGTCGTCGATGCGGATGTACGCCGCCAACGCCGCCATCCCGCCGGCGCAGCTCGGGCGGCGGGTCGAGGTGCCGTCGGGATTCGCGCTGTTCCCCGCCGACATCCTGCGGCCACCGCGCGCGTGGCTGGAGCGCACCACGCGGGTCGTGCGCGTCGCCGAGCCCGAGCGGGGCGGGCACTTCGCGGCCGTCGAGGAGCCCGAGCTGTACGCCCAGGAGCTCCGGGAGATGTTCCGGCCGTACCGGGACGCCCTGCGCTGACCCATGTGTACGCTCGTACGCATGACACGCGACTACTTCGCCGGCGACCCGAGGACGAACCACGAGCGGATGCTCGCCGGGGACCTGTACATCGCCGACGACCCCGCGATCACCGAGGCCGTCCACCGCGGCATCCGGCTCGCCGCGCAGTTCCGCGACGCCTACGAGGTCGACCCCGAGGCGGCGCAGTCGGTCGTGCGGGAGCTGTTCGGCGAGGTCGGGGAGGGCGGGTTCGTCCGCGCTCCCGTGCACGTCGACCTCGGCAGCCGCGTCACCATCGGCCCGCGGACGTTCGTCAACATGGGCCTGACCGCGCTCGACGTCGCCCCGATCAGGATCGGCGCGGACTGCCAGATCGGCCCGCACGTCCAGCTGCTCACCCCCACCCACCCGGTCGACCCGCAGCCCCGCCGCGACAAGCTCGAGGCCGCGCAGCCGATCACCATCGGCGACAACGTCTGGCTCGGCGGCGGCGTGATCGTGTGCCCGGGCGTCACCATCGGGGACAACAGCGTCGTCGGCGCCGGCTCGGTGGTCACCCGGGACGTCCCGCCGAACAGCGTCGCGGTCGGCAACCCCGCCCGTGTGATCCGGTCGATCTGACGCCGGCGACCGTGGGCACCCGCCGCAGCGACCCGGGCCGGCGCGACCGGATCGTCGACGTCACGCTGGACCTCGTCGCCGAGGTCGGCGTCGCCGGCGTCTCGCACCGCCGGATCGCCGCCCGCGCGGACGTCCCGCTCGGCTCGATGACCTACCACTTCGACGGGATGGACGCCCTGCTGCACGAGGCGTTCAGCCGGTTCGCGGACTCCGTCGCGCGCACGTTCGAGGCGCACCTCGGCGCCGCACACGACCGGGAGGCGGCCGTGGTCGCCGTGGTCGACCTGGTCCACGAGCTGTCCGACCCGGACGGCGACCGCGGGCGGGTCGTGACGTACGAGCTCTACACGCTCGCCGCGCGCGACCCGCGGTTCCGGGCCATCACGACCGCCTGGATGCGGCGGAGCCGGGCGGAGCTCGAGCGCCACTTCACGCCCGAGGAGGCCCGCCGGGTGGACGCCCTGGTCGAGGGGCTGGCGCTGCACCGTGCGCTCGACGAGCACCCCGCGGACCGGCGCACCACCGAGGCGGCCGTGCGGGCGGTGGTCGGCGGCCGCTGACCGGCGCCTGCGTAGGTGGTCGAGGGGGTGCCGGACTGCGACCGGTGCGTGGCAGCATCAGCGGGTGAGCACCGAGCCGACGCCCCCGCACCTGCGCGAGCTCGCGCTGCTGCGCCGCGTCCGGGACCGGATGGACCGCGAGTACGCGCAGCCCCTCGACGTCGAGGCGCTCGCCCGTGGCGTGCACGTGTCCGCCGGCCACCTGAGCCGCCAGTTCCGGGCCGCGTACGGGGAGTCGCCCTACGCCTACCTCATGACCCGCCGGATCGAGCGCGCGATGGCGCTGCTGCGTCGCGGCGACCTGAGCGTCACCGAGGTGTGCTTCGCGGTCGGCTGCCAGTCGCTCGGGACGTTCAGCACCCGGTTCACGCAGCTCGTGGGCGTGCCGCCGAGCACCTACCGGCGGCAGGTCGCCGCCGCGGCCCGGCCCGTCGCGGACCTGCCGTCGTGCCACGCGAGGCAGGTCACCCGACCGGTCAGGAATCGAGAAGCCCGCGACGCGGCGGCGACCCTAGCGTGGGCGACATGAACCTCACCATCCACTCCAGCTTCCTGCCCCACGACGACGCCGACGCGGCGCTGGCGTTCTACCGCGACCTGCTCGGGTTCGAGCTGCGGCTGGACGTCGGCTACGACGGCATGCGCTGGCTGACGGTCGGTCCGCCCGGGCAGCCCGACACCGCGATCGTGCTGACCCCGCCCGCGGTCGACCCGGGCATCACCGACGAGGAGCGCCGCACGGTGCTCGAGATGATGGCGAAGGGCACCTTCGCCGGCATCGTGCTCGCGACCCCCGACCTCGACGCCCTCTTCGACCGGCTGCAGGCGGCCGACGTGGAGGTCGTCCAGGAGCCCACCGACCAGCCCTACGGGGTCCGGGACTGCGCCGTCCGGGACGCCGCCGGGAACATGATCCGCATCCAGGAGCAGCGCTGACCCGCAGCGCGCCGACGCAAGGAGAGCCCGTGCCCGAGCAGGTCCACGCCGCCGACAGCCACGACCTGATCCGCGTCCACGGGGCACGGGAGAACAACCTCAAGGACGTGAGCGTCGAGCTGCCGAAGCGGCGGCTGACCGTCTTCACCGGGGTGTCCGGCTCGGGCAAGAGCTCGCTGGTGTTCGGGACGATCGCGGCCGAGTCCCAGCGGATGATCAACGAGACCTACAGCGCGTTCGTGCAGGGGTTCATGCCGAACCTCGGCCGCCCGGACGTCGACCTGCTCGAGGGCCTGACGACCGCGATCATCGTCGACCAGGAGCGGATGGGCGCGAACCCCCGGTCCACCGTCGGCACCGCGACCGACGCGAACGCGATGCTGCGGATCGTGTTCAGCCGGCTCGGGCAGCCGCACATCGGGTCCTCGCAGGCGTTCTCGTTCAACGTGGCGTCGATCAGCGGCGCGGGCGCGGTCACGTTCGAGAAGGGCGGGGTCACCACCAAGGAGCGCCGCGACTTCACGATCACCGGCGGCATGTGCCCGCGGTGCGAGGGTCGCGGCACCGTGCAGGACTTCGACCTCACCGAGATCTACGACGACAGCAAGTCCCTCATGGAGGGCGCGCTGACGATCCCCGGGTACACCGTGGACGGCTGGTACGGCCGGATCTTCACGCAGTCCGGGTTCTTCGACCCCGACAAGCCGATCCGCGACTTCTCGGAGCAGGAGCTGCACGACCTGCTGCACAAGGAGCCGACCAAGATCAAGGTCGAGGGCATCAACCTCACCTACGAGGGCGTGATCCCCAAGATCCGCAAGTCGATCCTCGCCAAGGACGTCGACGCGATGCAGCCGCACATCCGGGCGTTCGTCGAGCGCGCGATCACGTTCACCACCTGCCCGGACTGCGACGGGACCCGGCTGAACGAGGGCGCGCGGTCGTCGACCATCGACGGCGTGAGCATCGCGGACGCCTGCCGGATGCAGATCAGCGACCTCGCCGCGTGGGTCCGGGGCCTGGACGAGCCGTCGGTCGCGCCGGTGCTCACGGCCCTGGTGCAGACGCTCGACTCGTTCGTGGACATCGGCCTGGGGTACCTCTCGCTCGACCGGCCGTCGGGCACCCTGTCGGGCGGCGAGGCGCAGCGCACCAAGATGATCCGGCACCTCGGGTCGTCGCTCACCGACGTCACCTACGTGTTCGACGAGCCGACCATCGGCCTGCACCCGCACGACATCCAGCGGATGAACACCCTGCTGCTGCAGCTGCGCGACAAGGGCAACACGGTGCTGGTCGTCGAGCACAAGCCCGAGGCCATCGCGGTCGCGGACCACGTCGTCGACCTCGGGCCGGGCGCGGGCTCCGCGGGCGGGACGATCTGCTTCGAGGGCAGCGTCGCGGACCTGCGCACCAGCGGCACGCTCACCGGACGGCACCTCGACGACCGGGCGCACGTGAAGCCCGAGGTCCGCACGCCCACCGGCGCGCTCGAGGTCCGCGGCGCGACCCGGCACAACCTGCGGGACGTCTCCGTCGACATCCCGCTCGGGGTGCTGACCGTCATCACCGGCGTCGCGGGCTCCGGCAAGAGCTCGCTGGTGCACGGCTCGATCCCGCGCGGCGCCGGGGTCGTCTCCGTCGACCAGGGTGCGATCCGCGGGTCCCGGCGCAGCAACCCCGCGACCTACACCGGGCTGCTCGAGCCGATCCGCAAGGCGTTCGCCAAGGCCAACGGGGTCAAGCCCGCCCTGTTCAGCGCGAACTCCGAGGGCGCGTGCCCGACGTGCAACGGCGCGGGCGTCGTCTACACGGACCTGGCGATGATGGCCGGGGTCGCGACCACCTGCGAGCTGTGCGGCGGCAAGCGGTTCCAGGCCGCGGTCCTCGACTACCACCTAGGCGGCAAGGACATCAGCGAGGTCCTGGCGATGCCGGTCACCGAGGCGGAGGAGTTCTTCCGCGCCGGTGACGCCCGCATCCCGGCGGCGCACGCGATCCTGCAGCGGCTCGCGGACGTCGGCCTCGGGTACGTGTCGCTCGGCCAGCCGCTGACGACGCTGTCCGGCGGCGAGCGCCAGCGGCTCAAGCTCGCCACCCACATGGGCGACCCGGGGGGCGTCTACGTGCTGGACGAGCCGACGACGGGCCTGCACCTCGCGGACGTCGAGCAGCTGCTCGGCCTGCTGGACCGCCTGGTCGACTCAGGCAAGTCCGTCATCGTCATCGAGCACCACCAGGCGGTGATGGCGCACGCGGACTGGATCATCGACCTCGGGCCGGGCGCCGGGCACGACGGCGGGCGGGTGGTGTTCGAGGGCACGCCGGCGGACCTGGTGGCGGCGCGGTCGACGCTCACGGGGGAGCACCTCGCGGCGTACGTCGGGGGCTGACCAGGGTCCGAAGGTGTGTTCTAGAATCGCACACATGGTCGAACGCACAGACGCTGTCGGACGCCGCATCGCCGCCGCCCGCGAGCGCGGAGGTCTCACGCAGCAGGAGCTCGCGGGCTCGGCCGGGATGGAGCGCTCCGCGCTCGCGAAGATCGAGCGGGGCCTGCGCGGGGTGGCGGCGCTCGAGCTGGCCGCGATCGCCAAGGCGCTCGACGTGCGCCTCGAGTGGTTCCTCTCCGACGGGCCGGCGACCATCGCGTCGCACCGCACGCGCGCGGCTGCCGACGTCGAGCTGTCGATCATCGACGACCGGCTCGAGCGGCTGGCCCGCGACGTGGAGCTGGTCTGCTCGTGGGACGGCGGCCTCCTGGGCGCCCGGGTCACGCCGCGACCGGTGCCGTCCTCCGGCCCGGCGGCGGACCTGCTGGGGGCCGAAGCGCGCGCGCTCTGCGGTCTCGATGCGTCGGCCCCGGTGCTCGACCTCGTCGCGGCCCTCGCAGCGATCGGGCTCCTGGCGTTCTCCGCCCCGTTGGGGGCCGAGACGGCGGATGCGGCCACGACGCTGCTCGACCGCGGCGGCGTCGCGCTCGTGAACTCCACGGGCATGGTCGGCAGGCGCAGGCTCGCGCTCGCCCACGAGCTCGGCCACTTCCTCATCGCCGACGACTACACCGTCGACTGGAGGGTGGCCGAGCCGAGCGGCGCGGGCCGGACGGAGCCGCTGCTCGACCGGTTCGCCCGGGCGTTCCTCGCGCCCGGGCTCGCGCTCACGGAGCTGTGGTCCGAGACCCGCCGGCACCACGACCTGCGCACGTCCGCGGTGCTGGCGACGAGCCACTTCCGGGTTGACATGTCGACGTTGGCCCGTCGCCTCGCTGAGCTCGATCTCGCGTCGGCGGCGGAGTGCGCGATCGTCCGCAGCACGCGCACGACGAGGGCCGACATCATCGAGCACGGTCTCGCCGTCCCGTACGACCTCGAGGGGGTGACGCTGCCGCGGCCGTACGAGCGTGCGGTCCTCGCGCTGTACCGGGAGGAACGGGTCTCCGCCGAGCGGGCTCTCTCGCTCCTGCTCGGGACCCTGGACGCCGAGGACCTGCCCGAGCTGCGTCCGACGCACCGCGCCGAGATCTGGTCCGTGATCTCGTGACCGCCCTGCTCACGCCGTACGTCTTCGACACGGGGCCGCTGAGCCACTTCGCTCAGGCCGGGTGGCTGGGGCTCCTGCAGCACGTGGTCGGTGAGGCCGAGGCGTGGTTGCCCGCGTCCGTCCGGCAGGAGGTGACCGAGGGCGTGCTCCGGCACGCCCACCTCCGGAGCGTGCTGGAGGCGGACTGGCTGCTGCACCGCACGGCGACCTCGGCGGTCGAGCTCGCGGCGTTCGGCAGGTACGCCGAGCGGATGCTGGGCGACGACCAGCGGACGAACCTCGGCGAGTGCGAGGTCCTGGCGCTCGCCGAGGCTCACCGGGGCGTCGCGGTCGTGGACGACGGCGTCGCGCGCACGGCCGCGGACGAGCGTCACGTCACGGTCGTCACCAGCGTCGGCATGCTGTGCGAGCTGGTCCGCTCGGGTCACGTCAGCCTCGCGCTCGCGTCGTCGATCGCGGACAGCCTGCTGCGCACCGAGTACCGGCTGCCGTTCGACGAGGGAGGGTTCCGCCAGTTCGTGATGGAGAACGACTACCTCCCGTACGAGGCAGCGGGCTGACCTGCACAGCGGGTGCACAGCAACTAGGCTCGCGTCGCCGCGCCCGGTTCGTCCGGGTTGCTCCGTTTGCACACCGATCGATGGGTTCCCGTGAAGACTCCGTACGTCGCCGTCACCGGCGCGCTCGCCCTGTCCCTCGTCCTGGCCGGCTGCTCGGGTGGTGGTGAGGAGCCGAAGGCGGCGCCCGCGGCCGACTCCACCGCCTCGTCCGGCACCGAGCGCTCGAAGGGTGACAGCGGGACGTCGGGCGCGCTGCCCGTGAACCACGACGTCGAGGCGGTCGACTTCGGCGAGCCGCAGGCGGTCACCGGTCCCGGCACCGCACTCGCGCTCGGCGCGCCGGCGTGGCTCAACCAGACCTACACCGGCGCCGACGGCGCCGAGGCCACCGGCGGCGTGGGCGTCAGCGTCCTCGGCATCCAGAAGCTCGACCCGAAGCTGTTCGACCAGTTCTCCAACGCCGAGGAGTTCGAGGGCTACACGCCGTTCGGCGTCGTCGTGCAGCACCAGTGGCTGTACGAGATCCCGGCGGACACCACGCCCGAGACGATCGACCTGTTCCCGCTGGGCCGCGACGGCGCCGACGTGCAGTACCTGACCAGCGGCTTCGCGTTCTCGGGCCCGGGGGACAGCTGCGGCCTGCAGCTGCCCGACTACGACGAGGAGAACCAGATCGCGGTCTCCTGCTTCGTCGCCCTGGGGGAGTCCGAGCCCGTCACCGCCGCCGAGTACAACGGTGAGTCCTACACCTCGTTCATGGCGTCCGCCGACAACGCCTACTTCCCGGCGCCCGTCGTCTGGCAGTGAGGTGACCCGGTGCGGGCGCACGACGGCGTCCGCCCGCACCGGTTCCGCCCCGGGTGTCCTCCCGGACGGGTGTCGTGCGTCGTCCGGGTGACAGGTGACCACACCGAGGAGGAACCATGACGTACGTGACGATCGTCCGGGTGGGCGCGGACGCCGCCCCCACCGCCGCCGAGGCCGACCCGACCTCCTGGGCCGAGCGGGCGGACCGCGAGGGGCGCCGGGAGGGGCACCGGCTGGCCGACGCGGACGCGGCGACGACGGTGCGGGTCCGCGACGGCCGCACGCTGGTGACCGACGGCCCGTTCGCCGAGTACAAGGAGCTGGTCGGCGGGTTCGACGTCCTCGACGTCGACGACCTCGACCACGCGCTCGACCTGGCCGCCGCGCACCCGGTCGCCCGGTTCGGCGCGATCGAGGTCCGCGAGGTCGTGGCGACCGCCGGCGTCGAGGGCACCGCCCCGCTCGCCGCGACGGACGCGGGCTCCGGGCACTACCTGCTGCTGCTCGCCGAGCAGCCCGGCGCGCCGCAGACCTCGGACGGGTCCGTCGAGCTGGGGTTCGCCCCGACTGCGGACGCGCGCACCGTCCGGGTCCGCGACGGGCACACGGAGGTCGTCACCGGCCCCTACGCAGGCACCCCGGACCAGATCGGCGGTGTCGCGCTCGTCGTCGCCACGGACCTGGACGCCGCGATCGAGGCCGCCGCCGCCCACCCGGCCGCCCGTGTCGGTGCGGTGGAGGTCCGGCCCTTCTGGCAGCCGTGACCGACGTCGAGGGCGCGCTCACCCGCGCGTTCCGCGACGAGTGGTCCCGGGTGGTGGCCGCGGTCATCCGGATCACCGGCGACTGGTCGCTGGCCGAGGACTGCGCCCAGGACGCGTTCGCCGCGGCTGCCGTCGCCTGGCCGCGGGACGGCGTGCCGGACCGGCCGGGCGCGTGGCTCACCACCGCCGCCCGCCGCCGGGCCCTGGACCGGCTCCGCCGCGCCGGGGCGGAGCAGCGCCGGCTCGCGCAGGTCGCGACGCTGGCCCCGCCCGGCGCCGCGGCGGTCGGGTCGGTCGCGGGTCCCGCGTCCGAGGTCGACGAGCCGGCGGCGGTGCCGGACGACCGGTTGGCGCTGATCGCCACGTGCTGCCACCCCGCGCTCGCGCAGGACGTGCAGGTGGCGCTCACGCTCCGGACGGTCTGCGGGATGCCCGCGGACGAGATCGCCCGCGCCTGGGGGGTCTCCGAGGCGGCGATGGCCAAGCGCCTGGTGCGGGGCCGGCGGAAGATCGTCGACGCCGGCATCCCGTACCGGGTGCCGTCGGCCGACCGGCTCCCGGAGCGGCTCGACGGGGTGCTCGCGGTCGTGTACCTGACGTTCAACGCCGGCTACACCGCCGGCGCCGGTGCGGACGTCGAGCGTGCCCGGCTCGCGGACGAGGCGGTGCGGCTCGCCGGACTCGTCGCCCGGCTGGTGCCGGACGACCCCGAGACGCACGGGTTGCTGGCCCTGGTGCTGCTCCAGGACGCGCGCCGGGCAGCGCGCACGGACGCGGCCGGGGACCTCGTGCCGCTCGAGGAGCAGGACCGGACGCGGTGGGACGCCGACCGCACCGCCGCGGGACTCGCGGCGCTGGCGGACGCCGAGCGGCTGGTGCGCGACGGGGGGCGGCGCGGCGCGTACCTCGTCCAGGCCCGGGTGGCCGCCGAGCACGCGCGGGCGGCGTCGGTCGCCGCGACGGACTGGCCCGCGGTCGCCGGGCACTACGCGGACCTCGTCGCCGTCGCGCCGTCGCCGTTCGCCGAGCTCGGCCGCGCGGTGGCGGTGGCGATGGCCGACGGACCCGACGCGGGGCTGCGCGTGCTCGCGGCGGTGGCACCGGACCCGAGGCTGCGGGGGAACCCGTACGTGGCGGCGACCCGCGCGGACCTGCTGCGCCGCGCGGGTCGCACCGCGGAGGCGGCCGACGAGTACCGCGTGGCCCTCGCGCTCGTCACCGACGCGACCGAGCGGCGGTACCTCCGGCGTCGCCTCGGCGAGGTGAGCCCCGAGGTCGGGTGAGCCCCTGCGCAGGGTGACGGGCGCTGGGTGACGGGCGCAGGGCCCTCAGTCCAGGGGTCCCGCCGCAGGGTCGAGCTCGTCCGTCGCGTGCACCCGGTCGAGCTCCGCCGGGGTCCACCCGCTCACAGCCCCACCATCGCCATGCCCGCGTCGTCGTAGCGGTTGCCCTGGACGCCCACGGCGCCGGCGAGGGCGTCGAGCCCGGCGAGGTCGTCGGCGGAGAGCGCCACGGCGGTCGCGCCTGCGTTCTCCTCGACGCGCTCGATCCGGCGGGTCCCGGGGATCGGCACCACCCACGGCTGCTGGGCGAGCAGCCACGCGAGGGCGATCTGCCCCGGGGTGGCGCCGCGGGACACGGCCAGCTCCCGGACCCGGTCGACCAGGGCGGCGTTGGCGGCCCGGTTCTCGGCCGAGAACCGGGGGACGCGGTGCCGGATGTCGCCCTCCGCGAACGTCGTGCCGGCGTCGACCGTGCCGGTGAGGAACCCCTTGCCGAGCGGGCTGAACGGGACGAACCCGATGCCGAGCTCCGCGCAGGTCGGCAGCACCTCCGGCTCGGGGTCACGGGTCCACAGGGAGTACTCCGACTGGACGGCCGTCACCGGGTGCACGGCGTGCGCGCGCCGGATCGTGCCGGCCCCGGCCTCGGACAGCCCGAAGTGGCGCACCTTGCCCGCGGCCACGAGCTCCCCGACGGCGCCGGCCACGTCCTCGACCGGGACGTCCGGGTCGACGCGGTGCTGGTAGAAGAGGTCGATCGTGTCGGTGCGCAGCCGGCGCAGCGACGCGTCCGCCACGCGACGGATCTGCTCCGGGCGGCTGTCGGTGCCCTGCATCCGGCCGTCGGCGATGTGCCAGCCGAACTTGGTGGCGATCGTGACCTGGTCCCGCAGGGGCGCCAGCGCCTCGCCGACCAGCTCCTCGTTGACGTACGGGCCGTAGACCTCGGCGGTGTCGACGAACGTGACGCCGCGCTCCACGGCGCCGCGCAGGACCGCGATCATCGCGTCCCGGTCGCCGGGGTTCGGGCCGTAGCTCTGGCTCATGCCCATCGCGCCGATCCCGACGGCGGACACCTCCAGACCCTGACCGAGCAGACGACGGTGCATGGGGCGACCTCCTGGTGCGTGGGGCGGGCGGAACGGTTCGTCCTCGACGCTACGACCGCCGCGGGGCGGTGGCGCGTGCGGCGACGGGCCCTGTCGTGACGGGTACCGCCAGGGCCCCCCTCGCTCCGGTCGCCGGTCGGCGTCGACGCCTACCGTGGGGGGATGGACAACCGTGACGAGGTCCGCGACTTCCTGCGGTCGCGCCGGGCCCGCATCACCCCCCAGCAGGCCGGGCTGCCGGACTACGGCGGCCACCGCCGGGTGCCTGGGCTGCGTCGCGAGGAGGTCGCGATGCTCGCGGGGGTGTCCGTCGACTACTACGTGCGGCTCGAGCGCGGGAACCTCGCCGGCGCCTCCGACAGCGTGCTGGAGTCGGTGGCGACCGTCCTGCGGCTCGACGACGCCGAGCGCCGCCACCTGCGCGACCTCGCCCGCGCCGCCGGACCGGGCAGCGGCCGACCGCGTCGCCGCCCGGGGGCCAGGACCGTGGGCCTCAGCGTCCAGGTGATGCTCGACGCGATGTCCGAGGCCCCGGCGGTGGTCCGCGACGACCGGCTCGACATCGTCGCCTGCAACGCCCTCGCCCGGGCGCTGTACGCCCCGCTGTTCGACGACCCCGGCCACCGGCCGAACCACGCGCGGTTCGCGTTCCTCGACCCGCGGGCGCGGGAGTACTGGGTCGACTGGGAGCGGGCCGCGGACGACACCGTCGGGGTGCTGCGGTCCGCCGCGGGGCGGGACCCGTTCGACGGCGACCTGACCGCGCTGGTCGGTGAGCTCTCCACCCGCAGCGAGGAGTTCCGCACCCGGTGGGCCGCGCACCACGTGCACCTGCACACCGGCGGGACGAAGCGGATCCAGCACCCGGTCGCCGGGCGGCTGGAGCTCATGTACGACTCGATGACGATCGCGGCGGCGCCGGGTCTGACGATGCTGGTCTACACGGCCGCGCCGGGCAGCGGCACCGCCGACGCTCTCCGGGTGCTGGCGAGCTGGGCGGCGACGCAGCCGGTCGACGCGACCACGCCGCGCCGGGTCTGACGGGGCCGACGGCGTCTGCTCGGTCCCGTCAGGCGCCGGCCGGCTCCCGCAGCACGGGCCAGGCGCCGTCCGAGGAGTTCGCGACCACCGTGACCGTCACGCCGGTGACCGGGTCGTGCCGGGTGCGCGCGGACACGCCCGCGTCGTAGCCCTCCAGGACGAGGTCGGGGGAGTCCGCGCCCAGCCAGAACCCGAGGCCGTACCGCATCCCCTCGGACTCGACGGTGCTCACCGGCTCGACGAGCGCGGCGAGCGTGCCGGCGCCCACGACCCGGTGCGCGAGCACGGCCCGCCAGAACGCGGCGAGGTCGTGCGCCGTCGTCACCAGGCCGCCGTCGCCGCTGCCGCGCACGGGCAGGTGCAGCACGTTGGTGCGCAGCCCGGTCGGGTGCAGGTACCCGAGCGCGACGTCACCGGGCAGCTCGTCGGTGCGGGGGTAGCCGGTGCGGGACATGCCCGCGGGCTCGAGGACCCGCTGCCGCACGAGCTCGGTGAACTCGGTGCCGGTGCGGCGCTGCGCCACGAGGGCCAGCAGCACGAAGCCGGAGTTGTTGTACGCGAACCCGGAACCCGGAGGCGCGACCTGCGGGTGCCCGTCGAGCACCGGCAGGTAGGCCTCGACGTCGTCCAGCAGGTGCACGGGCACGGGCAGGACGTGGTCGGTGATGTCGCCCGCGACGTTCTCGTCCAGGTAGTCGCCGATGCCGGAGGTGTGGCTCAGGAGGTGCCGGACCGTGACCGCGTCGTCGACCAGCGGGAGGTCGGTGCCGAGCACCGCGCGCACCGGGTCGTCCAGGCCGATCCGCCCCTCCTCGACCAGCGACGCGACGGTCAGCGCCGTGAAGCCCTTGGCGACGCTCGCGACGCCGAACCGGTGGTCCACGGTCGCCGGGATGCCGTGCGCCCGGTCCGCGAGCCCGTACGCCTGGGCGAACACCACCGTGTCGCCGACGTCGACCCGGATCACGCCGCTGAACCCGGTGGCGAGCGCCCGCTCGTGCAGGGCCGCCCCGTGGCGGGCGGCGTCGTGTCGTGCTGCGTCGGATCGGGCGGCGTCGTCGCGGCTCATGCGTCCGACTGTAGGGAGCGGGGACGAGCCGGGCCCAGCGGATTGATGCCCCGGCGGTCAGCGGCCGTACATCGCCGCGACGTGGCACCCGTCGGGGGTGCGCGCCTGCCGCTCGACGTCGTTGAGGTAGCGGACCACGATCGCGTACGACCGGAAGAACCCGACCTCGGTGTACGGCACGCCGAGCTCGGCGCAGTAGTCGCGGACGATCGGCTGGACCCGCTTGAGGTTGGGTCGCGGCATGCTCGGGAACAGGTGGTGCTCGACCTGCCGGTTCAGCCCGCCCATCATCAGGTCGACGGCCCAGCTGCCGCGGATGTTCCGGGACATCAGCACCTGCCGGCGCAGGAAGTCCACGCCCGCGCCCGGCGGCACGATCGGCATGCCCTTGTGGTTCGGCGCGAACGCCCCGCCGAGCAGCACGCCGAACACCGCGAGCTGGACGCCCAGGAACGCCGCGGCGATCCCCGGGGGCAGCAGCACGAACAGCACGACGACGACCACGAGGAGGCGGCCCAGCAGCAGTGGCGCCTCGACGGCGCGGTGCCGCATCGGGTGTCGGCTGAACAGGGCCCGCACGCTCGAGACGTGCAGGTTCAGGCCCTCGAGGGTCAGCAGCGGGAAGAAGAACCAGCCCTGGTGCCGGGCGAACCAGCCGCGCCAGCCGTGCCGCGTCGCCATCACCGCGGGGGTGAACGCGATGACGCCGGGCGCGATGTCGGGGTCCTGGCCCTCCTGGTTGGGGGCGGTGTGGTGCGCGTCGTGCTTCGTGGTCCACCACCCGTGGCTGAGCCCGACGAGCAGGTTCGCGACGATCCGCGAGGTCCAGTCGTTCCAGCGCAGCGACCGGAACACCTGCCGGTGCGCGCTGTCGTGCCCGAGGAACGCGAGCTGGGCGAGCACGAACGCCATCGCCGCCGCGACCGCCAGCTGCCACCAGGACGCGCCGACCAGCACCACGGCCACCCAGACCGCGGCGAACGCGGTCAGGGTGAGCGCGAACCGGGTCACGTAGGCGCCGGGTCGACGGCGCAGCAGCCCGGCCTCCCGAACCCGGCGGGCGAGCACCGAGTAGTCGTGGGTCATCCGCTGCTGCGCGCCACGGGGCGGGGCCGCCGTCGTCGCGCCGGCTGCGGCGGGGGGCGGGGGTGGCGCTGAGGTGGTCATGACGTCGTCCGCTCGTCCGAGCCGCCGCGGCGGCTCGTCGTCCGCTCACCGGTGCGGTGTGCGGTGAGGCGCAGAGCGCCCCGTCCCGGACGTCGCGCGAGGCTGCGTCCACGTGCGGGTTCACGGCCCGGACAGCGGCCGACCGCATGGCTGACCGTACACGCGCTCCCCGCGTCCGACCTCTGGTGGCGCGGGCGGTCGCGAGCCGACGCGGCCGGGTCTAGCGTCGGAGGCGTCCGCTGCGACGCCGCCGCGGACCCCACGGCTCCCACGTCAGGAAACGACGCCGCCGTGCACCCGGTCACAGGAGCGAGAGCACCATGTACCTGCACGTGCAACGACTCATCCACGACATCGTCCCCGACGAGCCGGACCCGGCTGCGGCCAACGCCCTCCAGGAGGGGCTCGGCGGCCAGTTCGGCGAGATGCGGACGATGATGCAGTACCTGTTCCAGAGCATGAACTTCCGCGGACCGACGGGGAAGCCGTACCGCGACCTCCTGCAGGGCATCGGCACGGAGGAGATCAGCCACGTCGAGCTGATCGGCACGACCATCGCGCGGTTGCTCGACGGCTCGCCTCGGTACCAGGGCAAGAAGACCGACCCGCTGGACCAGCCCGGCTCGGGCGGCGCGACGCCGCTGGGCATCGCCCTGGACCAGAGCAACATCCACCACTACCTCGTCGCCGCGCAGGGCGCGCTGCCCGTGGACGCCGCGGGCAACCCGTGGAGCGGCTCGTACGTCTACAACTCGGGCAACCTCGTGCTCGACCTGCTCTACAACCTCATGCTGGAGTCCACGGGCCGGCTGCAGAAGTGCCGGATCTACGAGATGACGGACAACAAGACGGCACGGTCGACGATCTCGTACCTGATCGTCCGCGACCAGGCGCACGAGAACGCCTACGCCCGCGCGCTCGAGACGCTCGGCGTCGACTGGGCGAAGGTGCTGCCGATCCCGAGGACGAACGCCGAGAAGTTCCCCGAGGTGAAGAAGCTCGTCGACCTCGGGCTGCAGAGCAAGCAGTACACGTTCGACCTCACGGCCGAGTCGGAGGCCGGGAAGATCTACCAGGGCATGTCCCCGTCGAAGGACGGCACGGAGCTCGACGCGAGCGAGCAGGCTCCCGCCGGCGTGCCGATGACGATCGCCGAGGAGCGGTTCGAGGAGTTCTCCCCGGGCCTGGACACCGACCTGCTGGCGCTGATCCAGGCGACCGCCGACCTGGAGATGTCCGACGTCCAGCCGCTGTTCGGCCCGGTGGCCCCGACGAGCTGACCCACCGCCCGGTCGAGCTGCTCAGGTCCGCCGCGTCCCCTGCCGATGAGCACGGGGGACGTGGCGGACCTGCTGCGTCACCCCGACCCGCTGCCGAGAGGTGCTCGCGTGCCGTCCGCGCTGCCGACCGACCGTGCCGCACACGCGCGTCTGCGTCGCCGGGCGTGGCTGGTCACGTCCGTCGCGCTGGTCGTCGTCGGCTGGTGGGTGCTGAACATCGTGCTGGCGCAGCGCTCCGACGACCAGCAGGTCCGGGCGAGCGCCGCGTGGTCGTTCCTGTGGGCCGGCGTGTGGGCCGTCGTGGGCGGGTGGGCCTCGGTGCGCGCGTGGCGCCGGTCCCACGCGGCGCGACCGTTCACCCAGCAGCTCGGGGACCTCGGCCGGGCGCGTCCCAGCGGGGTCGCCCAGGGCGTGCCCGAGCTCGATGCGGAGGCCGGGCGTCACGTGGGCCTGACGGGGCAGGTCCCGCCTCCAGGGCGGTGGTGAGCCTCAGGCCGACGCGCGCACCGTGAGCGTCAGCGGGACCCGGGCGGTCGCCGGCGGACGCCCGGTGCGCAGGAGCGCGTCGAGGGCGTCGACGGCGTGCCGGGCGAACGCCGTCTTGTCGAGGTCGAGGGTGGTGAGCTCGGGGGAGAGCAGGCCGCCGATCTCGAGGCCGTCGCACCCGATGACGGCGACCTGGTCCGGCACGGCGACCCCCCGGCGGGCCAGGCCCTTCAGCACCCCGGCGGCCATGACGTCGTTGTAGACCAGCACCGCGTCGAGGTCGGGCGCGGCGGTGAGCAGCAGCTCGACCGCGTCGGTCCCGCCCCGGTACGTCTCGGGGGCGGCGACCTCCGAGCGCGCGTCGCGGTGCAGCCCGAGCGCGTCGAGCCGGTCCCGGTACGCGGCGTGCCGGGGGGCGCCGGGCAGCTGGTCGCTCGCCACGAGGCCGATCCGCCGGCGGCCGTGCGCGACGAGGTGGTCGACCGCCGCGCGCACCCCGCCCGCGTGGTCGACCTCGACCAGCGCGTCCACGGCCGGGTGCGGGGTGCCGTCCAGCATCACCGTCGGGATGCCGAGCAGGCCGCCGCGCAGGTCCTCGAGCGGGATCAGCCCCACGGTGCCCTCGCGGCACCCGGTCAGCACGAGCGCGTCGACGCGGGGGAGCAGCGCCTCGATCCTGCTCCGGGAACCGGCCTCGTCGTCGCCGAGGTCGCACAGGACGACGTTCCAGCCGCGCTCCGCCGCCGTGCGGGTGAGCGCGGAGGCCATCTCGGAGTAGTAGGGGTTGCTGAGGTTCTCGACCAGGAAGCCGACGGCGACGCCGCTGCCCCGGACCAGCGCCTGCGCGGCGCGGTTCGGGCGGTAGTGCAACCGCCGCGCGGCCTCGAGCACCCGCTCGCGGGTGGCGTCGCTGATGTCGGCCATCCCGTTCAGCGCCCGCGTGACCGTCTGGCGGGAGACCCCGGCCTCGCGGGCGACGTCGAGGATCGTCGCCGCGCCCGGGGTCGTTGCCATGCGGAGCACCTTACGGCTACGGTCGACGCCGTGAACGTTCACGGCGGTGCGACCGCGACCCGGCCGACGGCCGCCCGACCGACCGCGGCGCTCCGGCGCGCGCGGGCCGGCGTCATGATGCTGTTCCTCACCAACGGCGCGGTGTTCGCCGGGCTGCTGCCCCGGTACCCCGAGGTGAAGTCCGCCCTGGACCTGAGCAACGCCGGGCTCGGTCTCGCTGTGGCGATGTTCCCGCTGGGGGCGCTGATCGCCGGGCTCGGTGCCGCGCCGCTGCTGCGCCGCTGGGGCTCCGGCACCGTCGCCGTGGCCGGGACGCTGGTCACCGCCGTCGCGATCCTCGTCGCGGGCACAGCGCCGGTCGTGGGGCTGCTGTTCGCCGCGCTGTTCGTCGGCGGGGCGATGGACGCGATCACCGACGTCGCCCAGAACGCCCACGGCCTGCGCGTCCAGCGCGCGTACGGACGGTCGATCCTCAACGCGTTCCACGCGCTCTGGTGCGTCGGCGCGGTCACCGGTGGCACCCTCGGCGCGGTCGCGGCCGGCGCCTCGGTCCCGCTGCCCGTGCACCTCGGACTCTCGGGCGTGCTGTGCGCGGCCGTCGCGGTGGTCGCCCGCCGGATGCTGCTGCCCGGCGCCGACTCCCCGCAGGACGAGGCGGCCGACGGTGCCGACCCCGCGGCCGGTCCGGTGCCGGCGGTGCGCACCGTGCGCCGGGCGCGCCTGGTCCGCTGGGCCACCCTCGCGGCGCTGGTGCTGATCGCGTCCACCGGGATGCTGGTCGAGGACGCCGGGGCCACCTGGGGCGCGATCTACCTGACGGAGTCGCTCGGGGCGACGGCGCTCGTCGGCGGCACCGGGTTCGTCGCGCTCCAGGCGATGCAGTTCGTCGGCCGGATCGTCGGGGACCGGCTGGTCGACCGGTTCGGGCAGCGCGCCGTCGCGCGGGCCGGGGGCGTGCTGGTCGCCGGCGGCATGGGAGCGGCCCTGGCCATGCCGACGGTGTGGGGCACGGTCGTCGGGTTCGGGCTCGCGGGCCTCGGCGTCTCGACCCTGATCCCCGCCGCGATGCACGCCGCCGACGAGCTGCCCGGCCTGCGCCCCGGCACCGGGCTGACCGTGGTCGGCTGGCTGGTGCGGCTCGGCGTGCTGATCTCGCCGCCCGTCGTCGGGGCGGTCGCCGACGCGACGTCGCTGCGGGCGGGGTTGGTCGTCGTGCCGCTGGCGGGCGTCGCGGTGGTGCTGCTCGCCCCCGTGCTCACCACCCGCGCCGCCGCCGCGCCCGCGATCGACTGACCGCACCCGCACCCGCACCCGCCCGACTCGCCGCCCCGCAGCCGACGAGTGGGGGCGGCGCCCGGGGGGGCCCCCCCGGGGGGGCCGGGGGGGGGGGGGCCCCGGGTGCCGCCACCACTCGTCAGACGGGCGGGGCGGGGGTGGGGAGGGAGAGGGCGGCGGCAGGGGACGCGGCAGGGGGTCACGGCAGGGGAATTTCGCGGGTGGCCTGCGCATTGAGGAGGGTGGAGACCCGCCCGCGAATAGCGTTCCGACGACGGGCCGCGAGGAATCGCGCGAATGCGGATGTTATAATGGTGGTCGCATTGCGGTCCCGGGACGCCCCGGGTTCTGCGTCCGGGCGTCGCCCGGCACCTCCCAGGTTCGCTGCCGTCCCCGGCAGCGGCAGGCGCGTGCGACACCTCCTCGACCGCCGCGGTGCGACGGTTCCCGGATGAGAGAGCGAGCCTGATGACCGAAGTGATCGCCGGTACCGACGCGGACCAGAACCCCACCACCGACTCCTCGTACGTCCTCACCACCGACGAGGACGACGCACCTGCGCCGATCGTCTCGGCGGCGGGCGCGTCGGCTGACCCCGTCAAGGACTACCTGCGCATCATCGGCCGGGTCGCGCTGCTGACCGCCGAGCAGGAGGTCGAGATCGCCCGCCGGGTCGAGGCCGGGCAGTTCGCCACGCACCTCCTCGAGGAGGGCATGACGCACCCGGGCGCGACCGAGCGCGAGCTCACGCTGATCGCCGCCGACGGCCGTCGCGCCAAGTCGCACCTCGTCGAGGCGAACCTGCGCCTGGTCGTCTCGATCGCCAAGAAGTACACGGGTCGCGGCATGCTGTTCCTGGACCTGATCCAGGAGGGCAACGCGGGCCTCATCCGTGCGGTCGAGAAGTTCGACTACACCAAGGGCTTCAAGTTCTCGACGTACGCGACGTGGTGGATCCGGCAGGCGATCACCCGCGGCATGGCCGACCAGGCGCGCACCATCCGCATCCCGGTGCACATGGTCGAGGTCATCAACAAGCTCGCGCGCGTCCAGCGGCAGATCTTCCAGACGACCGGCCGCGAGGCCACGCCGGAGGAGCTGGCCAAGGAGCTCGACCTCACGCCCGAGAAGGTCGTCGAGGTGCAGAAGTACGGCCGCGAGCCCATCTCGCTGCACACCCCGCTCGGCGAGGACGGCAACAACGAGTTCGGCGACCTGCTCGAGGACTCCGAGGCCGTCTCCGCGAGCGAGGCCGTGACGTTCACGCTGCTCCAGGAGCAGCTGCAGCAGGTCCTCGACTCGCTGTCGGAGCGGGAGGCCGGCGTCGTGTCCATGCGGTTCGGCCTGTCCGACGGCCAGCCGAAGACGCTGGACGAGATCGGCAAGGTCTACGGGGTGACGCGCGAGCGCATCCGGCAGATCGAGGCCAAGACGATGTCGAAGCTCCGGCACCCCTCGCGGTCGCAGACCCTGCGCGACTACCTGGAGTGACCGGGACGCGCTGAGCACGAGAGCGCCGGCCCGCGGGTGACCGCGGACCGGCGCTCTCGTCGTGCGTCAGGCGGTGCGGACGACCATCTTGCCGGTGTTCGCGCCGCGCATCATGCCCAGGAACGCGTCCACGGCGTGGTCGATGCCGTCGACGACCGTCTCGTCGTAGGCGATCTTGCCGTCGGCGAACCAGCCGGTCATCTGCTTGCGGAACGCGGGCGCGTGCTGGAGGTAGCCGCCGAGCGTGAAGCCCTGCACGGTCAGGCCGCGGGTGATGATGTTCGCCAGGTTGTCCGGGCCGGGGGCGCGGTCGGTGGTGTTGTAGCCGGTGATGGCGCCGCAGAGCGCGAGCCGCCCGCCGGGGTTCATCACGTCGAGGGCCGCCTCGAGGTGGTCGCCGCCGACGTTGTCGAAGAACACGTCGACCCCGTCGGGTGCCAGCGCGGGCAGCTGCTCGCGGACCGGGGCGTCGCGGTAGTTCAGGGCCGCGTCGAAGCCGTACTTCTCGGTGAGCAGCGCGACCTTCTCGGGGGAGCCGGCGGAGCCGATCACGCGGCCGGCGCCGAGCAGGCGCGCGATCTGCCCGGTCGCGGTGCCGACGGCCCCCGCGGCGCCGGACACGAACACGGTGTCGCCGGGCTGCAGGTGGGCGATGGCGGTGAGGCCGACGTAGCCGGTCATGCCGGTCATCCCGAGGATGCCGAGGTGCAGCGACAGCGGGGCGCCGGGGATCTCGGGCACGACGCGGAAGGCGGTGGCCTCGTCCTGGACCACGTCGCGCCAGCCGAGCTGGTGCAGCACGACGGCGCCGACGGGGACGTCCTCGACGGTCGACTCGACGACGCGGCCGACGGCGCCGCCGGTCATCGTCTCGCCGAGCGCGTACGGCGGGGTGTAGCTCTTGACGTCGTTCATCCGGCCGCGCATGTACGGGTCGACGGAGATGAACTCGTTGCGGACCCGGACCTGCCCGGGCTCCAGGTCGCCGTAGGTGACCTGGACGGTGCGGAAGTCCTCGGGGGTGGGCCACCCGGACGGGCGGTTCACGAGCTGGACCTGGGTGCTGACGGCGTGCGACATCGAGGGTTCTCCTGCGGGACGTGCGGGTGGGACGGGTGGGACGGGTGTCAGCTCAGGCGACGAGGCCGACGACCAGCGCGACGACGCCGAGCAGCGGGAGGACCGCCTGCTTGAGCGCGGCCGAGGTCTTGGTGCGGTCGGACAGCATGAGGACCAGCCCGGCGGCGACCATCGAGCCCGCGCCGGTGAGCACCAGCGTGGCGCCGACGGCGGTGTGGCCGGCGGCGACGACGACGATCCCGACGACCACGGCGATCGCGAGGAACAGGTTGTAGAACCCCTGGTTGAACGCGAGCGCGCGGGTGGCCTCGGCCTCCTCGCGGGTGGTGCCGAAGGTGGCGCGGGCACGGTCGCTCGTCCAGAGCACCGACTCGAGCACGAAGATGTAGACGTGCACGAGTGCGGCGAGGGCGGTGAGCACGAGTCCGGTGGCGATCACGAGGGGCTCCTCTGCGCGGGCGCCGGAGCGCCTGGTTTCTGAACTGACTGATCCACTATATACTGGACCGGTCGGTGCACAAGTGGAGGTGGTCGTGGGACGCGCGCAGACGTTCGACACGCAGCAGGTCGTCCGGGCGGCACGCGCGGTGTTCTGGGAGCAGGGCTACGAAGCCGCGGCCCTGCCCGCGCTGGAGCAGGCGACCGGGCTGAACCGGTCGAGCATCTACCACGCCTTCGGCAGCAAGCGCGGGCTGTTCGACGCGGCCGTCGAGAGCTACCTCGACGAGGTGGTCCGGCCACGCCTGCGGCCGCTCACCCTCGACCACGTGGCACCCGACGCGCTCGAGGTCTACCTGCGCGGGCTGCGTCGGGCGCTGGAGGACGCCGCCTCGTTCACCGCCGCGCACGGCTGCCTGCTGATCAACGCGGCCGGGGCGCCGATCGCGCACGACCAGACCGTCCGGGACACCGTGGCGGCCTACCGCGGCGAGATGCGGGACGCGGTCGGCCGGGGCGTGCGCGCCCGGTTCCCGCAGGCGCCGGACGCGGAGGCGGCCCGGGTCGCCGACACCTGCGCGGCCCTCGTCGTCGCCGCGCTCGCGCTCACGCGGGTCGACAACGCCGGGGCGCTGCAGAGCCTCGACACGGCGCTCGCGCTGATCTGACCCGCGCGGTGCTGGGTCACGCCCGGTGCGCCGCGCGGGCGAACCGTTGCGCCAGCCGGTCGAACGCCTCGGCGAGCGCGGGCGGGCCGACCACCTCGACCTCCACGTCGAACCGGGCGATCGTCGCCGCGAGGCCGGCCCACGACCACGCGCCGAGCACGAGCCGGCAGCGCTGCGGGCCCACCGCCTCGACGGTCCCGTCGTGGGCGAACGGCGCGACCGCGGCGGCCGGCGCGTCGAGCAGCACCTCGCCCCGGCACGGCCAGTCCGACCCCGGGCCGTCGGTGCCGCGGAACCGGGCGTCCAGGTACGCGGTGACGTCGCCGCCGGGGACCTCGCGCGGCGTGAACCGCGCGCCGCCGGGGGAGCGGGGTCGCACCCGGTCGACGCGCAGCGTGCGCCAGTCGTCGCGGTCCAGGTCCCACGCCACCAGGTACCAGCGGCCGCCGCGGGTCACCAGGTGGTGCGGCTCGACCCGGCGGGCCGCACGGGCCTCGGCGGAGCCCTGCGACGGGCTCGCGTAGTCGAGACGCAGCACCTCGCGGGCGTGGATCGCGGCGCCGACCGCCGCGATGACGGCCGGGTCGACGGGGTCGGCCGGCAGCGTGGACTCCACGGGCAGCGCGTCCACCCGGTGCCGGAGCCGGGCTGGCAGTACCTGGCGGAGCGTGCGCAGCGCCCGCTCCGCCGCCTCGCCGATCCCCGCTCCCGACGCGGTCGCGCCCCGCAGTGCCACCGCGAGCGCCACGGCCTGGTCGTCGTCGAACAGCAGCGGCGGCAGCGTGGAGCCGGCGTCGAGGCGGTAGCCGCCCTCGCGCCCGCGGGTGCTGGTGATCGGGTAGCCGAGCTCGCGCAGCCGGTCGACGTCGCGACGCACGGTCCGGTCGGTGACGTCGAGCCGGTCGGCCAGCACGCTCGCCGGCCAGTCGCGGCGCGCCTGGAGCAGCGAGAGCAGGGACAGCAGGCGGGACGAGGTCGTCGGCACCCGTCCAGTGTGCCGCGGTATCCGGACCGTTCCTGACCGGATGGGCTGGCACCGTCGTCCGTGCCGAGCCCGACCGGGCCGGCGCGCACCGACCGAGGAGACGCGATGTCCCTGTCCACCACCACCCACATCAACCTGCGCGGCGACGCCCGGGCGGCGCTCGAGCACTACCGCGAGGTCTTCGGCGGCGAGCTGACGATCGCCACCTACGCCGACGCAGGCGCCGCCGCGGGCCCGGACGACGCCGACCTGGTCCTGTGGGGTCAGCTCGAGTCCGCCGACGGGTTCCGCGTCATGGCGTACGACGTCCCGGCGCACCTGCCGTGGGAGCAGGGGACCAACGGGTACTTCGTCTCCGTGCGCGGGACGGACGCTGCCGTGGTCGAGGCCCGGTGGGAGCGCCTCGCCGCCGGTGCGGGGGCCGCCGTCGTGGTGCCGCTCGGGCCCGCAGGCTGGTCGCCGCTGTACGGCATGCTGCGCGACCGGTTCGGGGTCGTGTGGGTGCTCGACGTCGCCGTGGCGTACGACGGGGCGTGAGCGTCCCGCGGTCGGCCGGGACGCTCCCTGGTCGACCGCGGGTCAGCCCGCGGACCGCCGGTCCGCGTCGTCCAGCAGCTCCGCGTGCACGAGGTCGAGCAGCTGACGCTGGGTGAGGCCCTCGTCGGCAGCGACTGCCACCAGCTCGCGCACGAGCGCGCTCGTGCGGCCACGGGGCCGGGACGGGGAGGTGACGATGGTCCCGGCTCTGCGGCGCGTCGCGACGAGGCCCGCCTCCTCGAGGTCGCGGTAGGCCCGGGCGACCGTGCCGGCGGCGATCCCGAGGTCCGCCGCGAGCGCCCGCACGGTGGGGAGGCGGTCGCCCTCGCCGAGGCTGCCCGCGGCGATCAGCGCCGCGACCTGCTGGCGGATCTGCTCGTACTGCGGGGCGGACGCGCCGAGGTCGACGGTGATCCTCACGGCGCGACCGCCGTGAGCGCCGGAACGGGGCGACGTCCAGGTCGGGGGACCAGGGCGGCGAGGGCGACGACCGCGACGGCAGCGGCCGCCGTCAGGAGCGCGCCGCCCACCACGCGCTCGTCCAGCACCTGGTGCGCGATCCCGGCGAGGGCGAGGACGCACGCGAGCGTGCCCGCGAGCGCGAGCTGCACGCCGCCGACGAGGTGCCGGGCGCTGCGTCGCCGCAGGTGCAGGTCCCAGTCCGCGGTGACGCCGGTGACGGCCGGCCGCAGCACGATGAGGCGCAGCGTGAGCTCGCAGGTCGCGACGAGCGCCGTAGCGACCAGCAGGAGCGGGACCGCGTAGTACGTCCCGGGGTACGGCCCGAAGTCCCGGTGCGCCCCGGCGGTGGTCACGGCCAGCGTCCGCGGTCCGTCGGCGCGCGGGACGAGGATCGCGAGGGCGGCGACCAGGGCGCCCGCCCAGCAGACCAGGAGCCGGTGGGTGGCGACGGGGACGACGTCGTGGTGCCGTCGTCGGACGAGGCGCGCCTCGCGATGCGTCCCGCGGGGCCGCGGCCAGGTGACCTGGGCGAGTGCCTGTGCGGCGACGAGGCACAGGCCCGCGACGCCCGGGAGGGCGGCGAGGACGCGGCCGTCCACCCAGCCCTGCGGTGCCGCGAGCGCCCCCACGGCCGCCAGGCCGAGCACGGCGACGAGCAGGCTCGCACCGGCCACGGAGCCGAGCGTCGCGTGCCGGTTGGCGCGGGCGGCGGCCTGGGACGTGGTCGGGGTCCGCCGGCTGCTGACGAGGAGCGGGACGAGTGCGGCGGCGAGGACGACGGCGGCGAGGAGCAGGCCGACCAGGGCGTACGGGAGCGGGTAGCAGGTGAAGCCTCCCGCGGCCTCGAGGCAGACGTACTCGGACGACACGGACATGCGACCCCCTCCAATGAGCATTGAACATGAACAATGCCCATCGTTCGACTCGTCGTCAAGGGTGGCCACCCGGGTGGCTCAGGCCCGGTACACGTCCACGACCACGAGGTCGACCCGGACCAGGCTCGCCGGCAGCGTCGGTGCGCCGAGGGTGTCCCGCAGCTGGGCCACCACGACGCGGCGCACCTCGTCGGCGAGCGGCAGCAGCGCCTCGCCGAACGCCGCGCCGACGTGCACGGTCACCTCGGTCAGGGCGTGGTCGTCGTCGGTGTCCAGGGTGATCCGGTGCGGGCGGGCGCGGGTGCGGCTCTCGACGGCGTGCCGCACCACCGCGGTCAGCACCGAGCCGGCGACGAAGAACGTCCCGGCGGCGTGGCGGGCTCGGACGGGCGCGGACGGGCGGACGGCGGACCGGATCTTCGCCACGAGCGAGGCGCGGGCCTGCACCCAGCCCGCGTCGGTGTGCTCGCGCAGGGTGCCGGCGGCGCGGGCCAGCAGGTCGTCCACGCCGTCGAGGTCGTCGTCGTCGGTCATCGCCATCTCTCGAGCCTCCGTCCGAGCGTGCGGCGCGCACGAGCCAGCTGGCCCCGCACGACGGTGGGTGTCGTGGCCTGGGTGGACGCGATGTCCTCGTAGCTCAGGCCCTCGACGGCGAACAGGATCCAGCATGCCCGCTGCAGCGGCGGCAGGGTGTCGAGGGCCGCGGCGAGCGCGGACCGCAGGTCGGTGTGCAGCAGGTGGGCGGTCGGGTCGTCGTCGTCGGCCGGCGCCGGGGCGTCCAGGACGAGGTCGGTCGGCTCGGGGACGCGCCGGCGCAGCCGGTGGCGCACGACGTTGGCCTGGATCCCGAACAGCCAGGTCTTCAGGCTCGACTCCGCGCGGAACCGGGGCAGTCCCGTCCACGCCGCACTGAGGGCGTCCTGGACGCAGTCCTCGGCCTCGCCGGCGTCGTGCAGCATCCGGCGCGCGTAGCGGTAGAGGGCCGGACCGTGCAGGTCGACGATCGCGACGAACGCGTCCCGGTCGCCCAGGGCGGCCTGCCGCGCGAGCTCGGCCTCGTCCTCGGGGGTCATCGCGGGGCGCGCCCCCTCGGACGCTCCGTGTGACACAGGTCACAGCGTGCGCCCCGTGAACTTCGGCGGGGGACGGGCACTACACGAGTGTCGGCGCCGGACGGGCGTCCGGCACCCCGAGGGGCCCCGCGCCCCGGGAGAAGGAGAGTCCGATGACCGAGCAGACGAGCACCACCACCCGCGCCGACCTGGCCACGACCGAGCGCAGCCGCGGCGGCCAGTCCAGCCCGCTGCAGACCGAGCACGGCTCGACCAGCATCGCCGACGGCGTCGTCTCGAAGATCGCCGGCATCGCCGCCAGCAGCGTGGTCGGCGTGCACGCCCTCGGCGGCGGTGCGGCCCGGGCGATGGGCGCGCTGCGCGAGCGCATCCCGGGCGCCTCGACCAGCCGGTCCCAGGGCGTGACCGTCGAGGTCGGCGAGCGGGAGACCGCCATCGACCTGGAGCTGGTCGCGGAGTACGGCGTCTCCGTGGTCGACCTGGCCGAGGGCGTGCGCCGCAACGTGATCCAGTCGGTCGAGCGGATGACCGGGCTGCGGGTCACCGAGGTGAACATCGCGGTCAACGACGTGCACCTGCCCGAGGAGGAGCCCGCCGAGCCCGCCGAGTCCCCGCGCGTCCAGTGACCGCCGGCCCGGTCGACCCCCGCCTGCCCGACGCGCGGGAGCCCGACCCGGCGGAGGTCCTCGCCGCGGTCGTCCAGGCCGTGCCCGGGGTGGTCCGCCTGGACGGCGGGCCGCTCGGCGAGATCGGCACGTACCTGCCCGGTCGCCGGGTCCCCGGGATCCGCCGCACCGCCGACGGCACCGACGTGCACCTGGTCGTCGACCAGACCGCCGATCTGCGGGCCGTCGCCGAGCGGGTCCACCGCGAGGTCGCCGGGGTCGTCCCCGGCCCCGTGCACGTGTACATCGACGACGTGGCACCGGCCGCGTCGCTCGCACCACCCGAGGAGCTGTGATGTCGTCCACCACGTCCGGAGTCGTCGTCGGCCTGCTGCTGGCGCTCGCCGCCATCGCCGGAGGATTCACCGGCTTCCTGCTCGCCCTGGTGCTCGGCGCCGCGGGCGGCCTCGTCGCCGCCCAGCTGAGCGGCACCCTGGACCTCGGGGCCCTCGTGGGCGGTCGGCGCCGTGGCTGACGTCGTCGCTCCGGAGCGCGCGAGCTCGGAGCCACGCTCCACCGGGGACCGCGGGTCGCTGGAGGTCGCCGACCGCGTCGTGGAGAAGGTCGCGGGCCAGGCCGCGCGGTCGGTCCCCGGCGTCGCGACGACCTCCGGCGGGATCGGCCCGCTGGGCCGGGGCTACCCGCGGGCGACCGCGACCGGCAGCGGCCTGCGCACCACCCTCGTCGTGGAGATCGCGCTCGCCTGGCCCGCGCCGGCCGCGCGCACGGCTGCGGCGGTCCGGGACGAGGTCACCCGCTCGGTCGAGCGGTACGCCGGTGTCCGCGCCGACGCCGTCGACGTGGTCGTCGCGAGCGTGGACGACACCGCCCCTGTGCGGAGGCGGGTCCGATGAGCCACGTCGACGACCGGGCGACGGACGTCGTCGAGGCGCTGCCGCCCCGCACCCGCACCGCGACGGCGTGGATCGGTCTGGTGCTCGCCGTGCTGCTCGCCGCGCTCGGGCTGGTGCTGGCGCACGACGCGCTGGTGCACCTCGACGTGCTGGGCGGACGCGACTGGATCACCAGCGCCGCCGACGCGGCCGGGACCGTGACCCCCGGACCCGCCGTCGCCGTGGTCGGCGGGCTGGTCGCGCTGCTCGGGCTGCTGCTGCTGGTCGGGGCGCTGCGCCCCCGCCGGCGCCGGGGCGCGCTGGTCAGCGACGGCAACGGCCAGTACCTGCTGCCCGTCGACGTCGCGCGGCTGGCGTCCGCGGCCGCCCGCCGGGTCGACGGCGTGCTCGACGCGAGCACCACCGCGACGGCCGGCACCGTGACGGTGACGGCCCGCACCACCGGCTCCGGCGCCACCGCCGCTGCCGTGCAGGACGCGGTCCGGGACGCCCTGGCCGTGCTCGAGCGCACCCCGCGGGTGCGGGTCCGTGCCCGCGCCGGTGACGAGAGGGAGAGCTGATGAGACCCGCACTGCGCAGGACCAACCGCACCGTCGCGCTGCTGCTCGGGGCGCTGCTGCTCGTGGTCGGCCTCGGGCTGGTCGCGTGGTGGTCGGGCGCGCTGGCCGACCTGTGGTCGGGTGCCCCGGCGTCCCTCGACCCCGGTCGCGCCGAGGAGCTCACCACCGCCGCGTGGTGGCCGGCCGTCGCAGCCGTCGCCGGCGTCGTGCTCGTGGTCGTCGGGGTGGCGTGGCTGCTCGCGCACCTGCGCTCGACGCGCGTCACCCGGGTCGCGCTGCCCGGGTCGGACGCCACCGGACGCCTGGTGCTCGACCTGCCGGGCGTCGCGAGCCACTTCGCCGACCTCGCGGGCCGGGAGAACGGGGTGACCGCCGCGCGCGCGTCGTTCGTGACCGAGCGGGGGCGGACCGTCCTGAGCAGCACGATCACCGTGGACGCGCAGGCCGACCTGCGCGCGGTCAGCCAGGCGGTCGCCGCCCTGACGGCGCAGGCCCGCGACGTGACCGGCGTGCCGCGGTTCGCCGCGCGCACCCACCTGCGGGTGAGCCGCCGACGGCACACGCTGGACCGGGTGCGCTGACCGGGTGCGTGGACCGGGTGCGCCGACCGGTGCGCCGGGCGCTCAGCGGGGCCGGTCGTCGATGACGTCCTGCGGCCCGTCCGGCACCCCGTCGTCGTTCATGTCCGCGTCACGCGCCCGGCGGGCGTCCCGGCGCAGCAGCCCCGCGGCGGCGACGGCGGAGACGGTCGTGCCCGCGAGGACGGCGATCTTCGCCCCGTCCGCGAGCGCCGGGTCGTCGAACGACAGCTCCGCGATGAGCAGCGACACGGTGAACCCGATGCCGGCGAGCATCCCCACGGGGAGCAGGTCCCGCATCCCGATGCCCTCGGGCAGCCGCAGGGTGCGGGTGCGGGTCGCGAGCGCCACGGTGCCGAGCACGCCGGTGACCTTCCCGGCGACCAGCCCCAGGACGACGGCGGGCACGACGGCCTGCCCGAGCACGCCGCCGTCGCCGCCGACCACCGTGACGCCCGCGGAGAAGAACGCGAACAGGGGCAGGGCCAGCACCGACGACCACGGCCGGACCGCGGCCTCGTACCGGTGCGCTCGGTCGTCGCCCTCGCCGGCGAGCGGGCGCGCGGGGACGACCAGGCCGAGCAGGACGCCGGCGATCGTCGCGTGCACCCCCGAGTGCAGCATCAGCACCCAGGCGGCGAGGGCCGGCAGCGCGAGCAGCGCCGGGTGCGCGACGCGTGAGCGCGCGAGGACGCCGAAGAGCGCGACCGCGCCCGCCGCGAGCGCGAGCCACCCGAACGAGACGGTGTCGGTGTAGAAGACCGCGATCACGACGATCGCGAGGAGGTCGTCGACCACCGCGAGGGTGAGCAGGAACGTGCGGATCGCCACCGGGAGGCCGCGTCCGAAGATCGCGAGCACGGCCAGGGCGAACGCGATGTCGGTGGCGGTCGGGATCGCCCAGCCGTGCCGCGCGGCGGGGTCGCCCGCCGCCAGCACGACGGCCGTGTAGAGCACCGCCGGGACGACCATCCCGCCGACCGCGGCGAGGACCGGGACGGCGGCGCGGCGCGGGTCGTGCAGGCTGCCGACGACCATCTCGCGCTTGAGCTCCAGCCCCACGGTGAAGAAGAACACCGCCAGCAGGCCGTCGGCCGCCCAGTGGGCGAGGTCGAGGTCCAGGCCCCAGGCGGCCGGGCCGACCACGGTGTCGGACAGCGTCGCGTACGCCGCGCGCCAGGGGGAGTTCGCCCAGACGAGGGCGACCAGCGCGGCGACGATCAGCAGCGCGCCGCCGGTCGTCTCGCGGGTCGCCCAGCGGCGCAGGGGAGAGGCGGTGGGGATGGGGGTGGGGTTCGGCATCATGTCCCTCGGGTCGCGGCTGGCCCCGCCGGCGGGGTCGCCGAGCGGGACGCCGACCAGACTTCCCGGCACACCGAGGGTCGACTCTACGCGAGCACCGTGCCCCGCGCCGGTGTGGGCGCGGGGCACGGCCGGGGTGTCCGTCAGGCGGCCCGGCGCAGCGGCACCGTCGGGAAGTCCACGGGGACCTCGAGGGCGACGTTCACGTAGTTGGTGAACAGGTTGAGGGCGACGTGCGCGACGACCTCGACGACCTGCTCGTCCGACCAGCCCGCGTCCCGGACGGCCTGGACGTCGGCGGCGGACACGTGCCCACGCTCCTCGACCAGGCGCAGCGCGAAGGTCAGGACCGCGGCGGTGCGGGGGTCGTCCGACGCCCCGTCCTGCGCGGCGGCCATCGCCTCGCGCGGGACGCCGGCCTTGCGGCCGAGCGCGGTGTGCGCGGCGAGGCAGTACTCGCACGCGTTGCGGTTCGCCACGGCGACCGCGATCTGCTCGCCGACGGCGGCACCGAGCGTGCCGGTGCCGAGGGCGCCGAACTGGGCCCACATGCTCTGCAGGGCGGCGGGGGAGCCGGCGACCGCGCGGAACATGCTGGGCACGCCCCCGAACGCGGCGCGGACCTGGTCGAGCTGCTCCTTGACGGGGCCGGTGGTGGTGGCGGGGTCGACGAGCGGGACGCGGGACATGGTGGTGCTCCTTCGGTCGGAGGTGCCGCCGGACGGGTCCCGTCCTGCGGTGTGCCTCCAGCCTGGCGCGGATCGGTGGACGAAAAGACGCGCAGCGTCTTCCATATGCGTCCGATCGTCCGCGATACTGGGTCGGTGGCTCCCGTCGACCGGCTCTCCTCCCTGCTCGTGCAGCTCCGCGTCCGCACGGAGGTGTTCCACACGGGCCCGCTGTGCGGCGTCACGACCTTCGCCGCCCGGCCCGGGCGCGGGTTCCTGCACGTGCTCCGGCGCGGCGCGATGGAGATCGAGCACGTCGGCGCCGGTGGGCGGATCGAGCGCAGGGTCGTCGACACCCCCAGCCTGCTGCTCTACCCCCGGCCGCTGGAGCACGCGTTCCACAACGCCCCGACCGACGACTCCGACTTCGCCTGCGCGACCCTCGACTTCGCCGGCGGCGAGACCCACCCGCTGGTGCGCACGCTCCCGCCCGTGCTGGTGCTGCCGCTCGACGCGGTCCGCAGCCTCGGGCCCGCCCTCGACCTGCTGTTCGCCGAGGTCGACGACGTGCGCTGCGGGCGGCGGCTCGTCGCGGACCGGCTGTTCGAGGTCGTGCTGATCGAGCTGTTCCGCTGGGTGCTGGACCACACCGACGACCTCGCGCTGCCGGCCGGCCTGCTCACCGGGCTCGCCGACCCGCGTCTCGCCCCGGCGCTGGTCGCCGTGCACGAGCAGCCGGGCCGCGCCTGGACGCTCGCGTCGATGGCCCACGAGGCGAGCATGTCCCGCAGCGCGTTCGCCGCGCGGTTCAAGGAGGCGGTCGGCCAGCCGCCTGCCGAGTACCTGACCCGGTGGCGGCTGACCGTCGCGCAGGACCGGCTCCGCGCCGGCGCCTCGGTGTCCCGCACGGCGACCGAGCTCGGTTACGCCACGTCCGCCGCGTTCTCGCGGGCGTTCACGCAGCGGCTCGGCGCGTCGCCGCGCGCGTGGCTGGCGGCCACGGCCGGGGCCGCGTCGGCCTGACGGCGCCGGCTCAGGCCTCCGGGATCGCGCGACCGAACGCCTCGAGCGTGACGTCCGCGGGCTCCGGGCCCCGGCGCACGCCCTGGTCGAGAGCGTCGAGTGCGGCGAGCTCGTCGGCGTCGAGCGTGAACCCGAGCACGTCGAGGTTCTCCGCGATCCGCTCGGGCCGCGTGGACTTCGGGATCGCCGACCGGCCCTGCTGGAGGTGCCAGCGCAGCATCACCTGCGCAGGGGTGGCCCCGTGGCGCTCCGCGAGGCCGACGATCGTCGCGTCGTCGAACGTCCGCGCGCCGTTCTCCCGGTACGCGGTGATCCCGCCGATCGGCGACCACGCCTGCGTCACGACGCCGAGCGCGGCGTCCGCCGCCTGCACGTCCGGCTGCTGGAAGTACGGGTGCACCTCCACCTGGTTCACCGCGGGCACCACCGTCGCCGTCGTCATCAGGCGGTCCAGGTGCTCGGGCATGAAGTTGCTGACGCCGATCGCCCGCACCCGGCCGTCGGCGAGCAGCGTCTCCAGCGCCCGGTAGGCCTCGGCCGTCAGGTCGAACCGGCTGGGCAAGGCCTGGTGCAGGATGAACAGGTCGATCTGCTCCAGGCCGAGCTTGCCCGCCGACTTGTCGAAGGCGTGCAGCGTGGCGTCGTAGCCGAAGTCGCTGATCCACACCTTCGTCTCCACGAACACGTCCGAGCGGTCCAGCCCCGACTCGGCGATCGCCCGACCCACCTCGCGCTCGTTGCCGTACGCCGCGGCGGTGTCGACGTGCCGGTACCCGACCCGTAGCGCCTCGCGGACCGCGGCGACCGTCTCGTCCGGCGGCGTCTGGAAGACGCCGAACCCCAGGGCGGGCATCGTGACGCCGTTGTTCAGGGTCAGGGCGGGCAGGGTGCTGGTCATGGGTGCTCCTCGTGCTGCGGTGCGACCCGGTCGGGCCGGTACCCACTGGACCACGCCCCCCTCGCGGGAGGAACGCCTTGCTCAGGGGTGTACTCGCAGGACGTGGCTCCGGCGCCGCGACGCTCGTACCGTCGACGTCATGGACCACCGAGACGAGGTACGGGACTTCCTGGCCTCCCGCCGCGCGCGCCTGACGCCGGCCGAGGTCGGGCTGCCCCCGTCGACCGGACGGCGACGTGTCGTGGGCCTGCGCCGGGACGAGGTGGCGGTGCTCGCCGGAGTGTCGTCGGAGTACTACGCGCGGATCGAGCGCGGTCAGCTCGGCGGCGCGTCCGACGCCGTGCTCGACGCGCTGTCCGCGGCCCTGCGGCTCGACGAGGCCGAGCAGCTGCACTTGCGCAACCTCGCGCACGCCGCCGGCCGACCCGCCCGGAGCCGGCGGTCGCCGGTCGCACCGGCCACGGTCCGGGCCTCCGTGCAACGCGTCCTCGACTCGATGACGACCTCGCCCGCGTACGTCCAGGACCGCCGCCTCGAGATCGTCGCGACCAACGACCTGGCGCGGGAGCTGTTCGCGCCGGTGCACGACTTCGCCCGGGCGACGGGCAGCCCCGCGAGTCCCGCGCGGTTCGCGTTCCTCGACCTGGCGGCGCGCACGTTCTTCGTCGACTGGGAGCAGGTCACCCGCGACAGCGTCGCCGCCCTGCACGCCACCGCCGGGCTGAACCCCTACGACCGCGCGCTGAGCGACCTCGTCGGCGAGCTGTCGACGCGCTCGGAGCACTTCCGCACGCTGTGGGCGACCCAGGACGTCCGGCTGCACCGCACCGGGGTCAAGCGGCTGCGGCACCCCGAGGTCGGCGTGCTCACGCTCGACTTCGACGTGCTGCAGGTGGTCCAGGAACCGGGGCTGCAGGTGGTCGCGTACAGCGCGGCCCCGGGGACACCGGCGGCCGACGGCCTCGCGCTGCTCGCGGCGACGGCGGCCACGCGCGCGGCGGAGATCGCCGCGGGCGGTGCTGCGGCGGGTGGGCTCTGAGCGACGTCGCGGACCGCGGCGCGCCCGGTCACGCGGGTTCGGTCAGGAACCCGAACGGCGCCGTCGCGACGATCCCCGCGGCCTTGTGCGCCAGGTCCTCGTCGACGGTGACGAGCACGTCGGCCTGCAGCTGCGCGACCGCGAGGTACTCCGCGGGCCCGGTGTCGTCCCAGCCGAGCCGGGTCGCGATCTGCCAGGCGGTCGCCCGCGACACCCGGTCGCCGAGCAGCCGCACCGGCGTCGCGGTGACCCGGTCCAGCAGGGCTCGCGCGTCGGCGTCGGCGAGCGTCCCCGCGCGCACCTCGGCGTAGAGCAGCGCCATCGCCTCGGACCGCAGCCGGTGCGGGGCGACCAGGCGGTGGCCGCGGTCGACCACCACGTCCTCGCGGGCCAGGCGGACGGCGGTGCGGGCGTCGATAGCGACACGGACCATGCCCCGATCATCCGCCCCCGCCCCCGCCCCCGCCCCCGCCCCCGCGCGCGCCCGGCCCCGCCCGGCGCGGCGTCGAGCGGTCACGACGCGCTGGGGTCCGGGTGCTCGGCCCAGCGTGTCATGACCACTTGTCGGGTGCTGGGTGTCGGGTGTCGGGTGACGGGGCCGGGTGCCGGGGAAGGGGGCGGGTCGGGCATAGTGGGGCGGCGGCTGCCGGGGCCGCCGCCGACCGGGAGGTGCCGTGCTCCAGATCCGTCCGAGCTGCGAGTGCTGCGACCGTGACCTGCCGCCCGACGCGATCGACGCGTACATCTGCACGTTCGAGTGCACGTGGTGCGCGGACTGCGTGGCGACGTTTCCCGGACGCGCGTGCCCGAACTGCGGGGGCAACCTGGAGCGCCGGCCCGTGCGTCCCGCGCACCTGCTCGCGGCGAACCCGCCGAGCACGGTGCGCGTCCTCGCGGCGGGCTGCGGCGACCGCCCGGCGTAGCAGCGGGGTCGCCGCGCGGGCCCGGTGGGCCGAACGGGTGACGTGCGCCCCGGCGACCCATCCGCGAGGTGACCGGCGACGAACCCCGGGCAGGACGGATCACCCGTCACCCCCGACGACCGGAGCCCACCATGCGCGTCCTCGAGTCCGCCGCACCGCCCGCCACCGCACCGCACCCGACCGCGTCGGTCGGCGAGCCGCTGTCCGTCCGTGAGCGGGTCGTGCTGTCCGAGCTGACCGAGGACGTCACGCTCGAGCAGATCGCCCGGCGGCTGTTCGTGTCCCGCAACACCGTGAAGACCCAGGTGCGGTCGATCTACCGCAAGATCGGCGCGACGACCCGCGCCGAGGCCGTCGCCTGGGCCCACGCCGCCGGCGTCAGCTGACCCGGCCCCTGGACGCACCGGCCCTGTCGCGGGTGGGAGCGGCGGGTCTACGGTCGGCGCATGGTCATCTTCCTGATCCGCGTCGCGATCTTCCTCGGCTCCGCGGCGCTGGGGCTGTGGGTGACGTCGCTGGTGCTCGACGGGTTCCACCTCAGCCCGGGCGGGTTCGCGACGGCTGTCGTGGTGTTCACGGTCGCCCAGGCGATCCTCACGCCGTTCATCGCGATGACCGCCCGGAAGTACGCGAGCGCGTTCCTGGGCGGGATCGGGCTGGTGTCGACGTTCGTGGCGCTGCTGCTGGCGCAGACGATCTCGGACGGCCTGCGGGTCACCGGCGGCGCCGCCACGTGGATCGCGGCGGTGGTGCTCGTCTGGCTGGTCACCGCCGTGGCGACGTGGTTGCTGCCGTACGTCTTCCTGCGCAAGCGGCTCCAGGCACGCGCGGCCGGGGGTTCCGCACCGCGGCCGGCGCCCGAGGGCTAGTCGGAAGCGGCCAGCTGCGCGACCGCACGGTCGAGGCGGCGCTGCCGGGTCTGCGGCGTCGCCGCCGTCATCAGCGGGTGCAGCACGGAGTACCGGTCCTGGCGGCTCAGCGCGTCGAACCGCGCGCGGGCGCCGGGCACCGCGTCGAGCGCGAGCAGCAGGTCCTCCGGCGCCTCGGCCGCCGCGGAGCCCGCGTAGGCGCGGTCCCAGCGGCCGTCGGCCCGGGCCCGGTCGACCTCGGCGTGCCCGCGCGGCCGGAACCGACCCTCGGCGGTGAGCCGCGCGACGTGCTCGATGTTGCGTTGCGACCACAGCGACCGGGCCCGGCGCGGGCTGAACCGCTGCAGGAACGTCGCGGCGTCGCCCGCGCGCTTCTGGCCGTCGATCCAACCGCTGCACAGGGCCTCGTCGAGGGCCTGCGCGTAGGTGAGCGACGTGGGGTCGACGACGCCCTTCTTGGCGAGGACCAGCCACACCCCGGCGGTCTCGTCCTCGTGCGCGTCGAGCCAGGCCCGCCAGGCGGCGGCGTCGGCGACTAGCAGCGTCGGGGTGTCGTCGGGCATGTCGCGGATCGTACGACCCGCCGCCGACACGCGTCAGTCCTCGATCGCCTCCACGCCGGCCCGGTCGAGCTCGGCGAGGTGGTCGCGCATCGCCTGCAGGACCTCCGGCGGGTGGCCGGTCCAGTCCTCGACCTCGCCGACGACCCGCAGCGGCGCGCGGGTGCGGTACGACCGCGTCGGGTTGCCGGGGAACTTCTGGTCGGTGAGGTTCGGGTCGTCCTCGAACGGGCCGGTCGGTTCGACCCGGTAGATCCGGCCCGGTGCGTCCCCGGCCGCCAGCTCGGCGCCCCAGGTCGCGGCGTCGAGCGTGGCGGTCAGGTACAGGTAGCGCGCGACCCGGTGGCTGCCGAAGTTCGACCGGAAGCCGGGTTCCAGGAGGTCGCCGGGTGCGAGGTCCGCGCGCGTGCCGTGGAAGAACGGGCCGGGGTCCGGGGAGGTGGCGTCCACCGACCCAGCGTGCACCCGGTGCGGGCGCGCTGTCACCGGCGTTCGCGGCGGTACAGCGACCGCGCCCACGCGTACCCGAGCGCGCCGATCACCACGGTCCAGCCCAGCGCCTGCGCGGTGCGCGCCGCGTCGAGCGGTGTGCCCGCGAGCAGGCTGCGGGTCGTCTCGATGATCGGGGTGAACGGCTGGTACTCGGCGAACCAGCGCACCGCCGTGGGCATCGTGTCCACCGGGACGAACCCGCTGCCGAGGAACGGCAGGGCCGTGAGCAGCATCGGCGTGTTCGACGCGGTCTCGACCGAGGGGGCGGCGAGGCCCATCGCCACGCACAACCAGGCGGTGGCGAAGGTGACGAGCGCGAGCAGCCCCAGCAGGGCGAGCCAGCCCAGCGGCCCGGCACCCGGTCGGTGGCCGAGCGCCACCGCGAGCCCGAGCACCACGGCGACCGCGAGCACCCCCTGCACCACCGTGCCCAGCACCGGCCCGCCGAGGACCGACCCGGGGGAGATGGCCATGGTCCGGAACCGCGCCATGATGCCGCTCGTGGCGTCCATCGCGGCGGTGATCGCGACGCTCTGCGCCGCACCGACGACGGCGAACAGCAGGATCGCCGGGGTGATGTAGTCGAGGTACGCGGCCCGGCCGTCCGCACCGGGGGCGACGCCGGGTGCGACCCCGGCGCCGAACGCGCCGCCGAACACGTAGACGAACAGCAGGAGCAGCGCGATCGGGATGCCGACGGTGAACCCGGTCAGGCCGGGGTAGCGGACGGCCCGCAGCAGGTTGCGGCGGAACATGGCCAGGGTGTCCGCGACGGGGCGGGCACCGACCGCGACGGGCGCGGGGGCGAGCGTGACGGCGGCCATCAGGCCACCTCCTCCGAGGACGGGACGGCGGCGGCCGACGGCGCGGTGAGGCGCAGGAACACGTCGTCGAGCGTGCCGGCGTCGTGCGTGGACTTGAGCTCGGCCGGGGTGCCCTCGGCGACGACCCGGCCGCCGTCGAGCACCGCGACCCGGTCGGCGAGGTGGTCGGCCTCGTCGAGGTACTGGGTGGTGAGCAGGATCGTCGTGCCGGCGGCGACCAGGGCGCGGACCTCGTCCCAGAGCGTCCGGCGGCTGCGCGGGTCGAGCCCGGTGGTCGGCTCGTCGAGGAACACGACCGCGGGGGAGCCGACCAGGGTCATCGCGAGGTCGAGCTTGCGCCGCATGCCGCCGGACCAGGTGGACACCGGCTTGCGCGCGGCGTCGGTGAGGTCGAACCGCGCGAGCAGCGCGTCGGTGCGCTCCCGCCCGGCGGCGCGGCCGAGGTGGTGCAGCTGCGTCATGAGCCGCAGGTTCTCGACGCCGGTGAGCAGGTCGTCGACCGCGGAGAGCTGGCCGGTGACGCCGATCGCGGCGCGCACCGCCTGCGGGTCGGCGACGACGTCGTGCCCGGCGACACGGGCGGTGCCGCCGTCCGGTCGCAGGAGCGTCGACAGGATGCCGACCGTGGTGGTCTTGCCGGCGCCGTTCGGGCCGAGCAGGGCGGTGACGGTGCCGGCGCGGACGGCGAGGTCGACGCCGTCGAGCACGAGCTGGTCGCCGTAGGACTTGCGCAGGCCGCGGACGTCCACGGCGAGGTCGTCGGACATGGGGGTCCTCCTCGGGGAGCGGGTGGGGCGGTGCGGGTGCGGTCAGGGCCGGCGGACGAGGACGTCGCCGTAGCCGGTGCCGGCCGTGATCTCGGCGGTGGCCTCGTCGACGACGGGGCCCTCCACCGGGCGGAGCTCGTTGCGCACGGACCCGTGGTCCGACGCGACGTCGAGCCAGGCGGCGGTGCCCTCGGGCACGCCGACCTCGATGGAGCCGTAGGACGTCGTCAGCGTGACCGTGCCCGACTCGACGCGGTCGACGCGGATGCCGCCGGACGCCGCCTTGGCGGTCAGGGTCCCGCGCACGCGACCGACCGCGACGTCGGCGTGGGCGCCGGCCACGTGCAGGGCGCCGGTGACGGCCTCGACGGTCGTGGTCCCGTTGGCCGCGCGGACCGTGGCCTGCCCGGCGACCTCCCCGATCCGGACCGATCCCGCGCCGGCCCGGACCGTCGTCGCGCCGGTGGTCCGGCCGACCGTCACCGAGCCGGCCGAGGCCTTCAGGTCCAGCCGGTCGGCCTCGCCGACGCGGGCGTTGCCGGCGTTCACCGACATCCTGACCGTGCCGAGCGTGCCCTCCGCGTAGAGGGTCCCGGCGGTGCCGGACAGGTCCGACCCGGTGGGCAGCTCGACGGTGACGGCCGGGGTCCCGGTGCCGAACGGGAGGTACTGCTTCCACCGCGGGCCGGTGACGGTGACGGTGTCCCCGACGCGGTCGACGCGGACCTCCTCGGCGGCGCGCACGTCGCGCTGCTTGGCGGGGTCGAGCGGCAGCACGGTGACGACGACGTCGTCCCGGTCCCCGGCGACGACGTGCAGCGTGCCGACGAGCAGGTCGACGGCGACCGCGACCGGGGTGGGTGCGGGGTACGTGGGCATGACGGCTCCAGGCGGGTGGTGTCGGTGTGGTGTCGGCGGCGGTGGAGCGGGCGGAGCGGGTGTCAGCGCACCCAGCCGGTGAGCCGGGTGCCGCGCTGCTCGGGACGGGCCTGCAGGGCGGGCCGGTCGACGGGCTCGAGCGCGGCGGCGACCGCCCGGACGAGCCAGGAGTTGACGGAGAGGCCCTCGCGCGCGGCGGCGACCTCGACCTGGGCCTTGAGGTGGTCGGGCAGGCGCAGGGTGGTGCGGGTGGTGGCGCCCTCGTCGGCCTCGACCGGTGCGGGTGCGGGTGCGGGTGCGGGTGCGGCGGGTGCCGGTGCGGCTGCGTACGACCCCGCGTCGGAGCGCGCGTCCACCACGAACTCCGGCTCCGCGCCGCGCAGCCGCACGTCGACGGAGCCGGGGGCGAGGTCGGCGGAGATCTCACCGGCGGCCGCGGACAGGGCCTCGAGCAGGACGAGCCGGACCGCCGCGTCGAGCGGCGCGGTGAGGCGCTGGGCGAGGTCCCGGGCGTCGCCGCCCGCGGCGTCGGCCGCGGTGAGCAGCCGGTCCTGGAGGTCGTCGACGTAGCGCGTGAGGTCCATGACGTCAGCATGACACCACTGGTGGTGTCATGCAAGAGGCGAGTGGTGTCAGGTTGCCCGTGCGCGTCGGGCTACTGCTGGTCCTCGGGTGCTGCGGCGCGGACCCGCAGTCCGGTGAGGTCGGGCGCCGACCAGCCGCCGGCGCCGCGCGTGAGCTCCAGGGCGGCGACGACGATCCGGTCGTCCATCGGCAGCGCGCCGCCGATCCGCGGCGTCGCCGGTGTGTCCGGCCGGACGCGCACCCACGTCACGGGCACGCCGGCCTCGGCGAGCGCGTCCTCGTCGACGACGGCCAGCAGGAGGGGCTCGGTGGTGTCGCCGTAGACGTCGCGCAGCACCGCCGACAGTCCGTCGCGGGTGGTGGCGTGCACGAAGCCCGTCGTCTCGACGAGCGTGCTGCGGGTCGCGACGTCGTACTCGCCGAACCGCGCGCACGCCTCCCAGTCGTCGCTGAACGCCACGTGCAGCACCCGGTATCCGTCCACGGGGGTCCTCCTTGTCGATAATGAAACCGCACCGTAGCATTAGGTCCGTGAGGGACCAGGACGAGACCGCTGCGCCGCGACGCCGGGGACGGCCGCGGGCCGACGAGGTGGCCGCGCGCCGCGAGGCGGTGCTGGACGTCGCCGTCACGCTGTTCGGGGAGCGCGGCTTCGCGGCCACGACGGTCGAGGCCGTCGCCGCGGCGGCCGGCGTCAGCAAGCGCACCGTCTACACGTGGTTCACCGACAAGACCGGCCTGCTCCTCGCCGCGGTCGACCGGCTGCACGCGCACGAGCGGGCGCCCGACCCCGGCGAGGCGGACCTGGAGTCGGTCGCGGCGCGGATCGTGCACACCCTGCACGGGGACGACGCGGTGACCCTGCACCGCCTGGTCACCGCCGAGGCGCCGCAGCTGCCCGGGCTGGCGGCCACGTTCTACGCGCAGGGGCCCGCGGCCTCGATCGCGGCGCTCGGGGAGCTGCTGGCGGGGCGCGTCGACGACCCGGCGCGGTCCGCGCCGGAGCTCTACACGCTGCTGCTCGGCGAGCCGCACCGCCGCCGGCTGCTCGGGCTGGCGTCGGCGCCCACCCCCGACGCCGCGCGGGAGCACGCGCTCCGGGCGGTCCGCGTCGTGCTGGGCGGCTGACGCGGCACGAACGGGCGGTTGCGCCCCGCCGGTGGGTGGCTGAGGATCCGAGAGGGCAGCAGCCCGTGACGCGACGGCCACCAGGAGCCCCGGATGACCCGAGACGAGCAGCCGCGTGACCTGCGGGGATACATCGAGTACCTGCGGGACACCGGCTACACGGTCCGTGACGGCCACACACCCGACCCCGACCTCATCGACCCCGAGGGCAACCCCGTCTACACCTGGCAGGAGGGCTACCCGTACCCCGACCTGCTGGACCGCGACGCCTACGAGCTCGAGAAGTACCGCCTCCAGGTCGAGCTGCTGAAGTTCCAGTACTGGCTGGAGGACAACGACAAGCGGGCGATCATCCTCTTCGAGGGCCGCGACGCCGCCGGCAAGGGCGGCACGATCAAGCGGTTCACCGAGCACCTCAACCCGCGCACCGCCCGGGTCGTCGCGCTGTCCAAGCCGAGCGACCGCGAGCGCGGCCAGTGGTACTTCCAGCGGTACGTGCAGCACCTGCCGACCGCGGGCGAGATCGTCATGTTCGACCGGTCCTGGTACAACCGGGCCGGCGTCGAGCGGGTGATGGGCTTCGCGTCCGACGAGGAGTACCAGACGTTCATGGCGCAGGCCCCGGCGTTCGAGAAGATGCTGGTCGACTCGGGGATCCACGTCACCAAGCTCTGGTTCTCGGTGTCGCGGACCGAGCAGCGCACCCGGTTCGCGATCCGGCAGCTCGACCCGGTGCGCCGGTGGAAGCTGTCGCCGATGGACCTCGCCTCGCTGGACCGCTGGGACGACTACACCGCGGCGAAGGAGGAGATGTTCCGCCGCACCGACAAGCGGCACGCGCGGTGGACGATCATCCGGTCCAACGACAAGAAGCGCGCGCGGATCAACGCGATGCGGTTCTTCCTCGGCCAGTTCGACTACGACGGCAAGGACGCGTCGGTGGTCGGGCGTCCCGACCCGCTGCTGGTGATCCGCGGCAAGAACGAGCCGGCGGACGAGTGACCGCGCCGCTGCACCACGTCGAGCACGGGCAGGGGCGGCCCGTGGTGGTGCTGCACGGCGCGGGGGTGGACCACCGGGAGCCGGAGGCGTGCTTCGAGCCGGCACTGCGGGCGCACGGCGGGCTGCGGCGGATCTACCCGGACCTGCCCGGCTGCGGGCTGAGCCGGGCGCCGACGGACCTGCGCAGCGCGGACGGGGTCCTCGACGTGCTGCGGGCGTTCGTCGAGGACGTCGCCGGGGGAGCGCCGGTGCTGCTGGTCGGGCACTCGGCGGGCGGGTACTACGCCCACGGGTTCGCGGCCCGGTGGCCCGGCGAGGTCGCCGGGCTGGCGCTGGTCTGCCCGCTGCTGGCGGGGACGCGCGACGTGCCGGAGCACCGGCCCGTGGTTGCGGACCCGGGCCTCGGGGACGCGGGGTTCCGGGACTACCTGGTCGTGCAGACCGCGGAGATGCTCGACCGGTACCGGCGGTTCGTCGCCCCGGGTGCGGCGCTGGCCGACGAGGCCGCGGCGGCGCGTATCGGCGAGCGGTGGGAGCTGTCCGGGACCGACGGGCCGCCGTACGGGGGGCCGGTGCTCGTCGTCGCCGGTCGACGGGACGCGACCGTCGGGTGGGCGGCCGCGCTCGGCCTGCTCGCCGTGCACCCCCGGGCCACGGTGGCGGTCCTGGACCGCGCGGGGCACGCCCTGCCGCACGAGCAGCCCGCCGCCCTGGCCGGGCTGCTGGCGGGGTGGCTCGACGCCGTCGACGCCGTCGACGCCGGGCGCTGACGGACGCGCGCGGCTAGAGCGGGTCGACGGCCTCGCCGACCGGGGTCGCGGGGTAGGGCCAGGGCGTCGCGGCGGCCTGGTGGGCCTGGGCGTCCCGGTCGGCCCGGCGCCGGATCGGTCTGTGCGCCCACGCGCGTGCGCCGCCCGCGACGACCCCGCCGAGCACGAACCAGACCACCGGCGGGAACTGCACGATCATGACGACGGCTGCCCCCGAGACCGCACCGGCCAGCGCGAACCAGCCCGCAGCGCCCGCGCGCGAGGTCACCCCCAGCAGCGGTCGGCTGACGACCAGCCCGACCGGGTAGCCCACCACCAGCGTCACCGCGACGTGGATCAGCCACATGATGCCGACGATCGACGCCGAGCCGGTGGCCCCGTCGAGGAGGTCGTCGGAGCGGTACGCGACCGCCACGACCACGGCGACCACGGCGGCCAGCGCGGTCAGCACCGCGAGGCACCGCCAGACCACGGACCAGGCGTCCCGCGCGGCGGCGCGCCACGGGTTCACGGTGGGGGGCACGCGGGTCTCCTCCGGTCGGGCGGCGTCCGGACGGCCCCGGGTGGGCGGTCACGTTAGCAGCGGTCCGACCCCGCGCGGGCCGTCCGCGGGCATCATGGGGCGGTGGTCACCCGGTTGCTGCTCCTGTCGGACACCCACGTCCCCGCGCGGGCGCGCCGCCTGCCCGACGACGTGTGGCGCGCGGTCGACGCCGCGGACCTCGTGCTGCACGCCGGAGACTGGGTGGACGTCGCGACGCTGGACGCGACGACGCTGGGCGCGGACGACGACCCCGACCGGCTGCTCGCCGCGCACGACGCCCTGCTGCGCGCGGTGCTCGACGCCGCGCGCAACGAGCTGCTGGCGGCCACCGCGCCGGCGGTGCTCCCGCCGCACGCCGACCGGGCCCGGCGCGCGGCGTCGCTCGCCGAGCCCGCGGTCCGCGACCGGCACGCCGAGCTCGCCGCCGCCGTGACGGCCCGGGACGTCGCGGGGGCGCGCGCCGCGATGTCCGCGCTGCTCACGGCGGTGGACGCGCGCTGACGCGGACCCGGGGGATGTCCCCACCCCGGTCGGCGGGTGCACCCCGCAGCGCCCGACCGGCGTGGACCGGGAGCATCGACTCCTGTCGCCCTCGCCGTGAGGGCCTGCCCGGAGGACCCCACCGTCGTGCTCGACCGCACCCGCCCCACGCCCACCGTCCGACGTCCCGCGACGTCCCGACCCCGGCGCCCGGACCGGTGGCGCCGGCGGGCGCGGGTGCTGCTGCCCGTCGTCGTCGGTGCGCTGCTGCTCCCCGCCGCCGCCGCGTCGGCCGCGACGCCCGAGCCGGTCGTCCTCACCGCGCCGGCGGCGCAGCGGTTCCTCGACGAGGCGCTGCCCCGGCTCGTGGAGCAGTACGACGTCCCCGGCGCGACCGCCGCGGTCGTCGTGCCCGGCGGCGAGGTCGTCACCGCCGCCGCCGGCACCGCGGACGTCGCGACCGGCCGGCCGCTCACCCCGGACACCCCGGTGCGCGTCGCGTCGATCTCCAAGTCGTTCACGGCGGTCGCGGTGCTGCAGCTGGTCGACCAGGGGCGGCTCGGGCTGGACACCCCCGTCGAGGACGTGCTGCCGCCGGACGTCCCGGTCGCCGGCCACGCGGGCTGGCGCTCCGTCACCGTGCGCGACCTGCTGACGCACACCGCCGGATTCGAGGAGCGTCTCGTCGGGACGACGTCGCCGCCGGGGGAGGCGGCTCCCGACCTGCACGCGTACCTGCGCGACGCGCGGGTCGGGCGGCTGCACGCGCCCGGGACCGTGGTCGCGTACTCCAACTACGGGTTCGCGCTCCTCGGGCTGGTGGTGCAGACGGTCACCGGGACGCCGTTCGCGGCGCAGGTCGACGCGACGGTGCTCGGCGCGCTCGGGATGACCCGCTCGGGCTTCGCGGAGCCCGGGGACGACGTGGCGGTGTCCCACCTGCGCGACGGCGACGGCTGGGCGGCAGCCCCGGCGACCGGCATGGCCGAGGCGCCCGCGGGCGCGGCGACCAGCACCGCGACGGACATGGGCCGGTACCTGCGCTGGCTGCTGGCCGACGACCACGCGTCCGTGCTGGACGAGGCGTCGGCCGCCGGGATGCTCGCGCGCCAGCACGGGATCCACCCCGCCCTGCCCGGCGGCGGCTGGGGCACGTGGGAGCGCCTGGTGCCGGGCGTGGCGGACCGGCTGGTCGGGCACGAGGGCGACCTCGCCGGGGCGCACAGCGCCTACGTCGTCGACCGGGACCGCGGCGCCGGGCTGTTCGTGGCCGTCGACGGCGACCCGGCGGACGTCCTGCACGACCTGCGGCGCGCGCTGGTCGAGGAGTTCGCGGTGCTCGTCGCGGGCGGGGCGGGCGGTGCGGACGGTTCCGACGGACCCGGCACGCCGGCCGCGACCGGGGCGGGGGACGGGGGAGCCGGTGCGGTCGAGGGGACGTACGTGACCAGCCGGCGCAGCGACAGCGACGCGAGCGCGCTGAAGGTCGCCCTGGACAACATGGTCGTGTCCGCGCTGCCCGGCGGGGGACTGCGGACAGTGAACCCCGCGCTCGGCACCACCACCTGGGCGCCCGTCGGTCCCGACACCTACCGGGCACCCGACGGCGAGCTGCTCGCGCTCGTGCGGGACGGCGACGGGCAGGTCCGCGCGCTCGGCACCTCGGTGCAGCCGACGCAGGAGTACCTGCGGGTCGACGCCCTGCACGACCCGGGCCACCACCTCGTCGCCGGCGGCGCGGGCCTGCTGGTCGCCCTGGTCGCGGCGGCCGGTGCCGCGTCCGGTCTGGTCCGGGCGCGGCGCCGCGGCCCGGGAGCGCGGGCGGGCGGGGCCGTCGCCGCCGACGCGCTGGTGCTCGGCTCCGGCCTGGCGCTGGTCGTCGGCCTCGGGCTGATCGGTGCGGCCACGGCGGCACCCGCCGGGATCGAGGCCGTGATCACCCGGGGGTCGGCGACGCTGGTCGTCCCGTTCACGGTCGCGACCGTCCTGGCCGCGGCGACCGCCGTCGCCGCCGCGTCGCTGCTGGTCCGGCGGGTCGGGAGCCGGTGGGCGCGGGCGCGGACCGTGGCCGCCGCGGTCGGGGCAGGCGTGGTGTGCGCGGTCGCGGTCGCCTACCACCTGACCCTGCTCGGCTGAGGCGCCCTCAGGCGGGGCGGGCGCCCGACCGCGCGACCGGATCCAGGTGACCGAGCGCGCGGGCGGCGTCCCGCTCCGCGACGAGCTCGGCGACCGACGCGTCGATTCGCGCCCGCGAGAACGCGTCGAGCTCGAGGCCCGGCACCACCCGCCACGCCCCGGCGACCGACGTCACCGGGAACGAGCAGACCAGGCCCTCCGGCACCCCGTAGGAGCCGTCGGACACCAGCCCGGCCGACGTCCAGTCACCGTCCGGGACGCCGTGTCGGCGCAGGTGGCTGTGCTGGATCACGGCCGTCGCGGTCGACGCGACCGACGACGCGCCGCGCGCGGCGATGATCGCGCGCCCGCGCTGGGCCACCGAGTCGATGAACGCGCCCTCCGCCCAGTCCCGGTCGACGACGTCCAGCGCCGCCCGACCGGCGACCCGGGCGTGCCGCAGGTCCGGGTACTGCGAGGGGGAGTGGTTGCCCCAGACCGCCACCCGCGTGACGTCCCGCGGGCTGACCCCCGCGCGGAGCGCCACCTGCGCCACCGCCCGGTTGTGGTCGAGCCGGGTCAGCGCCGTGAACCGCTCGCGCGGCACGTCGGGCGCGTGCGCGGCGGCGATCATCGCGTTCGTGTTCGCGGGGTTGCCGACCACCAGCACCTGGATCCCCGCACCCGCGACGTCGTTGAGCGCCGCGCCCTGCGGCCCGAAGATCCCGGCGTTCGCGCTCAGCAGGTCCGCCCGCTCCATCCCGGCCGTCCGCGGTCGCGCGCCGACCAGCACCGCCACGTCCGCGCCGTCGAACGCCACCCGCGGGTCGGCCGTCACGTCGACGTCCACCAGCAGCGGGGACGCGACGTCCTGCAGCTCGAGGGCGACGCCCGCGCCCGCGGCCAGCGCGTCGGGGTGCTCCAGCATCCGCACCCGCACGGGGGTGTCCGGGCCGAACATCTCCCCGCTCGCCACCCGGAACAGCAGGGCGTACCCGATCTGGCCGGCGGCGCCGGACAGCGCGAGAGTCACGGGGGGCGGCGTCATCGAGACCTCCTGCGGGGGACCTTGGTCCCGTCCATTGAACCCGACCGCGGCGCCGTCGCCCGCCAGGCCACCCGGGGGTCTAGCGTGCGCCCATGATCGGGAGCATCGACGAGGTGGTGGTGGACTGCGCCGACCCGGCCGCACTGGCCGGCTTCTGGGCGCAGGTGCTGGGCGGCGAGCCCGTGGGCCGGGACGACGCCTGGTGGTACGTCGTGCCGCCCGGCTGGACGCAGCTGTCGTTCCAGAAGGTCCCGGAGCCGAAGGCCGTGAAGAACCGCCTGCACCTCGACGTGCGGGTCGACGACCTCGCCCGCGCGACGGAGCAGGCCGAGGCGCTCGGGGCGCGCCGGGTCGGGACCGTGCAGATCACCGGTGGCGGGGCGTTCCAGGTGCTGCTCGACCCCGAGGGGAACGAGTGGTGCGTGGTGCGGCCGTCGGGCTGACGCGCGGCGGGGGCCCGTCGGGGGACCACTCAGGCGGGCGGGTGGGGTGGTCGGTTGTGCCCGGAGCCGGTGAGGTCGGGGCGGCTGAGTAGGGGACGTTGGTCCTGATCGGGGACTGGGCAGGGCGCCAGCCTGGGGCTTCGCTTGCCGGGTTCACCCGTTCGGCGGACGGGTGACGTCTGCTGGGCGGGTGCGCCGGCCTGTCCTCCGGGGGTCCGATGCCTGCTGGCCGCGTGTCTTCGTCCGCGCGCCCGACCTCGCCCGCGTCGGGTGCGGTGGTGGTGGCCGGGCTGGTGCTGGTGGTGCTCGGGGTGGGCGTCGCGGTGGCGGCGCCGGGCGAGGTCGTGGCGCGGGCAGGGGGTGGTGCGCGGGAGGTCGCGGGGCTGCTGCCGGGTCTGGAGCGGGGGTCGTCGGTCTCGCCCGCTGGTGCCGGCGCGGTGTCGTTCGCGGGGTCGGGGCTGGTGGACCGGCGCGGGTGGGCGGACGTCGACGGTGACGGGGTCGCGGACCGGGTCGAGGAGGCGTTGTGCGGGTCGGGGACGTGTGCGGTGCCGTGGGCGGACGTCGATGGTGACGGGTTGCCGGACGCGGTGGAGGTGCTGGTCTGCGGGGACGCGGGGTGCGCGGACGCGGGGGTGGACGTCGGCGGTGACGGGATCCCGGACGTGGTGGGGGTGCTGCTGTGCGGGGCGGGCGGGTGCCCGGGCGGGGTGCTGCGGGGGGATGTCGACGGTGACGGGGTGGAGAACTGGGTCGAGGCGCTGATCGCCGGGAACGCGGTGGACGCGACCGGGTCGGAGGACCTCGACGGTGACGGGGTCGCGGACGCGGCGGCGTTGGTGGCGTGCCTGCGGGTGGCAGGTGGCGCCCTGGCGACGACGGGGGCGGCGGCGGTGTGGTGGCTGCTGGCTGCGGCGTGCGTGCTGGGCGGGTCGGGGTTGGTGCTGCGGGGGTGGCGGGACCTGCGGCGGGGTCGGGTCGCGTCGGGCTCGGGGGTGTCGGCGTGAGCGGCGGCGGCGTGGGTGGTGTGGGCGCCGGGGGCCGGGTTCGGGGTGTGACGGTCGCGTTGGCGGCGTGGGTCGGTCGCGGGGTGGTCGGGGGTGCGTGCGTCGCGGCGCTGGTGGGGGTGATGCTCGTCCCGGCGACGCCGTCGCCGGCGGTGGCGCGGGCGCGGGCGGCGGGCGAGGTGCTGGCGTGGGCGCGGGCGAACGCCGCCGCCGCGGTGGACCCGGGGCCGGTTCCGGTGGCGCCGGACCCGCAGCCGCAAGCCGCTCCCGGGGCCGCGGGCGAGGTTGCTGGGCCGGTGTGGGGGTCGGGGTCGGTGGCGCCCGAGGCGGGCGGCGTCGTGTCGGGCGAGTCGGTGTCGGTGGCGTTCTCGGGGCACGACCTGGCCGGGCCGGTCGAGGTGAGCGTCACCGCGCTGGACGACGCGGTGACGGCGACGGCCGGGTCCGAGCAGATGGTGGTGCTGGCGCCGGGGTTCGACGTGTCGGCAGTCGACGCCTCGGGTGAGTCGGTGACGTCGTTCCCGCACGACGCCCCGGGCGCCCCGGTCGCGGATGCGGAGCCTGCGGCCCGGTCGACGTCGTCGATGCCGGTCACCGGGTCCGGTGACGGGTCGACGTTGATCGGCGGTCTGCCGGTGGGTCGGGCCCCGCACCCCGAGGCGGCGGGGTTCGACGTGGTGCTGGGTGAGTCGATGGCCGGCGACGACGGCGGCTCGGTTCCGGGGGTGCGGGTCGAGGTCACGCTCGATCCTGCCGCCCTGGGCGGGGTGCGTCCGGGGTCGGTGCGGTTGGTGACGCGGGAGTCCGACGCCGGCGCGTGGGTGGTGGTGCCGTCGTTCCTGGATGTGTCCCGGTCGGTGGTGGTGGGTGAGCTGGACCACTTGTCGCAGTTCGTGGTGATCGGGGGCAAGGACGTCGGGGATCCGCGGCCGCGGGTGGTGCTGGATCCGGACAACGACCGGGCGTTCGCGAACTCCCCGGGGCCGCGGGTCACGGAGGTCGGGTACAACGTCGCGCTGGCGAACCAGGTCGCGGCGCGACTCACGCAGGTGTGCAACGCGGACGTGGTCGTGACCCGCACGACCCCGACCCCGGAGCTCGGTCGGGACGTGCGGGCGGGGATGGCGTTCGCGCACGACCCGGCGTTGACGGTGACGTTCGGGTTCAACGGCAACCAGGGCACGGCGTGGGGGAACATCGGTAACGGCGGGTCGGAGGTCTACTCCCGCGGCGGGCCCCTGGACGAGCAGGCCCGCGCGACGGTCCTGGGGGTCCTGCCGGTCTACACGGGTCGTCCGGCGAACCCGAAGGCGCGGGCGAACCTGACGTACCCGCAGTACGCGGGGTTGCCGGGTGCGGTGATCCACCTGGAGACGTTGTTCCTGGACCACAACTTCGACCGGCCGGTGATCGACCACGGGTTCTCGTTCGTGGTGGACGGGGTGTTCACGTCGTTGGGGTTGCAGCTGGAGAACCAGGGGTTCGACTGCTCCGACCCGGCCCGTGGTGGTGGGTGGCCGGCCCCGCCGTCGGCGGCGCAGGTCGCGGCGTGGATGCAGCTGGGGTTCGCGAACTACGCCGCCTACGGGGGCGACCCGGTGAACTTCACCACCGGGAACCTGGTCGAGCTCGAGGACCTGTTCCACGTCACCGGACCGGGCGGGTCGGACACGCAGGTCGCGTTGGTCTACAACTCCGCCGACGGGCGCGTGTCCCGGTTCGGGACGTCCTGGAGCAGCGACCTGACCGCGCGGGTGCAGCGGTTCGCGGACGGGTCGGTGATGGTCGTGCGCGGCGACGGGGCGTCGTACGTGTTCGCCCCCGACGGGGTCGGGGGGTATGTCGCGGACGTCAACACCGGTGCGGCGTTGGCGGAGGCCGGTGGCGGGCACCTGGTCCTGACCGTGGACGACGGGACCACGTGGCGGTTCGACGCCTCCCACCCCGAGGGCGTCGGGGACGTCATCGAGAAGCGCGACCCCACCGGCGCGATCACGCGGTTCGAGTACGCAGCCCTGACCGACGAGGCGATGTTCCGGCCCCTGACCGCCGTGGTGCTGCCCGGTGAGCAGCGCATCACCGTGACCTCCGACACCCGCGGGGTCGTGACCGCGCTGGGCGCCCCGGACGGGCGGACCTGGCAGCTCGGGTACGACGACAACCTGGACCTGCGCACGATCACCGGTCCCGACGGGCGGGTGCGGGGCTTCGACTACGACGACACCCACCGGCTGACCACGGCCCGGGACGCCGCGGGGGAGGTGTACCTGAGCAACGTCTACGACGGCGCCGGGCGGGTGACCTCCCAGGGCGATGGCGTCGGCGGGACCCGCACGTTCGCCTACACGCCCGGTGGGGTGGACTACACCGACGCCGCCGGGTCCGTGTGGTCCTACGAGGTCGACGGGCGCGGTCGGGTCACGTCGTCCACCGACCCCCTCGGGCACACCACCACCCTGGAGTACGGAGACCTGAACACCCCGACCGCGGTCATCGACCCGGACGGCGCGCGCACGACGTACGGATTGGACGCCCGGGGCAGGACCACTGGCGTCGACGCACCCGGCGAGGGCCGCACGTCACTGGCCTTGGACGCGCTGGGCCGGGTCACCCAGGTCACCGAGCCGGGCACCGACGACCACGGCACGCTGACCACGACCATCGCGCGCGACGCCGGCGGCCGTGCGACCGAGGTGACGCACCCCGGCGGCGCCGTCGAGGCCACGTCCTACGACCCTGCCGGGAACCCGGTGGGGTTCACCGACGCCGCGGGTGGCCGCTGGACGGCGACGTTCGACGCCCGCGGGAACCAGACCTCGGCGACCGACCCCGACGGGGCCACCACGACCTTCACGTACGACGCGGGCAACCGGCTCCTGACCAGCACGTCACCGTCGGGTGCGACCACCGCGTACGGGTACGACGCGGCGGGCCGCGTGGTCACCGAGACCGACCCGAACGGGGCCGTGACGACCTACGGGTATGACGCGAACGACAACCTCGCCTCGGTGACCGATCCGACCGGTGCGGTCACCCGACAGGTGTGGGACACCGGCCGCCGCCTGGTGGAAGCCACCGACCCGACCGGAGCGGTCACCCGGTACGCGTACAACCCCGAGGACGCCCTGGTCGCGGTGACCGACCCGGCCGGGGCGGTCACCGGCTACGCCCTGGACGCCGCTCACCGGGTCACGGCCGTGACCGACCCGACCGGTGGGGTGTGGGCTCGGGTGCTGGACGCGGCCGGGCGGGTGGTCCGCGAGACCGACCCCGGCGGCGGGGAGTCGACCTGGGAGTACGACCCGGCGGGGCGGTTGGTCGCCGAGACCGACCCGGACGGGGTGTCCACCGGCTACGCCTACGCCCCGGGCGGGCAGCTGGTCGAGGTCCGCGACTCCACCGGCGCGACCACCACGCTCGGCTACGACGCCGCGGGGCGACCGGTCGCGCGTACCGGCCCGGACGGGACCGAGACCGTGACGTACGACCTCGCGGGTCGGGTGGTCGCGACCACTGACCAGGCCGGGCGGACCACGTCGAGCGAGTACGACGCGGCGGGTCGGGTGGTCGCGCAGACCGACCCCACCGGTGCGCGCAGCACGTTCGAGTACGACGGTGACGGGCGGCTGGTGGCGGTCGTGGACGCCGACGGGGTCCGCGAGCAGTGGACCCTGGACCCCACCGGGCACGTCACCGCCACCGGCGCCACCGGTGGGGCGCAGTGGCAGTACGCCTACGACCCGGCGGGTCGGGTGCTCACCGAGACCGACCCGGCCGGGGCGACCACGACCCACACCTACGACCCCGCCGGGCGCCTGGCGACCCTGACCGACCCGACCGGGGCGGTCACGGCCTTCGGGTACGACCCGGCGGGACGCCAGACCAGCCGCACCGACCCCGCCGGGGTGGTCACCCGGTACGGGTACGACCCGGCCGGGCAGCTCACCCACGTCGTCCAGAACGCCACCACCTCGGCCACCGCCGACCTGGCTGCGACGGCCCTGACCACGAGCGAGACCCCCGCCGACCGGGACGTCACGACCACCTATGCGTACACCCCGGTCGGGGACCTCGCGCAGGTCACCGGCCCGACCGGGGCCGTGACCCGCTACCGGTACACGGCCGGTGGGCGTCCGGCGTCCAAGACCGACCCGCTGGGCAACCGGACCTCCTACCGGTACGACGACGCGGGCCGCCTGACGCGCGAGACCGACCCCGACGGGCGCAGGACCAGCTACCGGTACGACCCTGCGGGCCGGGTCGCCCAGGTCACCTCCACCCAGGGCCGCGGGGGCGCGGCGGTGGTGGAGGTCGGGTTTGAGTACGACGCGACCGGCAACCCGATCGCGATGACCGATCCCACCGGCGTCACCGGGTGGACGTACGACGCCACCGGCCGCCAGACCGCGCAACGCACCACGACCGGCACCCTGACCACCGCCTACACCCCAGCCGGTCGGCGTGCCGAGCAGACCACCCCCGACGGGGCCACCCAGACCTGGGCCTACGACACCGCCGGGCGCGTGGCCGAGCAGACCACCCCCGCCGGGACGCTGGCGTACACCTACGACCCCACCGACCGGGTCGCGGCGATCACCCGCACGAACACCGACGGCACCCCGGGGCCGCTGTCCGTGTTCGGCTACGACCCGGCCGGGCGCACCACAGCCGTCCGGCACCAGGTCACCGAGGTCGCCACCGTGCCGGTTCCGGCTCCGGGTGAGGTCGCCACGACCTGCGACGTCTGCCTGCCGGGCGAGGACTACCTCGCCGGCCGGACCCTGCCCGGCACCGGGACCACCGGGTCCGGGGTCTGGGACATCGCGATCGACCAGACCTACACCCCGACCGGGCACGTCGCGTCCCGCACCCGCATCGACACCGGCGGACGCGCCCTGACCGGCACCTACGCCTACGACCCGCTGGGCCGGCTCACCACCGGCACCGAATCCGTCCCGGCCGCCCCGGCCATCCCGACCGCGCCGACCACGGGCGGCGAGACCGCCGACCTCCCCAGCCCGTCAGGCGGACCCGGCGAGCCCGGCGACGACATTTCGTCCCCGGGCAGCCCCGAGCTCCCGGGCAGCACCGACCCCGCACCGCCAGCAGCACCCGAACCGCAGGCGCCGGTGACGCAGCTCGCGTTCACCTACGACGCGTCCGGCAACCGGCTCACCGCCGCCCGCACCGACCCCGACGGCACCACCCACACCCAGACCGCGACCCACGACGCCGCCAACCGCGTCCTGCGCACCACCGACACCAACCAGGCCCCTGACACCACCGGCACGGCGAACACCCCGGCACCTGGCACCCCCGCGGCCGTGCTGGGCGCGCTGGCCCCCGACCCGGCGTCGACCGTCACCGAGTACCGCTACGACAACGCCGGGAACCGCACCCGCGCCACCACGACCCACCCCGACGCTCCGCTGTCCCCGGACACCACCGCACGGACCTGGACCTACGGCCCCGACGGCCGCCCGGCGTCGGTCACCGACCTCGACCGCACGATCACCACCACCCACGACGGCCTCGGGCGGCTCGCGGCGACCACCACCACGACCGAGTTCGTCCAGCACACCGCCACCGCCACCTGGGACGACCTGACCCAGGTCGCCACCACCGACGACACCTTCGGCACGACCACCTACACCCGCGACGCCGCCGACCACCTCGCCGCCCAGACCACCACCCACCCCGGGAGCACCCCCGCCACCGGCGGCACCGGCGCCCACGACCCACCCACCGACCCCAGCGCCGAGCCGAGCGGCAGCGGCAGCGGCGCCGTGCTGCCCGGCGGGGTCACCGCGGGCCCGGTGTGGGAGCTCACCGACGCCCTCGGGTCGGTGATCGCCCAGGCCACCGGCGACACCCTCACCCAGATCGCCTGGTACGACCCCTGGGGCACCACCCAGACCACCACTGCGGGGTGGGACGCCGACCACGGATACACCTCCCAGACCACCGACCTCACCCTCGGGCTGGTCGCGTTCTACGCCCGCACCTACGACCCCACCACCGCCACCTTCACCACCCCCGACCGCTGGGCAGGACTACTCACCGAACCCGGCACCCTGCACGCCTACGCCTACGTCCTGAGCGACCCCCTCACCGTCGTCGACATCCTCGGGTACTGGCCCGACTGGAACTCGATCGGCGGGTGGATCTCCGACCACCAACGCGAGATCGCCGGCGCCGTCATCGGCACCGCCGTCGCCATCGCCCTCGCCGCGTGCATCGCCGCCACCGCCGGGATCTGCGCCGGCGTCGCCGCCGGGATGGCCGCAGCAGCTGGCGCCGGGGGCGCAGCGGGGCTGGCGGCCGTCGTCGGTATCGGCGCGGCGTCCGGCGCGGCAGGAGCGGCAGCGTCCTACGCCGTCACCGGCAACTCCGGCCAGTACTCCTGGTCAGGCGCAGCCAGCGCCACCGGACAAGGCGCCCTCCTCGGCGGCGCCACCGGCGGCGTCGGCTACGGCATCACCGCAGGGCTACGCGCAGCCGGCTCACGGATTACCGCCACCCACACTCTGGTGCAGCGCGCCAACCGCCCGACGTTTGTAGCCGACAGCAGGGGAACTGTCATTGTGATGAGCCGCACTCGTCTCGAGCAAGGCTTTAGACGAGCCGGGCTCCCCTCGCGCGCAACTGCTTCGCCCGGTGTGCAATATCAACTGCCGGACGGTAGTAGTGTTCGGGTGATGTCACCGCAGGGCAGGCACGAACTACGCGCGGTCTATCAGAGTCCCAGCGGCCAAGCCGTCAGTCCTTTCACAGGAAAGCCCGCTCCGAGGATCGTAGGAGCATCTCGTGCGGAGAACAGAGCCAACTCTCGAAGCGTCACTCACGTTCAACTGATGATCTAGAAGCTGGGAGGCGCAATCTTGTGATTCAAGAAGAGCGTGACGTGACCGTGCTGTCGGAGTACTGGGTCGTCGAAATCGGATGCAGGCAGGCGTGGCCCTTTCTGACATTTCGACACGATGCATCTGATCGAGAAGTGCGGCTCTACATCGACTCCGACGTCCGCGTCATGGGGGCGTCGGATGAGACTTTCGACCAGGAAGATGACGAACTGCTGCGCGCGCTAGGGCAAGTCCTCAATTCAACGGTAGGGTCCGCCGAGGTGACGGAGACTGCGCGCCTCGTGATCCGGATGCTGGATGGGGTCGTCCTCGAGGTCTCCGGGACAGACAATTCCATCACCACGACAGCACCTTGGTGGTTCGGACTTGTTTCGGGCGCTTGAGCTCGGCCTGACTGGCTTCATCACACGGGAGGCTCACTTCTGCCCCACTCGACCGATGGTCAACTCCGGATCGGCACGGAGGGCACTGTAGCGAGAGGCTTCACGACGCAGAACCCCGAATACACCCCCGACCCGCGCTAAAAGCCCGGGTCCCGGGGTCAGCGAGGTGGCGAGTCGCAATTCTACTGGGCGGGAGGTGCGAGGGATGGAATCAACAACCGAAGCCACGCGACGTGTGACGTGTCAAATACGGCGGTCGGTGGGTCGATACGTGCGGGGCGAGACAAGTCTCGCGTTCCTCGCTTCATCGCTCGATCAGGTGATCCTTTTCGCTGAGGTCAACGGCGTGGCGTGCGCTCACGCGCTTCGGGACGCATGGTATGAGATTGAAGACATCAATGCTCTCGCGTTGGCGAGCGCTGAGACTTCATCGATCGAGGTGCAGAGTTCCTCTGCAATCCATCGCGTGCTCGACAAACTGAACGTGATCGTCTCCGACGTCGAATCGGTCCGAACGCAATGATCAAACTGAGTGCACGCGAGGCGGAAGTGGCACGGGCGGCTGCGTCTAGAAGCGATCCCCGGGGTGACCGCCTCGCTCGCGGGATGCAATATCGATGCACCGCCGAATGTCAAGTGGGTGGGCCCTGTTGGGTGCGCGAAATCCAACGAGCCGACGTTGGCATCGAGCAGCCCGGAGGGCACGCACTACTCGATCAAATGCACCCTACAGAGCCTGACTAAGAGGCCATGAGGCGACCGAGGCCGCAATAGTCGGCGTCTCGCTGGATACGAGCGATGCCTCGCCGAAGGGCAGCGCAAACTCGAGAGAATCTTCAGGGAGGTCTCGTGTTCATGAATCCACAGCCGCTGACCACGAGGTCAGCCATTGCTCTCGTCTCGAGGGCGCGTCAGCTTCTTGGCGAGGGGTCGATGAGCGCGTACGACGGTCATCCAGACGTAGTGCACGACGACATCCCGACATGCGCACGGCTCGACGCTGGCGATGGCTCGCCGCTGCGCGCAGTTCCCGACGACGGGCAGCTCCTCTTCGGCCCAGATGCGGCTACGGCCCCGGAGGGCGAGCTGCTGTTCTGGGTGAGTAGTTCGGGTGTCGTCACGGAGATCGAGCTCATCTGGTACACCGACTGCCCGCCCGTCGCGTGGCCGAGCGCTGACATGCTGTGGCGACGCCACGAGAGCGAGTAGCGCGTTGTGACACGTGCGGAAGGTGGAGCGTGGTGGCCAAGTCCTGCACATTCTGAGATCGGGTCGAAGTGCGCCGGCCGCCGCCCGATCTCCTGAACGGTTCGTCGCTGATCGGTGGCTCGTGGTGGTCCGGGACGAACGAACAGGAGCGGCCGCGTGCGACTGCCGGCCGTCGCATGGGGATCCGGTCCCTCCTGCGCCGTGCCCGGCTGATGCGGCAGTGACGAGGCTCATCGTCCACCCGTGGCCGATCGGGCCTCAGAGGGCGCGCGTCAGCGCCGGGGCGGGTCTCGTCTCGCCGGGGCGGGTCTCGTCTCGCCGGGCTGCCTCCGCCGGCTCCGACCTCGCGGCCGGGCAGCTGCTGGGTCGCCGCCGGGCAGGCGCTTCCGGCACGGTGCGGATCCCGCGGCACGTCGTTCGTGTTCACCTGACGCAGTCCCCGGGGTCCGGACCCCGCCTCCTCACCCGCAGCGGACCGACGACTCCCCTCACCGCGTGTCCGCCGGCACCACCAGCGGCGCCCCCGTCACCGGGTCGGCCACCACGGTCCCGTCGAGCGCGAACACCTCCCGCACCAGCGCGCCGGTGACGACGTCCTCCGGCCGCCCCTGCGCCACGACGCGCCCGTCCTTCATCGCGACGAGGTGCGTGGCGTACCGGGCGGCGAGGTGCAGGTCGTGCAGCACGGCGACGACGGTGCGGCCGGTGCGGTGGAGGCGGTGCAGGAGGGTCAGCACCTCGAGCTGGTGGGTGATGTCGAGGTACGTGGTGGGTTCGTCGAGCAGGATCAGCGGGGTGTCCTGCGCGAGCACCATCGCGATCCACGCCCGTTGGCGCTGCCCGCCGGAGAGCTCGTCGAGGCGGCGGTCGGCGAGGTCGGCGGTGCCGGTGGCGGCGAGCGCGCGGTCGACCGCGTCGGCGTCCGCGGCGGAGTGCCGACGCAGCAGCCCCTGGTGGGCGAACCGCCCGCGTGCGGCGAGCTCGGCGACGGTGATGCCCTCGGGTGCGGCCATCGACTGCGGGAGGAACGCGAGGCGGCGGGCGCGCTCGCGCGCGGGGTAGGAGGTGAGGGGTGCGCCGTCCAGCAGGACCCGGCCCGCGGCGGGCGGGAGCAGGCCGGACATCGCCCGCAGCAGCGTCGACTTGCCGCAGGCGTTCGGGCCGATGATGACGGTGAACGAGCCGTCGGGCACCGCGAGGGACAGGTCCTCGGAGACGGTGCGGCGGTCGTAGCGGAGCGTCAGCCCGTCGGCGCGCAGCCGGGTGGGGTCGGTCGCGGTCATCGGGTCCTCGCCTCGCGGAGCAGCAGCCAGAGCAGGTAGGCGCCGCCGACGACGACGGTGACGACGCCGACGGGCACGGTCAGGGGGAGCAGGTGCTGGGCGATCAGGTCGGACCCGAGCAGCACGAGCGCACCGGTCGCCGCGGCGGCGCCCAGCGGGATGCCGGGCCCCGCGACGGCGCGGCGGGCGATCTGCGGCGCGGCGAGCGCGACGAACGCGACCGGGCCCGCGACAGCGGTGACGGCGCTGACCAGGCCGACGGCGCCGAGCAGCAGCACGGCACGGTCCCGCCTCGGGTCGACGCCGGTGGTCGCGGCCACGTCGTCGCCGAGCTCGAGCTGGGCGAGCGCGGCGGACCGTCCGGCGACCAGCGCGAGCAGCAGCACGACGCAGCCCGCGGCCGGGACGACGAGCTCGGCGGTGGCGGTGCTGAGCGTGCCGGCACCCCAGGCGGAGGCCAGCAGCGCCGTCTCGAGGTCGGCGCGCAGCAGCACCCAGGTGTTGAACGCGGCGAGCATCGACGACACCCCGATGCCGACGACCACGAGGCGGAACCCCTGCAGCCCGCCGCCGCGGGCGAGCAGGGCGATCGTCGCGGCGGCCAGCAGACCGCCGACGAGGGCGCCGCCGGTGCGCAGCGGCCAGCTGCCGCCGAACCACACCAGGGCGACGAGCATCCCCGTGAACGCGCCGTTGGACAGGCCGATCACGTCGGGGCTGGCCAGGGGGTTGCGGGTGACGGCCTGGAACACCCCGCCGGCGACGGCGAGCGCCGCCCCGAACAGCACGGCGGCGACGACGCGGGGGAGACGCCACTCGAGCACGACCGTGCGGGCGAGCCCGTCGGTGCGGCCGGTGAACGCGCCCAGCACGTCGCCGACGGGGACCGGGAAGTCACCCACGGCGAGCGCGACGACGCCGAGCACGAGGACCGCGGCGAGCGCGATGCCCGTGACCGCGGCCTCGCGGACGCCGATGCCGACGTGCCGGCGGTCGGTGCCGAGCAGGACGCGGCGGCGGGGGCCGCCGGTGACGCGCACCCCGCGGCGGGCCGGAGCCGGGGCGGTCACAGCGCGGCCGCCCGGCGCCGGCGCGCGAGCGCGATGAGCACGGGCGCGCCGACGAACGCGGTGACGACGCCGACGGGCATCTCGCCCGGGGGGACCGCGATCCGCCCGATGACGTCGGATGCGACGACCAGCACGCACCCGGCGACCAGGGACCCGGCGAGCACCCGCCGCTGGTCGGTGCCGACCACCCAGCGCACGACGTGCGGGACCATCAGGCCGACGAACGTGATCGGCCCGGCGACCGCGGTGGCGCCGCCCGCGAGCAGCGTGATCGCGGCGAGCACGAGCACGCGGGTGCGCCGGACGTCGACGCCCTGCGCGTGGGCGACGTCCGGCCCCAGGGCGACGGCGTTCAGGCTGCGCGCGACGCCCGCGGCGAGCACCAGGCCGACGACCAGCAGCGGCAGCACGGGCAGGAGGACCTGCGGACCGCGCTCGAGGAGGCTGCCCGCGCTCCAGCCCCGCATCCGGTCGAACGTGTCCGGGTGGGTGAGCGTGATCCCGGTGGTCAGCCCGGCGAGGACGGCGCCGACGGCGACCCCGGTCACGACCAGGCGGCCGGGGGCGGCCCGGGGGTCGGCGGCGCCGCCCAGCAGGTGCACGGTGCTCGCGGCGACCAGGGCCCCCGCGCACGCGAGGCCCATGTAGCCGACGGGCGCGGTCACGCCCAGGAACGCGATCCCGACCGCCACGGCGACCGCGGCGCCGGCGTTCACGCCCAGCAGGCCGGGGTCGGCGAGGGCGTTGCGGGTGGCGGCCTGCATGAGCGCGCCGGCGACGCCCAGCGCGGCGCCGACGGCGAGGCCGGCCAGGGTGCGGGGCACGCGCTGGTCGACCACGAGCTGGGCGGTCGCGGTGCCGGCGCCGCGCAGGGCGGCCCAGATGTCGCCGGGCGGCACCGGGTTGGCGCCGACCAGCAGCGACAGCACGACGACCGCGCCGAGCGCCGCGACGGCGCCGAGCACCCACGCGCCCGCGCGGCGGCGCGGCGGCCGGAGCCGTCGCGCCGCCGCCGGGGCGTGCGGTCGCGGGAGGGTGGTCGTCACGCCGCCGCGCGCAGGATCCGCTCGATGTCGTCGAGGACGGCCTGGCCGCCGAGCGGCCCGACGCCGGTGATCCAGGTCGACTGGTCGACCAGCTCGACGGTGCCGAGGGCGTCGGCGTTGGCGCGCACCGCCTCGGGGACGGTGGACTCGTCGGTCACGTCCGTGGTGGTGACCAGCACGAGGTCGGCCGTGGCCTCGAGCACCAGCTCGGGGGAGAGGTCGACGGAGATGGAGTCCTCCCAGTCGCGCTCCGGGGTGGTCAGCCCGACGCACTCCAGCGTGCTGCCCGCGAACGACGTGGGCCCGTAGAGCGTCAGGATGCCGTCGCGGGGCCGGATCAGCTGGGCGGTCGTGCCCGCGGTGTCGAGCTCGTCGGCGATCGCGGCGCACCGGTCGTCGTAGGCGGTCAGCAGCGCGTCTGCCCCGGCGGTGTCGCCGAGTGCCTCGGCGGTGAACCTTACGTTGTCCTGCCACGGGTCGGCCTGCGACGCCATGAACACGGTCGGTGCCACGTCGGAGAGCTGGTCGTACAGCGCGGAGTGCCGGGACTCGGTGCCGATGATGAGGTCGGGCGCGAGCGCGGCGATCTTCTGGACGTTGGGCTCCTGGACGGTGCCGACGGTCTCGATGCCCGCGGCCTCGTCGCCGAGGTAGGCGGGCACCCCGGCGGCCTCGTTCAGCACGGCGGCCCCGACGGGGACGACGCCGAGCGCGACGGCGGTGTCGAGCTGGACGGGCTCGAGGACGACCACGCGGGTCGGCGCCCCGGGCACCTCCGTCTCGCCGCGCGCGTGCTCCACGACGTGGCTCGCCTCGGCGGCGGGGGTCGAGGCGCCGTCGGTCGCGGCGGTGCCGGCGCCCGACCCGCCGCTGCACGCAGCCAGGAGGGCGACGACCGCGGCGGCCAGCAGGCCGGTCCCGGTCCGGGTGGTGGTCACCGGAGAACGCACGTGCTACCCCATCTCTCGAGCAGGGCCCGCGACGTGCGGGCGAGGGAAGGTTAGCAAACCCTTACTTCGACTCGACTTGGCGTCCGCGCAGGTCGGCGGCCCGAGTCAGCGCGGCCGGTCGTGCCAGTAGCCCTGGGTGTGCACCCGGGCGGGGTCGAGGCCGGCGCCGTCCCACGCGTCCCGGACGGCGCGCACCCGCGTGCTCTCGGTCGCCGCCCACGCGTAGAACCCCGTCCCCAGGTCGGCGGCCGCGGCGCCGTGCTCGTCCACCCAACGACCGAGTGCCGCCGTCAGCGCCACCCCGCCCGGCGCGCCCGCACGGAGCACCACGTGCGCGGACCGGCCGGGCCCGTGCGTCACGTCGTCCAGCGTCGCGGCGTCGGCGGGGTCGCCCGCCTCGAGGAGGACGTCGGCGCGGACGGACCGGGGGAGGGCGGCGAGGATGCCGCGGATCGCCGGGTACGCGGTCTCGTCGCCGGCGACCAGCACCCGGCGGACGTCCGGCCCGGGCTCCCACTGGATGCCGTGCGCGGGCCGCCCCGCCGTCACGTCCGGGCCCGACACCAGGAGCGGGTCCCCGGGCGCGGCGCCCAGCGCCCAGTCGCTCGCCGGACCCGCGGGGTCGTGGACGTAGAAGTCGAGGTCGATCTCCCGGGTCGCGGGCCGCACCTCGTAGGCCGTGTAGCTGCGCAGGACGGGTCGACGGTCCTCGGGGACCGCGCGCCAGACCCGTCGCCACTCGCGTTCGGGCAGGCCGGGGGCGAGCTCCGGGCAGGGACCGCCGAGCAGGATCTTCACGCGCTGGTCGAGGCCGTACGGGGCGAACCGGTCCAGGTCCGGCCCGGTCAGCGTGAGCCGCACGAACCCGGGCGACAGCCGGGCCGTCCGGGCGACGTGCGTCGCGAACAGGGCGTTCGGCGACGCGGTGAAGCTGCGGGTCGGGTCGGGTGGCACCCACCGATTGTGCCCGTGACCAGCCGACCCGCGCCGGGCCCGGTCAGAAGTCGATGAAGCCGGCGACGACCTCCGGCGGCACGCCGTCCGGGCCGGGCGTGCCGTAGAAGTACACCGACCCGAAGCCCCAGAGGTACTCGTCGACCACGTCCGCGAGCGCGCCGTCCTGCGGCCAGCCCTCCTCGTCGACCTGGAACAGGAACCGGTGCCCGTCGGCGAGCACCGCCGCGGCGTACTCGGGCCGACCCTGGATCAGCGCGGGCTGGTCGGCGACGCGGACCAGGCCCGGGCGGTCGTCGTCGTCCGGCAGGGCGGTCAGGGCGGTCGCGCGCAGGCCCGGCCAGCCGAGGTCGGACCGGGAGCCGCGCGGCGCGGGTGCGTGGACGAGGGCGCGCATCGCCATCGCGGGGTACTCGAGGTCGTCGTCGCCGATGTCGAACCCGGCGCGGAGCAGCACGGACACCTCGACGTCCGTGGCCCACGGCGCGCAGCCCGCCGGGAGCGTCAGCACGTAGCGGTGCGTCGCGAGCAGCGGGTGGCTCTCGAGGACGGCAGGAGGCGGGCCGCCGAGCCGTCCGCGGTCCGCGCGGTCGGGCAGGGAGGGCGCGAGTCGCAGGGTCACCCCGGCACGGTAGCGGCAGCTCCGCGGCGCTCGCTCAGGCCGTTGTGCGCGCTCAGGCCAGGTGGGAGGAGGACATCACGCGGTCGACCGCGACGCGCAGCACGACCCGCTCCGGGTCGAAGTCGCGCGGCCGGTACCGCTCGCCGTAGCGGCGCACCGCGTCCGCGATCTCGACGGGGTCGTCCACGACCTCGACGGTCCCCTCCAGCGTCAGCCACCGCCGGCCGTCGACCTGGCACAGGGCCGCGCGGCCCAGCGGCTCGCCCGGTGCGCGGCGGGCGTTGCGCACCTTGCGGGAGGCCCGGTTCGCGGTGACGCGGGCGACGCCCTGGTCCTCGTCCCAGGTGAACGCGACCGGCACGACGTGCGGGGTCCCGTCGGGGCGCAGGGTGGTCAGGGTCGCGAGGTGCCGGTCGGTGACGAACTCGAGCCGCACGGGGGAGAGGTGGAGCACCGGGCGAGCGTACGCGGACCGGCCGGGAGCGGCCCGCCCGCGCGGTCAGTCCCGTCCGACGACGCCGAGGACGAGCCGGGTCTGGGTCGCCTCGACGCCACCGGTTCCCTTGAGCCGCCGGACGAGCGCGTCGATGTGCTGCGCGCTCGGCACCCGGACGCGCAGCTGGTAGTCCCACGCGCCGGTCACGTGCAGCGCCTCGACGACCGCCGGGTCCGCGCGCAGCGCCGCCTCGGCGGACGCCGGGTCGGTGTCGGGGCGCAGGCGCGCGTCCACCAGCAGGTCGAGCCGGGCGTCGGGCACCGCGTGCTCGTCGACGACCACCGTGAACGCGCGGATCACCCCGTCCGAGGTCAGGCGCCGGACCCGGTCCGCGGCGGCGTTCGCCGAGAGGCCGACGTGCGCGCCGAGCTCGCGGAACGAGCACCGCGCATCCTGGCGCAGGCGGTCGAGGATCGCGAGGTCGAGGGCATCCACGCCGCGATTATCGCAGGATCACCGTGGATCCGACAGGGCATCCCGCAGTGCCCCTGCACGCTGGGCGACATGGTGCTGCACGGGGTGGTCGACGGGTCGGGTGGCTGGGTGGCCGCGACGGCGGCGGGTGCCGCGGCCGGTCTGGGCGTGGCGGTGCCGCTCGGCGCGGTGGGCGTGCTGGTGCTGCAGGAGTCGCTGACCCGAGGGCGGGCGCACGGCCTCGCGGCGGCCACCGGCGTCGCGCTCGTCGACCTGCTGTACGCCGTCGTCGCGGTGGTCGCCGGTGGTGCCGCGGCGGCGTGGATCGCACCGCACGAGCAGGTCGTCCGGCGGCTGGCGGCGGCGGTGCTGCTGGCCGTCGCGGGGTGGGGGATCCGCGGGGCGTGGCGGATGCGTCGCGGCGCGGTGCTCGACCCGACCCCGAGTGGGCGCACGCGCGCCGCACCGGACGGGCGCGCGCGGGCCGTGGCGACCGCCGCGCGGTTCGCCGCGGTGACGCTCGTCAACCCCGCGACGGTCGTCGCGTTCGGCGTCGTGGTCGCGGGGCTCGGTGGCGCGCTCGGCTCCGGTGCCGAGCGGACCGGGTTCGCGGTCGGGGTGCTGGCGGGGTCGGCGGGGTGGCACGTGCTGCTGGCGCTGACCGCCGCGCGGCTCGGCCCCCGGATGTCGCCCGGCGTCCGCGCCGGCACCGCGTACGTCGGGCACGGCGTGGTGCTGCTGCTCGCCGTGGGGCTGGCGCTGCCGGGCTGATCGGACCCGAGTCGGTGCGGCTCAGAGGTCCTTGGCGAAGCACCGCGACTGCGGCAGCGCCGTGTCGTACGGCGGGTAGGTGGGGATCCGCGTCCACCCGAGCGCGAGGTAGAGCGCCTCGGCATCGGGCTGCCGGTCGCCGGTCTGGAGCACCATCCGGGTCACGCCGGCCGCGCGGGCGAGGCGCTCGGCCTCGGTCATCAGGGCCCGGCCGGTCCCGCGGCCCCGCGCCGCCGCGGCGACCACCACACGCTTGACCTCCCAGGCGCCGTCGATCGCCCGCAGCGCGAGGTGACCGACGGGCGTGCCGTCGGCCGCGAGGGCGAGCACGGTGTGCCGCACGCTCGCCGGGTCGACGGCCAGCGCCGCGCGCACGGTCTCGCTCATCCCGCTCGTGCCCCCGAGATCGGCGTAGCGGACGGACATCTCGGCGTCCATCTCCGCGCGCATCCGGACGGCGCGGGGGTCCGCCCACTCGACGAGGGCGAGTGCGAGGGCGGTCGCGGGCACGTCGTGCCTCGTGGTGTCGGACATGGCGACGAGGGTACGGCGTGGCCGATCACGGGGGCCCGGCGCGCACCAGGCCCGTCTCGTAGGCGATCACCACCGCCTGCACCCGGTCGCGCGCGCCGAGCTTGGGCAGGATGCGCGCGAGGTGGGTCTTCACCGTCGCCTCCGAGAGGTGCAGGCCCGCGGCGATCTCCGCGTTCGAACGTCCCTGCGCGACGTACCGGAGGACCTCGACCTCGCGGGGGGTCAGCACGGCGAGCCGCGGGTGCACGGCGCCGTCCGGCACCGACCCGGCGCCTGCGGGCAGGGCGTCGGCGAACAGCTCGAGCAGGCGCTGCGTCACCCGGGGGGAGACGACGGCGTCGCCCGCGGCGACGGTCCGCACGGCGGCGACCAGGTCGTCCGGTGCGGAGTCCTTCACCAGGAACCCGCTCGCCCCGGCCCGGAGCGCCGCGAACGCGTACTCGTCGAGGCCGAAGGTGGTCAGCACCAGGACGCGGACCTCGGGGTGCTCCGCCACGACACGTCGGGTGGCCTCGATGCCGTCGGTGCCGGGCATCCGGACGTCCATCACGACGACGTGGGGCCGCATCGCGGCGACGTCCCCGACGACGGCGCCGCCGTCGGACGCCTCGCCCACGACCTCGATGTCGTCGGTGCTGTCCAGCATCAGCCGGAAGCCCATCCGCACCAGGGGGTGGTCGTCGACCAGCAGCACCCGGATCATGTCGGCTCCGACGTCGTCGGGAGGTGCGCGCGGACGGTCCAGCCGGTGGCGGAGCGTCCGGCCGAGACCGTGCCGCCGAACGCAGCCGCGCGTGCGCGCACGCCCACCAGCCCGCGGCCGGACCCGGGGCTCGCCGCCGACGCCGCGGTCACCCCGGGTCCCTCGTCGGCCACCACGACCTCGACCCCGCGGGGGCCGAGACGGACGGTCAGCGTGACGCCGGGGGTGCCCGGGGCGTGCCGCAGCACGTTGGTGAGCGCCTCCTGGGTGATGCGGAACGCGGCGAGCTGGACGCTGGCACCCAGCCGCGCGACGGCGGCGTCGTCGGGGATCGTGGCCCGCACCGGGAGGCCCGCCGCACGGAACCGCTCGACGAGCGCCGTCAGCTCGACGGCGCCGGGCTGGGGCTCGAGCGGGGCCGCGCCGTGCCGGTCGACCTCGTGCAGCACGCCCAGCACCCGGCGCATGTCGTCGAGTGCCGCCTGGCCCGTGGCGACCAGCTCGCGCAGCGCCGCCCGGGACTGGGCGGGTGCGCGGTCCAGCGCGGCGTCGGCGCCGCCCGCGAGGGTCACCATCACCGAGACGCTGTGGGCGACGATGTCGTGCATCTCGCGGGCGATCCGGGCCCGTTCGGCGGCCTGGGCCAGGCGGGCTCGCTGGTCCCGGTCCCGGGCGAGGGCGTTCGCCGCCTCGAGGAACCCGGCGACGTGCAGCCGGCGGGCACGGACCTGGGTGCCCGCCGCCACCGCGACGAGCGCGAGGACCAGGACCGGCGCGGCGGTGTTCTGCACCCACACCGCGTTCCGGGGGGCGTCGGCGGGGTCGAACCCGAGCATCACGGCGCCGACGGTCGTGGACAGGGGCAGCAGCCAGGCGGCGGACAGCAGCGCCGCGACCAGTCCGGCGCACGCTGCCCACGCGACCCGCGGTGGCCGTGCGGCGGCGAGCGCGTACAGCGCGACGGCGGCGCCGACCTCGAACCCCGAGGTGGCGCCGGTGGTCGCGAGCGCGGCGACCCCGAGCGCGGCGAACGCGGCGGCGACCAGCACGGGGCGGTGCCGACGCCAGATCAGGGCGAGTGCGCCGGCGGTCGTGAGCGTGAGGGACGCCAGCTGCATCTGGAGCACCCGCTCCCCACCGAACCAGGCGTGCAGCACCCACATCGAGTCCGCGCCGACGCCGATCAGCAGCGCCCAGCCGGTGAACCCGGCGATGAGCACCACGTCGGTGACCAGCGGGCGGGCGACGAGGAACCGGCGGACCGGCCCGAGCCGCCGCGCGGACAGCTCGGTGAACTCGGGCGCGGGGGCGCCCCCGGGATCGTCGCTGCGCTGGTCCTGCACCACCGCATCGTGCCAGGCGTCCCGGGGGTGCACGGTCAGGCGTCCCGGCGGCGCAGCAGGACGGTCGCGACCGCGAGGACGGCGGCGACCCAGACGAGCATGACGCCGTAGCCCTGCCACGGTCCGAGGTCGGCGACTCCCGACGTGGTGATGACGGACCCGACCGCGTCGGACTGGAGCAGCCGGCTGCCGGCGGTGCCCGGCAGGAGCGCCGCCGCGGCCTGGATCGGCTCCCACGGGATGAGGGACAGGCCGTTCTCGACGACGAGCAGCAGCCCCAGCACGATCGCGATGCCGGCGGCCGAGCTGCGCACGATCGCGGCGACGCCGAACGCGAGGGCGGTGGCGGCGCCCAGGTAGAGGGGCACCCCGAGCAGGAGGCGCGCGTCCTCGGCGCTGGTGAGGTCGATCGACATGCCGGTCTGCTCGAACCAGGGGGAGCTGCCGGCCCACGCGAGGGCGACGGCGGCGACCGACGCGACCATGACGGCACCGACCGTGACGACCAGCTTGGCGGCGAGGGCGGTCGTCCGGTGGGGGACCGCGGTGAAGGTGGACCGGATCTGGCCGGTGCCGTACTCGCCGGCGACCGACAGGACCCCGAGCGTGCAGAACACGAGCTGGGTCAGCGCCACGCCCGAGGTCACGTAGACGGCCCCGACGAGCGAGTCGGCCCCGACGGCCTCGGGCACCTGGGCGATGCTGACCATCCGCGTCACGGCGAACAGCGGCACGAACAGGACCCCCACCGCGAGCGCCCACCAGGTGGAGCGCAGCGTGCGGAGCTTGACCCACTCGGCGGCGAGCAGCCGGCCGAACGTGACGGGACGCACGCGGGGCGTCCGGTGGGCGGGGAGGGTGCCGGCTGGGGCGGGCGTCGTCATCGGGTGCCTCCTGCGGCGGTGCGGGTGCTGGTGCCGGGTCCGGTCGTGGTCGAGCGGTACTCGACGTCGTCGGCGGTGAGCTGCATGTACGCGTCCTCGAGGGACACCTGCAACGGGGTCAGCTCGTGCAGGACGACGCCGGCGTGCGCGGCGGTGGTCGCGATCTCGGCGGCCGCGCTGCCGGTCACCTCCAGCACGCCGGGCTCCACGGCCCGGACGTCGACGCCGGGCAGCCGACGCAGGACGACCGCGAGCTCGTCGGTCGTCGCCGTGCGGACCCGCACCGTGGTGGTCCGGGCCCGCTGCACGACCTCGGAGACCGGCGCGTCGGCGATGACCCGGCCGCGGCCGAGCACGATGAGGTGGTCCGCGGTCAGCGCCATCTCGCTCATCAAGTGGGACGACAGCAGCACGGTCCGGCCCTCGGCTGCGAGGCCCCGCAGCAGCGTCCGGACCCAGCGGACGCCCTCGGGGTCGAGGCCGTTGACGGGCTCGTCGAGGATCAGGGTGCGCGGGTCGCCCAGCAGTGCGGCTGCGATCCCGAGCCGCTGGCCCATGCCGAGCGAGAAGGTGCCGGCACGCTTGCGTGCCACGGCCTGCAGGCCGGTGGCGGCCATCACCTCGTCGACGTGCCGCCGCGCGATGCCGTGGGTGGCCGCGAGGGCGAGCAGGTGGTTCCGGGCGGCGCGGCCCGAGTGGACGGCCTTCGCGTCCAGCAGGGCGCCGACCTCCCCGAGGGGTGCGCGGTGCTGGGCGAACGGCCGGCCGTTGACGGTGACGGTCCCTGCGGTCGGTCGGTCCAGGCCGACGATCATCCGCATCGTGGTGGACTTCCCCGCCCCGTTGGGGCCGAGGAAGCCGGTCACCACACCGGGTCGGACGGTGAACGAGATGTCGTCGACGGCGACCTTGTCGTCGTACCTCTTGGTCAGTCCCGCTGCCTCGATCATGCGTGCTCTCCTCCGTCTGGGCTGTGCTTCGACGGTAGGAGCGGGGTGATCGGCGGCGAGACCGTCCCCGGGACGAGATCGTGCGCGGAGCGGCCTACACCACCTGGATGACGGCGTGGTCCTCCCGGTGCAGGCGGAGGCGCAGGTCAGGGGCGCACGGGGTCCAGCGCGGCGGTGAAGGCGGCGAGGTCGCGACGCACCCGGGCCAGGTCGGTGGGGGAGAGGGCGCCGGTCATCGTCCGCTCGACGGCGGCGACGGCCGTGCTCGCGGACGCCAGGGCGGCCCGGCCGGCGGGGGTCAGGGCGGTGGGCAGCGCGCGTCCGCGGGGGGCGGCGTCCGGGCGGGTCAGCAGGCCGCGGTCCTCGAGGCCGCGCAGCAGGGTGTGCATCGACTGCCGGGTCACGAACGTGGACCGGGCCAGCTCGGACCCGGAGAGCCCGGGTCGGGCCGCGAGCTGCTCCAGGCAGGCGTACTGGGACACCGTGAGGTCGAGCGGTCGCAGCGCCGACTCCATCGCGGCGCGCAGGGCGGCTGCGGCGCGCTTGAGCGCAAGCCCGACGGAGGTCTCGAGGTCCACGGGGGTTGCCATGTCAGAAGTCTGACATAGACTGCGTGATGTCAACCATCCTGACATCCAGAGGAGCACCTCATGCCCACGGTCACCGGACCCGACTTCCTCGCGCTCCAGGTGCGCGACCTCGACGCGGCCGCCGCGTTCTACGAGACCCGCCTCGGTCTGCGACGGGCCGCCACCAGCCCGCCGCACGCCGTCGTGTTCGACACCGCGCCCATCGCCTTCGCCGTCCGGGAGGCGGCGCCGGGCGTGGACCTCGACGCGGCCGCACCCCGGCCCGGCACCGGGGTCGCGCTGTGGCTGCACGCCGACGACGCGCAGGGCCTGCACGACGAGCTCGCCGCCGCGGGCGTGGCGATCCTGACCGCGCCGGTCGACGGGCCGTTCGGGCGCACGTTCACGTTCGCCGACCCCGACGGGTACGCGGTCACCATCCACGACCGGGCGTGACGCTCAGGCGGGACGCAGCTCCTGGGCGAGCATCACGATGATGCCGCTCGGGCCCCGGACGTAGGTCAGCCGGTAGGTGTCCTCGTACGTCGCGACGCCGCGCAGCGGGTGGCAGCCGTGCCGCGCGGCGACCGCGAGGGCCGCGTCGAGGTCGTCGACCGAGAACGCGACCCGGTGCATCCCGACCTCGTTCGGCCGGGTCGGCTCCGTCTCGATCGCGGCGGGGTGCAGGTACTCGAACAGCTCCAGCCGCCCGGCCCCGTCGGGCGTCCGCAGCAGCGCGATCCGCGCGTGGTTGCCGTCCAGGCCGACGGCGGTGTCCGCCCACGTGCCGCTGACCGTGTCGCGGCCCTCGACGGTCAGGCCGAGGTCGGTGAAGAAGGCGATCGCCGCCTCGATGTCCCGGACGGCGATGCCGACGTTCTCGAACCGGATGGTCATGCGGTGCACCGTAGCCGCGGGCGTCGGACGGGACGCGTTCTCGGTGGTCTCCTGTACGCCGATAATGGACGTTATGTCAGATCGTAGTCTGCGTATCGCTCTGACGTGCACGTTTACCGATCCGGCGCGCTCTGTTCGGCTCGGAGCGATGCATCGCCGTCGGGGATCTCGTCTATCCCCGATGGGGCCCACGAGTCGGCGAGCCGATCAGCAGCTGAGTGGTCGCCTGCGTAGCGCGCTTCAGTGCAGCGTCACCTCTCGCCGGTGCGGGACGCCTAGACCGACGCCTCTGCGTCGTCGTAGGCGTCGGGTGTGACGTTCGCGATGAGGTCGCTGGCGACCGCCCGCAGCCGGGCGGCGTCCTCGGGGGCGGCCCCACCGTCCCGCTGGAGACCGAGCCGCATGGTGAGGTCGTCCCCCGACCAGGTGGCGTAGAGCTCCGATCCGGCGGCGTCGAAGGCGGTGTCCTGGCAGATGCTGCCGGTAGCGCCCTCGACGTCGAGCGGCTGAGGTGTCGCGCATCCCTCGGCCCACCGGGCAGCGGCCGCCGGGGCGTCGTCGTCCTGGGTGCGGGTGACGGTCACCGTGAGGGCGGTCCCGACCGCGGTTGTCCATCGACAGCCCAGCAGGTCGGGGGCGTCGGTGAGCCGGGTGGTGGCATCGGTGGGGTCGTTGACTGCGTCTCCGAGAGCCTCGCGGACCGTGGCGTCGTCGACGAAGCTGCACGCCGCGGGCTCTGTGGAGCGCACGGGGTCGGGTTCGTCCCCGGTGCAGGCACTCAGGGTCGTGACGCAGGCCATGCCGGCAACGATCGAGTGCGCCACCACTCGCCAGGCACGGGAGGACGCCTTCGGGCAGCTATCGGTCGTGGGACAGTGCGCGGTACGGATCGACGTGCTCCCCTTCGATGAGGCCACCGGACGAGTCCGAGGGCCGACGCCCGTGGTGCAGACGGGAGGGATCAGCCCCCCCGGCACACGAGGCTAAGAGGTTCCAGGTGCAGCGGCCACCGCGTCGCACACGGGTTCGCTGCGCGAGCACGCACGCGAACTGGACCGATCGGTGCGGAGGTGCCGCGACCGAGTATGACCGAACGTGATACGCAGAGGTGCCAGTAACGACCTGCGTCGTGCACCTGATGTCAGACGCCGCCAGCGCTGTCGCTCCTCGACGCACGAGCCGGCCCTCTCCCCGAGCAGCACGAACGTCACGACGTCCTGCTCGCGCCACGTGGTGCTCGTCAGCGCTGCTTGCGTCGCCGGTCGGCTTCGAGCGCTCGTCGGTACTCGCCGGTGGTGCGGATGCGCGGCGCGAACGGCAGTGCGACGAGGTACGCGACGACGAGCAGTCCCCCGCTGAACAGGCCCAGGATGACCGCGATGCTGCGCAGCCAGTCGACGCGAACGTCGGCACGGGTCGCGAGCCCGAGGCAGAGGCCGCTGATCTGCTTCCCCTCGACGATTCGGCAGAGGAAGGGAGCGCGTGCCACGGGCGCGGCCTCCTCGTCCGGGGAGATAGGACCGAACTGCTCCAGAACGCGCGTCGTCGCGTTCCTGTCGATCTGGCCTCCGTCGTCGAGGACGCGCTGGAGCTGATCGCCGATCGCTGTCTCGACGTCGCGGACGGTCTCATCACCGGCGGCGCTGGCTCCCATCGCCGTGCGCGCCCGTGCGAGGTAATCGAGGATCAGCTCCCGCGCTTCCGCGCTCATCGGGAACGCACCGCCGTGTCCGGCGAGAGCGAGATCAGTCATGGTCATCGTCCTATCGAGTCGAGCGTCGTCGCGAGGGTGTGGATGTATGTGCGGAACGCCTCGAGCTGTCGCCGGCCGAGGTCGGAGATCGCCAAGTACTTCCTGGGCGGACCCGTGGGCGACTCGCGCCACTCGTGCGTGACGAGCCCCTCTCGGCGCAGCCGGCTGATCAGGGGGTGAAGCGTTCCGTCCTGGACCGGGAACCCTGAGGCTCGAAGGGTCTCCGCGATCTCCCCCGCATAGCGCTGCTCGTACTCGACGACGGCGAGGACGGCCGGCTCGAGCATTCCGCGGCGGAGTGCTGCCAGCTTGGCTTCCATATCGGTACCTTACTTCCGCACGGTACCTGGCACAAGCAACGGCCGTGCCCGCACCGGTTCCGTCCATGGCCACGTCACCGCTGTCCTGCGTCGCAGGACGCCCGAGGCCGGAGCGCCGCAGCCGCTCCCCCTCCTGGACGTCGACTCCCGAAGCCGAAGACAGCGGCACGGGCTGACGACGGGCACGCCACCGGGATCGGATCGATGTGCGAGCGTCAGACCCGTCGTCGAGCCGCCACCCGTGGCCGCCGGGGCGCGTGGCCCCTTCCGCTCGATGCGCGGCCCTGCCGCACCCGCCGCAGAGCAGATCCGTCCCGTCAGGTCTCCAGCGAGCGAAGTGCCAGGTCGACGTACCGGCGTGACGCGGTCGCCACGGATGCCGTCGGCGTCGCCGCGATGACCCCGGCGTTCCCGGCGACCAGCAGCTCCAGGTCCTGGAGCCGGACGTCGGCGCGGAGTGCTCCGGACTCCTGGGAGCGCCGGACCAGACCCTCCAGCCGCCCGGCCTCGGCGGCGAACTCCCCTGCTGTCCCGGGCGGGGCGTCGCCCGAGCACGCGCTGAGCACCACGTGGGCCGTGAAACCCCGGTCGCGCACCTGGTCAGCGCAGAACTGGCGGACGACCGCCCGCAGCGCGGACCACGGGTCGTGGTGCGCGTCAGCGGCGGCGAGCAGCCTCGAGCACTCGGCGTGCTGCTCGGCGAAGGCCGCCGCGACCAGGTCCTCGCGAGTCGGGAACCGCCGGTAGAGCGTCGCCGGCGCGACGCCGGCGCGCCGGGCCACCCGCCTGACGGGGGCATCCGTGCCGACTTCGGCGAACACGGCGCGCGCGGCGCTGACGATCGCGGTGCGGTTGCGTTCGGCGTCCGCGCGCAGCGCCGGGGTGCCGCCGGGCAACTGCGACGAACTCACGCCAGCTCCTCCCACATCGCCCACGCAGGTCGTTCGCGGGGACCGTCGCCTTCTACGTTCACGGCCTCACCGTACGTGTCCCACCTGGAGGTCATCCCGTGCTCGCCGCTCGTTACCACCGCCCCGGCACGCCCGACGTGCTCCGCCTCGAGGAGGTCCCGGTCCCGGTGCCCCGGCGAGGTCAGGTGCTCGTGCGGGTGCGCGCCACGAGCGTGAACGCCGGCGAGATCCACCTGCGGTCGGGTCGCATGCGCTGCGCGACGGCGGGACGGCGGGCGATCGGCGTGGGCATGGACCTCGCCGGCGTCGTGGAGGCGGTCGGCGACGGCGTCACCGGCGTCGACACCGGGCAGCGGGTCTGGGGGGTGCTGCCCGCCCGTGCGGCGCTCGCGCCGCTGGGAAGCGCTGCGGAGCTCGTCGTCGTGGACGCAGACCGCCTCGGGACCGTCCCGGACGTCCTGGACGATCCCGGTGCCGTCGCGCTGCTGGGGGGTGGGACCACCTCGCTGACCGCCCTGTTCACGCACGGCCGGCTGCAGAGCGGCCACCGGGTGCTCATCCGCGGTGCTGCCGGTGGTGTCGGGTACGTGGCCGTCCAGCTCGCCCACGCGGCGGGTGCCCACGTCACGGCGGTGGCTCGCGGGTCGGCCGCCGCTGCCGTCGGCGATCTCGGGGCCGACGTGGTGCTGGACTACCGCACTCCCCTGCCGGCGGACCTGGGACCGTTCGACCTGGTGCTCGACACCGTCGGCGGCTCGGGACTCGGGCGGTTCCGACGACTGGTCGCCCCCCGCGGGCGGATGGTGACGATCGCGCCCACGACGCCCGCCGCCGCCGCTGCGGTGGCGGCGTCCGCGGTCCACGGGTCCCGGCGCGTGCGGTTCTTCAGCGGCAACCCGACGAGCGCCGACCTCGCGGCCCTGTCCGAGCACGTGCACCGGGGCGCCCTGCGACCCGTGATCGCCACGACATGGCCACTGGCACGGATCGCCGACGCACATCGGGCGATGGAGGCGGGCGGCGTGGTGGGCAAGCACGTCGTCCTGGTCGCGTGACGTGCTCATCGTCGTCGTGACCGGTGCTGCGGGCGTCGTTGCTCTGCCGGTGGGCCGACTACGCGGCTGCTCCGCGCGCGCCGTAGGCGCGGATGAAGGCACGTGCGCCGTCGGTCATGATCTGGCGGACGTGCGCCGCCTCGGTGCGTCGGCGGGGTGGTTCGTTGAGCACGCGCAGCGCGGTCAGGGCGTGGAAGTGGGCGGCTGCGAGGCGGGGATCGTCGGCGTCGAGCAGGCCGGCGCGGGCGAAGTGGCTGACGCGCTCGGTGAGGACCTGCGCGTGGGCCTCGTCGAGCGGATGGTCCTCGAGCTCCGGCAGCAGCGCCTCGTTCTCGTTGATCAGCCGGACCGCGGCGAGGTAGTCCGCCGACAGCAGCAGCGACCGACCGAGGGCGGTGGCCAGGTCGGTGAGGGCCTGCTCGAGGTCGTCGAGCTCGCGGATGCCTGCCGGGTCGAGGTGCTGCTCGACCAGCCCGCGCAACGTGGCCAGCGCCCTCTCCCCCGCGTCCTCCACGACGCCGAGCAGGAGGCCGCGCTTGTCCCCGTAGTAGTCGTAGACCGTCCGCTTCGACACGCCGGCGAGCGCAGCGACCGCGTCCATGCTGGTGCGCTCCACGCTCGTCTGCACGAACAGCTCCTTGGCCGCCGCCAGGATGGCCGCACGCTTGTGCGCCTGCCCCTGTCGCACGGACCTGCCTCCTTCTGTCGCCATCGCTCCCCTCCGAGCTCCTCGGTGACGGTACACCGGCCGCTCGACATCTACACGACACGGTGTAGTTTACCCACGTGCACTCCTCGAACCCGGTGTTGTTGCAGGCTCACTCCCTGGTCAAGCGGTACGGACGGCTCACTGCTGTCGACGATCTGTCGTTCGCGGTCAGACCGGGCGTCGTCACCGGCTTCCTCGGCCCCAACGGGGCGGGCAAGTCCACGACGTTGCGGATGTTCCTCGGCCTCGACAGGCCGACCAGTGGTGCGGCGACGGTCGGCGGGCTGCGGCTCGCCGAGACGCCGCACCCCATGCGGGTCGTCGGCGCGATGCTCGATGCCCGGGCGGTCCACCCCCGGCGCACGGCCGGGGACCACCTCGCGGCGGTCGCACGCGCCGGCGGCGTCGCGCGGTCCCGCGTGGCGCCGACCCTCGAGCGCGTCGGCCTGGGTGCGGTCGCCGACCGGCCGGCCGGCGACTTCTCCCTGGGGATGAAGCAGCGGCTGGGGATCGCCACCGCGCTGATCGGAGACCCGTCGGTCGTGATCTTCGACGAGCCGCTGAACGGCCTCGACCCCGAGGGGATCCGGTGGGCGCGCTCGCTCATGCGCGACCTGGCGGCAGAGGGTCGCACCGTCCTGTTCTCCAGCCACCTCATGGGTGAGATGGAGCTGACCGCCGACCACCTCGTGGTCGTGCACCACGGGCGGCTCCTCGCCGACCAGCCCCTGACCGCGTTCATCGCGGATCGCACCACCGAGCACGTCCGCGTGCGCACACCGGACCGGCACGGACTTCTCCAGGCGCTCTCCCGCGCAGGCGTGCGCGCCGCACCCGACGCAGCGAGCGCGGACGGGCTCGACGTCCAGGGCGCCACGACGGACCAGGTCGGTCGCGTCGCCGCCGGCGCCGCCGTCGCGCTGTCCGAGCTGAGCTCGGTCCGCGACTCGCTCGAGGACGTCTTCCTCGCCATGACATCGACCCAGAAGGAATCTGCCTGACATGGACCTCTTCGCCTCGGAGTGGATCAAGGCCCGCAGCGTCCGCACCACGTGGCTCCTGGCGGCCGGCACCGTCCTGGTCACCGTGGTGGTCAGCCTGCTCGGCATCAGCGGACTCATGGCCGACTGGCAGGCCGACCTTCCCGCGGACTTCGATCCGGCAGGGATCAGCTTCAAGGGCATCCTCGTCGGCCAGATCCTCGTCGCGACCCTGGGGGCCCAGACGTTCACCAGCGAGTACGCCACCGGTCAGATCGTCACGAGCCTGACGATCGCACCCCGGCGTGCCGTCCTGCTGGCCACGAAGCTGGCCGTCACCGCGGTCGTCGCCCTCGCGACCGCCGTGCTGACCGTGGCGTGCAGCTTCGGCGGGAGCCAGGCGGCACTCGCCGCCGCCGGGCTGCCGACGGCGGACCTCGCCGACGCCGGCAACGTCCGGGCGCTGCTGTGCGCGGCCGGCTACCTGGTCCTCACCGCGGTCCTCGGCGTCGCGCTCGGGGCCATCACCCGCTCGTCCTCCGGCGCGCTGGCCGTCGTCGTGACCGTGGCGCTGCTCGTGCCGGCGCTCGCGCCCGGGCTGCCCGGCGTCGTGGGTGATCTCGCCGGGACCTACTGGCCCACCACCGCCGGGCAGGCCTCGTACACGACCGTCGGGATCGGAGGCCTGAGCGGCTCGGGAGGGCTCGCCGTGATGGCGGTGTTCACCCTCTGGACCACGCTCGCCGCTCACCTCACGCTCAGGACCCGGGACGCATGACGCCCGGTACCCGACCGTGTGCGCCCGAAGGGCCGCCTCGGCCCGCCTCCCCCGCGCTCAGCCCACGCAGAGCTCCCGCCCGTCGGGATCGAGCAGCACGCTCCACGTCCCGTGGGAGTCGGACCGGTGCTCCACGAGCACCGCGCCGAGGGCGCACAGCCGGGTGACCTCCGCCGCCCGGTCGTCGGCGCGCAGGTCCAGGTGGACGTCGGTGACCGTCGTCGGGTCCCGGTCGGGTGCCGGCTGCACGATGAGCAGGAGGTCGTGGGAGCGGACGTGCACGAACCCGTTCCCGCCGTCGACGGCGACACCTGCGAGGGCGGCGGCCCAGAACGCCGCGGTCCGTCCGGGGTCGCGGCTGTTCATGGTCACGGCGCTGAGGGCGAGCGGCATGCCCCTGACGCTAGGCCGCGGGTGCGTGGGACGCCCGGGACCTCGGTCGGTCACGCAGCGCGGACGCCCCGACCGGAGGCCGGCCGACGGGCGTGCGGTCCCGGTCAGAAGTGGTAGGTCGGCGTCCGCACGAGGGTGCCGTCCTCGAGGGGGAAGTCGATCCTCGTCTGCCGGATGTCCGTGAGCAGCCGGATCCGCACCTCGCCGGCGAACTCGTCGTCCGCGTCGCTCCCGTGGCTCTTGAGCGAGCTCATGCCCCCGTGGGGCGGCGTCCGGAGCCCGAGGGGGCGCGGCCAGTCCGACGGGCCGTACGCCGCGAGGTCGCGCGGGATGAACCAGGCCGTGGCGGTCCCGCGGGCGTGGTCCACCCCGGTGATCCGCATGCCGACGCCACGCCACACCGCGAAGGTCCGGACCCCGAAGACCGCGGACGCCTGCGCGCAGGGCACGCGCTCCACCACCGGGTCGGACGACAGGTCGGGCTGCCAGGCGCCGCTCCGGTCGTGCGCGCCGCGGTGCACCAGGAGCGCCTCGGGGCTCACGACCCGGACCTGGTACGTCACGTCGTCGAGCGTCGCGAAGTGCCCCTCCATCAGAGGGTCCGAGGTGATGTCCACCCAGGTCACGGTAGTCGGGCCCTCCCGTCCTGCACGCCCCGGCGATGCTCGCCGACTGCGGGCACTACCCGTGGGTCGAGCAGCCGGCCGCGTTCCGCGAGCGCCGCTCCTCCGGGCTGTCCCGCTCGCTCGCGCCGTGCCGTGCGTCACGTGCGACGCAGTGCCACGGCCACCCGACCCCGCGTGGACCACCACAGCGACGCCGCGACGAGGACCGCCGCCGCGAACGCCGCCAGGCCGACCTTCGCCGCGCCGGACAACGTCGCCTCGAGCCCGGAGCCGGCGCTGCCCGAGCCGCCGAGCACCGCCCCCGTGGCACCCGCGACGACGAGCGCCACCACGACCGCGACCCGCGACCGGTCGAGCGCCAGCCGGCCTCCCCCGCGGTGCCACGCCCGGACGGCCCGCGCGGCCCACACGACCAGGACGAGCAGACCGGCGGCCGTGCTCAGGTGCTGCAGGACCCGGCCTGCGGGCACGTCGCCGACCAGCGGCTCGCGGAACCACGCCACGTGCTGCACGATCACGCCGTCGCCGTGGGTGAAGGCGTCCCAGACCACGTGGGTCAGGACGCCCAGCACGAGCGAGAGGGCGACCCAGGCACCCCGGACCGCGATGCCGGAGTGCGCCCGTGACTCCCCCGCCGGACGCGCGTCCCGTCCGAGCAGGGCGCGCAGCGGCCCCCGGAGGAGGTGCCACAGCCCGAGCAGGACCGCTGCGGTCGGCACCGCCACCGTCAGGGCCCCGGGCCAGGCGTGGGTGGTCGTGGCGTTGACGAACGGCTCGTACCAGGCGTCGGCCGACCTGGTCACCGGGACGAAGTACGGCACGTCCGGGCTCAGCGCACCGGCGACCAGGGCAGCGGGGACGAGTGGACGGCGAGCCAGCGGGAGGACGGCCGCGGGGTGGGCGAGCGTGAAGGGCACCGGGACATGGTGCTGGCGACGACGACGCGCGGTCGTCCACCTGCGGTCGGATCCTGCCGTTGCGGTCGGCCCTCGGTCGCGACGGCTCCTCAGGCTCGCCGCGGCCGGACGGGGGCGACCGGAGCCACCCGCCACCGCAGCCAGGCGACGCTCAGCGACAGGACGATCAGCGCGGCGTTGAGGGCCAGACCGTCGGTGTCGCCCGCGGTGACGTGGAACACCACCGCGCCGGCCTGGAGCAGTGCGCACCCCAGCGCCGCCCAGACGGTCAGGCCCGGGAGGATCCGGGTGAGCGTCGGCAGCAGCACCCCGATCCCGCCGATCACCTCCAGGACGCTGGCGGTGACCACGAGGCCCTGCGGGATGTCGCCGAACTGCTCGACCACGTCCGCGTAGGGCGTGACGAGCTTGTACGCACCGCCTCCGGCGAAGACGAGCACGACGAGGAGCTGGGGGATCCACACGAGCGGGGTGAGTCGGCGTCGGGCGGGAGCGGCGTCGTGCACGTGGTCCTCCGGGGCGGGGCGGGGTGGGTCGGTCGGGATGCGTCGGGCGGCGAGGTGAAGGTCGGTGCGACCCGGTCAGTGCTCGAGGTCGGCGACGGCCGTCCTGGGCAGCAGCGGGACGGCGAGCAGGCAGAGCCCGATCAGCCCGAGCAGGGCCAGCAGCGTCACGGTGACGGCGTCGACGTCACCGCGGGGCAGCACCGCCAGGAAGATGCTCGTCACCAGGGCGGAGCCGACGCCGTTGGCCACCTGCTGCACCGCGCTGAGCGACCCGCTGGCGGACCCGGCCTCCTCGGGGTCGACGTCGCCGAGGGCGGTGTTGAAGATCGAGCTGAAGCAGATGCCCGCCCCGAGACCCATGAGCAGCGTCGCGATCGCCATCTGCCACCACGCCGCGCCGGTCCCTGCCGTCTGGACGACGAGGAGCATCGTGGCGATGCCGGCCAGGACCGCGACCAGCCCCAGGACGACGAGCCGGCGCGCGAGCCGGGCGATCAGGGCGGCCGCGACCCCCGACCCACCCATGATGCCGACCGTGAGCGGGATGAGGTTCAGCGAGGTCTGGGTGGGCGTGTAGCCGAGTCCGAGCTGGAAGAACAGGGAGATCACGTACATCAGCCCGCTGAACCCGGCGAAGACGAGCAGGCCGACGACGAGGCCGGCGGTGAACCCGCGGTTGGCGAGGAGGGTGCGCGGCAGCAGCGGGTCCGCGGTGCGGGCCTGGCGTCGCACGAACGCGGCGAACACGGCCAGCCCGAGGACGATGGCGCTCAGCGAGACCGCGTTCCACCCGGCGCTGGAGCCCTCGATGAGGCCGTACAGCGCCCCGAACAGCGCGACCGCGAGCAGCACGCTGCCGAGGACGTCGATGCGCGTACCGGGGTGGGCGGGCACCGCCGGGAGGTACCGGACCGCCAGGACGAGGGCGAGCCCGCCCAGCACCACGTTGATCAGGAAGATCGGGCGCCACCCGAGCCCGAGCAGGTTCGCGTCGATGAGCACTCCCCCGAGGATCGGGCCCGCGACGGCGAACACGCCGAGCATGGGGGCGAAGACGCTGAACGCCTTCTGCAGCATCGGCTTGGGGAACGTGGCGGTCATGATCGCCATGCCCTGCGGGATGAGCAGGGCCCCGAAGAGGCCCTGGACGGCCCGCGAGGTGATCAGCATGCCGGGCGAGAGCGCGAGCCCCGCCGTGGCCGACGCGATCACGAACCCGCTCATCCCGATGAGGAAGGTCCGTCGCTGGCCGAACCTGTCGCCGAGCCTGCCGCCGAGCACGAGGAGCGATCCCAGGGCCAGGGCGTACGCGGCGCCGAGCCACTTGATGAGGCTGTCGTCGGCTCCGAGGTCGGCGACGATCGACGGCGCCGCGATGTTCGTGATCGTGGAGTCGATGAGGTCCATCGCGTCCGCGAGGAGCACGACGATCAGGATGAGCCACACGCTCCGTGCCGTGATGGTCGGAGTCTGGGTCGTCGTCATGGCGGCCCCCTTTCTGGAGACGAACGGAATCGTAGCGAACATGTTCGTCACGAGCAACGATGGTTCAATGGGCGCATGAGGCGCCCCGAACCGGTCAGCAGACGAGACCGCCCCGCGAAGCCCCCGTTGTCCCGCGCGGCGATCATCGACGCGGCGATGGAGCTCGTGCGGCGGGAGGGGGCGGCGAAGCTGACGATGCGCCGCCTGGCCGCCGAGCTCGACACCGGCCCGGCCTCGCTGTACGTCTACGTGCGGAACACGACCGACCTGAACGCGCTGCTCATCGACCGGCACCTCGCCGACCTGGACCTGCGGTGGGACGCCCCCGAGCCCGCCCGCGAGCGCCTGTACCGGGTGCTCAGCGACTACACGCACCTGCTGTCGCGCCAACCCGCCCTCGCGCAGGCCGCGCTCGTCACCTGGCCCGAGGGGCCGCACTACCTCGACCTGCTGGAGCTGCTGCTCCGGCTGCTGCACGACCTCGGGCTCGAGACCGCGGTGGCCGCGCGCGCCGTCGACCTCCTGCTCCAGCACGCCACGGCCTCCGCCGCCGAGTGGGCCGGGCACGCCTCGGACGACTCCCAGGAGCTGAGCGACCTCGAGTCGACGCTCGCCGCCGCGGACCCGGTCCGCCATCCCACCCTCACCGCGGCCGGGCCGGCGGTCTTCACCGCGGGCAGCCCGGACGAGCGCACCGCCTGGGCGGTCGGCGTCCTCGTCGACGGCATCCTCGCCGGCGCGGCGTCGTCGTGAGGCGTCCGCGTCGGACGAGAGGTCACTCCCGGCAGTCGATCGGCTCCCCGTCGTCGAACCAGACCGGTGCGTCGGCGGTGCCGCGGAGGTCGAGGTGCGCGACCTCGCCGTCCCACGCGAGCGCGTACGCGCCGCGCGAGACCGGCGCGTAGCCGTCGTCGGCGCTGTACGTGCCCACCCGCACCGGGGTCGTCGCACCCGGGGCCAGGACGGCCACCGTGCCTCCGCCCAGGCCCTCGAGGACCGCGACCCGGCAGCCGCTCGCACTCGCGGGGTCGAGCACCCGGAGGTCGGACGAGAACGAGCCGGACCAGAACACGACGACGGCCGCGCACCACGCGACGGCCACGACGAGCGCCTTGCGCGCGTTCACCGGCCACCGGACGGACCAGCGACGGCTCCCGGCGCGCGCGCCGACGTCCTGCGCCCGGAGCTCCGCCAGCGCACCGAGGACCGCCCCGGTGCTGCCGAGCGAGGGCCGCCCCGGCGTAGGTCGGCTGCACCACCAGGTCGCCCAGGACGACCGGCAGGCGGTCGGTGAGGGCCCACCGGGCGACCGGCAGGGTCGTCAGGAGCAGCGCACCGGCGGACCAGCGCAGCGTGCGGGCCCGGCGGTGCCAGCGGGCCGCGCTCGCGGGGTCGTCGGGCAGCGCGGATGCGGGGGCGATCAGCCACCCGGCACCCGTCGAGGCATCCACGCGGCGCACGCTAGGCGGTGCCGCACCCCCGCGTCCGGCACGTCGGCGGGGACCGGCGCGATCGCCGCAGGACCTTCACCGGAGTCCCTCGCGGGTGACGCGCCGGCACCGCCGGCGGCTCACGCGAGGCGCCGGATCGGCCACCGTGCCTGGTCGGCCTCCAGCAGCGCGGGGTCGCGGTCCGGCGCGACCTCGTCGAGCAGCTCCAGCCGGGTGATCCGCTCGATGCGGAAGCCCCTGATCGCGTCGCGCAGCCGGCACCACCCCACGAGCATCCAGGTGTCCGCCCCGCGCAGGAGCCCCATCGTCTCGACGTCGCGCACCGTCGTCGCCGGGTCGCCGTCGCCCGCGTCCTCGCCGACGTAGGTCAGGCGGACCACCCGCCGGGCGGCGATCGCGTCGGACAGCATCCCGAGGGGGACCCCGCCGTCGGTCGGCACGGCGGCGTCGATGACCTGCATCCGCCCGAGCAGCTCCTGGACCGGCGCCCGGTGCTCCTCCCCCATCACCGCCGCGATCTTCGCGCGGGCACGGCGGGTGGCCGCCTGGTACGGCGAGGAGTCGAGCAGCGCCAGCCCGGCGAGCACGGCCAGCGACTCGGCGGCGGTGAGGTTCAGCGGCGGCAGCGAGTACTCCGGGAGGATCGCGTAGCCGCCGGTCGCGCCGTGCTCGGCGTAGAGCGGGACGCCCGCCAGCTGGAGCGACCGGATGTCGCGCTCGATGGTGCGGGTGGACACCTCGAGCTCGCGGGCGAGCCGAGCGGCCGACCACGGTCGACGCGCTCCACGGAGCAGGTCGACGAGGGCGTACTGCCGCTCGGCTCGCTTCATTCGGCCAGGGTGCCAGAGGTGCGGGCGCCGGTCGCGCCGCTCAGGACCGCATGCTCCGCCGGCCGCCCACGGACCAGACGCGTCGGACCCGGCCGTCCAGGTCGAAGTCGAACACGTCCACGCCCCCCGCGCGCGTGCCGCCGGACTCCACGTCCCAGAGCAGCCGGCCGTGGTCGCCGTCGATCGCATCGGCGACCGGGGTGAACACCACGTCCGGGTTCTGGCCGTGCCACCAGGCGAGGTACCGCGCGAAGTCGTCGGCGGTGCGGATGTCGTCCGCCGGGGTGGAGCCGTCGGGCTCGGTGACGGCGAAGTGGATCCGGAAGTCGTCGGCGCAGATCTGGCGGGCGATCTCACCGTCCGTGTTCCACATGGTCAGCCACAGGTCCAGCGAGCGGCGGGCGGACGGGGTCGAGGGGTGCGTGGTCTCGGTCATGCGTCCAGGCTCGGACGTCGGTGCGACAACGGTGTGTCGGTGTTCCGACCGGCTGCCGGCACGCCCGCTCACGACGCCGCGGCGGCGATCACCCGCGCGAGGTCGGCCGGGCGGCTCCACATCGGCCAGTGCCCGGTCGGCAGGTCGACCACGTCGACGTCGTGGAGGCGCGCGACCTCGGCGAACACCGGGTGCCCGGCGCCGGCGAGCTCCATGACCTGCGCGCCGGGCAGCGAGCAGCAGACCAGCGTCGTCGGGACCCGCAGGCGGGCGTCGTCCGTGAGCTCGACCGCCTGCCGGAGCACGCCGACCGGCTCCGGGACGGCCCGGGCGCGGAACCGCTCCAGCGCCGCGTCGTCGAGGCCGTCCAGGGAGGCCTGCTGACCCAGCGCCTCGAAGGGCGGCAGCGGCAGCTCGCCGACGGCGTCGGGGGCGAGCACGGTGCCGGGGGCGACCGGCCCGCTGTCGACCCAGACCACTCGCCGGACCTGCTCGGGGTGCCGGTCGAGCACGAGGCTGACCGGGGCGTTCGCGCCGCTGTGCGCCACGACCACCACGGGTCGCCCGGCGCCCGTCTCGTGGATCGCGCGCTCGACCGCCGCCACCTGGTCGTCGAGGGTGGCCGAGGCTCGCTCGGCGTCGGTCGCGTCGAGACCGGGGAGGGTGAGCGGGACGGCGTGCCGGCCCGCTGCGGTCAGGTGGTCGACCACCTCGTCCCAGGCCCACGCCCCCAGCCAGTGGCCGGGGACCAGGAGGATCGTCGTGCCGTCGGTGGGCTCGGTGTGGTTCGTCATGGGGCGATGCTCGCAGCCCCTGCGGACACCGGTGTGTCACGATCTCTGACATGAATTCGACGGGTTCGACGGGTTCGACGGGGCCGTCGAGGTGAGGCGGGTCGAGCGGCTGCACGCGCTGACCGAGATGCTGCGCCGGTCCGGCCCCCGTGGCTGCACGGCCGACCGGCTGGCCGCCGAGTTCGGGGTGTCGGTGCGGACCGTGAAGCGGGACATCGCCGCGCTCGAGAGCAGCGGCGCGCCGGTCTGGTCGCGCCCGGGACCCGGCGGCGGCTACGGGCTCGCCGCCCGGGCCACCCTCCCGCCGGTCAGCCTGTCGCCCGCCCAGGCGGTGGCGCTGCTCGCCGCCGTCTCGGCCGCCCACGACGCCCCCTACGCCGACCTGGCGACCGCCGGGGTCCGCAAGATCCTCGACGTGCTCGACCCGGTGACCCGCAGGAAGGCGGACGAGCTCGCCGCCCGGGTCTGGGTGGACGCGCCCCCGCCCGCCTCCCGCGCGATCCGGTCGGCGCTCGAGGAGGCGATGGCCGAGCAGCGCGTGCTGCGGATCCGCTACGGAGCGGGCGACGGCGGGACGACCACCCGCGACGTCGAGCCGATCATGTTCGGGTCGCGCGGCGGGCGGTGGTACCTGATCGGCTGGTGCCGGCTGCGCGGCGCCGTCCGGTGGTTCCGGGTCGCGCGGATCGAGCGCGCCGACGTGACGGCGGCGCCCTGCGGCGACCACGGCGTCGACGAGGTGGGCACTCCCCCGCCGACCGCGCGGTCGGTGCGGCATCACGATTCCGGGGAATATACTTCCGTGTCATGAAGTCGACGCGCGGCACGCAGTTCCTCGACGCCCTCGTGCGGTACGAGACGTACCTCTGGAACCATCTCGACCACTGTCTCGCCGAGGCCGACGAGGTCGCGCTCTCGACCCTGTCCGCCCTGCGGGTGGTGCGACGGCACGCCGGAGAGTGCCGGGTGCAGGACCTGCGCGCGGACCTGGGCATCACCGTCGGCGCGGCGAGCAAGCTGGTGGACCGGCTCGAGCGCGACGGCCTGGCAGTGCGCCGCCCGCACCCGCACGACCGCCGGTCGTCGCTCGTGGCGCTCTCCCCCGCCGGCGAGGCTGCGCACACCTCGGGGGTGGCGGTCGTCGACGCCGCGCTGGCGGAGCACCTGGCGGACGCGGTGGGCGTCGACGAGGCCACGGACCTCCTGACCCGCCTGATGGCACGGCTCGGCGCCCCGACGACGGGGGTGTCCCGATGACGACGATGCGTGCTGTGGTCGTCGACGAGCCCGGCGGCCCGGAGGTGCTGCGGGTGCGCGACGTCCCGGTGCCGGTCGCCGGCCCGGGCCAGGTGCTGATCCGCGTGCACGCGTTCGGGCTCAACCGGTCCGAGCTGCACTTCCGCCGCGGGCAGGCCGCCACCGGGTCGTTCCCGCGGATCCCGGGCATCGAGGCCACCGGGGTCGTGGCCGCCGACCCGAGCGGGGCGCTGCCGGTCGGCACCCAGGTCATGACGATGATGGGCGGGATGGGTCGCACCTTCGACGGCGGGTACGCCGAGCTCGTCGTGGTGCCCGCCGGCCAGGTGGTGCCGTTCACCAGCGACCTCCCGTGGGACGTCCTGGGCGCCGTCCCCGAGATGCTCCAGACCGCCCACGGGACGCTCGCGGTCGGCGTGCGGCCCCAGGCCGGGCAGACGCTCCTCGTCCGCGGCGGCACGTCCTCCGTCGGTCTCGCCCTGGCCGCGCTCGGCCGGTTGCAGGGGCTGACCGTGCTGTCGACGACCCGGCGACCCGGGCGCGTGGCCCTGCTCCAGGAGGCGGGAGCGCACCACGTGCTGGTCGACGACGGCCACGTCGCCGACCAGGTCCGGCGGCTGGTGCCGGGCGGGGTCGACGGCGCCGTGGAGCTGGTGGGGACGAACGTCATCGGCGACACCCTGCGCGCCGTGCGCCCCGGGGGCACCGTGTGCTTCACCGGCATGCTGTCGGACGAGTGGGCGATCCCCGACTTCTACCCGATGGACTGGATCCCCAACGGCGTGCGCCTCACCGCGTACTCCGGCGAGGCCGCCGACCTGCCCGCGCCCGTGCTCCAGGCGTTCCTCGCCGACGTCCGGCGAGGCCGGGCGCGCGTCCCCGTCGGCCGGGTCTACCGGCTGGACGACATCGCCCGGGCGCACGCCGACATGGAGGCCGGGGTCGTCGGCGGCAAGGGCGTGGTGCTGGTGCGTCCCTGACCTGCCGGGCAGGCGCGCGGGGGCTCGACCGGTGCGGGCTCCTCGACCGGTCCCCGGAACCTCACCGGCGGGCCGGTCGACCCGGCTCGCGTGACCGGTGTGCCGTGGACGCGCGCTCGTGGCTCTGTCCTGGGTCCCGGGGGCCGCGCCCCCCCCGGTCGAGCAGTCGACGTCCAGCCGTGCGGGACGAGCCTCGTCGTCGCCGTACGAGAGGGACACGCCCTGCAGCGTCAGGCTCGCTGTCTCCCCGTCCCACGTGAGGGTGTGCGTCCCCAGCGTGACCGGCGCGTGACCGGCGTCCGCCAGGCGGCCCGCCATCCGCGACCGGATCGCGCCGGCGGGGGCGACGTGCACGCTGACGGCGCCGGACATGTGCTGGACCACGACCACCCGGCAGCCCTCCGCGCTCACCGGGCGGAGCATGGAGGCGTCGGCGAGGCCGAGCCCGAGCTGGAACGCGACCAGCGCACCCGTCCACCCGGCGACCAGCAGCGCGAGCTTGGCCGCGTTGACCGGCCACCGGATGATCCGCCGTCGGCTCCCCTCGGGGGCTCCCGCCTCCTGCGCGGCGAGGCCCGTCGCGGCGGCGCCGACCGCGACGACCGTCCCGACCAGGGCGACCGCGGGTCCCACGACCACCGGGCCGACCACGACCGTGCCGAGGACCACCGGCACGTCGACCTCCGCTGCCCACACCGCCACCGCGACCGCCAGGAGCAGCAGCAGCGCGGCGGACCACCGCAGGACGCGCGACCACCGCAGCAGGACCGTGGACCGGTGCGGGTCGGTCTGTCCGAGGGCGTGCATGCGGCGAACGCTAGGTCGCGGCGGTGGGGCCGCACGGACGGTCGCCGCCGTCTGAGCAGGACCTCCACCCCGCCCTCGCGTCGTCTCGACCCCACCCGCCCGGATCCCGGACGGCGCGACGACAGCGCCGGTACCGTCGCCCTCGTGGAGACCCAGCCGACCCGTGACGCCGAGCCGACCAAGCCGTGGTGGCAGATGACGCGCACGCCGGCCCCCGGGTTCTGCCTCGGTGCCCTCTGGCTGCTGCTCGGCGTCCTGCGCTGGTGGGGGCTCGACCCGGACCGGGGGTGGGTCGAGCCCACGATCGCCGCCCTGTTCACGCTGCTCGGGCTCGGCTACCTCGCGAGCGCGGCCGCCACCGTGCGACGGCGTGGCGCGACCCGGCCGTCGTCCGGCGGCTGACCCGCAGCCGACGGTCGGACACGTCGGTCGACCACGTCCGACCACGGGTGGATGCCCGGACCCGCTGGTCGGTGCCACGGTGGCACGTCGCCGGGTCACGCCGGCGCGTCACCGCACCCGCGTCCGAGAGGTCCGTCCCGCGTGTTCCGCCAGGTCCCCGTCCTGCCCGTCGTCGTCCCCCTGGCCGCGCTGGTCGCCGCGGTGCTCCTCGCGGCCCTGGCCCGGCGCGGCCGGCTCTCGGCACCGCGCGCCGCGGTCGCCCTGGCGCTGGGGGTGTACGCGGCGGGGATCGTGGCGAACACCGTGTTCCCGATCTTCCTGGACAAGCCTGCTCGCGCCGGAGGCTGGATGCACCACCTGACGCTCGTGCCGCTGGCCGGGTACCAGGTGGACGACGCGCTGATCAACGTCGCGGTGTTCCTGCCGCTGGGGATGCTGGTGCCGCTGCTGACCGCCCGGCCCTCGTGGCGGCGGACGCTGCTGGTCGCGGCGGCCATCAGCGTGGGCATCGAGGCCACCCAGTACGTCACGGCGCACGTGCTCGGCGGCGGGCACCTCGCCGACGTGAACGACCTGCTGTTCAACGTCGTCGGCGGCGCCGTCGGGTACGGCGTGCTCGCGGCGCTCGTGCGGGTCCCGGCGGTCGCCGGGGTGGTCGACCGGTTCCGCTGGGCGGACGCGCCCCGCGCCGCCGCCACCCCGGCGCCGGTCTAGAGGAACCGGGCGTAGAACGCCCGCGGGTCCTCGGCCAGCGAGGCCTTGACCATCGCGCTCCACGCGTCGACGACCACCTCGATCTCACCCTGCGCGGTGGCGTCGAGCACCGTGCGGACGACCTGGGCGGGGTCGGTCTTCGGGCCGTCGATCGCCCGCGCCATGTCGGTGTCGGCCAGCCCGAGGTGCACGGAGGTGACCTGGGTCCGCTGCGCGGCCAGCTCCAGGCGCAGGGCGTTGCTCATGTTCCAGTTCGCCGCCTTGGACACCGCGTACGCGCCGGCGCCCGGCGCCGCGAACCACGACAGCGCCGAGGCGACGTTCACGATCGTCCCGCCGCCGTTGGCCGCGAGCACCGGGGCGAAGGCGCGGACCATCGACAGCGTGCCCCAGAAGTTGACGTCCATCTCGGCGCGCACCCCGTCGAGGTCGCCGAGCAGCGGGGACCCGGTCGAGATGCCGGCGTTGTTGACGAGGAGGTCGACGTCCCCGGCGAGCTCGGCGGCCGCCGCGACCGCCTCCGGGTCGGTGACGTCCAGGGCGAGGGTCCGGGCCCCGGGCAGGTCGATCGAGGCAGGCTCGCGGGCCGCGGCGTAGACGGTGGCGCCGCGGGCGAGCAGCTCGGCGGCGAAGTGGTGGCCGAGGCCGCGGTTGGCCCCGGTGACGAGTGCAGTGGTCATGTCTGGCACGCTAGGACCTCACGCTGACGTCAGGGTCAAGTCCGGGCGACGAGTCGGGGGTACGCGGTGCGGATCGGGGAGGTCGCCGCGCAGGCGGGCGTCAGCGTCCGCGCGCTGCGCTACTACGAGGAGCAGGGCCTGCTGCCGGCCGAGCGCACCGCGAGCGGGCAGCGCCGGTACGCCCCCGGCGCGGTCGAGCGGGTCCGGTTCATCCAGAACCTCTACGCCGCGGGCCTCGGCAGCCGAGCGGTCCTGCGGATCCTGCCGTGCATGGAGCACGGCGTCCTCACCGACGAGATGCACGACCGGCTGCTCGCCGAGCGCGAGCGCGTCCAGGCCCAGCTCGACGAGCTCACCGCGACGCGCGACAAGCTCGACGACGTCATCCGGCTCGGGCAGGCGAACCGCACCGGACCCGGGCGTGGCCGGTGCGAGGAGTCGTCGTGACCGCCCGGTCCCCCGCGAGCGCCGGGTCGCTCAGCCCGGTCCGTCGCTGATCGCCGCGAGCAGCGGCACGACGACGTCGCTGACCGGCGTCGGGATGCCGTGCGCCCTGCCCAGGCGCTGCACCACGCCGTTGCGGGTGTCCCACTCGAGCGGCTGCCCGTGCTCGCGGTCGGCGAGGATCGACGTCCCCCGGTCGACCGGCGCGGTCTGGAACGCCTCGAGGAGCCGCTGCGGCTCGTCGTCGCCGAGGAACGCGCCCTCGGCGCGCGCGACGGCGAGGCACTCGGTCAGGTAGGCGAGCGTCAGCGCCGCGACGTTGTCACGCCGGAACATGCCGGACCGTCGGCCGGTCACCGCCATCAGCCCGGCGGCGGCGTTCTGCAGGAGCTTGCGCCAGGCCACCGTCGGGAAGTCGGCGACGGCGTCGACGGCGACCCTCGTGCCGGCCAGCGCGCTGCCGACGACCTCGGCGCCGGGGAGGTCCGGCACGGTGATCCGGGGCTCGGCGAGCAGGCGCACGGCACCGTCGGGCTGCCGCACGGCCGGGAACCAGACCACGGCGGGGAGGACGACGCTCCCCCGGACCAGCGGCGCGACCGTCCCGACCTGCTCGACGCCGTTCTGCAGCACGCACACGACGGTGTCCGGCCCGCAGAGCGCCGCGAGCCACGATGCCGCCGCGGAGGTCTGCGTCGCCTTCACGGCGAGCAGGACGAGATCCACCGGCTCCCCCACCTCGGTCGGGTCGGTGCGGACCGGACCGGGCACGACGACGACCCCGTGCTCGGACTCGAGCCGCAGCCCCGCCCGCGCCGAGCGCCCCGCGACGAACGGCGTCCGCCCGCGCTCGTGCAGCGCGGCGGCGACGACCGTGCCGATCGCGCCGGGTCCGACGACCGCGACGCGCGGGTGCGGGGCTGTGGTCATGCGGTCCTCCTGCGGCGGGGTGGGCGACTGGTCGCTACGGTGCCACACGCCCTGTCCGGTCGGTGCGGCCGACAGCGGCCGCCGCGGAGCGTGCGGGATCGATCAGCTGCGGGTGATCGAGATCCGCGTGGTCGAGGACGACGTCGGCCCGCGACCACGGCGCGTCGCTGCGGAAGTAGATCCGCTGGGCGCCGAGGTATCTCGCGAGGAGCCGGTCGTCCAGCGGGGCTCCCGCTCGCACGTGCAAGCGCCGAGCGGCTTCGTCCAGCGGGACGTCGAGGAACACGGAGTAGTCCCAGGTCGCACGCAGCTCACGGCGGAGCAGGAACGTGCCCTCCACGAGGACCAGCGTCCTCGTGGCAGGTCCCGCTCCAGCACCGCGCCGAGCTCGGTCGGGGGTCGAGTGCGCGTGGCACCGCACCGGCTCCAGCGCCGCCTGGATCAGGCGTGCGTGGTCGTACGTGTCGAGCCAGAAACCCTCGGGCGAGAACCGGCCGCGCGCGTGCCGGACCGCTGCGGGGCGGAGGTGGTCGTCCGCGTGGACGGCGGTCACTGCGTGGGTGCGGATCGCCACGGCCAGCTCGTCGGCGAAGGTGGTCTTGCCACTTCCGCCGACGCCGTCGACGGCCACGAGCGCGTCGCGGCCCCGTACCGAGTCCGAGATCGAGCGAGCGAGGTCCGCGATGACCTGTGCCCGGGCACTCGGGGTCACGGCGCCCACCGCCCGCTCGGTCGAGCGCTCTCGCCCGTCCTCCGGCACAGCACCGCCGCGTGCGGCCGGTGCCCGGGCCCGGTCCGGCGGTGGGTCTCGACGACCTCGAGGCCATGCTGCTCGAGCGCCGACCGCATGCGCGGCAGCGGCCACCGGTAGGCCGGCGCCACCACATGGTCGAACGCCTCGACCGACGCACCGTCTGCGTCGAAGTACCCCAGGAGGAGCGTCCCGCCGAGTCGCAGCGTGCGGGCGATCTCCGCGAGCGCAACCGGCATCCGCTCCGCCGGGTGGTGGATCGTCGAGTACCAGCAGAGGATCCCGGCGACCGACCCGTCGGGTTCGGCGAGCGCATCGATGTCCCCCACGTCGAACCGCACACCCGGGTACCGCGACCGCGCGTGCGCGACGAACTCGGGCACGAGGTCGACCCCGTGGACGTCCGCGCCCCGTCCGGCGAGGTGCTGCGTCCAGTGCCCCGGGCCGCAGCCCGCGTCGAGCACGCGACCGTCGACACCGGCGACCCAACGGTCGACGAGCTCGCGGTCCGCAGGGTGCGCGGCCGACACGGAGCCGAATCGGTCGGCGTACTCCACGGACCGGCGCGCGTACGCGGCGGCGACGTCCCCGGGCGAGCCCACGGCGGTCAGCGGTGGTGCGGCGGGGTGTCGTAGCGGAGGTGCTCGGCCTGGTGCAGGACGTTCAGCACGAGGGCGTCGACGTGCTCGTTGGTCAGCCGGTAGTGCACCGTCGCGCCGTCGCGGCGGGTCGCGACCAGGTGACCCGCGCGCAGCCGGGCGAGGTGCTGCGACACGCCGGGCACCGGGCGCCCGAGGCGGTCGGCGAGGGCACCGACGGAGAGCTCGCCGTCGTGCAGCAGCGCGAGGATCGCGAGCCGGGTGCGGTCTGCCAGCAGCCGCAGCACGTCGACGGCGGTGTCGAGCTCGGCGTCGGGCACGGCTGCCCGGGTGGTCTCGGCGCTCATCCGCTCAGCCTGCCACGTCCACCGCGGGCTCCGGGGTCGGCCACAGCGTGGCGGTCGCGGCGGTCGCCACGGCGCTCACCGCCGCCAGGACCAGGGCGGCGGTGCCCGGACCCCAGCCGCCCAGCGCCCCGGCGACCGGGTACGTGACGAGCCAGCAGGCGTGCGACAGCGCGAACTGGGCGGCGAACACCGCCGGACGGTCGGCGTCCGGGGTGCTGCGCGTGATGATCCGGCCCACCGGCGTCTCGGCGGCGGCCCACCCGGCGCCGACCAGGGCGAGCAGGGCGCCGACCAGGACCAGGCCGGGGGTGCCGGGCACGCGCAGGGCGGGCGCGATCGCGGCCGTGGCGACGACCAGCGCACCGCAGCCGCCGAGCACCAGCACCCGCTCGGGCAGCGACGCGAGCAGGCGTGGCAGGACCACCGCCACGGCGATCGAGCCGGCGCCGAGCGCCGCCAGCAGGAGCGCGGCAGCCCCGTCGCCGCGGCCGTGCACGTCGCGGGCGATCACCACGTACTGGACGAGCGCGTAGGCGCCGGCGGCAGCGACGGCGAGGTTCAGCGCGAGCACGGCCCGCAGCGCCGGCGTCCGGACCATGTGGGCGACCCCGCGCCGGGCGCGCGCGGCGAAGGCCGTGCGTGTGTCGTCGTCGGTGGGCGCCGGCCCGTCCAGGCGCAGCCGGGAGACCAGCAGCGCCGACGCCGCGAACCCGACGGCGGTGCCCACGAACAGGTCCGACGCGGGCAGGACGACGAGCAGCGCCGCCGCGAGCAGCGGCGACAGCAGCATCTCCAGGTCGTCGGTCAGCCGGGACAGCGACAGCGCCTGGGTGTAGCGCCGCTGGTCGGGCAGCACGCGCGGCAGCACCGCCTGGTACGCGGGCGTGTGCACCGCGGAGGCGGCCTGGAGCAGCAGGACCAGGACGTACACCTGCCACACCGACGACACCACCGGCAGCCCGAGCACGAGCACGACGCGCACCAGGTCCGCGGCGACGAGCACCGTGCGCGGGGCGACCGCGTGCAGCAGGGCCGCGGCGACGGGCGCGACGGCCACGTACGCGAGCATCTTGATCGCGAACACGGTGCCCAGCACGAGGGCGGCGCCCCCGCCCGCGAGGTCGTAGGCCAGCAGGCCGAGCGCGACGGTGGTAAGCCCGGTCCCGGCCAGCGAGATCGCCTGGGAGCCGAGCAGGCGGCGGTAGGTCGGTTCGGCGAGGGCGGAGACCACCCGACAATCCTTGCATGCTTGCGCGACCACGCAAACCCCGCAAACCCCGCAAACCCCGCGCCCGGCACCCCGCCCCTCACGCCCCTCCCCCGACGAGAGGTCACGACACGCTGGCTCGAGGTCCCGGCGGCCGGCGTGTCTTGACCTCTCGTCACCCCCACGGGTCGTGGGGGGCGTCGCGCGGGGGCATCTCGATCTCGTGGGGGGTCGCGGACCAGGTGAGGCCGAGCGTGTCCTCGACCTGCTCGGCGACCGCGTGCGCCGCCTCGATCACGTCACGGACGAACGTCGTCGCGGTGACCGGGCGCGCCGCAGCAGCCCGCAGCTCGGCGAGACGAGCCGCCAGGTCCGGGTCGGCGGTGGTCGACGGGTGCGCGGCGAGCCGTTCCGCGGCGGCCAGGAGGCCGGCGGCCTTGTCGTGCAGCATGAGCCCGAACCGCGGGATGTCGTCACCGACCGAGCGGTTCCAGCTCGCGAGGTCGGCGAGCAGACGGCAGTGCTCCAGCAGCAGCGGCCGGGCGGTCACGGGTGCCTCGTGCGGGGTCGTCACGACGACATCGTCCCGCGGTCCCGGCCGTCCGGGTCGGGACCGACGTGGGACGCCAGGTCCCCGACCGCGCCTCGCATCCGCACCTAGTCCAGTCACGACTAGGTTACGGTGGACGCATGACGGTCGAGATCTACGCGCTCAGCGTCCTGCGCAGCGCCCCGGCGCACGGCTACGAGCTCAAGGCCCGGATCCGGCGCCCGTCCATCGCGCCGGTCAACAACAACGCGCTCTATCCCGCGCTGAAGCGCCTCGAGCGCGACGGCGCGGTGACGAAGACCGTGGAGCAGCAGGAGGGGCGCCCGGCCCGCACCGTCTACACGATCACCGACGCGGGCCGGGCGCGGCTGCGCGACCTGGTCTCGACGCTCCCCCGCGAGCTCGCGGGTGACGACGAGGAGTTCCTGCTGCGGGTCAGCTTCTTCGACGAGCTGCCGGTCGACGCGCGGCTGTCCGTGCTGGGATCGCGCCGCGACGTCGTCGACGCGGCGCTCGCGCAGGTCCGGCACCTGCTCGCCGAGCCGGCACCGCCGCCCGCGCCGCAGCAGCCCCGGCCGTGGCGGCGACGGGCGCAGCAGCAGCTCGTCGACCGGTTGGAGCAGGAGCTCCGCTGGATCGACGACCTGCACGCCGAGGCGCTGCGACCGTGACCGGCCCCGCCCCAACACCGACGGCCCCGCGGCTCGGCACCGCCGCCCGCTACGGCCTGCTCATCGGCCCGGCGCTCAGCATGCTCGATTCCAGCATCGTCACGGTCGCGGTGCCGGACATCGCCCGCGAGCTCGGCGTCGGCCTCGGCTCAGTCCAGTGGGTGGTCTCGGGGTACCTGCTGTCGCTCGCCGTCGCGCTGGCGCTGACGGCGTACCTGTCGCGGCGGTTCGGCACCATGCGGGTCTACCTGGTCGCCATGTCGCTGTTCGTCGTGGCCTCGGCCGTCTGCGCGCTGGCCCCGAGCGTCGAGCTGCTGGTGACCGCACGCGTCGTGCAGGGCTTCGTCGGGGCACCGCTGATCCCCCTGGCGCTGAGCGTGCTGCTGGGCAAGGACGGGCTCGGGGGCGGCGGGTCGGTGCCGGTGTCGGCCGCGGTGGTGCTGTTCCTCGCACCCGCGCTCGGGCCGACGCTCGGTGGCCTGCTGATCGGCGCCGGCGGGTGGCGGTGGGTGTTCCTGGTCAACGTGCCGGTGGGCGCCGTCGGCCTGCTGCTCGCGCTGCGGCTGCGGGGCGTCGGGGAGCCCGCCCGGGCCGGCACCCGGTTCGACCCGGTCGGGTTCGTGCTGCTCGCGGGCGGGCTGGTGGCGACGCTGCTGGGCGCCACCCGCGGCGCCGCCGCCGGCTGGGACCGGGCCGCGCCGGCGATCCTGCTCGCCACGGGCCTGGCCGTGCTGGTCGCCTACGCCAAGTGGGCGTCGGGACGCACCGAGCCGGCGGTGCGGCTCGACGTGGTGCGCGGCACCCGGTCGGTGCTCGCCCTCGTGCTCCAGGTGCTCGCCTCGGTGATCGCGTTCGGCACGGTGTTCCTCATGCCGGTGTTCACCCAGCAGGTGCAGGGGCGCACCGCCTTCGCCACCGGGCTCGCCCTGCTCCCCCAGGGCGTCGTCATGGGGCTGGGCACCGCGCTCGGCCAGCGCGTGTCGGCACGCGTCCCGCTGCGGACGCTCGTCACGGCGGGGTTCGTGGTGCTCGCGGTGTCGAGCGCCGTGATGCTGCTGCTGGACCACGGCACGCCGCTCTGGGCCACCGCGATCATGCTGTGCGGTCGCGCCCTCGCCGCCGGGTTCGTCACGACGCCGCTGCTCACCGCGTTCCTCGCGCCCCTCGCCGAGGACGAGCTCGCCGACGGCAACACGCTCTACACGATCACGCAGCGGCTGGGCGGTTCGGTGGGCGTCAGCGTGCTCGGCTCGCTCGTCGCCACCGGGGCGGGCGGAGCCGCTGCGCTCGCGTCGTTCCACCAGGTCGGCGGGGTGCTCGTCGGGCTCGCGCTGGTGGCGGCGGTGCTCGCGGGCGTCGGGCTCACCCCCCGTGGCCGCTGACGCACGCACGGCACGACGGTGCGCGGAACGCCCTCGCGGGCACCCTCGCGGCCGGTACCGTGGCGCGGGTCACGAGGAGGGTGGGGACATGCGTCGACCGAGGAGCGCCACGGAGGACCTGCTGCGGGTGGCCTCGGCCTCGGCGGCGGGCCTGGGGGTCGTGTACGCCGTCAACGGCCTGACCCGCAAGGACGCGCACCCGACGGTGACGCTCACGGACGCCGCCTACCCCCCGCTCGCCGACCTCCACGTCGAGTCGCTGGGCGGCCCGCTGGCCGAGGTGTGGGTGTCGGACCTCACCCGGGTCGAGTCGTCGGTCGCGCGGATCGGGCTGTGGGGCACGCTGCTGCTGGTCGCCGGGTTCGTCGCGCTGCTCGCCCTGCACGCGGGGCACGCGGACCGGCGGGCGGCGGGGCGGCTGGTGGCGCCCGGGCCCTACCTCCGGGCGGCTGCCGTCGCCGCCGTGGTCGTGGCCGTCGCGCAGCCGCTGCTCCAGCGCCTCGGCGGCGAGGTGGTGCTCGCGGCGATCGGGTCGCCCCCGGGGTACGTGCCGCACGGGACAGTCGCGTGGTTCTGGCCGGCCTTGGCGGCGCTGCTGCTCCTGGGCACGAGGATCCCCCTCCGCCCGCGCCGCGCGCACGTCCCGCTCCCCCGGGCGACCTGACCCGGGCCCCGGGTCGACCCCGACGCGGACCTCGGGCGAGAGGTCACGACACGCGGGGTCGAGGCCCGGACGACCAGCGTGTCGTGACCACTCGCCCGGCGCCCGACGGGCCCGGGGCGCGGGGGCTGGTTACCCTGCGGGCGTCGCCCTCGACCGGGCGGCCCACCGAGCCCGAGGAGATCACGCCCGTGTGCTACCCCGTCACCTGCACCACCTGCGGCCGCACGACGTGGGACGGTTGCGGCCTGCACGCCGACGACGTGCTGGCGTCGGTCGCACCCGAGGCGCGCTGCACCTGCCGCTGACCCCGGCGCGGCTGCGCCCTACGGCGTCGCGGGCGGCAGCAGGTTGCTCAGCACCGCCACGTGCCGTTCGAGGAACGTCCGCTCGTCGAGCCGCTTGCGCCGGAGCCACCCCGTGACCTCGTCGTTGTGCTTGCTCGCGTTGCAGGAGCCGCACGCCGGGACCACGTTCGCCAGCGTGTAGCGGCCGCCGCGCGAGATCGGCTGGACGCAGTCGCGCTGGAGCAGCCGGTCGGGCGCCCCGCAGTACGCGCACCCGCCCCATGCCGCCACGAGGGCGTCCCACTGCGCCGGGGTCAGGTCGTTGTCGGCCGCCGCGACCCGGCGAGCACGGCGCTTCGCGTACCGTGCGCGCGTCGCCGCGGACGCGGTGGCGGACGAGGTCCTGCGGCGGGGTGGCACGCGCCGACGCTACCGCGCGAGGTGCCGCCCTAGGGTGAGGCTGCCCCAGCTGGTACGACCCCGACGGACGGAGCTCCCCGTGCAGCGCTACCTGGTCTCGTTCGACGACGGCGCGATGGACCACCTCGGCGAGGACGAGCTCGCCGCGGCGGGCGTGGAGTCCCACGCCGTCGTCCGCGAGGCGAAGGCCGCCGGGGTGTGGGTCTTCGGCGGCGGGCTGCAGCGGCAGCGGGCCGCGCTGGTCGGCGTCGACGGGTCGGTGACCGACGGGCCCGAACCCGGGGCGAAGGCGGCGGTCGGGGGCTTCGCGGTGCTCGAGGTCGAGTCGCGCGCGGACGCGCTGCACTGGGCCGGGCGGATCGCCGCGGGCTGCCGGTGCACGCAGGAGGTCCGGGAGATCATGTTCGACCCGGAGTCGTAGCCGGGGGTGCGGACCGACGCCCGGTTCAGCCCTGGGCGGCGAACACCGCCCAGACGTGCTTCGTGGTCGACGTCGCGTACCAGCCGACCTCCTGCGCGAGGCGGCGGGCGATCTGCAGCCCGAACCCGCCCGCACCCGCCGGCCGCTCCCCCGCGACGCGCGGCTCGGTCGTCAGGTCGTGGTCGGCCACGTCGAGCAGGAAGTCCCGCCCGTCGGTCTTGAGCAGCACGATCGTCGGCGGCAGGCCGTGCGTGAGGGCGTTGGTCGCGAGCTCGGACGCGACCAGGATCATCCGCTCCGGCACGCCGGCGAGGACCTCCTGCCGGGCGGCGCTCTCGGCCGTGATCTCGTCCAGCAGCTCACGGCGGACCGTCGTGAGCCCCAGCGTGTCCAGCAGCACCCACTCGCGGACGGGGCGGAACCGCTCCGGCGGCGTGGCGGCGCGGAGCCCCTCGTCGCGGGTGGTCGGGTCCAGCGCGTCAGTCATCGGGGCACCTCGGGGTCGTCGTCAGCGGGTCTGGGGAGAGCCTGCCCGGTCCGCGGGCCCGCTGCCACCCCAGTCGGCGGGCTCGCGTCATCCGCCCGGCAGGAGATACTGGGGCGATGCCTTCTCTTCCCGACGGCCCGCAGCCGGACGAGGTCGCGCACGGCCGCATCCGGCTGGACGCCTCCGACGCGCGCGTGCTGCACATGTCCGGCGACGTCGACCAGCCCGTCGTGGTCGCGGCCCGGCGCGCGCTCACGGACGAGCAGCTTGTCGACGTCGACGTGATCGACCTCGCCGGGGTGACCTTCGTCGACTCGTCGCTCATCTCGCTCGTGGCCACGATGGTGCTGAACCGCCCCGCGGGGCGCGACCCTCTGACGGTCCGGGACGTGCCGGAGCTCGCCCTGGTCGTGCTGGAGATCTCCGGGCTGCTGCCCCTCGTCGCCGTGACGGGCCGGACCCCCGGGCCGGCCGGAGCCGCCCCGGAGTCCGACGCGTCCTGAGCCCGCCTCGGTCAGGCGGGCACCATCGCGGAGCGCACCTGGGTCACCAGCGCGTCGGGGACCTCGGCCAGCCCGTGGTCGTGCCGCGCGTGCTGCGCGACCTCCGCGAGGATCTCGTTCTCGGTGCCGGTGAACGTGCGGGCGCAGCCCGGCACGACGTCGCCGCAGCGGAAAGCCTTCATGTGACGCGGTCCTCCTGGTTCGGTCGGCCCCGTCGGTCCGGGCCGTCGCGTTCCTATCGGCCCGCGGGTCAGGTCCCTGACGAGTCGCAGACCGCCAGCACGAGCGCGTCGAGCGGAATCACCCCCACCACGCCCCCGTTCGTGTCGGTGCACACCAGCGGGTCCCACCGGCGCCCGGCCGGCCGGACCAGAGCGCGGCGGGTCACCTCGACGACGGACGCGCTGGGGGCGACGGTCATCGCCGGGACCCAGTCTCCGGCGGCGTCCCGGACCTCCGTGACGAGGCCACCCGGCCCGAGGAGCACCTCGCAGTCGGCGCGGTCCTGGCCCGCGCGTGCCGTCCGGACGACGCTCGCGACGTTGCCGGTGAGCGACGTGCGCGCCGCCGTGGCACGGATCGCGGCCTCCTCGTGCGCCGGCAGCGCCGGGACCATCCGCGCCTGCGGGCGCCCCAGCACCCACCCCTGACCCAGCGGGACGCCCAGCCCGATCAGGACGTCCAGCTCCGCGCGGGTCTCGATGCCCTCGGCGAGGACCCAGGCGTCCATCCGGCCGACCAGCTCGCCGAACACCTCGACCAGCGCGCGCTTCACCGGGTCCGTGTCGATGCCGGTGATGAGCGCGCGGTCGAGCTTGACGATGTCCGGGCGCAGCTCGAGCAGCAGCTGCAGGCCCGCGTACCCGGTCCCGGCGTCGTCCATCGCCACGAGGGCGCCCGCGGCCCGCACCTGGCCGAGGACCGCCATCGCCCGACCGCCGGCGTCCACCTGCGTGTGCTCGGTGAGCTCCAGGACGACGCGCTCCAGGTCGCCGTGCCGCAGCAGGGCGTCCGCGACCAGGTCGTCGGCCAGCAGGTGCGGGTCGACGTTCACGGTGAGGAACGTGTTCGGCGGCAGGTCGGCGCGCGCGGCGACCGCCTTGGTGAGCACGCGCGCCTGGAGCCGGGCGTTCAGGCCCCACCGGTCCGCGGCGGCGAACCAGACGTCCGGGGTCGCGCGCCAGGGGCCGTCGAACCGGGACAGCAGCTCGTAGCCGGTGACGAACCCCGTCCCGAGCTCGACGACCGGCTGGGCGTGCAGCACGTGCGCGGCGGGGTCGTCGAGCACGCCGTGCAGGACGTCGCGCCACCGCGGGTCCTCGACCGGCGGTGCGGGCGGCTGGCTGTCGATGGCGGTCGCTCCTCGGGGCGCAGGACGGGGCGGGTGCCCGTGCAGGGTCCCGGGCTGCCCATCGGCGCCGCGCGGGACGGTGTGAGCCGGCCCCCGGGTGAGGTCGGCCCCGGTGGCCTACGGTGCAGGTGTCCCGCCCGCGACCGCGTGACCTGCCCGCCCGACGGACACCAAGGAGCCCGCCGATGGACCGCTGGACCCCCGACCGCTACTGGGAGGCGATCGCGGCGGAGCGCGCCCGGCTCCTCGTCGACCTCGACCACCTCGGGCCGCGGGACTGGTCCGCACCGACGCTCTGCGGGACCTGGACCGTCGAGGAAGTCGTCGCGCACCTCACCGCCGCCGCGAGCACGGGGCGCTGGCGGTGGCTGCGCAGCATCGTCCGCGCGCGGTTCGACGCGGACCGGCACAACGAGCGGCGGCTCGCCGAGCACCGCGGGGCGACCCCGGCGGAGACGCTCGCGCGGTTCGAGTCCGTGGTGCGCTCCCGGGTCGCACCGACCGGCGACCTGTGGGCCTGGCTCGGCGAGGTGGTCGTCCACGCCACCGACATCCGGGTGCCGCTCGGGCTGACGGCCGAGCCGGCGGCGGACGCCGTGGTCGCGGTCGCCCACGGGTACGCGCGCAAGGACCTCGCGGTCCGGTCCCGCAGCACGGCGCAGGGCCTGCGCCTGGTCGCGACCGACAGCGAGTTCCGCGCAGGCCACGGCCCCGTCGTCGAGGGGACGACGCTCGACCTGGTGCTGGCGATGGCCGGGCGCACCGCCGCGGTGGGGCGCCTCGCCGGCGAGGGGGCACCGTTGCTCGCGGCGGCGACACCCCGGGCGGCCAACCGCTGAGACCGGCGCGGGCGACCGACCGGGCCTCCGCGCGGCCCGCGAGCCGGTGCGGGACGATCGCGGCATGACCACGCCGAGCGACGCGCCCCCTGCCCGGGCCTCCCGCGCGCGCCCGGTGCTGCGGTGGGCCCGCGCGCGCCCGGAGGACGTCGTCGACGTGCTGGTCTACGTGGTGGTGCTCAACCTCGCCGTGGAGCACGTGCCGGTCGTCCTCAGCGAGGGGTTCACGCTGTCGCTGCTGACGGCGCTGCTGCTCAAGGTGGCGCTCGAGGTCGTGCTGCGGGTCAAGGGCGTGGTGCTCGCGCGGCTGCGGGCGGCGAGCACCGTGCGGCACCGGGTCGTCGCGGCGGTCGGGCTGTGGGTGGTCGCGGCGGGGAGCAAGGTCGCGGTGCTCGAGCTGGTCGCGCTGGTGTTCGGGGACGCCGTGCAGCTCGGGGGCTTCTGGTCGGTGACCGCGCTGGTGCTGGTGCTCCTGACCGCCCGCGCGGGCGTGCGCGCCCTGCTGCGACCCGCCTGACCCGGGGGGCTCAGCCCGCCGCCGGGAGGGCGGTCGGCTGCAGCGGGGCGTGCAGCGGGCCCTGGGTGCGGTCGCAGCCCAGGTCGACCAGCAGGCGGCGCGTGGCCTCGTCCGCCACGCCGTCGGCGACGACCCGCACGCCGAGCCGGTGCGCCAGGTCGACCGTGGCCGCGACCACCTCGCGCGTCCGCGGGTCGTCGGCCACCCGGACCGTGCAGGTCGCGGCCAGGGTGATCGACCGGACGGGCAGGTCGCCCAGGTGCGCCCAGGTGGCGTGACCGGTGCCGAAGTCCGCGATCCCGACCTGCGCGCCGAGCGCGATGATCCGGCCGACGACGTCGAGCGCGAGCGCCGGGTCGCGGACCAGGTCGGCCTCGACGACCTCGACGCCGACCAGCCCCGCCGGGAGCTGCCACCGGGCGAGCGCCTCCTCGAGCGTGCCGACCAGGCCGGGCAGCTCCAGGCTCCCCTCCGGCAGCGCGATCAGCACCGGCAGCTCCTGCCCGGCCGACCGCCGGCGGGCCGCCTGGCGCACCGCGGCGTCGACGAGGTGCGCGGTCAGCGGCTCGAGCAGGCCGTGCTCCCCCGCGAGCGCCACGACCTCGGCCCCGTCGACCGGCCCGCGCCGCGGGTGCTCCCAGACCTCGTGCGCCACGACGGCGAGCACCTCGTCGTCGGCGGCGGTCTGCGGCCGGGTGTCCAGCCGCAGGCCGCCCGCTCCGGTCCCGCCGGCGAGCAGCGTCCGCAGGTCGGCGACCAGCTCGCGGCGGTCCCGGACCCGTGCGTCGGCCTGCGCGTCGTGGACGCGCACGCCGCCGCCGGACCGCTTCGCCGCGTACATGGCGGCGTCCGCGCGGCGCAGCAGGTCCCCACGGTCCGCCGGTCCGAGCCGCGTGCTCGCCACTCCGACGCTGGCCTCGACGACCAGGGCCAGACCGTCGACGTCGAGCGGGTCGGCGACCGCGGCGCAGACCAGGTCGCCGACGGCGACGGCCCGCTCCGGGTCGGCGTCGTCGAGCACGACCGCGAACTCGTCGCCGCCCAGCCGGGCCAGCAGCCCGTGCCCGGCCGTGACGGCTGCCACCCGCGCGGCCACCACCTGCACCACCCGGTCGCCGGTGGCGTGCCCGTAGCGGTCGTTGATCTCCTTGAACCGGTCGAGGTCGATGACGAGCAGCGCGGCGCCGTCCGGTCGCGCGGTCCCCGCGTCCACGGCCTCGAGCAGGGCCCGCCGGTTGGCGACGCCGGTCAGGGTGTCGGTCCGCGCCTCGGCACGCGAGGTCGCGAGCGCCTCCAGGTCGCGCACCAGCCGCGAGACCCGCAGCGAGCCGCCGAGCACGGCTGCGGTCGCGAGCACGGCTGCGGTCGGGGACTCGCGGGGCAGCAGCAGGCACAGCAGGAGGACCACGGCGCCCGCCACGATGACCACCACCGAGCCCCAGGTGGTCGCCTGCGGTGTCGCGTCGTGGGTCGCCACGGGCGCGGGCGCGGGGCGGCCGGTCGTCGCGACCAGCACGGCGAACCCGGCCCACGCGGCACCCAGGACGCCGGTGGCGGGCGCCTGCGCGCCGGTGCGCACGGCGAGAACCAGCAGCACCACCTCGACGGCGAGCAGGACCGCGGTGGCCACGGCCAGCGCGACGGCGCGCGGTTCCCGACGCAGGTCGGCGATGGCCGCGACCGTCCCCGCGGTGCCGAGCAGCACCGTGAGCACCGCGACCCGGACGAGTCCGCCGGCGAGCGTCACCGGCGCCGGGGCGTCCACCCCGGGGACCTGGTCCACCACGAGGAACCCGACCGCGAGCGCGCCCAGCACCCCGCTGACGCCGTTGAGCCAGTCGCTCGGGTCGGACATCGCGGTGCCGTTCCGGTTCCACAGCACCAGCCCCTGGTACGCGAACCCGCAGCCGAGGAGCGCCCCCACGGTGAAGCCGGCCCCGTGGCCGGCGGGCGGTGCCAGAGCGAGGGCCGCCTCGGCGGCGAGTCCCGTCCCCAGGGCGGTCCCCGCGCGGACGAACCACGCCTGCACCCGGCGCGCGTCGCGGTCCTGCGCCGCGGCGCGACGGTGCACGAGCCCGGTGCACAGCAGCACGGCGGCGGCGGCGAGCCCGAGCCACATCGGCGACCACTCCATCCTCGTGGGACCGCTCGCGCGGGATGCCCTGCGGCGGCCGTGCGAGCCGGCCCCGCGCGCCGTGGTGGCGCGGGCGTGGCGACCGTACGCGCTCGGTGACGTGTCAGCAGCCGGGGCGACCGGAAATCACCCGCTCGGTCAGGCGGGCGTGCGACGGGACCGCGGCCCCGGTTGCGCCGCTGCCGCCCCCGTGAGCCGATGGACGGGTGCACTCCCCCGACCGTCCGCGGCCCGCGTGACCCCGCTGCGCCTGACCCTAGTGATCCCCGCGCGGGACGAGGTCGACCGGCTCCCCCGCTGCCTGGCCTCGGTCGCGGCCCAGACCCGCCCGCCGGACGAGGTGGTGGTCGTGGACAACGGCAGCACCGACGCGACGGCGAGGATCGCCGCGGCGGCGGGTGCACGGGTGGTCCACGAGTCCGAGGTGGGCATCTGGCCGGCGGCCGCGGCCGGCTACGACGCCGCGACCGGCGACGTGATCGCCCGGGTGGACGCCGACACGGTGCTGCCGCCGGGGTGGCTGGCGCGGGTCGAGGAGCTGCTGGTCGCCGATCCGTCCTGCGACGCGGTCACCGGGCCGGGACGGTTCCGGGGTCTGGGCCGGCCCTCCGCCCGGCTCGCGCAGCTGTGCTACATGCAGGCGTACTTCCTGCTCGCCGGCATGGCGCTGGGCGGGCCGCCGGTGTTCGGGTCGGCGTTCGCGGTCCGGGCGGCGGCATGGCGCGAGGTGCGCCTGCACGTGCACCGGGACGCCGACGTCCACGACGACCTCGACCTGAGCTTCCACCTGCGCCCCGGCGCGATCCGGTACGACGAGGGGCTCGCGGTGTCGATCTCGTCCCGGCCGTTCGACTCGCGGCGCGGGATGCTGCGCCGCGTCGCGCGCGGCTGGCGGTCCGTGGTGCTGCACTGGCCGCAGCAGGGGCCGTGGCGGCTCGCGGGCGACCGGGTGCTGGCGCGGGCCGGCGCGGTCCGCGACCGGTGGGGTCGGGCGCTCGGCCGGGTCGGCGGCTGAGCGCGTCGGCGACGGGGTCCCGCTCAGCCCGCGGCCCCGACGCCGAGGTGGTGCAGGAGCCGGGCGGTGTCGGCCCGGTGCCGTGGCGTGCTCCCCTCGTGCTCCAGGCACCAGAGCACCTGCTGGACCGCCGCGCGCACGCCGACGGGCTCCGGGTCGCCGGGCATGTGGTCCCACAGCGCGGCACGGGCGGTGTCGGCGTCGGCGGGTCCCGCCCACGCGCTGTCCCAGTCGAGGACGGCGGCGAGCCGCCACCCGCGTGGCCCGGGCCGCACGAGGACGTTCGCGTGGTGCAGGTCGCCGTGCACGAGCACCGCTGCCGTGCCCCGGAACGCGGCCGCGTGCGCGGTGAGCACGGCGTCGGCGAGCGCCGCCCGGGTGGGGTCGGCGATGCGTGCGCGAGTCCGGGCACGTATCGCCGCGAGCTCGCTGCGCGCCGGGGCGCGGGGGCTGGTGGCGTCGTCGGCCAGGTCGCCGAACGCGGGCGACGACGCTCCCCGCAGCCGCACGAGCACCTCGGCGAGCTCGTCGAGCACCCCGGCCCGGTCCGCCGGGTCGAGGGTCGGCGCGACCTCGTGCCAGGGGCGACCCGCGACCCGCTCCATCACGAGGTGCTGCCGGTCGCCGCGGACGCCCGCCCCCACCACCCGTGGCACCGGCACCCCCAGGCTCGCGGCGCGCTCCTGGACCCGGGTGGAGCGCAGCAGCGCCGGCCCGGACGCGTCCGCCACCTTGAGCACCAGCGGTGCGCCGCTCGCGGTCGTCACCCACCACGTCCGGGCACCGCCGTCGCCGGACGTCTCGGCGTCGACGCGCGCACCGGGCCCGACCAGCTCCGCGACCAGGTCAACCCGCACGGTGGTCCTCGGTGATCGTCGCCAGCCGCCGCAGCAGGACCGCGCGCTCGGCCGCGTTCCCGCACAGCGCCACCGCGCGCTCGGTCTCGGCCCGGGCCTCGGCGTCCCGCCCGAGGCGGCGCAGCAGCTCGCCGCGGACGCTCGGCAGCAGGTGCGACCCGGCGAGCGCGCCGTCCGCGACCAGGGCGTCCACCACCGGCAGCGCGGCGGCGGGGCCGCGGGCCTGGGCGAGCGCGACGGCGCGGTTGAGGTCGACGACCGGTGACGGCGCGAGCCGGCCGAGCGTTTCGTAGAGCAGCACCACGCGCTCCCAGTCGGTGGCGGCGACCGACGGCGCGACCGCGTGGCACTCGGCGATCGCGGCCTGCAGCCCGTACGCGCCGAGCCCCCGCCCGACGGCCCCCGCCGCCGCCAGCGCCGCACGGCCACGCCGCACGGCCGCGCGGTCCCACCGCTGCCGGTCCTGCTCGTCCAGCAGCACCGGGCTGCCGTCGGCGGCGGTGCGCGCCGGGAACCGGGCGGCGGTGAGCTCGAGCAGCGCGAGCAGCCCCAGGACCTCGGGCTCGGTGGGTTGGAGCCGCGCGAGCACCCGGGCCAGCCGCACCGCCTCGTGGGCGAGGTCCTGGCGGATCCAGTCGTCGCCGGAGGTCGCGGTCGACCCCTCGGTGAACACGACGTAGACGACGCTGAGCACCGGACCCAGGCGCTCGGCGCGCTCGTGCGGCTCGGGCACGGCGAACGGCACCCGTGCCGCGGCGAGCGTCTTCTTCGCGCGGGTGATCCGCGCCTGCACCGTCGCCGTGGGCACCAGGAACGCGCGGGCGATCTCGTCGCTGGTCAGCCCGCCGACCACCCGCAGCGTGAGCGCGACCTGCGCCTCGCGGGACAGCACCGGGTGGCACGCGACGAACATCAGGGCGAGCACGTCGTCGTCCACGCGGTCCGGGTCCCACGCCTCCTCGGGGCCCGGGACCGCGGGCCCGCCCGGGTCGAGGTCGCGGGCGAGCGCCGCGTACCGGTCGTCGAGCGCCGCGCGGCGCCGGAACGCGTCGACCGCCCGACGTCGACCCGTGGTCACCAGCCACCCGGCGGGGTTGGCGGGGGCACCCGTGCGCGGCCAGGTGACCAGCGCCTCGGCCAGCGCCTCCTGCGCGACGTCCTCGGCGAGCGCGAGCTCCCCGGTGGACCGCGCCAGGGTCGCGACGATCCGGGCGGAGTGCATCCGCCAGACCGCCTCGACCGCGGCGCGGCCCGTCCCCGCGTCGGTCGGGGTCGTCAGAGCTGGCCCGTCGCCTCGCGCCACGCCCGCTCCTTCTGGATCCACACGTTGTCCTGCGGGAACTCGTCGATGCTCGGCACCCGGCGGATCTCCGTCTTGATCCCGGGACCGGCCAGCGGCGCGCGCTTCGCCCACTCGACGGCCTCCTCCTTCGACGCGACGTCGAGGATCCAGAACCCGCCGAACAGCTCCTTGACCTCGCCGTACGGGCCGTCGGTGACCACGGGGGGCGTGGACGAGTAGTCGACGACGACCCCCTCGGCGGCGTCGTCCAGCCCCTCCGCGGCGACCAGCACGCCGGCCGAGATCATCTCGTCGTTGAACCGGCCCATCGACTCGAGGATGTCGTCGAACGTGAGGCCCGCGGCCTCCTCCGGGTTCCACGCCTCGCTGGACCGCATGATGAGCATGTACTTCACGGTGTGCCTCCTGGTGCGTCGGGCGGGTCCCGTCCGGACCCTCTCACCCCGGAGTCGAACGGGGAAGCCCCGGATCGACACCCCGGGCGGACCGGGTTCCCCGTGCGTGCACCGCCCTCGGCGCGCTGCTCGCGGCCCGAGCCCGCCCGGCCGAGGTCACGGGTGCGTGGGGTCCCCCTGGCTGGTCACGGTGGTGAGCAGGATCGCCGCGTCGCTGAGGGCCTCGACGCCGTGCCGGTCGTGCGTCACCGCGGTGAGGAACCCGGTCGGCAGGGTGTCGACCTGGTCGGCCGTGCTGACCGCGACCGTGCCGCGCAGCACGAGGATGCTCCCCGCGGGCGGGCTGTTGTGCTCCGCGAGGCGGGTGCCCTTGGTCAGGGCGATGACGGTCTGCCGCAGCGGCCCGTCGTGCACGACGAGGTGGGCGCTGCGCCCGTGCGGGTCCTCGTGCGCGGCGGCGATCTGGTCCTGCGCGAGCTGGTGCACGTCCATGCGGGTGTGTCCTTCCGGCGTCGTCGGCGGTCAGGACCCTACTCAACACGTCCCGGCGGACGACGGCTATTCCGGTGGCGCCCCGCGCGCCCCGGGTGCGACGGTCGGGGCCATGACGGACACCATCTGGACGGCGGAGGTCGCGGCCCGGTACGACGCGTCGAGCGCGGCGATGTTCGCGCCCGAGGTCCTGGGCCCGGCGGTCGACTTCCTCGCGGAGCGGGCGGGCGGCGGTGCGGCGCTGGAGCTGGCGGTCGGCACCGGGCGGGTCGCCCTGCCGCTCGCCGCGCGGGGCGTGCCCGTGCACGGCATCGAGCTGTCCGCGCCGATGGCCGCGCGGCTCGCCGCGAAACCCGGCGGCGACGCGGTGCCGGTCACGCTGGGCGACATGGCGACGGCGACCGCGCCGGGCCGGTTCCGGCTGGTCTACCTGGTCTTCAACGGCATCACGAACCTGCTGTCGCAGGACGAGCAGGTGGCGTGCTTCCTGAACGCGGCCCGGCACCTGGAGCCGGGCGGCGCGTTCGTCGTCGAGGTGTTCGTCCCGCAGCTGCGGCGGCTGCCACCCGGGGAGGTCGCGCTGCCGTTCGACGTGAGCGACGACCACCTCGGGTTCGACCGGTACGACGTCGTCCGGCAGCGGCTGGTGTCGCACCACTACACGGTCGAGGCCGACGGCTCGACGTCGACCGGCCGGTCCCCGCACCGGTACGTGTGGCCCGCCGAGCTGGACCTGATGGCCCGGATCGCCGGGATGGCGCCGACCGAGCGGTACGCGGACTTCACGGCGGCGCCGTTCACCGCCGAGAGCACGTCGCACGTCTCGGTGTGGCGGACCTCGGCCTGATCGCCGCGTCCACCGACCTCGTCAGCGTCCCTCGACGGCCTCGCGCCGCTTCTGCTGCACGGGCCGCGCGGCCTCGTGCGGGCCGTTCCAGACGGTCATCGCGCCCCACACGGACGCGGCGATCGGCACCGCCAGCACCGCGCCGGTGATCCCGGCGAGCACGGTGCCGACGGTCAGGGCGACCAGGATGACGAGCGGGTGCAGCGCGAGCGAGCGGGCCATCACGACCGGCTGCAGGAAGTTGCCCTCGAGCTGGTTCACCGCGATCACGATGCCGACGACGATCAGCGCGTCGACGGGTCCGTTGGCGACCAGGGTGACGAGCGCGGCGAGCACGCCGGCCAGGGTCGCCCCCACCAGCGGGATGAACGCCAGCAGGAACACGAGCACCGCCAGCGGGATGGCCAGCGGCACGCCCATCACCGCGAGGCCGATGCCGATGCCGATCGCGTCGACGGCCGCGACGATCGCGGTGCCGCGGACGTAGCCGCCCATCGTGCTGACCGTCTTCGCGCCGACCCGCTTGCCGCGCTCGTAGTGCGCGCCCTCGAACGGGCGGAGCAGGAACTCCCAGATCCGCGGACCGTCCTTGAGGAAGAAGAACAGCACCACGATCATCAGGACGAGACCGGTGACGAAGTTCGCCCCCGCGGAGAACCCGGCGATCGCGCTGGAGCCGAAGCTGCTGCTGGTGAGGAAGTCGCCGACCGACGACTGCAGGTCGGTGAGCTGCTGCTCGGAGACCTCGAACGGCAGGCCGTCCAGCGAGTCCTGCAGCTCGCCGAACCCGGCGACGGCCTGGTCCGCGAGGTCGTCCCACTGGTGCACGACGGCGTAGACCACCGCGGTGAGCACGCCGCCGAGCACCCCGACGATCGCGATCAGGGCGATCCACGTCGCGAGGATCGACGGCAGCCGGTGCCGGCGAAGCCACGAGACCAGCGGGTGGATGGCGCTGGCGAGCACCAGGGCGATGAGCACGGGGATCACGACCAGCGTCAGCTGCGTCACCGCGAACACCAGCACCGTGACCAGGGCCAGCAGCGCGAGCGCCTGCACCGACCGGGTGCCCACGCGGCCGAACCCGTCGGCCCAGAGCGCACCGGCCGAGGTGTCGCGGGGGTCGTCGACGCCCCGGGTCACCCGACCCGCGCGCGCTGCGTCACCCTGCGTCGGCGCGTCCGACCTCCGTCGTCCGAACATCTGCCCGACCACCTTCTTCCGCCGTCCGACCTCGGAGGCTACGGGGCGGGCTCGGGCGGCGCGAGCGGGCTCACCGACGCGTCGGGGGCGTCGTGCGCGCAGATCGGCGCCACATCCGCCCGCCACGCGCGGTGTGAAACGTTATCGATAACGGTTTCGGCGCGCTACGATCCTCCGCATGGGGCAGCGAGTGACCATCTCCGACGTGGCGCGGACCGCGGGTGTCTCCGTGGCGACCGTCTCGAAGGTCATCAACGGACGGTACGGGGTGGCGCAGTCCACCTCCTCGCGGGTCCAGGAGGTCATCGACGACCTCGGGTACGAGTCGAGCCTGGTCGCCCGGTCGCTGCGCTCGCACCGGACGCACGTGATCGGCATCCTCGTGGCGGAGTTCGAGCCGTTCAGCGCCGAGATCCTCAAGGGCGCCGCCACCGCCCTCGCCGACACCGGCTACGAGCTGCTCGCCTACACCGGCGGACTGCAGGGGCGCGGCGCCGGCTGGGAGCGCCGCTACCTGTCGCGCCTCAGCGGGACGCTGATCGACGGCGCCGTCCTGGTCACGCCAACGGTCGTGGACGCCGACGCCGGCGTCCCCGTCGTGGCGATCGACCCGCACACCGGCCCGACCGGCCTCCCCACCGTCGACTCCGACAACCTCGCCGGCGCCGTCCTGGGCACCCGGCACCTGCTGGAGCTCGGCCACACCCGGATCGCGTTCGTCGGCGGACGCGCCGACCTCGAGTCGTCCCGGCTGCGCGAGCAGGGCTTCCGCGAGGCGATGGCCGCCGCCGGTGTCCCCGTGGACGAGCAGCTGGTCCGCGCCGGCGACTACCGCAAGGAGTCGACCCGCGAGCCGGTGCGCGAGCTGCTCGAGCTGCCCGACCGGCCGACGGCGATCTTCGCCGCCAACGACCTGTCCGCCATCGCGACGCTCGAGGTCGCCCGCGACGCCGGCCTCGACGTCCCCGGGGACCTGTCGGTGATCGGGTTCGACAACATCCCCGAGTCCGCGATGACCGAGCCGCCGCTCACGACCGTCCACCAGCCGATCCAGCAGATGGGCGCCGCCGCGATCCAGATGCTCGTCGCCCTGCTCGACGGCTCCCCCACGCCGGACCCGCACGTCCGGCTGCCCACGGCGCTGGTCCGCCGCGGGACCACCGGCCCGCGCTGAGCAGCACGACCGCTCCCGTCAGACCGCGGTGTACGCGACCGGCTCGCCCGGCGTCAGCCGCCGGTACTCCTGCGCGCCGCCGAGCCCTGAGACCAGCCGGTCGCACAGGGCCTTGCCCGTGTCGCTGAGGATCGCGTCGTGGATCGGCGACGCCACCCGCGGCCCGACGGCCCGCACGTAGTCGATCGCGTCGGCGAGGCGCAGCCAGGGCGCGCTCACCGGGACCAGCAGCAGGTCGACCTCGACGCCCGCCGGCGGGAGCGTGAACGAGTCGCCCGGGTGCAGCACCGTGCCGTCGACCAGGTACGCCACGTTCGTGACAGGCGGCAGGTCCGGGTGGATCACGGCGTGCGCCTCGCCGACCGCCCGGACGTCGAACCCGGCCGCGGTGAACGCGTCCCCGTCGGCGGCCGCGTGCAGCCGCTCCGCGGGAGCGCCGGCCGCCACCAGCTGGTCGACGACCCCCGCCGGCGCCCACACCTGCAGCCGGTCGCGCCTGCCCAGGGCAGCGACCAGCGCTGCGGGGTCGACGTGGTCCGGGTGCTCGTGGGTGACCAGCACGGCGTCGGCGTCGTCCAGCAGCGCGAGGTCGCTGAACGACCCCGGGTCCACGACGAGCCGGCGCCCGTCCCGCTCGAACCGGATGCAGGCGTGGCCGCCCAGGGTGAGGGTCATCGGGTCGCTCATGCCGCCAGCATCACCCCGCGGGGCGGCGTCCGTCGACCCGGGAGCCGACCGCGGGTCGACGCCGGATTCCCCTGAACGGCCTGGTCCGGCTACCGTGTCCGCGTGCTGGTGCTGGGAGTGTGCTCGCTCAAGGGCGGCGTGGGGAAGACGTCGGTGACCCTCGGGCTCGCCTCGGCCGCGCTCGAACGGGGTCTGCGGACGCTCGTCGTCGACCTCGACCCGCAGGGCGACAGCACCCTCGCCCTCGCCACCGCGCCCGCCGCGAGCGACGTGGCCGGGCTGCTCGACTCCCCCACCGCCGAGACCCTCGCCGCCGCCACCGCCCCGAGCGCGTGGGCCGAGTCCGGGCTGGACGTCCTGGTCGGGTCCGCCGCGTCCTCGCGGCACGACGCCTACGACGGGGCCGTCGCGGACGTCGACCGGCTGCGGTTCGCCCTGGCCTGGGTGCACGACTACGACCTCGTGCTCGTCGACTGCCCGCCGTCCCTCGGCGGGCTCACCCGCACCGGGCTGACCGCCTGCGACCGCGCCGTCGTGGTGACCGAGCCGGGCCTGTTCTCCGTGACCGCCGTCGGCCGCGCGATGCGCACCATCGACGAGCTGCGCCGCGGGCCCGCCGGCCAGCTCCAGCCGCTCGGCGTGGTGGTCAACCGCGTCAAGGCGCGGTCGGTCGAGCAGGCGTTCCGGCTCGAGGAGCTCCGCGGGCTGTACGGGCCGCTGGTGCTGACGCCGTTCGTCCCCGAGCGCGCGGCCCTCCAGCAGGCGCAGGGCGCCGCGCAGCCGGTGCACGCCTGGCCGGGCGCGGGGGCGCGGGAGCTGGCGTCGACGTTCGACGAGCTCCTCGACCGCGCGCTGCGCGCCCCGCGCTGACCCCGGGCCGTCGCCCACGCCACCCGGGCTCGCGGGCCTGCACCCGCCGCCGGCCCCCGCCATCCCGTGCCGCCGGCGCCCGCCATCCTGCGCCGAGTCAGGACCGTCGCGCCGAGACAGGACGCCCGGTCGCCCTGTCTCGGGGCGACGGTCCTGACTCGGCGCGCGGGCGGACGCGCGGGCGAGCGCGTGTGCGGACCGGTGGCAGGACGACGCAGGCCCGGAGCTCGCAGCAGCGGGGTCCGGGCCTGGGAGTCGTGCGGGTCAGCCGGCGGTGCGGGCCTTGCGGCGCGCCGCGAGCTCGTCGTGGCCGGTGCCGACCGGGGCGTCGTCCTCGGCGCGCTCGGTGGGCAGCTGCGCCAGCGTGCCCTCGACCTCGCGCCAGACGCGACCGACCGCGATGCCGAACACGCCCTGCCCGCCCTGGACCAGGTCGATGACCTCGTCGGCCGAGGTGCACTCGTACACGCTCGCACCGTCGGACATCAGCGTGATCTGGGCGAGGTCCTCGACGCCGCGCTCGCGCAGGTGGCCGACGGCGGCGCGGATCTGCTGCAGGGAGACGCCGGTGTCGAGCAGGCGCTTGACGACCTTGAGCACGAGGATGTCGCGGAACGAGTAGAGCCGCTGCGTGCCGGACCCGGTGGCGGGGCGGACCGACGCCTCGACCAGGCCGGTGCGGGCCCAGTAGTCGAGCTGGCGGTAGGTGATGCCGGCCGCACGGCACGCGGTGGGGCCGCGGTAGCCGGTGGTGACGTCCAGGTCCGGCAGGTCGTCGCCGAACAGCAGGCCCTGGGCACGCTGGGGAACGCCGCCGGCAGCGTCTGCTGCCTGCTCGGTGCCGGTCACGGGGTCCTCCAGTCGTCGCGTCCGCCCTCGCCGGTCCGGCGGTCGCGGTCCACACATCGTGCGGTGTTCTGAGGGCAACGCTAGGGCCGCCACCAGGGCCGGTCAACGACCGCCGCGCCCGCGGTTCCCGGCGTGTCGCGCACGGCGTGTCTTACCTTCGACTTGAAGTTGAACCTAGGGGTCCCGGCGGCCGCGGTCACGGCCGCTCGCCCGGCTCCCCGCGCTCGAAGTCGACGGGCTCCACGTGGTCCAGGAACTCGCGGAACTGCGCCACCTGCTCGTCCGGGTCCGCGACCCCGGCGCCGGTGCCGGCGGCCTCCTCCACGCTCACCGGCGCCGCCTCCAGGCCGACCTCGGCCAGGACGTCCGTGGCGCACATCACCTTGCAGCCGACCCGCACCGCGAGGGCGATGGCGTCCGACGCCCGCGCGTCCACCCGGGTCCCGTCCCCCAGCACCAGCGCCGCGTGGAACACGCCCCCGACGAGCTCGGTGATCTCGACCCGGCGCACGGCGACGTGCACCGCCGCGAGGACGTCCCGCAGCAGGTCGTGCGTCATCGGCCGTGGCGGGACGACGCCGGCCTGCGCCGTGGCGATGGCCCCGGCCTCGGTGGGGCGGGTCGGCCTCGGGACGGTCAGGGGCCCCGCCCGCTGCGGGGGGAGCCC